>NZ_QVMM01000003.1 GCF_010501065.1 Dysgonomonas sp. 216 | reverse complement strand
GAAGAAAAAGAGAACTCGCCAAGCCGTCGGCCCATCATTGTAGAAGTTGTAGACAAAGAAACCAAATGGGAGATGGAACAATTGCCCCGCCGCCTTAACGATCCCAACTACGTATATCAACCTATGCCCGACGATTACGAAGGGTAGTTTTATTGCTTAAAAAACGTTCTTTTAACTGCCGCGCATCTTACCGATGCTTGCCTTCGTTCATTTTGCCTTGATGCAAAACGAACCAAAAAATCAAGACTGCGCCTGCTGTGCGACCCGCCATTTAGCTTGTTCACTGAACAAAAAATAACTCGCACAAAAGATTGTGCTGACTTTTAAGTCAGGCTATGCTCAAACAGCTTTTTGTTCCGGGCGTTCACTTCGCTAAGCGGGTACCCCGCACATACGGCGAGGTCGGTCCTTTTTGCGATGCATTGTCTGAGAGCGGCCTTAGCTTCGACGGACAAGGCATGCAGGCGGCAAAGGCGTTAAAAATTAAAAGCTGTTTGAGCAGCTTTAGCTGCGAGTTATTTTTAATTTAGCCTTTACGGCTGCAATGCTGTCCCCAAGAAGGTATAGCCGCAAAATGCCTTTTTGATTCCTTTTGCGGCATAGGGCAAAAGGAATGCAAGTGATCTTCGATCACGCGCAGTAATAACAGTAAATAAGAATAATTTAAAGAATATTCCTTTTCTGGCCTTGCATTGAAGAATGTTTGGCTTATGGCGGTTAAGCCCCTCTGTATCTGCTTATAATGGAAACGGTCAAAACAACCATGCAGAGAACTTTAACTTCAATAATTTACAATTCGTCATCGTAAAACAGGAGGCTTTTGTCAGAATATTCATTGCTTTAGAGGAATAGAGAAGATGCCACTTCTGTTGGAAACAATAAAGAGGCTAAAACCGTCAGAACTGTCAGGTTTTATAATAAATATACACTTGGATGCATTTAAATGAAGGAGAAATTCTATATTGGTAGAGTTGCTTAATAGGTATAAACAAAATTATGAAGTTTTTTTACTTAGATAAAAAACATATCTTCTAAATAAAAAAGGTATTTTTGTAAAATGCGCTTGTTTGTGAAAGTAACAAGTTTGAAATAATCAAAGAAAAATAAAGCTTTGTAATTTGAATATGAAAATTGTATTATCGTTCTTGTTTTTGGTTGCGACAACCTTTACAATATATGCAAATAATAAGATAATAATTAAAGGAACCTTTCCCGAAGGAATAAATAACGGAAAAACTGTTTATTTAGGTAAATATTCGGGACAGTCGGGCTTGTTACCGGTTGACAGTTGTGTTGTCGAAAACAATAAATTTGCCTTGGAAACGATAGCAGACAACGAAATAAAGGTGGGTTTAATATCTTTCTCCGATTCAACAAAGAATATTTATCCTGTATCGATGGTTGTGTTAGAAGCCGGAGATATATTCTTAAATTTAGAAGAGAATATTCCTTTAGTAAGCGGAACAACAAAAAATAACGAATATCAGGCTTACATATCGGCCCAAAGAGCTATAGTCGATAGCTTGAAGAGTATGAATATTGCATCTCCTTCATCTCCCCAAGCTGCAAATTTGATTAATAAGCTGCAAGAAAATGACTATAAGTTTATAAAATCGAATATAAAAAACCAATTGGGAGAAATGATATTGTCGGGGGTATGGAATTCTATGGACCCGTCGGTTATTTTAGATTTGTTGTCGGAAACGAATGACAAATTCAAGAATAGCCAGATGGGGCTGCAGATGAAAAAGCTGTTAGGAGGTTCGGGACCCGGCATTGGAGAAGATTATATTGATGTAAAAATGCTTAACCCCGAAGGTAAAGAGTTATCTATATCGGCATATATCGGGAAAAAGAAACTCATACTTGTCGATTTTTGGGCTTCGTGGTGTGGTCCGTGTCGCAAAGAAATGCCTAATCTTGTTGCGGCATACGAAAAATATAAAGACAAAGGTTTTGAGATTATAGGAATTTCGCTTGACGAAAATAAAACTTCGTGGTTAAATATGATCGGACAATACGGAATGGTATGGCCTCAGATATCCGACTTGAAAGGCTGGAAAAGCGAGGCTGCACAATTGTATGGAGTAACAAGTATTCCTTCGGTATTTCTTTTAGATGAAAAAGGAAAAATAATAGCCAAGAACTTAGTTGGCAAAAGATTGTTAGATAAATTAGACGAAATTTTAGAGTAACTATATAAATAAACAAATTTAATTATTAAATGATGAAAAAAATCGGATTATTTCTTTCTGCTATTGCTATACTTGTTAGCTCGTGTGCGGATAAAAATGCCTACACTCTTGACGGCACAGTTAAGACAGAAGAGGCTAATGGTAAGGCTGTTTACCTTCAGGAACTAAAGGAAGATGGTAGCGGATTCAATAATATTGATACAGCCAAAGTGGAAAATGGTAAATTTACGTTTAAAGGTATTGCCGGAGATGCACCTCAAATGCGCTTTGTATCGGTTGAAGGTGGTGCTCCAGCCTTATTTGTTTTAGAACCCGGAACAATAAAAATGTTGATCGATTCTCTTACAATGGTAGAAGGAACAACAAATAACGATGCTTTCCAACGTTTTGCTAATGCTAGAGACGAAATAAATGTGAAGCTTAGAGCTATTGGGCAAAAACATCGTGATTTGTCGGAGAAAGGTGAATTAACGGCTGAAGCCGAAGAAAAACTAATGGATGAGTTTGAAGGATTTTCAAAAGAAATTAGCGGGATATTATTCGAATATACCAAAGTAAATATGAATAGCCCGATCGGAGAATTTTTCTTCAAGATGTCGGCAAATGCGTTCGACGAAAAACAACAAAAAGAACTGTTGTCGCTTGCCAGTCCCGAGCTTAAAGCCGACGAACGGGTTAAACAATTAGAAGAGCATCTTACTATACTCGAAAATTCGGCTATCGGAAAACAGTTTATCGATGTAAAAGGTTTGACTCCTGATGGTAAAGAGATTGCACTTTCAGACTATGCAGGTAAAGGAAAAGTTGTTCTTATCGACTTTTGGGCATCATGGTGTGGACCATGTATAAAAGAAATGCCTGTAGTTATTGAGGCTTACAAAAAATATAAAGCTAAAGGTTTTGAAATAGTAGGTATTTCTCTCGATCAGGATGGCGATGCTTGGAAAACTTCAATTAAAGATCTTAGTATCACTTGGCCACAAATGTCGGACCTGAAAGCTTGGAATAGCGACTTGTCGAAAGTATATGGCGTAAGAAGCATTCCTCATACTATATTATTAGATAAAGATGGTAAAATAGTAGAGAAAGATCTTCGCGGACAAAAACTTTTGTCGGCTCTTGACGAATTATTGAAATAATAGTCTTTAACATATAAAGAAAAAGAGAATATCCTGTTTGGGTATTCTCTTTTTCCATCTAACAGAGGTAAGGATAAATACTCGAAACAATCTGTACATCTTTACTAGAGCTCTTATCCGGTTTATTCGGCATTATTTTAGCATTAACTTTTTGTTGATGAAAATTATACATATATTTGCGTTTTATAAACCAAATTAACACAATTTTGAATCATGAGAAAATTAACTGGAATTTTATCATTTGTAGTTGTGGTAGCAACTATTTTATTTAGCTCGTGCGAAAGTATTACAGGGTACGATTTTACAAAACAAGAGTCGATAAATAATATGAAAGCGAAGATCGACGAAAACTTACCGGCCGATGTACTTGTCTCAAAAATCACTTTTACAACCGGAGACTCTCATTCTTTTTCGACTAATATGCAAATTGTTACTGTAAATTATTACGAACCGGGTAGCAGCGAACTAAAACGATTACTTATTTATACAACAATGGATAATGTACAGGATCAGACCCGTTTTATTTCGTCGTTCGATAAAAAACACAAACCAGAGAATGCCGTAAAACTATCGGATCTTGATTTCTCGAAAATAGCAGACAATGTAAATAAAGCAGCACAGATGGTTGTTGCCGAAGATTATCCTTTTTCGGGTTTAGGTACGTATGAACTTATATCGAATGCAGATCCCGAAAAAGCACTACACGAGTTTTCGATCCAAAGCCGTGCAGGAAGCGATACGAAGTTGAAAAACGGTAAAATGGTAACAGAGACCGAATATTACGATATAGAGTTTACTGCCGATGGTAAAGGAGAAGTAACTTTAGTAGAAAAGTAAACCGATATAATTTATATATGAGAGAGTGTATACGTTTATCGTATGCACTTTTTTTATTCAATTGGCTTAATTTGTTACTTTTGTAAAAGAACAAATAACAAGAATATGATGGATTGGAAAACTCTCTTGACTTCGAAACGTTTCGGGCTGGAGGGAATGAGCAACGAAAGGAATAAGGATAGGACAGAATATCAGCGCGACTATGATCGTTTAATATTTTCGTCGCCTTTTCGTCGGCTGCAAAATAAAACACAGGTTTTTCCTTTACCCGGAAGTGTGTTTGTGCACAACAGGTTAACACATAGCATCGAAGTGTCGTGCGTGGGTCGGTCGTTGGGTATGGGAGCCGGACGCATGTTAAAAGAAAAACATGTAGGAATGGATGCCGATTTTGACGAAATGGGCTCTATTGTTGCTGCTGCATGCCTTGCTCACGATTTGGGTAATCCGCCTTTCGGGCATTCGGGAGAAAAAGCTATATCTACTTATTTTTCCGAAGGTAAAGGTGCTGTTCTGGAAAAATCGATAAAAGACGAGAACGGGCGTTGGGAAGACTTTACTAATTTCGAAGGTAATGCCAATTCCATCCGTCTGTTGATGCATCAATTTGCGGGCAGACGCAAAGGAGGATTCGTTCTTACTTATTCAACTTTGGCGTCGATAGCTAAGTATCCTTATTCGTCATTGGCATCGACCAAGAAAAATAAATTTGGCTTTTTTCAGTCCGAAGAAGATAGTTTCCGAATAATTGCCGACGAGTTAGGACTGCTGAAACTACATGAATCTCCCCTAAAATATGCTCGTCATCCCTTGGTTTTTTTAGTAGAAGCCGCCGACGATATTTGTTATCAGGTAATGGATTTAGAGGATGCCCATAAGTTACGTATTATTTCGACCGAAAAAATAAAGGAGCTCTTACTCGGATTTTTCCCCGAAGAAAGACAATTGAAGATAAGGAAGACAATGGAAATTGTTGACGACGTGAACGAGCAGATAGCATACCTTCGGTCCAGCGTTATAGGTGTACTGATTAATGAGTGCATCAGGGTGTTTGTTGATAACGAAGACGAAATATTATCAGGCAAATTTGAGGATTCGTTAATTGATAAAATATCGTCTATACCATGCGAAGCTTATAAGGCATGTAAAAAGTTCTCGATTGATAATATATATCGATCGAAAGATGTATTGGATATCGAATTGGCAGGACATCGGATAATATCGTTTTTGTTGGATATACTTATTAATGCTGTACAGAAGCCCGATGAATCGTATTCGAAATTACTATTGAACAGGGTACCCGAACAGTACGAGGTTAACGATAAAAAACTGTATACACGAATACTTGCCGTGCTCGATTATATTTCGGGAATGACGGATGTGTATGCACTCGATTTGTACCGAAAAATAACAGGTATGAGTTTGCCTGCTGTGTGAAAAACACAATTATTGAACAAAATGCCCGATAATCAGTTCTAATAATAAATGCTTTTTTATCTATAAAGAAAAACTAATATGAAAAAGATTGTATTAATTGGGGCTACAGGTTTTGTTGGTTCACATATTTTAAACGAACTAGTTTCGAGAAATTACGAAGTTATAGCTATAGCACGAAATTCGGAACAAATAAAAAATCAGTCGGCTAATGTTAAAACTGTTAGCGTAGATGTAAACAATACTCAGGCTTTATCGGCTGTGATGAAAGATAACGATGTTGTTATAAGTGCATTCAACGCAGGGTGGTCAAACCCCGATTTGTATAACGATTATATGAAGGGTGCGCATTCTATCGAAAAAGCTGCCGAAAATGCAAGGGTAAAAAGACTTATTGTTATAGGGGGTGCCGGTTCGTTGTACATTGGAGGACAACAAATAGTTGATGGAGACGATTTTCCTGAACAGTTTAAAGCCGGAGCAACTGCCGCCCGCGACTACTTGAACGATATACGAAAAAATAAAACTTTAGACTGGACGTATTTTTCGCCTGCAATTGAAATGAATGCTGCAGTAAAAACCGGAAGAACAGGTGTATACCGTGTTGCAAACGATGAACCAGTATTCGATAAAAAGGGGCATTCGAGGCTGTCGGTCGAGGATTTGGCTGTGGCTATAGTTGATGAACTGGAGCATAATCGTTTCTCTCATATGAGATTTACTGCGGGATACTAATAAAATATTCTTAAAATTTGATGGATATTTGCTAATCGGACATTTAAAATCGCTATTTTTGAGAAAAATAGTAATAATGTCCGATTCGATAGTTATAATTCCTACATACAACGAGATAGAAAATATCGAAAACATCATTAGGGCTGTATTTGATTTACCTAAAGAATTTCATATTCTGGTAATAGACGATGGCTCTCCCGATGGTACTGCCGATGTTGTAAAGTCTTTGCAAAAAGAGTTTCCCGAAAAGTTGCATTTGTTAGAACGCGCAGGTAAATTAGGGCTGGGAACAGCTTATATACTTGGGTTTAGATGGGCTATAACACACGACTACGATTATATATTTGAAATGGATGCCGATTTCTCTCACAATCCTAAAGATTTGGTAAGGCTTTATGATGCCTGCCTAACCGAAGCGGATGTGGCAGTTGGTTCGAGATATTCGACAGGGGTAAATGTTGTGAACTGGCCAATGGGACGCGTGCTGATGTCGTATTTTGCATCAAAGTATGTAAAGCTTATAACAGGAATGAAGGTGCACGATACTACAGCCGGGTTTGTTTGTTATAAACGTCGAGTGCTCGAAACTATCGACTTGGATAGTATTCATTTTAAAGGATATGCGTTCCAGATTGAAATGAAATACACAGCTTATGTGCTGGGCTTTAACATTAAAGAAGTATCCATTGTTTTTGTGAACAGGATATTAGGAACATCGAAAATGAGCTCAGGGATATTTGGCGAAGCCTTTTTTGGTGTTATTGGTTTAAGAATACGCAAAATGTTCGGAGGGTTTAAAAAAGCTCCTAAATATTAAACAAATGCAAGCCTCTTTTATAAATTTATAAAGAGGGCTTGATTGCTTAGTTCTTGTTGTCCATATTCTTTAATATAATATCATCATATCCGTATACATCGTCGGCAAAGTATAAAGTAGAATCGTTTGGCAACATGTATACTGTGTAATAGTCTATCGATACGGGAATTTTACTCTTCAAGTTGATAATATCCGGAAGCTTTTGTAATTTTCCATTTTTCAATAGCTCTTTTCCTTGCTTCGATACAGGAGAACGGTCTATTGAATATCGTATCCTGTCCTGATAAACTTCATCCGAAGCTGTAGAAGTGCAATAATAAGCCAAATCGAGCGGCTTTTCTACTCTTACACAACCATGGCTCACGGCTCTGTTTTTTCGTTTAAATGTTAGCTTCGAAGGGGTGTCGTGCAAGTATACGGCAAAACGGTTTGGAAACATAAATTTTATTCGCCCCAGCGAGTTAAAATCTCCTGCATCTTGCCTTATTTCATAATAAAATTGGCTGCAATTTACGGTTTTCCAATCAATGGTTGATGGATCTACTTCTTCGCCACCTTTGTATAAACGCATATTTTTGCGAGCCAGATATGTGGAGTCCCGTTTCATTATTACACATATTTCTTTTTGTGCAATACTTTTCGGTACATTCCAAAGGGGATTTATATTTAAGTAACCTACTTCGTTTTCTATTAATGGGGTAGGGGTTGACGGCTGTCCTACGCATACCTTCATTTGCAGAGGCGATGCATCTTTGTCCGAGGCAACTAAATAGGCTCCGGCTACGTTAACTTCAATATTTTTTGCCGATTTGCCTTTTACCCTTTTCCACCTGTATCGTTCCATATTGGCAATAAGCTTGTTACAGTAATGGCTGAGAGGCCTGTTCATGGCATCAATAACTAATTTATCTATCTCTTCGCTCTCGGGATAAGAATTAAGCTTTCGGAATGCGTTTACCGCTTCTATTAGCTGTTCATCAATTATGTCAGGCATTGTATCGGGTTTTATATATTCGCCCGAAAGGGATAACCTGTGACCGATTGTAGCTACTACATTGCTTTTTTCTTTAAGCTTATAAACGTTGTTTTTGCCTTTATTGGCAATTGTGGCGAAAGTTGAGTCTTGCAGAGAACTCCATTTTAGTAATGACTTTTGCATACTTTTATAAACTTCGCACTGAGGTTGCGACGAAGTTAAAAGTTCTATCTGGTTATTAGCAAGTTGCTTAAATGCATTTGTGTAGAAAGCTGAATCGGGCTTCCTTATTTCGATATGATATTCTTCGGGATATAAATTCTGAGGGGCTAAATATCCGAATTGTAGTATTGTTGAATATTTAAGCGCCGACTCGGATAATAATAGTTCCAGTCTTAAGGCTGTATCAAGATAATCGTCCCAAATGTAAAAGTTGTTGTTTATAGAATCTACTATTTGCGAGATAGTAGTTTTATTAAATAATTCGGGAGAAAGTCCATGCATATAACTTTCGTCGAAAATAGATAATACATCTCTAATCTTTTGCAGGTCTATGTCTTTAGATATCCATATTGGCGAATATCCGTTTTGTTTGTATAGCCAACTTAAAACCGAAGTATCTCCTTCTAGCTTTTCGGCTATATCAGTATTTAATTCGGGAAAAGGGAAATCGCTTATTTCCTGTTGTTGTTTTGTGTTTGAGCTTGTGTTGCATCCATTAAGTGTTACTATCGAATTGATGCTTAATAATAAAATAAAAATCCTTAAATGTTTGTTCATTGTAATTCCTTTAACTACAAAAATAATTATTCTTCGTCTTTCATGAAAATAGCCAATCCGCCCTCTGATGTTTCTTTATACAGGCTGGGCAAATCGCGTCCGGTTTGTTTCATTGTTTTTACAACCTTATCGAAATTAATAAGGTGTTTTCCGTCCGATAGCATTGCAAAAGAACACGAATCTAAAGCACGGGCAGCAGCAAATGCATTTCGTTCAATACACGGAATTTGTACTAAACCACAAACGGGATCGCATGTTAAACCTAGATGATGTTCCAGTCCCATTTCGGCTGCATATTCTATTTGTGCCGGCGATCCGCCAAATAATTGGCAGGCAGCAGCGGCAGCCATAGCACAGGCCACTCCAATTTCGCCTTGACACCCAACTTCGGCTCCCGATATGGATGCGTTATATTTTACGATATTGCCAACAAGTCCGGCAGTTGCTAGCGAACGGATTATTTTTGCATCGCTGAAGTCGTGATTCTTTTTCAGATGAAAGAGTACTGATGGCAATACTCCGCACGAACCACAAGTGGGTGCTGTCACAATTTTTCCTCCCGATGCATTTTCTTCAGAGCATGCCAATGCGTATGAATAAATTAAGGCTCTGCTTTTTATCGAACCTTGGTATCCTTTCGATTTTATATAATAGGTAGAAGCTTTTCGTGGCAAAGCTAACCCTCCCGGAATCAGTCCTTCTTCTTCCAAACCTCTATGTATGGCTGCCTGCATGGTTTCCCATACTTCCGACAGGTATGCCAGTATATCTTTACCTTCAATATCTTCAACATATTCCCAAAATGTTTTGCCTGAGTTTTGGCACATTTGCAGAATTTTAGACATTGAATGTAGTTCGTATATGTTTTCTTGCGATTGCTTCGTGCTCTCGTCTGCTAAATCGCCTCCTCCGATACTATATATAGTCCAGTCCGAAGTTACATTACCCGAATGGTCGAGAGCCTCAAATTTCAACCCGTTTGTATGAAAAGGAAGAACTATTTCGGGTTTCCATACTATTTCGGTTTTGTATGGTTGCAATTCGTTTATTAAGGCAACATCGGTTAAGTGCCCTTTTCCTGTTGCAGCAAGACTGCCATATAGGGTTATTCGAAATCCGGCAGCATTAGTATTTCGTTGTTTGAATATGCTTGCAGCATTGCGCGGACCCATAGTATGACTACTGGAAGGACCGTATCCTATTTTGTATATTTTGCGTATTGATTCCATCCTTACTTCGTGGCGAGCAAGATAGTAATTTTTTATTTATAAAGATTATTCTTGCTTATATATTCGTAGACTTTCTCGGAGAGAAAAGCCTTTACATTTTTCTTATCCTTAATACTGTTTCTTATGAATGTTGATGATATTTCGATAATAGGAGAATCCAAAATTGTGATATTGTCTTTCAATATATCACTTGCTTCAATGTCGAATAATAAACGTGGATATATGTATATATCAAAATTGTTCAATATTGTTTTATAGTCTTTCCACAGTTCAAAGTTTTTCCAATTATCGGCACCTATGATTAGTGAAAATTTATGTTCGGTATATTTCTTTTTTAAAGCATCCAGCGTATTTACTGTATATGACGGACGGGGTAGCGAAAATTCAAAATCGCAGGCCTTTAGCTTGGGATAGCCTGAAAGTGCCAGATTTACCATTTCGAGTCTTATTTGTTCGTCTTCCAGATTGTCATTCTTTAATGGATTTTGCGGACTTACCAGAAACCATACTTCATCAATATCGGTAAATTCTGAGATGTAATTTGCCAATATCAGATGCCCTATATGAATAGGGTTGAACGAACCTGAGAATATTCCTATATTCATAATATGTTGTTATGAATTTAAAAATAACGAAACAGCCTCAAAAGTTTCAGCTTTTGCCGTTTCTAAATCCTCATTAACTATCACTATATCGAATTTAGGAGCAAAGGTCATTTCAAATTCGGCTTTAAGTATACGTTCGTTAATTACTTCGGGGCTGTCGGTTGCTCTTTTTTCTAAGCGCAAACGTAATTCTTCGACCGAAGGGGGCATAATAAATACCGAAAGAGCCTGATCGCCGTAATATTTTTTTATGTTACAGCCTCCTATAACATCTATATCGAAAATAACATTTCCTCCATTATCGAGAATCCGCTGCACTTCCGATTTCAGTGTCCCGTAAAACCGATTTTCGTAAACTTCCTCATATTCGAGAAATTCGTCATTATCAATTTTCTCTTTAAATGCTTCGGGTGTTAGAAAATAATATTCATGTCCTTCCTTTTCGCATCCACGAGGCATCCGGCTTGTTGCCGATACCGAAAAATGCAGATTTAAAGAACCTAGACTCAATAAATAATTTACTATAGTAGATTTGCCTGAACCCGAGGGGGCCGAAAATATCACAAGTTTTCCCACGTATGGCAATTATAAAACATTTAACACTTGTTCTTTTATTTGCTCCAGCTCGTCTTTCATTTGCACAACAATGCGTTGCATTTCGGCATGGTTCGATTTCGATCCCATCGTATTTATTTCGCGACCCATTTCTTGTGCTATAAATCCTAGTTTTTTGCCTTGCCCCGAACCGGTATCTTTCATTGTCTCGATAAAATAATCAAGGTGATTTTTTAACCTGACTTTTTCTTCGTTTATATCAAGTTTCTCTATGTAATAGATCATTTCTTGCTCGAAACGATTTTTATCATAGTCGAAATTTTCTATTTTTTGTAAAGCTTCTATTATACGTTGTTTGACTTTCTCGATACGCTCGCTTTCGAAAGGCTCTATATCAGTCATCAACTGAGATATGTTAGATATTTTTGTTTCGAATAAAGCGCTTAGGCTCTGACCTTCCTGTTTACGAAAATCTATTATTTGTTCAACGGCTTTGTTGATAGTTGCATCAATAAGACTCCACTCTTTTTCGTCTAATTCCTGAGCTTCGTATTTCAGTGTATCGGGTAAACGCAGCAAAACCTTAAACCAGTCGGTAGGAGGAGCAACTCCTAGCTTACCAGCCGATTCGTTGATTTGGTTGTAATAACCTTCAATTATATTGTGGTTAATTTGCGTGGATGTTTCAGTACCTATATTTTCTATATATATGGCAAACTCAACTTTTCCTCGTTCCAGCTTTTTAGCCAACATGTTGCGTAGAGCCATTTCTTTTTCTTTATACAAAGAAGGGATTCGCACTGATAAATCCAGCTGTTTGCTGTTAAGCGATTTAATTTCGATAGTAATTTTTCGGGTTTCGAGTTCTGTTTTAGCTTTGCCGAAACCAGTCATTGACTGTATCATATAGAATGTATTATATTTCCTACAAATGTAGTGAAATAATTATTCTTAGAAAATTTATTACTAAAAGTTTGGTTTGTATTTTCGTAATACTTATCTTTGCACTCGAAATAAATCGCGGGGTGGAGCAGTTGGTAGCTCGCCAGGCTCATAACCTGGAGGTCATCGGTTCGAGTCCGGTCTCCGCAACTAAAGAAAAAGCAATCTCTGAAAGAGATTGCTTTCTTATTTTACATCAGTTGATTTTGAAATCTGAATCGAATCAATTAAAATTTATTTTTTTAGTTCCTCTATTTTATTCTTAGCTTCAGTAAATGCAGCTTCCACAATATTTACATCATTTATAAAAACAGTATTGTCTGATCCGTATTTTTCAAGCTTTATATACCAAGTACTTTTACCCTTACTTACAAAGTATCCGATTTGAAAGCCATCTACAGTTACAAATTTATTTTCTAAATAATCAGGATTTAAAGCAATATCTTTACTCTCGTCAACCTTTAATACAGATAATGCTTTTATGACTTCAAGTAAGTCTGAATATTCAATTGAAGCTGTGTTATTACTATACTTTCCTTCTTTTTCAATTTGATAGAAATAGGCAGATATATTTGTATTACTGATTTTTCTAATCCGAGTTTCAGGCGAAGAATAAGATGTTTTTAAGTTAGGAAGTTTAGTGTCTATAAACTTAGTTATTGTCCCTGTTTTAGATGAGAAAGCATCCATTTTTGTTTTAATTGTTTCGGCTTCTTTTTTTGCATCCTGAGCAAATAGGGTGAAAGTACAACCTAATGTTAATAAGAAAATAATAAATAATGTTTTTTTCATAAATGCATTTCTTTTAGTTAAAAAATTACCAAATGTAATAAAAATGTAGCAATCTTCTTCCAATCCTCAATAAAATCGTTCGAGAATTCGATAGAGTGTTCAACTAAACTGAAAGGATCATTGAAAAGTGGTTCTTTTTGTTTTATTTAATGGTTTGTATACGTACTCCAATGGAATCATTATTTATTGAAGTCATTTCTCCTCCACAATTTGTAAAATATACATATTGTCCGTTATCATAAAAACGATAGACTTTTACACCTTCGTGTTCAAATAAATAACTTACAGTATAAGTATTATTATTACTTGGAGATGTCTGATTCAATGCTGTGGGATATGTAGAAACACATGATCCCAAAAATGTCGTCAAAATAACGAGCAAGTATATTGATAGCGTTTTCATAATATTTTTATGTGTATATTATTCGTTGTCCTCGGCTTAATAAAGAATATACTTTCAATTCTGCATCACGGGTCACTCTTGCTATCTCTATGTTTTTCTTATGTATATTGGTTTTCACTCTTTCAACTTTTTTACACGATCCATGATAAGGGCGGCGTTCAAGACGTACTAATTCATACTTAAGTTGACGCTTTTGATGTTCTAATAGTTTTACTTTTTTGTCTCTGTTATAACAAATCTTATCTATTTTATTTCTCTGTTTTGGTGTTAAATTAGGTATATGTGCAAAATTACATCGAATGTTGCATGAATGATTTTGTTTTTTAGTTATGATTCTTTGTCTGTTTGCAGCCTCAACAAATGATGCTGAAATAAAAAACAAGACTAAAAGTAGAAATGTAACCTTTGTTTTCATGTCGATTTTATTATTTGGTTCGTATTTTACTTGTTACTACAATTCTTTTGACCAACAAATAAAGAAAAGGTTTAATTAAAGAATCCATAGTACATTAATATTTATTTAACCTTACTTTATTTGTCATCTTAATAAAACTCTTTCAGGTTTTAATATTATTCGGGATATAAAGAATGGATAAAAAAATATGAGATAGTTATCGGGCTTAGCCTCAACAACTATCTCATAAATTATCAATATTTTTGTCTAGTTAAACTTGTAACAGTCTTTTAAGATTAGTAATTATTGAAGAGCATCTAGTAATTGCTTTGCTTGTGCATTATCAGGATCAAGCTCCTGCAATTTCTTGCTGAATTCTATCGTTTTATTTTTATCATCAGCGTTTTTAGACGAATCGAATGCAAAATAGTACGAAGAACTTAAATAGCGATATGCTTCTTTTAATTCACTTGTATTATTACCTTCTTTAGCAGATAAAATTTCAATTGTAGCTTCGTAATAAGGTCTGGCCAATACAGGTAAAGCTTCCGATTCTTTAGCTAGTATTGCATCTAAAAGAGCATTAGTTCTGGCTCTCCAGAATACACCTAAATGACTGTCGGGTACGCGAACCGTAACTATTGAAAACGCAGAGTCAGCTTCAGATAAGTAAGTTTTAGCTTTAGGTAATGCATCTGCTACCGAGTCGTTGTTAGCTTTTGTTGCAGCCATATAATAATATCTACCCATATTGAAGTAATCAAGAGCAACAGCATTTTCACCAGCTTTATCTATATACTTTTTAAAGTATTCTGCAGCTTCAGCAGGTAAACCTGCTTTAGACAAAACTTCTCCGGCTAATTTATAAGTATCAGCATTTTCCTGATCAATTTTTATAGCTAATTCAAATTGTGAAAAAGCTTTCTCGTACATTTTATTTTCAGCTAATATTTGAGCATAAGTCAAATAGTCGCGAGCGATGTATTCGCTAGTTCCTTTATCAATAGAGAAAAATTTATCTCCAGCAGCTAAACCTTTTTCGAAATCCTTAGAATCGAAATCGCTATACATTAATAGACGATTCAATACAAAATTTCCTGGTTCTTTATTCAATCCTTCCTCAATAAGTTTTTTTGCTTCATCGTAACGTTTTGAAAAATATAATGAAGCAGCGTATTGAGTTAAGTCGTCGGTTGTATATACACCTCCTGCAAAGTATTGAGAGAAAGCTTCAATTGCTTTACCATATTGTCCATTACGATAATATATACTACCTAATGATTTGTTGGCCAATTTGTACTCAGGATTTATTTCTAATACTTTATTCAGATTGTCTATTGCCAAATTTGGATTAATAGTTTCATAGACCTGAGCAGTTTTTATATATGCCTCAGTATTTTGAGGATCAAAGTTTATGGCTTGAGCATATTGTCCTGCAGCACCACCCGGATCATTTGCATCTTTAAGCATGTCTCCTTCGAACAAATAAACATATGGCGATTTTTTATCGGCTTTGCGTGCATCTTCCAATGCTTTTTGCATAGGTTTATCTTTTATTCCGTTTATATAATATGCACGGGCAACAGCAATTAAAACCTTTACGTCTTTTTTGTTTTTCTTTATGGCTTCAGAAAACATATCTTCAGCTGCTTTTTGATTATTTTCTTTTAAAAGAACTTTCCCAAGTCCAACATTGTTTAATGCATAATCGGAAGAAGCTGCAAGCCCTTTTTCGTAATATGATTTAGCTTCGCTAATATTACCTTCGGAGTATGCTATTTCTCCTAAATAATAGTTTGCCTCTGCTTGGTTATTGCTCATGTTTTTGTTGAAGAATTCTTTTGCAACTCCTATTTCACCTGTGTTAAAGTAATCGGCACCCAAGTTTTGAGCATAAGCTGATATGCTTATCGAGCTTACTAATAAAACAAGAAATGCTTTCATTAAATTTCTTTTCTTCATTTTTTAATCTAATTTTTATTATTTCAATTTAAATATATTTCAATTTTAGAAGTGTTCACTTACGCTAATTAATCTTACAGGACGAGTTGCGGGTACTAATCCTGATTTTAAAATAATGCGTTGTCCTCTATCACTCGCCAAAAATGCCATTATACCAGATTGGAGTGTACCTCTAAGGTCGGTTAAAACAACATACATTTCGCGTGTAAGCGGATAGTCTCCCAATGCCAGAAATGCAGGATATGGTTGAAAACTATTGCTTCGTCGTGCTGGTTCATATCTACTTACCGACATAACTGTTACTTTACTGTTAAAAGTCAGGTTTGTCGAGTCGTTAGGGTTGCTAATCCAGTTTACACCGATAACTCCCATCGAATTTTTTGTTTTAGCTACATAGTCTAATACAGCCTGATTATTTTCCATTGCTTTAAGCCCATCATATAATGGAGTTTCTCTGCAAATAGAGTCCTTAATAAAGCGTACGGTACTTGAATTTGGGTTGTCGAAAACAACTGTTATATCATCATATTTTGAGTCCGGATTAAGCTCTTTCCATGAGGTTATTTCTCCCGTCATAATTTTCTTCAAATTAGGAACGCTTATTAACGAATCAGTATTTTCTTTATTTATAATAAGTGCAATACCATCTATTGCAATTTTTTGAGAACGTGGATTCAGTTTTTTATTTCTTAAACTTTCTTTTTCATTCTCGCTAAGGTCTCGGGCTAGTACAGCTACTCTTAAACTGTCTTTAAGTATAAGATTAACAGCTTCAACTTCATTTGTGTAGTGCGTTGTAACAAATGCTTCGTGATTGAGTGCCTCAAAAACCTGAATTTCATTTTTTATTATCGGCGCATAGCAATCGTCACAAACAAATTCGGCAAAGCCACTTGTAGTTGTATCTGTTCGTGTACCTTTTTTTCTTTCTCCACACGAAAAAAATAGTACTGATACAGCAAATATTAAAGCTATTCTATTCATAAAATCCGATAATTAAGTCTTTTTTATTTCTTTAGTTTAAGTCTCTTGTTTTCCAGATGCGATAGCCACGAAATAATCCGTATGCCAGAAGTATGATACCTAAAACAATACGTAATACAAAATTTTCATCGTTTGTCGGTTGGTTGTCCCGAGCGTTATAACGTATTAGCATAGGAGTAAATACTACTAAGTAAGCTATTCCTAAATAGGCGATAACCATTAGTATTCCCCATATTAGTTTAAACGATATTTTAGAATCTTCGTCTTTCATTTTTAATTCTAAAGAAGAGAAGCGACAACATTAGATTTATCGGCTCCTCTTCTTTAATTTAGTTTATCATTGTAACATTATGAATGTTTTTAGGACAATAATCCTTTTTACTCATAAAGTTATTTTTGTAATTTGAACAATACTGGTAGTGTAAAGTAAACAGGTACTGCCCGTCCGTTTTGTTTACCTGCAATCCATTTGGGCATCATTTTTACTACACGTACAGCTTCTTTATCACAAGAAGAGTCAAGTCCTCTTTGAATTTCAATATTTTGTACCGAACCATTAGCACTTACAACGAACCGGATAATAACACGACCTTCGATACCGTTTTCAGCTGCAATTGTAGGATACTTAAGATTGTTTGAGATAAATTTCATCAGCTCGGCCTGACCTCCTGGAAACTGGGGCATTTGCTCAACACTAACGAATGGTTTCTCGGGTTCTGTTTGTTCTACAATCACCTTGTGGTCTTTAAGGTCGGCGATGTCTACCGCATCTTTATCATCAGAACCTTCTACTGATGCTATCGAAATCTGAACCTTACTTTCGTTCAATTCATCTTGCGACTTCATTTGGTTTTCGTCTGTAACTTTATCATCATCTGTAATCACAGGTGGTGTAAACTGTACAGTAGCCTTTAATGGAGGAGGAGGTGGAGCAGTTTCCTGTCTGATAATGTTTTCTTCTGGAACTTGTTCCTCTACATTCGACAGATTCGACAACTCATATGCTTCATCCACACCGGCTAGGTCATCTTTGTCGTTTGATTTTACAGCCTCCATTAGAGATGGAATTGCTGCAACCATTCCTACAAAAAATACAATGATAATGAATGCGACAATATGCCTTTTGGAAGAAGTACTACGCAAGAAATATGCTCCGTATTTTTTATTCTTCCCCTCAAAGATCATGTCAATCCATTCCGAGGAATTTAAATTTACATCTTTTGCCATAATTATTTCTATATTTCTAATGCTATTTATTGTTGTCTTTCAGCAGCGTGCCGTCCTTTTGTCTTATAGTTTTCAAGAACAAAGTCGTCACCTTCTGCCACTTCAACTATAGCATATTTACCAATACCACATATCTGCATTTCGTCCAAGGCATCAACCAGATTCTTATAAGTTGAACTTTCCATTGGTTTAATTACAACAACCAAACCATCAGGGTCTTTTCTTATTTCATCTGCTTGTTTTTTGAATTCATCTTCAGACATTTGTCCCTTAGCTCTCTTTTTTCTCAAATCAATCATCTGATCGTACGATTTACGGTCGCGTTGCAATATTGCAGCACGAAGGCCCGAATCTTCAGACGAATAATCTGCTACCATCAAAGATTTATAATCTTCGTAATTAGGCTTACCATAGTAGTAGTATACTCTGTTTTCTTCACCCAATAACAATGTTATAGTCTTTGAATCCTTTACCATGTTCAATTCATCCTCAGTCAGATCTTGATTATCCTTAGTAGGCATAACAATATCCATAATCTGAGGCTTTGCTAGCGATGTACAAAACATAAAGAATGTAAGAAGTAACATGTTCATGTCAACCATCGGGGTAAAGTCTACCCTTAGGTTAATCTTCTTGGGTTTCCCCTTCTTTTGTTCTCCGCCACCGGTATCTATATTTGCCATATTCCTTTAAATTTACTTTTTAAAAGTATTATTTCTCAGTTTTTTAACTAATCTGCGCAATGGGCGAGATTTATTATTCTTCCATTCCACGGAGAGTTGTTATCAAACTAAAGCGGTTTTCTTTAATGTCTTGGAGTTTTGATATAACACCTTGCACTAAAGGATATGGTGTATTTTGGTCAGCCTTAATAGCTATAGCCAAATTGTCGTTAACATCCTTAGCCGCCCTAATCCATTCAGCAAACTGGTTATTTATACTATCGTTAGGTATACCGTTTAACTGTTTGATCATTTCGTCCCGATCTGACATATCTTTCGATAAGTAGGTCTTCATCTGTCCCATTGGAACAGCAGCAAATGTTGTTGATTCGGCAAACACATTTTTATCCTTTTCGCTGAATGCTACATTGTAATAACCACCCATTCTTTCCAATATTTCCCTTTTATTATCAGGCCTGTCCATGTTCAAATATATTTTGCCCGCGGGGTCGATAATTACAGTGATAACATCATAATCAGGAACCTTTGTTTCTGATGCAGATCCCGGAGTAAATACCTGAACCGGCTCGATGGGTATAAAGGTAGCAGTCAACATAAAGAATGTCAGCAATAGTACAGTAACGTCACTCATCGCGGTCATGTCGATGAAAGTATCATGTTTTTTTGTCTTTACTTTAGACATATCTTTTTGCTTTTATTATTTAGAGTGGAATTATATTCAAATTCCACAAATAAATTTCTATTTTTTTTGAAAAAAATATTTTTAGTGTTTTTTCGAGTAAGTTTGGCCAATAGCAAAACCAACTTCATCAATAGCATTTGTTATTGTTTGTACGCGAGCCGAGAAGTATCCGTAAGAAATAATCGCAGCAGCACCGGTACCAATACCCATTGCTGTATTCATCAAGGCCTCAGAGATACCAAGAGATAGAGCGATTGAGTCAGGAGCTCCGTCATTTGCCATCGCACCAAACGATTTGATCATACCAAGTACCGTTCCTAATAGTCCGAATAGTGTACCCAAACTAGATATAGTAGCGATAACCGAAAGGTTTTGCTCAAGGTATGGTAATTCAAGAGTTGTAGCTTCTTCAATTTCTTTTTCAATCATAGCTGCTTTTTCGTCGTTGTTTACGTCAAGTTTTTCAACATCTTCGTATCTAACAAGACCAGCTCTTAATATATTAGCTACAGTTCCTTGTTGTTCGTCACAAAGTTTTCTTGTTCCAGCTATATCTTTTGCTTCTAATTTATTTTTTGCTTCCATGATAAATTTACTAACGTTTCCTTTTCCGCTAGCTTTGTTTAAAGCGAACAATCTTTCAATTGATAAAGCAAATACTGTAAGAAGAAGTGTTATTACGATAGGAATAACGAATCCACCATGGTAAAGTGTTCCGAAAATATTATTGTCAATAGGTTGACCTTTTTCGTTAAATTGAAAATCGGCTCCACAATACAGGTAAAAGAAAAGGTGGGCAATAATACCACAACCAATAATAACTAACATGGCAGATACGCCTTTTGATCTTGGTTTTTGTTTTTGATTTTTTGGTTTAGTTTCCATAACAGTAATAAAATTGTTTTGATTAATGATTTTATTTAGTTTTACGTATATAGATTAATTCTTTCAAAGAACAGACATTAATTTTCTTATATTTTGAAAGCAATCAGCCCCTCTAAAAAATAGCAGGTACAAATATATGAATTGATTCTTTGATTTGGTGTAGTTTGAAGCAAAAAAACGCCAGATTTCGAAAAAAAACTTAAATAAATATTTGTTTGTTTTGATAAGTCCGCTATCCAATTTTGTTGTTTTTTTATTAGTTCAGTTGCTAAAATGCATAATTTGTTGTGATAATGTATAATCAGATAGGTAAAGATATTGCATATATGTTTTTATGGTTTTTGTATATTCTCTCAATTTTTTGATAAGCAAATGTAACAGATAAATTTTATTCTACATTATATTGCGTGTGAAATAATTGTGAAAATAGAGAAAATAAATGTTACAATTTTACCAGCCGATTTCTAAACATAACGACTTATTTAATACTTTTATTGCATCTTCGTAGTCGTTACGTTCAATAATAAATTGCATATTTACTTGACGTAACGATTGTCCGAAACTCAAAACATTTATTTTTTCGTTTGCTAAAGCAGATGTCGCGCGTGCTAAAAAGCCGGGTTTAGCTATATTGCTACCTATAGCACAAACAATAGCAACTTCTCTTGAATGTACTTCCACATTTTTGATAGTTTTTAAATCGCTAATTAATTGCTGGTTTAATATCTTTTTGTCCCAAACTACAATTGTTATAGAACTGGCATCAGTCGATTTTAATATATAGCTTATTTTCCTATTGTTAAGGTGTTTCATTATTTCTAAATCGGCACCAACTTCACCAACCATTTCCGAGCTACGAACTTCTATAGCCAATACTCTTTTTGTTCCCGAAATAATTTCAACTTTAGGAATTTCGGATATATAATCGCGCGAAATCAAGGTTCCGGGATGTTCGGGCTCGAATGTGTTTTTTATTCGTATGTTAATTCCAGCTTTTTCTAATGGTTTTGCAGCTTTGGGATGTATGGCTTCCATGCCTATATCGGCTAGCTGGTCTGCCACAATAAAATTGGTATGTCCTACAGGCTTGGTATTATTAACACCTACAATGTTAGGGTCGGCACTCGATAAATGGTATTCTTTGTGTATTATTGCCTCGTTGGCTTTAACAACTTCGGCTATTTTACTAAATGTAACTTCACTGTATCCTCGGTCGAATTCCCTCATAATACCCTCTGTACCTTTAGTATATCCAGTTACAATATAGAGTATTTTGTCGAATTTTTTGTTTTCGAATGTTCTGGAAATTCTTTCGTCAATTGTTAAGGGGCTTGGGTCGTCAATTCCTGACAAATCAATACATTTAGCATTTACCCCGTTATTATTCAGTATGTTTACAGAATTCCAAGCCGAATGTGCTTCTCCTATCGAAGCAAGTATTTCGCGTGCTGCTAAATGAATATTAATAACATTAAGGTAGCCTGATGCTTTTACGTTGTTTAAATATACCAATATTGTTTTAGTTTTAGCAATACGCTCTTCTATAAACTCTTTTGCAGCATTTATATCGAGCCCTATCTTTTCCATCTCCTGATTAATTTCTAGCAGGTATGCCAGAACGCTATCAAGAGCGGTTGCAAAGTCTCCATTGTTTATAAACTGTTCGTATACTCCGGGATCGCCTGTTTTTTTATGTTCTAATAGTTTATTAGTTACATTACTATATGCCGAAACCACAAATATACGGTTGTAATAATCTTCAGCATTTCTTTTACCTATTATAATATTATTTAGAACATTACCAAACTGGGACATTGAGGTTCCACCAATTTTTTCAACAGTCAACATATTGTTTATCTAAATTTTACAGCGTTTCTTATTTATAAATAATAACAAAAAGCGCAAATTTAATAATAATATTATAACAAGAGACTATTATCTATGTCTTTTTGTCCTGATAAATAATCATATTGCCATTCAAATATTTATTATCTTTGTTAGAATATATATTATCGAGCAAAACGTGAAAAATATACTCATATTTAACGATTGTCTTAAACTAGGTGGTACCGAATCGCTGCTTTTAGATATTTTGAATCATTTATCAAAAAAACGATGTAAAGTAACATTGTTGCTGCCTTTTGAGACCGAGGACAATATTCTGTTGCAATATGTTTCGTCGAATGTCGAAGTTCGTTATATTCATAAAAAAGTATTGACGGGGTATAGGCGTACCTTGTTCTTTTTGGCAATAGCATTGTTTCCGCGTTTGTATACATGGCTGTTTCTCAATTTAAAAGGCTACAATATGCTTGTCAGTTTTAAAGATAGCCCATACTCTTCTTTGTTGAGTTATAACAGCTTGGATAAAATATTATGGGTTCATAATTTGGCGGTGAAAAATAAATACAAAGTCAGGTCGGTAAAAGAATGGCTGTCGGTAGCAATGCAAAGGTTTAAAATGAACCAATATACAAAGGCGTATACTCATTTCGAAAAGGTTATATGTGTATCTAATATCTGTCGTGATAATTTTATAGATGTTTATTGTAAAGGCAAGGTTAAAAGAAAACAATCGATAGAAGTATTGTATAATGCTCTTGATTTGTCGAAGGTTAATAAATGTATCGCAGATAACCCAAAAGATAATAAAGAAAATTCGGATATTCCGGTGTTTATAATGGTTACCCGCTTTTCGGTCGAGAAGCGAATAGACCGAGTTGTTGAGTCGGTTTATAAATTAAAGTCGGAAGGATATACTTTTAAAGTACTTATTTTAGGCAGCGGACATTATATGCCGGATTTTGAACGAATGATTGAACAAAAATCTTTATCTGATACAATATCCTTGTTGGGATATGTTGAGAACCCTTATCCCTTTATACGTCAGGCCGATTGGTTGATCTGTAGTTCGGAGCGCGAGAGCTTTTCGTTGGTTGTTCTCGAATCTATATATTTACGAACACCGGTAATAACTACCAATTGTGGTGGGCCAACAGAAATTACCGATAATGGAAAATATGGGTTATTAGTAGAGAATAGCACGACTGGCATTTATACAGGGATGAAAACAGTGATGGATAATGCTCATTTGTCCGAAAGTTATAATTCGAAGGCTGAAGAGTGCCTAAAACGATTTAATTATACCAATTGGCTACAGTCGGTCGAAAAAATCTTCGGTGTATAAATGACTTATCTTACACCTTTGTTTTTTTCGAAATATTTACACCATCGATTTATTCCGCATTCGTTGCATTTAGGACTTTTGGCAATACATACATATCGTCCGTGCAATATAAGCCAGTGATGTGCTTTTGATAATAGTTCAGTCGGTATATTCTTTACCAGTTCCTTTTCTGTTTCAAGAGGCGTTTTTGAGTTATTGGTTAGCCCAATGCGATTTGCGAGCCTGAAAACGTGGGTGTCGACTGGCATTGCCGGTTTATTGAAGGCTACGGCTAACATTACGTTTGCAGTTTTACGTCCTACTCCCGGTATTTGCTCCAACAAGGCTAATTCGGATGGTATTTCGCTATTAAAGTCATTTACCAGTTTTTTAGCCATTCCAACCAGATTCTTTGCTTTATTGTTAGGATATGAGATACTCTTTATATACTCGTAAACCTCTTCGGGGCTAGATTCGGCCATGACTTCGGGCGTTGGAAATGCTTCGAATAGGGCAGGGGTTACCATGTTTACCCGCTTATCTGTACATTGTGCCGACAGAATGACTGCAATAAGTAAATGAAACGACGAATCGTAATGCAGTTCAGTTTCGGCTATCGACATGTTGTTTTCGAACCAATTGATGATGCCCTCGTATCGTTGTTTTTTAGTCATAACTATTTATAATATTTGTCGGTTAGTACAAAAATACAAATTAAAAACAGAATTGTTGCGAAAAAATAAAGCCGCCAGAAATAAATCAAGCGGCTTTGTAATCATATATGCTTTGCTTTATCTTTTTTTGATAGTAGCATTTCTCATATCGCCTGTTTCCATAAATGCTTGGTGGAATGCAAAAGCATTGTATGGATCGAAGTGAGTTTGACCTATCGGTGCATTTTCCAAATATTCGGTAAGTAATGGACGATAGTCAGGATGTGCACATTTGTTAATAATTTCTCTGGCACGTTCAACAGGGCATTTTCCTCTTAAATCAGCAACGCCATATTCGCTTACTATAATTTTAACAGAGTGTTCGCTATGATCGGCATGAGAAACCAATGGAACAAACGAACTTATTTTTCCGTCTTTAGCAACAGATGGTGTTACAAAAATAGAAACGTATGCACCACGCGTGAAGTCGCCTGATCCTCCAATTCCGTTCATCATTTTAGTACCCATTATATGAGTAGAGTTTATATTTCCATAAATATCAGCCTCAATGGCTGTGTTTATAGCTATAATACCAAGACGACGTACTATTTCGGGATTGTTTGAATATTCGGATGGACGCAACAATATTTTTTCTTTGAAGAAATCAAGATTCTTATATATGTGCTCGATGCAAGGGTTGCTGACTGTTAATGAACATCCACTGGCAAATTTTACACGTCCGCTTTCCATCAATTCGATAACAGCATCCTGAATAACTTCTGTATAAACATTGAAGTTAGGGATATTTGGGTTGTCACCCATAGCAGCTAATACGGCATTTGCAATATTTCCTACGCCCGATTGTATTGGTAGAAATGATTTAGGCATACGTCCTTCCTCCATTTCAGTAACAAAGAAGTTGGCTACGTTTTCTCCAATTTTTGTTGTGATTTCGTCAACAGGAGCAAATGCATTACCTTCGTTAGGCTCGTTTGTTTCAACAACCACAATTTTGCTAGGATCTATCTTTATATAAGGTGTGCCTGCTCTGTCTTGCACTCCGTATATAGGAAGGCTTTCGCGATGTGTAGGGTCTTTAGGCTCTGGAATGTCGTGCATTCCTCGCAATTCTTTTGGGTTCCATCTGTTTAGCTCAACAATAACGATGTCGGCCAAACGTGAAACAGTTGGAGATATACCGACAGCACATGTAGGAACTATTTCTCCATCTTCGGTAATATCGCAGGCTTCGATAATCGCAACATTGATTTTTCCATAAAAACCATAGCGAATATCTTGTGCCATTGTAGATAAGTGTAAATCGCAATATTTAATTTCGCCATTGTTAATGGCGTTACGCATATCTTTATTGGTTTGATAAGGCGCTCTGAAATTAATTGCTTTGGCTCGTGTTAAAACTCCATCCAGTTTATCTCCGGTAGAAGCTCCGGTGAAAATGTTGATTTTAAAGGGATTTCCTTTTGCATGTTCTTCTTCTGCTTTTTTTGCAATAGCTCCCGGTACAACTTTTGGGCAACCTGCATGTGTAAATCCACTACAGCCAACATTGTCGCCGTTTTTAACAAGGGATGCCGCTTCGTCAGCGGTCATAAATTTTAATGCCATTTTAATTTGTTAATTTTATAAGTCTGTTTTTATTTAATTTGTTGATTTTATGTCTAATATTTACGGTCTAAAATAGCATTGTAAATAATCGCTTTTTTTAGATCGTCGGAAGTTTTGAATAAATCAGAGAGTTGCTTGTGTTTTGTGTTGTGGTTATCTGATATTTCGTTGTCAGATTCACTATGATCTTTATATGCTTTGTATTCTTCTTCAGAAACACTTGATTCTGTATTGTTTATTGATTCGAGCGTTGAGTATTGGGCATTTGCCCTTTTTAAAGCTTCTTCAATAATTGAATCTTCTTTGTTAACAACAGCAGTAGCAACCTTTTTCTTTTTGTCTGCAACTTCTTGCTTTTGAGGTGTATTATAGGTCTGTTGCTCAGGAAGTGGTGTTGACTGTGGTTCTTGTACAGGTTTACTGATATCCCTCTTGGCATTTTTTTTGCCTTGTTCTCTGAAATTATTAATAATACTTGCGACAATCGAAATTATCACTACAATATAAAAAATTATATCTTCCATATCAATACCTTTTTGGATTTGATTCCTATCTTTGCTAAAGACATGCAAATGTACAAATAATTTGTGCTATTATCGGCAAAAATAAAAAGATTTTAGATTGACTTTTTAGGGTAAGGAGCTGAACTCCTTTTTTATTTTGTAGCTACTGCATATTATGGGGAGTATAACAATGAAATTAATCACGATAATTATGAAAAATAAATTGGTATTCACTTATTTACTTATTTCTTCTTTACTATTTGCGTCATGTATTAAGGACGAACCTCTTTATAGTGAAGTTGATATTGATCATTTTTTGTTGGACAATGATATTCAGGTCGATTTTTTACCTGCACGGAATAATATTGTTACAATAGTAGTTTCAGATACTACTGGAACAAGTCATAAAAAATTTGCACCCAAAATACAGGTTTCACCCGGAGCAACAATAACTCCAACATCGGGCGACACAGTTGAATTTATCGATTATAAAGCCGAATATATTGTGGAATCGGAAGATAAACTTTATAAGCAAGTTTATATTGTAAATATAGTACAAATAGTGCCATTAGAAACAGGATTCGAAGCGTGGACAACAGCAGGTGGAGGAATGTTAATACATCCGGCATTGGACGATCAATTGTGGAGTTCGGCAAACCAGGGCATTGCTTTGGCAACAATGGGGCGGATAGGGGAGTACCCTACACGGGTAACTGATGATAGTTATTCCGGGTATTCTGCAGCATTGCTCGAAACAAAAAAAGGGGGCAAATATTGGGGGCAAAATATTCCTATTTTTTCAGGGTCTCTTTACAGAGGAAAATTTGCGATAAATCTTTCAAATTTTGTAAAGTCGGCTTTGTTTGGTCAATTACATCCTTACTATATGGGGCGTCCATCTTTATTTACAGGATATTACAAATATGAACCAGGCAAAACGTTTATTGATGAAAACGCTAAAGAAGTACCCGGGCGTATAGATGAATGTTCGATACATGCAGTGCTATATAGAATAGAAAAAGGCGATACGAGCAATGGAAGTTACCTAAATGGAGAAAATATTTTAACATCGGAGCGAATTGTAGCTAAAGCAGTTTTACCCGATGGTTCGGCAAAAGCCGAATATACGAAATTTGAGATTCCGTTTATCTATACATCAGAGCCTGATTATTCGGAATACGATTATCGGTTGGCCGTTGTATTTGCATCCAGTAAAGAGGGCGATTTTTATAGAGGTGCAATTGGCAGCAAATTAATTGTTGATGATGTGGAAATTATATGTGAAAATAATAAATAAACAAAAAACTCATGAAACTAAAATTATATACAATACTTTTTCTTTTTCTTTCATCTGCATCTGTTTTTGCTCAAAAAGATAAATTTGAACACAAAATAGTTGCGGGTTATAACTTCGGAGCTACGGCTCCTGTGCCTATACCATCGGAGGTGCGCACAATTTCTTCGTACTGGCCGGAGTTTACGCCTCAGTTAGGGTATAATGTAACTTATAATCATACTTCTAAATGGGCAATAAGCTCGGGTATATTACTCGACAACAAAGGTATGGGGGTAAGAAACAGAGTGAAATATATGTATACAAGTGTAATTCTTGAAAAGGACGGAGACCGCCCGCTTACGGGGTATTTTGTTGGGAGGAACGAGACTCGCGTAAAATCGGCTTATGTAACAATTCCTTTATACATAGTTTATAAATATAATACCGATTGGAATTTTAAGATAGGCGGATATGCTTCATATAAATCGAGCTCTGAATTTAAAGGAGATGTATGGGGGGGATATCTGAGGGTTGAAGATTCTGAAACAGGCGGACCAACGGGCGAAAAAATAGTTATAGAAAACAAGGGAGATGCCACTTTCAATTTTGGCGATGATATCAGGGATTTTGACTTTGGTTTGTCTTGTGGCGCAGAGCGAAGAATAAATGATAAATTCGGGATATATTCGAATTTGAGTTGGGGACTTACGTCTATTTTTCCTAATGACTATAAAACTGTATCGTTTAAAATGTATAATATATATATGGCTGTAGGATTAACTTATAAGCTGTAAGATATACAGACGTGGATGTTTAATATTTTGTTTATTAATTTTATAATATAACTATGTTCCAAAAACTTGTAGCAATAGAGCCTGTAGGACTGATTCCGTCAGCAGAGGCAAAACTGCATCAGTATGCAAAAGAAGTTATAATGTACAACGATATTCCATCGGGCGATACCGAAATTATAGCTCGTATTGGTGATGCCGATGCTGTGTTATTAAGTTATACATCGCGAATAAACAGGGCAGTATTGGAAAAGTGCCCGAACATTAAATATGTTGGCATGTGTTGTTCTCTGTATTCGCCCGAAAGTGCAAATGTAGATATTAATTGTGCTAACGAACTGGGTATTACTGTGACAGGTATTCGCGATTATGGTGACGAAGGTGTAGTAGAATATGTAGTTAGCGAATTGGTGCGTTGCTTACATGGGTTTGAGCAGGAGCCTTGGGATGGTATGCCTCGCGAAATAACCGGATTAAAAGTTGGGATTGTGGGATTAGGAAAATCGGGAGGTATGATTGGCGATGCTATGAAATTTTTTGGAGCGGAAGTTTCTTATTTTGCTCGTAACGAAAAATCGGACGCTAAAGAAAAAGGCTATCATTTCTTACCCTTATCAGAATTGCTTTCGCAAAGCGAAGTCGTATTTTGTTGTCTTAATAAAAATACTGTTTTATTGCACGATTTGGAATTTAACCATCTGGGTAATAAAAAGATATTGTTTAATACAGGTTTGTCTCCAGCTTGGGACGAAGCACCGTTTATTGAATGGTTAAACGGAAATAATCTTTGCTTTTGCGATACATTGGGGGCATTGGGTAACGCCGATTTGCTTACTCATCCTAATGTACGTTGCATACAGGTTTCGACAGGAAGAACACGTCAGGCGTTTGACCGCCTGAGTGAAAAGGTACTAGCAAATATATCAGAATACAATAGGCGATGATATATTCAGCAGGGTGCTTACAACCGACCATCCTGCTATTTCGGGGGTAGCGCTGTACACATCTACGACAGCATGCACCTGATCGTTTTTTATTTCAACTCTTTGTGTGTCACCAACAAATCCTGGTGTCGATTGCATAGTTACTTGCATCTTTTCGGGCCCAACAGATGCCAATGAAGCAGCAACGGATACATTAAGGCCTGTTGGAAACACGTTAATGGCTTCCCGTGCTGTCCCCGAAAAAACTATACGTTTTTCGGTTTCTAAAGTAGGGGTGTAAACCGGGGATCTTCTGAGGGCTGCCTGTCCTTTCTCGTTAAAAAAGCGAGCAGATGCATTCCCCATTAATGAAGCTGTTCTTAACACATCGAAACCTCCGGTTGCACCCGAAGCAATATATACACGCGTGTTATGTTCTTTTGCTACTTTTTTTACATCTTCATAAAAAGGGGTGTCGGCAAAGGCTCCTATTGAAAGAGTTACAATCGATGTCCCGTTTTTTAATGTGGGAAAAGCAAGTTCTTTCATTGCTGCCGGAGATGCAGTTTCTACCAGATAATCGGGTTTTAGAGCAAGTAGCTCTTCTAAACTATGGCATGCTTTGCAAGGTTTTCCATTTTGCGTCATCACCGAAGCCAAATATTCGGCTTTAGCTTTAGTACGCGAATAAACACCAGTCAAATTATATTCAGGCAACAACCCTTCTAAAACGGCATAAGCTACTATTTCGGCAAGCCGTCCACATCCAACAATTACTAAATTTTTCATATTTTACAAATATAGCCTTTTTTTTATTGATTATGCAATTCATTGTTTTGCTGTAAGCTGTTCTCCAAAGAGAACTTGTTTACTTATATTTATCTATATATTATAAAGTTAGGGTAGGGGCGGATAAATATATTTGCTTGTTTAAACGATGTAAGTTTAAGTTGTCTGACTATTATGTTTTACATGCTTTAAAAAAAGTACAAACTTTGTCAGGATTGTCAGGTTTTTGCGATAACCTACTCAGTATAGTATTTAAAAGGTATGGTTATTCTATATAAGTAGAATAGCTTAATTGTCGGCACCAAACTTATATGTCAACATTAGTTTACCTTCGCCAGTCACAGAATACACATCGTTATAATATTTATAGTGAGTAGACCTTCGGTACCCCGAAGCTATACCTGTCAGGTATAAATGACGTCCAATTTTAAGATCAAGCCTTATACTCGATGTGTTAAAGGTTGCATTCGATTTGTCTCCTTGAGAGTTTAGCCTATTATTCAGGGCTGTCGACAGATCGTAACCATCGGGATAACCTTTCCATGTAAACAAGCGATAGCCCTCGTACCACCATGACAAGCCTATTTTATTTTTGTATGCGATGTTTATTCCGGCCTTCCACCCAAAGCCACTACCCAGATTGTAATTACGCTTATCAACCAGATAATGATCACTTAATGATGCTCCTAGAAGTATTCCATTAAAATGGGCATACGAATCGAAAGACCATTTAGTAAACTCCCTGTTTTTGTGGTACATTCCTATACCAAATGAAGCTGGTGTGCCAAATTTGTATGGTGTTTTGTTCGATACATTTGATATAGTGTCCGAATCGTAATAGTCGAAATGCTGGTAAAACCCAAAGCCCAAATAATGCTTTTGTGAGTCAATGGCATCCACTCCCCATAATTGACCAATGATGTTTATTTGCCCTAAAACAGGTTGAGATGCTTGCACATTAAGATTTGCCCTGAAACTAAAATAGTCGTAAGGCTTAGTCGCTTCATTATCAAATTTGTCTCCATATTCTATATTGATGCTTGTGGAAGCTCCAACTCCTTTGTCGAAAATGTTGTCTTCCAGTTCCAAAATCCGAACTCCGGCAGAAACTTCTACACTTACATCTGGTATACCAAACTGTCGTCCCGATGTTGGACGCACCTTCCATGCATCGCCCGATATAATACGTGATAACCCTCTTGTTGGAGCTATAATAAAAGCTGCAGTTTCGCGCCATAATCGGTTGCGTCCTCTGCGTGTATCATCCAATATCATATCAGTAGTCCGATAAAAAACTTCTCCTATTGCAACTCCTCCAACCGGCGTAGCAATAATATCGTTTATCGAAGGCTTCTCGTTCTCCATAAATAACTCCCACATGGCACTTCCTGATAACGCAAATGCTCCCGATTCCCAGAAGTTATATCCGTTTGAGCGTGCCGAATTATAGTATAAGTTTCCATGATATGGGTGCAAAAACATATTTGTCCCCATTTGGTCGTTGTCCCACTCAAATCCGTTTTTGAAATTATCTTTAATAGTATGCATGCTTATTCGGGCGAAGTCGGCATTCAGGGCATATCGGTCAAAAGCCCAAACCCCCATGTTCATACCGAAGACTAAAGATGCAGCGGGCCAAAACCTTTTTTTCGAATAATGGACTAAATCTGCCGAATCGGCAGGTTGTGGATTTACAACCGGACGTCGCATAACAAACTGTGCTTGCACTGTAGTAGCAAGTAATAAAAAAACAAAAAAAGAGAGAACCTTTAATTTCATTTTAAATTTTCAGGATGATAAAATAAATGCTGCTAAGATAAACATTTTATGATATAACATGCACTAATAAACAATTTCAGAAGGTAATAGTTTGTTTTGCTCTTCTTTATTTATAGCTTTCATTTGTAAAGAGAAAGTTTCTGTCAAGTTGCTTATTTGGGTGTTTTATATGTTATTTTGTTTGATATTTCAATAGAACAAATATATTTGTATAAACGTTCTTATTATTTGTAAAGTAGAATGTAAAATAATATGATAATATAAATATGGCTGTAATAAAACCTTTTAAAGGTGTAAGACCACCTAAAAATATAGTGGCACAAGTAGCTTCCCGCCCTTATGATGTTCTCAATTCGGAAGAGGCTCGTATAGAATCGCAAGGAAATGAAAAATCATTGTATCGGATAATAAAGCCTGAAGTTGACTTTAATTCGAAAACGGATGAACATGATGATGTCGTGTATCAAAAAGCTGTTGAAAACTTTGAAATGTTCCAGAATAGAGGTTGGCTTGTACAAGACGAAAAAGAGATGTATTATATCTATGCACAAACAATGGATGGAAAAACCCAGTATGGGTTGGTCGTTTGCGCGCACGTCGAGGAGTATATCAATGGGAAGATAAAGAAACACGAACTGACCCGGCGAGATAAAGAAGAAGACCGAATGAAGCATGTGAGAATCAATGATGCCAATATAGAACCTGTGTTTTTTGCGTATCCGGATAATGAGACGATAGATAATCTGATTAAGCGTATTACCTCCGGAGTGGCCGAATATAATTTCGTATCGACTGATGGAATAGGGCATCTTTTTTGGTTAGTAGATAGAGATAATGATATAAAGACGATAACAGAGTCATTTGCTTCCATACCTTATTTGTACATAGCCGATGGGCATCATAGATCTGCAGCTGCTGCATTAGTTGGGGCTGAAAAGGCTAAACAAAATCCAGATCATCGGGGCGATGAAGAGTATAATTTCTTTATGGCTGTATGTTTTCCGGCTAATCAACTTAATATTATTGACTATAATAGAGTTGTAAAGGACCTGAATGGATTGTCTACAGATGAGTTTCTTAAGAAGTTAGAGATGAACTTTTTAATTGAAGAGAAAGGCTCTGAAATTATAGCTCCCATAGGGTTACATAACTTTTCTATCTATATTGATGGTCAGTGTTATAGCCTGACAGCTAAAGATAATACTTATGATGATAACGATCCGATAGAGGTGCTTGATGTTACAATATCATCAAAATATATATTGGACGAATTATTAGATATCAAAGATCTTCGTTCTGATAAGCGTATAGATTTTATAGGAGGTATCAGAGGGTTAGGCGAGTTGAAAAAGCGCGTAGACAGCGGTGAAATGAAACTAGCTATAGCTCTATATCCTGTAACAATGAAACAGCTAATGGATATAGCAGATACAGATAATATTATGCCGCCAAAAACAACTTGGTTCGAACCCAAATTACGATCGGGGCTAGTTATCCATAAACTTAGTTGAATAAAAAGTATTAAGAGAGCAGAGAAGAGGTTCAGGTTCTTTTCTGCTTTTATTTTTAACGAGCTATTAAATCTTCCCATAAGTGAGAGCCAACATATCTTTCTGAAGGTTTAAAATCCGGAGAAAAAAGGCTTCTTTTCTTATCGTAATCAATATAATCTATTCCAGCGAGGTTGGATATTGAGTATACAAGATCGGCGGTAGAATAGGGGCGTGAAGGTTCTATTACAATATCATTTCTATTGTTGGAGAATCTTTCAGATATCCAGACAAAGAATGGAATCTCACACATGTAAGGAGATATTTTCTCATACGCATGTCCGGCAAAGTTTCTGTAATTATATAGTTCTTCAGCATGATCGGAAAAGTATACCAATGACGTTTTTGCTCCGCCTTTTTCTATCAATGTATCAAGTATTTTATTCACAACATAGTCGTTGTACAAGATCGAATTGTCGTATTCGTCAATAACTGGAATAACCTGATTACTAATAAAATTGTTTGGCTTTATAAAGTCGTCTTTAGTATTATCAAACTTTGCGAACTGAGGTGGATATCTGAACTTATAAGCCATGTGATTTCCTATCAAATGGATAACAATTAGTTTATTATTGGCCGGAGCCTTTTTTAAGGCTTTAGTAAAGGTTTTGAGCACAACTTCGTCATGTTTGTTTTCCGAAGACAAGTCATACTTATGTTGTGCCAGATTAAGAAGTACATCATAGCTGGTTCCCAGCGGACCACCAAAAGATTGATTGCTTATTAGGTATGTTGTATATCCTGCTCTGTTGAACAACTCAAATAGAGATGGTTTCTCAATAAAAAATTCAGGGCAATCATGTTCTCCAAGAGTAAGGATAGATCTCATTACCGGAATAGTGTGTACTTGAGGTGGCACTACATCTGTGTAGATGTGCAAACTATCGTTTTTTGCCGAAAGCAATGGATTGGTTTTTCTTTCATATCCATAAAGCTGCATGTGCTTTTTGCTTTGAGATTCACCAATAACAACTACTATTGTTTGAGGTATAGAATCGGCATACATATTGGAAACTTCGTAAGGGTGTTTTTGTCGTTCAGCAATGCCCCATGTTTCTTTTTTTACTCTTATCTTGTATGATATATAGGTTCTGTAAAAGTTGAGAAAATACACCGACTTAGAAATGTTGGGAATAAAGACAATCGCCAAAACTGTTGTTAATGCAATAATAAACAGTTTTTTATGCTTACGTATTGTCAATGATTTGGCTGAACGCATTAGGCCCACCATTACAGCCGGTAAAATAGCATAAAACGATACCCCCAAAACTACCCATGAATTAAGATAGTAGACGAGAAACTCCTTGCTTTCTTCCGGATTCGTTTCAAAAAGGCTGGTAATGCTGTTTTGTTCAAGTAGCACCTTTGCAAAAAGCAAATAACCTAAGAATATGGTTCCGGGTAATATAGAAATTACCAATATTATTGAGTATATAATTTTCTCAGTCTTAGTAGACATGAATAGCGACAGCAATAAAACTGACAGAAATAACAGAATGTTTATTATAATTATAAAACTAGTCTCGAAAATTGACAGATTCTGTGCCAGTATACAAAGAAAAGGTAAGACCAAAAAAATATAAAACAAAAAGAATATTTGTAATTTCTTTTGTTTCAATATTTCAAATATTTTATTCATAGCATTCTCCTAGGGACAAATTCCAATTTTTACTTTTATTATAACACAAATGAATGAAAACAAATATACTATTTATTCTTTAGACAAAGAATAATTCTTGTTTTCATTGGTTGTTATTTCGACTAATAAAGAGAAATAATAAACCTATTTATGTGGTAAATTGCCTCCCAAGCTGCAATAAGTTAAAAAGCTACATTTACAATCTGAGGATTGTGATCGGATAGATATAAAACAGAATCTATCTGAGTATGTGGTATTTCCGATTTGAATACTGTTATATTAGGTGTAACAAATATAAAATCTATTTTAGTTCTTTCGTTTTCCTGATTTTTCCCGAAATTATGGTATGTATATTCACTGCCTGTAATTTCTGCTGCTATTTTATGGGCATCTTTTAATATAAAGTTATTGGTTGTTATTGTTCTATAAGCATCAGAGTCGTCTGTTACATTAAAATCGCCTGTTAGCAACGCAGGGTTGTTGCCTACTATTTCTTTAATTTTATTGATGATTAACAATGCGCTGTTTTTACGGGCTTCTGTTCCTATATGGTCGAAATGCGTGTTTACAAGCATAAAAATTTTGCCATTCTCTTTATCTTTTAATTTAACCCAAGTTGCTATACGGGTACATTTAGCATCCCAACCTAATACACCTATACTATCGGGGTTCTCAGCAAGCCAGAATGTATTGTCATCTATTTTTTCGAACGAATCTTTCAAAAAAGCAATAGAAGCATATTCTCCTTTAGTTTTTCCATCGTCTCGTCCTACTCCTATAAATTCGTATTGAGGCAAATTTTCTTTCATATCTTGTAATTGGCTGAATAATACTTCTTGAAAGCCGATTACAGATAAATTATTCTCTTTTATAAATTTGCAAACGTGTTTCACCCTATTGTCCCATGTGTTAGGCGCATCATCCGAGTTTTCGTAGCGAATATTAAATGTTGCAACCTTTATTTCTGTGTTTTTTTCGAGTTTACAACTCACCAAGTATAAGATTAATAAAATACTTAATAACAATTTTTGCATGGTAGTAATATTAATGAGTTTAATAAAGACTAAAGGTAAAGGTATTTAACTTTTTCTTATTGTTTTATATGTCTCAAAATTTAAAAATATTGATGCAAAAATGGATGTGCATAAAATATAGATAAAATAGGTATAAAAAAAAATGATATGCTCTTTAATGAAAGAGCATATCATAATCAGTATAATCTAGCTGTGGTTTTTATTTGTTTTCGCCAGAAAGTTTTTCTTTCAATGCAGCTAATTCTTCAATATCGCCTAGAGTTGTTTTTTCGGCAGAAGTCGAAGTCATTTGTGGAGCATCATTTTCTTTCTTAGTTCTCTTAGTTTTCTTTTCTGCAGCTTCTTTAGCTTCAGGTCTTTCGTCTTCGTAAACTTTGCTGTGAGAAACAATAATTCTTTTCGAATCTTTGTTGAATTCAATTACTTTGAATTCAAGTTTCTCTTCAACTTGAGCTTGCGATCCGTCTTCTTTCACTAAGTGTTTAGGAGTAGCAAAACCTTCAACTCCATAAGGAAGAGCAATTACAGCACCTTTGTCTACCATTTCGATAACAGTACCTTCGTGTACCGAACCAACAGTAAATATTGTTTCAAACACATCCCATGGGTTTTCTTCCAATTGTTTGTGACCAAGGCTCAAACGACGGTTTTCTTTGTCGATTTCCAAAACCTGAACATCGATGTCAGCACCTATTTGAGTGATTTCGCTTGGGTGTTTGATTTTCTTAGTCCAAGAAAGGTCAGAAATGTGGATAAGTCCGTCTACACCTTCTTCTATTTCAGCAAATACGCCGAAGTTAGTGAAGTTACGTACTTTAGCAGTATGTTTGCTTCCAACAGGATATTTTTCTTCGATATTTTCCCATGGATCTGGTTTCAATTGTTTGATACCTAACGACATTTTACGCTCGTCACGATCTAAAGTAAGAACAATAGCTTCTACTTCGTCACCTACTTTCATAAAGTCTTGAGCGCTACGAAGATGTTGTGTCCAGCTCATTTCAGATACGTGGATAAGACCTTCTACACCCGGAGCTATTTCGATGAATGCACCATAGTCGGCCATAACAACAACTTTGCCTTTCACTTTGTCGCCAACTTTAAGGTCTGCGTTCAATGCATCCCATGGATGAGGAGTAAGTTGTTTTAGACCAAGAGCGATACGTTTTTTATCATCATCGAAGTCAAGGATAACAACGTTGATTTTCTCGTCTAATTTAACCACTTCTTCAGGGTGTTGAACACGTCCCCAAGAAAGGTCTGTAATATGGATAAGTCCGTCTACGCCACCAAGGTCGATAAATACACCGTAAGATGTGATGTTTTTAACTGTACCTTCAAGCACTTGACCTTTTTCCAGTTTCGAGATAATATCTTTTTTCTGTTGTTCAAGTTCAGCTTCGATAAGAGCTTTATGAGATACAACAACATTTTTGAATTCGTGGTTGATTTTCACAACTTTGAATTCCATTGTTTTTCCTACAAATACGTCATAATCACGGATTGGTTTAACGTCTATTTGAGAACCTGGCAAGAACGCCTCGATACCAAATACGTCAACAATCATACCACCTTTTGTACGGCATTTAATGTAACCTTTGATAACTTCGTCTTTTTCAAGAGCTTCGTTAACACGATCCCAAGAGCGAGATACGCGGGCTTTTTTGTGTGAAAGAACTAATTGTCCTTTTTTGTCTTCTTGGCTTTCGATGTAAACTTCTACTTCGTCACCAATTTTAAGATCAGGATTGTAGCGGAATTCGTTCATCGAAACCACACCATCCGATTTGTAACCAATGTTAACAACAACTTCGCGTTTGTTCATTGCAGTTACAGTTCCCATAACCACTTCTTTGTCGTTCACTTTATTCAACGACTGGTCGTAGGTGTTAACCAAATCTTCTTTACTTACATCTCCGTAAGTATCGCCTTGTTCGTACGCATCCCAATCGAAACCATCGAGAGGCTGAACATTTTTTAATTTGTCTGATTCAATCATTTTCTTTGTTTTTGACCTTTATTGGTCAGTAAATTAATAAGTTAGACTTTATTTTATTGAAAAACGATGCAAAGTTATTGATTTTAAACGTATAAACCAATTTATTTGCTTAAAATTTAGAGTTTTGTAATCAAATATCACTCCTGTAATTATTTATTCTATTTGTGTAGAATTACGTCCTTGCGGTAATCGCTTTTCGATAGGTTTTTACAGAAAACCTGACAGATCTGACAGATTTTGTTGTTTTCCATATATTGTAACTCATAAATTGTTTTAGATCCGTTTGTTGTATAGTTCCTAATAGATAGATAAGATTGAATAAATATTTTCGAAATTAAAAGCAGAGCATAACACCAATGTTGTAGGCCTTTATATCGGGTCCTTTTCCTTTATCAAAGTTTAGTAACTTTTCACGGAGAGGAAGAACAACTATTTTGAACTTTTCTAATTCCATTCTATTGTGATAACGATAATCGCCAAATTTTTGTAACAAATTTATTTTATTTTTTCTACATCTTGTGATTATAAATGCTTGTTAATTCTATCTATATAGAATTAAATGTAGTCTGTAATCTGTTGAAGTGCATGTTTTTCAAAAAACTGACATATCTGACATTTCAGATGATTTTTACAGTATCGAAGTAAGCGATCTTTTACCGATAAATAAACTAGCTACTCTATAGATAATAATATCCATATTTTCGATAATATTTGCTTAACTTTGTTGCTTCAGTAATTTTATTGATTGAAACATAAATAAAGATATTACGTTATATCTATATAATAGAACATTATTGAAATTAGAACAGGTATGAAAAAGATTTATTCTGTAGTATTAGCTATAATAATTGTAATAGGTTTCACATCGTGTGAAGAGGATTATTGGGAAACAACTACTTTTGACTATGAAATGCCATATGTTGACTGGGATGGAAATTTCGAGATATCGTCGACTATTTATTTAAGAGACTTAAATATTGGACACAGAACGAGTGATATTATCGAAATTGAAACACTAAACTCGTGGATTGAACTTGATGGAGATTTAAGAGTAGGGGATTTAATAAGATTATACGATATAACGATAAATGGAGAGACTTTAAGGTTGAACTATCGGGCTAGTATTGGTCCTCGTCCCGATGATGATCGCTTTTTCACAAATGATCGTGCATATAAAGATTTCATTTATCAGGCAATGAAATTGCTTAACAGAAATGGACGTATTGATGTTATCATAAGAGGATACTCCGATATGTCGGTTGGACGGTTATATGTAGTTCTAGGAAATAATTTAGATGTTCGCCTCAGAGACTAATCAACAAAAATACGAAGAATTTGTAGCTGATATACAAAGTGTTGATAAGCAAAATATCACATTCAGAGAGAAGTATATTGCTTTGAAGCGAATATTGGAGCGGAGTTGTAAAGACATTACACAAAACGAAGTCTTACAATTCCCTTCTTTGTTTTCGAGGTTAGTTTTTATTGCTCAAAAATATGGATTATCGGGAAAATTAGAATGGCAACTCCAAAACATTAGGGTTAAAGCCTCTTTTTTACTAAAAGACGATAATAATATAATATCGGGGACGAAATACGAACAGGCTAAAAGTATTGTAATTTGTTTTGTTTCAGTTGTTTACATAGGTAATAGAGTAGGGGAGTCTTTGCTCGGAGATTACCCGAAACCTACTTCAGATTTCAATCTTCCCGATAAAATCCGGGTACAGTTAATTGCAATTGATAAAGAAAAAGAATTGCTTTATTGCTATACCAATATAGCCGAAGGTAATGAGATTATAGTTAAATACAATGTCCGAAATGTAAACGATTCATTTAATCCAACAATAGACAGATTATGGATTAATGTACAGCTTAATCTCGTAAATTCATCTATCGACTTACAAACAAACTACGTTATACCTCGTTATATTGTATTAGAACCCGATTATTTAGTAGATGCGTCATCTCTGGCCGAATGTTTTCAAAATTATGGGAAATCATATCTCCATTATTTCAGAAAACGATTTGAGCCTGTCGCAGCTTCCAAACATATACTATTAGGTAATTTAGCGAATTTCTTTCTTGACGAATTAGTTTATAGCGATTCTCCTGAATTGCTGAAGTTTAACGATTTGTTCTTGAAAGCATTCAGAATGTCACCTTTTGAGTATACCAGTTGTAATGATATAAAGGAAAAGTCTGATTTTGTTGAATTTATGCTGAAAGCCCAAGCCCAATTCGATAATATAAAGAGGGTAGTGGTACATGATTTTCCTGCAAATGAGATAGATACGAAACAATGTACGTTAGAACCTGCTTTTTTTTGTGAAAAATTTGGGTTTCAAGGGCGGCTCGATTTGCTTCAACTTTCGGATGAAGAGAATAATCCCAGCAAAATTATAGAATTGAAATCGGGTAAGATACCTTTTCCGTTCAACGATCCTACTAAAATAGCTATAAACCATGAGGTACAGACAGTAATATACCGTCTTATAATACAAAGTGTATTTTCAAAAACATCACGTAAAATCTTTTCCTCAATATTATATTCATCTGCCGACCAATGCGGACAAAATATACGGATGTCAGCTTCGTATAAAACGCTTGAAAAAGAAATAGTTAACATTCGTAATTTAATTATTGCAACCGAACACGACTTGTATATAGGTAATACAGAGGTTGTTGAACATTTGTTTACAGAAATGTTCGACCCAGATAATTATAGCCGTATCCCATCTTTTTTTGCTGATAAATTAACCGGGCTGAAAAAAATATTGGAAAACATATCCGATACCGAACAAAGGTACTTCTATCGGTTTGTCAGTTTTTTAACCCGTGAATTATATTTACAAAAAATAGGGGACGAGGCTTACGAATCGGCCAACGGTGTTTCGTCTTTGTGGAATAAAGAGTTTGAAGAGAGAAAGGAAGCTTTTGATTTAATAGCCGGACTTGAAATAGAAGATATTGACGATTCGGGCAACGATATGAAGATATTATTTAATCGCATTTCCGATTCGGAGTTTGTCAATTTTAGGGAAGGAGAGATATGTATTCTGTATCCACGCGAAAACGAAAATGATACTGTACTGACAAACCAAATTCTGAAAGGTACAGTGGTCTGGATTACAGCAAAACAAGTTTTAGTAAGGTTCAGGTACAAACAAAAAAACAAGAAATATTTAACTTCGTACAAATATTGGGTATTAGAACATGATAATCTGGATCATACCTATATCAATATGTTTAAAAGCCTGTTTTCTTTTCTATGTGTGTCTCCTGAAAAAAGAGAATTGATACTTGGTGCAACCGCACCTGAAACAAATTATGAGGAGATACCTCATAACGCAAACTTATCCAAAGAAGAAAAACAAAGTTGTATCATAGATAAGGCATTAGCGGCAAAAGATTATTTTCTTATAGTTGGTCCTCCTGGTACAGGTAAAACCTCAATATATGCCCGTCGTTTAATTGAGGAGATTTACACTAATCCGCAAAATAATATTCTGGTATTAGCTTACACAAACAGGGCTGTTGATGAGTTGTGCGAAGCTATAGAAAATGCACTAAATTCGGAGAACGAAGATATTATTAAATATATCCGTATCGGAACAGAGTTATCATGTGGAGAACCATATAGGCACAGATTATTACAAAATATATCGGCAAATACAAAATCGAGAGATGAGCTACGTAAAGTTATACAGAATCAGAGAATATTTGTAGGAACTTTAGCTGCCATATCAAATAAACCAGAATTATTCGAACTCAAAAAATTTAATGTAGCAATAATAGATGAAGCTTCTCAGATATTGGAACCACAAATTATAGGCTTGTTACCTATGTTCGATAAATATATAATGATTGGCGATCATAAGCAATTATCGACAATAACCCTTCAGAGCGAAGATAAATCACAGGTAATTGATGAAAAGCTGAATCAATTAGAGTTATTTGATTGTCGTGAATCTTATTTCGAACGGATATTTCGTATATGTCAAAATAAAGGATGGGACAATGCATATGCAATTCTTACATATCAAGGGCGAATGCATACTGAATTGGCATCCTATCCGAATACTTATTTTTACGATAATATGCTGTTGCCTGCATCGTTGTGGCAAAACGAACCATTGGAGCTTAGTTGCTTGAATGAATCGGACAGAGCGCATAATCTGGTAGCTAAATATCGAAAAGCTTTTATTCCTTGTACAGATGTAAGTACTAATGTTATTAGCGATAAAGTAAACGAGACCGAGGCTGATGTTGTAGTGCGTATTGCAAAAGCAGTTATCGATGTATACAAAACAAATGGACTGGATTTTAATCCCCGTAAAACATTGGGCATAATTACTCCTTACCGTAATCAAATAGCATTAATAAAACATAAACTAGAAGAGGTGAGGATATCTGAGCTACAAAATATAATGGTTGATACCGTCGAACGATACCAAGGTAGCCAAAGAGATATTATTATTATGTCGTTTTGTATTAATAAGCCTTACCAATTAGATTTTTTCTGCAATTGGAACAGAGAGAGAAATGTAGATCGTAAATTAAATGTAGCTTTAACTCGTGCCCGCCAACAACTCTTTTTGGTTGGTAATAATTATATTCTTTCCCAAAATAATCTGTATAGGCAGTTAATAGAAGATACCACTGTTTATAGTATATAAATCCTATTTTTTTATCGAATTTTATCTATTAGTCAGATTGAGTTTTTCAAGACCGAAGGGTTAATTGTTTTGAAATATTCAATTCTCACGGAGTTTATGTTTGTATGTAATATAGGTTAGAACAAATGTATATTTATACAAAAGTATACCTGTACAAATGTTGACAAAAGTTTATTGTAGGCATATATTTCCGATGTACATTTGTAAACTTACTGCTCGAATATTAAAATATACAAAAGTAAACTCAACAAAAGGTGTCATGTAACAAATGTATGATATAGGTATGTAAACCTCTATATATAGCCGTAATACTACAATATTTTCAAGTGTATTATTCTCAAAGCCAATATAATATATTTATTATATAAAGTTATTGTTTAGGTTAAATGTATGAAATACCAAACAACACGGTTTAATGACGTATGTATTTCAAATTATATTTATAAATCACAATATTATCAGCAAGATATATTATTTTTTTAAAGTGTTACTTTAATATGTTTTTTATTATCGTTCTATCTTCACGCCCTAGTGTATACAAATGTGCATTAATTTAGCTCTATTAAAAATTACATTTGTTTATCGCGTAAATTACATTTGTTGTTTGCTTTTGTGAACTATATTTTATACATTTGTAATTCACTTATACACTTATTTATATATTATTGTATATGATAAATCGCATAAAATCGATAATCGAAGCTGAGAATTTAACGCCCGCCCGTTTTGCTGATAATCTTGATATTGGTAGAGCAGTTATATCTCATATATTAAATGGACGTAATAAGCCCAGTCTTGAAGTTATAACTCGGATATTAGCAAAAATGCCACAAATAAATTCGGATTGGCTTTTAACGGGAAATGGTTCAATGTATAAAGATGAAGTCAATATTGTTAATTCAAGTCAGCCTTCGTTAGTTGTTACAACAAACAATAATCAACTTTCGGCATCTGATTTATTTTCTCAAGATTTATTTGCTTCCGAGAATGTGATAAATGAACCCGTTTATACAGATTTGGTTGAAGAAGACAAGGAAATAGAGGTTAAAACACCTCAAGATAATATTCAAAAAACTGTAACAGAGCGCATTATATACCGCGAAAAGGCTGCTAAAAAAATAAGTAAGATAATTATTTATTACACCGATAATACATTCGAGTCGTTTAATGCCGAAAATGAACCTCTTTAAAGTCTGTTGAAGAAAAGAATCTTGTTGTTATTTTAATTAACTTTGTATTGTGAAATACATTATATTATCTATAAAAACAAGATAAATGAAAAAAATGCTAGATTTGGTTGTTACAGATAATGTTCAACTAAACCAAAACTATTGTTTGATAAAATTCACTACAACAGACGGCTCTCTATTGCCCGATATGTATCCCGGACAGTTTGTAGAAGTGAGAGTCGACGATTCACCTAAACCATTTTTACGTCGTCCTATTTCGGTAAATTTTGTGGATAAAGATACTAATGAGTTATGGCTTCTGGTGCAAGTTGTGGGTGAAGGTACACGTAAAATGTGCCAATATAAAAAAGCTGATATTGTGAATATGCTTTTGCCCCTAGGTAATACTTTTTCGCTCGATTCTGTATCTGATAATAAAAACTTGTTGCTCATCGGAGGTGGTGTAGGTACTGCTCCTATGCTGTATTTAGGTGCAAAACTTAAAGAAAAAGGCTATAAACCCAACTTTTTGTTAGGGGCACGTTCTAAAGCCGACCTGTTACAGTTAGACGAATTTGCAAAATATGGCGAAGTTTATTGTACAACAGAAGATGGATCGTTAGGAGAAAAGGGTTATGTAACAAATCACTCGATTTTAACAGACATAAAATTCGACAACATTTTCACATGTGGACCTAAGCCTATGATGATGGCTGTTGCACAATATGCAGCAAAAAATAATATAGAATGCGAAGTATCGCTCGAAAATACAATGGCTTGTGGTTTTGGAGTGTGCTTATGTTGTGTTGAGAAAACCAAAGATGGTCATGTGTGTGTGTGTAGCGAAGGTCCTGTATTTAATATAAAAGATTTGACATGGATAAATTGAAAATAAATATAGCCGGACTCGAACTTAAAAATCCGGTAATGACAGCATCCGGTACTTTTGGATACGGAAAAGAGTTTTCCGATTTTATGGATTTATCTAAAATAGGTGGAATATTCGTAAAAGGAACAACTTTACACGAACGTCAGGGAAATCCTTATCCTCGTATGGCCGAAACTCCTTCGGGTATGCTGAATGCTGTTGGGCTTCAAAATAAAGGTGTAGATTACTTTGTTTCAAATATCTATCCCGAAATAAAAGATTTGGATACAAATGTTATTGTAAATGTTTCGGGCTCTACTATCGAAGACTATGCCGAATGTGCCGAACGTTTGGTAGGTTTAGACAAAATACCAGCTATTGAGCTGAATATATCATGCCCTAATGTAAAAGAAGGCGGTATGGCTTTTGGAACATGTGCAAATTCGGCTGCGAATGTAGTAAAAGCAGTAAGAAAAGTTTATCCTAAAACTTTGATAGTAAAGTTATCTCCAAATGTAACCGATATTACTCAGATAGCCAAAGCTGTAGAGGGAGAAGGAGCCGATTGCCTTTCTCTTATAAATACTTTGTTGGGAATGGCTATCGATATAAACAAACGTAAGCCTATACTGTCTACTGTTACTGGCGGACTGTCGGGTGCATGTGTTAAACCTGTAGCATTGCGTATGGTGTGGCAAACATATAATGCCGTAAACATCCCTATTATAGGTATGGGGGGAATATCGTGCTGGGAAGATGCTATTGAGTTCATCTTGGCCGGTTCATCGGCTATTCAGATAGGTACATATAACTTTATAGACCCGGCAATTTCAGTAAAAGTTGCCGAAGGTATAAAAGAGTATTTGGATAAGCATAATATTAGCCACGTAAAAGATTTAATCGGGCAGCTTTCCGTTTAATTTTTTATAAGTTTTAATCAGACAATAAATCCGGTCTTAAAAGTTTGGTACGTTCAACTGCTTTCTGCAATTTCCAATCATCAATATTCTTTTGATGACCTGATAGTAGTATTTCAGGTACTTTCCAGCCCTTGTAGTCAGCAGGGCGGGTATATACCGGAGGAGCCAATAAATTATCCTGAAAAGAGTCGGAGAGGGCAGATTGCTCATCTCCGATAGCTCCGGGAATAACACGTACAATAGCATCGGCAATCATTGCGGCTACAAGTTCGCCACCTGTAAGAACAAAATCGCCAATAGATATTTCTTTGGTAATTAAATGTTCACGTATTCTGTAATCAATTCCTTTATAATGCCCGCACAAAATAATAATGTTATCCATAGATGACATTGTATTAGCCATCTTCTGATTAAATTGTTCTCCATCTGGAGAAGTAAATATTATTTCATCGTAATTTCTCTGATTTTTCAAATAAGATATAATATTGTCAACCGGTTCAATTTGGATAACCATTCCAGCTTCGCCACCAAACGGATAATCATCTACACGGCGATGTTTGTCGTTAGTGTAATCCCTGAGATTGTGAATTACAATTTCTGCTAGATTTTTATCTTGTGCTTTTTTTAAGATTGAAAAATTGACCGATCCTTCAACTATCTCAGGTAATACTGATATTATATCTATTCTCATTTTTATACTAAGTTGAAATAATAGACTGCAAATGTATAAAAAGCCTACAAATGAGTGCAATTTTTTGTGGCATATTATCTTTAGAGTCTGAAGTGGAGTAAAAATAGAAAAGTAAGAATGGGAGTCATAGAAGATTAATTTTCAATATTTAAAACCTATTATTAAACATAATGGTAATTATAGAACAAATATATTTATATATGTTTGCGACTGTAATTTGTTTACTATATATATAATACCTATGAGAATTAGAGAGAATCTATAATTTATTGATAAACAATATTGGTTTCTGTTTGTTAATTTGATAGAACCAGAAGGAATATATAAAAATGAATAGAATTATTTCGATAACATTAATCATATGTTTTATGGTAGTAATAAATGCTACAGCAAACAATAACGAAATATTAACAAATAATAAAAACGAAAAAATTATGAAATTTGAATTACCAAAGTTGCCTTATGCAACAAACGCACTAGAACCTGTAATCAGTAAGCAAACAATTGAACTTCATTATGGTAAACACCTTCAAACCTATATTAATAATCTTAATAATCTGGTAGTTGGTACTAAATTTGAAAATGCTGATTTAGAAACTATTGTAAAAGAAAGCGATGGAGCTATTTTCAATAATGCAGGGCAAACCCTTAACCATAATATATACTTTTTATCGTTCTCGCCTAACGGAGGTGGTGAACCAAAAGGTAAATTAGCTGAAGCAATTAATGCTAAATGGGGATCATTCGAAAATTTCAAAAAAGAATTAAATACAGCCGGAGCTGGTTTATTTGGATCAGGTTGGGTTTGGTTGGCCAAAGATGCTTCAGGAAAACTATCTATCGAAAAAGAACCAAACGCAGGTAATCCTGTAACAAAGGGGCTTACTCCCCTATTAGGTTTTGATGTTTGGGAACATGCTTATTATTTGGATTATCAGAACAGACGTGCCGATCATCTTTCTGAAATATGGAAGATAATTGATTGGAATGCTGTGGAAGGACGTTACTAATACATTGATATTCTTTATAAAATGAAAGCAATCTAATTTATTTAGGTTGCTTTTGTATTTTCTGTAACGTTATAAAAAGCTAAATCGTCATTTTGTTTTAATATTGATAACTTTGGATATCAAATAGAAAAAGCTTTTTGCAATTAACTATAGGATGCGATTTATATTAGCTTTATTGTTCTGATAAATTGACTATCTTTGTGCTGTAAAACATAAAAAAGAGAATAGATTACATAAATAAAAATATATGGAACTTTTTCATGAAATTTGGAATTTTCTTGTTCAATTATTAACTGAAACCGAAACTACCCTCGATACATTAGTTAATACATATGGAATGTGGGTATATGCAATTCTGTTTCTTATTATATTCTGTGAGACAGGATTGGTTGTTACTCCTTTTTTGCCGGGCGATTCGCTTCTTTTTTTAACCGGAATACTAGCACACAGACCAGATAATGACCTAAATATAACTGTATTGGTAGGAGTATTAATTGTGGCAGCTGTTCTTGGAGATGCGTTAAACTATACAATTGGGCGATTCTTTGGCGAAAAATTATTTCGAAATCCGAATTCAAAAATATTCAAACAAAGTTATCTGGAGAAAACAAATCATTTTTACGAAAAGCACGGTGGCAAAACGATTATAATTGCACGATTTGTACCTATTGTAAGAACATTTGCTCCATTTGTAGCAGGTATGGGAAAAATGACTTATAAGCATTTCTTTTCGTTTAATGTGATAGGTGGAGTAGCTTGGATTTCTATATTCTGTTTGTTAGGATATTTTGTTGGTGATTTTCAGTTTGTTCAAAATAATTTGAAGCTAATTGTTGTTTTGATCATAATCATATCAATAATGCCGGGTATATTTGAGATTGTTCGGGCAAAGATGAAAGGTTCGGATAAAACAGCATAACGTAACATACTATGAAAAGAATCTTTTAATCAAAAGGTTCTTTTTTTGTAATAGAGAAAAAAAGATTGTTAAACAGTAAAAGCTTTTGACTTAAAGTGGAATCAATAACTAACATTCCCAATAGTAAAGGGAAGAAAAGAATTGTAATTATTGGTGGTGGTTTTGCTGGTTTACAGATGGCAAAAAAAATAAACCATAAAGCCTATCAGGTTGTTCTTATCGACAAGGTAAATTATTACCAGTTCCAACCTCTTTTTTATCAGGTAGCTACAGGTGGTCTCGAGCCGAGTTCTATCTCTTACCCTCACCGCAAAGCATTTCAAAACGAGAAAGATTTTCATTTTAGAACTTGCCAAGCTAAACATATAAACTCTGAATCAAAAATTGTAGAAACCACAATTGGCGAAATAAAATACGATTATTTGGTTATTGCGACAGGGTGCGATACTAATTTCTTTGGAAATGAACAGCTTAGGGAAACAACTTTTGCTTTAAAATCTATTCCCGAGGCTCTGCTTATGAGAAATCGTATTCTTATGAGTTTAGAGAATGCCTTGAATGCAAAAAATGAAGATGAATTAAAACGATTACTGACATTTGTTATTGTTGGTGGTGGAGCTACAGGTGTTGAATTAGCCGGTGCTTTAGCGGATATGAAAAAAACGATATTGCCTAAAGACTATCCGGAGCTCGATTTTTCTAAAATGGAGATACATTTAGTAGATGCCTCCCCTCGCCTATTATTTGGTATGTCAGAAAACGCATCTGCTAATGCTGCAAATACTTTAGCAAACCGTGGAGTAATTCTGCATCAGGATAAATCGGTTAAAAGCTACGAAGATTTGTGTGTAGAAATTAGTGATGGTACCCGTATTATTTCGAGCAATGTATTATGGGTTGCAGGCATTAAACCAAACACAATTACAGGCTTAAATGAAGATGCATACAATCGTGGGCGCATGGTTGTTGATGAATGCAACAGAGTAAAGGGGTATAATGATATATTTTCGATTGGAGATACATGCATTTTAATTTCGGAGAAGAGCTCGAAAGGACATCCTCAGGTAGCTCAGGTAGCAATGCAAATGGCTCAAAATTTGGCAAAAAACTTGAATCGTAATGCGAACAAGGAAACTGACTTCAAAAAGTTCGTCTATTCTGACCGAGGATCGCTTGCAACAATTGGTCGTAATGCAGCTGTTGCCGATTTAGGCAAATTTAAGTTTAGTGGTATTGTAGCCTGGTGGTTATGGCTGATAGTGCATATTCTATCGATTGTTGGTATGAAGAACAAAGTTTCGGTATTTCTTGACTGGATATGGAGCTATTTGAACTATGATGTATCTTTACGACTACTTATTTTACCCAAATTCAGTAATATTTATAAGACAAAAGATAATCAGTAACATTATTTTTTTAACATAATTCTTGTTTGACAATAGAAATAGGTTTAAATTTGTGCTACAAATCGGGATGTAGCACAGTTGGTAGCGCGCCACGTTCGGGACGTGGAGGTCGGATGTTCGAGTCATCTCATCCCGACTCTTTTTACACAAATTATTTGTATTCACAAATTTTAATTCTTTCTCGAAAAAAGCTTCCGAAATTATTACTTAATCCCAGCAAAGATTTACTTGGATAATTTTTGTACTCATTTCTTCTATAAAGGTATAGCATTGCTGCATTATAAATTTTAAGAAAGTGTAATTATTTTGCTTCCGAATTATATTGTTTATATAATTTTTTTTATTTTTAAGCAAAAAAACAAATATTAAATAAATAACCAACAATGCTATGAGAATGTCATTAACCCTACTTTTATTATTCCTTGTATTGTCTTTATCTGCACAAATAACACACAAAAACAATGTTATCCGTATTGGAGATGAGATTATTAAGCAACAGATAGAATATAAAGACCCAGGACGATCGGGACAAAATGTAGTCTGGGATTTTAGCAAATTACAAACCATAAATGAATCATATATACTATCATACACTAAACCTTGGATGTTAAATGATTCAACTTATTTATTAGCTGGAGACAGTATTGTTCTTAATCTACAAGAGAAAGAAACAGTAATAGTTGGTATCGAACATGATACAAGATATTATTACCATATAATAAATGATTCATTGTTCCTGAAAGGATATGAAAATCCTAAAACAAAAATGATAAATATTCGCCCTGAAATAACAAAGATATTTCCAGAAATATATGGGAAGTCTTATTTTAAGTATTATGAAGGAAAAGGTAAATATTGTGATTTTTTATCTTTGGATGTAATCGGTGTTCAATCACAGATAGTTGATGCCTCAGGCATGATTATACTTCCTAATAAAGATACTTTAAATAATATTTTACGGATAAAGACTAATAAAAAATACATAGAAAAATTATCTCCATTGTTGACTAGCGATGAGATAAAAGATGCTCATTTATTAGAAATTGACAGTATAAGGTATTATTTATCTACAGATTCAGAAACCATTGAAATAGAAACTTATCAATGGTATGCTACTGGCTATCGATATCCCATCTTCGAGACAACAAAGAGTACTACCAATAATGAACATACCAAAGAGTTTTTTAAGTTGGCATTTTTTTATTCTCCATTGAAACATTATTACTTAGCTGATGATAGTGAAAACTTGTCAGTTTTAGATAGCCTTCACAATAGTTTAAAACCAAAGTCTGATCTGAATGAAAAAAACATCGGAGAGTTTAAATATAATAACAACTTTGCCTATAACTTTTATCCTAATCCAATTGCTTCACTACTAAATATAGAATATTATCTGACATACGATGTTGATGTAAGTATTTCATTATATGATGTAAGTGGTAAGAAAATCACCGGAATATACCAATATAACAAACAAGCAGGTCTATACCAAGAGTCTATTAACTGTTTTGGATTAAGCAGTGGTACCTATTTTCTTCATTTTAATATAGGTAATGAACAGATTGTTGAAAAAATTTTAAAAAACTAATAACTCAAAATAAAAGCTATGAAAAAGAAGCTATTGCCAATATTATGTTTGTTTTTTTCTATCTATGTTAATGCAGACCATTCGATACAAAGACCTATGCCTGTAAATATACAGAGTCCAAATGCTGCAAGTTTGGGTAAATTCGGGGATGTTCCGGTATCTTTATTTACAGGAACACCTAATGTAACAATTCCCATTCATGAATTCAAAAACGGAATTGTTGACATGCCAGTGTATCTTAGTTATGATGCTTCTGGGATCAGGATAAACCAACATCCTTCATCAGTTGGACAAAATTGGAGCTTGGTTGCCGGAGGAGTAATCACACGCACTGTTCATGGGTATGAGGATGAATTACCCCGAATGAATGGTTGTTCAGATGCCGTAGATCCTAGTAATGGTGAATCATGGGTTGTGGAAAAAGGTGGCTTTTTTGAAATTGTAGAAAGTAATAATTATAACTATTTAGCAAATTTTGAAAACAATGGGAATGCACTTGATTTAGAAGCTGATGTATTTACTTTTAATGTCATGGGGAAAACAGGAAAGTTTTTTTACGGTTCAGATAAACAGTGGCATGTGCAAAGCGATTGGAATATTGAGGTTATCTTTCGGGCATCCAGATCACGAGATAAAATATTGGATCGAGATGAAGAACATAATTTTATAGCACCAATATTTGGATATGCTGGATATGTAGAAGAAGGAGAACAATACAGAGATGTTATACCTTCCAAGTTTCCATTTCCTACAGTAATTGCTGGATTTCGTTTACGGGATGATGAAGGCACTCTCTATGAGTTTGGATACGATATAAATGCAATAGAGTTTTCGATGGATTTTTTTAATCAAAATATTTTTGGAGAATCGAAATTAGATAATCATTGTTTTTATTCAAGTATTAACGGAGCAGGAGAATGGAAGTTGGCCGAAGGAATGAAATGGAAAGATCGTTGGATTGCAAATGCTTGGTATTTAACAAAAGTAATAGATAAATACGGTAATACTTTATTTGAGCTTAGCTATAACAGAGGTCCATTCATTGCCGACTTCTATAAATACAAAGAAAATTCTTTTTATGGGGGCAATGGAGGTTATTACTACAAAAATATGGATGAATTAAATAGATTTGGGAATCAATATAATGGAGATCGAACTTATATTGGAGGGAATTTGATATCTCCGGTATATCTGACAGAAATATTTCATGTCCCCAACAAGCAGGCAATGGCTTTTTATAGTAGTGACTCCCATGAGCGTCCATATAAAAATATTCCTTTTGGACGTGGAGTCGAATCATGTTCTCGGAACGAAGGAACATTTCCTTTTGGTAGTTATACTGATTTTATGATGGAAAAAGGTAGTATATATTGTACATTGATAGAAATTTAAGGTATCCTTATCTGCAAATAAAAAAAGTGAAACAAGACCATGAATGGGGAGGAGCACCTGTTCGATTGTTCGGTAGTTCGCAATATGTGAGATGGCCTAGTTATTTTTCTGGAGCATATTATGACAAACCAATTTTGGGTTTAAGATGGCAAAGATTAGACAATATTGATTTATATGAAAAAACAGGACCAAACGTAGGAGAAGGACATAAAAGTCAACAAATAAATTTTTATTATAACGAAGAAGGGGATCGTGCAGATGATCTGAAAGAAAGCGAACGCTTATTTCTTACAAAAGTCTCTTTTTCCTCAAACTTTTCTAGTCCAGAGAAATCCTATTCTTTCGAATATCACAATTATAAAAATGTCCGATTGTATTTAGATGATTTTGTTGACTATTGGGGCTACGATAAGAGTTTCGATTTATTAGATAAGTATCCGAATGGTATTTTAACGAGGATAAATTATCCGACCGGAGGATGTAGCATTTTTGAATATGAAGCTAATAGGTATAAACGATACATTGACAAATCATTTAATAAGTATGAACATTGCCTAATATCTTCCTGTTGGAGTCTTGATAATCCCGATTTTTTCACTTTAAAGTATACAGCAGATGTTCAACAAGCCGGAGGGCTACGTATAAAAAGAATTACAGATTACGATATTGACAATGCATCTATGAATGGGACTTTCAAGATATTTAAGTCGAAAAAAGAATATTCCTATAAGAAAATGAAAGGAGCTCTAGAAAGCGGAATATTATATACGATTCCTATGAATACAATATCATTTAATGCCAAAGTATATCCACAGGAATATGGTTATGAAAATGAAATTGCTGTCTCCAAAAATTTTATTACTCCTATAATACCATTGTCTAACAGCTCAGGATACCATATTGGTTATTCTAATGTTACAGAGATAAGGTTTGATGCTGTAGGTACTGCAATGATAAATGAATATGAATATACAAACTATGAGGGAGATATATTAGAAGAGTTCAGGAAGGCCGTTTATTCAACTATAGGCAGTACTGAAATAAATTATCTATCTTCAGATTTTTCTTTTCCCGATTTGGATTATATGACAGGAAAGTTAAAAAAACAAACAACATATAGTTATCTTGATAATAAAGACATAACTGAAATTATAGAATATAAATATAGTGATATTGCTCATACTCACTTTAAATCAAATTATTCAAGTTTAGCTATTGACATGGCTTCGTTTTTTATAGAAGCAAATATGTATGAAGGAACAGGGCAGTTTAGGTTGTGGTTTGCTAAAAAAGGTAATGAGTATAAACGGTATTATCAAAAATATGATGTAATAAAAGAAACCAGAACTTATATAGAAAAAGAGAATAATAAGTCAGTTAGTCAAACTATAATAAAAGATTATATAAAAAATGAAAGACCTCTGTATATAAAGAGAGATAAGTATTCATCATACAGTTATCGAGGTACTCCTGTTGGTGAAGATAGAATGGTTTGGGTTAGCCAATTACATAAAGAAATAGTGACAGACCAAACAGGAAATGTATACGAAACACTATATCGGTACCCGACGGATATATTTCTACAAAATCAAAATTCAGAACTAAAAGAATTAGAAAACCAGTTTAGAATAGGTAGTCCTGTAGAAATAAGAAAAACTATAAATGGAATAGCTGCCGGAGCGGAAAGAGTTACATTTAAACAGGCTGGAATAAAAGACTCAATGCGCTATTGCCATTGTATGTGGACATCCTGTCATCCCAAATATGAAGGTATTCTAGAGTATCAAAACATATTAGTTCCTTCAAAATTAGAATCGTCGCCACGTGATATTAACAGCATGACAACGGAGTATGAATTTTTACAATACGATAAGAAAGGTAATTTGCTTACATATAAAGGGCGTGATCAGGTTCCAAAAACAATTATATGGGATTACGGCAAACGTAAGCCGGCAATGCTTATAGATAATATTACTTATGATGAAGCAGCATTAATTCTGGGCGAAGACTTACAAAATATAGTAAGAAACAGCAATACTGATTGGAGTGGTATTTCTGTTGTTGATAATTTCTTTGAAAAATTTAAAGCTCAAAACAAAGATGTAAAAATAAAGCATTATAAATACACACCATCATCGCAGGTTGAGTACATTTCCGGAGATTTTTTAGGCTCTGGTTCTAAATTTACTTACGATAAATTTGACAGGTTACAAATGATCGAATCACGGAAATTGGGTGTAATGAATGAGTTTGAATATAAATTCCGAACAAAAGAGCAGTATTAATAGAATATTAATAATTGAAGTATGAAAAATTTAATATATATAGCTATTGTATTTATCGGTATCCTTATTTCCTTACAGAGCACAGCCTTATTAGCCCAATCGAATGGAGACGATTATCTTCCGGTAAATAAAGTAAGGGCAAAAACATATCTGAACGCAAAAAAAAGCATAATAGAAGATAGCTTTTATGATGGTTTGGGAACTTTGAATCAAAAAATACAACGACAAGCATCGCCCGAAAAAAGGCATGTTGCAACATTCTACGTTCATGATATGAATGGCAATGAAGTGGTAAAAACGTTGCCCATACCAATGGATCCTTTTCGTGAAAATTCTTTTTATACAGAATCTGATATGCAGGAAGATATGCTGGCCGTGTATGGCGATTATGATGCAAGTTATGAAACAACTTATCTTAACAGCTTGGGTAATATCGTATTATCATATGGTCCGGGAAAAGCATGGCGAAGTCGTAATAAACATATGAAAACCGAAAAAACATTAAATTGGAGCAACGATGCCAACTTAAAATGTCTATGGTTTGAGGCTAGTGACTCAAAACTTATTTGGGGTCAGGTTAAACTTGCCGGACAGGCTGGGCAAGGACTTGACGAATATTTGGAAGGTACACTAAACGTTATAAAAACAACAGACGAGGACAATAATATTTCGTATACTTTTTATAATTCTTCCAAGCAATTGCTTTTAAGCAGGCAGATTAATGAAGAAAAAAAATACGATACATATTATGTTTATGATATTTATGGTAATTTGCGTTATGTACTCCCTCCAATGGCGAGCGATTATATAGCATCTAAAACAAGCAATTATGGAACATGGATAAACGAAGAAGATAAAAAAGTACATGGGTATTGCTATTCATATACCTATGACAGCCGAAACCGTTGTATAGCTAGTCGTTGGCCTGGATGCGATTGGACATATTATGTATATGACAAAGCCGACAGACTCAGAATGCAACAAAACGGAAATCAGCGTATCGAAAATAAATGGACATTTTATAAATATGACGCATTCGGTCGGATAGTGATAGAAGGTGTATTAAACAAAAGCGCAACATGGGCTCAAATGCAATCGGCAGTAGATGCAAATTCGGTCGTTTATGAAGAATTCAGCACTAGTAGCCGAGACATGTATACATGGCGAAGTTATCCGGCATCGGATCAGATAAATAATACACGGTCGTTGATAGTAAACTATTACGACAACTATAATTATACTCAATCTGCTCAGTTTCCAGAATTACTCAGGACATATATAGCACAAGAATCCCGCTATAAAAAGGAGTTTATCATTGCTGCATTAAAACCAACAGGGCAACGGATAGAAACATTGGAAGATACCCCACGAAATATTTATAAAGCATTTACGTATGACGAGACTTCGGACGAACCCGATGTAAAAATGACTTATCATCTTTTGAACGGGCTCACAATCGAAAAATTTGAGCGTAATAAAGTTGGGCATGTAAACAAACGTACAGTTTTTGATACCATTCCGGGAGTCGCAAGCACTTCGGAAAAATATGTTTACGAGTACGACCATGTAGGGCGCCTCATAAAAACCAACTATCAGGTAAATAACGAAACACCAATCGTTATGTCTGAAATGAAATACAACGAGCACGGACAGCTTCAAACAAAGGAAATATACAATGCTAAATTCAATACACAATATTTGTACAACATAAGAGGCTGGCTTACATATGCAGGAAATAGCCTATTCAGGCAAAATATAGCTTATAATACCGAGAACACCTATCCGCTGATTGGTTCTAAAAAAGCATATTATAATGGTAATATATCGGCTGTTTCTTACGGATTCGAAACAGATGGAATAGGGAATAATTATGGATATGGTTATACCTACGACTACGATAACCTTGGACGCTTGAAAGAATCGCGTTTCCACCGGATTGATAAATATACCAATGGTGTAAACATGGACGAATTTAACGAAAGCTTGTCGTACGATAAACATGGGAATATAACCGATCTGAAAAGAACATATACACTGAATGCTCCGTCGTGGAATGAAACTGTTACACCCGACCTGCTCCAATATAGATACAATGGAAATCAACTCCAGGCTGTTGACGATGGGGAGCGGAATACAGCAACCTACAATACCATGTTTTTCACGGACAGGGCAAGCCTCGGCACTGAATATTTATACGACAAAAACGGAAATATGGTGACCGATTATAATAAAAGAATTAGTAAAATAAAGTATAATTATTTAAATTTACCATATAAGCTGCAGATGGAAGAAGGGCACGTAGCCGAATACGTATACGATGCAACAGGGACGTTGCTTTACGAACAGGAACTTACAGCCAAGGGAACATCTGTGCCAATGGGTAGTTTAGTGGAACTTACATCCGATAACATCCGATTTACATCGTACAGGTATTATGTAGGTAATAAAATATACAACAAAAGTGGTAGCGGACTGGCAAACCTTCAAAAAACTTATACCGAAGAAGGAACCTTTAATATAGTATCGAAGAAAGTGAGGCATTTAGCATACATAAAAGACCATTTGGGAAGCGTAAGGGCAGAATACGACTTAGCAGCGACTGCTGCCAACGTAAAATCGCTGAGGCACTATTATCCGTTTGGGGTTGAATTTAGTTATAAAAACAATTCCAATACATTGGAGCGCTTTAACGGAAAACAGGTAAAAACCATGCATGGGCAAAACTTCCTCGATTACGGAGCTCGTATGTACGACCCAACCCTTGCTCGATGGCATGTTATTGATCCGTTGGCTGAAAAGTATTACAGCATTAGCCCCTACACCTATTGTTTGAATAATCCTGTAAAATATATTGACCCTGATGGCAGACAAGTTATAATTGGAGGTCCTGCCCTTAACCAAGGAGTGGCAAATACTATGATTGGCGCAATAAATAATTCGGATTTGCAAGATGCATTTATATTAATAACAGCATTAACGGGGGCTCCAGCAAAATTCTCTATTGAATCTAACGGAGTATATAACATCGGAATTAGTTTTAGTCCTGCAACTTTCGAAGACGTTGATGCAGCAAAGAGTGGTTTGTTGATACCCGCAGTAGGAGGAAATGCTGTAAAGAAACTAGATAAGAATGCATTTAATTTGTTTGATGGAGCAAATAGTACAACTAATAAAACAAGTCGGGAGGCTCTACGAAATGCTAAAGATCAAAATGGAATTCCGCGTAGTCAACAACCTGATAAAACAAGCATCGTTCGAGATAAAAATACAGGGAAGCCTCTAAAGCAATATGAATACACAAATAGTAAAGGGGAAAAAGTTTTAATAAGAAAGGATAATCCTGTAAAATATCCAGATGGAGGTTCACAAGGAAAACATTATAATGCAGGAAAAATAGAAGAAAAAACAGATAAATTAAAACAACATCATAATTATGACCAATAATATTTCTATTTCTATATATACCGATTTAATAAAAGATTCATTAAGAATTAATGCTTGGAATAGAGATGAATGCTTTAATATTAATCAAGAAACAGATAAAAGTTTTTTGATTAATTATAATATTATAGAAATCATATTTGAAGGGACACACGGCAATAATGATTTATATAATAGACTTTTAATTAATTACAATTCCTTTTTGAATAAATATTTATTTTCAAGGCTAACAAATCAGTTCATATATTTATATAGTGTAAGTGATAAAAAGCAAAAAAGTAAGATTCGAAGTTATAAAGGAGTCTTCTCTAGGAGTTTAAATATTAATGATTATATAGAAACAGAAATAAACGTAGAAGAAAATTATACTATTATTGCAGGTCTGGCTAAAGTTACACCATCTAATATTGATTATCTCATAGGAGCATTATCTTATAGGAGTAATAATTTGATAATACTTTCTGACAAAAATCTTTTACTACATCAGAATGTTGAATATATAACAGATAATATTGTAGATCAAAGCAATGGAGTCATTAATTACATTGAATTATGCAAGATATACTCAGGAAGTAATAATATTATTATTAGAGAAGGAGGTGATGGTGGAGATCAAGAGTTATCATGGCAATTTTTCATCGAAAAAGAAAAATGCGAGGAGATTCTATCTTATATTAAGTTATTGATTGATAATTAGAGCTCATTATTTACGAAAAATACAGTTTATATGAAAAAGGAAATACTTTTAGGAATCATTTTTTTACTTATCATCACTCTTTTGGGGGCTACATATGGGACAAAAATAATAAATCATTACCATTTATAATTGGATATAACGCTACTAACTCCAAATATGAAATAAGAAAAGAGAAAGAAAATCTTTACACAACAACTATATATAGTTTAAAAGACAGTTTATATATAGAAAGATATTCAAGGAGAGAATATAACTAACGATGCAAATATTACAACAATTGGCGAACAAGTAATAAAAGAATTGAAAAGTGTATAGTGTAATATTTTTCTTTATATTTAGTGTAACGGGATGTACAAATATAAGACAAAGAATAAGCTCGTTGGCAATTGAGCAGTTGACATTAATGAAAACTGTAGTAATAGGAAAAAAATGGTATAATATTCTTGGAAATGGTATCACTTTTGATCGTGATTATAGCTGTAAAGGCGTGACTTTTAATATTTCTTCTATGCAAAAACGAACAAATTCTAAAGGTACATGGAAAAATATATTTAATGTGAGGTACACAAACTATTTATTTGGGAAGCAAATCATAGTGACCCGAATGGCTCAACAGTTGTTTCTGCAATTGTAGGAGAAGGTGTTATTGTTGGGCTTTCTCATTCAATAGGGGATAAAAGTACAGATGACAAGCTGTTATGTTTGGTTTGAAATTTGGATTTATAGGAACAAATTTATACTATAACTAAAAAGACTTACAGAATTTATCTGTAAGTCTTTAATATTCATTCGTCGGGATGACAGGATTTGAACCTGCGACCACACGCCCCCCAGACGCGTACTCTACCGGGCTGAGCTACATCCCGAATGCGTGTGCAAAAGTAATATAATTATGTTTTAATTCCAATATTTTGACAGTAAACTTTTATGTGTTTTACTGCAGATTACGATTTATAAGGCGAGTTTTGGCCATATCTTCATACTCTGTGCCCAAGCGTCCATAATTACAATAAGGATAAATACTGATTCCCCCTCGTGGAGTAAATATTCCTATAACTTCGATATATTTAGGATTCATCAGTTTTATAAGATCTTTCATTATGATATTCACACAATCCTCATGAAACGCTCCATGATTACGAAAACTGAATAAATATAATTTTAGGCTTTTACTTTCGACCATTTTAATATCCGGCAGATAGTTAATATGGATAGTCGCAAAATCCGGTTGACCTGTTATCGGACAAAGGCTGGTAAATTCCGGACAATTAAATGTTACCCAATAATCATTCTCAGGATGCTTATTATCGAACGCTTCCAGCACTTCCGGTGCATAATCATCTTTATATTCGGTTTTGCCTCCAAGATGGCTTAATCCTTCTATTTTCATATTATAGATAAATTATTACTTTTTATTTCTACGTTTAAGATACTCCTCCAATCCCTTTCTTCGCAACAAACAAGAGGGGCATTCTCCGCATCCGTCAGCCGGAATGCCATTATAACAAGTGAGAGTTTCATTTTTTATAATATCAAAAGCACCTAAGTTGTCAGCCAACTCCCATGTAGCGGCTTTATCCAGATACATTAATGGTGTGTGTATTATGAAATGCTCGTCCATTGCTAAATTGATGCTTGTATTAGCAGACATAACAAAAGTGTCGCGACAGTCGGGATATCCGCTGTAATCGGCTTCCGACACACCGGTTACAATATGTTGCATATTATGGCTACGTGCTATAACAGCAGCAAAGGTCAGAAATAATAAATTACGACCCGGTACAAAAGTATTTGGATACGAATCTTCCGGTTTCTCTTTATCCATTAGAACAGACTCATCTGTCAGAGAATTTGTTGATAGTTGACTGATGATAGAAGCATCTAACAACTGAAAAGGAACATTTTCTTTTTCGGCTATACTTTGGGCAATCTCAACTTCTTTCGAGTGTCGTTGTCCGTAAGTAAAACATAATGTACGGACGGACGAAAATTTCTTCAATGCCCAATATAAGCAAGTTGTAGAATCTTGTCCTCCCGAAAATAGCACTAAGGCTGAATTGTTTGGTTTCATTCTTCTTTGTTTTTTACGTGGTTAATCCTAAGCTACACGGAAAAGATGTTATTCTTTTCTATTAATTATTTTTTTATCTGAGTCTTACAGTATCCCCAACTTTGGGCATATGGCTATCTTTATAGTTATTCATTTTATACAAGCTTTTTACCGTAACTCCATATTTTTGAGAAATATCGTGTAACGACTCGCCTGATTGTATTGCATGCACATAAAACGGCTTATCTGCTTTCGATTTTTTACCCTTAAAATAAACAATATCTCCAGCTTTAAGCTGTTTAGCCGGGCTAAAAATATCATTCCATTTTCTTAAATCCTTTGCTTTAAAATTAAAGTCTTTAGCTATTTCTTCAATCGTAGTATTATTATCTTTAATAACAACACATGCCATGCCATTCATAATAATGGGTTGGTGTCGTCCGGTATTTCTATTTGTACCCGAAGACGAATGTGTTATAACTTTTCCTCTATCATATTCATATAGCTTATATTCCTCAATAATTGTTATAAGCTTATCGGGGTATCGCGGATCTGTGGCATAACCACATTCTTTAAGTCCATGAGCCCATCCTTTATAGTCTGTTGTTTTAAGATCAAATAATTTTTTATAACGAGGTTTTAATAAAAAGATGGAATGATCTTCGTACGATTCCTTGGCATTATTGTATACCCTAAATTTATCATCGGGACGATCATCCGATTTTGTTATACAACGGCCAGTCCAGTCTTTGTTGCATTTGATCCCGAAATGATTATTATATTTCGATGCCAAGTCGCTACGTCCTCCACCTGTTTCTAATATAGCTTGAGCTAATTTTATACTTACCGGAATATTATAATTATTCCTGTGTTCCGACGCCAAACTAGCATACTTGTTTATGTACGATCTATAATGTTGATTCTGTTGCTGAGCACTTACTTTTGTTATAACACTTACACCTAATATCATTAATAACAAAATACAACTCTTAAATATTTGTCGTTTCATACTCTAAAAAAAGGTTTAACCTTACATTTTTTTGTTTTTATCTCCTATCTTTAAAGTTACAAATATAAGCATTTTGAATTGATGAATAGTTTTGATATTGTAACTTATATTAAATCATACTCTTTCGACGAACTGAGTGATGAAGACAGGATGCTGATTGACTGTGCCCGTCAGGCTACAGAAAAGGCCTATGCCCCATATTCTAATTATTTTGTGGGTGCTGCTATAATGTTGGAAGATAGCACTATTATAATAGGTAATAATCAGGAAAATGCTGCATATCCGTCAGGCTTATGTGCCGAGCGTGTAGCTATATTTCAGGCAGGAGCTCTGCATCCCGATAAATCGGTTAAAACGATTGCTATTATAGCCCGAAATAATAGTGGATTCACTGATGATATATGTTCGCCTTGCGGAGCATGCAGACAAGTTATACTGGAAACTGAAAATCGTTATAAGAATAATATAAGAATACTAATGTGTGCTAAAGATAAAGTATACGAAGTAGAATCGGTAAAAGCTTTATTACCTCTACATTTTAGTAACGAAAAACTATAAGTATTCTATATATATAGAATTAAATACTTTGAATATAGCCCATAATACGTTTTTTTGCTAAAACCTGACACACCTGACAGGTTTTGTTTTTTTTGATCTTTCCCTAAAAAGGTATCGTTTTTTAGCTTTGCAAAAAGTAGTACAAGCAATCTTCTTTCACACGCAGTATTTGTTATTTAAAAGAACGCTTATTCTATAAATATAGAATTTCATACAGCTCACAATGCATTAAAAAGTATATAATTGAAAAACCTGACATACCTGACAGAAATTTACATTTTACGGATATTTGCACTTTATTGGTTATGGCTTACCAATATCAAACTCCTGTATATAGATAAATAAAGCATATATAAATAACACGAAAAGCTAAAGCTTGTCACTATCCTTGTAGCTATAGTATGTACCATTACAAATTATAATATGATCGAGCAAGGCTATATCCATAAGGGCGGCGGCTTTATATAATCGGAATGTTATATCATCATCATTTTTACTCGCACTGCTATTATTGTCCGGATGGTTGTGGCACAATATAATGCCGGAAGCTGAAGTTTCTATGGCTTCTTTTAAAATGAGCTTTATATCAACCCCTACACTGTTTTCATTTCCTCTGTTTATCAATGTCTTTTTTATAATATTATTAGATTTACCTAATAATAACACCCAAAATTCTTCATGCTTTAAATCGCTTAACAGAGGATGGAATATATTATAAACATTTACACTACATACAATCTTTTCAATTTTCTCAGCCTCTGATATTTTTTGCCTGCGACCAAGTTCTAAAGCTGCAGCAATGGTTATGGCTTTAGCTTCGCCAATTCCGTTAAAGTTACTGATAAGTTCTTTTATATCTAATTTTCCTAGCGAATTAAGGTTATTGTTTACGGTATGCAAAATACGCTTAGATAGCTCTACTGCTGTTTCGTTTTTATTACCCGAACCAATTAATATAGCTAACAATTCGGCATCCGACAATGCTGCAGCCCCTTTCATCTGCATCTTTTCGCGAGGACGGTCTTCTTCTGCCCACTCAGTTATCTTTAAGTGCATATTATTGTTTCTAATCATCAGGTAATATGTAAAAAATAATGCGCAAGTTAATTAAAACTTACGCATATTTATCAAGTTAGTATTTAATAATAGATATTTCTATTTATCCGAAATCGTCGAACATTAACATTTCAGGTGGAACACCAAGGCTGTCGAGCATACCTTTCACTGCGTTAGCCATCGGACCCGGTCCACACATGTAATATTCTATATCTTCGGGAGCATCGTGGTTTACAAGATACTCGTCGTGAATTACCTGATGAATAAACCCTACATATCCATCCCAATTATCTTCGGGGCGGGGTTCAGATAATGCTATATTGAATTTGAAATTAGGAAACTCTCTTTCTATTTTGCGAAAATCTTCTTCGTAGAATATTTCGTTTTTAGAACGTGCTCCATACCAATACGATATTTGCCGATCTGTAGTTTTCAATGTATTGAATAAATGCAATAAATGCGAACGTAAAGGAGCCATACCGGCACCACCTCCAATATAAAGCATTTCGCGTTTAGTATCTAATATATGGAAATCGCCGTAAGGACCCGATACTGTTACTTTATCTCCCGGTTTTAGATTGAATATAAATGAAGACCCAATACCCGGTTTAATACCTTCTTTCCATCCATTAGTAGCTCTATCGAATGGAGGTGTTGCAATACGGATATTTAACATAACAATATCACCTTCGGCCGGATAATTAGCCATAGAGTAAGCACGGGTTGTTTCTTCGTCGCTTTTACAAGCTAAATTCCACATTTTAAATTTATCCCATTCTCCTTTAAATCTTTCTTCAATATCGAAATCGGTAAATTTAAGGTCGTATTTGGGTATACTAATCTGTATATAAGAACCCGGTTTAAAATCGAGGTGTTCTCCCTCTGGTAGTTTTACAACAAACTCTTTAATGAAAGATGCAACATTATGATTTGAAACCACTTCACACTCCCACTCTTTCACACCAAACACTTCTTCTGGAACTTTTATTTCCATATCGCCCTTAATCTTTGTTTGGCATCCCAAACGCCAATTATCTTGTTGTTGCTTACGGGAAAAGAAGCCCACTTCGGTAGCAAGAATCTCGCCAGTTCCGCCATAAACCTGACAACGGCACTGTCCGCAAGTTCCCGAACCACCACAAGCTGATGAAAGAAATATATTTTGCGATTGCAATGCTCCTAAAACAGTACCTCCCATGGGAGATTCAAATTCTTTTTCGCCGTTAACTATTACTTTAGCATTACCCGCAGGCATAAGCTTTGCTTTGGCGTAAAGTATGATAAAAACAAATACCAATATCAGTACTAAAAATGCTATAACACTGGATGCTACGTTTAAATAATTTAATTCAAGTAATATCATCTTCTGAAACTTTTCGCTGTTTAATTAAATACTGATACCAGAGAAACACATAAAGCCGATTCCCATTAAGGCAGTTATAATAAATGTAATACCTAGCCCACGCAATGGTTTAGGAATATTCGAATATTCGATTTTTTCACGGGCAGCAGCAAGCAATGCTATTGCAATAAACCATCCTATGCCTGAGCTGAAACCATAGTTGGTAGCTTCAACAATACTCGAAAACTCTTTTTGTTGCATAAATAGCGATCCTCCTAATATAGCACAGTTTACAGCTAACAATGGCAGGAATATACCTAATGTACTATATAGTGCAGGGCTGAATTTTTCGACAGCCATTTCAACAACTTGTGTTGTTGATGCTACAACCGTAATGAAAACCAACAAAGTTAACATACTTAGGTCTACGTTGGCAAAATCGTCGTTTATCCATGTTAAAGCCCCTGCTTTAAGGATATAATTTTCGAGCAGATAGTTTATTGGTACAGTTATAGTTAACATAAATACTACAGCTATACCAAGCCCTATGGCTGTTTTTACGTTTTTCGATACAGCCAAATATGTACACATACCCAAAAAGTATGCGAATATCATATTATCTATAAAAATAGACCGTACAAAGATGCTTATATTTTCTTGCATGATTATTTGTTATAAATTTATTAAGCAAATTCTAAAATCAATTTGTTTCTTCCTGTAACTCAGGGTTACGGCTACGATGTACCCAAATTATTACAGCCACAACAATAAGTGCCATTGGAGGAAGAATCATCAAACCATTGTTCATATAACCCAACTCGAAAAATGCATCGGGCAAAACCTGATATCCGAGTAAAGTTCCGGAACCCAGCAATTCGCGGAAAAAACCTACAATTGCAAGAATAATGGCATATCCCAATCCGTTGCCAATACCATCAAGAAACGAAGGCCAAGGTCCATTGCCTAAAGCAAAAGCTTCGAGCCGTCCCATCAGTATACAGTTGGTAAGAATAAGGCTAATGAAAACCGATAATTGTTTATTGAGTTCGTAAGAATATGCTTTTAAAATCTCACTAACCAACGAAACCAACATTGCTGCAACTACAAGTTGAACAATGATTCTTATTTTTTGAGGAACAAGATTCCGAATTAGAGAAATAACAACATTAGCCAAAGCAACAACAATAGTAACACAAACACCCATCATTAAAGCTGCTTCGAGTTTTGTTGTTACGGCCAGTGCCGAACAAATACCTAAAACCTGAATAATTACAGGATTCTTCTTATTTAAAGGGCCTAACAAGATTGCTCTTGTTTTTTCAGACATAAATTTACTCATATCTCTCTATTCTTTTACTTTTGAAGTTTCTTGAAAAAGTTGCTATATCCTTCCAGCGAATTGAATAACATATCCTGAACACCATTACCTGTAATAGTGCCACCCGATATTCCATCAACATAATCGCGGTCGTTAGTGCTCTTACCCGGTTTTACTACAGCAATTGATTTAAAAGTTCCATCCTTAAACAGATGCTTTCCTATAAATTGATCGCAGAAATAAGGTGTTGCTATTTCAGCACCTAACCCGGGGGTTTCTCCTGCATGGCTAAAATCGGCTCCATATACTGTATTTCCGTCTTCTTCAATCGATAAATATCCCCATACATCGCCCCATAAGCCTTTACCAAGTAATGTTGTTATATAAATGGTTTTACCTTCTAGCTTGGCTTCAAATATTGAATACCTACGTTCCGAGTCTGCTTTCTTTTGTTCTTTACTTAAATCAAGATTAAAGGCATCGTCTTTCGAATCAGGTATTTTATTACCATCTGCATCTATCAGGTAGATATCTGTCATAATTTCATCAAATTTCGATGGAGCATCTTTTGCACTTGATTCAATCTTTATAGAACGAAGTATTTGTTGCATTTTGTCAGCTTCTACATTTAGTTGCTGTTTATCTTTTAGGGCTTCATGAGCAAGCGAAAGCACCAAGGCAACAATAATTACCATTACCGAAGCAAATATTATAGTGTATTTATTACTTTCTCTGTTCATAGTCCTTATTTTATAGCTCTTTTCAATCGTTTCTTTATATTTTGTTCAACTACAAAGTAGTCGATAAGTGGGGCAAATGCATTACCTAATAATATAGCAAGCATCATTCCTTCGGGATATCCCGGGTTAAACACCCTGATAATAACAGTAAGTATACCTATTAAAAAACCGAATATCCATTTACCTGTTTCTGTTCGGGCCGATGTTACCGGATCGGTAGCCATAAATACAGCACCAAAAGCAAAACCTCCTAACAATAAGTGTGCTAAAGCCGGGGTTTGCATTGAAGGATTAGCTCCTATTGCATTAAATAGCAATCCGGTTAACAAACCTCCTGCAAAAACCGAAAACATTACCTTCCAGCTGGCAACCCTTGTTACAATTAAAAGTACAGCACCTAATAAAATAGCTAATGTAGATGTTTCGCCAATTGATCCCGGTATTAAACCTAAAAACATATCCCACACAGATAATATATGTCCGTCGATTCCTGAGAAAACCGGAGCCGATGTTATACCCTCAATTTGACCCAAAGGTGTAGCACCCGAGTAACCATCTATTGTTTGAGCAACGCCATCAACCGTTTCCGGTGCTCCAAATCCAAAACTATCTGATGTTCTGACAAACACTTTATCGCCCGACATTTGCGATGGATAAGCGAAGAATAGGAACGCACGAGTGATGAGTGCAACATTAAACAGATTGTACCCTGTACCTCCAAATACTTCTTTTGCAAAAATAACAGCAAAAGCTGTTGCCACACCAATCATCCAAAGTGGAGTATCAACAGGTACAATCATTGGTATAAGTATTCCCGATACCAGAAATCCTTCCTGTACTTCTTCTTTCTTAACTTGTGCTATAGCTACTTCTATACCCAAACCAACAACATACGATACTATTATTTTAGGTAATACGGCTAGTAAGCCAAACACAAAGCACTCCCACAAAATAGTTTCTTGTCCTATTGCGAGATAATGTTGATACCCTACATTATACATACCAAACAATAATGCAGGCACAAGCGCCAGTATAACTATTGACATAGTACGCTTTGCATCGGCAGCGTCGTGTATATGCACTCCCGATTTAGATGTTTTATTCGGAACAAACAAGAAGGTATCTATTGCATCGTATAACGAGTGAAATTTCTGCAATTTACCTCCTTCCTCAAATTGAGGCTTTATTTTGTTCAGCGTATTTCTTAAAGCTTTCAATGTTAGTAAATTTTAAAGTTGCAGGCTTAAAAAGCCTAGTTTTATTATTAAATCAATATTAAACTCTGTATAGAGAAACAGAATGTTTATTCCATTTCTTTTTTAAGTTTAAGCAAACTGTCGCGAATAATTTTTTGTATTTCCAGTTTCGATGTATCAACAAATTCGCAAAGAGCAAAATCTTCAGGAGCCACCTCGTAAATACCAAGCTGTTCCATTTTATCAATATTGAACGAGATAGCAGCCTTTATCAAAAATTCGGGCATAATATCCATAGGGAAAACACGGTCGTATTCGTTCGACATTATTATAGCTCTGCGTCCACCAAGTAAGCGGGCATCGAACTTGAATTTTTTTCCTCTAAATAATTTTGTGAAAAATGTACATCCAGCGCTATATTTATTAAACCCGGGTGTTGCCCAGCCTAACATTTCATAAGTATCATCGCCTTCGGGGATAACTGTAATGTGCGAATCGTAAAATCTTAAATGCCCGTCAGCATCTATTTTTGTACCGCTCAACACATTTCCCGATATAAAACGTAAATGCTTTTCTTTTGTCGTATTAGAATTTACCAATTCTTTAATAGAAGTTCCGATAACAATTGAGTAATAACCTTTTTTCACAGCTTCCGATCCGGTATAAGCTACCGTTCTTGTAAAATCGGCATGTCCGTTATTAAAAAGTTGCCCGAAGTATATTACATCACGAGCATCAACTGTCCAAACACACTCTCCTTTATTTACAGGCTTTATTTTATTTATCTGAACGCCTGTATTTCCTGCTGGGTGAGGTCCGTCAAATTCGTATATTTCGACATTCTGAGCATTGCGTATAGCAGATAACTTGGTTTTATTGCTTATGCCTAAGTAAACTTTACCTTGGGTTAATTTAGTTAAGGCATCAAGTCCTGTCTGAAAATCATCAGTATGCTTGTCTAAAATAAAATCGTACGAAGGGGCAAGTGGTGCAGTCGAAAACGCTGTCACAAAAATATCACGGGGCTCCGATAACGGATTTGCAATAACATCATATGGGCGTTGTTTTATAAATGGCCATAAACCTCCTTTCAATAAAGATTCTTTAACCTCGTCTGTAGATAAACTACTCGGATTTTTTTTATCAAAATCAACGTATTCTGTTACAGGATCAGCTTTTACCGTAATATCAAGTAATTTCCGTTTTTCGCCTCGGGTTATTGATGTTACTTCGCCGCTTACGGGTGAAACAAATACAATATCTGTATTGTTTTTGTCATGCATTAGAGGGGTTCCTGCTTTTACAATGTCCCCAATTTTAACATCAACTTTGGGTATTAACCCCGGAAAATCTTCAGGATATATTTTTATAACGTCTGTTGTTATATTCCCAATGAAATTTTCGGGAGCTTCTCCTTCAATCGGAATGTTAAGCCCTTTTTTTATTTTAAATGATTTTTGCATAGCAAATTTTTATAAATATCTGCCGGTTAAGTTATATATAATATATAATAATATCTAAGATGTAATTTTAAAATAGCAAAATGCTATCTTTTTTGATATTTCGAGATGAACCTTTAGCTAAAAACGCTTAAAACTCAATCGAAACCCTCGCAAAAATACATTTTTAAAGCTTAAAACCAAAATATATCACTCTTTTCGGATACGATTTTCATTTGCTTATTCGCCTGCCTTTTTATTATTAAATTACTACCTTTGCAGCCTTTTAATTAAAGATTAAATTTATTTACGCGGATGCTGATAGTTGAAAGTTTAAAAGTTGAATTGGGAGGGCGAATACTCTTTGATAATATTAACTATATAATAAACAACAAAGATAAAATAGCTCTTGTCGGTAAAAATGGTGCAGGAAAAAGTACTATGCTAAAAATTCTGGCAGGAGTAAATAAAAGTTATAAGGGTACTGTAACAGGCCCCGACGGTATGACTGTTGGCTATTTGCCTCAGGTAATGAAAGTTTCGGATGAGAGAACGGTTCGGGAAGAGGCATCTCAGGCATTTGTACATATTTTTGATTTGCAGGAACAAATTGAAGATATGAATAAACAACTCGAAACACGTACCGATTACGAGTCGGACAGTTATGCTAAACTTATTGACGATTTTACGCAGGCACACGAACGTCTGTCGATGGTCGAAGGCTTGAATTTTGAGGGAGAAGTAGAAAAAACTCTTTTGGGTTTGGGTTTTAAGCGAACAGACCTAGACCGCCCTACGAGTGAATTTAGTGGTGGATGGCGAATGCGTATAGAGCTGGCTAAATTGCTTTTGCGTAATCCCGATGTAATGTTATTGGACGAGCCCACCAATCATTTGGATATAGAATCGATAGGATGGCTAGAGGATTTTATAACTACTCAGGCCAATGCTGTGGTTCTTATATCGCACGACAGGGCTTTTATTGATGCAGTAACTACACGCACCATAGAACTTACTATGGGCAAAATATACGATTACAAGGTTAATTATTCAAAGTATCTTGAATTAAGGCAGGAGCGCCGTCAGCAGCAAATACATGCTTGGGAATCGCAACAAAAACAAATAGCCGAAATAGAAGAATTTATTGAGCGTTTTCGTGCTCAGGCAGCGAAAGCAGTACTTGTGCAAAGCCGTATACGTCAGCTTGAGAAGATGGAGCGAGTTGAAATTGACGAAGAAGATAAATCATCGGTACGTATAAGGTTTCAACCGGCTACACGTTCGGGCAATTATCCCCTTACTGTGGATATGGTTACTAAAAAGTACGACGACTATCTTGTTTTTGAGAATGCCAACCTAATGATTTCGAGAGGAGAAAAAGTGGCTCTTGCCGGAAAAAACGGAGAAGGAAAATCGACTTTTGTAAAATGTGTTATGGGCGAAACTCCCTATAATGGAACTATTATGCTTGGGCATAATGTTAAAATAGGCTATTTTGCACAAAATCAGGCTGACCTTTTAGATGAAGATCTTACTGTATTCGAAACTATTGACAGAGTTGCCGAAGGGGATATTCGTACGCAAATACGAAGCATATTAGGTGCGTTTATGTTCAATAAAGAAGATTCTGAAAAGAAAGTAAAGGTTCTGTCGGGTGGAGAACGTACACGTTTAGCAATGATTAAATTATTATTAGAGCCTGTAAATTTGCTTATTTTAGATGAACCGACCAATCATCTTGATTTAAAAACCAAAGAAGTTTTAAAAAATGCCCTACTCGACTACGATGGAACTGTAATACTTGTATCGCACGACCGTGATTTTCTGGATGGGCTTGTAACTAAGGTTTTCGAATTTTCAGATAAAATGGTCAGAGAGCATATTGGTGGTGTAAAAGAATTTCTTGCAAAGAAAAGAGCATTGTCGTCGTAACGGAAGCGAATGATATATAAGTAAAAACAAAATGCCGGGAAATATAAAAACGTTTCTTGGCGTTTTTTATTTAAATTTTCGGTACAATACGTACCTATTGAAATACACCAATCATCGGTTCTAAATAAAAAATATATAGTTAGGGTTTTTTAATCTGTATTATTTATTATCTTGTTTTCGTTTTAAAGATAAATTCAAATGAAGAAACTCGAATTAGTATTAATAATATGCATGCTTATTGCACCTCTTATTGTAAAGTCGCAGAATTACAAAACCCAACCTTTATCGTCCGAAATAAAAACTATAAGTGTAAATAAGAATGGAGATTGGCTGCAGCCGCCATTTATCAATTTACATTCGGGCGATTTTATTCGTATAAATTTTGACCGATTGGGCGAAAATTCTTTTAATAGGCTGCGTTATAAACTAGTTCATTGTAATGCTGATTGGACACCTTCTACTCTTTCGTACATCGAATATCTTGATGGGTTTAACGACAATTATATAGAAGATTATGCATCGTCGGTAAATACGACGGTAGAATATACTAACTTCGGGATAAATATTCCAAACCAGGATTTATCGTTAAAAGTTTCAGGCAATTATGCTGTTATTGTTTATGAAGAAGATAATCAAGATAATATTTTATTGAATGCATGCTTCTCCGTTATAGACAATGTTATAAGTATATCCGGTGGTATGTCGTCGAATACACTTATCGATTCGCATAAAGAGCATCATCAGATATCGTTTATTATAAATCATCAAAATATTAGTATTAAAGATCCTCTCGAAGAACTAAAGGTATTTGTTCGACAGAACAACCGACTGGATAATCAGAAAGTATTAGTAAAACCTACATATATACAACCTAACCGTTTGGTTTATGAGCAAAATAAAGATTTAATATTTGAAGCAGGAAACGAATATCGTCGATTCGAATCGGTCAGTTATCGCTATAACGGATTAAATATAGATCGCACCGAGTATGTTCGTCCTTATAATTATACGTATATCATACCCGATCAAATAAGGGCTTACAAACGTTATATATACGATCAGGATCAAAACGGACGATTTTATATACGTAATGCCGAAGCATCGGATAATGATATTGATGCAGATTATTTTTATACAAAATTTTCTCTTTCGGCAGAAGATCCGATATTGAATAGAATTTATGTAACCGGCGATTTTTGTTATAATATTTTTGGAGAAGATAATCTGATGCAATACGATTATGAGCAAAAAGAATATTATACTACTATATTGTTAAAACAGGGTGCATATAACTATCTTTATCTCGCACAAGATGGCGATAAATATTCAACAGCCCCAATGGAAGGCAACTATTATGAAACTGAAAATGAATATCAGATTTTTGTATATTATCGTCCTATAGGCGAAAGGTCTGACAAATTGATTGGTTTTCTTAATATTGCAAAATAGAATCTTTACTTTTTGATTCAAAGTTTTAAAATATGGCTGAAAGTTGTGTAAACAACAACAATTTTTTATGCAAATCTCAATTTTATAAACTTTTTCATTATATTTATCTCGTTAACAAAAATCGGTATACTGATCTCAGTATACAAAAAGTGTTCATGCACTATTAATAAAACAGAACAAGAGAATACTGTAGCTTGTTTAAAAGAAAATAAAATAAATTGTAACATTTATAAAACAAAAAACTATGAAAAAATTACAGTTATTAGCTCTCTCTTTTTTTCCGGCCTTTGCTATGGCAAGCGAGGCCGATCTTAAAGTTCCAGATTTAGGAAGTGGATACAATCTGCTATTATGGGGTATGATTGTTTTGCTGCTAGGTGTTGCGTTTGGTTTAGGACAATACATCAAGATTAAAAAATTGCCGGTGCATAAAACGATGCTTAATGTATCTGTTACTATTTACGAAACTTGTAAAACTTATCTTATTCAGCAAGGAAAATTCCTTATTTATTTATTATGTATAATCGGGGTAGTATTGATTCTCTACTTCGGTTTTTTGGCTAATCCTGATATTGTTGCAACGGGAGAAGTTAGTAGTATAACCTTTCTTGTTTACGTATTGTTTTGGACAGTACTTGGTATTTTAGGCTCGTATGGTGTAGCATGGTATGGAATACGTATTAATACTTATGCCAACTCTCGAACAGCTTTCGCCTCATTACGTAAGCAACCTTGGGATGTAGTAAATATTCCTTTAAGAGCAGGTATGAGTGTAGGGGTAATTCTTATCACTGTTGAGCTTATTCTTATGTTGGCCATACTTTTATTTGTTCCCGGAGATATGGCCGGTGCATGCCTTATCGGTTTTGCTATTGGAGAATCGCTCGGAGCTTCTGCTTTACGTATAGCCGGAGGTATTTTTACAAAAATTGCAGACATTGGTGCCGACTTAATGAAGATAGTGTTTAATATAAAAGAAGACGATCCTCGTAATCCTGGTGTTATTGCAGATTGTACAGGTGATAATGCCGGTGATAGTGTAGGCCCTACAGCTGATGGTTTTGAAACATATGGAGTAACGGGTGTTGCCTTAATATCTTTTATCGTTTTAGCTGTAATGAATGTTGAAATTCAGGCTCAATTTATAGTTTGGATTTTTGTAATGCGTTTAATGATGTTATTTACTTCAATATTTTCTTATTACATTAACAACATTATATCTACTGCAAAATATAAAGGTAAAGCAGCATTCAACTTCGAGGCTCCGCTTACAACTTTAGTTTGGATTACATCAATTATATCTATCGTTGCAACATATATAGCAAGCTATTTATTGTTATCCGATATGCAAGCCGGATTGTGGTGGAAACTAGCGTCTATCATTAGTTGTGGTACATTGGCTGCAGCATTGATACCTGAACTTACGAAAGCTTTTACCAGTTCAAAATCGCGTCATGTGAAGGAAGTTGTTACAGCATCGCGTGAAGGTGGTGCATCCTTAAATATCATCTCGGGAATTATTGCAGGAAACTTTAGTGCATTCTGGAAGGGTATGGTTATTGCTGCATTAATGGCTGTTGCTTATATAATATCAATGCAAGGGCTGGATTCTGTAATGTCTTATCCTTCAATATTTGCATTTGGATTGGTTGCATTTGGATTTTTGGGTATGGGGCCTGTTACGATAGCAGTAGATAGTTATGGCCCGGTAACCGATAATGCACAGTCGGTATTTGAGCTTTCACGTATAGAAAGTATTCCTAACGTGTCGGCAGAAATAGAAAAAGATTTTGGTTTTACTCCTGATTTTGAAAAAGGAAAAGAATATCTAGAAGAAAACGATTCGGCAGGAAATACATTCAAAGCAACAGCAAAACCTGTATTGATTGGAACAGCTGTTATTGGAGCAACAACAATGATATTTTCGATAATATTGGTGTTGAAAGAATTCGGATTACTAAGTATCAGCCTTACCGACGCTCCGGTATTGTTAGGTTTTATTTGTGGAGGAGCTGTTATTTACTGGTTCTCAGGAGCCTCTATGCAAGCTGTAGCTACAGGAGCATACCGTGCTGTGGAATTTATAAAGAATAACATAAAATTAGATAAGGACGAAGCAGATATAAATGATTCGAAAGAAGTTGTAAAAATCTGTACACAATATGCTCAGGTAGGAATGTGGAATATATTCCTAGCTCTTTTATTCATAACTTTAGCTTTTGCATTTATCGACCCTAACTTCTTTGTTGCATATCTGATATCAATAGCTGTATTTGGTTTGTTTCAAGCAATATTTATGGCAAATGCAGGAGGAGCATGGGATAATGCAAAGAAAATAGTTGAAGTTGAACTTAAAGAACGTAATACTCCATTACACGAAGCTTCTATTGTGGGCGATACTGTAGGCGACCCTTATAAAGATACTTCGTCGGTAGCTTTGAACCCTATTATTAAATTTTCTACGTTATTCGGATTATTAGCTGTTGAAATTGCTATCTCTGATAAACTGAGCAACTTTAGTATTTGGATAGGACTAGGATTCTTAGTTGTAGCCCTTGTTTTTATCTATCGTTCGTTCTACGCTATGCGAATAAAGAGTTAAAGAACTTTTATATTTAATACAAAGAAAGCCTGAATTTTTAAGTTCAGGCTTTCTTTATATATATATTTTATGCTTAAAACATTCCACCGGGAGGTCTGCCACTTCCTCCTCTACCCTCTCTTCCAAATCTGCCCGGGCCTTGTCTTTCCTCTCCGTCAGAATTATTAGAACGGCTTGATCCTTTAAATGATTGAAACCGGTAAATAAAGTTTACCATAAAGTAACTGTTCAAACTGTTTGTTACCGATTCGGTTATAGCTTCGGCTGTTGACGAACGTGATATATTGGTGCGTTCCTTCAAAATATCGTAGATCTTAAACCTAATTGTTGCATTTTTACCTTTTAAGAACTGTTTCGAAACAGAAGCATTCCACAGCCACTCATTTAGTTGATATCCTGATGAGTATCCTGAGTTAGATGAGTAATTAATATCACTTTCAATTACAAAATCGTAAGGCAAATACCAAGAGAAATTGCCAAAACCTCCGAAATTGTAAACCTCCTGATTTTGATTCGAGTTTATAGAATTTCGAGTAGATTCGAACGATACACGACCTCCTAAATCGAATTGGAATACATCTGAGTTAAATTTCAATCTTAAATCTTCTCCTATATTAAATACATTTGCTGTATTTTTCTGAATAGAACTGTCTCGTTGTTGTATAAATTTATTGTCCCTGTTGTAAGACCCATAGGTTGCCGTATTTATTGAGAACTTTTTATTTTTCAATGGTGTATTATACATCAATCTGAAATTTCCATTCATATTTCCATTTATATTCTCATAAGTATTTGTTCTTCCCCCATCATTATTCCATTTATTTATTGTGACAATGTCGTTAGACGTATGGGTAAACCTCGCAAATGCCATTATTGAAGATGCTCTTTCCGGTATATATTTCTGATAACGAACGAATAAATTATTTGTAAATTTTGGTTTAAGATTAGGATTCCCAATAGTTTTATCCGTTCCATTCTGACTAATAATACCATCAAACAACTGAGTTGTAGAAGCTTCACTTGTTCGGGCATTATATCTTACTCTTAAATTATGACGCTTGTCCCATAAGTAATTGAACTCTACCCGTGGCGAGAAATTGACAGTATTACGATTAGTTTCTTTTTTCTCCTGATCAGGGTGATTTATTGTTGTTTTCGATTTCGAGGGTTCTACACCTAAGCCCAAGGTATAATTATATTTTTGCTTTCGGCTCTGAAAATTTAACGATATATTCTGGTTTAAAAACTCGTTTTTTATGTTACGGGTAAAATCGTTTGCAACCTCTGTATAGTCTCCTGTAAAATCGTCATAATCAAAAGTTTTTTTATCAGTTTTAGATATGTTCTGTCTGATATTGTATGCAAACTCCAAGAAATTATTATAGCCAACAGGCTCGAGGTAAGACAGGCGTGCACGCCAGTTGTAACTGTCGTTATCGGTATTACTTTTTCTGTTAGTAATTTTAAGCGGATTGGATGTTTCATAATAATCGATCTCATTATACTCTAAACCATCATCATCACCTGTTGAATAACCTCCCGATACTTCGAGTGTTACCGAACGCCCTTTATTATTCAGCTTCCTATTAATTAATAAATTACCACTAAGGTTCAAGTTCTTACTATTGGTGCTATTTTCCTCCAGCCCTTCATAGCTCAACTCTATACTATCATTATCGATACGATTTGAAGTGTTGCGCGATCTGTTTTCTGTTTTCGAATAATTTAAATTAGGCCTGAAAATTACCTTTGTCATGGTGTCAGGTTCCCATTCTAGTTTTTGACGAATATTAAACCTGTCGCTTATTACATTGCTTCTTGATCGAGAACTTTCGGTTTTATCTACATTTATATAAGATTTATTACTTTCGCTTATTGTTTCTCTATCTGTTTGCGAGTAATATATATCACCATCCCATTTCAATTTTTTAGATGGTTCTATTGCAAAGTTTGCTCCGCCCTCTTTTGTTTCAGTTATTCCCCGGCCTCCAGACCGCGAGTTTGCGTTTTGGTTGTTATTATTGTTGAAGTTTCCTAAAACAGAAATGCGTGTATTATCTTTTGCATAGTTAAGAAATCCATTTCCTTCATAACGATCTTCACTTCCATAGCCAATCAAAGCATTACCATACAAACCTTGCTTCATTCCGGGCTTTACAACAAGGTTTATAACTGTTTCTTCTTCTCCATCATCGAATCCTGTAATTTGCGCCATGTCCGATTTTTTATCTAACACTTGCAATTTATCAACAATTTTAGCCGGAAGGTTTTTAGATGCGGTTTGAGGATCATCACTAAAAAATTCTTTACCATCTACCAATATCTTTGAAATATCTTTACCATTAACCTTTATTTTCCCTTCCGAATCAACTTCTGCTCCAGGTATTTTTTTTATCAAATCTTCAAGAACTGCACTTTCCTGAACTTTGTAGGCATCAGCATTATATTCTACAGTATCGCCTTTCACTATAATATCTGGAGCTTTGCCTATTACAGTAGTTTCTTGTAATAGGATTCCATCTTCTTTTAGATATATATTTCCCAATTGGTTTTGAGGTTTTGTTGCTTGAATATTTAAGTACTGATTGGTATATCCTAAAAAAGAAATATCTATGATATAATTACCGGGTTTAACCGAAGCATTGAAACGACCAGACAGATTTGTTGCTGCACCATTTACATACGAGCTGTCTTTTGCTGCTAATATCCGAATACCAGCCTGAGGGATAGGGTCTTTACTTAAACTATCGAGTACCGTCCCCGAAATTGCAACTGTGCCTGTAGATTGAGCAAAACCTCCTAACGTAATTAGTAGGAGGAAAAAAGAGATCAAGTAAAATTTCATTTCATTTTATTTTTAATTTTCCTATATTTTTAAACATATAACGTAATCTATGACTTTTTTTTTTCGAAAAGGTTTAATCTGTTATGGTTTTTTATTTATAAACACAAAAAGCATTCATATTTTTATGAATGCTTTCCGTTTTTTATAGTTTTTCTGACTAAATTGACAATACTTTCAATGTTGATAATAATCCATCTCCTAAAGGTTTATTCTTTTTTATAGCTTTAGAAAAAGGTACGTTAACTATTATATCATTCTGTATACCAATCATAACATTACGTTGTCCGTCCATTAAGGCATCTACGGCAGCGGCACCCATACGACTGGCCAATATACGATCTGCAGCGGTTGGAGATCCACCGCGTTGTAAGTGCCCTAATATAGTAACACGTACATCGTATTCGGGGTATTCGGTTTTTACCCTATCTGCAATAGCCATTGCGCCTCCTGTAATTTCGCCTTCGGTAACGAGTACCATACTACTGTTCTTGGATTTTCTGAAACCATTGGAAATAAGTTCTTCCAATTGGTCTTTTTCCATAGATATTTCGGGAATAATAGCAGCTTCGGCACCTGTAGCAATAGCCCCGTTTAATGCCAGAAAACCACATTCGCGTCCCATAACTTCTATAATAAACAAACGTTCGTGCGATGTAGCTGTATCTCTAATTTTGTCAACAGCTTCCATTATTGTATTCAACGCAGTATCGTAACCAATAGTAGTATCTGTACCGGATAAATCGTTGTCGATAGTTCCGGGTAAACCTACTATTGGGAAATTATATTCTTGAGCAAAAATTTTAGCACCTGTTAAAGATCCATCTCCACCTATAACTACCAAAGCATCAATGCCTTCGCGAAGTAATGCTTCGTGAGCTATTTTACGTCCTTCCGGTGTTCTAAAATCCTGGCTTCGAGCGGTTTTGAGTATTGTTCCACCTTGTTGGATTATATTACTGACTGAGTTTGTTTTAAATTCTTCAATTTCATCGTAAATAAGTCCACGATACCCACGCATAATGCCTTTTACTTTCCATCCATTATATATTGCTGCACGAGTTACGGCACGTATAGCCGCATTCATTCCCGGGGCATCACCTCCCGATGTTAATATTCCGATGCATTTAATGTTTGCCATAATTTTCAACGAAATTAAAGTCTGTAATACTAGATAACCTGTTTTTTTATTAAAATATTCTCTACCTCTTTTTCTATTTCTTCCATCTGCCATTTAGGAGTCGATGTTGCTCCACATATACCTATAGATAAACCTGCTTGAATAACGGATGGGTCTATTTCTTCGGACGAGGACACAAAATAAGAGTTTATATTATATTGTTTACATTCGGCAAAAAGGACTTTCCCGTTAGAGCTCTTTTTCCCTGCTACAAAAAATATTAAATCATGCGATAAAGCGAATTCTTTAATGTTAGGAATTCTGTTCGATACCTGACGGCAAATGGTGTCGAAGTATTCGAACTTAGCCAGAGGGCTTATTTTTGTCTTTATTAAATCTATTATTTCCTGAAAACCATCCAAAGGCTTAGTTGTTTGAGAAAATAAACATATATTCTTCGAATAGTCAAGTTTATCCAAGTCCTCTTTACTTTCTATTACAACAGCACTCGAATTGGTTTGTCCCATTAAACCATTAACTTCGGCATGCCCACTTTTACCATATATAACAATTTGGGTTTCATTATCTTTTTCAGCATTGTATTTGTCATTGATCCTTCGTTGAAGCCTCAATACAACCGGGCACGATGCATCTATAATCTCTATATTATTTTCTTTAGCTATCTGATATGTGGACGGAGGCTCGCCATGAGCCCGCAATAATACCTTTACATTTTTAAGTTGCCTGAACTGTTCGTGATTAATAGTTTTTAATCCTAATTTTTCAAGCCTGTCTACTTCCAGATTGTTATGCACAATATCGCCTAAACAATATAAAATACCACCTTTAGCTAATTCTTCTTCCGCTTTCTGTATAGCATTTACCACACCAAAGCAGAAGCCTGATTTTGGATCTATTTCTATCTTGCTCATTTATTTATAACATCCTTATATTTTTGAAGAAGCCATTCCATTTGCTCTTCTTGTGTCATATAAGTATTATCCAAAACGATGGCATCTTCGGCCTGACGTAATGGTCCTTCTTTTCTGTTTTGATCAAGCGTATCTCTTTCCACAAGATTTTTTAGTACTTCATCAAATGTTATATTATTGTCTCCCTTTGCTCGCATTTCGTCTAAACGTCGTTGAGCTCTTATTTCGGGGGTAGCTGTTACAAATATTTTTAATTCGGCATTAGGAAAAACAACAGTGCCAATATCTCGTCCGTCCATAACTACACCTTTGGCTTCTCCCATTTCCTGTTGCAACTTAACCATGCGTTTGCGAACGAACCCTATCGCACTTACAATACTCACTTTTCCCGAAACTTTCATCGAGCGTATTTCTTTCTCGACATTTATCCCATTCAAATAGGTTTCGGGTAAACCTGTTGTATTATTTATTTTAAAATCAATTTTAATATTGTTAATAGAAGCTTCCAGCTTATTTATATCAATCTCTTGTTCATCAATTATATTATTCTGTATACAATACAATGTTACAGCCCGATACATAGCACCACTATCTATATATATATAACCAATAGATTTAGCTAATCCCCGAGCCATTGTACTTTTTCCGTTAGACGAAAATCCATCAACTGCAATTGTAATCTTTTTCATAAAAATATATGATGTCCGAACGTTATAAGTAAACATTAATTCTATCGTGTTTACTTTAGTTTCGCTCTTATTATTTTATTGTTAAACGTATGCAAAGGTAAGTATTTGCCGCAAATAGATTGCAACAAAAAGAGAAACAAGTTTTGCTCGTTAATTAAAATTTAGATAAGTCTGTCGAGAAGCTAAAATGATAAGATGTTGCAGATGGAGAATACTGGGATAATGAGAATCCAAGGTTAAATTTACTAACCTTTAGCCCTGCTCCTAAATTCCATCCACCCCATTTATTACCTTCTGTAATTTTAAGGTCTGAATTTATTTTAGGACTATATCCTACTCCAATCCACATGTTTTGTGAAGGCAGAAGATCAACCCCAATAACAGTATGTTTAAACAATGTTTTAAAGAAATTATCGTCTTTCGATTCTATACCATTAGCTTCGTCTATTTTTTCAAACTTCCATTGTGTGAGGTACATTCCTGTAACCGATAATCGGATTGGAGCATGAGCTATTTTTTTTGTAAAGCCAACCTGAACATCCCAAGGTAGCCCTACCCTATCTTCATTAAACGAACTTAATTGTGCCCCGATGTTCTTCAAAACTATTCCGGCCGATAAATCTTTTTCTTTTTTGTAGTAACTCAATCCCACATCGAAGGCTACGGCTGTAGAAGAGTATTTGTCGTATGACGAGTATATAAACTTAGCAGTAACCCCGCCTCGTAGCATTGGAGTAAGGTCGCGGCTATATACCCCACTTACAAGCATATCTGTTGCCGAAAAATCTCCTTCGCTAATTTGTTCTGCATTATAACGTTTAAAATCGCCGTAATTAATATAGCTGACGCCAAACGCCATTGTTGAAATTGGAGATAAGGATTTTGCAAATATTGCACTCCCGACTCCTATATCATCCACATATGCCATGTAATTAACATTGAGAAACATATTCATCTCTTCTCCTAACGAAGCAGGATTGTGAAAAACCAAAGATAAATCATTGTCAACTAAAGAAACATTATTTCCTCCTAAAGCATTTATATGAGTTGAAGTAGGTAAACTAAGAAAACGATAGACTTTCTCACCATTCTGACCATACATTGGTATATGTACAATTAGAACGATTAAACAACCAAAGATTAAGGCTGATAATTTATTCATACATTAGCGATGTTTACAAAACCAATAACAAATATATGTTTATTATTTCGTTTCACGAAAAACACATTCTATAAATAAAAACTAAATATTTGACAAAAGATTGTGTGACAACTAAAATTTTCTCCTTTTTGTGCTCCTATCGCTTGTATAAATTGTTTTGCAAGCCGTATTATTCAGATGTTATAAAAAATCACATTTGGCTTTGATGATGAAAACGCCTAACTTTACATAGGAATAAAGGCTAAGCATGACTGATATTGAAAAACAAGCTTTCATCACAGCTGTGTATGATATAGTAAAAAGCATACCCTATGGCAGAGCCACAAGCTATGGAGCTATAGCTAAGGCCATTGGGTTTCCTGATTTTTCCCGAATGGTGGGAAGTGTAATGGCTGCATGCAACTCTTCCGAACAAAATATTCCAGCTCATAGGGTTGTGAATAGCCAAGGTATATTATCGGGTAAAGATGCTTTTGGCACATCTGATGAGATGGAAAAACTTCTCGAAGCAGAAGGTATAACCGTTGTTAATAACAAAATAAAAAACTGGAAGAAAATATTCTGGAATCCTTTGGAAGAAATAAACATTTAGAACTGTAAATTTATTTCTTGCCTGTTGCTTTCCTGTCTGAATTGTACAGGGGTTTTACCTGTATACTGCTTAAATATGCGATTAAAATAAGATATATTATCAATAAGAAGCTCAAGGGCAATATCCCTCACCTGACGATTGGTTGTTAAAAGTAACAACTGAGCCTTTTCTATCTTCTTTAAGTTTATATATTTTAATGGTGTAACATCCATTTCTTTTTTGAATAACCTTATAAAATGGTTTTCGGACAAACAGGCTACATCAGCCAAATCAGTAATCAATAAATCTTTATCAAAATTTTCGTGAATATATTTGATACATCTGTTTATCCGTTCGTCTTTTTTTAACGATTTTACTTTTGCCGATTCTAAAAACCGAGACAAATATTGGAGTAGTATACCTTGCGACTCTATTACCAGATGTATCGGAATCTTTTTATTATCGGCAATATATTTCGAAAACGTGAGTAAATTATCATACGATTGAGGATCGTAACTCATTAAATGCCTGCCCGGATTAATTTCTGTCAATCTTTTGGCAAGCAAAATATCTGTATGCGTTGCCTGAACTTCCAATGGAAAATCATATTTATCGAATACAGACTCCTGATTGACCGCTTTCTGATAGAAATGTATATAGTATAATGAAAAATAGCTATCGCACTCATCATTGTGTAAAGTGAAAGGAGGTATTAAGTATAAGTAACCCGGTTTTAAAATCTGTGTTCTGTCTCCTATTCTTATTCTAGCTTCTCCTCCTGTTACATAATATATACGCGCAAATGGGCTATGTATGTTAGTCCAGTTCCAGTTTGCATTTAATTCGGTATACCCGATATTTAATAATATAAGATTCGATGTACCATCTACCGCATCCATTATATTCTTAGCTTTTTTCTGTTATGTTTACCATCTGTAAATATACTAATTTTAGAAACAATATATCATCTTTTGGTGATTTTGTACTATTCGATAATCGATATTATGAAACGCTTTGAAATCAGAATTATTTACCTTTGAAAAAATAGATCATTATAAACTTAAATTATAATCATGAAAACTAGGTATCAGGGCAGCTGGCCCAAAATAGGCATCCGTCCAACTATCGACGGTCGTATGGGAGGTGTAAGAGAATCTCTCGAAGTACAAACAATGAACATGGCAAAAAGCGTAGTAGATTTGCTTACATCTACAATGAAATACCCTGACGGGACTCCCGTAGAGTGTGTTATTGCCGATTCTACTATCGGACGTGTGGCTGAAAGTGCCGCCTGTGCCGAAAAATTCAAACGCGAAAATGTAGGGGTAACCATAACTGTAACTCCTTGTTGGTGTTATGGCAGCGAAACTATGGATATGGATCAGCATACAGTAAAAGCTGTTTGGGGATTCAATGGAACCGAACGTCCCGGGGCTGTGTATCTGGCAGCCGTATTAGCTGCTCATGCACAAAAAGGACTACCTGCATTCGGAATCTATGGACACGATGTAAAAGATCTTACTGACACTACCATACCGGACGATGTAAAGGAAAAACTTTTACGTTTTGCAAAGGCTGGTATGGCTGTAGCTATAATGAAAGGTAAATCGTACCTGTCGATAGGTGCTGTATGTATGGGTATAGCAGGCTCTATTGTAAATACCGATTTTTTTGAAGACTATTTGGGTATGCGTTGTGAAGGTATTGACGAGGTGGAGATCATTCGCCGTATGACCGAAGGTATTTACGATAAAGAAGAATATAAAAAAGCTCTTGCATGGGCAAAAGAAAATTGCAAAGAAGTTGCGGATAATATAAATAAGCCTCATTTAGTTAAAACCCGCGAAGGCAATGATGCTGATTGGGAGTTTATCGTGAAAATGACTCTTATTGTTAAAGACTTGATGACAGGGAATCCTAAACTTAAGGAAATGGGATTTGGAGAAGAAGCATTAGGGCATAATGCTATTGCCGCAGGGTTTCAGGGACAACGCCAATGGACCGATTTTTACCCGAACGGAGACTTTACCGAGGCAATACTTAACTCTTCGTTCGACTGGACAGGTGTGCGTGCCCCTTATGTGTTAGCAACCGAAAACGACGCATTAAACGGCACTGCCATGCTATTCGGCTATCTACTAACTAATACTGCTCAGATTTTTGCAGACGTACGTACATATTGGAGTCCGGAAGCTGTAGAACGTGTGACAGGTAAAAAACTTGATGGTTTAGCTTCGGGTGGTATGATTCATCTTATCAACTCGGGTGCTGCAACACTCGATGGTTCTGGACGTCAAAGCGACAAGGATGGAAAACCTACAATGAAGCCTTTCTGGGATATTACAGAAGCTGAAGCAAAAGCTTGTTTGGATGCAACATCATGGGTACCGGCAAACAGAGAATATTTCAGAGGGGGAGGTTTTTCGTCAAAATTCTTAACTCGTGGAGGTATGCCTTGTACAATGGTACGTTTAAACCTTGTAAAAGGCTTGGGACCTGTTTTACAAATTGCCGAAGGATGGACCGTAGAACTTGATCCGGAAGTACACAAAATTCTAGACGATCGCACTGATAAAGGCTGGCCAACAACATGGTTTGTTCCACGTCTTACCGAGGATGACAACTTTAAAGATGTATATTCGGTTATGAACTATTGGGGTGCAAATCACGGCTCGATAAGTTGCGGACATATAGGTGCCGACCTCATAACTTTGGCTTCGATGTTACGTATTCCTGTGAGCATGCATAATGTAGAAATAAAAGATATATATCGTCCGGCTGCTTGGGGTGCATTTGGTATGGATAAAGAAAGTGCCGACTACCGCGCATGCCAGACATACGGTCCATTGTATAAAAAATAAATTATTAAATGAATTTGAAGGATGGATATGTGAGAAAACCGGCAGGAGCAACAAAACGTTTCTGTCAGTTTCTTAAACTCAATTCCCAAACTCTCGAACAATATAAATATTGGCATAATAGCCATAATATATGGAAAGAGATTCCGGAAGGTATTCGTAAAGCTGGCATATTGGATATGGAAATCTATGTGATAGAAAATATGGCTTTTATGATACTGGAAACACCTATTGACTTTGAATGGGACGAAGCTTTTGGCAAACTGGCAACTTATGAGAAACAAGCCGAATGGGAGGATTTTGTTTCCAAATACCAGATAACAGAAGAAGGTAAACGTTCGGAAGAAAAATGGCAACTTGTTGAGCGTATATTCTCTTTAACAGATGCCATTAAATAATGACTTGTGAGCCGAAGAAGGACGCTTAATTTTGGCGTCCTTCTTTTTTATTACCCTTTCCCCTACTCTTTTATTGGAATATATACTTCAGTAAGTATTTCTTCTTCGGCGACTAAATGTGGATTATTCAGGTATTTTTCATAAAAAACACCTTTTCGTAACTTATATTTACTTTCGGGCAACCAAATAAATATAATAAGCTTATATAGATTGTGTAACTCCCTGTAATGACCTTTAAGCGTAAAAATAGCATATAGTCCTCCATCCAATTCTTTATAACCAAATATACCTTTAGGTTTCACATGTTGATCTATACTTATACATGCATAAAACCTACACTTTTCGGCTTCTGTTATAGAAGGATCGTCGAAACTAACCCCAAGAGATTCGCTATCTTTCGAAAATAATCCGCTTAGCACAGCATAAGTATATAACTTTTTCCATGCTTCGCTATACGACTCGGTAGAGCCATATTCATCCATTACACGAATATAAATAACATGCTTGGAATTTATTTTGCAGATTCTTGGAGATAAATCTAATACTCTATATTTGTTCCATTCTCCTTTCGTTATTTTATATACGCTGGGTGGAATTCCAAAATGTTTTTTAAAAGCTTTCGATAGTGCTTGCTGGCTATTATATCCTACCTTTTCCGATAGTTTATCAAGGCTATCGTCTGTGGTTCTCAATTGTCTGGCTACAAATTCGAGCCTAAGCCGTTGTACATATCCCCCCAAATTTTCGCCAATAATAGCTTTAAATATACGATGAAAATGAAAAGGCGAAACATTTGCAATTTGCGATAATGTATCAAGATCTGGTTTTTCGTTCAGATGATCATTAATATAATCAAGTACTTTATTTATCGATTTATGATATTCGTTTTGAGTATCTTCTTTTCTTGCCCATCGTTTCAGTGTAGGAAATTGTATCCTCATATTTTTTATAACAGACTCCCTATTTTCGTTTTGTACAAATTTTGCACAAAGCTTAATCATTTCGTCCATTGTCACATTCGATGTAAATTGCCCATCTATAAAACAATAACGGCAATAATCTTCAATACGATACCCGTTTATGTCTGTACCTAACATTTCGACCGATTTTAACGGCATTCCACAACTTTGACAGACCGAGTTTCTCATACGATAAAAGGATATATAAAAAGAACAGGCATCAATATAAAATATTCTGACACCTGCTCATATATTATTTATATTTAGCTTTTCCAACGTTTAAGATTTGGAAAAAATTGTTTCATTTGAGCTATAGCTTCTTCTTTCGTAAATTTTGTATCCGAATCCTTATTGAATTCATCCAAATATTGCACACAATGTTCTATCATTTCATCCATTGTTACATCCGATGTATAGGCTCCATCTTTATAGCAATAAGTACAATATTCGCTATTTGCACTTCCATCAGCATTAGATCCAAAATGCTCTTCTGTTAGCGGCATTCCACAACTTTGGCAAAAATTCTGTTCCATGATTATATGTTTTTGTTACTAATTAATTACGTAACAAAAGTAGTAAGTTTAAGGATATAATAACTTGTCCTTTTTTGCGATTATACTTACTACTCAAAATTGAATGTAATAATTATCATTCTCGATTTTCCAGAATTGAATGCTTCGGTATACTTCAAATATTGTTCTTTATCAACCAAATCCGAACGATCTTTTTGTATCATATCCTTCAAACCTAAAGAAAATCTTATTTCGGGACAAAATTTAAATAACGGCATATAGAAGTTGCAACCAAAACCAAACTCCAATCCATAATCGCTTCCTTTTGCTCTAAGTGGCATGTTTTTTTTACCCCCAATTTCCATACTACCATATACACCGCCTAAAACATATGGACGGAAATTATTTAACCGCTTCGCACTATACTTTAACAATAACGGAACAGTTAAATAATTGGTTTTAAGTGTAGTCTTAAAAATTTCTTTCGAGGTTTGTTCTTTAAATGTAAACTGTTTTTCCCCAAAATGTAAAGAAGGAACTAATCTGAGGTTAAGATGCTCATTCAAATACCGATCTGCTATAATCCCTACACTGAAACCCGGATTATAAGACGGTATTTCGGCAAACCAAACTTCACCGTTAGGTTGCGCAAAGCCAGAGTGTGAAAGAATTAAATCCTGCATATTTATACCAACCGTAAAGCCCAGGCTAAACATTTTTTGGTCGGCATGAGGACGGTTTTTAACCTTTTCCTTTTGTGCATATACGCTGTTTCCAAACAGAAATAACGCAACGAATAATATTATTATATTTTTTGTTTTCAATGCAATACCTTACTTTTTTATTATATAACGTTCATTTTCGAAACTTATTATTGCAAATAAACACAGTTTACTTTTTAGAATGATTTAAAATAACCTTAAAAATGTAAAAGTATAAAGTGAACTTTTCTGTATACTTATATGTTTAGAATACAAAAGCTTATATTATACTATTGTTTTTCGTTTATAGACAGAATAAATCTGTATATACAGAATATCTATAAATATTGTTTTTGGCTTAATAGAAAAACTATTTATATTTGTGGTATCAAAGTTAGTATTATTAATAATAGAATTAAAATTTTTGAAGTATGGCTTACGTAATTAATGAAGATTGTATTGCTTGCGGAACTTGTATCGACGAGTGTCCTGTAAATGCAATTGCTGAAGGAGATATCTATAAAATCGATCCGGATACTTGTACTGATTGTGGTACTTGTGCTGATGTTTGTCCAACAGAAGCTATACATCCGGCATAATTCAGGATAGAGCAATTCTTCTTTTACAAGAAGAATGATAAATACAAAATAAAAATGTCCTTATACTTTATGTAAAGGACATTTTTTTTGTTTTTATAATAAGAACCACTTATATACAATAAGTGCCTATTTAAAATAAGTGTAAATAAAACACTTGTACGCTATTCTTCAACAATAAGTATCTGTAAATAGTTTCATATAACCGAAATATGGTTTGTAAACTCGCTGATATTTATCTATATTTGTCGCCTAGAAAATTACTATATAATCAATCAATATGAGCAACGATTTCAAAGTTTTGGAAAAAGCAGCAGATAATATACGTATTCTTGCTGCAGCAATGGTAGAAAAAGCAAAATCAGGACATCCCGGAGGCGCAATGGGTGGAGCCGATTTCATTAATGTATTATATTCTGAATTTTTGGAATATGACCCCGAAAATCCTACATGGGAAGGTCGCGATCGTTTCTTTCTTGATCCTGGTCATATGTCTCCAATGTTATATTCTACTTTAGCTTTAACAGGTAAATTCACTCTTGAAGATCTACAACAGTTCCGCCAATGGGGCAGCGTTACCCCCGGACATCCCGAACTAGACCTGAAACGTGGCGTTGAAAACACTTCTGGTCCTTTAGGGCAAGGTCATACTTATGCTGTGGGGGCTGCTATCGCTGCTAAATTTTTGAAAGCCCGTTTTGGAGAATGTATGAACCAAACAATTTATACATTTATATCTGATGGTGGTGTGCAGGAAGAAATATCACAAGGAGCTGGTCGTATTGCCGGACATTTAGGTTTAGATAACCTTATTATGTTCTACGATTCGAACGGTATACAATTGTCATCCGAAACCAAAGATGTAACAGAAGAAGATGTTGCTGCAAAATATCAGGCTTGGGGATGGCGTGTTATCTCAATAAAAGGAAATGATATATCAGAAATACGTGCTGCATTAACCGAAGCCAAACTTGAAAAAGAAAAGCCTACACTTATAATTGGACAAACAATTATGGGGAAAGGTGCAGTAACAGAAGATGGTTCAAGTTTCGAGAACAAATGTGCAACACATGGTATGCCATTAGGCGAGGCTGGAGCTAGTTTCGATAAATCAATTGCCAATTTAGGTGGTGATCCTAAAAATCCATTTGTAATATTCCCTGAAGTTCAGGAATTATATGCAAAACGGGCATCCGAACTTAAAGCAATTGTTGCAAAAAAATATGCAGCTAAACAAGAGTGGGAAAAAGCAAATCCTGAACTTGCTGCTAAAATGCAAAAATGGTTTGCAAATGAAGTTCCTGCCATAAATTGGGCTGGAATACAACAAAAAGCAAATGCCGCTACACGTGCAGCTTCATCAACAGTGTTGGTTGAGCTAGCTAAGAATGTGGAAAACATGATTGTTTCTTCAGCCGACTTATCAAATTCAGATAAAACTGACGGATTCTTAAAAAACACAACAATATTCCGTAAAGGCGATTTCTCAGGAGCATTCCTTCAAGCAGGTGTTGCTGAATTTACAATGGCATGTCTGTGTAATGGTATAGCACTACATGGTGGTGTTATTGTTGCTTGCGGAACATTCTTCGTATTCTCCGATTATATGAAACCTGCCGTGCGTATGGCTGCTCTAATGGAGTTACCGGTTAAATATATCTGGACACACGATGCTTTCCGTGTTGGGGAAGATGGACCAACACATGAACCTGTTGAGCAAGAGGCTCAGATACGTTTGATGGAGAAACTTAAAAACCATAAAGGTCATAACTCAATGTTAGTTCTTCGTCCTGCCGATGTACACGAGGCGACTGTAGCATGGAAAATGGCAATGGAAAACGTAAGCACTCCTACTGCACTTATATTGTCTCGTCAAAATATTAACGATCTGCCAATTAATGGTTATCAAGACGCATTACAAGCAAAAAAAGGAGCTTATATTGTGCAAGATGATGCAAATTACGATGTTATTCTTCTAGCTTCAGGCTCAGAAGTATCAACACTTGTAGATGGAGCAAAACTATTAAATAACGATGGAATAAAAACACGTATAGTATCTGTTCCATCTGAAGGTTTATTCCGTAGTCAATCGGCAGAATACCAACAGTCAGTACTTCCTGCTGGCAAAAAAATATTTGGACTAACAGCCGGATTACCCGTAAACTTACTTGGCTTGGTTGGTGATAGCGGACGTATATGGGGATTAGAATCATTTGGATTCTCTGCTCCTTACAAAGTGTTAGATGAAAAGCTAGGCTTCACTGCTGAGAATGTATATAACCAAGTTAAAGACTACTTGAAAAAATAAATAATACACCGTAATGGAAGAGAAATCATTGATACAGCCTACTGATAAACCTATTGGCATTTGCAGTGACCATGCCGGATACCCTATGAAGATGTATCTTATTAGTCTATTAGATAAAAAAGGCATTGCATACAAAGACTTTGGAGCTTATTCTATGGAAAGTAGTGATTATGCTGACTTTGCACATCCAATGGCTTCGGCTGTAGAAAACGGAGAATGTTATCCGGGAATTGCAATCTGTGCTTCGGGAAATGGTATAAATATGTCCGTAAATAAACATCAAAATATTCGTGCAGCTTTATGCTGGACCGAAGAACTTGCATTTTTTGCTCGTGCACATAATAATGCCAATGTATTAACCCTTCCGGGACTATACATTCCTCTGGAGGAAGCTCATAAAATTCTGATAACATTCCTTAATTCTTCTTTTGAAGGAGGAAGACATCAAAGACGTATCGATAAAATTCCTTGCGGAGAAAATAGCAGCAAATAAAAGCTTATTAAACAGATAGAACAAAGCCGACTAATTCATAATTTTAGTTGGCTTTGTTTTTTTAACAAATTCAAATAAAAAATATTTGTACTATATTAGGCTACTGAAACCAAACTTTAATCAATTTTACAGATAAATTATGGGAATATTCGATTTTTTCAAAAAGAAAACACAGGATACTACTCCTTCCAAAACTGAATCAGAAAACTCGGAATCTAGAATATTATTAGCTATGCCAATGTTTAAAAACAACGAAAGCTATAACATTCAAAAGGTTATAGAGCATTTGAAGTCGTTTTGGCAAGTTGAAATAACCGAAGATGAAGGAGCCAGTGACGAAACAGCAGTTTTTAATATTGACGGGCAAATGGTGGCTATAGCTAAAATGCCCGCTCCTATTCCTTATGAGGATATAGTAAGTGTTGCGTCTTACAACTATTTGTGGCCAAATGCTCTAGACGTATTAAAAGATCATACAGGGCATGTTATAGTAACGGTAATGTCCGGAGATCTGACTCCTGTTGATCGATTTCGAATATTAAGCAAAATGCTGGTATCTATTCTCAGTACATCTAACTGTGTAGGTATATACCAAGGTAACGAAACTCTTCTTTTATCGAAAGAGTATTATTTGAATTGTGTTGAAGACCTGCAATCGGGAAGTATTCCTGTTCCGTTATGGGTATATATAGGAGTTCGTGTTAACGATGAAAATAAAGTAAGTATCTACACTTATGGACTGACAAATTTCTATCAGAACGAAATGGAGATTATAGAATCGGATAAAGATGCGCAAGAATTATATAACTTCATACTTAACATTACATCTTATGTTATTGAAAATGATGTAACCCTAAAAGATGGTGAAACTATTGGTTACAGTGCCGATCACAAAATAGCCATTAAAGTATCGAAAGGCGTATTTGTTGAAGGAAAAACTATTAAATTCGAACTATAATTACCTATAAATATACTAACGGAATATTTTATTCACAGACATTAGTATAATTATATAAAAGAATCCGCCAATTAACTTTGACGGATTCTCGCGTTTTATTTTATCTAGTACTTTAGTTCATTATTTTTGATCTTCATCTGAAGAATAAGCCAATGCTAAATTCGTATTTCTGTTAGTTAAATAAATCTGATATTTACCATCTGCCGAATCTAAAGATGTTTTGTTGTAATACCTTAGTCTTATATAAACAAGATCTATATCACTATTTTCCATTTGAACCCAAGTTCGCAAATCCGACAAATTGAAGACACTATTAATAATTGTTGAATTTTCTGTTCCGGCAACACCCGACTCTGGAAATCTCTTGATTCTGAGATCTATTATCCTCTCATCTTCTCTTATTGGTAAACCATCAAGATCACGCTGTCTTTCTTTATCATAAGATATAGAAACTTCAGGCAGAGGTTCTTCTTCCAATGTTTGGTATTTTATTGTAGCCACCCATCTATCTCCCCAAGATGCGTATTGAGAAACAATAGATAAACTTAAACCTTCCAGGATATTCGTTTTTGATGTTATAGCTGAAGTATCTATCTGATCAGCAAGCAATAATGGCTGAATCTGCTTAGACTTGGGTACATAACCCTCTTCCGGATATTCAAACTTTTCTAAAGCATAACCAAACTTCCCTATTTGTTCAAAGTTTAAACGTATAGATGCTCCTAATATTACATCACCTTGCGATAGCTCTGATATTTTTGAATGCTCCATCGGATAATATGGGCTTACACCTAATATACCATATTTATTTCCCGATTCCGATGCAATATATACATTAGCACCCGTTACCTCTGTAACATTTTCTGTATCGCCCAAACAAGAAGATAATAATAAAATACATCCTGCAAAAGCATAAGCTAATTTAGAAACAACTTTTTTCATTGGTTTTATACAATTCTCTCTGGTTAATAATAACTTTAATAACAAAACTAATACTTTATCGACCCTAAAAGTACAACAATCAATTCATATACGAAGTTAAAAATTAATATAAGTATTAAAACTCATATTTAAAACCTACATTCAAATCCAACTGTGTTTTTCTATCTGTATAAATAGTTCTATATTCATTTTTAGCGTCAAAATAATAAGCACCGCCAATATTCGAATATACATGCAGTTTTTTGTAAACCGGATAACTAACCCCAACCGACGTTGTTACTGAAAATTGTATATGATCTTGGCTTACTTTTTCATTTATAACACTATAATCTGTATTCATAAGACCATCGTAACTTTCCCTTAAGTCTAATTTTCCATAAAAGTCTTTTTGCATCATACCTCCGGCAGACACATAGAAACGGGCCTTACCCCATTGCACAAATTCGTAATTAAGAGATATTGGCACACCTAAATAATAGAAACTCTGTGAACCGGTTTTAGGATAATCCGATGATGCTGTTTCAGCAGACTTTATATCTGAAGATAAATAAGTATAAACCAAACCTGTTTCCAGTGAAAGATTTTTAGATAACAATTTGCTTACTCTTAAACCGATAGATATAGGTTGCTTATGATCGATATTTACTTTATCCTTATCGTACAAAGGAAGTCCATTAGTTAATGTGGTTTCGGGGCTCATCGGGTTATAAAAAGGCGAAGAATTAGATGGAACATCATATTCTTCAGTAGAAACTCGTAATGAGGGGTTAGCGGCTATCTCACTAGCCGATCTGGATAATCCAGAGTGTCCACCTACAGATATACCAAATCCTTTATTTTCTGATTTTTGTAATTTAGCAATTGGTTGTCCCATTTCAACATATTCGCCACTTGCATGCCGTTCCATTAGTCTAATTTTATCTCTTAGTTCCGACTCGGTATATGGCTTAGAATTTGTTATTGTAGATTTTACATCGATAGAGTGAACCTCGTCATTGCTATGAGTTTCTACTGCAATATTTGTTTCTATTACAGGCTGTTGTACTCCTGTTTGTCTAATGGTAGATATATATGCATACTGATTAGATTTCTCAGTTATACTTACTTCGTTGTTAATATTCCTCTGGATTTGTTTTTCAATATCTGTGAAAGAGTGCTTTTCTTGGGAAGCAATAAAATCAGAAGCCTGTTTTTCTGGCTGATCATTCAAAATAAATAAAAAGCCAATAATTAATGCTGCTGCAACACCCGAAACCATAGTTAAACGCCTATACAATGTCTTTTTTGAAGCTATGGGTACAACATTCGCCGTTGATAAACTAGCTTCTATTTTCGACCAAACAGAGTCAGGCACGTCAGACTCGAAATTCTTAAATTTCGACGAAAATATATTTTTTATATTATCCTTATCTTGCATCATTCAATCCCTTATCTATTCTTTCTCTGATATTCGAGAATCTTTTCTTGTAACAATTGCCTAGCTCTGATATATTGCGACCTAGAAGTTCCTTCGGCAATACCAAGCATTTGAGCTATTTCTTTATGCGAAAGATTCTCGATAGCATATAAATTAAATACAGTTTTGTATCCATGCGGTAATTCCTGTATCATATTCAAAAGCTCATCTTCTGATATTCTATCAGCATCACTATCTATATTATCGGCGATATCGGCAACATTTTCAATATCTTCGGTAGCTAGATGCCCCTTTTCTTTTCTTATATTTTCAAGAGCCATATTTATAAAAATCCGTTTCATCCAGCCCTCAAACGAACCTTTCTCTGAAAAAGAGCCAATTACCGAGAAAATTTTTATAAATCCATCATGAAGAAGGTCTTGTGCCGCTTCTGGATCGGAGCAATAACGCATACATATACCATACATTGAACGAGAATATTTCTCGTACAGGTATTTCTGATATTCGCGTTTCCCTTGCTTGCACCCTGATATTAGCTGCAATTCATCCATTCGTCTCTGATGTCATTAAAATAGATGCAACAAATTTTAAAACGTTGCATCGGTTCTTTATTTATTCACAATTATTTACAAAATTTCAATCAAACTCTTCTGGTAAATTAACCAAATACAATTTTTGAGACGCCCGGGTTAAGGCAGTATATAACCATCGGTAAAAATTTTCTCCTAAAAAATCTTCGGAAATATAACCTAAATCCAAAAAAACATTTTTCCACTCCCCTCCTTGTGCTTTATGGCAGGTTATAGCATAACCATATTTTACATGAACAGCATTATAATACGGATCTGTTTTCATTTTTTTCATTTTACCTGCTTTTGTGGGTATATCTACATAATCTTCTAATATACTGTAAAACAACTTTTCCGACTGTTCTTTCGATAAACCCGCATTATCAGTATGTAATGTGTCTAACAAAACCTTTATTTCCATCTCTACATCATAATCAGGATGCTTTATCAAAACGTCGCAAAACCTAAAGCCATAAATCTCAGTAATTTTCCGTACCCGTAATACCTCAATCAACTCTCCATTTGCCAAAAAATCAATCTGATCGATCTTTTCGCTCCAATAATAATTATTCTTAGCAATCATCAGTATGTCACCTGATGACAATTCTTCTTCTCTATACAAAATTCGATTTCTTATACCCTGATTATATATATTCGACCACTTATTGGATCGAGATATTACAATCGTTTCTTCAATTCCATCTCTATCATAAGATGCCGATATTTCATCTATTAGTTCCTCTCCTGAAACTTTCACAATATCGGAAAATCCCGCCAATGAGAATTTGGGGTAAATAGTTGTTTTATCCTCAGTCAATGCTTTTCGTAACATTGTTGCATTAAACAATATACCCGATTTCTCTGTTTGACGAACTATTTGTGTAATAGTTGCATCAATGATGTTTAAATTAAAGCCTTTTAACATTTCGGTTTGTAAGGCAGGGCTTACATTCTGCATAACAGGTGGAAGCTGAGCCGAATCTCCTATAAAAAGTAATCGACAATTTTCTCCTGAATATACATATTGAATCAGGTCATCCAATAAACGTCCTGTTCCAAATATGGACGAATCAATACCCTCATTGCTAATCATCGATGCTTCATCAACAATAAAGAGAGTATCTTTATGCATATTATCCAAAGGAACGAACCCTGTAGGTTCATTCGAAAATCTTTTTTGTCTGTATATCTTTTTATGAATTGTAAAAGCTGGGTGTTGGGCATACACAGAAAATACTTTTGCAGCTCTGCCTGTAGGAGCCAAAAGAACTGTTTTCTGCTTAAAATCAGTCATAGTCTTAACCAATGCTCCAATAAGAGACGACTTTCCGGTACCAGCATATCCTTTCAATAAAAATAAGCTATCCACATCTTTTGAGAATAAGAACTCAACTATCTTTTTAAGTATTACTGTTTGTTCTTCAGTAAACTCAAAACGAAAGTTTTCACTTACTTTTTTTAGAAAAAAATCTTCTATCATCTCGAAAAATCAGCAACAATTTAATTTGTTGTAAATTCATAGGTTTGTCCCGGCATCGTTTCTAAATCGTAATGAAAATAATTCATTTTACGTGTATTATTAATAGGGGCCTGTACATCTACCAAAGGTTTCTTTATTTGCTGCAATTTAAAAAACGGATTCGGATTCTCATCTTTTGCATCTTTCATTGCTATGCCATTGATAAATAAACTACTAGATGTACGTAAGCGTAGTATACCACCCTTGTTAGACCTTATTACAGCCTTAACAATCTTGCCCTCTTTCCACGAAAGCTCTTCAATTTCAAAACCTCCCCTGCAACGTAACCCTTTTACCACACCCTCTTTCCAAACATCGGGTAAAGATGGTAACAAATGCACTGCTCCAGCATGACTTTGTACAAGCATCTCTGCGATACCTGCCGTACAACCAAAATTGCCATCTATCTGAAAAGGAGGATGTGCATCAAACAAATTAGGGTATGTACCTCCATCTTGCCCGCTGGTTGCCTGTGTTGGTTTTATCTGATCAGTTATTAATTTATATGCGCGATTTCCATCAAGCAATCTTGCCCAAAGACAAACTTTCCATCCCATAGACCATCCCGTAGATGCGTCTCCCCGTGCCTCTAACGATCTTTTTGCAGCGTTAAACAATAAGGGAGAATTAACAAATGATATTTGAGAACCCGGATAAAGCCCCCACAAATGAGAAACATGCCTGTGGTGATCTGCCGTATTATCCCAATCCTCCATCCATTCCTGTAACTGTCCCCACTTGCCAACTTGCATAGGAGGAAGTTTCGTTAATATATGCTTAAGGGTATCAGTGAACCTATCGTTGTCTTCTAAAAAATTTGAAGCTTCTATTGTGTTAGATAACAAATCAAAAACCATTTGATTATCCATAGTTGTACCAGATACCACTGCAAAACCTTTAGCACATGGCGTATGGGGTTCATTTTCCGGAGAATTTGAAGGTGAAACAACCAACCAGCCGTTCACAGGTTCTTCGACCAAAAAATCAACATAAAATTTACAAGCTTCTTTCATATATGGATATACAGACTGTAAATAATCAACATCGCCGGAATATAAGAAGCGTTCCCATAAATGCTGAGAAAACCAAGCATTACATGTTGGCCATATACCATATCTGGCTCCATCAACCGATCCTGTTGTACGCCAAATATCGGTATTGTGATGTAACGTCCAACCCCGACACCCATACATTTGTGCACTTTCTTTCCCTGTTTCGGCAACTTCTTTTACTAACTTAATAAAAGGTTCGTGCATTTCCATCAAGTTTGTGAGCTCTGCCGGCCAATAATTCATCTCTACATTTATGTTTGTAGTATATTTTCCGTCCCAAGGAGCCAAAAGCTTTTCATTCCATATTCCTTGCAAGTTTGCTGCCTGCCCACCCGGTTGTGACGAACAAATTAGTAAATAACGCCCAAACTGAAAATAAAGAGCTGCCATATGAGGATCAAACACTTTAGAAAAATCCCGAACCCTAAGATTGGTCGGTCGTTTTACTTGATCGTTTGAACCCAGATCAAGAGATACTCGATTAAAAAACTTCTCGTAGTAGCTAATATGTTCCGATTTATATTTCTCGTATGTCTTTTTTTCTGCATTTTTCAAATATGTTTCTGCAGTCTTTTGCGAATCACCTGATATATCCTTATAATTTATAAAATTACTACCTACCGAAAGATAAATTGTAACACTATTAGCTTCAGTAACCTTTAACGAGTTATCGGGTAAAATTTCAAGCTTTCCTCCTTCATTTTTTACTTTTGTCAAAGTTGTAAATCTGATTTTACCATCAATACCTTCATGATTTTCCCCCTTTGCTTCTAATTGGAGCATTTTTTCAGAGACCGAAAAAACTGCATTATTAAACGGTGTAGAATATTTTGCAGTAAAAGATATACTCTTTTTCTTCGAGGCTGTTAATCTTATTACAAGCATCTGGTCGGGGAAAGATGTAAAAGCCTCTCTGGTATATTCAATACCGTTTGAAGAAAAACGTGTAAGAGTAATAGCTTTACTTATATCGAGCTCCCTGTAATAATTTTCGTAGTTATCTAATCCGTCGAACGAGAGAATTAAAGAGCCTACTGTTTGATAAGGCATGCCTTTAGCTTGTAGAGAAGAAATATACTTACCGGCTAAATCTTGTGCCTTTAGATTGTTTCCTTTAAAAATCAACTCTCTTATTTCAGATAAGTGATTTTTAGCCAGATTGTTTGTATTATTATGAGGCGATCCGCCCCAAATAGTTTCCTCATTAATTTGAAATTCATCTTTCTGAGGATTTCCATACACCATTGCGCCCAATCGTCCATTTCCTAAAGGCAAAGCTTCGACCCAAACCTTAGCAGGTTCATTATACCACAATTTATTATTGTTTTCGGCATTCGAAGTAAAAGTCAGCGCAAAAGCAGCGGCAAAAAGAAGAAAGTATTTATTTATTTTTTTCATTACATATTCTTTAAATCCAACGAGTGATATTTGTTATAAAAGCATCTTTCTTTAGCTTGCTTTTTGGCACTTCGCGTGGAACTAAAACATTCAAGCCTTGATGTATAATTTTAACATGAATTTCGGAGCCTGTATAAATAGCATTTCCATCAAGGTGCATAACACCTTCTTTTTCTCTGAAAATAGTTGCTTCCGGCGTTAGTATTTCAATTAACTTCGAATTATTTCCTAAATTACGGGAAAACATCTGAATTGCTGTTTGAGGGACATTTGCCACTGATAAAGGCTTCAGTATCGATATGTTCATCTTTCCATCCTGAATATCAGCTTGAGGTGCAATATAAGCATTGTTCCCATACTGAGAAGCATTAGCACAGGTAATAAGAAATGCCTCTTCTTCAAAAACACCATCTGCACTTTCTATTTTATATTTCTCTGGTTTAAATTTATAAAACGTACTTACCATATTCTTGGCATACATTAACTTTCCTCGCGAAGTCTGAGTCAAAGCTTTTTCACTAACCTGAGCATCAAAACCAACTCCACATGTACAAAAGAATATATTTCCATTTGCAACCCCATAGTCAATCCGTTTAACATTTCCTTGCTGTATTATTTCTATTGCTTTATCATAATTCATCGGGATATACAAATCGCGTGCTAATCCATTACCCGAACCGCTTGGTATAATACCAAAAACAACATCAGTGTTTACCAGTACTTTTGCCACTTCGTTTATTGTTCCATCCCCTCCTACAGCAATTACACAATCAACCTTATCGTTCACTGCTTCAAGTGCGATTTGAGTTGCATGCCCCTCATAACGTGTCATAATCATATGCACATCATATTTCAAGGCATCTATAGCTAACAATTTTTGAGGAATACTTTTTTTTGACTTTGTACCCGATACTGGGTTTATTATAACATATACTCTCTTTTTTTCAGGTGTATCCATGCGGGTTTCTCTAAATTTACTCAGATTTTCTTTTGTAACAATAATCTGTTCTGAATAGACAAATATATTAAATTTTCCGTAACAAAATCTATTTTTATAGTAAAATAGAGTAATATCAAACATATTTATATTTCACTATTTATAAGCAATTATCAATAAAACAAAATATGTATCTTTGATTTATATTTAAGAATAAAATTTGACTAATACTTCAATTGATATTAGAGTTTTAAACAATGGATAAAAAAAATCTGAAGATAGTTTTCATGGGAACGCCCGACTTTGCAGTAGAGAGCCTGCGCATACTGGTAGAAAACGAATATAATATAGCCGGAGTAGTTACTATGCCTGATAAACCGGCAGGCCGGGGGCATAAAATACAATATTCGGCAGTAAAGAAATATGCATTAGAGCATAATTTGCCTCTTTTGCAGCCAGAAAAATTAAAAGATGAATCGTTCATCGCATCCTTAAAAAGTTGGAATGCAGACCTGCAAATAGTAGTAGCATTCAGAATGTTACCTGAAGTGGTATGGAATATGCCTCCTAAAGGAACATTCAATCTGCATGCTTCGTTATTACCTCAATACAGAGGAGCAGCACCTATCAACTGGGCTGTAATAAATGGCGATACTGAAACCGGCGTAACAACATTTTTTTTAACTCATGAAATAGATACAGGTAAAATAATACAACAGGAAAAAGTGTCTATTACCGAAACAGATAATGCAGGCATTATTCATGATAAACTTATGAATACAGGTGCAAAACTTGTGAAACGCACTGTAGATCTTATTATAGAAGATAAGGTTGAAGCTATTTCTCAGGAACAACTAGATAAAGACGGAGCAATATTAAAGCCTGCACCTAAAATATTTAAAGAAACTTGCCGTATAGACTGGAAACAATCTGCAAAAACTATTTATAATTTTGTAAGAGGATTAGCACCCTACCCTACCGCATGGACTACACTTAAAATTGGAGAGGAAACAATTCAGCCTGTAAAAATTTATTCGGCTGAAATAATAGAAAAATCTCATTCATTCAGTACAGGATATATAGAAACCGACAATAAAACTTATCTTAATATTGCTTGTGCTGATGGCTATCTGAGTATAAATGAAATGCAATTACCCGGAAAAAAAGCAATGAAAACAGATGAACTTCTAAGGGGCTTTAAATTCTCAGACAACAGTATTTTTGAGTAACACTTAAGACACTTCATTATGCAAAAAGTAATAAAATCAACAGATATAAAAAAGGACCTGCAAAGTGTGATACGCAATATCCTACACGATAAACTGTTTATCCTTACCGATGAAAATACTGAGAGACTGTGCTTTCCCCGCATTAAGGATATAGAAGAAGTAAAACAGGCTGAAAAGATAACAGTAAAAGCTGGTGATAAAAACAAAAACATTGAAACTTTAGGTTTTGTATGGAAGTATCTTACCGAAAACGGTGCGACGCGCAACTCCTTACTCATAAATTTGGGAGGTGGCATGCTTACCGATTTAGGCGGATTTGCCGCTGCAACCTTCAAACGAGGAATAAAATGCATAAATATTCCAACAACATTGCTGGGTGCTGTAGATGCTGCCGTAGGTGGAAAAACAGGAGTAAACTTTAACGGTTTAAAAAACGAAGTAGGTGCTTTTGCTCCTGCCGAAACGGTATTAATTGATGCCGAGTTTTTCAAATCGCTTGATTACAGTAACTTGTTGTCGGGATATGCCGAAATGCTTAAACACAGTCTGATAGATAAAGACGAAGAGTGGATTAAAATAATATCGTTCGACACGGAAAACATTGACTATGAAAAACTAAACCAACTTGTTGTAGATTCTGTTGCCGTTAAAGAACGCATTGTGGAAGAAGATCCTTTCGAAAAAGGCATTCGTAAAGCTCTAAATTTAGGACATACGGTAGGTCATGCATTCGAAAGTCTATCGTATAATATGGGTCGCCCGATGCAACACGGATATGCTGTAGCTTGGGGGATTGTTTGCGAACTATATTTATCGTTAAAACTCTGTGGTTTTCCCAAAGAAAAGTTACGTCAGACCGTGTACTTTATCAAAGAAAACTATGGCGAATTTTATTTCGACTGCAATCAGTACGAAAAGCTATATGAGCTGATGACACATGATAAAAAAAATGCATCTGCCAATCGAATCAATTTTACCTTATTAAGCGATATAGGGCAAATAAAACTAGATCAAACAGCAAGCAAAGAAGATATTTTCGAGTCTATCGACTTTTTGCGTGAATCAGTTGGATTGTAATTAACTATATAATAAAGTAATAGATTCTTAACAGTATTTGTTTAACTTTACACTCACAAAATAAAATCAAGAAGAATATTTATGAATAAAAGATTAACAATAGCCCTTGTTGCACACGACAGGCGAAAGGCTGATATGGTTGAGTGGTGTTATTACAATTCCGATTTTCTCGCTAAACACCGTTTGGTTTGTACCGGAACAACGGGACAACTTGTAAAAGAAGCTTTTGAAGCGAAAGATATAGATGCCGAAATAATTCGCATGAACTCAGGTCCTTTGGGTGGTGATGCCGAAATTGCCGCAATGGTAGTTCGGAAAGAAGTAGATTTAGCTATATTTTTAATAGACGATTTAAGTGCACAACCTCACGAAGCCGATATTATGATGTTACTCCGCCAGTGTAGGGTTCATAATGTTCCTATTGCTTGTAATAGGTACAGCGCCGATCTGATGTTAACAAGTCCGCTATGGGATAATGACGATTATAGGCCCACGACACCCCGATACGAATATTTTGACAGGGACGAGTTTTATAAAAAGCATAAGAAATAAATGAATCTGTCTTTGACAGAAAAAACCGTCAATATATTCAATGTATTGACGGTTTTTATTTTGTACAGAACCATTTTATTTAATAAGAGATCAACCTCAATAACGGTCTTTCCATAAACGACGAAGATGTTCTACTATTTTCGACTCGGCTGCATTCTGTTGCGGTTCCCAAAAGCGCTGTCTCAGAACTTCTTTTGGCAAGTACTCCTGTTCAACAAAATTATCCTTAAAATCGTGTGCATACTGGTAATTTTTTCCATACTCCAATTCCTTCATCAGTTTTGTGGGAGCATTACGCAAGTGCAACGGAACAGGCAGGTTACCTGTTTGCTCTACCAGAGCCAAAGCCTTATCTATCGATAAATATGCCGAATTGCTCTTCGGCGAAGTAGCCAGATATATTGTAGTTTCGGCAAGAATAATACGTCCTTCGGGCCATCCAATTTTCTGTAATGCATCAAAACATGCATTAGCCAGTAACAAAGCATTCGGGTTTGCCAATCCAATATCTTCGGCCGCAGAAATAACTAGCCTTCGAGCAATAAACTTAGGGTCTTCCCCACCCGCAACCATACGTGCAAGCCAATAAATAGCAGCATCGGGATCACTTCCTCGTATCGATTTAATAAAAGCCGAAATAATGTCGTAATGCATTTCACCGCCTTTATCATATGCTGCCGGATTTTCCTGTAACCTTTCGGTTACAATCTTATCGTTTATTATAACCTTATCATTAACATCGGCCGATATTACCAAATCCAATATATTGAGCAATTTACGTGCATCACCACCCGAATAACGAAGCAATGCGCCTGTTTCTTCCAACTCAATATTCTTTTCTTTCAGTATATAATCGGTAGTTATAGTTCTATTAATAAGTTCGAGTAAATCATCCTTATCCAACGACTTCAACACATATACCTGACATCGTGATAAAAGAGGTCGTATAACTTCGAACGACGGATTTTCGGTAGTTGCTCCTATCAGTGTAATTACCCCCGTTTCTACAGCCCCAAGTAAGGAATCCTGCTGAGACTTACTGAATCGATGGATTTCATCGATAAACAATATAGGGCTTTGTGTGCTGAAAAAAGTACTTCGTTTTGCAGTTTCTATAACCTCGCGCACATCTTTCACACCCGAGTTTATAGCACTAAGCGTGTAAAAAGTTGTATCTAATGTATTGGCTATGATTTGTGCCAGTGTTGTTTTTCCCACACCGGGAGGCCCCCAAAGTAAAAACGATGGTACACGCCCCGATTCAATCATTTTACGCAACACCGCACCTTCGCCAACCAGGTGTTTTTGTCCTATATATTCGTCTAACGAACGAGGGCGCATACGTTCTGCAAGGGGCTGATTCATTTTTTTTATTTCTTCTGGTTACATAACAAAGTTATGATATTTGTAGCGAAAGGCAAAAATTGTTTTTCAACAATAAGTTAATTTTCATATCATATCAAACACTTCATCAAATTGCTCTTTAAAATGCGCACTCCCATTTCGGGCATCAAAGCGGGATACATAACTTAATGTAAGATTAAGATAGTATTCATATAATTCATCAACATTATATATGCCATCCGTTCTGTAATAAGGTAAGTTACTGTTTAAGTTTAACTTCCGTGTACCGCCTTGTTTTAACAGAGGCAATAAATTTAACGAAAATTCGAAACTAATAAGGTCACGTGCTCCAATAGCCCATTCGGTACATAACGGAAAATAACTCCACGCTTTCTCGGGATCTGCTATTGCCATATGATGCATTAACAAGGCAAATGTATTAAGTGAAAATGGAAACAAATGTGGAAGTTTCTTTATCTCCTCATCTATCTGGTAGAAAAAAGTATCAGCCCGTTTATCCCCCGCTTTCGATAAATAATATATAAGAGTACAAAGCATCGATATAGAGTCGATGCGAGCCTCTGAATTATTTGCATTTGGTATTATTTGCTTGTGAGCTAATGCTATCGCCTTATCAAAATTGCCCCGAACAAGCTCTACACAAACCTTTTCAATCAATTCAGACTCATAATAAAAAACATCGCGAGGTAGAGAATCTCTTAATTCAATATATTTTTCTGCTTCATCTATTTCTCCAAGAAATAAGTGCCACCCGGACATTATACTATAGTAGACTCGCATAGTATATCCGTTTTGCTCGAGCCGACGTGCAAAGTCGTTAAAAACAGCGTTTATCTGATCTCTTGATATATCGGCGTTACGATATACTTCGAAAGCCATCCACTGGTATTCGGCAAGTATAACTTCAATATCATGTTCCGAAAAATAATCGGGTGTAGAGTCGAAAACATTAAGAATCCATGTAAAAGCAGGAAAACGTTCTTCCGAACGAGAAGTATGTTGCTCGCAGTGTATAAGGTGTAATCTTAGATCAAATCCCCAATCAATATCATTATTAGCATCGGCTATATTTATAGCTCGTTTTAATAAGACCAATTTATCGTTTGGGTTTACCTGTTTATCAACTTCGAGCAATATCTTCTGTATATCCAGATTATAGTTCATTATCTATTTGTTGAATCAGGCTAATATTTCAGATAATTGTTTGTTGAAATAATTATTTCCATGACGTGCATCAAACCTGTCAGCTAAATCGGTAGCTTTTTTATGATAATAATCGAAAAGTTCTTTTAAGTCGTATTCGTTGGCTGTATTGAAATATGGAAGCTTTGGATTGATATTCATTTTTCTTACCCCCTCTTCCTTGTTTAATACTGATAAACAAGCCAAAGCGAACTCAAAACAAAGCGCATCTTCCGCACCAACTTCCCAATCGGCATATCTCTCGAAATACTGCCAAGCCTTATCTTTATTTGTTTTAGTCAGATACCGCATCAATTCTGCCACATCGGCCAGAAAAGATGTATCGTTCTCTATTTCGTTCAGTTCTTCCTCTGCTTTTGCAAAAAATTCTTCTGCCCTTGGATCGTTAACCTTATGTAAATGAGTTGTAAGATTACAAAAAGTGGCAAAAGGCAATCGCCCGCAAGTTTGTTTTTTCGTAATAATATCATGAGCTAAAGTTATAGCCTTATCCAACTCGCCATCTATCAGCGCCATTTCTACACGCGAATCCAACTCACACGCTTCGCAGTGCGACATTCGATCGTGAGTCGATTCATCTCTTAGTTTAATATATTTACGGGCTTCATCATATTCGCCGATAAATAAATGCCAATAGAACATTATATTATAGTATGCCCTGTCGCTATATCCATTACGATTCATACGTTCTTTCAAATCAGCCATAATATTCTCAACCTGTTCGCGAGAAATTCCGGCATTACGCCTTGCTGCCGACGACATCCATTTGTACTCCCAAAGAAAATCTTCTTCATCAAACAAATCGGGATTTGCATCGTAAGTACTCAACAACCATGCGAAAGCAGGAAAACTATCGGTACAATGAGATGTATCTATTTCTTTCGAAATAAGATCCAGTCTTAAATCAAACCCCCAATCCAGATCGTTATTAGCATCGGCTAAGGTTATTGCCTGCTTCAACAGATTTATTTTATCATCGGGGTTGCTTAACTTTTCAACTTGAAGTAAAATCTTTTGTATTTCAAGGTTATAGTTCATAATTATGTAATTTTTGTATTAGTGTTGATTATCTATATCCCAAAGATAAAAAAACTGTAGAAATATTACTTCTACAGTTCTTATTTTTATTTAGTTTACAAAATTTATAGGCATTACTCGCCATTATTAGTTGAAGTTCTAGTGGCACGTCCGCTTGCTCCTCCACCCGAATCGCCTCTTCCTGTATTAGTTGTACTACCCGATCCTGAATTCTGTGCCGGTCGTGTAGTCGGCTTAGCTTCAGGCTCGCTAGGACGTATTGTTGGACGTCCAGTACTGCCACTACCGCTATTGCCTGCCCCCGGACGACTTCCACTTCCGTTCGTTGGAGGCCGAGTCGAAGGCTTCTCATTTGCCGGAGGCCTTGGAGTTGGATTTGCTGGTGGACGAGGTGTAGGATAATACACCGGAGGAACCGGAGTTACACCACCTACAGGATATGTTTGATCTAAAAAAGAATAACTTTCAAGATGATCGTTCCAAAAAGTAACTGCATATATTTCCCCCTGATAGGTTGTATATTGCAGAACTTCCTCATATCCTCCATCAGAAGCACCTGCATGTAGCACTCTGTCAGGTATTCCGATTAAATTTTGCACCTCGGTTCTAGTCATACCAATCCGAAGTTTACCCATATCTACGGTCCTCATCGAACTACATGCAAAAATAAAAACCGATATAATTAGTATTACTATTATTTTTTTCATTACACTTACTTTTAACGAATAAATATTCATTCTATTCCATACTCATTAGAACATGTTATTGGTAAAATGGTTTAATGCTCTTTCGTTTTTTTAAGTTGTAATCAAATTATAATAACTCTACTATCCCTCTCTTCATTCTGATATGAGGTATTCCATCTTCTTGATATACTTCGCTTACCTTTACGAAGCCATGAGTTTCGTAAAACTCTTTCAGATACAATTGCGCCGATATTGTTATAACATTCTCATTCATAGACAAAGTGATTAATTCGATAGCTTTATCCATCAATATATGCCCGTATCCTTTTCGTCTATATTTTGAATTAACTACTACCCTGCCAATGGATGCTTCGTCAAAATAATCGCCCGGTCGGAACAAGCGACAATAAGCAATTAACTCGCCACCGATATAACCATGTAAGTGTGTTGCAACCTGATCTTTATCATCCATATCCTGATATATTGCATCTTGCTCTACTACAAATATTTCAGTTCGTAACTGCAATATTTTGTATAACGAGTTTACATCGGTTGCATCGAAGGCTGTCACTTTCCACTCTATCATCTTCAATTTATTGATATTACAAATCCATTTTCCCGATAAAGTCGCTCATACCCATAATAAGCAACTGATACAGAGCATCATTAAAAACATTCATTTCCTTTTTGTTCACAGGATAACCACCTAGCATAAGAGCTTGTATATACATAATATGCACAACCGAGTTAAACATAGTAGTATCATCCAACACCAGAAGATTTTTCACAATCTCGTTATCCTTATTGAAACACATCACAGGCATTACATCTTCTTTCTTCACGAAGTTATGTAATGTTCCTGCAAACGGATTTGAAGAATTAGACAAACTTTGAATATTTTTATTACTCATAGCCTCGTCATTTGCGACATAAATAACAGGTGTGTCTACCGGATCGAATTGCTTTAATTGAGCCTTACAATAAAAACCTTTTAATGCTGTATTTGCCTTTTCTTCAAATTTTTGAAAACGTTCGTCATCCGATATCTCCACATCAGACAAAGTATCTAACAAATCCTGAGGAGTAATTTTTTGTAACATAACATCAGGAAAGGTTATCTTTATTTTCTGAATAAGGTCCAATTCAAAAGAATACGCTGCATTTATAACGGTTTTACCCTGAGAACCGGCTATACGTCTTATTTGTCTGAAATCGTCTAACGATGGAGTATAATATATTACATCATTGTAAGTTTTAAGCGACAGAAAAGGCATATATCCTTTATTGGTTTCGAACGGAATATAATCGATAAATAGCTTTAACAATTCAACATCTTCAATAGCCAAAGCTTTTATATATATGTGATGTATCTTTATTATTTCGCTCAAAGTATCCTCGTTTTTCAACATCAATACTTTCAGGTAATCTTTAAAGCAAGCGCTCAATTCTTTTTTAGCCTGCCTCATTACCTCGTCATCCATTAATGATTCACGAGAAGCGGTTGGACGCAATTCGTTCGAATTCAATATGCACTTCACGAAAGAAGTCCATTCCGGTAATAAATTATTAGCCTGTTCGCAGAGAAACATCCGCTTTAAATAAACTTTGTGCTGTTTCGATCCGGTGAACTGAACCTTGTAAGGCATAATATAAGCAACGCCATCAATATCTCCGGCTACAGAACGTAAACGAAATGCATCGAGAAAATTTATATTGAATACTTTTTTTCCTTGTGCAAGTAATTCTTCTTTAGTACTATTTTTATCCAACCAAACCGGATCCTTATCAACTAAAATTTCGGTTCCTTCTTTTGTTATAAGCCGTATGGTTATTGGCAAAGCACTACCAAAGAACAACACATTCTTTTTCAGTTCTTCTTTTTCGAATAAAGGCAACCATTCTTTCTTAGGTGACAAAATAACCCTTGTTCCTGGTTTTTCCAGATTATCAATAGATTCTACGGTATAAGTACCATCGGCTTTTCCCCGCCAACACACCGACTTGTTCTTTATCAACGAATGTGTTTCCACCATTATTTCGTGACTAACAACCAAGCAAGACAACATACCTATACCAAAGCGACCAATATAGTCTTTTTCGTTAAAATCGCCCCGTTTCGAACTTTGTCCTATAACAGAAAGAAACTGATGAACTTCTTCTTCACTAAGTCCTATTCCATTATCTTCAAATATAATCTGAGGCTTACCATCAACTTCATTTAAATATATATTTACTTCTCCTTTATGGCTTTCATCTATCGTCCGACGAGCGGTTGCTGCATCAACTCCATTTTGTAATAACTCGCGTACAAAAACATTCGGGGCACTATATATATGCTCCGATAAAAGTTCTATCATCCCTTTCAGATTTACTTGAAAGAGATATTGATTATTATCCTTCATTATTTTATTTATTCCTTCTCTTTTGGGTTTTATCTGTAATTAAAGAAACAGCTCTTTTAGTAATTATGGGTTACAAACTTCTCTATAAAAAGAAGATGTAACCCTATAACTATCTATATTATAAAGACAAAAAATTATCTTCTGCGACGTTCACGTTTGCCTGTTATTTTTTGAGCTTGTTCGTTTCCGTTTTCGGCTGCTCTCTGATACCAATACATAGCCTGAGTTTCATCTTCTGCAACACCTTTTCCTGTTAGATAACAGTTACCTAACTCAAACTGAGCATCATCATGGTCGTCCTCAGCGATTACAGTTAATAACTCAACAGCTTTCGGTTCATCTTTTGCTGTACCTTTACCCTCAAGCAACATCATAGCAACCTCATATTTCGAGCTGAAATGATCATCTTCGGCTGCTTCCGACAGCCAACGATAAGCTTCTTCCATATTCTCGGTCGTACCTGTTCCGTACTTGTAGCACAAGCCTAAACGATATTTAGCATTACGGTAGTCACGTTCGGCAGCAATTGTGTAATATTTAAATGCTTCGGTATTGTTTTCTTCTACCCCCAAGCCATACTCGTAACAAACACCTAATCCTTCGCTTATGATATCGCGTTCGGCTGCACTTTGGTAATATTCAAAAGCACGGTCGTAATCTTTTTCTCCGCCATGATTGTACACATAGTATTCACCTAACATTATAGCTGCATACGGATAACCTTGTTCGTGCGCTCTTTCATACCACTCCAATGCCTTAGGTAAATCCGTTTCAACCAGCCCGTAATGATAATAGTAACCTACTTTATATTGAGCAAAAGCATAATCAGCTTCGGCTGCACGGGTCATATACTCCATCGCTTTTTGAGCATCAAACTCTATCCCAGCATATTCTTGTTCGTACGCAAGTCCTACTTCAACCAAAGCTTGAGGATATCCTTCCTCTGCGGCTTTATTAAAGTTCTGCATTGCTAGTTCTGGATTTTCGGGTATCCCTACAGCGTATTTATAGAAACGTCCGACATTATAGATTGCTTCGGGCATTCCCGCCTCAGCCGCAATTTTAAATTGCTCGAATGCTCCTGCCAAATCTTCTTCGCCAAGCAGTGCATCCTCAAGATAATAGCCCATTTTAAGATTCGCAAAAATATAACCATTATCGGCAGCAGCTTTATATAAATCGAAAGCCTTCTGATAATCCTGTTCAACACCTGTACCATATTCGTAACACAAAGCTAACTCAACGCGCGAATAGTTTGAATTACGAGCAACAGCCCATTCAAAATATTTTACAGCTTTTGCTCCATTTTCTTCATCTTCGTTAACAACATCCAAACGATAATAATGCCCAGCCATATCCATTCCTCCAACATGACCTCTCTCGGCAGCCAACTCGTACAATTCTAATATTTTGGCATAGTCAGGATTTTCGGGTCTAAGCACTCCTCTTTCATATTCCTGTGCCAAACGGTATGGAGCATAATCGTTACCCAACTCCATCGCTTTCTCTAGTAAACCAATAGCTTCTTTTACCTTTTGCTCACTCGGATTTTCATCTTCTAATAGCAAGTATGCCTTTTCGCTCATTGCACGAGGGCTATCCTCCTCTACCGCCTGATCGAGATATTTATTACCTTTTGCAACATCTTTTATTGTATCGTTATATAAATAAATGATGGCTAATTCGTATAGTGAATTATGAGAATAATATTGTACTGCTTTTTTGTGCCATTCGATAGCTTTTTCTACCGATGTACCTTCATCGCCCGAATAATAATTATACTGTCCTAAAAATTCGGCAGCATAATTTATATTATAGCTAAAAGCATCTGCTAAAAGTTCTTTTGCCTCTTCTTTATTACCTTCAATATTTCCTCTCAAAATACCCATACCATATAGGTATTGACTATAATGTTCGTTTATAGCCACTCCTTTTTTCAAAGGCTCAATGGACTTGTCATATTCTCCTTTTCGTGAATAATAGTCGGATAATATATAATAACATTTGCGAGTTGGCGAAGCTTTTTCGATATAATTCTCGATGTATTTTAATAACGATTCGTCATCTTTATTATCGTAAAATTCGATATGTAAAAATAGAAGATCTGCCAATTCGTAACCAAGTTCTTTCGATCGCTTCATGTATTCAAGACCTTTATCCTTGTCTTGCTCTCCATATCCGGGAACTCCGAAATATAGTCCATATCCATAATCGCCCAACGAAGCCGCATCGTTTACTTCTATTCCTTTTTTAAAGCATTCGCGCATTTTAGCATAGTCACGATATGGACGACGAGCACTTCCATATAAATCGGCTTGTTCGCAATAGCCTCTTAAATGCCCCATTTCAATAAAACGATTATTTACAGATACATTTAGCTTGAACCAAAAATCATAATCCTCGTCGCTGAAATCTACCGATACATGTTTATTCCATGCTCTACTGTATATTTGGTTATATAGTTCCTTAACCGTTTCGGTAACAGCTTTTTTTTCCAAAGATACATCACAAATAGCCATTGCATCCATCCATACCATAGGATCAGCATAGTTATCTTTCGAATTATACTCTTCGGCTTGCTTTTTTATTAAACTGGGGTTATCCCTGTATTTATTTAATAATTCATCGTAAGCTTGTTTCAAAGCTCTGTTACTATTACCTCCATTGTTGCTACCACTATCCGCAACATCTTTCCCCTTCTTCTTGAAAAAATTAAACATATGGTGTTCTATTTAAAGTTTGTTATCGAACAAATATAAACAAAAAAATGCTATGACAAAATGACAACCAATGATTATTATATGAAGAATAGTATTCAATACCTTTGAAACAAAAAAGCCTTATCCACAAAAATGGATAAGGCTTCCGTCAATATTTTATTCTATCTTTAATTTACTTCTATAATAAGAAACTGAGTAAGACTCCAAAATTTTTGATAATCGGAGATGTTTAAAACAACCTGACCATTAGCATCTTTATCTAGTTTATAACTTGCCGAGGGGTGTTCAGACAACACTTTCGCTTTTTTCGCATACACAGGAATTGCCTTTACATTACGGATATCTATTTTAATAAATATCGATTTATCAATAGATTCTTTCATTACTTTTGGTGAAGAAAGAAAGCCACCTTTCACAACTTTAGCATCCTTCAACTCACTAGAAGTTCCAAACATGTAGTAGGCTGTATTTAAGGCTGTATCCTGCTCTTTTATTGTTGAAGCCTGACTTTCTACCTGGGTAGACAAATTTTCTACATTTTGAGTTAAATCATGTACATTCGATGTCAATTCCATTATTTGTTTATCACGGCTTGCTAAATCGCTCTGCAATTTAACTATCGCATTAGCACGTTCTGTCAGTTGAGTATTTAAGCGTTCTATTGTTGTTTTTAGAGTAGAAACCTCGCCCGAACTGTTTTTAAGACGCTTATTCAGAGCTTCTATATCAGTTTTATTTTTCTTTAATATATCATTAATCATTTGAAAATTCTCCTGAACTCTAGTTTTCGTATCAGAAGTCATTTCACCTTTACCTTGCGACTGAACAGTCAAATACTTTTCAGCTTCTTTTATTTGGTTAAAGTTTTCTTCCACATCGTTAATGATACCCATTACTTCAGCAAGTTCCGAGCCCCCTTTTTCATTTACCTGCATTAAGGAGTCATTCTTAGCCTGCAAAGCTTTATATTCGTCTGAATTTTTCACATTACACGATACTAAAGCAGTGGCAGCGAACAGTAAAAAAAATAGCTTTTTCATAATCTAATATTTGTTTGTTAATTTTCTTATTATTATTTCTTTCAAAACTCTTACTTAATTAACAAATATACGTTTATTTCGTTCAAAATTATACTGTTTAATTTAATTTTCTTTTCCTGACACGATTATAACAAATTCTCCCCGTGCTTCGTGTTCCGAAAAATGAGTTATAAGTTCCTTTAAAGTTCCCCTATTTATCTCTTCAAATTTCTTTGAAATTTCCCTGCATGTAGCAGCATAACGCCCTTCTCCTAAAAATTCAGCCAATTGAGTCAATGTTTTTAATACTCGATAAGGCGATTCATAAAGAACAATAGTACGTTGCTCACTCGCTAATTCAGTCAATTTAGTCTGTCGCCCTTTCTTTTGAGGAAGAAAGCCTTCAAATGTAAATCTGTCGCAAGGAATTCCCGACGCTACCAATGCTGGAACAAAAGCTGTAGCACCAGGTAAACACTCTACTTCGACTCCAGCCTTAACACACTCCCTGACTATAAGAAAGCCCGGATCGGAAATTCCCGGCGTACCAGCATCCGATACCAAAGCTATAACTTCTCCGGCATTAAGTCTATCGACAATACCCGCCACATTTTTATGTTCATTAAATTTATGATACGATTGCATTTTATTTTGTATCTCAAAATGCTTCAACAAAACACTTGTCGTACGGGTATCCTCTGCCAGTATCATATTAGCTTCTTTCAAAATACGAACAGCCCTGAAAGTCATATCTTCCAGATTTCCGACAGGGGTAGGAACTATATATAGTTTAGCAGAACTCAATGTCTCAAATTTTTATTTCGAAAAAAAAGAATATTTTATCATACAAATAAAGGCTCTGACTCCATCGCGCCACCCAATTTTTTTTCCTTCTTCGTAAGTGCGCCCGTAATAAGAAATACCAACTTCATATATTCTTATTTTAGGTATCTTCGCTACCTTAGCTGTAACTTCCGGCTCAAAACCAAAACGATTCTCTTTCAAATTCAATCCTTTTATTACATCAGCCCTGAACAATTTATAGCAAGTTTCCATATCTGTCAGATTAAGATTGGTAAACATATTGGAAACGAATGTAAGCAACTTATTACCGACAGAATGCCAAAAGAACAATATACGATGTGGATTTCCACCCAAAAAGCGAGAACCATATACCACATCGGCAAAACCATCAAGAACAGGCTTTAATAAAAGATTATACTCTTCCGGATCATATTCCAAATCAGCATCCTGAATTATAACATAATCGCCTGTAGCTTCTGCTATTCCTCGGTGAAGTGCTGCACCCTTACCCATATTTCGAGGCTGGCTATATAATTTCATATCATAAGCTGGATTTTGTCTCATATACTCTTCAACAACCTCAACAGTATTATCTTTCGAAAAATCATTTACTATAATTATTTCTTTTTCCATTCCGCCAATTAAATTGACAGCCAAAACCTTATCCAATATTAGATGAATAGTCTTAGCTTCATTATAAGCAGGAATTACCACCGATAGTTTCATGCAATTTTGTATTAATTATTTATTTCCCTTTACTCTAAATCCATCACTCACCGTTTCACCCCTCATTTCTAGATTGTTATGGTACACAACAGCACAAGGATATGCTTGATCGAAACACTGATTCATATATGATGGCGTATATATCACAATGCTACCTAACTGATGCGGAACAAACTCTATCCCCGCTCTATATCCATGATATTTCACCGCGTCAACACTTTGAGGTTTATACATAAAGTAAGCGAGGTACGCTCCCCTTTATATTCGTTTATATCTTTATACAAAGATATCGAAGCATATACTATATATAAAACAAAGACTAAGGGAGCTACAAACTTATACTTATTTAATTTAAGACCGGATTTGAGTCCTAGAAACGGAATAAAAGCGGTTGCAACTATAAAACCAAATCCAAAACGAGCATCTGGCGCCATTATCAACCAAAATAATACCCCAATTATAGCAATACTCCATACATATATAATTTTACTATTTTCTAGCAAATTTTTTTTGAACGAATACAACATTATAAAAGGAGAAATTCCTGCCATTCCAGTAGCAAATAAATTCATTCTAAAAAACCAAATATGCCGTAACAGCCAACTCTTGCCCCACACCCAAAACGGCATTTCGAAAACTTCTTCATAATGAAGGTTTGGAAAGCGGGCCCACGACGTAACCCAAGCCTTTTCAGCTTCGACCATCTTAATTGGTATTTTCCAATCAAAGTTAAAAATGTCGATTGCCGGAAACGGATATATAAGATAACCTGTTATTATTATATTTCTAATACACCATGGTATAACAATAAAACAGCTCAATAATAACAAAAACACAATAGATTTATACTGCTTTTCTTTATATAAAAAATATAGAACCACAATACAAACAATACAAATAGGAGTAACAGACAGTTTTAGAGTTAAGCTAAATATTGGAACAACCCAATAAAGTAAAGGTAATTTATTTACCGAATCGGTATCGAATAATAACCTCAACAAAACATATAATACAAATACGTTAGGAAGAACATCAGTCGAAGGTGATGACAAAAATCCCGAATAACACGCTATAGTAAAAACACCTATACACAACAATGCTATTTGATGTAATATTGAAGATTTTGATGCTCTATAAGTCATCCAGCACAAAAGAACAATTAAGCAAAGAGACTGTACTCCGTAAACACGAAGTCCGAAGATGTCCTGTGCAGAAAATATTGAATGTATGATTAAAGCATTGGAGTTAAATCCTAAACGCTCATGGATATTACCCAAACCCGGAATCACAGAATAGTCTTCCAGCCACATCAAAGCTTGTAAATGATACAAACCTGTATCGTAAGCAAGTGGAGGCAATAAAACAAAACAAGCTAAAAAAAGGACAATTACAGCTAGTATAATTTTATATATAATAGATAAACTTCCAATTTTTGATTTAAGAGCTATCAATTGTTTAAAATCTCCTTTATATATATTATATAGAAAAAAACAGGCTGATAAAAAGAAAAGTCCTCCAAAAACAAAGCTATTTAATGGCAACCAAATAGATGCAAAAGTAAGAAGCGATGTTGTAATTGATATCCCTATAAAAAAAGTATCAGCAACATTATACGAATACAACTGCTTTCCAATATTGAAAAGCCTGATAAACATCCTACCTATATTCAAGGATATGAATGTACATATTATCCACGAGACAAAAACAGCCAGCATAATCTAAAAATGGGAAGAGATAAGTTTACTTACCTCTTCATTATATAATTTTGTCAAAATATTCTATTGTTTTAACTAATCCATCGTGCAGATTCACTTTTGGTTCCCAATTCAGTTTTTCTTTTGCTAAACTGATATCTGGCTGACGTTGCTTCGGATCATCGCTAGGTAAAGGACGATATACTATTTTCGATTTAGAACCTATTAAATCTATTATCTGAGTAGCTAACTCAATCATTGTAAATTCGCCCGGATTTCCGATGTTCACAGGTCCTGTAAAAGAGTTATCCGAGTTCATCATACGCACCATTCCTTCCACCAAGTCATCAACATACTGAAAACTACGGGTTTGAGAGCCATCTCCAAACACTGTTATATCTTCATTTTTTAAAGCTTGTACTATGAAATTAGAAACAACACGACCATCATTCGGATTCATATTAGGCCCGTAAGTGTTAAATATACGTATAATCTTTGATTTTACTCCGTTCTGACGATGATAGTCCATAAACAGAGTCTCGGCACAACGCTTACCCTCGTCATAACAAGATCTTATACCTATCGGATTAACATTTCCCCAATAAGACTCAACTTGCGGATGTATAACAGGATCGCCATAAACTTCACTGGTAGAAGCCTGTAACACCTTTATATTTAATCGTTTTGCTAATCCCAACATATTAATGGCCCCCATTACTGACGTTTTTACCGTTTGGATTGCATCATGTTGATAATGAACAGGAGATGCCGGACAAGCTAAATTATAAATTTCGTCAACTTCTATATAAAAAGGATTCGACACATCGTGTCTTATAAGTTCGAAGTAGGGATTATCCATTAAGTGGATAATATTTTGTTTCGATCCGGTAAAATAATTATCTAAACAGATAACCTCATTTCCCTCATTCAATAAACGTTCACATAAATGAGAACCTATAAATCCGGCTCCTCCGGTTACCAAAATCTTCTTTTTATACATTTATCTAGTCTTATTTTCAGGCTTAAAAATCTAATTTTATGATATTCATCAGACAAACATCCCTAGTAGTTTGCTTAACACTAAGCAGCAAAGATATGTTTTTTTGTTAAATATTGGGACGCAATTATATTCAAAAAAACAGTTATTCTCTTTTTCGTCGCAAATTAAGAGTTTTTTTGACATTTATGATATATATTTGTGATATGAGTTTATATATAGTTAGCACATAAACTAAATATAAAAACTAAAGTGATAGCTAATTAACTCTTACAGTTTTATTTTTTAGTTTTAATTTACGGCGAATAAATGGATAACAGATTTTTGGCAATAATAGAAGACAGCATTAAAAACAACTGGGATCTTCCCGCATTAAGCGATTACAATGGTCAAACATATAAGTACAAGGATTTTGCACACAAAATAGCCGAACTTCATCTTATATTCGACTCTCTAAACATACAAAAAGGAAATACTGTTGCTATCTGTGGACGAAACATGGCAAACTGGGTAGTGTCTTTTTTTGCAACAATATCTTACGGAGCTGTTCCGACAACTATTCTGCACGATTTTGATAGTCAAAGTATTCACAATATAATAAATCACTCCGAAGCAAAATTTCTTTTTGTTGGCGAATATGTATGGGAAAAGCTCGACCCGAAAGAAATGCCTGCCGTAGAAACAATTATCCTAATTGACGATTTTTCAATAATAAAATCACGTTCCGAACAAACTATAGAAATAGGTTCTGACACCAATTTGGTTTTCAACAAAAAATACCCTGATGGATTTAGTCCAGACGATGTAAAATACCACAAAGAAAAACCCGAAGAACTTGCTGTCTTAAATTATACTTCGGGAACAACGAGCACCCCTAAAGGGGTAATGATTCCCTACAGAAGTTTGTGGTCAAATACCCGTTTTGCAATTGATATGATCCCATTTGTGAAAAGAGGCGACGGTTTTGTCAGCATGCTTCCAATGGCACACATGTACGGACTGGCTTTCGAAATATTATTATCGATAGCCAAAGGATGTCATATTAATTTCCTGACACGGGTACCCTCTCCACAAATAATAGTAGAAGCCTTTGCCAAAGTAAAGCCTACACTTATTATAGCAGTTCCTCTTATTATCGAAAAAATTATAAAAAACAAAGTCTTTGTCGAACTCGATAAGCAGCCTGTAAAAACTTTAATTAAACTTCCTTTTATCAAGCAAGTTATTTACAAAAAAGTACTCAACAAGTTAATGGCTACTTTTGGTGGAAACTTAGTAGAAGTGGTTATTGGAGGTGCTGCTTTAAACAAAGAAGTGGGAGACTTTTTGACAAAAATAAAATTTCCATATACTGTTGGATATGGAATGACCGAATGCGGTCCATTAATAAGTTATGAATATTGGGAAACATACCGCCCTACATCGTGCGGAAAACCGGTAGACAGAATGTCTGTAAAAATAGATTCTTCCGATCGAGAGAATATATCGGGCGAAATAATGGTTAAAGGCGATAATGTAATGTTAGGTTATTTCAAAAACCCTGAAGAAACAGAAAAGGTTATAGAGAACGACGGATGGCTGCATACCGGAGACTTAGGTGTAATTGATAAAGATGGGCATATATACATTAAAGGGCGCAGCAAAACAATGATTCTTGGTGGTTCGGGACAAAATATATATCCCGAAGAGATAGAAGGACTATTAAACAACTACCCCTATGTGCTGGAATCGTTAATCATAGAGGAAGAAGGAAAACTTGTGGCACTAATTGTGCCCGATCAGGATCAAATAAAGAAAGGAAACATAAAGCAATCTCAAATAGAAAGTATCTTTCAGAATGAGATTAAAAACCTCAATAAAAGACTGCCGTCGTACAGTCAAATAACAAAAGTAAATATTAGAGACGAAGAATTTGAGAAAACACCTAAGCGAAGCATAAGGCGTTTCCTCTACCAAAAATAAAGAATACGATAGTCGAAAAACAAACAATGGCATTTATTCATAATTCCGATATATTATCAGATGCAATATCCGAACATAATTTTCTCATCCCTATAATAAACAGGTTTGGTATTAAACTTGGCATAGGAGATTTGAGTGTTACGGAGTTATGCCTGAAATATAATTTGAACGAAGACTTTTTTCTAGCCATAATCAACACATATTTAAACGAAGATTTTTTTCCGGAAACTAAACTGAAAAAATTCAGTATCGATTTGGTTGCCAATTATCTAAAAAAGACAGATTCAGACTATCGCCATGCTCTCATTCCTAATATAGAAAAGCACCTGAACGCTTTTATAGCAATGAGTGCCTCCGACAATAAACAGCTAAGATTAATAAGGAAATTATTTGAAGACTTTAAATCTGAATTTTTAAACAGGATCGAGAACGGGCTGATAGAAGATGATTCTTCCCATGCGTTGTTACTCGATATGAAAAATATATTGATTAAACATATATCAGGAAACTTTAACGAAAACCTGTGTTATGCCGTACTCTTTTCCGTCGATAGCCTGCAAAACGATCTAAATAAACACAATAGAATAAGAGAAAAAATTCTGAAGCCAATGATCGACTCTTTAGTCGAAGCCGGAATAACCAACTGGCAGGATATGATATTGTCGGACAAAATTTCGACAGACAATCAGAATCAACTCATTTCACAACGCGAAACAGATGTACTACGGCTTATAGCATTAGGATACCTCAATAAAGAAATAGCCGACAAACTTAATATAAGCCTGAATACGGTACTCTCTCACCGTAAAAACATTACAGCCAAGCTTGGTATAAAAACAGTATCAGGACTCACATTCTACTGCTTATCACACGGATATATTTCGCCCGACGAAATTGAGATATAGCCCACTAAAACATCAAAGTCTTTTTATTTAACAAACACCTTTTAAGTGTTGGTTATCTGCGTTTTTTTTTGTATATTTGTTAGGTTTTTCAAAACCCAAAAATACTAAAAACAAAAGCCTGTAAATCAAGCTAATAGAAAAAGGAATTAATATGACTGATAAAGAAAAAAATGCTGCGAGCAACTCGTATTCGGCAGAGAATATTCAGGTACTCGAAGGCTTAGAAGCTGTTAGAAAAAGACCTGCGATGTACATTGGGGATATCGGGGAAAAAGGTTTGCATCATTTAGTGTATGAGGTTGTTGACAACTCTATTGACGAAGCCCTAGCCGGTTATTGTAACGACATAAGGGTTTACATAAACGAAGATAATTCAATTACAGTATGGGACAACGGACGGGGAATCCCGGTCGGTTTTCACGAAAAAGAGCAAAAATCGGCTCTAGAAGTAGTTCTTACCGTTCTTCATGCAGGAGGTAAATTCGATAAAGGTACCTATAAGGTATCAGGAGGGCTACATGGTGTTGGAGTTTCGTGTGTTAATGCTCTTTCTACATACCTGAAAGCTGAAGTTCGCCGTGAAGGAAACCTTTATATGCAAGAGTTTTCGTGTGGTAAAGCATTGCATGATATAGAAGTACTAGGAAAAGACAACTCAACAGGAACAACTATAACTTTTAAGCCAGACGATTCAATATTTATAGTAACAGAATATAAATACGAAACATTAGCTACCCGTTTGCGCGAATTGGCGTTTCTGAATGCCGGAGTTAAACTTTCATTAACAGATAAACGCATACAAAAGGAAGATGGCAGTTACAAAAACGAGACTTTTTATTCCGAAAAAGGTTTGGAAGAATTTGTTCGTTATATAGATGCTTCAAAAGAATCTTTAATGCCTGATGTTATCCATATTGTAACAGAAAAACAAGGAATACCTGTCGAGATTGCAATGACATACAATACATCGTATAACGAAAATGTGTATTCGTATGTAAACAACATCAATACTATAGAAGGAGGAACACATCTTACAGGTTTCCGTAGGGGTCTTTCCAGAACTCTAAAGAAATACGCGGATGACTCGAAAATGCTCGAAAAGCTGAAAATAGAAATAAGTGGCGATGACTTTCGTGAAGGATTAACTGCTGTTGTTTCTATCAAAGTAGCCGAACCTCAATTTGAGGGACAAACTAAAACTAAATTGGGAAACAACGAGGTTATAGGAGCAGTCGACCAAGCTGTAGGCGAAGCATTAGGTTACTATTTGGAAGAGCATCCGAAAGAAGCTAAAATTATTGTTGAAAAAGTTATACTTGCCGCTACGGCTCGCCACGCTGCACGTAAAGCCCGCGAAATGGTTCAACGCAAGTCGCCTCTATCGGGAGGAGGGCTTCCGGGGAAACTTGCCGACTGTTCGAGCAAGGATCCATTTGACTGTGAAATATTCCTAGTTGAAGGGGATTCGGCCGGAGGTACAGCAAAACAAGGACGTGACCGACTGTTTCAGGCAATATTACCTTTAAGGGGTAAAATTCTGAATGTAGAAAAAGCCATGCAACATAAAGTGCTCGAAAGTGACGAAATACGCAACATATACACTGCGTTAGGTGTAACTATCGGTACAGAAGAAGATTCGAAAGAATTAAATATAGAAAAACTGCGTTATCATAAAATCATTATTATGACCGATGCCGACGTAGATGGTAGTCACATTGCTACATTAATTCTTACATTCTTCTTCCGCCACATGCGTTCACTTATCGAACTGGGATATGTATACATTGCAACCCCCCCACTCTACCTATGTAAAAAAGGAAAAGTTGAAGAATATTGTTGGAACGAATTACAACGTCAGATATTTATTGATAAATATGCTGATGGTAACGAAAATGCAGTACATACACAGCGATATAAAGGTCTTGGAGAAATGAACGCATCTCAGTTATGGGATACAACAATGAACCCTGAATTCAGAACCCTTCGCCAAGTTACAATAGATAATGCTGCCGAAGCCGATCACATATTCTCGATGTTAATGGGTGAAGATGTTGCTCCTCGCCGTGAATTTATTGAAGAAAATGCGACATACGCAAAAATAGACGCATAATTTTAACAATAAGCATACTTAAATACAAATGGGGCTGTCCTAAAAAGTCGGACAAGCCCCATTTTATTTGTTGAACTTCTATGTTATTTAACTATAACTTTTGTTGTTGTATCTCCTATTTTCACAAAATATACACCCGAGTCAACATCCATTCTTGCTGAACCTGAAATAACATCCTCGAATAAATAAACTCCGGTAATATTATATATAGCCACATAAGCATCTGAAGATAGTTCTTCTATTACTATTGTTCTACCCTGAACTTTTAAGATTCTATCAATAAGATCACTACCTATACCTGTTGACTGATCTGTCACTTTTAATATACCATTAGTATATAAACTTGTAGTATCCCAATACAAACCACTTGCAGGATTAGTAGGTATTATATTCGCAAATTTGCCGGATAATGCACCTGTTGTTATAATGCTGAAAGAATCTCCATTTGCAAATTGCCCATCAATAAGGTTCACATTTAAATCTCCGGCTATATTAATACCTCCACTTGCTATAATCCTATCGCAAGTATTGTTTACCTTTTTAATATCAACATTCAATGAGCTTCCACTTTCCAGTTTAATTAATCCTTTAATTGTTAGTCGTCCAACTCCCAAATCTCCGGGGTCTAAAGTTCCTCCACTTTTTACAGTTACAGCAGAAGATAATGTCCCGGTTCCTGATAATGTTCCATCTTCATTAACTGTAATGGCAGCACTTCCTGTTGGAGTTCCATTTATTATAAGATTACCCCTGTTTACTGTTGTTGTTCCGCTATAAATATTATTTGCATTTAATCTCCAATATCCGTCGCCTTCTTTTACAATGTGAGTAGTACCTTTCTGACCACCAATAGCTTCATTGTTTATAATGCCATTGAATTCTTCATCTGTACCTAAGCCTCCAACAACCCATGTCATTGTTCCTGCTGCTTTAATATTACTTCCTATCAGAGAACTACCTGAACTACCGGATAAACCACCTAAGTACATCGTACTACCACTTTTTGCACTATTTAATCGAGCACTACCCGACAAAACAATACGCGCATTAGGGATACCTGCTCCATTATTCTCATTATTCAAACTGAATACATTTTTAGTTTTATCAATCGAGTTTGAAGCTCCTCCTACAATTGTTAATGTACCTGTGTAGTTATCCCAGTTTCCTTTATAGTACTCACGTAAATAAGTGAGATTGATTTTTAAATCACCATTTCCTGAGAAATTACTATAAACTTCCGTATTACGGGTTACTTCATATGTACTTTCGTTTTCGCCAGTTACTTGAATGTCGTAATAATGCTTGCCGGTCATACCATCAGCACCTCCCGAAGTTTTAAACTTTCCTCCTTCTAATATAAGTTTATTAACCTGAAATGTAACATTATTACCAGTCATATGATATGTTCCGCCTTTTAATATGGTGTTACCACTATAGGTATTTCTGTCATATGTGGTTTTTACCTCTCCCGAACCCGACAAAATAAAATCGCCAACACCACTGACAACCCCATTCATTGTAATTATTGCTGAAGAATTTGCCACATCAAACTCTGTTGCCGCATCTAAGGCAACATTACGATCTGTTGTCACATTGCCTCCTGTATAACTGATTTTTCCACCCTTCCAAACCCAATTAAAGTCATAATTTTCTGATGCTCCAATAGAACTTGGCTGGCCTCCGTTAGCCAGTTTATTTATTACTATTACCCCATCGTGAATAACTGTACCACCGGTGTAAGTATTATTATCTGCCAAAGTCAAAGTTCCCGTTCCTGCTTTATTAACAGAACCTGTTCCGGAAATAGCCTCACCTGTAAACTGATAATCTCTGACCGCATTCACAACCATATTCGCTTGTTCTGCCGACTCCGAAATATTAATAACTGTTTCTCCAGTATATGTATCGTTAAATAAGACCGTTTTTCCACTTTCAAACTTTCCTCCGGTCCAGTTTTCCGAAGTTGTATCCCAAGAAGAGGATAGTGAACCAGTCCATATCAAATCGGGGGTAAATGTAGATAAATCAAGAACTTCAACCGGAATAGGATTAGTCCTAACAGTCAATTCGTTAGTATAACTAGTCTCTGTACTTCCATTATAGGCCTTTACTCTGTAAGTATGCTCCGATTCGGCCTCTAATTCTGTAAACATATATGATGTAATACCTTTTCCAACTCGTTTTACTTCCTGAAAAGTATCACCTATTTTTTCTTCAATAATATAGCCTTCCTCATTCTTTGTATATCCTAACCATTCAATGGCTAATTCATTCTGTGTTTTGTCTACTGTAGTCAAACACATTGGAGCTTTCAGATAATTCTGCGAATACTCCTCTGTAATAGAGTTTATATAATTCTCTATATTCGTATATCCGTTTGCCGCTATTTGCATTGCATCCGATGCATTGTTTGGATTTAGTCCGTTGGCAGTTTCCCATTCATCGGGAATTCCATCTCCATCCGAATCAGTTCTGCTATTTCCACCCCACATTGCCCATGTATTCGGAGCTCCGAATGGCAAATCTGTTTCATTATTTATTATTGCACCTTTTACTCCAAACGAACTTAATTCATTTAGCAGATACCAGTCAAGGTTATCCCGATACGGTAATGAAGCTCCAACCGATTTCATCAACTCATCATATACCTGCGATGCCGGAATTGTTGGAAGAAGAGGATAGTTATAAGGAGTAGAAACAAATGTAGGGCCTCCACTAAATTCATTCTGAGGAATTAAGTGCCCATCCAATATTCCATTTCGGTTTTTATCAATCCAATTGTCTTTTGAATATATGCTGTAACGACTATTAGCTCCACTAAAAGCAGATGTACCTCCCGAAGGTCCTACTATAAAGTAATTACTGACAGCATTAGCTTCGGACGCACCTTGAGAATCGCCTCCCATTATATAAGCTGCACTTTTCCAGTTATAAACAATATTATTTACAAACTGGTGTGTACCTTTAAATTTAGGATTACGAGTATCGTTATCAATATATAAGGTGCGATAAATAGTAATACCACCTTCGGGCTGTATTAATCCTCCTGCCGAATGAGCTAAAAGTCCTTGCCCGATAATACTATTCTGAATAGTAATATCCTTCGGGTTTGTACCTTTTCCATCGTGTGTGATAGAAAAATTTTCGTCTAGTCCCCAAGCTACAGAAACATGGTCGAAAATCATATTATAACCATTTGCAATACCCAGGGCATCAGAATCTTTAGTACCAACTTTACCCATACGTATACGCAGATAACGACAGATAGTATTAGTTGCACCCGAAAAAGACAATCCGTTTCCGTATATAGTTATACCTTCGCCCGGGGCTGTTTGACCCGCTATATAAATATTGGAAGAAACAGCAACTCGTGAACTAATACGAATTACACCTGCCACATCAAATACAACAATTCTATTGGATTTACTAACAGCATCTCTAAACGAACCTGTACCCGAATCGTTAAGATTTGTAACCCGGTATACTGTACCGTTTCTGCCTCCTATAGCATATTTTCCAAACCCTTCGGCTCCGGGAAAAGCTAGTTGTTGAGAAAAAGCATCATTTGTCCCTATAACAAGACATAACAATACTATTGCAAATTTTAGTGATTTTTTTTTCATGGTAATAATTTAGATGTAAATTTTATTTGTTCTAAGTATAGAATCCGTTATTTTTCAAATTTACACTATTAACGTATATTATAACATGTATAAATAACTACATTTCATGTACAAAATGCGATTAAACATGGAATATAATACAATAAGAAGTAGTTAATTATATCGCCATAAAAATAGCCCCGAAATAAGTAATTAAAAAATTAACTTATTACGGGACTTTACTATATATTATTTTTATATTCTATCCTTTATCAGAAAGGTAAATCGTCTCCACTGTCTGACGAAAAATCGGCAGGTGGTGTTAAAGTAGTTGTATTGTTTTGCTCAAACGAAGACGAAGGCATGCTTCCCCCCTGCCCTGCTAATTCAACTTTCCAAGCTTTAACATCAGTGTACCAACGTCCGTTATACTCACGACTTTCTACGTCAAAATTAATGTCAAGCATATTTCCAATTTGTAAAACAGGCTCATTAATCTTATCTCCCCACATAGATATACATATCTTTTTAGGATATTGTCCGTCTGTTTCGACTATCATTTCTTGTTTTTTCCACTCTCCGTTACGTCCGGTCCCCGATTGTATGGGAAGTAATTGTATCAATCTTGCGACAATTTGCATAAATGTTTTATTGTTTAATTTATTTCAGAACAGCAAATTTACTTCTAAATTAGTTTCTTGGCAAAAAAAATCAAGATTTTATTCTTCGTACATCTTATCAATAATATCTTTATATTTATCAGCAATAAACCGACGTTTCATTTTCAGGGTATTTGTAAGTTCTCCACCTTCCATCGAGAATGGTTCGGGTAACAAGGCAAATTTCTTTACTTTTTCGAATGGCGCGAAATGAGCTTGAAGCAACTCTATACGTCCTGCAATCATAGAATTTACGTCTTTTCGGTTAAGCAACTCCGAAATATTATCATACTCTATATGATGTTCTTTAGCCCATGCCTCTAAATTCACATAATCAGGAATAATAAGGGCGCTTACATATTTTCGTTGATCGCCAATTACGGCAACCATTTCTATAAAACGATCTGAACCTAAAGTTGTTTCTATTGCTTGTGGTGCAATATATTTGCCATTTGCGGTTTTATATAAGTCTTTTATTCTGTCTCTTAATATCAGGGTACCGGTTGCTGTAAGTTCTCCAGCATCACCTGTTCTAAAGAAACCATCTTCAGTGAAAGCCTTAGCTGTTTCTTCCGGCTTTTTGTAATATTCTTTCATCACGGTTTTACCTTTAACTAATATCTCGCCATTGGTATCTATTTTTACCTGAACATCTGGCATTATTGTTCCTACCGAACTAAGTAAAAAACCCTGAGATGGATAAAAACTAACAGTAGCTGAAGTTTCGGTTAAGCCATATCCTATTATTATAGGTATATTTACCGATTGTAAAAACTCGTTAATAGTATCTGATAATGGGGCACCTGCACACGGAAATATATTCCCTTTGTCAATACCTATTACCATTTTCAGAACCTTATATATAGTATTATTATATAATGAGAATTTTATTCTATTACCCAACGGCGGTGCAATACCATTGTTTTTATAATCGAGATTATATTTTTTCCCAGTTTTAATAGCATCCTGATAAAGCCATTTCATCAAACCTTTCGACGAACTTATTTTTTCAAATACACCGGCATATACTTTCTCCCAAAAACGGGGCACACTACACATTATGGTAGGATGAACTTGTTTAATTGATTTTTGAATTTCTTTTGCATCCTGATTTATAACAACAGTCATACCAACATGCAAAGCATAATAAGTCCAAGCCTTCTCAAATATATGAGCTAAAGGCAAAAAGTTCATCGAAACATCTTTATTCGACACCATTGTGAGTCGTATATCGTGAATACGAAAGACCTCTAGAAAAGAAGAGTGTAACAAAACAACCCCTTTAGGTTCGCCTGTTGTTCCCGAAGTATAAATAATACACGCTGTATCTTCTTCCGAAATAGTTTTCAATCTTATATTAACCTGTACTTCTGCCTCCGAATTCTCTCCTACGGCGTTGAAATCATCAAAATATAATGAAGTCGTATCTTCGGGATGAAATTTAACGTGTGTATCAAAAACCACAATTTGCTTCAAAACTTTCGATTCCTGCATAACTTTATACGCATTGTTATACTGGAATTGTTCGCCAACAAACAAAGTCTCTATCTTAGCATCATTAATTATATATTCAATTTGAGCAGGAGACGATGTTGCATAAATAGGAACAACGATTGCTCTGTTTGCATAGGCTCCAAATTCTGTGACTAAGTATTGAAGCATGTTTTGTGAATAAATCCCTACTCTCGACTGAATATCAATTCCCTGCTCGGCCATAGCCCATGCAGTTTTCATTATCTTTTCAGAAAAACGCCTCCACGATACCGATTTCCATTTCTTTTCATCATTATCCCTGTATTTAATAACAGTTTTGTCTTTGTATTTAGTGGCGCGCAAATGAATCAATTCTGCGAGATGGTTGTAGTAATTCATCTTATTCTATTTTTTGATTTTCCTATTCGACAAAAATACATTTAAAAATTTTGATTATGAGTAATAATTTCATTTTTTATAGTTGCATAAACACCTATAAGCTTTTAAAATAGTAATATGAAAGCTCGAAAAATGATATTCATTTTAGCAAAGAATATTATCTTTGTCATATCTCAAAATTTCAAGATTAAAAAGAATGAATTCATTTGGAAATATTTTTCGGTTAACATCATTTGGCGAATCACACGGTGTAGCTGTTGGAGGAATAATAGACGGTTGTCCTGCCGGAATTGAATTAGATATGACGTTTATACAAAATGAACTAAATCGCCGCCGCCCGGGACAATCGAAAATAACAACACCTCGTAAAGAAGCGGATGAAGTACAATTCTTATCCGGAGTATTTGATGGTAAAACAACCGGAACACCAATAGGATTTACAGTATGGAATAATAACCAACATTCGTCCGACTACGATAGCCTTAAGAATGTTTTTCGCCCGTCCCATGCCGATTTTACTTACCAAAACAAATATGGAATACGCGATCATCGTGGAGGTGGACGTTCGTCAGCTCGCGAAACTATTGCACGGTGCGTAGCCGGAGCCATCGCAAAATTAGCACTGAATCAATTAAATATCAATATAACAGCATACACTTCTCAAGTGGGAGGCATTACTCTCGACAAAAAATATACAGAATATGATCTAGGTCAAATTGAGTCAACACCTGTGAGATGTCCTGATATAAATAAGGCCGAAGAAATGATAAACCTCATAAACGAAGTCAGATCTAAAGGCGATACTATCGGAGGCGTGATTACTTGCGTGATAAAAGGCGTTCCTGTTGGTTTAGGAGAACCGGTATTCGGTAAATTACATGCAGCATTAGGATCAGCTATGCTAAGCATAAATGCTGTAAAGGGGTTTGAATATGGAGATGGATTTGATGTAAATCATCGCGGATCAGAAGTTAATGATATATTTTACAACGATAACAATACAATAAATACTCATACAAACCACTCCGGCGGCATTCAGGGAGGAATTTCGAATGGGCAAGACATTTATTTCAGGGTTGCCTTTAAACCTGTTGCCACTATACTGATGGAACAGGATACTGTTGATACAAACGGAAAGGATATACGTATAAAAGCCAGAGGAAGACACGATGCATGTGTACTTCCACGAGCAGTACCCATTGTTGAAGCCATGGCCGCAATTACAATACTCGATTATTATCTTTTAAATAAAGCACGTTAATCTTTTTTTTTACTATAACCAACATAATTAATCAAATACAAAACTATGACAAAAACATTTAAGGAAAGAGTCTCTGAATTTTGGAAAGCTTTCGAAAAAGAAGAAGCAGAAGTAAGAAGCCTGATAGATAATAAAGCAGAGGCTAACACAATGGTCAATTTTGTTAACAGTATATTAAATATTGCATTCGAAGATCCATTTTTCGAGATGGGCGTTAACGACGAAGGTAAATATGAATTGATATTAACTCCCGAAGGAGACAGAGCCAGATTGCTAGAACTACATTACTGGCATCAGATGGCCCCCGAAAGCTTGAGTGAAAAATGGAATTTTTATTCAACAAAACCGGGCCATCCTAATTCTAATTTCGGCATACAAATGTATGACATTTCATTATCGAAAGATGACGTTGTAATCTATTACGAAATAGATGAAGAACGCCCTAAAATAAACCTTCAGGTATATTCTCCCAAACTAATGGAGTTAGACGAAGATCAACGATTTAATATGTTCTTTATATTTCTCGATCAATTTATTGGCGAATTATATACTATGGAATATATTGGATATATTGATTTTACTGATGAAGAATTAAATGGTAATGTCGTTTCTCTTTCTGATTTTAAGAATCTGATAGTGAAAATTGCAGACGAAAAAGAATGGCCTAAATACGAGAATCCTTACGATGTATATAGTAGCTACAAAATGAAACCGACCGAAAAGAAAGAATGGTCGTTACGTGAGGATGTTATGATTGGATATACTGCTTGTATACCTATGTTAAATGCATTTTTCAATGGAGACAACGATTTTTTCAATAAATTTAAAGCCGACGGTGTAGATTTTGGCTTCATATATTACGAAAATATAAATGTTCCTCAAAAAGAAATGGTTCCGTTCAGGTCTGAAATAGAGGACAAAATTATGGCTATCGCCGAAGAACGCCATATTGCAAACTCGTTAGGAGGAGCTACAGGATTCCATTTTTCTTATATCGATTTCATTATTTTTGATAAAGATGCTTTTATAGATGTAGTCAAAAATGTATTATCTGAATATAATCTGGAAGAAACAGGCTTTTGTAGTTTTGCGCCCGAAGACGCACCTGTATGGTTTAATAATTAATACATCGAATAAATTTATATAATTGACTAAGGCTAATTATTATCATTAGAAAAACAGCAGGAAAATCTGCTGTTTTTTTATTGCCTGATTATTTTAACTTCGCTATTCTTTCCTAATTTAATAATACTCGATGCTTGAGCTTTCGACTGGTCATCTTGCCCGAACTTAATGATATAATCTACTCCATTCTTAATCACATCCGATATTTCGTCATAACTTTGAGGCGAAGATACACCACTAATATTTGCCGAAGTAGAAACTATGGCTTTTCGGAACCGGCGACATAATTCTTGCGAGAACCTTTCTTTCGTAATGCGGATTGCCAGCGAGCCATCTTCTGCAATCAAATTGGGAGCAACATTTCGAGCTCCGTCATATATAATAGTTAAAGGCTTTTCGGTAAGATCAATTAAATCCCATGCAATATCCGGAACATCTTCTATATAATAATTAAGTTTTACCGAATTATCCAATAATACAATCATTGATTTATTATCTGCACGCTGTTTCAATTCATATATTCGCTTAACTGCATCCCGATTTGTAGCATCACATCCTATACCCCAAATTGTATCTGTAGGGTACAAAATTATTCCGCCATCCATCATCACTTCGCAAGCTTTTTTTATATCTTCAATCATCACTTTTATGTATTAACTGGTATATAAAAACATCCTTATAATCATCCGTTGCACATATCCATTCTTTGAAGATTCCACATCTATCAAAACCCGATTTTTCGAACAAACGAATACTCGCTTTGTTATCTGCAATTATATAAGCATACAATTGGTGTAAACGTAAAAAAGAAAATGCATACAATTTCACTAAATCAAGAGCTATGCCGGCAAAACCTTTCTTTTGATATTCCTTATCCAACAAAATACCTATCCCGCATCTAAGATTGTGAATATCCAAATCGTAAAGATCTATAGCCCCTATTGTTTTATTGCCTTCGCTTTTTAGATCAATCATCAATCGAAGTTGCTTATTCTGATATATATCGCTAGTTTGACTATCTAATATATATTGACGAAGAGTTTGTTTTGAATAAGGAGATATACTATTGCCGTGTATCCACAAATTGGTATTATTCTCCCATCTATATAAAATGTCTAAATCTTCGGGTTCTACCGCTCTTAGATTTAAGATATTATTGTTCAGCATCATTATTGGCTTTTTCTGCGAAATTACTACCAATAATCATCCCCGATTTCGGCGAATAAATTCGGTATTCAGTATTTTTCCGCTTTTCCTTATCCATTTTATTTATAATCTGAGAATATGAAAGGCTGGAATGATCAAGTAATACAACATTAAGCCCTTTTTTTGTTTTTTTTATGTTGAAAACAGCAGTTATTATTCGTTTCATTGCAGCAACAGCTGCCCGAGCATAAATGCCGGAGGTAATAAATAAGGAATATATCTTTCCAAAGTGAGGGTAATGTTTTTTAAAAAAGATATGCATAGCCTGATAAAAGACCTTTACATATTTTATATCCTTTTTGGTGCTCTCTCCTTTATAGTGAATTATCTTTTCCGGAAGATAATAGTTTTCATATCCTGCCTTCATTATGCGATACGACAAGTCAATATCCTCGCCATACATAAAGAAATCTTCATCAAGTAACCCCGATTTATTGAGAGCCGACCGCCTAAGCAACATGAATGCACCAGCCAGTACGTCTACCCTATGAATACTATTTTCATCCAAATATTTTAAGTGATATCGCCCGAAAAAAGTTGAATTTGGAAAAAGCTTAGTTAATCCGAATATTTTGCAGAACGAAGCCCATGGTGTCGGAAATCCCCGTTTCGATTCGGCTAAAAATTCACCATATCCGTTTATCATTTTCACTCCGATAGCCCCAGCTATAGGATTCTTGTCTGCAAAATCACAAACGTTACTGAAAACATTTTCGCCAACAACAGTATCGGGGTTTAATAATAATATATATTCACCTTTCGAGACTTTTATACATTGATTATTGGCTTTTGCAAATCCCGGATTATCAGAGTTAGCTATAAAAAAAACATTGGGAAATTTTTCGCTTAAATAAGCAATCGAATTATCACTTGAATTATTATCAACAACAAACACTTCATATTCGAACGGAAAATTTGATTCTTCAACCGAAAGCAAACATTGTTCAAGAAAATATTTTACATTGTAGTTAACAATAATAACTGATAATTTCATATCCATTTACCGCAAAACAAGCCCTAATATCCTTTGTTTTTTTCTATCATCTCGCCTAAGCGTATGAAAAAATTCTTCTTACGACGACTAGTTTTGCTCTCGCCCGAAAGCATCATTATTTTTTCAAACGAAACCTCACCTCTTTCTTTTGCCTGTATTGCATGGTATATTACCCCCCAATCAGGAAGTCCTCCTAAGTTTCTGTCATCTATAAATAAATCAGCATCAAGTTTTCGTGCAGCAGTTGCCCGATCTTCTTCCGGATGATTTTTATTAGCTGCATAAAACTTTAAACCTTTACTTTCGCAGTAATCTACAGCCTCTTGTAGTAAATCACCTTCGCGCACACTCCATAAAAGTAAAATGTGCCGTTCTTGTTGTAACTTTAATAATGTTTCAATAGCAAAAGGAATTGCACGCCCTATTCTCGGATATTCGTGTTCAACAATTGTTCCGTCAAAATCAACAGCTATAACCATACAATTTTTTTATATTATTTATTTTCACTTTTATCTATAGTTGTATATAAAGTCTTTTGAGGTATGCAAAAGAAAAAAACAAATATAACAATGATAGTCATATATATAAAATTTTTCGATCCTGAAATATGTAACGATATAATATTAACTATCGCAATACAATTAAGAACAGTTAACCTCAAAATATAATATTTTTTATACAGTTTGATATACTTTTCAGTACTATAATTTATAATCTTATTATTTTGAACATAAAATAATCTTAATATTCCAGGTATACCAATTAAAGTCAGTAATATCACATAGCGTTCTAGTACTTCGTTCGGACTCCAAACATTATATCTTATAGTATATATAACAGTATAAATAAAAAAGATAGATAAAATAAAGACCGAAAACACAAAATAGAGCTTCAACCCTTTACCTAATTTAGTCGATTTTTCAACTAAAGTTTCCTCCATGATTATAATTTAAATGATTCATTAAACAAAGTCCTATTCAGTATAGAGCGCCCTAAAGTTATCTCATCAGCATATTCAATTTCATCTCCAACCGATATACCACGAGCTATTACCGACACTTTTATGTCGAAATTTACTAATTTCTTATATAAATAAAAATTTGTAGTATCTCCTTCCATAGTAGTACTCAAAGCTAAAATAACCTCATTAATACCTCCCTTAGAAATTCGTTCAATAAGACTATCTATTTGTAAATCATTTGGCCCAATTCCTTCAATAGGCGAAATAATTCCTCCTAAAACATGGTATAGTCCTCTAAATTGAGATGTGTTTTCGATAGCCATTACTTCCTTTATATTTTCTACCACGCATATTATACTCGTATCTCTTAATGGATTCGAACAAATTGGACATACTTCATCGTCGCTTATATTATAACATATTTTGCAGTAATTAATATTCTGTTTAAGTGTTACAAGTGTGGAAGTAAAAGAGTCGACCATTGTGTTATCTTGCCGCAACAGCCACAATACTAAACGCAATGCGGTCTTTCGTCCAATGCCCGGTAAACGAGAAAACTCATTAACTGCATTTTCTAAAAGAGTCGACGGATATTTCGAATTCATTTTATCTATTTATAGAATGGCTAAAGTTTGAAAAAAGCTTCAATAATATAACAAAGATAGTGAAAGCCTCCCAAAAAGTAAGCAATATTAAGCAGATTTAGCTAGTAGCCTTATACCCTTTCCTTGAAATATACAAAAATTAGATGGCTTTAAAATATTTCTATGTTTTAAGATAGGAAAAATAATATTTCTCTATTCGCTTCGATAACAATTCAATATTAAGCATATCCGATGCCTCAGATATATCTTTTACTGTGCCATCGTTATACAAAATATCAATGCTGTCGTCAAGCTCTGTATACATATTGGTAGAAATATTATCAGCCGAAATAAAATATTCGGCTTCATGTTCCGAAATATTGAACTTTGAAATATATCTGTCAATCTGTTGCTTTATGGACTGAGGGTCTTTGGGTGTTGATAATATTTCTATTTTAAATAAATTGCGGTCAACAAGAGCAGAACTTAAAGTCGACAAAACAACATCGTTATGCTTTGCCCATACTTTCATTGCACACCAGATATCGTTATCGTCTAAATTTACAAAATGTTGTAAAGCCTCTGATTTAAAACTTTCTTTCGATGGGTTATTTTTTAAAAAGTATTTCAATGATGGTGAGGCAAATAAATCAATCCCATCTTGTGTTAGTTCTTTAGCCCTAGTTAATACATTTATTAACATTTTTTCGGCGGCAACAGCCGTTTTATGTAAATAAACTTGCCAATACATTAATCTGCGCGAAGTAAGAAAATTTTCGATCGAATAAATACCTTTAGCTTCAACAACCAATTTATCATTTCGGACATTAAGCATTTTAATAATACGTGCCGAGCCGATATTTCCTTCTGTAACTCCTGTAAAGAAACTATCTCTGCGCAAATAATCAAGTCTGTCAACATCTAACTGACCACTTACCAGTTGATGCAAAAAACGTTTGGGATATTCATTCTTAAAAATAGAAATACAAGTATCTAAAGTTCCATTTTGTTGAGTATTTAAAGATTGCATCAGCATCAATGAAATATCTTCATGATTTATTCCATTGACCAAAGTATTTTCTAAAGCATGAGAAAACGGACCATGTCCAATGTCATGAAGAAGTATACTCGCCAAAGCCCCGTTAGCTTCATCTTTTGTTATTTCATGGCCTTTAGAGTGTAGCGTATCTATTGCCTCCTGCATCAAATACATTGCACCTATAGAATGATGAAAACGAGTGTGTTGTGCTCCCGGATACACAAATGCTGCTAATCCCATTTGTTTTATTCTGTTTAGCCTTTGCATATATGAATGGCTAATCAAACTATACAGAAAGTTATTAGGAATGGATATAAATCCAAAAACAGGATCGTTAATTATCTTCTTTTTCCGGTTCACTTTTTTTAGCTTTAAATGAATAAACACAAGCTTAAAAAATAATTAAGCTTGTGTTTACCTTTCATTAATTTTATACTGAATTAAGTTGCAAATACGAAGATTTATCTTAATTCTATATTTTTCTTTTTAGCAAATTCTTTTTGCATTGATGTTACACTATCAAAAGCTGAATCTACAGCATCGTCCTTAGCCTCAATAGCATCAACAGCAGCCTGTATTTCTTCATTCGTAGCATCTTCTTTTCCCATTATCTCTAATTTGTCATATTCTTTAGCAGCAGCAATTAATGCTTCGATAAAACTGATAGATGCAGCTTGAAATTCTTCTCCATTTGATGGAACTTCAAGTTTTTTCACAGCTTCTAAACGAACATTTAAACTGTCGACTGCCGATTTTGAAATAGTACCCATTTGATCGTATTTCTCTTCTTCAAGAAGTTTTTCATACGATTCGTGCACACTTTCATAATCTTTTTGAGCTTTAGTCATTAGAGAAACCATCGAGTCGTTAAATTTCACCGGATCAGGACCGCAAGAAGTTAACAACAGTGCAGTTGCAAATAGTGTAAATAGTAATTTTTTCATTTGGTTAAGAGTTTAGATAAATTAAAATATATTCTTATTGTCTTAATTCAATTTTTTTATCTTCGAATATGCTGATTGATACTCATGATAAATCTGACTGCTGGCCTTCAGATTACGCACTATATTTGCATTTTTATTATCAAAAATAGCTGCTTGATCTTGTGTTAAAGAGTCGGTTAAATTGGTATATATTTTCTGTGCTATAACAAATTCCATCATTGACTCAAGATACGATATTGCTGCTACTTTTAAATTTGTACCTTCAACCGTTGGTTTTAATTTTTTCACTTCGTCAATCCTCATTAGTATTTCGCCCGATACATCTTCCGACATTATTCGTATCTTCTCGGTATTACCTGTTAATAAGGCTTTATCAACTATCGAATCGTAAGTCAACACTAACTTTTCCGAATATTGAATATTTTGCATAACAGTATCATTAAACTGTTTTGGCGATGTTTCGCATGCACTAAAACCCAGAATTACTATAAATAACAAATAAAACTTTTTCATCTATTTTTATTATTGACAAGTTACAAAGATAAGAGGATTGTTAAGAATTTCAAATTCTTATTATAAACATTCTTTATTCGCATTTCTACTTTTTATATCTTACATCTATTTCATAAAATATAGTCAATAAAGCAGCAGAATAAGTAGGATCTTCTACAACATATTTATTTGCTGTTTCGTACTTGACGAATTCAACGGTTGATTTACCTTCGGTTTTACTCTCTAATATCAAGCTAGTCCGATTTTTGTGTATAGCCTCTACCCTATTCAATTCTTTATATATATCAAACAAATTAAAGATCAAGGCTAGTAAACCTAATATAATAAATGAATATTTTATATTACGAATTAGCGCATTATTAGTGTTCACAGCAAGTATACCTAAAGCCACAATACTTAAAGCATATACACCAAACCAAGCCCTTTCGGGGAAAGCCGGAGAAAACACCATTACATAAATAGCAGACAATGTTGCTATTACATAAATCAGAGCATAATATATAACATCTTTATTTTGATTTTTCTTCTTTTGAAGGACAAATAATACCAATGTAACTAAACTTAATATACCTATATTGTTTAGTAAAGCTTGTGTATGCCTAAATAAACGATATATAATATGAAAAATAGAAGTTTCTGTACCTTCGGCACGAATAGCATTGCCTGGCGCTATAATCATAATAAAATAACCAATTAAAGCTCCGGCAAATCCGGTATAAACCCAAACTGGAATTTTCCATTTATTTTTTCGGTAAAACATAAAGAACAATACAATCATTAACAACATTGCAGCTGCTATATTCTCATTAGTACATCCGGCAATAGTCCCGAATACAAACATGATAAGCGCAACTATATAGTTCTGTACAGGTTTGTATTCTCCATTCCTATAAAATCTGAAAGGAAGAAGAAAGGCCAGAATTAGCATGCTACCCCACATGTAATTAGCACTTCCGGTTATCCACAGTATTGTTTCTCCAAACGGCTCCAAATACCAGATTAGCAAAAAAACGCCTAAAAACAGACTTACACTAAATGATTTTCTACCATTAATATGCAGATATATAAGTGCTATAAATAAAATAAAAGCCAGTGAATTTATTATATCCGCAGTTAATGGATCTAACATTAGTAATAATTGAGCGATGGTATGCACAACTACCCGCCCCCCCCATGTATAGTAATGATTCTGTTGTGATTGAATAATATCGTCAAAAGAATGAATTTTTTGAGTAGTATCAAAGATATGTTGATAGGTAAAATCATCTCCTAATAACGGCGTTTTGATATTCATAAATAGAATAAGCCCGAAAACACCTATAATCGACAATGCGAATAACAGGAATCTTAATATTTTGTTTTGAGAACAAGCATCTATAAACATCTCAACTTTTTCAATCATACTTAGTATTATTTATATTCGGTCAAAACTTTCCGTTTCAGGGTTCCATTCGAATTCTGATCCCGGCTTTTGAGTTAATAAGTCTTTTAATTCAGGTTTCCAATCAACAATGTCAGACAGATCCTGAGTTATTACATTATCCGGATTATCTAGGTAATCTTCATCTTCATCTCCATAGATAAAACGCCAACCACTGTCGATCTTAATATCTGAATACTCACGGTAGCAATACCCCACAAAATTATGATCGATAGCCCTTTGAGTAACAAAAGCATAACGTTGCATTAGCTCAAAATCCTGAATTGATGGATCATCCCAATTCTCGTCTTCCATATCATTCAATTTCGACTTACTCATATCTTTATATAATCAATAAAAAATCGCACTTGCTCTTATTTAAGAAAACCAAGTACGATTTTATCATTTGTTTTTTACAATACCAAATTAATTTCTCACGCGTTCAACATATGAACCGTCGCGAGTATTAATTTTTATTTTTTCTCCTTCGTTTATAAATAAAGGAACACGCACCTCGGCACCTGTTTCAACAGTTGCAGGTTTCAATGTGTTTGTAGCAGTATCACCTTTCAATCCCGGTTCGGTATAAGTAACCTCTAATATTACATTCTGAGGAAGTTCTGCTGTAAGTACGGTTTCTGATTCGGCATGAACTTGTACATCAATAGTATCACCTTCTTTAAGAAAAGCGACACCATCTATCTGATCGCCACTAAGATTGATTTGCTCAAAAGTTTCATTATTCATTAAAACATATTCCTCTCCGTCTTTATAAAGAAACTGATATGGACGTCTTTCGATACGAACTTCGTCTAGTTTAACACCAGCATTGAATGTTCTGTCTAAAATACGACCTGTAGTTACATTCCTCATTTTTGTTCGAACAAAAGCTGCTCCTTTTCCGGGCTTTACATGAAGAAATTCAACAATCACATAGTATTGTCCTTCTATATCTATACACATCCCGTTTCTAATATCCGCAGTAGTTGCCATAACTGAATTATTGTTTTATTATATTAAAATATTGATTTAGTTCTATTTTTCAAAAATTTAAGGCATAAAGGTAGTAAATTTGAGATATATCTGAAAATGGTTGAATAAAAAACCATTTCTGATAGTAGCTTTTCATTACATACGTAGCCTCATTCCGGCTAAAATTGTATCGGGTTTTAAAGTCATTACACTATGCATTTCTCCGGCCATACATAACCCACACTGATCGCAAATGCCTGCATTTTCGCCAGAACAAGTATTCAATCGTGTACCATCAGCAAGTATAAAATTCGAGACCCAACATTGTTTCTTAAACTTATTATGTTTCATTAATTTAAGTCCCGATACCGAATTCATAATCGGATATTTTTTCTTCTTATATGCTATTACTTTATCTATAACCTGACAGCGAATATCCCAATTGAGAAACAAGCTTTCTGTTCCTTTATAAGGCGTGTGAAAGTTTATCGAAATTGATTTTATAAAAGGATTATCTTTAACAAACTCAATAGTTTCATCCACAGACTGATAGTTCAAAGCATTAACAACCATATTAACACTTAAATCAGGATGACCGCTTGTCTCGATATTTTTTACCAGTTTATCAAATACACCATTTCCTCTTATACGGTTATGATATTCGCCTAATCCATCAAGACTTACCCATATCGAATCTGCCTTTAATTTATCGAAAGGTAATACCGCATTTGTTGTTACAGTAGTAGAAAAAAATCCTATATGTTTTGCCAAAGCTATAAGACTATTTATATCATAGTCTCCGTCAGTCCAGATTGTAGGTTCTCCCCCCTCAAAGTCGACAAAACGAGATCCCCGCTTATAGCAATATTCAAGTTCTTCTTTTATCTGTTCGTAAGTCTTTATATTGGGGTTTTGGCGTGAATAAACATTACAATGCTTACAAGCCAAGTTGCACTTATCCGAAATAAATATAACAGATTGCAATGGATCTTTCTTTCCCAAAAACTTAGCCTTAAAAAACCATAGAGGCAAATAGAACGTAGAATTCATGATACCAGACACTTACAAATTACTCAATAAGTGATAAAACAAGAACTATTAAGCAGAATGCCGATAATAAATTTCTAGCTAAATACCATCGGATCATAAACCAATCTATTCCGGCAATCTGTAATCTATCCCAATGAGCCATTGGTCCCATCCAAATGCGCGGACTAAATCTGTAATGGGGATTTTTTACAAATTTTACCATCATTGCAAATAACGAAACAGCCATGGGCAGTGTTATTATTAACAGCAAATAATAACTTGAAACATACGACATAAACACCGCGTATGAAATAAGAAGATAAGGTGTAAACAAAATTACGGACAAAACTAAAAGCATTGCCTTTTTGTTATTAAGTAAAACAGCTAATGTGTGTTTTCCTATTTTTTTATCTGGCTCGAAATCGAGTATAGCATGTACATATACAATGTTGGTTACGAGTAACCCCACGGGAATAGATATAAATAAAACTGTGAGATTTATTAATCCACATGCTGCATAAAAAGTGCCCATCATTACTAACGGACCAAATATTATACCTATTAAAATTTCGCCTAAACCATGATAACTAAGGCGAAGAGGCATTCCTGAATATGAAATTCCTAACACCGCTGTAATAACAGCGATGTATAGTATACTTTCTCCTCTAAAATACCAGATTACAGCGCCACACAAAAGAGCCAAAGCACAAAAAATGCAACATACAAACAACAGGCTTTTGACTGTCGTTTGTCCATTTGTAAGATATAAACACTTGCCTATGCGAGCACGAAAACCTTCGTGAGCCATACGATCACGGTACGATGCATCCTTTTTTTTATAATCAAAATAATCATCAAATAAATTCAGCCCCAAATGCCCCATTATTACCCCCAGTACACCTAACACTCCTAACAGTAAGGAAAAATCATCATTAGATGATGCCAAACACACCGCTAAAACAGCGGGGAAGACACTTTGTGGCAACGATTGTGGGCGTGCATTCTTAAACCAGAATTTTACTATATTCATTATTCTGTATTATTTTCGTCCTATTTTTCCCTTATTATTATATTAATAGGTGTTCCGGATAAATCCCAATGATCGCGAATACGATTTTCAAGAAAACGCTTATAGGGGTCTTTTACCCATTGAGGTAAATTGCAAAAAAACACAAAAGTAGGTACTTGGGTATGAGGTATTTGTGTTACATACTTTATTTTTACATACTTACCTTTATTGGACGGAGGTGGAGTGTTTTCTATTATAGGAAGCATCACCTCATTCAATTTATGTGTAGGTATTTTTGTTTTTCTACGGGCATAAACCTCTTTTGCTGTTTCCAATACTTTTAGAATACGTTGTTTGGTAAGAGCTGATGCAAATATTATTGGAAAATCGGTAAATGGAGCTAACCTATTTCGTATCGCATTCTCGAAAGTTTTAATTACGATTTGCTCTTTATTTTCGACCAAATCCCACTTATTTATGCACACAACCAATCCCTTACGGTTTTTTTGTATAAGCGAAAATATATTCAAATCCTGACTTTCGATACCCTGTGTTGCATCAAGCATAAGTACACATACATCTGAATTTTCTATTGCTCTTATCGATCGGATAACCGAATAATACTCTAAGCCCTCTTCAACTTTTCCTTTTTTTCTAATACCCGCCGTATCAACCAGATAAAAATCCATATTAAATTTATCGAAACGAGTATAGATTGAATCACGGGTAGTTCCTGCTATGTTTGTAACAATATTTCTGTCTTCGCCTAAAAGAGCATTTACGAATGAAGATTTTCCAGCGTTAGGTCTACCAACTATTGCTATACGAGGAATTTCCTCCAAAACCTCTTCCTCTTCTTTCTTTGTAAACTTTGAAATAATATCGTCTAACAAATCGCCTGTACCAGAACCATTTATTGCCGATATATTTACTGGATCGCCCAAACCTAAAGCATAAAACTCGGCTGATTGGGCATGTAAATTAAAGTTATCGGCCTTATTCGACACTAATAATATGGGTTTAGTTGTCCTGCGTAAAATGTTAGCAACACTTTGATCCAAGTCTGTTAATCCATTCATCACATCTACAACAAACAAAATAACATCGGCTTCTTCAATAGCAATATGTACCTGTTTATTTATTTCTTCTTCAAAAATATCGTCAGAGTTTATAACCCAACCTCCGGTATCGACTAACGAAAACTCTTGTCCACCCCACTCTACTTTTCCATATTGACGATCGCGAGTTGTGCCTGACGTTTCGTCTACTATCGCCTGACGCGACTCCGTTAATCGATTAAACAATGTCGATTTACCTACATTAGGACGGCCAACTATCGCTACTAAATTTCCCATATTAAGAACTTATCTATAAATTTAGCGCAAAGCTACACAATTTTAAGCAAATAAGAATAATATACCCATATAAGTATAAACGAAAAACAGCCCCGAAAGGCTGTTTTATATCGAAATATTCCGGAATTACAAAATATCAATAAACATGTCCGTCCTCTTTTAAGTCTTTACTGTCAAATTTTTTTCGCTCTAATGCACTCCATGCATAAACAATATATGCTAAAACAAAAGGAACAAGGAATGACACATACGTCATAGCTGTTAAAGTAAATTCACTTGACGACGAATTCTGGATTGTTAACGAAGCCTGTAAGTCGTAAGTTGATGGATAATATGCTGTGTTATTGAATCCTGTTATTAATAATAAACAGCAAACAGTTAAGACCGTACCTACCCCTGCAAAAAAGATTCCATACGAAAACTTCTCTGACATAAGGCTGCGCCCAATACCATACAATACAGCTAAAACACCAATCACGAATAAAGCAAAAACAACAGGCATTTCAATCAGATTATTGAAATATTTGTATTGCTCCATATAAACTTCATTTGTAGCCGGATTTACAGCAAATCCTTCCGATAAAAATGTCCATATTACAAATACCAGAAAGAATACAACAAACGGTAAACCATTATATAATAAAAATTTACGTGAGCGTTTTACCATATCCTGATCTTGCAAACGATTTATAAAGAATAAACAAGCCAATGTGCGAGCCAGAAAAAACACAGTTAATCCCAGACTTAAATTTCGAAAATTAGCTAAAGCCTCCAGACCATGCCAAGCATTTTGCCAACGACTAATAGTGAGAGCCAAAGGATCATTTGTAACATTATTTATAATATTACCTTTATTAACACCAAACTCCGAACCGGTAAAGAATGTAGCAACCGCCACACCAATAAGGAATGTACCCAACAATCCGTTAATAAATAAAAACCAACGATAAGTTTTCATTCCATAGGTATTACCCGGTTTTGAATGATACTCGTAAGCAACAGCTTGAATTACGAAACAAAATAGAATAGCCATCCACACCCAGTACGCCCCTCCAAAACTTGTTGAATAAAACAATGGAAATGAAGCAAATAACGCCCCTCCAAATGTAACTAAAGTAGTAAATGTATATTCCCATTTGCGTCCAAGAGCATTTATCAATATTATACGATGCTCTTTGGTCTTAGCCAATGAAAAAATCATGGATTGACCACCTTGTACAAAAAGCAAAAACACCAATATACCACCTATCAGGCTAATTAGAAACCACCAGTAATGCTGTAAAAATGAATATTCGAACATAACTTTATATTTTTTAATAAAAAAGAATTCCCATTAAACTATTCTGCTTCAGGTCCCTTTTTTATTTGGTTCAACATAATTCGTATTTCTGCAATCAATAATGCTGTAAATAGCACAAGGAATAAAAAGAAAGTTACCATTACCGAACCCGTTGATAGTGCCGAAACTGCAGCCTGAACAGGTAAAACATCTTGTATTGTCCACGGTTGACGACCTACTTCGGCTACAATCCAACCTGCCTGCCCTGCAATATAAGCTAAAGGTATAGAGAACACCGACAACCAGAGTAACCATTTTTTATTTTGTAAGGTCTTTTTATAATCAAAATAAAGCACCAGTATAAATAATAAAATGAAGAAACATCCTAAACCAACCATCACCCTGAACGACCAGAATGTTAACGGTATATTAGGAATTAAATCTTCGGGCGAATCTAAATATGAATAGCCAAAATATGCATAATTTTCTTTTAATTTTTCTTTATGAATTTCCGCCGATTCAATATCGCCCTCTTTTTTAGCTTGTTTATATGCTTTCCATTCTTCGTGTGCTTGTTTACCTCGGGCTTGCTTTTCGGCAAAAGAAAGAGCAATGCCGCCTTCTGTTTGATATCCACCATCAATAATATCTTTTATACCGGGGACAAAGGCATCAAAATCGCGATATCCTAAAAATGACAACATTTTAGGAATACTTATATCAAACACAAAAGCATCTTTTCCGTCATTATACGATTTTTTATCTAAATTAGGTATTGCGACAACAACAAGCCCTGTTCCATTTTGTCCTTCATACAAGCCTTCCATTGCTGCCAGTTTCATTGGTTGCCGTTGAGCGACATGATATGCCGAACCATCACCTGTATAAAGCGTTAACAAAGAAGCTATAAGTCCGAAAACCGAAGCTATTTTTATACTTTGTCTGGCAAACTCCAGATTACGTTTTTTTAGTATATACCACGATGCTACTCCAATAACAAATACGCTACCTAAAATCCAACAAGAAATAACTGTATGGAAAAATTTGTTGATAGCTACCGGAGACAATGCTACAGCCCAAAAATCTATCATTTCGTTGCGCGTAGTATCGGGATTAAATTCCATACCTATGGGATATTGCATCCACGCATTAGCAACAAGTATCCACAAGGCCGAAATTGTTGCTCCTGTAACAGTTAACCATGTTGCAGCCAAGTGAGCTTTTTTACTAACTCGTTTCCATCCGAAAAACATAATAGATATAAATGTAGCTTCCAGAAAAAAAGCAACAATTGCTTCAATCGCTAATGGCGCACCAAATATATCGCCAACAAACCAACTGTAATTCGACCAGTTTGTTCCAAACTGAAATTCAAGAATAAGTCCGGTTGCAACTCCTATAGCGAAATTGATTCCAAAAATATTCATCCAAAATTTAGCTGTTTTTTTCCATTGTTCGTTGCCTGTCTTTACATACATAGTTTCCATGATAGACATAATGACACCCAAACCTAATGTTAAAGGAACAAACAGCCAATGATACATTGCTGTCATGGCAAATTGCAGCCGCGACCAATCAATTAACGAAGTGCTTAAAAATTCCATAAGGTTAGTATTGTTAAGGTATTAATATAATATTAGTTTCTTTTATCTTCGCTTTCCGATTCTGTTCTTTCGATAAGTTGCTGGCGAACATAATCGGCTTTATCTTCGCTATCATCAAATTTCGAACCCAAGAAATTCGGAAAAAAAAACGGACGTAGTATCAGAAACATTATAATAAGTTTTATAATAACCAAAATCCATAAAGTTTTTCCAAGGGTCATATTTCGAAACCCATCCCTGAACATGCTATAGAAATTGAATTTTTGTGTTTCCCCTTCCATCTATTACATATAAATAATATTTATAACTTAATTTAAAGATAAACGACGCACCTTGACATTAATAAGAAAGTTTAATATACTTCTTTTCCTTGTTTCAACAAGACCCCTGTTTATCAAACAATTATAATTTTCAATTATAATTTTCGGTCAATCGTTTTATACGAAACAATTGTAATATACATATAAATAACGAATCCCCACTGAAAATGTTCGGCGGGGATTCGTTATTTATTTACATTCTTCAATATTCTTTATATAGAAGGCTAAAAGCATTGGTAACTGCTTTGCTTACCAAATAGTTTGGAAATTCGACTTTCACAACTTTAACTTTTATGCCTCAAAAAAACAGGAGCTTAAGCTTCACCTCCTACCGGGGGAAAGAATCCTCCTTTATTATCTAATTTGATAGTCTCGTTTTGCGATTCGTATTTCGACACATTATCTTTTAAAGCTAATAACAATCGCTTTGCATGTTCGGGCGTTAAAATAATTCTCGATTTAACTTTCGCTTTCGGAACTCCCGGTACAATACGTACAAAATCTATAACAAACTCCGACGTTGAATGCGATATAATCGCAAGATTCGAATATATACCTTGAGCAACTTCGTCTGTTAGCTCTATTTGTATTTGGTTTTGTTGATCCTTGTTTTCCATTTTCATTCTATTGTTTTAAATTTATAATAAGCTTTTTTATGTAGTCTTTATAGGTTTATCTTCACTCTTTTATAGCCATTCAATACAAAGAAAATAAATTATGCTATAATTACAATAATGTTTTTAATTATTTTCGATAGCTATCATTACTCTTTTCATCGCTTTCATCTATCAGAATCTCTACTATTGGTCTTTTTTTCTTAACAAATAACAACTGGGATATTGTGCCTATTACACCTAAGCCAAACATCACGTAAAACATTACTCCATCCCTAAAAACAACGAATGCGGTTATCGACACCATTGTCCACATTAACATTAATAAAAACAATCTTACTTTAAGGCTAAAGCCGTCTTTTACACCTCTGAGGCATGCTCCTGTTAATTTGTTTTTTTCTAAACGACTATATAAACGGGGCGAACTTTTTGCATATAAAAAACCTGTAAGTAAAACAAATGGAGTTGTGGGAATACCCGGCACAATTAACCCTAAAAAGCCTAAGCTTAACGATATTGTTCCACCCAATATATATATGTATTTAAGCATTGCATCTAATTTATTTTCCCGGCTACAAAGATAAAACAAAAGGCCTTAAGTTTTAGCTTAAGACCTTTTAAGGCTTTGTTATATTATGTTTTTATTTTGAGCCCTGCATTAATTTACGAAATACGGGTATCAAAATAAACATTAATACAGCTACAATTATAGCACCTATAGCTAGTTGCTGATATCCCTGACAATATGAAATTAATTTATCTAGATTAGAAGCTCCCTCTGCCGCTGTAACAACATTTGCTCCTAACAATCCTGCAATATACTGCCCATATGCACTACCAAGAAACCACAACCCCATCATCGTTCCAGCCATATTTTTAGGCGAAAGATTAGTTATCATCGACAAGCCTATGGGCGAAATGCAAAGCTCGGCAAGCGTCATAACCAAATATCCACCAGTAAAGACATTTAAAGAGGTCATACCATTTTGATTAGCAAAATAAATCAATGAATACATTATCATATACGACAGAGCTAAGAGAATAAATCCTAAGCCAAATTTAACAACTGTACTTGGTTCTTTCTTCCTTTTATTTAACCACAACCAGAATAGCCCCAGTAACGGACTAAACGCTATAACAAAAAAAGCATTTGAGCTATTATTCACTATATTGGGATCAATATGAAAAAAGAGTAATTTATCATGTAAATTATTTAAAGCAAATACGGCCAAGGCTCCTCCGGCTTGTTCAAATAAGGCAAAAAATACGATAGAAAAAAGAATAAATAATAATGCAGCTATCAATTTTTTACGAGCAATTATATCTTTTTCCTGAAACCACTTATAAAAGAAGAAAGCCAATGATGCAGGTCCAATAATATACATGAAATAATCGGTATAATTGGTGTTTTGTATCATTACATATATAAATGGTATAGTTAAAACTGCAATTATGTATACAGCAAGCTCTTTCAGGCGGCGCTTATTTGGCAGTAAATTTTTTAAAGGAGAATCGCCAATAGGACCAAGATATTTTTTTGTAAATACAAACGTTATTAAACCCAGAAGCATTACTATTGATGCAGCTAAAAAAGCCAATTGCCAAGAATAGGTTTTACCTAAGTATACACACAAAGTACCCCCCATAAATGCACCAACATTTATTCCAGCATAAAACATACTAAATCCAGCTTCTTTACGAGCATCACCTTCTTTATATAAATCGCCAACCATTGACGAAATATTAGGTTTGAAAAATCCTGTTCCAATTACAACAAGCGAAATACCTATGAAAAATAAATCTTGTGGCGATAAAGCAACTAAGCCATTACCAAGAATCATTAACAGAGCTCCAAACAACAACGATTTTTTGAATCCCAATACCTTATCTGCAAATATTCCTCCTAAGAAAGTGAAAGCATATACAAACGACTGAATAGCTGCATATGTTAATTTCGCCTCATCCTCAGCAATCAATAGTTGATCTATCATGAAAATAGTAAGAATTCCTCGCATTCCATAAAAACAGAAACGCTCCCACATTTCAACAGTAAATAGAAGCCACAGTTGTTTAGGGTATTTTCCTTCAAAGCTCTGGATCTCTTCCAGTGTAGGTGATTGATTTGATAAACTCATTTTTTCGTATATTTTTCAGTTTTTACTTTGATTGTTATACTTTTATTTTGTTCTTTTGTATGAAGATTGGACGCAAAATTAAGAAAAATAATTTAGCATACATCTTATAATAGTATTTTATTGCGCTAACTATTTAATTGATACAGGGTGTATCTCACAAACTTAGGCAAACAAACAAAAACCTATATACAGAGAATCTGTTATATTCACAAAACTTTTATGGCATAGTTTTTGTTTACCTATAAAATAAAGTAAGGCATTCATAGATTCCAAGATTGAAATATGTCTTATATTTGTAAAAACAAACACATCAGAAGTAAACGGAGGTAAAGGTTATGGAAAATAATTTTTCGCAAAGAGTCCGCAAAATAATGAGTTTCAGCCGAGAAGAAGCTGGGCGGCTTCAATGCAATTATCTGGCTCCCGAACATTTGATGCTTGGAATACTCCGAAACGGAGAAGGATTAGCCATACAGGCATTAAATGATTTTGGTATAGATACAAAAGAATTAAAAAAGAATATCGATTCTAAAATTCTGGCACATCAAGATACAGACTCTAACAGTGGTAACGAAATTGTTCTCACAAAAAGTACCGAAAAGATACTTAAGCTTAGTATTCTCGAATCGCGTTTAACAAAAAGTGAAGAAACCGATTCGGAACATTTGTTACTAGCCATACTGAAAGACTATGATAATCTTGCAGCCACAACATTACATGATTATAATATGGATTATCCAGGAATGTTTTCATATATAAAATCGTTAGATTCGTCGGCCAAAAACGACGACGATTTGTTTTCGCCTCAAATGGGAGCCGATTTCACAGACGATGACGAAGATGAAGAAGAAAGTTTAAGCGGAAACGGCAAATCTAATGTCAACACTCAATCGCGTCAGGCAACAGATACACCTGTTCTTGATAATTTTGGTATTGATATGACCAAAGCCGCCGAAGAAAACAAACTCGACCCAATAGTAGGCAGAGAAAACGAGATAGAAAGACTTGCCCAAATACTAAGCCGAAGAAAGAAAAACAATCCGGTACTTATTGGAGAACCGGGTGTTGGAAAATCGGCTATTGTTGAAGGTTTAGCTTTACGGATTATACAAAAGAAAGTTTCGCGTCTATTGTTCGACAAACGTGTTATTGCACTCGATATGGCTTCGGTTGTAGCCGGAACGAAATACAGAGGACAATTTGAAGAGCGCATCAAAGCAATATTGAACGAGTTATCAAAAAATCCGAATATAATTCTGTTTATCGACGAGATACACACAATTGTAGGTGCTGGAGGTGCAACAGGCTCGTTAGACGCAGCCAATATGCTAAAACCTGCATTAGCAAGAGGCGAAATACAATGTATTGGAGCTACAACGCTTGACGAATACCGTAAAACTATTGAAAAAGATGGAGCACTAGAGCGTCGCTTTCAAAAAATTGTGGTTGAACCAACCACAGCAGAAGAAACATTGCAAATATTAAACAATATAAAAGGGCGTTACGAAGAACATCACAATGTAAAATACACTGAAGATGCCCTTGAAGCTTGTGTAAAACTGACCGATAGATATATTACAGACCGTAACTTCCCTGACAAAGCTATTGATGCATTAGACGAAGCCGGTTCCAGAATGCACATATCAAACATTGTTGTTCCGCCAATAATCGAAGAATTAGAAAAGGAATTAAACGAAGTTGTTGAGAAAAAAACCGAGGCAGTAAAAGCTCAAAAATATGAGCTGGCTGCAAGTTTCAGAGACAAACAACGTCAGTTGATGGTGAAACTGGAAGAAGAAGAAAATAAATGGGAAAGTGAACTGAAAGAACAGCCTCAAATTGTTGACGCTGAAAAAGTGGCAGAAGTCGTAGCCATGATGTCAGGTGTTCCGGTTCAGACGGCTCAGGAAAGCGAAACAGAGAAATTGTCTAAAATGAAAGATACCTTAAAAAATGTGGTAATCGATCAGGATACGGCAATCGATCAGGTAGTAAAAGCTATTATCCGCAACCGTGTAGGGTTACGCGATCCGAAAAAGCCAATTGGCTCATTCATGTTTCTTGGCCCCACAGGGGTTGGTAAAACTCACTTGGCTAAAATGATAGCCAAAGAGCTGTTTGGTTCGGCCGACGCTATGATAAGAATAGACATGAGCGAATACATGGAAAAATTCAATGTATCGAGATTGGTTGGAGCACCTCCGGGATATGTAGGATATGAAGAAGGTGGTATTATTACCGAAAAAGTAAGACGTAAACCATATTCTGTTGTTTTGCTCGACGAAATAGAAAAAGCTCACCCTGATGTATTCAACATATTACTTCAGGTTATGGACGAAGGTCACTTGACCGATAGTTTAGGACGGAAAGTTGACTTCAAGAATACTATCATCATTATGACAACCAATGTTGGAACACGTCAGTTAAAAGACTTTGGAAAAGGTATTGGTTTTGGAGCAGAAGTATTGAAAGGAAATGAGCATGAATTTTCGAGAGGCGTTTTACAAAAAGCTTTAAATAAAACATTCTCGCCCGAGTTCTTGAACAGGATTGACGATATTTTATACTTTAATCCATTAAGCAAAGAGTCAATAAGAAGGATTATAGATATCGAATTGAAAGAATTCTTCAAATGGACGAACGAGTTAGGATATAGTGTTGAAGTTTCGGAAGATGCAAAAGACTTTTTAGCTGAGAAAGGATACGATCCTCAATTTGGCGCACGTCCTTTGAAAAGAGCAATTCAAAACTATTTGGAAAGTGAAATAGCCGACCAAGTTCTTTCGGGAGACTTAAAAGATGGAAGTGTAATCGAAGCAAGCTTTGATAAGAAAGCCGATAAATTGAAGTTGAAAATAAAGTAAAATTTATCAATACAATAAATATTTAGCAGCATGGGAAAACCCATGCTGCTTTTTTTTGAATAACTTTGCAATATTATACAACTACATTATATAACAAATATGAGCAAATATAATTTTGACCAAATAATTGAACGAAAGGGTACTTATGCCATAAAGACAGATGTATTGAAAGAACGTTACGGACGAGATGATTTAATCCCCCTATGGGTTGCCGATATGGATTTTGCTTCTCCTGTCGAAATAGCCGAAGCTATTATCGAACGGGCAAAACACGGAATATTTGGTTATACAATGCCTTCGCAAAGCTATTACGATGCTATAATAAACTGGTTATATAATAGCCACAAGTGGAATATAGAACAAGAATGGATAAGTTTTATACCGGGTATAGTTAAAGGTATAGCATTTGCCATAGACTGTTTCACAAACAATAAAGATAAGATTATTATACAACCTCCGGTATACCACCCATTCCGCATTGTGCCAACAATGCATGAGCGAGAAGTTGTAGACAACCCTTTAGTGTTAAAAGCTGAACAATATGAGATGGACTTCGATGGTTTAAAATCGCTTATCGAACCTTCATGCAAAGTACTGATTCTATGTAATCCGCACAACCCCGGAGGAAGGGCTTGGACTAAACAAGAATTATCGGATTTAGCTGATATTTGTTACGATAATAATATACTCGTTATATCCGACGAAATCCATTCCGATCTTGTATTCGATGGGCACAAGCATATTCCATTCGCATCGGTTTCAGAAAAAGCGGCACAAACCAGTATTACATTTATGGCTCCAAGTAAGACCTTTAATATTGCAGGTATAGTAAGCTCTTTCTCTGTTATCCCAAATAAAGAGATCAGAGAGATATTTTATAATTACTTACATCGAAGCGAATTACAAGAGGGGCATATATTTGCATATCTGGCAACCGAAGTAGCTTATACTAAAGGAGACGAATGGCTCAAAGAGGTTAAAGCATATATTAAGGAGAATATAAAATATGCCGACGATTTTTTGAAGAAAAATATACCTCAAATAAAAGCAATAATACCACAAGCATCCTTCCTATTATGGCTCGATTGTCGGGAGTTAAACCTTCCTCAATCCGAATTAGTATCTTTATTTGTAAATGATGCCAAGCTAGCCTTGAATGATGGAACAATGTTTGGCGAAGGAGGCGAAGGCTTTATGCGTATGAATATGGGATCGCCCCGAAGCATCATCGAACAAGCTTTTGCTAATCTAGCAAAAGCAATAAATAAATAATTATTTATCAGATAAATTAACTTTTAATATTACAAGTTAGGCATAGTTATTGTAACTTTGTTATGGCTATAAAAGTGCCTGAATTATTAACTATTTAATGTATAGAAAAAAATGAAAATTGAAGCTAATAAATTTGTATCCTTAACATACGACCTAAATGTTGGTGAAGGCGATGAACTAGAATTAATGGAAAGAGCTACAGCCGAAAATCCTTTGGAATTTATATACGGAACAAATTCGATGATTGAAGCTTTTGAAGCGGCTTTGGCTAACCATGCCGAAGGCGACTCTTTCAAATTCACTCTTACTCCCGATCAGGCATATGGCGAATTTGAAGACGAAAAAATTGTAGACCTTCCTAAAGATATATTTGTTGTAGACGGACAAGTTGATGACAAAATTCTTTTTGTAGGAAACACAATACCAATGATGGATTCGGAAGGACATCGTTTAAACGGATCGGTTGTTGAAGTTGGAGACAATACTGTAAAAATGGATTTCAATCATCCTCTTGCGGGCGAAACCTTACACTTTGCAGGAAAGATACTTACAGTTAGAGACGCCTCTGCCGAAGAAATTGCTGCCCTTTTTGCTCCTCATGGTGGCTGTGGATGCGGGGATTGCGATTGCGACGATCCTTCGCAACAAGCCGACAGCTGTGGATGCGGTTCGGGCTGTGGTTGTAATTAACAACATAATATCAAACAATAAAAAACTCCTGAAATCTAAAAAGACTCAGGAGTTTTTATTTTATATATACCTAAAGTATAAATTAAGCTTTACCTGCACTTCCTAAAACCGATTCGATTTTATGCTTGTACAGTTTTTTCATATTTTCGCGAGCAGGACCTAAATATTTACGTGGGTCGAATTCTCCAGGTTTTGTTGCAAAAACTTCACGAACAGCAGCAGTCATTGCTAAACGGCTATCCGAGTCGATATTGATTTTACATACAGCAGATGCAGCAGCTTTACGCAATTGCTCTTCTGGAATACCGATAGCATCTTTCAATGCACCGCCATATTTATTAATTGTTGCAACTTCTTCTTGTGGAACTGAAGATGCTCCATGCAACACGATAGGAAATCCTGGAAGTTCTTTTTCTACGCCTTCAAGAATATCGAAACGCAATGGAGGAGGGACCAATACTCCGTTAGCATCTTTAGTACATTGTGCAGGAGTAAATTTATTAGCTCCGTGAGATGTACCGATTGAGATTGCTAATGAATCGCAACCTGTTCTAGTAGCAAAATCAACTACTTCTTCAGGTTGTGTATATGTGTGGTGTTCTGCAACAACATCATCTTCGATACCTGCTAACACTCCAAGTTCTCCTTCTACTGTTACATCAAACTGGTGAGCATATTCAACTACTTTTTTAGTAAGAGCTACATTCTCCTCATACGAGAAGTGAGAACCATCGATCATAACAGATGAAAAACCTGAATCGATACAAGCTTTACATGTTTCGAAAGAATCGCCATGGTCAAGATGAAGAACGATTTGTGGTTTTTCCCATCCTAAGCTTTTTGCATATTCAACAGCTCCCTGAGCCATATAACGCAACAAGATAGGATTAGCATATTCACGTGCACCTTTAGATACTTGAAGAATCACAGGAGATTTTGTTTCAGCAGCTGCTTGAACGATAGCTTGCAATTGCTCCATGTTATTAAAGTTGAAAGCAGGAATTGCATATCCACCTTTAATAGCTTTAGCGAACATTTCTTTTGTGTTCACAAGACCTAAATCTTTGTAATTTACCATTGTTTTGAAATTTATTATTATTAATTTACTTGAGTGAATAACCTTAACGTTGTTCCGGTTCGCAAATTTAATCATTTTATATGAATAAAACCGTTTCGCTAAAGGCGAAAAAAAAGATTAAATATGATACTGCAAACTAGCCTTTACAAAATGAAAAGAAAACTACCGGATAGTATAATATACGATCTGAAAAGTACACTATTATAATAATGCATCTACATTTTATAATTAATATTTTACGAGCAATTAATTATAAAAACTAGTATATTTGTGCTTTTTTCGAGTCGTTATAATACAATACGAAAAGCCGTTTATCTGTCATTTATTTATCTATATATTAGATTTATATTGTAGATTTACATTAGCCTGCAGTGATGTATAAGTAATGACAATATTGTTGTCAGATTTTTCATCTACATACAACAATTGTCATTGTCAGGTTTTCTATCATATATGTACGTGTAGAAGCATAAATTATATGACTTAAACTAAAAAAGTGATGAATAAAAAAAAACGATAAATCTGTCAGAACTGTCAGGTTTTGCAAAAATAGTCCATTGAGTACTGTTATTTCAAGGTTGTATTATAGTAATATAGAATTTATATATAAATAATTTTTAGCTGTAACTTTTGTGCAGCATACTTAAATATTAAATTGAAAAGTGATTTACCCCGAAAATTTTGAATATAAAATAGGTTTTGACAAAATACGACAATTAATTGCCGACAAATGCCTCAGTCCTCTAGGTATTGAAAAAACCGAAGAAATGTCATTTTTGTCAGATTATGATATAATAAAGAAACAATTAGCACAGACCAATGAGTTTGTGAGAATTATACAAGAAGAAGATAATTTTCCGACTAATTACTTCTTCGATGTTCGCCCGTCTCTTAAGAATATAAGGGTAGAAGGAACATGGCTTGACGAAAACGCCTTATTTGACTTACGCCGTTCTCTTCAAACCATAGCCGATATTGTTAGTTTTTTGAATAAAGAAGATGATGATAACAGCCCTTACCCTCATTTAAAGGCTTTAGCCGGAAATGTTATAACTTTCCCCGAACTAATAAAAAAGATTGACTCCATACTCGACAAATTCGGACGGATTAGAGATAATGCATCACCCGAACTAAGCCGCATACGGCGCGAAATACACCAAACTTCGGGCAGCATATCACGCACATTAAACTCTATCCTTCGGGCAGCCCAAAGCGAAGGTCTGGTTGAAAAAGATGTAACACCAACAATGCGCGATGGGCGTTTAGTTATTCCTGTTGCCCCCGCCTTCAAACGAAAACTAAAAGGGATTGTACACGACGAATCGGCGACAGGTAAAACCGTTTTTATAGAGCCATCGGAAGTTGTTGAAGCAAATAACCGGATAAGAGAACTTGAAAACGAAGAAAAAAGAGAGATTGTTCGTATACTTACAGCAATAACAGATGTTGTTCGTCCATCAGTTCCCGATATTATACAGTCATACGAGTTTCTGGCTCTTATCGATTTTATTAGGGCTAAAGCAAAATTCTCTCTCGATATTAATGCTATAGTTCCAAATATCGAAAACAAACAACAAATTATTTGGGAAAAGGCTAAACATCCCCTACTCTATTTGTCGCATAAAAAACAGCAGAAAGAGGTTGTGCCCCTTGATATATACTTAGATAGCGAAAATCGCATATTAATAATATCGGGGCCTAATGCGGGAGGAAAATCGGTGTGCCTTAAAACCGTAGGTTTACTGCAATATATGCTGCAATGTGGTATACCTATCCCCTTATATGAAACCTCGAAAGTTGGAATCTTCGACGATATATTTATTGATATAGGTGACGAACAATCTATCGAAAACGACTTGAGTACATACAGTTCTCATCTTACAAATATGAAATACTTTGTAAGAAACTGTAATACCAAAAGCATATTGTTGATAGATGAGTTTGGTGGAGGAACCGAACCCCAGATTGGAGGAGCAATTGCCGAATCGCTCTTGAAAAGATTTAACGAAAAAGAAGCATTTGGTGTTATAACAACCCACTATCAAAATCTGAAACACTTTGCAAACGAAAACAAAGGTGTTATAAATGGGGCAATGTTATACGATCGGCATCAAATGCAGCCACTATTCAAACTATCTATCGGTAATCCGGGAAGTTCATTTGCAATCGAAATCGCCCGTAAAATAGGTTTACCCGAAGACGTCATTTCCGAAGCCTCGGAAATTGTAGGTAGCGATTATATTAATATGGATAAATACCTGCAGGACATTGTTCGGGATAAACGTTATTGGGAAACTAAACGACAAAATATCCGCAAAAAAGAAAAACGCCTCGAAGAAATAACTTCGGGATATGAAAGCGATCTTGTATCAATCGAAAAACAACGAAAAGAAATTTTGGCTAAAGCAAAACAGGAAGCCGAACGGCTTATAGCTGAAACAAATGCTAAGATTGAGAACACAATCCGTACAATAAAAGAGGCACAGGCTGAAAAAGAAAAAACAAAACTTGTTCGACAAGAGCTAAATAAATTTAAGGATTCTCTATCGGAGAATAACGCTGTTATTGATAACAAAATACAGCAAAAGATAGAAAAACTAAAAAATCGGGATAAAAAGAAAAAAGACAAACAAGATTCTGTAAAAAGCAAAAAAGAAGAAACGATATCTATCGGAGACTCAGTTCGTATTAAAGGGCAAACCTCTATTGGGGAAGTTATGGATATTCAAGGTAAAAATGTGGTTGTTGCTTTTGGCATGATAAAAACCAATACAAAGCTCGAACTATTAGAATATGTCAGTAGGAATCAGATAAAAAGAGAAAATAAGCAATCGGGAATAGTCGTTTCGCAAGCACGAGAGCAAATAAACGAAAAGAAATTAAACTTTAAGCTTGATTTAGATGTTCGAGGAATGCGTGGCGAAGAAGCTTTGCAAGCTGTGATGTACTATATTGATGATGCTATCCAGATTGGTGCTTCCCGTGTACGTATTTTACATGGAACTGGAACAGGCATTCTCCGACAATTAATCAGAGATTATCTGAGAACTGTTCCCAATATAAAGAACTATCAGGATGAGCATGTACAATTCGGAGGTGCAGGAATAACTGTTGTAGATATAGAATAATTTAAAGCCCGTCGAGCGATATATAGCTGTAAATAGGATAATGATCGGAGTATTTCACTTTATCGACATAACTGTTATATGATTTAAGATTCTTTGTGTGCATTATATAGTCTATACGGAACCAAAAACCATTGGCATGATATGTTATGCCTAGTCCTCGTCCCGTACGCTTAAACGAATCTGTCATATTGCCTCTTATTGTTTCGTATGCATATGAGATTGGTGTATCATTAAAATCGCCACAAAGTATAATCGCCGATGTTTTTTCTCGCTGTTGCTTTACACAGTTAGCAATAATATCAGCTTGTTGTTCGCGTGTTTTAAAAGCCGGCTCAAGCCTCTTTTGTACCATCTGGGCCATCTCATTCATTTTTTCCTGAGTTGGCTCCACTACAAGCTTCTTATATAATACCTTGTCTTCTGCTGTTATACGGTTCGATTCGAGATGGCTATTAACAATAGTGATCTTCTTCATACCAATCCGAATCTCATACATAGCCGATCCATTGAACGCACTATTTATTGGCAATCGGGCCTGTGTCAATATCGGATACTTGGAATAACAAGCCAGACCATAAATATTGGGTAGATTTTCTTCACCCAACCGAACAATAGCCCGATATGGGTAATCTTTCATTATATCATCAAACTCTTGTAATGAAATAAGCCTGTTTCTTCCCTTCTTATCATCAACAGCAAACTCTTGCAAACATATAATATCAGCATCATTATTCGCCAGATACTCAAACACAGGGTTTTTCCGCGCCTCACTTCCTGTTAACCAATCAAATCCCCTAACATTATAGGATAATACTTTCAGGTTATTTTTGGGCACCTCCTGCATTGAGTTATACGGGAAGTAGGTGTAGATAGACTCCCAACACAGAACAAGAATTACCAGCTGTATAATAACATACCACCACCTAAATGTGATAATCCATAAGATTAAGTAAAAGACATTTAATAATGCCAGAAATGGAAATCCCATTCCCAGATATGCTATAATTATTGATGAAGACGGAGCTATTGACGTCGCCTTAACCGATAGCAATAGTAAGACTATTACAACAAGGTTTGTTGCAAAAACAGTATATTTTAGTCCTTTTGTTATTCTTATTGCTAGTAATTTCCCTCTAAGAGCCATTTTTAATAACCTACATTACTTATAGATAAACAAAATAAAGGATTATTAGTTTATTGGGGTAACCTAAATATTAATCTTTTTTATCAAAAAAGACTGCATCCCGATCATTCTCGAAATGCAGCCTTATATACTCATTCTAAATCAGTTAAGCTTCTATCCTATATAAGCTAACACTTGATTTTTCTGTACTTTATCTCCTTGCTTGGTTTCTATCTGAAGAATTTTCCCTGAAGCCAAAGCTTTTACTTCTTCTATTCCATAATAAGTTTGAATAAAGCATATAGTATCTCCCTCTTTTACAGAAGTTCCGATAACAGGAGCTGTAGATGGATCAACCAAATCAACTTGCCATATTACCTGTCCCGAGCTAACAGCCTGAAGTGGTTTTGCTTCAGGATATTTTTCCTGAATAGCTTTTGCATCAAATGCTGGCACTTCAACAACCTGACGTGTTACAATTATAGGAGCTCCGGCTTTAGCCTTTTCTTTTTCAAGATCAGCATTAAAACGTTCTTTAGCCAAGCCTGATTTATAGTCGCGATACTGACGGTCGTGCATAGCCAATTCAAACAATTCTTCGTCATCCTGACCATAATCCCATCCATTCTCATCCATCTCTTTACGATACTGATCTAATGCATCTGGATATTCGTCCTGAGGATTTCCTGTGTAAAATTCCAATCCTTGTTTTTGGGCAAGTTCTATTATTTCATCGTCCAGTTTACCCGGAAGTTTACCAGTCTTACCCAGAATCATATTCCAGCTATCTTTATCTATTTTCGAGAAGCGTGGTTCACCTTGAGCCATTGCAAAAATATTCATCAATGCAATGTTTTTCACATATTGGCTAAAAGGCGTCACTAATGGAGGATAGCCTAGTTTAGGCCATACATACTCTACCTCTTGGAACAATTGAACAACAAGATCATTCAGTGTCACTTCTGGTTTACCATTATTGCGTAATGCCATATTTATTGCAGAGTGCATTCCTCTAAGGTCTGCCATCATCGATCCCATCATTCCTCCCGGAAGTCCACATCCAACAAGTAATGATGTCATTATTTTGTTAGATGGATCAATAAAATACCCGAGGAAATCATCAATGAACGATTGTGTCAAAGAACGGGCTTCCATATAAGCATTCATGTTAATATCCGGCACTAAAAAGCCTGCGTCTTTTAACATTGCTTGTATTGTTATTACATCCGGATGAACCATACCCCAAGCCAAAGGCTCCATAGCTACATCTAGATAATCGGCACCGGCACGGGCTACTTCCAACATAGAGGCAACAGAGAAACCGGGACCTGTATGTCCATGATATTCAATAGGTATATTAGGATGCCTGTCTTTTAGTGCTTTTACAAGCTTTCCTAAAAATGCAGGACGCCCTATTCCCGCCATGTCCTTCAAACAAATTTCATCGGCTCCGAACTCAACCAGCTTATCTGCAAAATTAAGATAATATTCTACTGTGTGTACAGGCGAATGTGTTATACATAATGCAGTTTGTGAAATCATCCCTGCTTCTTTCGCATACTTTACTGAAAGTTCAAGATTGCGAGGATCATTCAATCCATCGAACGAACGTGCGATGTTTGTACCCTGTGCGCATTTTACTTTGAACATTAATTGTCTTACATCTTTAGGAACTGGATACATGCGTAAAGCATTCAACCCCCGTTCGAGCATGTGTGTTTGTATTCCGGCTTTATTAAAAGGAGCAGTCCATTCCCGAACAGATTTATTCGGATTTTCTCCATACAGAAGGTTTACTTGTTCGAAAGCTCCTCCATTTGTCTCAACACGGGCAAAACATCCCATATCGACAATAACCGGTGCAATTTGTGTTAACTGATCAACACGTGGCTGATATTTCCCTGAAGACTGCCACATGTCACGGTAAAGGAGACTAAATTTAATTTCTCTTCCCATAGCGATTTTTATGTTGTTTGTTATAGTTTAGTTGTCGAAACATCTTCATAGCACCAATCAATAAATTTAGTAAAAAAATATGGATTACTGCCTCTATAAAAGCATCACAAAGTTAAAATAATGATTTCAGATTTGACGAATAAAAAACAAATTAAAATCATCAAAATCTCATAAAAATACAAACCAAAATATATAACGATAGTCCAAAATGCACACTCGTATTAAAAGTGAGCAGATATTTTTCATAGTACCAGTAAAAATAAAAATGAGAAACTAATTCAAGCTTCTCATTTCTTATATAAATAAGCCTAATAAGAATTTAGCTTTTATTTTTTTTACCGAATAACCAAGACTTTATTTTGCGGGTTATCATACTTATCAAAATAGGTTGCAACATTCCTAAAACCATAGGAGCATAGGCCGTTATTTTATCGATTATTGCCGGTCGACTGCCATTACAGCCCGAAGAGAAACCCGAAAGAAAAGAACCAAAAGAGCTACGTGTACTATTTATTACCGAACCTAAAAGCAGCGAACCAAAATTTTGTTTCAGATACGATACTTTATATAACATTTCCTCCTCACGTTCTTTACATTCGGCTATTAGTTCTAAGCGTTCTTGTCTCAACTGCTCTATTGGCGACAGTTTATTCTTCATCTTTTTCTATTTTATTGATTATCCGCACTATAATATTAGAAAAAACTCGTCTGATTGATTTTGCGCTGAAAAGCATCAATATAAATGTTAAAACAACAATTAAAATCAACACTCCAAATCCCATCGCATAACTTTCCAATAGACTGCCAAACACAAAGCCAAGAGCAATAAGCCCTAAAATAAAAATCGTGAATAAAACAATACAAAGCAACACTCCGTATACGATATACGAACTAGCTATCGACGTTTTTTCGTATGCTCTTAATTTAAATATCCTAAGCCTTTTTTCTACATAAACCGACGTATCGTCCTTTAGTGATGAAAAAAGGCTATTCAGGTCATTTATTTCTTCTCTATCATCCTTCTGCATCTTCCTCTATTTCTTCAGCATGATGCTTACCCTTTGCTACTGTATTTTTTATATTGGTAACAATTTTATCGGCCAAATTATTTGCACTTTTCAGCCATTCTTCTTTTTTATCGGAAGCAACTACATACCCAACGGCAGCACCTAAAGCTGCACCAATTGCAAAAAACAACAAACTAGAACTTGACTTTTTCATAACTCTTGAGGTTTTAAAATTAGTATTCTAACAAATTTCACAGTGTATAAAACTTTAACAATAATAGACACAGATTTGTTTAAGTTAAAAAACAAGTTTATTGTTCCAATTTAGTTATTTTTCCTGAAATACGTATCAATAAAGGATTTTAATTTAAATTTCGTCTCCAAATAAAGTTGCCGATGTGCTTCCGGTCACCTTCACTTTTACCAATTCGCCAATCTTATGGTTTCCTTTATTGAAGATTATTACTTTGTTTTGGGACGATCGTCCAAACAATTGCTCTTTCGATCTTTTTGAAAACCCTTCTACTAAGACTTCAAATACCTTCCCTATATCCTGTTTATTGCTTTCGCCCGATAATTCGTTTTGTAAATTTATAATTTCTTGCAGGCGTGCTACTTTCACTTCTTCAGGAATATCATCTGTTAGTTTTTTTGCGGCATAAGTACCCGGACGTTCCGAATATTTGAACATAAAAGCCGAATCGAAACCAACTTCTCGCATTAAAGATAATGTATCCTGATGATCTTCCTCCGTTTCGGAATGATACCCACACATTATGTCGGTAGATAAACCACAGCCCGGTATAATACGTTTTATTGCAGCTATACGGTCTAAATATTGTTCTCTGTTATACTTACGTTTCATCACTCCCAGCATCTTCGTGCTGCCCGATTGCACCGGCAAATGGATAAACTTGCACAGATTATCGTATGCAGCTATTACCTCAAGTGTCTCATCTGTCATATCTGTCGGGTACGAGGTTGTAAAACGTATTCGTATACTTGGTGCGGCTTCGGCAACCATCTTCAACAATGCTGGAAAGTCTGTTATGCTTCCATCTTCGTTTTCAAAACGATACGAGTTTACATTTTGCCCTAAAAGAGTGACTTCTTTAAAGTTTTTATCTTTTAAGCTGGCTAACTCATTTAAAATACTTTGAGGATCGCGGCTACGCTCCCGACCTCTGGTGTACGGAACAATGCAATACGTACAAACCTTATCGCACCCCCGCATAATGGAAATAAACCCTGAAATATGATTGCCACCAATCTTAAGGGGTATTACATCTTTATATGTTTCGGTTTTCGACAGTTGTACATTTATCGCTTTTTCGCCCTTTTCGGCAGCTCCAATTAAATTAGGTAAATCAAGATAAGCATCAGGGCCAACTACTACATCGGCATGGTGTTTTTCTATTAGTTCATCTTTTACCCGTTCGGCCATACAACCTAAAACACCTATAATCAAATCTTTTTTCTTTTTACGCTTAATAGCATTTATATACTCTAAGCGTTGAATAACCCGCTGTTCGGCGTTATCCCTAACCGAACACGTATTGATAAACACGGCATCGGCATCGTCCATTGTTTCTGTTATAGCATATCCATCCATTTCCATAATAGATGCTACAACTTCACTATCGGCTACGTTCATCTGACAACCATATGTCTCGATGAACAATTTTTTGTCAGTCGTGGATTTAAAGTCCAGTCCTTTGTTCTCGTTCATTGTTACTTTACTTTCTAAGTTATTATTATATTGGTTTTCTCAAACCATTTAGCAACACAAAGGTAGAAATTTAATGGAATAAGTTTGTCGTGTTTTTTATAATTAGAAATAAAAGCCCATTAATTCTACTCACATAGAATTAACCATTTGTTGTGACACTCTACAAATTGCATTAATAATAAAACCTGACACATCTGACAGTTTTATTGTTTTTTTAAGTTCTTACTGCCGCGCATCTTGCCAATGCTTGCCTTCGTTCATTTTGAGTAGCCTGCACTTCTCGTTTGTAATTGTTCCGGGCGTTCACTTCGCTAAGCGGGTACCCCGCACATACGGCGAGGTCAGTACGGGGCAAAAAGTATGTAAAGAATCTACGATTCCGCGCAACTGTAGTACAATTTTAAAGAACACTTATATATTTATTAATTCTACAAATATAGAATTACCTCCCCTATACAGAATACTGAAAAGCTTATAATAAGAAAACCTGACATACCTGACAAAAAATATATTTTTTTTGAATATCTGTTTACTATCTATTTTTATTGATAGCTATTTCCTTATTATAGATAAAAACAGAGCATTATAAAAGAACTTACTTAAAACAAAATATCCGAACGTTTTCACATTCGGATATTTTTTAGCTTAAACCTATTATTGGTTATTTCAATTTATTTAAATACCTGATCGGGATTCCATTGTTCGTTCCAAGCAATTTCAATATCTCCATTTTCATCAAAGGCAACAGGCAACCAAATATACCGCGAGTTTATCAGGTCTGTTTTATTCCATTTATCAAACATAGCTATATAGGCATCTTCTTTGCCTGCTACAGGAAATACATGTGTACTTTGTCCATAAAATGTAATTTCAGCATCTTTTCCTGTACAAGGGTTTCCTTTTACAGTCCAAGCACCCATCATAGAGTCGGCAACAGCAACTTCAGCCTGATTAGGATCCCAAGCAGTACAACCCGACGATAATATATAATATTTGCCTTTACGTTTAAATACAGCCGGAGCTTCGCGCGATTGGTCTATAAAGTTACGGGTAAAATTTCCTGTTGGTTTCAGATAATCATCAGTTAATAGACTAATGTATAATGTTTTGTTCTCTTCCGACGAATACACATGATATGCACGACCGTCATCATCTTTAAACAACGTCATATCGCGGCTCATTGCGTCGTTAGGTCTCATTGATCCCAAATAAGAGAAACTCCCTGTAGGTGTATCAGATACAGCAACTCCTGCCGCAGCCTTCGCATAATCATGACTATCAACATGTAGCCACATTACAAATTGTTTTGTTTTATCGTTATATAACACTTTTGGCCTTTCCAAAACATTAGAGGGATGTAATTCGGACAAAGTATCGGTTAAATTAGACTCTAAAACAACTCCTTCAAACTTCCAGTTAACAAGGTCTTTTGATGAATAGCAAGAAACGCCACCAGCCTCAGTACGATAGCATTCCCAGCTTGGAACCTTCGGATTCCAATAAGTAGAGTCACCCTTATATTCGCCATACCAGTAATATATACCGTCATGATACAATATTCCCGCACCATGTGCATTTATCCGGTTACTATCGGTATCGAACCATTCGGCTCCCGACACAATCATTTTCAGATCTTTGTTCGAATCTGCAGCTTTTTGCCCACAACTAAAAGTCAGTAAACTAAATAGTGCAATAAATAAAAACAGGTTCTTTCTCATTTTTTATCTTTTTACTTTTTAAATGGTTTCATATTCATATAAATACAGTAATCTTTAATCATACCCGGTTTATTTTGCTCAGCTCTGGGCAAATAAGAAAATCCGGTAATTACCTTTTCCTCTCCTAAATCAATAACAATCTGGTGAGGATAAGCAGGATTTATTGTAGAATAATCGGTATGCCAAAATGTCGATTCTTGTAAATCAAAAACATTGCTGGCTATATTATTAGCCTTATTAGTTTCTTCACTATCGGCATAAAGTACTTTCCAATGCTGACGTGATATATTCTTGCCATCTTCGCCCTGAAGTTCAAGTTCTGCTATTGCCGCATATTTTCCTCCATCATGCGAATTTAGCGCTTCGATACAAAAATAACGAATTTTCTCGCTTTTTTCGAATTTAATTTGTTGCCATCCATTACCCGGTTTAAAGGTTCCTTTATAAAATGGTTTTTCGCCCGAAAGATCTAGCTCTTCACCCAACTTACGATGAGTATAGGCTCCATTGCCTTTCAACATATCCAAAATAGGCTGGCGAAGTCCGGCTATTTTCGCATCCGATGGAGAAGCCATATCCATAATAACTATTTCGTTTTCCCCTTCTTTTAACCAACATCCGGGAACATATAAGGTTTGTTGTGGTCCTATTTCCCAATAACGTCCAATACCGTGACCATTTACCCAAACCAATCCTTTACTCCAAGTGCGCATATCGAGAAAAGTATCTCCCGTTTTATCAAGGTTGAATGTCCCTTTGTAATATGCAGGAACTCCTTCGGCTATATTACCGGTCTTATAATTCTTTTCTTTAGTAAACGAGTATTTCGAAGGCAAGCAAAATACTTCCCAGTTTTTAAGAACTTCGCCTTTATCCTGCGATTTAAGTTCTACTTTTTCGGTTATACCTTTCCAGTCGTAAATACCCTTACCAAAGTTCATACGTCCCATAGGCTCTACTACAATATCAAGAACTGTACCTTCTGCAACAGGTGGCAACATAACAACACCTTCCCCCTTCATGCGGCTAAGGGTTGATATCCTTTTTCCGTCAATAAATACCTGTGACCAGTCGTGAGCTTCGGTAATTACTAAAGTCTGATTTACACTAGAAGCTTTAAGTTTTGTCCGATAGATGATACTCCCCCACCCCATATCAAAAAACTCCATAGATTTAACATCTTCACTTAAAATTGCTTCGGGCAAATTATCAAACACTGGAGCAACTTCCGTTAAGTTAAAAGCAGGTATAGCAATTGTAGGTATTGAATCGGGTACTTCGCTCAAGACCTCACCCTCAGATAAATATTGAGCCAGAAGATTACGAACTTCATAGTATTTTGGTGTAGTCTTTCCCGACTCATTTATAGGTGCATCGTAATCGTACGACGTACAAGTGGGCGAAAAATTAGGAAAATTAGCGCCTGCCCAATGTGCAAAGCTGGTTCCGCCATGTGTCATATATAAACTGAACGATATATTTCTGTCTAACATTTGCTTCATCCCGTTTACCAAGTCCGAAGCACTGCGTGTTTCGTGTTTCGCACCCCAATGATCGAACCATCCCGACCAAAATTCGCTACACATTAACGGAGTATTGGGGCGTAGCTCTAACAAACGTCTAAACTGATCGTCAATATTGGCTCCTGTTCCAAAGTTAATAGTCCAAACTAAATCTTCGAGAGCATTATTTTCGAAATTAGAATTCCAATCGCACTGAAACAATGGCACATCGGTAAACCCTGCTCCTTTAACAATATCCCTTATTTCCGAAACATAGGGTTTATCTGTTCCAAACGATCCATACTCATTTTCAACCTGTACCATTATAATATTACCACCACGGGTTATTTGCTGATCGGCCAGTTGTTTACCAACTTCGTTCATAAATATTTTAGTACGCTCCATAAAGTACGGATCCTGTTCGCGAAGCTTTATATCTTTTTTCTTAAGCAACCACCAAGGTAAACCACCCATTTCCCACTCGGCACATACATATGGACCGGGACGTACAATAACATACATTCCATATTCCTGAGCTAAACGACAAAAGGCTGCAATATCTTTTTGCCCTGAAAAATCAAACTGCCCTTCCTCTTCTTCGTGGTAATTCCAGAATATATACAAACAAACGGTATTCATACCCAATGCCTTACACATTTGAATACGGTGTTCCCAATATTCTCTTGGTATACGTGGATAATGAACCTCTGCCGCTTTCACAACAAATGATTGTCCGTTTAACAAAAAGGTTTTATCTCCTATCTCAAATTTATCTTTAGTTGCACAACTTCCCAGTATCAAAACTGCAACAGTTAACAGTAATAGTGTTTTTTTCATTTTTTTGTTATTGATTTATAATAATTTTCGGGTTCTATCCTTTCATTACAATGTTATATACTCCGTGCTTAATTTCGATTTTCACCTTCTTTTATTTTATATTGTTATATAGATCAATTACTCTGTATTATAATTGTCGAATCATCTAAGCCCTCTGCCGAAACTGTCAGCTTTATTTCTCCTGCTTTTCCGTTTGGTTGAACAATTGCGATTGCTCTGCCTCTAAACACATTCGGATTTAAAGAGCGAAAACTTTTCATATCGTCGGGGGCTGCATTTCCTGATGCTATAACCGAACCCTTACCTTCGCACTTAATACCTACAGCTATGTTTGTATCGGGTATAATATTTCCGTCTTTATCTACAATATCTATTTTCACATAAGACAGGTCATTTTTATCTGCTTTTATTGACTCACGGTCTGCAGTTAATCTGATAGCAGCAGCTTGTCCGGTCGTTCTTAGCTCAGCTGAAGCTTTTTCTTTGTTTTTGAATACATTCACAGCCCTCAATACTCCGGGTTCATAAGCAACGCTAAACGATGCTGTATAATTATCTTGCGATACTTTTTTTTCGCCGATTAGCCTATCGTTTAAATAGAGTTTTACTTTTGGAGCACGGCTGTATACATTTACTCTCATTTGTTTTCCCTCGAGGCCTTTCCAGTTCCAACTCAAAAGTTCATCAGTCCATCCCCAACCATTAACAACCTCTTTTTTACCTTCGGTTACGGGTGGAGACACAGCCAAAGTTATATCGCGCTCGCGCCACAATATATCACGATAATATGATTGAATTTTTTTATTTCCACAGAAATCTATATCACCACACCAAGCATTATACCAAGGCCAACCCATAAACTGACTATCACGTTCTCCCGGTTCCAACTCCAATGCATGCCCAAGCCCGGCTTCACCTAAATAGTCGATAGCAGTCCATACAAAATCACCTATTATAGCAGGATATTTTTCTACAAGATTCCAGTTCTGCGCAGCTTCTTTTGGAAACGATTCACTACCATAAATAACTCGATCGGGATATGAAACATGGTCGCTCTCGTATTTTTGCCACATATAATTATAGCCTGCAACATCTACATTGTTGAATGCTCTGTATATATCATTATCCCATTTAAAATGACGCCTGTCCCAAAAATCGTTCGCTCCCACTGTTGTGTAGCGGGAGTTATCGTATTTTTTTACTGTATTTACCAATCTTTTTGCAATATCCTGCCCCTGTGGATCATCTGCTCTTTGAGCTATTTCGTTACCTATGCTCCACATTATTATAGACGGATGATTTCTGTCTCGACGAACCGACGCTGCCAAATCCTTATCACTCCATTCGTCAAAAAACTGATGGTAATCCTGAGCCCGTTTAGCCTCTTGCCATTGATCGAATGTTTCGTGAACCACTAATAGCCCTAGATTGTCGCAAGCCTCCAAAAAAGCCTCCGAAACTTGGTTGTGCGCACATCTCACGGCATTATAACCATTAGCCTTCAATAATTCCACTTTACGCTCTTCGGCCCTGTTTATTGCTACAGCACCCAAAAGCCCATTATCGTGATGTATACAGCCTCCCTTCAACTTTACAGATTTTCCGTTAAGAATAAATCCCTTTGTAGCATTAAATTCAATTGTCCGAATACCAAAAGGAATTGTTATTTTATCCGCCTCCGAACCATCCAAGAAGCGCAGAGATACTTCCGCTTTATATAATTTAGGGCTTTCTACTGACCATAATTCCGCCTTTTTTACATCAAAATTTAGCGAAACAGGAACTTGCCCCGAAGCATCTACATTTATATTCCGAAACGTAGAGTAAACTTCTTTTCCTTCAGGAGAATATATCTTAATATTCAGTTGAGTATCTGATGTTTTTGTGCTGGCGTTAAATACTATTGTCTGCAACTTTATACCTGCAGCCTTTCCTTTCAACTCAGATGCATCGACATACGTATCCCATTCGTCTAAGTGCAACTTATTTGTTTTTATCAGCCAAACATGCCTATAGATACCCGACCCTGAATACCAACGGCTATTTTCGCCAACATTTACAGCCTTTACAGCTATTATATTAGATTTACCAATACTGTTACAATAATCTGTTATATCTATTTTGAAGGAAGTATAACCATAAGGATTATATTTAACCTTTGTTCCGTTCACCCATACTTCTGTCTGATTATAAACTCCTTCGAAGTATAACGATATAATTTTCCCTTCATCTTCCTCTGATAAGGTAAACATTTTACGATACCATCCTTCTCCACCAAGAGTCTGACCGGTATCAGCCCCTCCGGCTCCACTTTCAGTCATTTTAGAAAAAGGGCCTATAGTGATGCCTTCTCTCTGAATAGGAACAGGCTCAATACTCCAATCGTGAGGAAGATCCAACTTTCGCCATTTACTATCATTAAACAATGGTTGTTCGGCATTAGATGTACTACCTAAATGAAAACGCCAATCTTCGTTAAAACTCGATTTACGTTCCGAAGCAATGGTTTGCGCATTGAATATAAAGGCAAAAAAAACACCTGATAAAAAAGTAAAAAATATATTCTTCATAGTAATAAAAATCTTTTTACTGCTTTTTCTGGTATACTCTCACATAATCTACTTCGTATTTTACTGGAAAAGCCGAATCGTCGGGTATTCCTCCATGCATACCTCCTATTGCAAGATTCAAGAGTATATAATGAGATTGTTTAAACGGATTCCGAAAATCGCCTAACGATCCGTTTTGTGTTTCAGACAAGGGTATTTCGTTTAACAGTTCATCATCAAGATACAGGCAGATAGCCTCTTCATCCCAATCCATACGCCACACATGGAATTTATCAGCCCAACGGGCATCTTTTTCTAAAAAATGAGAAAATGGGATAGCTTTTGAATTCCACTTGGCGTTGTAACGCCTTTCGGTTCCCCAAGCTGCATTTGCTAAAATATGAGGGATGTTATCGATCCTGTAATATTCCATTATATCAATCTCTCCATTCGAAGGCCACTCCATAGAGCTTCCTAAAGTCCATATAGCTGGCCATGCACCATCGGCAACAGGAATACGTGCCCTAACTTCGAACCGCCCATATAGAAATTCTTTTTTTCCATCGGTTTTTATAGACGACGCTGTGTAATTAGCATATTCCCTGTTACGCCAATTACTACCCAAATCAGATCGGTATAAAGGATTCTTTATCTGTTCTTTCCGTCCGTGTATTGTCAACACTCCTTCTCCACAAACAGCATTAGCAGGCTGATACCACTGAAATTCTTCATTCCTCACAAAGCCATGTTCATGATTCCAAAAGAGAGTATCAGGTTGCCCCGCATAATTAAACTCTTCGCTCCACACTAAATTATAACCATCAATATCTTTCGGTTCCGAAAAATCGGGATATAAATCCTGTTTATTATCCTGAGCCTGAGAGTGGATTGTAAAAAGCAATGCAACTAAAATCAATGTTTTCTTTTTCATAATCGTGCAGAAATCAGGTATAAATTAGTCTTTATATTTAGTCATTTCCGATGCAGCCAGTAAAAATGCTCCAACGCCAAAATCGGCAGTAGTATCGGGACCTACATTTTTGTGCTGATCCGCCCGTTCGCCAATAGGTTGAACATAACCCACTTTACCATCAGGTTGTAAGGCTGTCTTTGTCAGATATTCCCACGATTTATCGATTACAGATGCATACGTTTTCTTATCAAGAAATCCATTATTTACACCCCACAAATATCCATATACAAAAAATGCTGTGCCGCTGGTTTCGTATCCCGGAGCATGGTTAGGGTCAAGCAAGCTACGAGTCCAAAAACCTTCTTCCTGTTGAGATGCAGCTAAAGCCTGAGCCATATCTTTATATATTTGAATATATTCGGCACGGTGGAGATTATTTTCAGGTAAATCACTTAATACTTTTGCTAATCCGGCAAACACCCATCCGTTACCTCTCGCCCAAAAGTCTTTCAAACCATCTTTTGTTTTATGCTTTGGATATACGTATTTAGCATCTCTGAAAAACAAATGGCTGTCGGTATCGTACATTAAATTACGTGCAAATGAAAAATATTCGTACAATTTATCAAGATATTGTTGATCTCCTGTAAGCTTATACATTTTTGTCATAACAGGCATTACCATATATAAACCATCGGCCCACCACCAATAATCATCTTTGGATGTAGACATCTGATATTTCATGACTTCTTTGGCTCGAGCTACTTTTTGTTCGTCTTTTACCTTATCAAGGTTATACAAGTCTATATACACCTGAAAACAAATTTGCCAGTCGCCAAACAATACATAATCGTCAGACTCTCCATAAGAATATTTCCATCCCGAACGATCATTAGATTTAGCTCCTGTCCATTTATTCTTTTCGGCCCAAATTTCAGAATATTGCTTATACGCTTCATTTTTTGTTATTTCGTAAGCTGCCATATTCCCTGTATGGTATGCAGCCGGATGCCAAAATGCATTTGCTCTCTCTGCTTTATTATTCGTTTGCCAATAGCTATTCGCTTTATTCAATACTTCCAAAGCTTCCGTCTTTTTCGAACCTTCCGAAGATTTTGCAGATTTACAACTAACAAAAAAAACAGCACATGTTATTATACACAATGTGATTAATGACTTTTTAATTTCCATGAAGAATGAGATATTACACTGTTAATAATTTAGACAAACAAAGATGTGAAAATAAAAAAACAGATAAGTTTAAATATAAATCAAAACAGTATGTATTTAGTTCATAGAGTATATAGACATATCACAAACACTGATAAATTGGATCATTTCGTCGGTTTAAGGTCAAAAGTTAAATGATGATTTATCAATAAAAACTAATGTCCCAGATAGCCAGCCGTTCATCACCTTTTGCATCGAAAGATATCCGAACATATTTGACATCTGTATTATCCTTAACCGTAACAATTACAGGCGAACCTGATATCCCATCTTTAGTGTAATCTTCTGCAAGCCTCCAGTCTTCATTATCGGACGACACTTCAATTTTAACAAGATAAATCCTTTGTGGATATTCGAAACGTATTGATATATTATTGAATTGTCCCGCTTCTGCAAACTCTGCTGTAAGCTGTACATCTCTGTCGTATTTAGCAGCCTCCCAAAGTGTTGAATAGTTCCCGTCTAAAACATTTACTGCTCTGGTATACACTGTTTTCTCCGAACTCGCAAAAATTGACACAGGCTTCACATATACTCTCTCTTCTGATGTTAAATTGGGAAATTTCAAAGTATTTATTGGTACTATATTTTTTATTTGACTATTAGTTTCATCAAAAAAGAATTCATTCATACATATCTGACGATATGCAGCCTCCCGTTCAAAAGGTAAACGGTGTCGATGGTATAACATATAATTTTTACCGCTATACGAAAACATTGTATGATGCCCCGGCCCATAAACCTTTAAGCTATCAGTCGTTTTTAATATCGGACTATTAGGTGCTTCCTCAAACGGACCAAATGGAGAATCGCCCACGGCATAACGAACCTCGTATGTTTCATCTATTGTTTTACCTTCGGAGTATGTTAAATAATATTTCGAATTATGTTTTATCATAAATGGAGCTTCAAAATAACGATTGGGCGTCACTTCTATTTTTTCGGTTTTAAATGTAGCCATATCGTCATTTAACTCTGCGGCAAAACAATGACCGTTTTTCCAATCCCAACCCGATCCCCAATATAGATACGCTTTTCCATCATCATCAATAAAAGCTTCGGCATCAATAACATGGTAATATCTCGACTCGTCGAAAGATATCATAGGTTTATCGCCAAGTATGTTTTCCCAAGGTCCAAGCGGATGATCGGCTTTTCCGCACCATACTTCCGAGCCTATCGATACATACATATAAAATTTGTCATCTTTTTTCACGACCGAAGGAGCCCACACCATATTATTGTTCGACGATGGCGATATACACTCTTGTTTTGTAGGCCAATTAAGTTTATTAAATGTCCAGTTCACAAAATCAGTAGATTCCCAACATGATAGAAAATTTGCGCCCCATGGGTCTACAGTTGCATATATATAAAACTTTCCTCCATGTTCGACAATAGACGGATCGGCAAAATATCCGGGTATTATGGGGTTTTGTATATTTACCATATCCCCGTCTTCTACACTCTCCTGTTTAGGATTGTTACAAGCCGATAATAAAGCGACAAATAAAAATAATAAACCAAAGTTCTTTTTCATGATTGTTAAAAATAGGGTTACATTTAAATACAGTTTGTATTACAAAAAGTAAAAATACAATATTCTGATTAAAAACCTCACAATAAATGTATTTTATACACCAATTATTGATTTTTTTATCCAGAAGCTGGTTTATATTAAAGATCCAATAATCAAGACCTTTGAAAAATGAAGAAAAAGCAATATCTCAACTATCGCCACTGAAATGAGCGGATAAGCTCAGCTATGTCGTCTTTTATGTATTGGCTGATGGGTTGTACAGAGTCTGATTTTACCTTAATGTCGTAATAGAATGATGCTCTGAAAAAATGAGAGACACTATCGGTTAAAAAAAATTGAACAGGTGTAGCCACATTCCCTTCTATTTCGTATACAATACCCGATGTTTGTTTATTGGCATTATGTACCAATATTTGGTTTATACCATTTGCTTTTAACGAATGACTATACGCTAACTGATAGCTATCTTCAATCATATCCGGTAAAATCGGTGCAGATATATTATAATACGAACAATGGATATGAGCCTTAAATGCAGGATAAAAAATATTGAACCAAATACCGTCGCTTTGAGGCGATAAAAGAGGCTCTATTTTGGCAAAAGTTGAATAATTAAAAGAAAATTGAGGTGTAGCGTATTCTATATATTGATTCGCCGGCAAATCTATCCTGCTATATCCCTTAGGCTTAGGAGCAGAGTCGTTATTGCATGAAACAAACAGAACAAGAAAGCTATAAAAGAATACAACACGAAATAATAATTTCGTGCCATATTCTATTTTATCTATTACGCTTTTAATATTCAATATATTATTAAAATTAAAATGGTAAATCATCCGACTCATCCTCAACAGGGAAAGGCGTCGATGATGATTGCTGATTTTGTTGTTCTGGCATAGCAGCTGGTTGCTGTTGCTGATATGGTTGAGAATACTCTCCTCCATTCTGAGTATTATTATTATCACCTCTACGTCCCAGTAACTCCATATTATCGGCATATATTTCATATACATAGCGTTTCACTCCATTCTGATCGTCATAAGTCCGGGTGCGTATTTTCCCCTCAATATATAGTTGAGTACCTTTTTTCACAAATTGCTCTGCAACTTTAGCCAAGCCTCTCCAGCATACAATATTATGCCATTCGGTACGATCTGGAATTTGAGTGCCATTGGCAGCTGTATATCCACGCTCTGTTGTTGCTAAAGTGAAATTAGCCACAGCACTACCATTATCGAAATATCTTATTTCAGGATCTTTCCCTACATTCCCTATCAGAATTACTTTATTTACAGACATATTTGTTCTCGTTTTTCAAGTTAATAACCACAAATATAACGATATTTTTTTAGCTTAATTCATTCCTCATTCGGATTAATAACAGATATACCTCTTTGAAGCAATAATGAATTTGGTATTATAACAATTTCTCCTTCGCTTGTTTTAAGATGGGTGTGAAAAGCCAAAATATCGACAACCTCAGCATCAATAGGAAATTCTTTGTCGTGTATACGTATAAAATCACCTATACGGAATGGTGTCGAAAAGTAAATTAATATACCCGCTGTCACATTACTCAATAACGACCATTGTGCAAAAAACGCCACTCCAATAACAGCAAATATCGATGATATTGCTACTAGCAAATTGCGGGGATCTACGCCCCAGACAATAATAACAATAAGCAAAGCCGCTATATTAATCAAGATGGAAAACACCTTAACAATATGTTTGGTCCTCGAATCAGCTTTTTTTGTTATAGAAGCATATCTTCTTATTATTTTCGCCGTAACGAGTCTGGAAACAGGTGTGGCTATTAATACCACAGCGGTTATTATTATTTGTATTAAATGATCGTATAACAACATATCTATAAAATATCTAATGCTCTGATAATATCCGATTTCAAATCGTTCACATCTTCCAAACCTACCGATAAACGCAATAGTGTTTCATCAATATCCATTGCCTTTTTCAGTTCCGCACTGAATGTTCCATATATAGTCGACTCAGGGTGTATTATTAACGATTTATTATCAAATAAGTTTGTAGCTCTACGGATAATCTGCAATTTATTCATAAAATCGAAACATGCTTCTTTCGATTCGAGATTCAGAGTAAGCATAGCTCCGGGATTACCTCTAAATAGTTTTTTTACTAAATCATAATAAGGAGATGAGCTGATTCCCGGATAACCTACTTTCACTACATTGCTTTGCTCTGACAAAAACCGAGACAGTTCGAATGCCGAAGCCGACATTTTATTAAACCTTAACTCTAAGGTTTCCAAACCTAACGATTGCATTGAAGCCGTATCCGGATCCATTTGTGCTCCAATATTACGTGCAATTTCACGACGAAGCTTAAATGCAAAAGCCGACATATCGCTTGTCGGTTTTACTTTTGTCAATCGTTTATTGTTCGACCAATCGAAAGTTCCGTAGTCAAGAATAGCACCGCCAACACTTGTTGCGCCCCCCGAAATATATTTTGTTGTAGAAACAACTTCAATATCAACGCCTGCTTCTCTGGCATTGAAACCACACCAAGGGATTACAGTTGTGTCTATCACCATCGGTATATGCTTCTTTTTCAGTATCTTTGATATTTCCGGCAGATCAGCTACCTCAAGATGAGGATTAGTAACAAGTTCACAAAAGAATGCACAAGTATTTTCGTCAATTGCGGCTTCTATCTCCGATAAGTTATTTGTATCTACAAAACGTGTTTCAACTCCAAAATCGGCAAGTGTAAACTTAAACAGCGAAAATGTATTCCCGAATAAATGAGGAGAGGTTACAATATTGCAACCGGCATAAGCTAAAGTAAAGAAGGTATTGGATATCGCAGCCATCCCCGACGACATAGCCATTACCATATCGGCACCTGAGGCCTCTTTTATTTTATTCTCGAAATTTTCTACTGTGGGATTCGATATACGGGTATATGTATGCGCTGCAATCTTATTCTGAAAAGCATTTGCGATCTCTTCCGACGAAAAAAATTCGAATGCAGCATTACGATAAACAGGCATGTTAATAGCACCATGTACATCTTTTTTACTAAAACTGTTCGATATAATTCTTGTCGAAAACTTTTTGTTTTGATATTCTTCTTTATCTCCCATATCATTATGCTATAATACAAAATAACTTCAGGAAACAAAGTTAATAAAACGGCAATTAAAACAGACAATTATAAATATTATATTAATAGAATCAGACACGTAATAACTTTTGTCTTATATATAAATTGATTTAACATTTAATACAAATTCAGAAACATTTATCTTTATTTATAGATAATATTGATACATTTGTAGTTTAACAACGAACTAACCTTTTGATTATGATATTGAAAAACGCGCTCAAGCCTGCTTTACTACTGGTTGCAATTATATTAGGTTTTAACGCACAAGGACAAGATTTATTCCCTGACGGAACTAAAATTCCCGATTGGTATAATCAATACAAAGAAACCGATATAAAAACACTTGGCAAAACTTTTTACATTACCGATTATAATGTAATTAATGACAGTTGCATAATACAAACCGAAAAGATACAAGCTGTTATAGATAAAGCCCAAAATGAAGGAGGTGGCGTAATTATCATACCTAAAGGTACATTTCTGAGCGGTTCGTTATTTTTTAAACCTAAAACCCATTTACATCTTGAGGAAGGCGCCACTCTAAAAGGTAGTGATGAAATTACAAATTTCACTGTGCTTACTACCCGTATGGAAGGGCAGACACTGAAGTATTTTGCCGCATTAGTGAATGCCGATAGCGTAGACGGATTTACTATATCGGGCAAGGGTACCATAAATGGCAATGGTTTGCGTTACTGGAAATCATTTTGGGTGCGCCGACAAGTAAATCCCAAATGCACAAACATGGACGAACTTCGTCCTCGTCTTGTATATATTTCTAATAGCAAAAACGTACAATTATCAGGTGTTAAATTAATTAATTCCCCCTTCTGGACTACTCACTTATACAAATGCGAAAATCTTAAATTATTAAATCTGTATATACATTCGCCAGCCAGCCCTGTAAAAGCACCAAGTACCGATGCAGTAGACATTGATGCCTGCAAGAATATACTGATAAAGAACTGCTATATGTCGGTAAATGACGATGCTATAGCCTTAAAAGGAGGAAAAGGTCCGTTTGCAGATAAAGACGAAAATAACGGAGGCAATTATAATATTATAATAGAAGATTGCACGTTCGGCTTTTGCCACAGCGCATTAACCTGTGGTAGCGAAGCTATTCACAACCGCAATATTATTCTAAGACGTTGTAGTGTAAATAAAGCGCAACGTTTATTCTGGCTAAAAATGCGTCCCGACACTCCTCAAAACTACGAATATATTTTACTTGAAAACTTGAAAGGCAGTGCAACATATTTTATCGATATAAACCCATGGACTCAGTTCTTCGATCTTCAAGGCGAAAAGGATATAAAAATCTCTTATGGTAGTAACATAACAATGCGCAACATCGATTTTAATTGTAGCACATTATTCAGAGTAAAAAAATCGGATCAATATAAATTGTCTGGATTTACATTTGAGAATTTGAATATACAATCGAATAATGGTAAAATAAATAAAGATTACATAAAAGATTTTACGTTGAAAAATGTAGTAATCAACGGTGAAAAAGTTTTTTAAACCTTTACTTTAACACCCGATCAAAATAACTATCTTTGTGTCCGGCTTTGTTCCGCAAGCATCTTCAATTTAGATGTGTGGATGAAAAGGGAATCAGGTGAAAATCCTGAACAGACTCGCTGCTGTAATCTCCATTTAAATAAGAGTCTTTGGATAATGCTCCAAACCACTGTTCTTTTGTAAGAATGGGAAGGGAATCCAAAGATGGGGAAAGTCAGAAGACCTGCAAATCCGATATGTGTTTCATTATGCCTTCGAGAATAAGGCTGTAACATTCTTATATGAAAAGACTTCGTCCTATTATGTTTGTCGGAACAGGAAGCGATGTCGGAAAAAGTATTATTTCGGCTGCTTTCTGTCGTATTTTTCTGCAAGATGGTTTTTGCCCTGCACCATTCAAGGCGCAGAACATGGCTCTCAATTCTTATGCGACACCTGAGGGGCTCGAAATCGGGCGGGCTCAGGCTGTTCAGGCAGAAGCTGCAGGTATTGATTGCCATACCGACATGAACCCTTTACTGTTGAAACCCACTACCGATAAAATATGTCAGGTTGTTCTTAACGGTAAACCAATGAATAACCAAAGTGCTTTTGAATATTTCAGGGAAGAAGGTCGTGACGAACTCCGAACAGAAGTAAATTCGGCCTTCGACAGGCTTGAAAAACGATTCAACCCAATTGTCATGGAAGGAGCCGGCAGCGTTTCCGAGATAAACCTGCGTAAACTCGATCTGGTAAATATGCCAATGGCTATTCATGCCGGAGCCAATGTTATTATTGTAGCCGATATAGATCGTGGTGGAGTTTTTGCATCGGTTTATGGTTCGGTTATGCTACTGACTGAAGAAGAACGGAAGCACGTAAAAGGCATCTTGATTAATAAATTCAGAGGAGATATACGGCTGTTCGAACCCGGAATAAAAATGTTGGAAGACCTATGTGGAATACCCGTTATAGGAGTTGTACCTTATTATAAAGATATTTATATAGAGGAAGAAGATTCTGTAATGCTCCAGACAAAGAATATTCAGGCTACACAAGGGAAAGTAAATATAGCTGTTGTATTACTCAAACGAATGTCCAACTTCACCGATTTCAATATATTGGAACGTGACCCCCGTGTACATCTTTACTATACAAACAATACCGACGAAATAGAAAAAGCAGATATAATACTGATTCCGGGTAGCAAAAGCACATTGTCCGACCTGTATGATTTACGGCGAAACGGAGTAGCCCAAAGCATTACTAAAGCTTATAAATCGGGAGCAACAGTTATGGGAATATGTGGCGGATTTCAGATTATGGGACAAGAAGTTTGCGATCCATTAGGTGTAGAAGGTAATATAGAACGTTTGCCCGGATTAGGGCTACTACCTGTATCAACAAAAATGCAAGGAGAGAAAGTTACACGGCAAGTGAAATTCTCATTTCTTGAATCGGAAAAGGTTTGTGAAGGTTACGAAATACACATGGGAACCACTACACTACTCAATAATGCTAAAGGGGCGCCTGTAAATATTTTATCGGATAACTCAACGGATGGCTATTTTGTCGATTCAAGGTGCTTCGGCACATATATACATGGGATTCTCGACAATAGCGAAGTTATAGAATATTTATTAAAACCCTATGCCGACAAATCAACGAGTAAATCTTTCGATCTCAAAGCATTTAAGGAAGAGCAGTATAATAAATTGGCTAACCATGTCAGAAAACATACAGATATGGATTTGGTTTACAAAATAATGAACGAAAAGGTATAATATATTATGCTAAACGGACACGGTGACGACATATATGGATTAGAAGCTGAAATAGTAAGTAACTTTAGTTCTAATGTTTACGCACAATTCGATCTTTCCGGTCTACAGCAACACCTTTGCACACATATCAAAAACATACGCTCTTATCCTGAACCCGAAGCTGACTCTCTGGCAAAACTATTGGCAAAACATCATAACATATCTGCAAATAATATTTGTGTAACCAATGGTGCAACCGAAGCTATTTACCTGATAGCGCAAGTATTTAAAGGAAAAAAATCGACAATAATAACCCCAACATTTAGCGAATACGAAGATGCTTGCCAAATAAACGGGCATAAGCTTTCATTTGTAGCTTCACTATCTCAAGTAAATAAAGATACCGAACTAATCTGGCTATGCAATCCCAACAATCCGAGCGGAAGTGTATACCACAAACAATATTTGGATAAGTATATAACTAAACACCCTGATATTTATTTCATTATCGATCAGTCATACGAATCGTTTACTGATAAGCAATACACCTTTTCGGCTACCGAAGGCTTAAAACACAAAAATGTTATACTATTACATTCAATGACTAAGAGTTATGCCATACCCGGTTTGCGATTAGGTTATATTACGGCATTTTATGCACTTACAGAATCAATCAGTAAAATTAGAATGCCATGGTCAGTTAATCAACTGGCAATCGAAGCTGGTAAGTATTTATTAAAAGAAGAAAAAACAGGTTTTGACCTAAAGGCTTACCTTACCGAAACCAATCGCTTAATGACTGAGCTAAGTAACCTTGATGGTCTTATTGTGTTACCTACCAATACACACTTTTTCTTGTGTGAACTGATAAACAGAAAAGCATCGGAACTAAAAAAGTATTTGATAAAAAAACACGGCATACTTATACGAGATGCTGCTAACTTCAGGGGTTTGGATGATTCGTTCTTTCGGATTGCTACTCAATCGAAAGAAGAAAACAACCTCCTTATAAAAGCTATAGAACAATGGATGCAGCTCTCTTGATTATAATTCCATTACTTCTTGGTTGGATTATTGATATGGTTATTGGCGATCCAAGATGGCTCCCCCATCCTATTGTTGGCTTTGGTAAACTCATTTCTTTAGGAGAAAAGACATTAAATAAAGAACAACGCAAAAAAATGAAAGGCTCGTTTTTCTCTTTACTTTTAATAACGGGCATATTTGTTCTAACATACATTGTTTGTAAAGAATTAATTATATTCAATAAATATATATACATTGTATTTTCAGGTATAATAATCTTTTACTGCATTGCCGGTAAAACCCTTATAACCGAAGTTAAACAAGTATTTATCGCTGTTGATAAATCGACAGAAGATGGCAGACAACAAGTTGCCCGAATAGTGGGACGAGACACTTCACAACTATCAGACCAACAAATTAGAACTGCCGCACTCGAAACGCTGTCTGAAAATTTGTGTGACGGAATTATTGCTCCTCTTTTTTGGTATGCACTGTTAGGTATTCCGGGAATACTTACATACAAAATGGTAAATACGCTTGATTCGATGATCGGATATAAAAATGAGCGTTACAAACAATTCGGTTGGTTTGCAGCAAAATCTGACGATTTAGTCAACTATATACCGGCTCGCCTTACTGCTTTTTTTATGATTCTTGTTAGCAGAAAAACATCATTATTAAGTTTTGTCCGAAAATATGGCACACAGCATGCCAGCCCGAACTCCGGATATCCCGAAGCAGCACTGGCAGGAATATTAAATTGTCGGTTTGGTGGCCCCAATAATTATTTCGGACAAATAGTTGAAAAGCCCTATATTGGTAACAATAACAGAGAGCTTACATATACCGACATGCAAAAATCTATTGCAATAAACAGAAAGGTAGAGGCTCTAACAGTATTTTCAATAATCATTATTACATTAATAGTACAATGGCTGATAAAATAATACTGATAACAGGCGGACAACGTTCGGGCAAGAGCAACTATGCCCAAAGTTTAGCCTTAAAACATTCTGCTAATCCTGTTTACTTAGCAACTTCCCGGGTATGGGATGAAGAACATCGTTTACGGATCGAAAAGCATAAGACTGACAGAGGCAATGAATGGATAAATATTGAAGAAGAAAAAGAACTGAGTAAACATAACCTTACAGGAAAAACTATTCTTATTGATTGTGTAACTCTTTGGGCTACAAACTTTTTTTTCGATTATCAGTCTGATGTAAGCAAAGCTTTAGCCGATATAAAACTTGAGTTCGATAAATTTACTGAGCAAAATGCACACTTCATATTCGTAACCAATGAAATAGGAATGGGCGAAATGTCTCAAAATGAAATACAACGCAAATTTGCCGATCTACAAGGTTGGCTAAACCAATACATTGTCGCCAAAGCAAACGAAGTATACCTTATGGTATCAGGGATTCCTGTAAAAATAAAATAACACTTTAAACAATATAAGATGATACAGTTTAATATCGAAAAACCAAACGACGACGTACGTTCATACCTCCAAGAAAAGATAGATAACCTAACCAAGCCCAAAGGCTCGCTTAGCATGTTGGAATACCTTGCAATGCAAGCCGGATGGGTTCAACAATCGTTAAGTCCCAAATTAAAAAATCCACATCATATTGTCTTTGCCGGCGACCACGGAATTGCAGCCGAAGGAGTAAGCCCGTCTCCTCAAGAGGTTACTTATCAGATGATAATGAATTTTTTGGATGGTGGTGCAGGTATTAATTTCTTAGCCCGTCAGCACAATATTAACCTCCATATTGTTGATGCCGGTGTTAATCACGATTTCGATGCTAACATACCAATCATTAACAAAAAAATAAGAAAAAGTACCCGTAATTATCTGCACGAAGCAGCTATGACCAACGAAGAAATGCTTCTTGCAATACAATACGGAGCAGAATGTACACAAACATGTTTCGATAATGGTTGTAATGTTATAGGATTCGGCGAAATGGGAATAACCAATACTTCCTCTTCGGCATTATGGATGACCTGCCTCACAGGCATACCCCTCGACAAATGTGTTGGAGCAGGATGCGACCATACGGGAAAAACATTGGAGTATAAATATAAAGTTTTGAAACAATCATTAGATAACTATAAAGGAGACAACTCGCCCGAAGATATTATTCGTTATTTTGGTGGATACGAAATGGTTATGACTGTAGGAGCAATGCTTAAAGCTGCCGAATTGAAAATGTTAATACTCATTGATGGTTTTATTATGACAAATTGCCTTTTAGCTGCTTCAAAATTAAACCCTAATGTTCTGCATTATGCTATTTACGGACATCAAGGAGACGAAGCAGGACATAAACTTGTTTTGCAATATCTTAATGCAAAACCTATTCTGAATTTAGGTTTCAGATTAGGAGAAGGCACCGGTGCTCTATGCGCTTATCCAATATTAGATTCAGCAATAAGAATGATAAACGAGATGCACTCGTTTAAAGAAATAGAAGTTACTAAATATTTCTAACCCTCGGATATGAAAAATATAGCAGCAGCCCTTGTATTTTTTACCCGCCTACCCTTTTGGCGATTGAAAATATTTAATGTGCCAGCCGAATATTATAAGCAAGTAGTTAATTATTGGGTTGTAGCAGGGTGGCTTACAGCTCCCGTTATGGCTGGTGTTTTATTTAGTGCTGCACAAATACTGCCTTATCCTGTAGCTGTTATTATTGCTATATTAAGTCGTATTTTAGTTACCGGAGCATTGCATGAAGACGGGCTCGCTGACTTTTTTGACGGATTCGGAGGTGGAAATAAAAAAGAACGTATCCTCGAAATAATGAAAGACTCCCACATTGGTACTTACGGAGTTATCAGTCTTATCTCTTATTTCGTTTTGTTCTTCTGCATATTATCAAATATGAGTCTCCATCTAGCCTGTATAGCCATCCTCGCAGGCGACCCCTTGTGTAAATTAGTAGCTTCACAAATAATACGATTTTTACCATATGCCAGAACTGAAGAAACCAGCAAAGCAAAAACAATTTACAGTAAACCCTCGCTAGGGACATTGCTATTTTCGGTAATATTAGGCATATTGCCTATTTCTCTTCTTAACAATTGTTATTGGGTTGCAATTGTTTTTCCTTTGACTGTTTTCTTTTTATTGGTATATTTGATGAAAAAGAAAATAGAAGGCTATACCGGCGATTGTTGCGGTGCAACTTTTCTGATGTGCGAAATAGCTTTTTATTTGGGGATTCTAGTAATACAAAACAGTTGCCTATGAAACTTTATCTTGTCAGACACACATCTGTCGATGTTCCTAAATCGGTATGTTATGGACAAACAGATGTTCCGCTAAAAGACAGCTTTGAAAATGAAGCCGAGATAGTCAGGCAAAAAATAAAAGACGAAAAGTTTGATATTGCTTGTACAAGCCCATTAAGTCGATGTACCCGCTTAGCCGCGTATTGTGGTTATGAAGGAGCCAGAATGTTCGATCGTCTGAAAGAATTAAATTTTGGAGACTGGGAAATGCAAGAGTGGGATAATATTAAAGAGGCTGAACATTGGTACAACAACTGGATAGACACTCCAACTAAAAACGGAGAATCGTTCAAGCAAATGTATAATAGATTTTCATCGTTTATGGACGAAATTAAGAAAAAAGAATACAACAAAGTTATCGCATTTACACATGGAGGTATTATTGCTTGTGCAAAAGTTTATTTCGGATTAGTCCCTTTTGAAGAAGCTTTCGATAATCTGGCAAGTTATGGTGAAATTATTGAGTTTGAAGTTTTAGATATATAAATCCACACTCTTTATTATACCTGAAGCTAACAAAAAATCATTTTTTGTAATATAAACACTCCGCATCCGGCAATATAGCCAACAAATGCAAGCCACGATATACGTTTAACATACCAAATAAAATCTATCCTCTCCATACCCATCGCAGCAACTCCGGCAGCCGATCCTATTATAAGTATACTGCCTCCTGTTCCTGCTGTATAAGCCAAAAATTCCCAGAAATAATGATCTACGGGAAAGTTATACATTCCCATTGCACCTGCAACTAGTGGCACATTATCAACTATCGCTGACAAAACCCCTATAACAATGGTTATCAGGTAATACTTGTCTGGTTCCGGCAAGTTTATCGATTCTAACGACATAGACAACATGTTTAGATGCCCATATGTTTGTAACCCCGCAACGGCCATTAATATACCTAGAAAGAATAGTATACTCGAAGTATCAATTTTCTGCAACATTGCAGCAACTGTATTATAGTTTCTTCTTTCTTCGTTTTTCTTATGCATAAAATCGGTCAATACCCAAAGAATCCCAAGCCCTCCTAACATACCCAAATAAGGGGGTAAATGCGTTATTGTTTTAAAAACCGGAACAAATAACAAAGCTCCAACGCCAACAAATAGTACTAACCTGCTTTGCCATTCAGGAATAGGACTTCTATATATTTTATCTTGAATACCGGGTCTCTGTATATTTCCTTTAAGCATAAAGGATAAGATAACAAGAGGAACTATTAACGAAACAAGGCTCGCTAAGAATGTCATTTTTATTATATTGAGACTGCTAACTTTACCTGCTACCCAAAGCATAATTGTTGTTACATCTCCTATCGGAGACCATGCACCGCCAGCATTTGCAGCAACAATAACCATCCCGACAAACAACCATTTATCTCCCCGATCGGCTATTAATTTTCGGATTAAAGTAACCATTACAATAGTTGTTGTCATATTGTCCAATGCTGCCGACATAAAAAAGCTTAGTATACATATAATCCACAGTAAAGTTCTCTTTTTTGTGGTCTGTATACGATCTGTTATTATAGAAAAGCCTCGATGCGAATCTATGAGCTCGACAATAGTCATAGCCCCCATCAGAAAAAATAGTATCTCAGCAGTTTCCCCTAAATGGTTTAATAATGGATGATGTGTAAGCCACGATATGAAAGTACTATCGGGATGACTTGCCAAGTAGTTTTCAAACTCAGTGAAAACAAACATTTCGGAAGGTATGCTCAATGCAACACACACCCACATAGTTGCACCTAGTGCTAAAGCTGTTCCCGACTTATTAATATGAATAACGTGTTCTAATGCTATGCATATATAACCTAAAACAAAAAGAATAGTCATCAATAAAAACATAGCAAAATATATTTTGAACGATTATTTTATTCAAATACGAGTGAGATTTACTTTCTCAATCTTACTTTATCTACCGCATGATTGGCTCCCTTATGTAACACCAAGCTAGCCCTTTCGCGTGTAGGTAAAATATTTTTACGCAAATTTTTACAATTTATTTCGCGCCAAACACTTTTTGCCATTTTCTCGGCATCATCGTCGGGCATATTTGTAAAATGATGAAAATATGACGAAGGATCGGCGAATGCATATTTCCTGAATTTCATGAATCGGGATACATACCATTTTTCCAGCATATTCTCTTCGGCATCTACATAGATCGAAAAATTCAAGTAATCGGAAACAAAGACCCTTGGTTTATTACGCGGGTAGTCCATGCCGCTTTGTAAAACATTCAAACCTTCAAGTATCAGAATATCGGGTTGGTTAATAACCTCATACTCATCGGGAACAATATCATATACCTGATGCGAGTATTTGGGCGCCAGCACTTCTTTTTCGCCCGATTTTAAATCGGTCACAAACTTTATAAGACGTTGTATATCGTACGACTCAGGAAACCCTTTCTTTAGCATAAGCCCTTTCTCTTCGAGATAAGCATTTGGATACAAAAAACCATCTGTTGTTACCAAAGCAACCTTTGTATCTTCTTTCCACCTACTCAATAGAGCTTGCAATACACGCGATGTAGTACTTTTTCCAACCGAGACACTACCGGCAACACCTATAACAAATGGAATTTTTTGATGTTCTTTATTCAAGAATTTCATTAATAGTGTTTGTCTGCCAATAGTAGCACTTGCATAAAAGTACAATAAACGCGATAAGGGCAAATAAATGTCTCTTACTTCTTCAATCGAAAGTTCATCGTTTATACCCTTTAGTTCCTTTATTTCGCTTTCGGTTAAGGTCAGGGGTTCCGAATCACGTAAAGCGGCCCACTCTTCCCTATTAAAATATATATATGGACTTATTGCAGATGTATCCATTATTCTGATTGTAACATTATTAACAATAGTCTTGCAAATTTACTAAAACCTCGCTATCTGAAAGACTTTTTGGCACTATTCTTATGTGCACATGATAAATTTATGCCGTTTTTTCGTTTAGGCTAAGTACACTATGGTCAGATTTATAGTTCCAATAAAACGAAACTTATTTTCTTTTATTTTTTCGTCGAAACCCGAATCGTCAATAAATGTAGAGTTCCATATTTTATAAGAAAAGTTTAAGAAAATCTTACCTTTTATTTTGTTCCGGCTATTATAACCTAACCCCTCAAACCTATTAATTGTGTATCTGAAACGCTAGCGTGAAACGAATAATATATAGACAAAGAAACCATACAAATGAAACTTTTTTCATTGCATGGTTTTTTATATCAGGCTCCTAGTTCTGCAAATATATTATCTAAATTTAAAAATAAAAATTCCATCGACGGCAATACTATATTAGCACCTGCATCCCATAATGCTTCATCGGGAATAGGACCTGTGTTTACTGCAATTGTAAAAACTCCGGCTGCAACAGCCGCCTGAACACCCATAGGTGCATTTTCTACAACAATTGCCTGGTCAGGTTTTAAATCACCACCTTTCTGCAACCCCATCAAATAAGGTTCGGGATCGGGTTTTCCTTTAGTCACATCGTATGCTGTTACCATCTGATCGGCCTTAAAAATTCCCGGAAAGTTTTCCTCAAGATTATCTAATAACGATTTTTGCCCCGATCCGGTTACTAATACCGGCAATAGACCTTTTTCTTTTACTTTATCTAAAACTTTGTCAGCACAAGGAATTATTTCTCCATTATTATACTGAGTAAATAGCTGTGATTTTCGCTTATATATTTCTACTTTTTCTTCTTCCGTAGCAGGACGCCCTAGCTCTCGTCTTATAATCAAATCAATAGTATTGCTACCTACCCTGCCTTCGTGCAGAAAAAATTCTTCGGGAGTTGAAGCCAAATTATTCTCTTCCATGGTTTGTTGCCACGATTTAGCATGAGCTTTCATCGAATCATACAAAACTCCATCCATATCAAATAACACAGCCTTCAAGTCAAGTTTATTATACCCTTTCTCTGCCAAAAACTTCTTTATATACTCTTTCATCTATAATTTTATAAAATTCGATCAAAGATACACAATTTTGAGTTTATTGAGGCCCATCTGCATAAACTTGAAAATCTATTTAGACACAAAAAATCAAAGGCTATCCAAATTTGGGATAGCCTCTGATTTTATATAAATGTTTTTTTTATTTTTTCTCGGATTTATAACGACTATTCAATAAAGATAGAATGTTATTTGTTATATCATATTTTTCGTCAGCCAAAAGTATATTATCTAAACCTGTGTTACTAAAAACTATATGATAATTTGTTGTTTTGTTGTATTCTTTAATACAAATACGAACCGAATCGGCCAACTGTCCATTGTATTTCATTTGCTCCATAGCCAACTCATTATCAAGACGAGAAGCTGTTTGCTCTAAATCTAAAGCCAGTTTTTGTATACGCTCATATTCTTGCTCTGCTCTTTCCTGAGTTAAAAAAGCATTATTCTGATATTTTCTTTGAAACTCCTGCTGTTCCGAATTTACTCTTTTTTGTTTCTGCGTTAACGATGCTTTGGAACTTTCTGACTTACTCATTAAAAGGTCATTAATATCCTTTGCATAATTATACTTTATAAGCAACGAGTCTACGTTTACATAAGCTATAGGCAATGTAACCGTAGTATCATTTTCGAATTTTAAAGACGCCGGATCGGTTTGATTATTTCCTTTAGAACTAAAATGCAAAATAAACAAAATGATTATAGCGACAGCAAGTACGCCATTTACTACATAAGAAATATTTTTCATATTATATTAAGAATAATTTATATTTTCTAACAAGCTACAAAAATGTGTGCTCTAATTATAAGCTCGCATTTTCATATTTATAATGTATACTCAATTTTTGGACGGAGCAAAGATATTCTTTATGTTAAAACAAAAACATACTAGTATATTTAAAAGATGTGAAAAAAATTTGCCTAGCCCCTATATATATGTATTTTTAACTTACTAAAGTACTTTTCAAAATGTTTAGTAAGATAAATAATTATTAATAATAAAAGATAAATTGTGATTATATGACAATAAAAGATCTAAACCCGGCTCTAGTTTGGAATTATTTTTACGAAATATGCCAAATTCCGCATCCTTCGAAAAAAGAAGAAAGAATAACAGCTTACTTAATAGACTTTGCAAAAAAACATGGGTTAAATGCAAAAAAAGATAAGATAGGAAATGTATTAATAACTAAAGAAGCTACTAACACTAATTTGGCAACTGTAATTCTTCAGTCACACGTTGATATGGTTTGCGAAAAAAATACAGGAACAATACATGATTTTGACAAAGACCCTATTGAAACTATAATAGATGGAGAATGGGTTAGAGCTAATGAAACAACCCTTGGTGCAGATAACGGTGTTGGAGTAGCAGCGCAATTAGCAATATTGGCATCTAATGATATTGAGCATGGAAAACTAGAGTGTTTATTTACAATAGACGAAGAGACCGGATTAACCGGAGCTTTTGCTCTTGAGAAAGATTTTCTCACAGGTAATTATCTTATTAATCTGGATACAGAGGAAGAAGGTGAATTCTATATAGGATGTGCCGGAGGAAAAGGTACTGTTGCAACTTTTAGTTATAAGAAAGAAGATATTCCTTCAAACTATTTCTGGTTTAAGATAAAAGTAGGAGGCTTAAATGGTGGTCATTCAGGAAGCGATATACATATCGGTCTTGGTAATGCAAACAAGATATTGAACCGCTATTTATGGACTATTTCGAAAAAATACAAACTGGTTATTGCTGAAATAGATGGGGGTAATTTACATAATGCAATTGCCCGTGAGGCCTATACTATAGCCGGAGTACCTTATGCAGACAAAGAATTTGTTGCTGTTGAATTAAACTACCTGATACCGCAGATTGAAGACGAACTAAAAAAAGTAGATCCAAATGTAAAATTGACTATTGAGTCGACAGAAAAGCCTTCATTTATTATCGATCAAAAAACGTCAGAAAACCTTCTTAACGCTATTTATGCTTGCCCTCATGGTGTATTATCTATGAGCCACGATATCCCCGGTTTGGTTGAAACATCTACCAATCTGGCTTCAATAAAGATGAAGGAAGGTAATACCATTGTTATTAGTACAAGCCAAAGGAGCTCAAGCGAATCGCGTAAAATAGATGCGGCAAATATGGTTAATGCCGTATTTACATTAGCAGGAGCTAAAGTTGTTCATGGCGAGGGTTATCCCGGATGGAAACCTAATGCTGAGTCAAAAATACTTGGTATTGCTATAGAATGCTACAAAAAATTATATAATAAACAACCCGAAGTTAAAGCAATACACGCAGGACTTGAGTGTGGACTATTTCTTGAGAAATATCCTAATTTAGATATGATTTCGTGTGGACCTACAATAAAAGAAGCACATTCTCCGGCTGAAAAGGTAAATATTCCATCGGTTTCAGCATGGTGGGCATTTTTACTAGAGTTTCTTAAAAACATTCCGGTTAAATAGGAATCCAATCCTTTTATAAACAAAATAATAGCTAGTCACTTTTCACATATAAGGACTAGCTATTATTATATATTGCAAGAACAAAAATTAATTTGATTCTTTTTTCTCTATTAGTTTTATGTCTAATTGTATCCCTGTAACTTCAACAACCCTTCTTTTGTAGTACGGGTGCGATACATATAACTTTTGTCCTCTTCGGGCTGGTATTTTAAATTCTCCATACTCGTTGGTCAAAACTTTTACTTTTTCGTCCTGAATTTCAATTGTTGCTCTAGATACAGGCATATCGTTACTTTCGTCAACAACAATTCCTGTTACATTCAGCGTTTTATCATTCTTACTACCAAGTCGTTTGTCTCCCTTATATTGGTACAAGAAAAAAGATATAACAATGAAAACGCCCATTAATAATGCCAATTTTCCTTTCATAATATTACTTCTTTTAAATATTTAAACTCCAGTTTTTACTATGTAGATTCGATATTTTAATCAATTCCATAAAATTAATTATATTTTTTGTACTTTGTTTTCCGATTTCAATGTAGTTTTGCACATTAGTTATATTTTGAGCTTTTTTAAATATGTTATATATAACAAATATCACAACTATAACAAAACAACAGATATTAAAGGTTTGAAATTTTTTAAATCAAATAAAACAGAATTAACTGATGATGAACTACTTGCCCTTTTTAAGAAAAGTGGTAAGTCTGAATATTTTGGGCAACTGTATAATAAATATATTCCCTTAGTATATGGTTTGTGTTTAAAATATCTGCAGGATACAGATAAAGCACAAGATGCGGTTATGGAAATATTTGAAAATTTATTATCCAAGATAGCTAATTACGAAATAAAAGTATTTAAAACATGGTTATATAGTGTTGTTAAAAACCATTGTTATCATCTTCTTAAAGAAAATAAACGTGAAATACCGCTGTATTATGATTCTCAACTTATGGAATCTGATCCTATTTTGACTCTATTAGATGAAAACGAGGAAAGCGAAGAGCGTGAAATTGTGTTGAACAAATGTTTAGAGAAACTTCCTGAACCTCAGAAAATATCGGTAAAAAAATTCTTTTTTGAAGACATGTCGTATGCCGATATAGTTGAGTTTACAGGATATTCTTTAAAATCGGTAAAAAGCTATATACAGAACGGTAAAAGAAACCTGAAAATATGTATTGAAAATAACTTAGGAAAATGAGCTTGTTAGATTATATAAAAGGATTAAGAAAAGGAAAAGAAGCCCGTCGCATAGAAATAGAAGCGATGAGCGATCCTTTTTTGTCTGAAGCCATTGATGGTTATGATTTAATAAAAGGTGATCATTTAACTAATATTGCTCAACTGCAAAAACAAGTAGCAATGCGTAGTTATGGTCAGAAGAAACGATATTTTATTCCTTATGCATCGGCAGCTGCAGTACTGTTGTTGATATCTTATATTACTTTTTTCGAAAATCCGTTTAATAAAACATCAATTGATGATGATAATTTATATGTATATATTCCTCAAACATATTTAGAACAAAAGAAAATGGAACTGGCAGTTTCGCCACAAACTAATTTTGCAGCTGAAATTAAAAACATGGAAATTCTGACTCCTGAAGAAGAATTAGACATTTTTATTCCGGCTGAATATGTTGAGCAGATAAAGAATGAATTATCAGAAAAAGAGAAAGTAGAGCACCAATCTGCAAAGGTTAATACTGTTATTACAAATTTAGATGATCTGTTTACTCCTAATGAGGTTATGGATATCTATTTACCCGCCGATTTTACAGAAAAAAGACGAACAGATGTATCTCCCAGAACAAATATACAAAACGCTGGGAATAATGATCTCTAGTAAAATATTGAGTAACTGAATGTAAGAATGCTGATATTTTCTTAAATTAACGGTATTCTTATATTTTTTTACTATTTTAGTGAAAACATTTAATCGATTTGCTTCGTTCTAAATAAGTAATAGTATGAATGTTTAACCTTTAAAAAAGAAAAGATATGAGTCGTTTTTTATTAGGATTAGCTGTTGGTGCACTAGGTACATTTGCAGCAATAAAATTAGCAGACAAAGAAACTAGGGACGAGATTTACGAAGATTTAGAAAATGCAGCAGAGAAAGCGAAAGCAAAATTAGAGCAAGGCTATAAAACTGTAAAAGGTAAATCTATGCGCGCCGGGGTTGTTGTCAGGCAAGAAGTAAGAAAAAGTAAAAAGAAAGTAAACGAAACTGCTGGAGATATTGCTGGTAAATTAGCAGAAAACCTATCTGAATTTGAAGCTAAAGCAAGGGCTAAAGCTCAATAAGAATATTTACAAAGAATTTTCTTAAAATACTTTGTTGAAAAATACCCGTTATGAAACTCTTAAATGAGTACATAACGGGTATTAAATCTAATAACAATACAATTTTAAAAAGGAATATTATCTATTACCAAAAATACCAATAGAACAAAGCACAAAGAACAACAACACCAAGCGATGCTATAACATCCCACTTGCTCCAGCTATTCTTAATTTGTTTCTTATAATCACTTGTGAAAGTAATAGCTTCTATTTGTTGAGCTGTTGGTTTTGGTGTAAAGAATGATACTACAACCATCAATAACATGATGAAGACAAGTAGCCATATCTCGAAGATAAGCCAGTTAGTTTGCCAGAACCATGATGTATACTCCCAATACCAGCCTGTCATAACATCTTTACCTGTATTTGTAAAGATATTAGTTAACAAACGTACCATACCAAGAATAAAGCCCACTATCATTCCAACTTCTCCTGCCTTAGGCGTAATCTTTTTAGAGAATATACCAAGCGCAAATACTGCAACCATTGCAGGTGCAAGAAGCGATTGAATACCTTGCAGATAATCGTATAAACTACCAAGGCTCATCATCACAGGTATCCAGATAATACCAAGTACAACAACAACAACAGTTGCAATACGACCTACTAACACATAGTTAGCTTCACTTTTGTTTTTGAACTTAGGCTTGTAGAAGTCTTCTGTAAACAATGTAGCACAAGAATTAAAGAATGCCGCTAAAGAAGCAACCAATGCCGATATAAATCCGATGGTAACAATACCTTTCACGCCCGCAGGCAATACAAATTTCACCATCGACCCAAAGGCAGTATCTGGATCATCTAATGTAAAACCACTATCGGGACGTGCAGCCAATGCTGCAGCTACCATACCCGGTATAAGGAACATAAATACAGGAAGTAATTTAAAATAACCGGCAGCAATAGTACCTCTGCGAGCGCGTTTCATTACCACTTCATTTGATTCTCCTTTACGTTGTCCAAGCACACGTTGAACAATGTGCTGGTCGGTACACCAATACCAGAAACCGATGATTGATGCTCCGATAAATACCCAAAAGCCAGGATAATCGTCGTATAATGGGTCACCGGTATTAAAATGGAACATATGGTTTGTTCCATATGCAACACCATCTTCTCCTACATTCAGCGTTTTAGAATATTCCATCATTGCAGTCCAACCTTCAGCAATACTGCCGCCTCCAAGTGCCGACAATCCTAAGAAAAGCACAAGGAATGAACCAATGATTAATATAGGTGTTTGGATAGCCGACAGTGTCATCACACCTTTCATTCCTCCAAGAACGGTAAAGACACCAGTTAAAACTATCAGACCTATTGCACCGTACCAGAATGGCAAACCAAGAAGACTCTGCATAAAGATACCTCCGGTAAACGCCGTAACGCTCACTTTTGTCAGTACATATGCTATAAGAGTGATAATTGACAGCCACGAACCTGTAGCTGGTGTGTAACGTGTTTTTAGAAAGTCGGGCATTGTAATGATCTTTCCCATCTTATTGTTCATAAGCTGGTAGAAAGGAACAAATAACCATCCTAGAATAAGTATCATCCAACCTTGCATTTCCCAGTGTGCCATACCCACACCTGCTTTTGCTCCTGTTCCGGCAAGACCTACAAGGTGTTCCGAACCAATATTTGCAGCAAAGATAGCCGCACCGATAATATACCATGGTTCACCTTTACCAAACAGGTAATCTTCACTGCTGGCTCCTTGTTGTAAACGTTTGTCTTTTTGTACCGAACGCCAAACAGCCCATGTCACAGCTAATATCCCGACTGCAATAATCACCCAGTCGAGCCAAATAAATTCATGTGAATTCCAATTCATTTTTTATAGATTTAAGAAAATAATTTGTTTTCAGTAAACTTTCCAAGCGTCACATATCTATCATATAAAGCCATATATGTTTTATGATTTTCTTTGTTTGGTGTGTATTCGAAGGCAAAGCCTTGTCCCATCACTTTTTGGGCTGCTTCAACATTTGGATATACGCCAGCTGCAACAGCTGCAAACATAGCTGCACCAAAGGCACACGCTTGTTCCGATTTAGCTACTTTTATAGGCATACCCAATACATCGGCTAAGGTTTGCATTACAAACGGCGATTTTAACGAAATTCCGCCTATACCTATCACAGTATCTATTTCGATACCATTTTCTATGAAACGATCAACAATAGCTTTCGAACCAAATGCTGTAGCTTCGACTAATGCTTTGAATATAAGAGGAGCTGAACTACCCAAATTTAATCCGGTAATTGTTCCTTTCACTAGCTGGTTTGCATCAGGCGTACGACGACCATTCATCCAGTCAATAGCCAAAACAGAACTTTCGGAGACTGGTATTTCCATCGCTTCTTTCGAAAGAACAGGTATAATTTTATCAAGAGTTTCCTCTATCAATTTTTCTTTGGTTTCGCTATCAAGTAGTAACGATTCGCCAATAATATTTTGAATTGGCCAAGCTAGAACCGATTTAAACCAAGCATAAATATCTCCGAATCCGGATTGTCCGGCTTCCAAACCTACCATTCCGGGAATAACAGAACCGTCTACTTGTCCACAGATACCCGGTATAAGTTTATGCTCCATTTCTTTGTAAGGAACAACCATGATATCACAAGTCGATGTGCCGATTACACGAACAAATGCTTTCGGAACAATTTCGGCACCAACAGCACCCATATGGCAATCGAACGCTCCTACCCCTACAGCTACATTGGTTGTTAAACCTAAACGTTTAGCCCATTCAGGTGTAAGATTACCTACTTTCACATCGCTGGTGTAAGTTTCTTCAAATAATCTTGCTCTGAATCCTTTTAAAAGAGGATCTATTGCTTCCAAGAATTCTTCGGATGGCAATCCACCCCATTCTTTCAACCACATAGCTTTATGCCCGGCTGCACAACGGCTACGCACAATTTCCTCAGGTTTTGTTACTCCTGTAATAAGAGCCGGCATCCAATCGCAATGTTCTACCCAACTGTATGCATCTTTACGGATAGATTCGTCTTCTTTCAACACATGTGCCATTTTGGCCCAAACCCACTCGCTGGAATAAATACCTCCTTCGTAAGCAGTATAATCAACATCCCATGTCGAAGCTAGTTTATTAATACGTGCAGCCTCTTCAATAGCAGTGTGGTCTTTCCACAAAACGAACATAGCATTTGGGTTTTCGGCAAACTCAGGCATTAAAGCCAATGGTAATCCGTCTTTATTGATTAGAACAGGAGTACTACCTGTTGTATCAAAAGACATACCTATAACATTTTCAGCAACACCTTGAGGTGATTTACTTAAGGCCTCCTTTACCGATTCTTCAAGAGCTTCTACATAATCGAGGGGATGTTGACGGTATTGATTTTTTAATGGAATACAATACTTGCCATTCATCCAACGCTTGTAGTACTTTACTGAAGAAGCAATTTCTTTTCCAGTTTCTACTTCTATTATCACGGCCCTACATGAGTCTGAACCGTAATCCAATCCAATAGTATATTTCATTGGTATTTACTTTCCGTTAATTTAAACACAAATATTGGGAATATGATTTATCTGCTCATATTCCCGATATTCCTGTTTGAGATTATTTATCTTAAAGCTTTATTTAACATATAGTACACTTCGTTGTTACGTAAGTCTTGACGGAATTGACGAATTGTTGTGTCTTTGTCGATAATCAACATTTCGATATCCGCAATTTCGGCATAATCTTCCAGCATTTCTGTTGTAACTGAATAAGAGAAACTTGAGTGATGAGTTCCTCCGGCAAGAATCCATGCTCCTGCTCCGATTTCGAAGTTTGGCATAGGTTTCCATAATGCACATGCTACAGGAAGCTTTGGAAGTGGTTTAGGCTCTCTTACTTCAACTTCATTCACAATCATACGGAAACGGTTACCCATATCTACAATTGTTGCAGCAACACCTTCGCCCTTATGTGCTTGGAATACAAGACGAGCGCATGTGCTTGCATCACCAATTCCTAAAAAGTGTACTTCGATACGAGGTTTTGATCCTGTTATGTCAGGATTAATTTCTAACATATGCGATTGAAGAATAGTGCTGTTTTCTCCGTCAAAGTTCAATGTATAATCTTCAAGGAACGATTGTCCTCCAGGTAAACCTTGTCCCATAACCCACATTGTACGAACAAGAGCAGCTGATTTCCAGTCTCCTTCAGCTCCAAAACCGTAACCTTCAGCCATCAAACGTTGAGAAGCAAATCCCATCAATTGTTTCATGCCTTCCAATTCGTTAAAGCTGGTAGTAAAACCTTTAGCTCCCTTATCTTGAAGGAAACGACGAAGCCCTATCTCCTGAGCTGCGGCGTCGCGAACAAACTGATGCTTTTCGGCACCTTTTTTACAATCGTCTGCAAAATCATATATTTTTTCATATTCGGCAACCAAAGCATCAATTTCAGCATCTGTTACAGCATTAACATAAGGTACCAATGTTGCAATAGGAGCATTATCGACATGATATCCTAAACGGATTTCAGCTTCTACCTTATCTCCATCTGTTACAGCAACATTATTCATATTATCGCCAAAACGAATAATAAGCATATCTTGTGAATCTGCCCATCCTGCACAAACACGCATCCAAGATGCTATTTTACCTTGAGTATCTTCATCTTTCCAATAACCAACTACAACTTTGCGAGGCTTACGCAAACGGCTTGTTATATGTCCGAATTCACGGTCGCCATGAGCTGATTGATTCAGGTTCATGAAATCCATATCGATTTCGCTCCATGGAATTTCTTTATTATATTGAGTATGAAAGTGAAGTAATGGCTTTTTATAATCCATTAAACCATGTATCCACATTTTTGCAGGCGAAAATGTATGCATCCAAGTAATCATTCCCACACATTTTGTATCGCCATTAGCTTCGCGCATAATTGCCGATATCTCAGCCGATGAATTAGCTGTACCTTTATAAACAACTTTAATAGGAAGCTTTCCTGAGTCGTTCAAGCCTTTAACCATTTCATTCGAATGTGAATCTACTGCAACAACGGCATCGCCACCGTATAATAGTTGTGCTCCTGTTACGAACCAAACTTCTAAATCTTTGAAATATTCCATAACTATTTATATTTAATGAGTTTAATTAAATTATTATTTATTAATCATTTATTCGTACTGCAGAGACATCTTGTGGTAACCAAACCATCATTTTTCCTATGCCTCGGTGATTCCATGCATAATAAGGAATCATTGATAATTTTTCTTTTTTTATCTGTAAACCTCCTTGCGAATCATAGTCTAACACCTGAACTTCAGTTTGAATCTTGTTTATGCCAGATAAATCTGAAGATTTCTCAACTGTAAATACCGACTGCTCATTAAGCAATGCACTAAAAATATTAAAATCATTGTCAGCCCATTCTGCACAATATACTATAGGGCCACGCTCTACAGCAACTTTTCCACGATTTTCCACAATCTTTTCATTTGGTTTAACCAAACGTGACTTCATTTCGAATTCTATTTCAACAATATCGCCCTTTTTCCACGTACGCGAAATGCAACAATATCCTTTATATAAAGTGCTTTCAACAGGTATTCCATTTACTTTTATAACATACGGCAAATCTTTATTTTTTGCATATGTGTATAAATCACTTGGCAATACCCTACCTTGTACCCATCCGGGAATCCGTATATTTAATGAAAATAGCTGTTTGCTTTTGGGCGAAACTTCTAGTTTTATATTTCCTTCCCATGGATATGAGGTCGTTTGGGAAAGTTTAACTTTTTTACCTCCGACTTCTATTTCAGATGTATTACTCATAAAAAGATTTACATATAAATCTTTATCATGAACTGCATATACATAGCCGGGGATAGACGGAATAAATCGACTAAGGTTTGAAGGGCAACATGCACAACCAAACCAAGCCTGACGAGAACATGAACCTTGATTGAATTTATATTTCCCATCTGATTCTAACGGATTGGGATAGAAGAAAGTCCCTCCGTCTATTGATACACCTGAGATTACAGCATTATATAAAGTTCTTTCAAGAACATCATAATATTTAGAATCGCCATGCAAAAGGAACATTCTGTGATTCCAATATACATTCGAAATTGCAGCACAAGTTTCATTATATGCCGTCAAATTGGGCAACTCATAGTTATTCCCGAAGGCTTCGCCCTGATGACGTGCACCAATTCCTCCTGTTATATAAAGCTTTTTATCTACCACATTCTCCCATATACGACCAATAGTATTAATATAAGCCGTATCGCCGGTTAATGCTGCTACATCAGCAATACCCGAATACATATAACCTGCCCGAACAGCATGTCCTACAGCTTCGTCTTGTTCTAGTATTGGTTTATGTGCCTGCGAATATGTATCTTTACGTGAGGTATAACCTCGTTTATCCAGAAAATATTTAGCTAAATCCAGATATTTCTTATTACCTGTAACCAAATACAATTTTGCTAAAGCCATTTCTGCAATTTGATGTCCGGGTACACGTTCTACTTGTTCTGGCTTGGATCCAATTGAACGCTCTACACAATCTGCATATTTAATTGCAATATCGAGAAAATTTCGTTTTCCTGTTGCCTGATAATAAGCTACTGCCCCCTCTATCAGATGTCCCAGATTGTAGAATTCATGACTTAGGTCTTCAACTTTTTCCCAGCGAGTTTTTCCTGCCCATTCATGCGGATGTTCAGGATTCATTGTTCTCGATGTATAAAGATAACCATCAGATTCCTGAGCTGCAGCAACAATTGTCAATACACTATCGATATATTTTTCGAGATTTTTATCAGGATAGGTTTGCAATAAGAAACTTGCACCTTCAATAGTTTTATAAACATCCGTATCATCAAAAGACAAGCCTCCTACTTTATAATGGGCACTAGGGTTTGCCGCATTCTGAAAATTAAGATAACGACCTGTTTCTTCGCACTTACTGAAAGCCAAAGGAATTGTTACTTCACGACTAGCCTGTAAGCGTTTACCCCAAAAATCGTCAGTCACTTTTACCGATGTAAATGGTACTGGTGTAATAGGGTATCCACTGTTGTTCCCTGTACGGGCATAACAATTGATAATAAACAAAATTGTCAATACAGTAATCGCGAATTTTTTCATATTGCCCACCTTTTATAGTTATTGTCCGTAATAAGCATCCGGACCATGTTTCCTAAAAAAGTGTTTCTTTATAAGTTCTTCATTCATCTTTAACTGTGGGTTAATATTGAATGAAATAAAAGCCATTTTAGCTACTTGCTCCAACACTACTGCATTATGTACAGCATTATGAGCATCTTTTCCCCACGAAAAAGGTCCGTGATTATTAACTAATACCCCCGGCGTAAATGAAGCATCCATATCCTTAAAACGCTCAACAATAACGTTTCCAGTTTCAAGTTCGTATTTACCTTCTATTTCATTTTTTGTCATCTGACGTGTGCAAGGAACTGCATCTTTAAAATAATCGGCATGAGTGGTGCCAATATTAGGAATATCGCATCCGGCCTGCGCCCATGATGTTGCATAAGTAGAGTGCGTATGCACAACACCTCCTATTTCGGGAAACGCTTTATATAATACAAGATGTGTAGCTGTGTCAGACGAAGGTTTTAAGCGCCCTTCTACTACGTTGCCATCCAAGTCAACGACAACCATATCTTCGGCTTTCATTTCGTCATACGACACTCCTGATGGTTTTATTACGACTAAATTTGAACTGCGGTCTATAGCACTAACATTGCCCCATGTAAATATAACCAACCCGTGGCTAACCAAATCAAGATTAGCTTCGAACACTTCTTTCTTTAATGATTCTAACATATTACTTATTGATTGCATTGTAATAAGTGTACACTTCTACACTTATTTTTATATGCAATATTACAAATAAGTGCAGGATTGTATACCTACACCTAATATGTTTTATAACATAAAAAACAAAATATTCGACTTTGTTTTTATAATTTGGATTTTATTATATCTCTGTCAGAGCGAAATATAATATCCTCGTTCCATAAGTTGATTGTATTTATCTTTGTTAAAACGATAGTAGTATGCTCCTTTCTTTGAGCTCGATTTGTCTTTTTCGTCCAACTTTTCAAGAATATCCATTTCGGCAATCTTTTTACGCAGATTTCGCTTATCAAGAGTTTTTTGATAAATAGCTTCGTATAAAGAATGTAATTGTGGTAATGTAAATTTTTCGGGTAATAAATTAAGACCTATAGGTTGCGATATGGCTTGTTTCCTTAGCATTGTTATAGTGTCATCTAATATTTTCTTATGGTCAAAAATCAAATCTCCAACCTCTTCCAGCTCAACCCACCTTGTATTATGTATTTTGCTTAATTCTTCGTCGTATGACTCTATGTTTATTAATGCATAATATGCAATAGAAATAACGCGCTCTCCTATATCTCGGCCTATATCGCCATAAGCACCAATTTGCTCCATAAACATATCAGTAATTCCTGTATATTCATAAACAGTTCGTGATACAGCATCAGTCAAATTCTCGTTCGAACGGATAAATCCCCCCATCAAAGATTCTTGTCCTTTTAACGGCTCAAATTTACGTTTAATGAGTAATAAATATAATTTATCGTTTTTAAATCCCAGAATAATGCAGTCTACCGAAACATGCAATTTTTCCTGATCTTTATAAAAACCTGGTGTCATTCTATAAATCTTATTATGGATTACCTTATAAGGGCAATTCTAATTATATATTTTCGAAACAAAGGGACGAAATTAATACTTTTATTCGCAAGATTAAAACATTCAGTCAATAATTCACTTATATAGATAAATAGCAAAGGGATTCTTCGCGATGAAAAACCCCTTTATTTATTTGAAACGAAATGTATTACATTGCTTCGTACTCTTTTTCTGCTGCTTCGTATTCAGCATTCATATTCAGATTATAATATACATTTCTAAGTTTATAAACTGTTTGCTTAATATCTGAAGAATTGGCATCACGCCCTTTCAGAACTTCTTTGAATTTCAATAACAAAGGTAAAGCTTTCTTATAAAATTCAGCAGCTTCTGCATCTAAGTCACTCTGTTCTTTTCTTGTTTTAGCTTTAGATGCTACTTCTTTTATATCCTGTGCTTTAAGAATGTATGAAATAGCTAAACCTTCCAAGGCTCTTTCACAGCCATCATCAGCTTTCAATGCATCTTCATATGTTTTAAAAGCTTCATCATATTTAGCCTGATCGGTATATATGTTAGCCTTTACACTAAAAAACTGACAAGCATTATTCGGATCATTCTTTATTGCTTGATCAAGATAGCTTAAAGCTTTATCTGACTCCTTGTTGCGAATCATTATATTCACAAGGTTTGTCATAAAATAGTTGCTCTTTGGATATTTTTCAGCTCCATCTTCCAATACCTTGATGAATTTAGCCGAATCTCCTTCTACTAAATATTGATTAGCCATCAGTTCGTATACATTTTGTTTTGTATAGGTTCCGTTATTCTCAAAAAATGGCTCAGCAAGTATTCTTTTCAAATAACCGATAGCTCTGTCTGATTGACCTGCTTCTTTAGCACATAAAAATGCATAATACTTCACAATCTGATAAGTAGTATCATTTTCTGTTTTTAATTTTTCTTCAGGTAAGAGCTCGTCAAATAATGAAAGATTCGGAATATCCCAGAATTTTTCGAAATAATTTACAGCTATTTCCGGTTTCTTCAGGTTGTTAAAATACACCCCACCATTTATAAAATAAAGATAATTAGCCTTCATTATAGCAGCAATATCTTTACGATATTTATTCTTAACCTTACCTTTTTTATCAGGAAGCTGACCTAACGAATCGGTAGTCACATATGGCTGATAGGTATTATATAAACTAACATACATAGTTTCTTCATTAAAAGACTGCCTCAGAGCTTGCTTAGCACGCTCTCCGTCAAATATTTTATTTTCAATATCACCCGCAAGCTTCCACGTTTCGGGATTATCCTTTGTTTCAATGTCAGCCAATGCTGGTTTTATAAAATCACGAGCATCTGTTAATTTATCTGATTCAAATGCTTTTTTAGCCTCCTTAACAGCTTTTTTTTGTGCAAATGATACGCCTACCAGCATACACAATATTGCAGTCGATAATATCCGTTTCATAATCTAGTCCAATTAAGGGTTATAATTATTTAGTTGTTTATTTAATTTTCGCTATTATTTTCTTCAGTTATATTTTCGTTCTGAATATCTTCCTCTATTATTTCTTCGTCCTTTTCTGATTCGACTTTACAAACAGAAGCTATTTCGTCATTACGTTTTCCCAGATTTATAAGACGTACTCCCTGAGTGGCACGCCCCATTACACGTAGGTCAGCAACTTTTACCCTGATAGTAATACCCGATTTGTTTATTATCATCAAATCATTATCATCGGTTACACTATTTATCGAAACAAGCTTACCCGTTTTATCCGTTACATTCAGGGTTTTAACACCTTTACCACCTCTGCTTGTTATACGATATACCGGTATAATTTCTCCGTTTTCTTCTTCATTCAGATATGTACGCTTTCCGTAACCCATTTCCGAAACCACCATAATAGTTTGTTCCATAGTGTCTTTAGGTACAGTAATCATACCAACAACTTCGTCTGCGCCATCTTCGTCTATTCGCATACCCCGTACACCTGTTGCTGTACGTCCCATTTCGCGAACATCTTTTTCGTGGAAACGAATAGCACGGCCATTACGGTTTGCAATTATTATTTCCTGATCGCCATCAGTCATAAGAACTTCTATAACGCGGTCGTCTTCTCTTATTGTTATGGCATTAACTCCATTTTGACGAGGACGTGAATAGGCTTCAAGGCTTGTTTTTTTAACAACTCCCTGCTTAGTACAGAATATAAGATAATGACTCTTAATATATTCAAGATCGTTAAACCCTCTTACTCTGATAAATGCAGTAACCTTATCGTCCGAATCAATATTCAATATATTCTGGATGGCACGGCCTTTCGAATTACGACTTCCTTCGGGAATATCAAACACCCGTTGCCAGAAACATCTTCCTTTTTGTGTAAACATCAATATATAATTGTGCATTGATGCCGGATAGATATGTTCAACAAAATCTTCGTCTCTGGTTTCGGAGCCTTTAACCCCTACTCCACCTCTGTTTTGAGCTTTAAATTCGCTAAGGGGAGTTCTCTTAATATAGCCCATATGCGAAATGGTAATAATCATTTCGTCATTAGCGTAAAAATCTTCTGGGTTAAGATCTTCTGCTGCATATATTATTTCAGTACGACGTTCATCTCCGTATTTATCTTTTATTTCTATAAGCTCATCTTTAATCACTTGCATACGAAGACCTTCGTCCGATAGAATTGCTTTTAAATGTTCAATAAGCTTTTGTACATCATTGTATTCGCCACGTAATTTGTCTTGTTCCAGACCCGTTAACTGACGAAGTCTCATTTCAACGATGGCCCGTGCCTGAATTTCAGAAAGAGAGAACCTATCGATTAAAGATTGGATAGCCTCTTGCGGCGACTGCGACCCTCTTATTATCGCAATAACTTCGTCAATATTATCCGATGCGATAATTAAACCTTCTAAAATATGTGCACGCTCTTCGGCTTTTTGCAAATCAAATTTCGTACGGCGTACAACCACATCATGACGGTGTTCTACAAAATACGAAATCATGTCCTTCAACACTAACATCTGAGGACGTCCTTTTACAAGTGCAATATTATTTACACTGAAAGAGCTCTGTAAAGCTGTTAGTTTATATAATTTATTGAGAACAACATTGGCGTTTGCATCACGCTTCACGTCAACAACTATACGCATACCTTGACGGTCTGATTCGTCATTAACATTACTGATTCCTTCAATTTTTTTATCTCCAACGAGGTCAGCAATATGCTTAATCATTTCAGCCTTATTAACCTGATAAGGTATTTCTGTTATGATTATTTTTTCGTGATTGCCCGACACTTCTATCTCGGCACGTCCACGCATAATAATCCGTCCGCGTCCTGTTTCAAAAGCATCCCTTACCCCCTGATAACCATATATATATCCACCCGAAGGAAAATCGGGAGCTTTTATATATTGTATTAAACCCTCAGTATCTATTTCCGGATTATCAATATAGGCTATTGTTCCATTTATAACCTCAGTCATATTATGAGGAGGCATGTTTGTAGCCATACCTACAGCAATACCTGCACCGCCGTTTATTAGCAAGTTAGGTACACGTGTTGGTAAAACAGTTGGTTCTTTTAGGGTATCGTCGAAATTGAGTTGGAAATCTACAGTATCTTTCTCTATATCCCTCAACATTTCCTCGGCCAAAGTACTCAACCGGGCCTCAGTATAACGCATAGCAGCCGGAGAGTCTCCGTCCACACTACCCATATTACCTTGTCCGTCTACAAGCATATAACGCATGTTCCACTGCTGAGCCATACGTACCATGGCAAAATATACAGAAGAGTCGCCATGAGGGTGATATTTACCTAATACCTCTCCGACAATTCTCGCCGATTTTTTGTGAGGTTTATTAGACGCATTACCTAACTCACTCATACCAAACAAAATACGCCTATGAACAGGCTTAAATCCATCTCTAACATCTGGAAGAGCTCTTGACACTATTACCGACATAGAATAGTCGATATAAGCCGATTTCATCTCATCCTCAATGTTAATCTTAATAATTCTGTCTTCTTTATCCGTCATTATCTTTTGTAGATAAGTTTCTATATAATACTTTAACTATCAGTTCTGTAATTTTGTTTGCAATAGAAGCAAAAAAACTGTGCTAAGATACTAATTTTATTTGTATTTCTGAAATTAAAAACCTCTAAAATACAGCCTATATAAAGCTTTTAGCTATATTTTTGAGGGAGTCGGAAAAATACTGCTACAATTGAAGCTAATGCCATTAAAAACGGGTAGTACAAATATGGTATTATTTGCATCGGATTTACTCCCGATAAACTTGATGCTATTAGCAATTGTGCTCCATATGGCAATATCCCCTGAACTGCACACGAAAAAGTATCAATAATGCTGGCCATTTTACGTTTGTCAATGCCAAACTGATCGGCAACTTTTCGGGCAATAGGTCCTGTTATTATCAAGGCTACAGTATTATTTGCTGTACAAAAATCGGTAAAACAAACAAGTGCCGCGACTCTAAATTCGGCCTGCCGTTTATTTTTTATATTTTTCGACAGTTTATTTATCAGCCAATCTATACCTCCATTATGGTGAATAACCCCAAACAAACCTCCAGCCAATAATGACACGATTATCAATTCGCCCATATCGGACACTATTCCCGATTGCATCGACGAAGCCCAATCCCATACAGAAAAGCTACCAGCAAGTAAACCTATTACACCCGACAGTGCAATGCCTAAAATAAGTACTGCAATAACATTCATACCAGCCAAAGCTGAAATCAGCACTACACAGTAAGGTATTACCTTTATCCATTCTATATCATTAATCGAGGTCGAATTAGTACCTTTAAACTCCCATCCTATATGTAAATAATAAAAAAGCAGCAAAATTGTTACAGGAAATAAGATGCGTACATTTACTTTAAACTTATCTTTCAGGTTACAACCTTGTGTGCGCGTAGCAACTATAGTTGTATCCGATATAAAAGATAAACTATCGCCAAACATAGCCCCGCCTATTACTACCCCAAGCATAAGAGGTAAACCTAAACCTGTTGTCCCCGATATACCTACAGCAATTGGAGCCAATGCCGCAATAGTACCGCTGGATGTTCCCATCGACATGGATATAAAACATGCTGCAATAAAAACACTTGCTACCACAAGATTTTCGGGCAATAAATAAAGTGTCAGGTTTACAGTAGCATCAACAGCACCCATCGATTTGGCTGTTCCGGCAAATGCTCCTGCCAACACAAATATAAGAACCATCAACATGATTGTGTCATTAGCTGCTCCTTTACAAAATACTCCTACACGTACTGTTATTTTATCGTGGCGGGATAAAAGGATTGCCAAAACCGAAGTTATTAAAAAAGCTACGGATATAGGAAGCGCACTTAAACTACCCGTAAACAACCATGTTAAACCATACAGTACAAAAAAGCACAGCAGAGGCAATAAAGCCACAAAGTTAGGACGATTTGTTGCTAATATTTCTTTTGATTCCATTTATAAAACCTGACAAAGTTGACAAATTTAAAAATTAAATTTCAATGCTATTATACTATTAAGACAGAATAACACCTACTATCTAACACACCTCTAGATACTCAATTTTAAGAAAACCTGACACATCTGACAGCTTATATCTATTTTTCGAATATTATTCCAATCCTCTATCGCCAAGTGTCTTTTCTATAAAGATAAAAACAGAAGAAGGTAAAACTTGATTAACAGCTTACCTTCTCCAATACTATAATTACATAGTAACTAAATATTATTCTTCGTTACGTCCGTGACAGTTTTTGTATTTTTTACCACTTCCGCAGAAACAAGGATCATTACGTCCCGGCTTTTTATCTACACGAACAGGCATAGGTTTTGGTTTTTCCTGCTGTGGCTGTCCCCCTTGCTGTCCTGAATTAGAAATAACATCCGATTTTTCGGTACGATATTTACTGTAATCGGTTTTTGTTTCCGGTGCAGCTTCTTTAACCTGATCGGCCTCGCGAGCCTGTCCCGGTATCTGAGCTCTCATCAAAATAGTAACAGCCTTGCGGTTTACTGTATTTACCATTGCTTTAAACAAATTGAACGATTCGAATTTATAAATCAACAATGGATCTTTTTGCTCGTAACTTGCATTCTGAACCGAATGGCGCAAGTCGTCCATTTCTCTTAGATGCTCTTTCCATTCTTCGTCTATCGTATGAAGCAATATAGATTTTTGGAATCCTTTTATAACAGCTTTAGATTCGGTTTCGTATGCTTCTTTAAGATTACATGAGATGTTGTATACTCGTTTTCCATCGCTTATAGGTATAAGAATATTCTCATATCTGTCGCCTTGTTTTTCAAAAACATCTTTGATTACTGGATTTACAACCTCTGCCAGACGATCCATTCTTTCTTTAAAATATTGGATTGTGCGGTCGTAAACCATGTCGACCAATTTTTCTACCCGAGAAGACTTAAACGTATTTTCATCAAATGGACTTTCAATAGCCAATGTACGTAGAAGTTCTATTTTAAACTCTTCAAAATCGCCCGACTCGGTATATTCATCAACAATAGCAGTAGCAGCATCGTACATCATATTCAATATATCAATACCAATACGCTCGCCCATAAGTGCATGACGACGACGTTTGTAAATTACCTCACGCTGAGAGTTCATTACATCATCATATTCTAATAAGCGTTTACGTATACCGAAGTTATTTTCCTCTACTTTCTTTTGCGCTCTTTCTATCGACCGGCTCAACATCTTATGCTCAAGCATTTCCTGATCGTCGATAAAACGAGCAATACGATCGGCGGCAAATAAACGCATCAGGTTATCTTCAAGAGAAACAAAGAACACCGAAGACCCGGGATCTCCCTGACGACCAGCACGTCCCCGTAACTGACGGTCTACACGGCGCGATTCATGTCTTTCTGTACCTATAATAGCTAAACCTCCGGCAGCTTTAACTTCGGGTGTCAACTTAATGTCGGTACCACGCCCCGCCATATTTGTTGCAATTGTTACCGTTCCCGGATGTCCGGCCTGTGCTACAATTTCTGCCTCTTTTTGATGCAACTTAGCATTCAGCACATTGTGTTTAATTTTCCGGAAGTTAAGCTGACGGCTTAATAATTCCGAAATCTCAACAGAGGTTGTACCAACCAACACCGGCCGACCTTGACTTATAAGATTTTCTATTTCTTGTATAACCGCATCGTATTTACCTTTCTTCGTTTTATAAATACGGTCATTCATATCGTTGCGAGCAATAGCCCTGTTTGTTGGGATTACCACAACATCTAATTTATAGATATCCCAAAGCTCACCTGCTTCTGTTTCCGCAGTTCCTGTCATCCCCGACAGTTTATTATACATCCGGAAATAGTTTTGAAGCGTAATAGATGCAAATGTTTGGGTAGCCGCTTCAACCTTCACTCCTTCTTTAGCCTCAATTGCCTGATGTAATCCGTCAGAATAACGGCGTCCATCCATTATACGGCCTGTTTGTTCGTCCACAATCATAACTTTGTTGTCCATTACAACATACTGATCGTCTTTTTCGAACAAAGCATATGCCTTTAGCAATTGATTTACGGTGTGTAACCTCTCGGATTTTATTGAATAATTCTGAGTAATCTCGTCTTTTTTCTCAGCCTTTTCCTGTAACGGCAATGTTGAATTTTCAAGATCTGCCATTTGAGCACCAATATCGGGCAATACAAAGAATTGAGGGTCGTCAGAATTACCAGTCATCAAATCGATACCTTTATCGGTAAGCTCTATACTATTGTTTTTCTCTTCAATAACAAAGTATAACGGATCGGTTACAATATGCATATTCCGCATTTGCTCTGACATATAATGCTCTTCGGTTTTAAGCATAGCCACTTTAATTCCCGGTTCGCTCAAAAATTTAATTAACGGGCGACTCTTAGGTAAACCTTTAAACGAGCGAAACAACAATAGAAAACCTTCTTCTTGTTCTTTTTTATCACTCGATGCTATTTTTGTTTTGGCGTCAACCAGCAATTTATTACACATATCGCGCTGAGCCTTTACCAAACGTTCTACTCTTGGTTTAAACTCATCGAACATTTGCTCTTCTCCTTTTGGAGTAGGTCCCGATATAATAAGCGGTGTACGGGCGTCGTCAATCAAAACCGAGTCAACCTCATCGACAATAGCATAATTATGTTTGCGTTGCACTAAATCCGATGGACTAACAGCCATATTATCGCGCAAATAATCGAACCCGAATTCGTTATTCGTACCAAAGGTTATATCTGCCAAATAAGCTTTACGGCGAGCATCGGAATTTGGTTGATGTTTATCTATACAGTCAACCGATAGTCCATGAAACATATAAAGAGGTCCCATCCATTCCGAGTCACGTTTCGACAGATAATCGTTCACCGTAACCACATGTACTCCGTTTCCGGCCAAGGCATTAAGAAACACAGGAAGCGTTGCAACCAATGTTTTACCTTCACCCGTTGCCATTTCCGCAATTTTTCCTTTATGCAATACTACACCACCAAACAACTGTACATCGTAATGAACCATATCCCATGTGATTTCATTACCTCCGGCAAGCCAACGATTGTAATATGTAGCTTCATCGCCATCTATTGTAACAAAATCGTGAGTTTCGGCTAACAATCTATCAAAATCGGTAGCAGCAACAACTACTTCTTCATTTTCAGTTAATCGGCGGGCTGTATCTTTTACTATAGCAAAAGCTTCGGGTAAAATTTCTTCAAGAACAACTTCTATCTTATCGGTTATTTCTTTCTCAATTTTATCTATTTCAGCCCAAACTGCTTCTCTTTTATCTATTTCTATGCTCTCTATTCCGGCTCTTAACTCTGCAACTTTAGCTTTTTCTTCCGAAATATAATCCTGAACTTTCTGTTTCAGTTCCGAACTTTTTGCCCGAAGTTCGTCATTCGACAAACCTTGCATTGTTTCGTATGCTTTTTTTATTTTTTCGACATAAGGGGCAATCTCTTTACTGTCCCTATCAGCTTTATTTCCACCAAATAATTTGGCTATAAAATCATTTAATCCCATATATTTTTATTATTTCTTTTCTTTACTAAAAATTTATCTGTAAAAACTCAGGCAGTGCCTGCATACGTGCTGCATTCGGAGAGCGTATACGTAAAACAGAACTCACTGTTGGAGCTATTTCTGTAGCTTTTATAGTACGTTTTATTTTCTCGGCTTTTATATGATGACCGAAAAATATGACAGGAGCAGTTATAGCATTTTGCCTAACTCGTTTTTCCTCCTTGGCAGTAGACGCCAGTTGCTCGTCAACAATCTTATATCCGGGCTGAATTTCAATAAATATATCACCTGACACATCTTTGGTATAGATGTTTTTATAAGGTGTCATATTGTCATTCGCTTTACCGTTCAATAGCTGAGACGAAGTTGCGGCATCCTGTACTCCCGTAAATTCGACAATAAACTCGGCCGCTTTTTCCTGAACTTCTGCCAAATTAAGGTTTTTATCCTTTATTAATTTGCGGTTCAGGTATATCTGGTTATCATATAACTTATCGACCCACTGTCCATCGCCATAAATAGCCATAAGGAACATATTGAGTAAAGCTTCGCACCTATTGGTATAAAAAACACCTCCCGCCATTTTATTATCGGCAGGATAAATTTCTTCAGCATCAAAGTAGCCTGTTGATGTAACAAATATCAGTGTATTTTTAAGACCTACTGTTTTATCAATCTTGTCGAGAAAATCGCCTAAAGTACGATCAAGCTGTGCATAAGCATCCTGTATTTCTAAAGAGTAGTTTTTATCGGCTGCTCCGGGATAGTTTCCCAAATAAAAAGTTAATGCCAAAAAATCAGGATTAGGACGTTTTCCTAAATCAGCCTTTTCAACTAATTTTAAGCTCGATTCGCTTATATGACTGTTAGTTAAGGGCGACTTTTTCAGATACGAAAACGAAGGAAATGTATGCTGAAACGAAGCATTGCTTACCGTATAAGGGAACGCCTTATAATTGCTAACATCCATTATTGGCTTCCATACCAACGACGCTACATCGTTCGAATATGCATTACTTCGATTTTCCTGATCGATAGACCAATGAAAATCTTTATAAAAAGTAGAAGTAGCCCATCGTCCCGAATATTCTTCAAGCCAAAATGCGCAATTAGCCATACGTCCGCCCGAAGCTAAGGCCTGCTCTGCATTGGGGGCAAATGAATATACTTCGGAATAGCCTTGAGATGCAAGTTTTAATTCGTCAACAACAGACGAAACCTTTAACACCAACGGAGACAGTTTTTCTTTAGTATAATTACCTAAATAGGCTTCATCGTCGAACGAAGAAACTTCTCGGTTTTTTGATGGCGAATATTTCTTATCGGTTGTAACTCCGTGATAATTAGGGTTTGTACCTGTGTATATTGTTGCAATTGCAGATGCACTGGATACATTTGCATAATCGAAAGACATATTTTGATAAACAAGTCCTTCGTTCAATAACCGTTTAAATCCTTTATCTGTAAATGTGTGCTGAAATAGGTCAAGATAATCACCTCGCAACTGATCGATAGTTATACCGATAACCAATTTAGGGGTCTCTTTTAAAGTTGTCTGCGATTGTATCGAAGCAACTGTTAATACAGCGACAAGTGATGTTATTATTCTCAGCATTATCTAAATATCAAACTACGTTTATAATTTCCATCTTTGGTATTGTACAAAATTCGTACCAGAACGTAACCATAGGCTAAGAATATATGGTACAAAGGCTAATTCCAAAGATTGAGGGATAAACCACCAACCCAACAAAAACAAGCTTAGGAGCGCAAAGTTAATAAAATGATAATAACTTATATACTTCGATAATTTTTTTACAAAAAATAATGGAGCTAATAGCAACTGCATAGGGTTTAGCCATATTATATTCCAATTAGGATAAGTAGCCGGATGTTCCGAAAAAAACATTAAAAAGAATATTATACATCCTGCTACTCCCGCAACCCCAAACAGTAAAACATCGAATATCCGACCTATGGGCGAGGGCTTTTCTTTGCAACATACACACATTAGAAGTAAAAGGCATGCAGCAAATACAAAGCATCCGGTTATAAACGGATAGTCAGGTGTTCTGAAACTATCGCCCGATTCATTAAATCGGCTTACAAAATGCTGGTCCTCAACAAGAGGGCGTTCATATCCTTCATCATCAATAATCACGGCATTTTCGTATGACTTTTTCAAGAATAAAGGAAGAAACATTTTTTCATCTTCTGTAGCTATCCTGTCGGCACCATTTCCTATAATCAAATCAATACCAAACCTAGTCCACGGATGCATTATCAAATGAGTATACAATAAATCTCTAAAAGTCATATCATCGCCCGTCGATCCATATTGCACTGTTCCCAATAGGTTATTCTCTATAATATCGCGTGGCCGGGTTGAACAATTATCGAAAAAGAAATTGTAACGATACACTCGATTTTCGGGAAGTGCATTTATGCACAACGCATCCCAAACAGCTTGCTTTTCGGGATGTGTGAGGTTTAACGCCTGTTCGAAAGTTGATACTTCTCGATTATTATATTCTCCAATATAGTAACTATACTTAATGGGCACAACCATGTAGTCGGTTTCTCCCTTAACAAACCTATATAAAAAATCAGAACTATCGAAGTCGAATATACCATAATTAAAGGCGACATCTATGCCATTAACCTCATCTTGCACTCTTAAGGCTGTATGTCCAAACAATGCATAAACCTGCTTATCCCAAGGATAATTGGTTAGCAAACTTATTTTTGCCGAATCGGACAATTGTATCTGCTGCGAAAAAGTGTTAACGGAAATAAACAATAAAGAAAATAGTATATACAGCTTTTTTAATTTCATCACACACATAAGTATTTCATAAGGCTACAAAAATAGCTATATAAAAACTAAAAAAATAAAATATAAGGGAGTAACTTTTTCAAAATACAGTTTATTAGAGATTAATTCGTAATTTTAACCACTAGAAAATCATTAAAAATCATCAGATATGAAAAAGTTTGCATTTGCCGCCTTTTTAGTGTGTTTTAGTGTTTCGCTTTTTGCACAGGATATTAAACTGCCTACGCCTATAAAAACCGGAGGAGCCCCCCTTATGGATGTTCTGTCGAAAAGAAAAACAGAAAGGGAATATACCGGAGCTGAATTAGATAAACAAACCTTATCGAACTTGCTTTGGGCCGCTTATGGCTTCAATCGTGAAGATAAAAGAACAGTTCCATCTTCTCAAAACAGGCAGGAGATTGACGTTTATGTAGTAATAAAAAATGCTATGTATTTTTACGACGCAAAAACAAATTTATTGAAATTACATAAAAAAGGAGATTTTTCAGAAGCTTTGGGACAACCACACATAACATCTAAGGCTGCATTATCAATTGTTTATGTAGCAAATCTGGACAAAGCCTCGAACCGACAAGCTGCATATACCGATACCGGATATATCAGTCAGAATGTTTATTTATTTGCCGCAGCAAATAAATTAGGCACAGTTGCCAGAGGTTCATTCAACAGGGAGTTGTTGCCCAAAATGATTGGATTGACCGATAAACAAGAAGTTACACTTGTTCAACCTGTTGGCGTTCTTAAGTAAGAAATTATTATTAAAATAGATGTCAAAGGAGCAAGATTCATCAAGAGTCTTGCTCCTCTTCTTTTTTCTTTATAAGATGAAACGATGTTACCTTATTAAATTCTTCGACCAACGAAATTTCTTTAACACTACCTTTCCTGAAAAGCAATGCACCAATACATATGCCTATTGCTAAGGTAAACAACAGCGATACGGTGAGCATAAAATTGTGCAGCATATCTGTAACAATTCCCGGAGAAGACGCTACTGTATCTAAATCTGTAATTTTTATACCGGCCAACATAGTCCGATAAGCAAACATACCCGGAATCATTGTTATACAGGCCGGCATTGTAAACACTACGGGAGGATTATGTACCCTATGTGCAATAAAAATACCAATCAGCCCGATAAATACCGATCCTATAAGAGTGGCTGTTATAAGTCCCATGTCGAGCTGAAGCATTATGAAACGGATAGAATGCCCCATGCCACCTAACAATCCGGCAACTAACAATATCTTTTTGGGCGTACCAAACAAAATACCCCAACAAACAGCAACAATAAATGCGATTATAAAATCACGCAAAACTATAAGCAAAAATTCCATAAACAATACTCTTTTAAAAATTACGGATACCTATAAGCGTTATGCTTAGAGTCATACCTGCGGCTATACACAACAAAAAGAAACCTGCAAAAAGCATTCGGTTCATTGCCGCCGATAAATAACCTTCTATCAAATCTATTACCGAATTTATTAACGGAACACCCGGTATAAGGTAAAGAACAGCGGTGGCCATTGCCGCTTGCGGACTTACACCTATATTGGCAATAGTGCCTATCCCCGTAATCATTGTTGTAACAAAAGCAGCTATGATTACCGAAATCATACCATTAAAATTCATTTTCACTATTTGAAATCTTAACAACGACCCCACAAAAGCTGCCAAAATAGTAACCAACATATTAAACAAGTCGCCCCCCGAAAGCAAACATAGCCCACCACAAGATAGCCCGACAGCAACAGATACAATCCAAGGCTTATAATGAGTTGTGTTTTTTATTTTTTCAAGTTCTTTTTCGGTATCTTCCATACTTAAACCATCTTCGACCACCGACCACGATAGCTTACTCACTTTCGTCAATATTTCGAGATGAACATTATATGGCGGAGCTTCTTTGTACAACGTTACATTATCCGAAGGGTTATTCCGGTTATATACAGAAACCAGTAAACCTTTGAAGGTTGGTTGCATATCTACATTAAAACCCCAAGCATTTGCGATACGCTTTATATTTGAATTTACGCGTCCGCAATGTGCGCCCGATGCTAACAAATATGTACCAATATCTAATATTAAATTGGCAAATCTTACCAATCTTGTGTTTTCTTTATTTTTCATAACGAATAAAAGCTCTGTTTAAAATGGCTTTGCAAAATTAAAAAGTATATATATTTATTTTATCTGATTATACATTTAAACAACAAAAACCATTTCAATGTTGAAATGGTTTGTTATAATAATCGATAGAAAATATAAATATCCCGAATATCACATATTATTGTACGCTTCAAGTGCCTTTTCCAATACAATTAAAGCTTTACCTAAATCTTCCTTATTTAATACATATGCAATACGTACTTCATCTTTACCCAAACCCGGTGTTGTATAAAAACCCGAAGCAGGAGCCATAAATATTGTTTGCCCTTCGTATTCGAAATCGGACAAGCACCACTCGCAGAATTTATCGGCATCATCAACAGGAAGTCTGGCCACCGTATAAAATGCGCCCATAGGTATTGGAGAGTATACTCCCGGTATGCGATTTAAACGGTCTATCAGAAACTTACGACGCTCAACATATTCTTCATATGTATCTCTTAAATAATCAGAATCGGCATCGAGCGATGCTTCGGCTACAATTTGCCCTAACAAGGGAGGGCTCAATCTTGCCTGACAAAACTTCATAAGAGTTTTACGCAGTTCTTTATTTTTAGTTATAAGTGCCCCTATTCTTATACCACATTCGCTGTAACGTTTCGATACAGAATCAATCAATACTACATTATCTTCGATACCAACAAGGTGGCAAGCCGATATGTAAGGCGATCCGGTATAAATAAATTCACGATACACCTCATCGGAGAAAAGATACAAGTCGTATTTTTGTACCAAATGTTTAATCTGGTTCATCTCGGCACGCGAATACAAATATCCTGTAGGATTATTGGGGTTACATATCATTATACCCTTCGTGCGTTCGGTTATTAACTCTTCAAAACGCTCGATAGGAGGTAAAGCAAAACCTTCTTCTATCGAAGACGGTACTGTTTTTATTATTGCGCCCGCCGATATGGCAAAAGCCATATAATTAGCATAGGCAGGTTCGGGAACTATTATCTCGTCTCCCGGATTCAAACACGCCAAAAATGCAAACAGAACAGCTTCGGAACCTCCTGTTGTTATTATTATATCGTCGGCCGATACATTTATATCGAACTTTGCATAATAATTAACTAACTTTTTTCGGTACGATAAAAACCCATCACTGGGACTGTACTCTAAAATATTGCGATCTATGTTACGAACGGCATCCAACGCGACATCGGGAGTTGGCAGGTCGGGCTGTCCTATATTCAAATGATATACTTTTAAGCCTCTTGCCTTTGCCGAGTCTGACAATGGTACAAGTTTTCTGATTGGCGAATTGGGCATTTCATTGCCACGTTCCGAAATGTTTGGCATATTATCTTCTATTTTTCAATATGCAAATGTAAATAAAAATCCGCTATCAAATACTTCTCGACACAAAATATACACTTACTACTGATATTTTGCTATTATAACAAATTCTAATACTTTAACCCAAAACATTGATAAAACAAAAAGCTAAAACATAATGAATTTATTACCTTTGCTCCACTTACATAAAAAACGATTTTCCTGATGGCAAGTGGAATGAAATTATTAGCTAAGGAAACTGCAATATACGGTCTTAGCAGCATTGTCGGTAAATTTCTGAATTGGTGCTTAGTACCAATGTATACACGTATACTTACTACCGCCGAATTTGGAATTACAACTAACATATATGCTTATGTAGCCGTATTAGGCGTTATATTAACATATGGAATGGAAACCGGATTTTTTCGGTTTATAAATAAAGAAGAAGAAAAACCTTCGACTGTATATTCCACAACTTTAGGATCTATTGCTATAACATCTATTATATTTATCGTTTTAAGCTTTATTTTTTTGTCGCCTGTCAGTACGGCGATAGGTTATCAGCACAATAGCGATTTTGTTTTGATAATGGCAATTGTTATAGCTATTGATGCATTTTCGAGTATTCCGTTCGCTTATTTACGTTATAAGAAGAAAGCCAAGACATTTATGATTATCAAAATGTCGAATATATTTTTTACTATATTCCTAAACCTATTCTTTCTTGTAGTATGCCCTCAAATACATAAATCGGCCTATGCTTATACTATCGACTGGTTTTATGATACCGATTACAAGGCCGGATATGTTTTTCTATCTAATATCTTCGGTTCATTTTTCCAACTAGTGTTACTTTCGCCATATTATATAAAGAACATAAAACTAAACATCGACTTTAACTTACTAAAACGGATGTTGAAATACAGCATGCCTTTGTTGCTGTTAGGTTTAGTTGGTATGTTAAACCAGAATATTGATAAAATAATATATCCTTTTCTGTTCGACAACAGAGAAGAGGCTATGTCCGAATTGGGCATATATGGCGCATGTACCCGTATCGCTGTCGTTATGATGATGTTTACACAAGCATTCCGCTTTGCTTACGAACCTTTTGTTTTTGGCAAAAAAAATAAAAACGACCTGCAATCGTATTCCGATGCTATGAAATATTTCGTGATATTCTCGTTGATTATATTTCTCGGAGTAATGTATTATATCGATATCTTAAAGTTCTTTGTGGGAGAAGAATTTTTTGCCGGAATAAGGGTAGTACCTATTGTAATGATATCATACATTGTTTATGGCATATATTTCAATCTTTCTTTTTGGTATAAAATGGCCGACAAGACATACTACGGAGCAATTTTTTCATCAGTGGGATGTATATTAACTTTTGCCATCAATATTATATTTGTGCCACGCTATGGATATATAGCAAGTGCTTGGGCTTCGCTTATATGTAACGTAGTGATGATGTTGTTATCGTATATATTTGAGCAACGTGAATTCCCTATTTATTACGAAAAAAGACGAATTTTGTCATACTTTGTTATAGCTCTTGCTTTGTACCTCATAGGAGCATATGTGCCTATCGAAAATATATTTCTGAGATTATCGTTCCGTACAATTTTATTCTTTATCTTCCTATTCTACATTGTGAAGAAAGATTTACCGCTATCGGAATTGCCTGTAATAGGTAAACATTTTAGAAAGTAGAGTTTAATTATTTGCGAAGATATTTTACAGGCATTACAAACGAAAACACAATCAAAGTTACAAATATAAGAGAGCCTGTTAATAATAAGTTTAAGCCATCAGGGTCACCTTTTAGAAACTTCTTATATTCTGAAAACACAGCTAATAGCATGTAAAAACAGGCCAACCCCATAATTATTGACAAAAGCAGTGCCATTATTTTGTTTTTCCAAATCAGAAGAATCGAGACAAGTCCAACAATACCTACCATAACATAATTTACAAAAGAGGGTGATGACAATAGGTTTTCCAGAAACCAATACGTAGCCATTACTATAATAGAAGCTTCCGGTAAGTAAGATAAAATCTGTTTAACTCTTTTCATATTCATCCCGTTTAAGATTTATATTTAAGAAACGAGATCAAATGGTTATATATTGTATTTATATACTGTCCCGTCCTAATATAGGTTGACAGGATTTATACTAAAATATAATAAGAATCGGTAGTCTTTAGTCTATC
>NZ_QVMM01000038.1 GCF_010501065.1 Dysgonomonas sp. 216 | reverse complement strand
CATCTCGTCCGAGACACTTAGTGGTATACTTTTCAATTACTAAGTGGACTACTTTTCAATTATATTATACAAATAAGATAGCTTTTTTCATAATTCGATTTTTTAATTTGTGTAAAAATAGCAAAAGTTTCTCTGATTACTCAAAGAAACTTTTGACTAAATTATTTTACCATTCGTTTTCCAAATATTGAACTATTGTAATGAAATTTAGGTTTTTCACTTCCTACAACACAACCAAACATGCCCAAAGAAGGTGGTGGTGTGAAAGGAAAATAATGTTTACACCATGCTTCAAATTGTTTTTGTCGTTGTTTCTTCAATCGCTTCTTCATCTTTCGTGGCAACCTGATCTTTTTATGTCCTTTCAAAAACTTTCTGAATTCACACATTTGTTTTGATGTAAACTTCACATTTCCTGATAAAGAAACAAATTCAAGTTTTGGAAAAGTGCGTTCAGAATCATTTTCTTCAATAAAAAAGCTACATTCTGCAACACCAACAATCTTCTGTCCACCAATATACAATTCAACATCTTTCCATTCCATAATTCAAAATTCTAATACCATTTGACCATTTAATTGTTTTTTGCGTACTTCTTCAACATCTACTGACATATAACGTCTAAAAGTGCGTTCACTCATAGGATAAACATGCCTTACAACATTTCTTAATGCTTGTATTTGGCACTTTTGCTGATTGCCTGGTTCGTAATTCTCACCAACTATTTGTTGCACCAATTCAATCTTCTTCAATGTGTTTGGATGAATATTTTCCATAAGTCCGAAAATTTTTATTTAACTTTGTAGTAACCAACCTCAAAGCCTGATATGTTTTCGGACATGGATGGCTTTTTACTTTCCCTTCATCATCATTTTATATTCAAACACTGGACTGCGTAAATTCTTAACTGATAAAAACAAAGCACCAATCATTGTTCCAATATATCCGATACCTTTTGCCAAAAACAGCAATAACATAGATACCAAGCCAAATGGCATAAATAAAATCATTGCTATAAAATGCACTATACTTTTCAATTGTTTCACTTCTATTTCTTTGTTAATTATTCAACTTCTTTTTTGTCAGGCATCCAACGCACCACCACATCTGCACGCAATTTTCCTTCACCTTCACATTGGCTGCATCCTGTTTGAATATCTTTTGTTTCGCTTCCATGATATCCTGATGAAGAAATGAAGTGACCACGACCATTGCAGTTTGGACAAACAAAACCTGTGAACTTGATCACTTCACCATTCTTTGGTGCAAGGTTGGTTGGTTCGATGAATAACACCTTTGCTTTTCTACTCATTTTTTACTCATTTGTTTTTCCAACTTATCAAAATGCTTTCTTGCACGTTCTGATGTGATGTTTCCACCTTTATCATTGAATGCCTGGTTGATGCTATCTTCTTGTGCTGCATTGCAGCGATCATCGAAATAAGAAGCAAACCATTTCATCACCTTCGGCACATCCAACGATTCATAAAAATCACCATAATCACCATTCACTGCTTTACGAAACAGAACATGCACATCTGCAACAGTCATGTTGTAATATTGAGAAACAACATTTGACGCAATCACATCAATTTGTTTTTCAGTCAGTGGACGTTTCAGATTCACCAGTTCTGTCAACTCTATCAGATACAGTTTGATGATACCTTCAACGGCTTGTGATCCATAATGTGTTTTGACCTTTGCCAATGATGGAAACTTTGTTGGATATGATTCAGCAATTTTCATTGCACCATCCACAGTCATCACAGTTGCAAGGCTTTTATTCAGTGCTGTTGGATTGCATTTCTCTAAGTACACGTTCTTTGTAGCTTTCACTAATTCCTGATTGTTGCTTCCCATCTTGTTTGATATTTGACACTATTTCGTTAAACTTACTGTTGATGATTGGCAAACTGAATTGATTTTTCACATACCATTCAGGCAACCTTTCAATCAATGCTTTAAAAGTGATAAGAACATTTTCTTCTGTCACTGTTTCCAACATTCCTTCAACCTTTTTAATCAACTGTGAAAGCGATCCTGCATCTTTACCTGTGAAAACATAGTCTAAACCAGTTTTACTTTTGTAGGTGGTGCAGAATATATCTTTGCACTGGTTATGGATCGTTTTTTTCTTTTCCTTCGTTTCTGCTTCATATTCATATCCAAGCATGAAGGCTAATGCTTGACGCAATTCAACCTTCGATGCTCGTTTATTAAATAGAATCTTTTTGGCTTTTTCCTGATTCATATTACATCACATATAAATGAAGTTTCTTTGTAGTCACCTTTGCTGAAAATTTGAATTCAACAGAAGGATTGTTTTCTTCAAGTGATTCTTTGATTTCATTGATAGCCTTTTCTTTGATTGTTTCTGAATCACTTTTTTTGGCAGCAAAACCGATGCAATTATAACTAACTGATCTAGGTTTATAATTCTTTGGTGCTTGTGCTGTTACAACTACATCACACACATATTTGATTTGTTCTGCATCCATATCAATCAAGTATTATTGTTTTCTTGTTATCTTCTGAATAAGGAAATATATCCATGATGGCTGTTTCTGAAACAGATGTGAAAAACCAATCAGCCAATGTGCCTTCCATCCCTTTTCTGATCACTGCCAATGCTTCATCAATATCACCTGCCTGTGCTAGCATCTGAACCTTTGTGATCTTTTCTGATCCTGATTTTTCATCCAGTGTTGTGAAAGCCACTTTTGCCATGAAGAAGCGATCACCATTGTCATTGAAAAACAATTCAGATATTTTCTTCCTTCCAACAGATGCAATTGTAAATTCACCACTGATATATGGTTTCAATTCTTCAATTCCACGTGCTTCTGCTTCTGTGAATGAAAGTGCATCCACTAAATATGATTCAGTCACTTTCTTTTGCATCCCATTTTCAAGCATCTTTTCATACGACACTTTTACTTCAAACCAATTTCCCATGTTTAAATTTGTTTTAAATGTTAATTAAATTATGCTTCTGTCATTCCAAGTTGTATAATATAATTGAAAAGTAGTCCACTTAGTAATTGAAAAGTATACCACTAAGTGTCTCGGACGAGATG
>NZ_QVMM01000037.1 GCF_010501065.1 Dysgonomonas sp. 216 | reverse complement strand
ATCAGAATTGTTTGTTGCACCGTGGGTACACCATGCATTCGCACATCGACGAATTTGGATATATACACATGAAAGGGCGTGTTTACGACCCTGAAACAATGCAATTCATTAGTCCCGACCCGTATATACAGGCACCGGAAAACTGGCTGAACTTTAACTGCTATTCGTATTGTTTAAACAATCCGTTTAAGTATACCGACCCGAGTGGGGAGTTTTGGCAAGCTATTGCTGTAGTCACGGGCATTATAAAAGGAGTTGTAAATACAATAAAACACGGGGATTTGGAATATCTGGCAACTGATACATGGCGCACCGTCGCAAACAGCTTTAAAATAGAATGGGGTTTATTTAAAGGAAATGGAGTCCAAATTTTATCTCGCTTTACATGGGAACTCCCTCAAACTATTATTGGATACAATTATACCCAATACAGAAACACAGTGGGTAATGTTGATAAAGTTCGTTATTTTGATGGAGCAACCTATGCAATAAATGAAGATTCTAAAAAAAATGATGGAGTTTCTTTAGGCTCATTTATTAACATAAATATCGACCACAAATACGATTATGAAGAGTATGGCAAAGATGGAGACTTCAAGCCATGGGGTAACCCCTTATTTATGCACGAATACGGTCATTACATACAGAGCCAGAGAACAGGTTGGGGCTATTTATTTTCGCACGGAATACCAAGTATTATCAGTGCTGGGAATAGTGAATTTTATTCTAGAATTTATGATCCTGAGATTAACGATTGGAGAATATTGACTACACATCGTATAAATTGGATGGAAATAGATGCAAATAAAAAAGCTGAAAAGTATTTTAGGAAACGGTATGGCATAGATTGGTCTGGTAATCGATATTATAGTTATCCACTCAAGAAACCATAAAAAATAAACATATGAAAAAAATAATTTATTTATCAATTATTTCTACTCTTTTGCTTTTTACTTTAACTTCATGCCCTGTTGAAGAGGTAAATAGGGAGGTTTGGCTCAAAAATAATTCTGATGTCGACATTTTTTTTTCACTAAATTTTTATGATTTTAATAGTACACCTTGTGATTCTATTACATTGCCCCCCAATAAAGAAGGTATAATAATAAATAAAGGAGAAAAAGGAAGAATAGGTCTGATAGGTCTTATAATAGGATCAAAATGTGACTCTGTAAAAATATTTGTTTTAGATGCAGATACGGTTAATACATATTCATGGAAACAAATACGGGAAAAAAATAAAATATTGAAAAGATATGATCTGACATTTAGTAGGTTAGAAAAAATGGGCTGGACAGTAACCTATCCATAAAGTCTCATTAAGCATAAACCCCAGATATAAATGTGTATCTGGGGTTTATATATAAGTAATGTGCTATTATTTTTGCAAGAAAGCCTACAAACCAAAAATTTGCATATTTTTGTCAGGTGTGTCAGGTTTTATAAATAATATGTGTTTGAAAGCTTAAAAAAGAGGTATTATTATAGTTGGGTAGAATTTGGAATTCATTATATTTACGGTGGCGACGGAATAGCGGCAGTGTATATAATGGACAATACGGGCAATAACCTGTATCATACCTATACCGACCACTTAGGATCGTTGGTTGCATTGGTGAAACCAAATAATACGGTAGCCGAAAGGTACTATTATTCGCCTTGGGGTGAGCGCACCAAAGTCACCAATACAGGAATAGCCAACGATCAGAATTGTTTGTTGCACCGTGGGTACACCATGCATTCGCACATCGACGAATTTGGATACATCCACATGAAAGGGCGTGTTTACGACCCTGCAACAATGCTGTTCCTTAGCCCTGACCCCTATATACAGGCATCGGGAGACTGGCTGAACTTTAACCGCTATTCGTATTGTTTTAATAATCCATTTAAATACACCGATCCTGACGGGAAGATGGCTTGGTTTATACCTGTTATTGTAGGTGTAGTTGTGGGAGGCATTAATGTTGCAGTACATTGGGATCAAATTGACAGTTTCGGAGATGGTTTTAAAGCTTTTGGAATTGGTTTTGCAGCAGGAGCATTAGGGACTCTTTCCGGAGGTTCGGCAACAGCAGCTATGGGGGGAACCGGATTTACAGCGGGCGCTATTGGTAGCGCATATGGTTACACCACAAGCACATTAGTGCAATCAGTAGGAAATAACGCCGCATTCGATAATCCTCTTCCAACAGCGAAAGAATTTGGTACAGGTTTGGTAATTGCGGCAGGTACAGGTGGAATTATGAGCGGTATATCCGAAAAGTTGGATAATAGAAGTTTTTGGTCAGGCAAACCTAACGAACTTCCTTTCAGATATGAACCCCTATCGGGTAATGGTGCTAAAACTGTACATAATAATAGTTCTGTATCAACAAAAGAGACTAGCTCTATTCAGAGTAGTGTAAAAAACAATTCAATCGAATCATATTATCCATCAAATAATGGAGCTATAGGAACTCAGAAATACGAATATTTAATGCCTGGTACAAAAATAGATAGATTTGGTAGTACTAAAGGATTTTATTTTTCTGATTATGGAACGCCCATGAATATGAGAGCCTTACCAGCGACAACAGATTTATCTCAATATAATGCATATCGTGTACTTAAGCCAATCCCTGTTTGGAAAGGAACGATTGCACCTGCTTTTAATCAAATTGGAGGTGGAACTCAATATATGTCACCTGTTAATGCAGATATACTAATGCACAAAGGCTTTATCGAAGTATATACAATAAAATTTTAATAATAAATATGCACGAAAATTATATTCCAAAAACAGAGCAAGAACTTGAGAATTGGATGAAAAGGAATTGTTTCAACTTCAATAACTATTCTATTAATGGGAATTTAATCAATGAAGGTTTTGGTATTGATAAAGTTAAGGGACTTTTCATTTGGTTTTATACAGAAAGAGGTCAAAAAAGCGAACTAAAATCTTTCCATACAGAACAAGAAGTTATAAAGTATGCTTATGAACAAATTAAAACTGACAAATGGGCAAAAACGCATTGTATTGGTTTTACTAGCAATAAATCTAAAGCTGAAAAATTATGTAGTATACTGAATAATATGAAAATACAATATATAGAAGATATAATCCCTTATTATGGGATACAATATCCTGTCTATCGAATATTTGTATTAGGATGTGACATAAAAAAAACTCAATTTCTGAGAAAAGAATATTGGACTGAGAAGTAGGAAAATAGTGTTCGATGATAAAGACAAAAGCACAGATAAAACTTATTTCGGGCGATTGGGATGCACTAGGTAATACTAGTAAATATTTTTAGGCAATTTTTATCTTGATGAAAACCGACCTTTTTTAAGCGAAGTGTGGCAAGGAATTAGTCGCCATACATCAACCCTCGTACAGGTGAGGTTAATCGAGATTCTTATCCGATAAAAAGTAAATTCCATTGGACAGATATCTCAATAAATATACCGGTAGCAGGTTTACTCGGTTTTTAATAAAAATTTAAATAGATGCGCAATATGAAAACAAAATTAATATTGATAATGGTATTTGCCTTATTCTTTTGTGGCAAATGTGATGATGATGACGACCAAAGTTTCATTATTTATAATAATTCAGATAAAGAAATTATCATTAGTTATGGATATTTCACTTCATATAATCTACCTTCTTGTATAAATTATAAAGGAGAGGAATATGATCGGTTTATCCGAAACAATGCTATAAAGCCACATTCAAATAAAAATATGAAAAATATAGCTAAGGTTATAAACCCTCAGGACACCTTGTATATTGAGGTATTTAACCGTATAGACATGGATACCATGTCATGTGAAGAGTTTAAAGATAAGTTACCGATAAAAAAAACATGGCTATTTACTAAAAAAGAAGCAGAGGCTACAAATTGGACAGTAACCTACCCATAAAGCCTCGTTAAGAATAAACCCCAGATATAAATGTGTATTTGGGGTTTATCTATAAGTAAAGGAGCATTTCTTTTGCAAGAAAGCCTACAAACCGAAAATTTGCATATTTTTGTCAGAAGTGTCAGGTTTTATAAATAATATGCATTTGAGGACTTTAAAAAGAGGCACTGTTATAGTTGGGTAGAATTTGGAATTCATTATATTTATGGCGGCAACGGAATAGCGGCTGTGTATATAACGGAGAATACGGGTAATAGCCGACAATCAGAATTGTTTGTTGCACCGTGGGTACACCATGCATTCGCACATCGACGAATTTGGATATATACACATGAAAGGGCGTGTTTACGACCCTGAAACAAT
>NZ_QVMM01000036.1 GCF_010501065.1 Dysgonomonas sp. 216 | reverse complement strand
CACACATTTTACCTAACTGGTGGTATACTTTTCAATTATTTTAGTGGACTACTTTTCAATTATATTATACACTTTTGCATATTGTTGTGCAGTAAATTCATCAAATTTTTGCCCAATATCATCTTCTTCTCTAAATTCATCCTCATAAACCGTTATCGTTTTCTGGATGGAAACCTTTATTTTGTATGCTTTCATAATCTTATTTGAACATCCATTTGTATTCGAGAAGCCTTATCTTTTCCTCCGGCAAAAGTTTCCCATACCATTTGAAAAAATCTTTTTCATACTCTTCGTTATAAATTAATTAATATTGTTCTATCAAATCTCTGTTTGTCGATCAGCTTGGCCGGAACTCCTGGAACAATATCCCAAAGAAGATATTCCTCAATAAGTTTCACGTCCTTATTTACCTTCATAGCCATTTTGCCAATCTTAATAGCGGTTGCTTTGGTTCTAAAGGCTGTTTCTTTTCCATCAATCGATACATAAAACTTAGTTATAGATTTTGTTGTATTTTTCTTCATTGTGATGATTTATATTAATAAGCAGCACTCATAAAAACTTGTTGCAGCTTATCTGTATTTTGGGAATTATTTCCGTTGTAATAATGATCCTGAATCATCTTAATACTGGTACCGGCAGCCATGGCCACGTAAGAAAGAGGGATATTGCTGTCCAGAGCTACTGTAATGGCAGTATGCCTGAATACATAAGCGTACAGTTCGTAATCGGTACCCAATTCTTTCCCGACACACTTTAACCATATATTTACCCTCTCCCTGAATTTCTTAAAGAGGTAGTCTTTGGTAGTGTATTGCTTTTCCAGTTCGTCATCCATAATCGGGAACACATATCCATTTTTAGTCTTTCCGCGATACTTGTTGATAATATTTTCCATTACAGGATTGAGAGGTATTTCCAGTGCCTTATGCGTCTTCTTCCTCTTTACATGGATCATATTTTGCTTATTGATGTCTTTGTATTTCAGTTTTATGACATCACATGGGGCAAAGAATGAATGGAACATGAATACACAGAAATCATAGTACAATTCAACCTGTTTGCGGTCTTTGTAGGTTGGGGTTGTCTGGGATAAGTCTAATGTAAGAAATTCTTTTAGTTGCTCCGGAGATAGGACATCAGGTTTCTTTGTGTCTATCTCATTAATTTTAGGGTCATAGTTATTGAAGCTAAAATCACCAATCTGGGAGATAGTGAAATTAACCGAAGAGTCTTTTGAAGCTTTCCCCAGAAGATTGCGGAAAGCTTTAGCAGTTCCTCTATAACCGCCATTTTTGGCAAAGATGTGGGCTATTGCTACACACTTATCGAAATTTATTGACTGGAAATTGAGAGATGAGTATCCTTTGAGGATTTTCCGGCATTTCCTTTGCAGTTTGTAATATGCCTCAAAGTTGCAACCTTGCTTAGCTTTTTCCCTTTCGATAACCACCTCCAGGAAATTTTCAACAAGGTCCAGGTTATTGTTGCATACCGCCGGGGTTTCAATTTCAGTCGCTTCTTCTTGTGGTTTTGAAGAATAAAATTGGGCCACTTGTTTGGCCGACAGCTCCGGGTATTCTTTGATTAATGACTGGTAGAAACCTTTAAAGTCATCTAGTATCTGATTATTTTCAGCATAGGATACTGCGTAACTTGTAAACCGTTCTTTGTCATTATTCCAATGACGGTCAATATTGGGGTTTCCCTTTAATAAGTGTTTTACTGATTTGTAATACCTCTGCTTATTTTCACTGATTCTTAAAACGAGAGCATCGTCTCGAATGATAAATTTCAACTTAACCATAACTGAACTTCTTTTTATTTTCTAAGAATAGAAATTTGGAAGGTCAAAGGTTTCTTTTCAATGTACACTTTTTGCACACTCGGTAGGTCGAACCTGATTTTTCAATTTTTCAGTTTAACCATTTACCGAAATTCAAGACCTTTTAGTGCTCGCTGTGTATCAATTAGTTATGGTGTATTTTTGAGGATTTTAGTTTAACGAAAAAAGAGAAGCTAATTACTTAACTTCTCTTCTGGGAGGTTCCTGGCGGATTCGAACCGCCGTAGACGGTTTTGCAGACCGGTGCCTAGCCACTCGGCCAAGGAACCTTTTTGTTTGCGGCTACAAAGATAGATTATTTTCTTTAGTATACAAGTAAAATAAAACGGAAACTCCAAACTATTTTACCCATAGTTGTATATTATTGCAATACTTTATATTTGTCTCCGGTTTCCTTTACCACTTTTTCATAGAATTTTTTAGGATATCCTACCCGTTGAGGTGATGTAGGTTCTCCGTATTCGTTTCGTGTAAACACCCCGTTTTCTTCCTTTCTGACAACTCCGTCCATATATTTAATAAGAAGAAATTCTCCCAGCTTTTTCCATTTATCAAAAGTAGATTGAGCCTGTTGATTACTGTATTCGGTAAGGAATGATACTGCATCTGCCTGCGAATCGAAATATTTGCTAAGAGCTTTTCTTTCTGTTTCGTCCTGATTATCGAGAAACATTTGTTCAATACTTTGCTGAACTTTCCTTACATCCTCATGCATATAGTTATACTTTGAATACACCATATTAGCCACCCAATTATGAATCCAAAAGCTGGATGTCCATGAGAAGGTATACAAATCGCCGTTACCAACCCTGTAACACTCGGGAATATCTGTCATAGAGCAATACATAGGAACAAATACTGTATGTGCAGCATCGTCGGTTCCGAACCATAAAACCCCACCAATAATATTGGGTAACCATTGGCGCATTTGAGCAACAAAAACAAAACCCGATTGCTGAGTAGCAATAGGACGTTCATTACAATATTTTACCGAATCAACTTGCCATTCAAGTGGAGCCCATCTGTATGCCGACTCGAACGGACCTGCTCCCACATCATGTCTCCAATCTAAATCAGTACCTTCATAATGATCCCTCATCATCTCTTTTATATCACTTAGCGACAGTTTGTGATCGGGTTTTATATAAAGCGGCATTGGTTCTTTTGTTTCGCCTTTAGCATACGACACAAAGTGAGACATGTTTTTGTTGAACCTATTGAAGAAGCTCCATACACGGGCTTCACAATAGCGTTGTCCGCCAAAGTCGAGGGGGTTATAAGCTTTTGCGAAGCTAAAATCTTTATCTTTTCCTGTAAAATATCCTTTATTCCGGGCAAAAGAAATTACATCTTTCGAATATAAACAGTTTTCGGGGTCGTTTAACGGAAACTGTTGTATACGTGCCTGATTTGCATGAGCCGATATGCAGTCGTCAGGAATACGTACTGCAACCCAAACAGCACCCTTATTTCCAGTGCCCTTTCCAACCATTTCCAGCACCCATACTTCATTCGGATCGGCAATAGAAAATGATTCTCCTCCACTGTAAAAACCATATTCAGCAACCAAATCTGTCATGGTTTTTATGGCCTCTCTTGCACTTTTTGCCCTTTGAAGTGTAATATAAATAAGGCTTCCGTAATCTATTATTCCTGTTGTATCTATTAGTTCTTCCCGTCCTGTAAACGTAGTTTCTGCTATCGATAATTGATATTCGTTAATATTGCCTACAACATTGTAAGTTTCCGTAACCTGTTTTATTTCGCCTAAAAATTTTCCGGTATCCCATTCATATACTTTCAACATCTCGCCCTGAGGATATTTTGCCGCCGGCCAATGATATAACTCTCCGTACAGGGCATACGAATCGGCCGAATATGAAATCATGGTAGATCCATCAATAGAAGCAGACTTACCGACAAGGAGATTAGTACATGGCATCACATCTACCATATATAGAACGGATATAAGTCCGAATAAGATTCTTTTCATTTCACTATCTGTTTTTCGTTTCGATATGTAAAAGTAAATTTTTCTTACTTATCTTACAACTTCCAACGAATCCAGATAATGTTCTTTATTAAGATAAAAATAACTATACACTATTATAGATACTCTGTTCGCCCTGTTTTTCATAATCTGAATTTATTTTATGTTTTTACTATATGCTTCAACATGTTAAATATCTATTATGTTTCATTTATTAGAAAGAAATAACAAAATTAAAACTCTCTTATAAGTTGATTTTCCAACAACTTGACAATTCTACTAAAGTATAATTACTATACTACTACAGCCTATCAAACACACTATTCTTACAAAACCTGACATATCTGACGAATTTATCTTTTTTTTTAATTATGCTTATTTACTGCCGCGCATCTTACCGATGCTTGCCTTCGTTCATTTTGCCTTGATGCAAAACGAACCAAAAAATCAAGACTGCGCCTGCTGTGCGACCCGCCATTTAGCTTGTTCACTGAACAAAAAATAACTCGCACAAAAGATTGTGCAGACTTTTAAGTC
>NZ_QVMM01000035.1 GCF_010501065.1 Dysgonomonas sp. 216 | reverse complement strand
AATAATTTGGAATTAGGTAAAAAAAGTATTTATCTTTGCACCCGCTTTGCAGGAGATGCGAAGTAAAAAAAAGGAGCGATCTTTGTAAGAAATGATAAAATAGATAGAGAACAAAAGTACAGCGGGGCATGTATGTTAATTATTAATGTATATGATCTTGTCAATAACTTTGAACTTAAATAAGGTGATTCCGGGAGCTATAAGGATTTAAATAAAAGAATATACAAAGAAGAGTTTGATCCTGGCTCAGGATGAACGCTAGCGACAGGCCTAACACATGCAAGTCGAGGGGCAGCGAAGGAGTAGCTTGCTACTTTTGTCGGCGACCGGCGCACGGGTGAGTAACGCGTATGCAACCTACCTACTACAGGGGGATAGCCCGGAGAAATCCGGATTAATACCGCATAAAACAGGGGCACCACATGGTGATATTTGTTAAAGATTTATCGGTAGTAGATGGGCATGCGTTCCATTAGCTAGTTGGCGGGGTAACAGCCCACCAAGGCAACGATGGATAGGGGAACTGAGAGGTTGATCCCCCACACTGGTACTGAGACACGGACCAGACTCCTACGGGAGGCAGCAGTGAGGAATATTGGTCAATGGGCGAGAGCCTGAACCAGCCAAGTCGCGTGAAGGATGACTGCCCTATGGGTTGTAAACTTCTTTTGTACTAGGGTAAAACAGGGGACGTGTCCCTTCTTGCAAGTATAGTACGAATAAGCATCGGCTAACTCCGTGCCAGCAGCCGCGGTAATACGGAGGATGCGAGCGTTATCCGGATTTATTGGGTTTAAAGGGTGCGTAGGCGGAAGCTTAAGTCAGCGGTGAAAGTTTGAGGCTCAACCTTAAAATTGCCGTTGAAACTGGGTTTCTTGAGTATAGATGAAGTAGGCGGAATTAGTGGTGTAGCGGTGAAATGCATAGATATCACTAGGAACTCCAATTGCGAAGGCAGCTTACTAAGGTATTACTGACGCTGATGCACGAAAGTGTGGGTATCAAACAGGATTAGATACCCTGGTAGTCCACACAGTAAACGATGATTACTAGTTGTTTGCGATATGATAGTAAGTAACTAAGCGAAAGCGATAAGTAATCCACCTGGGGAGTACGCCGGCAACGGTGAAACTCAAAGGAATTGACGGGGGCCCGCACAAGCGGAGGAACATGTGGTTTAATTCGATGATACGCGAGGAACCTTACCCGGGCTTGAAATGCATCTGACGATAGAGGAAACTTTATTTCTAGCAATAGCAGATGTGTAGGTGCTGCATGGTTGTCGTCAGCTCGTGCCGTGAGGTGTCGGCTTAAGTGCCATAACGAGCGCAACCCACATCGTTAGTTACTAACAGGTCAAGCTGAGGACTCTGACGAGACTGCCAGCGTAAGCTGCGAGGAAGGTGTGGATGACGTCAAATCAGCACGGCCCTTACGTCCGGGGCGACACACGTGTTACAATGGGCGGTACAGAGGGCAGCTACCTGGTGACAGGATGCCAATCTCGAAAGCCGTTCCCAGTTCGGATCGGAGTCTGCAACTCGACTCCGTGAAGCTGGATTCGCTAGTAATCGCGCATCAGCCATGGCGCGGTGAATACGTTCCCGGGCCTTGTACACACCGCCCGTCAAGCCATGGGAGCCGGGGGTACCTGAAGTACGTAACCGTAAGGAGCGTCCTAGGGTAATACTGGTGACTGGGGCTAAGTCGTAACAAGGTAGCCGTACCGGAAGGTGCGGCTGGAACACCTCCTTTCTGGAGGCTTTCGGAAAACAAGAGTCTTATAAACTAAGTACAAAAGACATAGACAGGATTGAATCCTGCTGTACAGTTCACTATTTATCAATCATTAAAAAACATAAAGCAAGAGAATCACCGGGAGCTGGGGATCACCAAAACAAGTTCCGAGGTATAGATTAAAAGCCAGTCCTATAGCTCAGTTGGTTAGAGCGCTACACTGATAATGTAGAGGTCGGCAGTTCAAATCTGCCTGGGACTACTTGATACAAATTGGGGGATTAGCTCAGCTGGCTAGAGCACCTGCCTTGCACGCAGGGGGTCAACGGTTCGAATCCGTTATTCTCCACAAAGCCGAAAGGCAAACGATCTTTGACATGATGTAAAAAAAGAGCAAAAAACTTAAAAAAAGTAAGTAGAGCAAAAAAGGTAATACAATTATCTGACGATCCTGTTTATAACAGGAAAGATATTAAAAAACAAGATAAGGGCACATGGGGGATGCCTGTGGCTCTGGAAGGCGATGAAGGACGTGATAAGCTGCGAAAAGCCGTGGGGAGGTGCAAATAACCTTCGATCCGCGGATATCCGAATGGGGCAACCCAATATCCGAAGAGGATATTACACTGCCAGGCAGTGAGCGAACGCGGGGAACTGAAACATCTAAGTACCCGTAGGAGAAGAAAACAAAAGTGATTCCCAGAGTAGTGGCGAGCGAAATGGGATTAGCCCAAACCAAAGATGTTTAGGCATCTTTGGGGTTGTAGGACTGAGTTGTGGCAAGCAGTTATTAAAGTGGAACGTTTTGGAAAGAACGATCAAAGAGGGTGATAATCCCGTACACGACTTGATAACGAAGCCTATCAGTATCCTGAGTAGTGCGGGACACGAGAAATCCTGTATGAATCCGGCGGGACCATCCGCCAAGGCTAAATACTCTCCAGAGACCGATAGCGAACCAGTACCGTGAGGGAAAGGTGAAAAGAACCTCGAACAGAGGAGTGAAAAAGACCCTGAAACCATGTGCCTACAAGCGGTCGGAGCTAGTAATAGTGACGGCGTGCCTTTTGCATAATGAACCTACGAGTTACTTTCATTGGCAAGGTTAAGTGCAAGTATGCATGTAGCCGAAGCGAAAGCGAGTCTTAACAGGGCGCTTTAGTCAATGGGAGTAGACGCGAAACCAAGTGATCTACCCTTGAGCAGGTTGAAGGTTGGGTAACACCAATTGGAGGACCGAACGGATAAGCGTTGAAAAGCTTCCCGATGACTTGAGGGTAGGGGTGAAAGGCTAATCAAACTTGGAGATAGCTCGTACTCCCCGAAATGCATTTAGGTGCAGCCTCGGTAATTACTTGTGTCAGGTAGAGCGACTGATTGGATGCGAGGGCTTCACCGCCTATCAAGTCCAGATAAACTCCGAATGGGCACAAGTTCGATACCGGGAGTGAGGGCATGGGTGCTAAGGTCCATGTCCGAGAGGGAAAGAACCCAGACCATCAGCTAAGGTCCCCAAATACATGTTAAGTTGAATTAACGAAGTTTTGCTACCGTGACAGCTAGGATGTTGGCTTGGAAGCAGCCATTCATTTAAAGAGTGCGTAACAGCTCACTAGTCGAGTGGCGAAGCGTGGATAATAATCGGGCATCAAACATGTTACCGAAGCTATGGGATAAATATTATCGGTAGGGGAGCATTCCAACGACCGTAGAAGGTGTAATGTGAGTTATGCTGGAGGAATTGGAAAAGCAAATGTAGGTATGAGTAACGATAAAGGAAGCGAGAAACTTCCTCGCCGAAAGACTAAGGTTTCCTGATCAACGCTAATCGGATCAGGGTAAGTCGGGACCTAAGGATAAGCCGAAGGGCGAAGCCGATGGATGAAACGGTAAATATTCCGTTACTGGTTATATGAGTGATGTGGTGACGCAGGAGTGAAACTGCTGCCAACAGACGGAATTGTTGGTTAAAGGGTGTAGGAGTTGATTTTAGTAGGCAAATCCGCTAAGAGATCCGAACCTGAAAGTATGGGAAGTCTACGGATGCCCCAATATGCAGGTAAACAGGCTGCCAAGAAAAACCGCTAAACGCTAATCATATAATCACCCGTACCACAAACGGACACACGTAGTCGGGTTGAGTATACTAAGGCGCTCGAGTGATTCACAGTTAAGGAATTAGGCAAAATGACCCTGTAACTTCGGGAGAAGGGGTGCCTGTCAGTGATGGCAGGCCGCAGAGAATAGGTCCAGGCAACTGTTTATCAAAAACACATGGCTATGCAAATTCGCAAGAACAAGTATATAGTCTGACACCTGCCCGGTGCTGGAAGGTTAAGAGGAGATGTCATCCGCAAGGAGAAGCATTGAATTGAAGCCCCAGTAAACGGCGGCCGTAACTATAACGGTCCTAAGGTAGCGAAATTCCTTGTCGGGTAAGTTCCGACCTGCACGAATGGTGTAATGATCTGGACACTGTCTCAACTGTGAGCTCGGTGAAATTGTAGTATCGGTGAAGATGCCGATTACCCGCGATGGGACGAAAAGACCCCGTGAACCTTTACTATAGCTTTACATTGATTTTGGGCACTTGATGTGTAGGATAGGCCGGAGGCAATGAATCGGGTACGCAAGTATTCGTGGAGCCGCCCTTGAAATACGGCCCTTTAATTGTTTGAAATCTAACCCGTTGAAACGGGGACATTGTATGGTGGGTAGTTTGACTGGGGTGGTCGCCTCCAAAAGAGTAACGGAGGCTTCTAAAGGTGCGCTCAGGACGATTGGTAACCGTTCGTAGAGTGTAATGGTATAAGCGCGCTTGACTGTAAGACCGACAAGTCGAACAGGTAGGAAACTAGAGCATAGTGATCCGGTGGTTTCAGTATGGAATGGCCATCGCTCAAAGGATAAAAGGTACTCCGGGGATAACAGGCTGATCATTCCCAAGAGCTCATATCGACGGAATGGTTTGGCACCTCGATGTCGGCTCGTCACATCCTGGGGCTGGAGAAGGTCCCAAGGGTTGGGCTGTTCGCCCATTAAAGTGGCACGCGAGCTGGGTTCAGAACGTCGTGAGACAGTTCGGTCTCTATCTATCGTGGGCGTAAGATATTTGCGGGGATCTGACACTAGTACGAGAGGACCGTGTTGGACAGACCTCTGGTTTACCGGTTGTTTCGCCAGGAGCATCGCCGGGTAGCTAAGTCTGGATCGGATAAGTGCTGAAAGCATCTAAGTACGAAGCCGGCCTCAAGATAAGATATCTTTATAAGGGTTGTTGTAGACTACAACGTTGATAGGCTACAGGTGTAAAGGCAGTAATGTCATAGCCGAGTAGTACTAATTGCCCGAACAGTTTTTTAATATCGTGCACCTCAAGCAGGGTGTTCAGATAGCTGCAATCAAAAAGTTATACAAGCTTTTATTTGTTTTGCGCTCTTTTTTATATCAGTCATCTGAAACAATATATATTCCGTTTTAGGTTTATATAACAATATTCAGGTGGTTATAGCGTTGGGGTTCCACCTCTTCCCTTTTCGAACAGAGAAGTTAAGCCCAATTGCGCCGATGGTACTGCCCTTTGGGTGGGAGAGTAGGTAGCCGCCACTTATATAATAAAGCCTCGTATTATTTATTTAATACGGGGCTTT
>NZ_QVMM01000034.1 GCF_010501065.1 Dysgonomonas sp. 216 | reverse complement strand
CTAAAGACTACCGATTCTTATTATATTTTAGTATAAATCCTGTCAACCTATATTAGGACGGGACAGTATATCGATATCTATTTAATAAAACCTCTGTTCTTTATCATATAAATAGGATTGGGCTCTGCTCCTCTGAAACGCTTATAAAGGGTCATCGGATCTTCGCTTCCTCCCTTCGACAAAACAAACTCACGGAATAGGTTTGCTGTTTTCGGGTCAAATATACCATTTTCTTCGAACGCCTGAAATGCATCGGCATCCAACACTTCCGACCACAAATAGCTATAATATCCCGACGAATATCCGCCATCAAAGATATGAGCAAAGTACGGACTCTTATATCTTACAATAATTTCGGGTATTAAACCTATTTCATTCATAGAACGATCTTCGAAATCGCTGGCTTTTAAAGTTTGATCAGCTTGTATTGTATGCCATTTCATATCAAGAATAGCAGCCGCTACAAGTTCGGTTGTTTCAAATCCCTTATTAAAATTCGAAGCCTCTTGTATTTTCTTTATTAAGGCATCGGGGATAGCCTCACCTGTTTGGTAATGTTTTGCATACATCTTCAATACATCAGGATGAAGTGCCCAATGCTCATAAATTTGCGAAGGTAGTTCTACAAAATCGCGCGAAACCGAAGTCCCGGACAATCCGTTATATTTACAATCGGATAGCAGTCCGTGCAAAGCGTGCCCAAATTCATGAAACAATGTAGTAACATGTTCCAATGTTAGCAACGAAGGCTTATCCTCGGTTGGTAACGCAAAATTACCTACATTATAAATAATGGGATTTATATATTTACCTTTATATACCTGTTGTTTACGGAAACTTCCCATCCACGCCCCATTACGTTTTTCGGCACGGGGGAAATAATCCAGATACAATACCCCAATGTAAGAACCATCACCACCCGTAACCTCAAAAGCCTTTACATCTTTCTGATAGACAGGCACATTATCAAGTTCCTTAAAATTCAGACCATACAGTTTGTTAGCAACCATAAAAGCTCCGTCACGAACATTGTCGATCATAAAATAAGGCTTGATTTCCTCTTCGTCTAAATTATACTTTTCTTTCCGAAGCTTTTCGGTGTAGTACCACCAGTCCCACGATTCAAGTTTAAAGTGTCCTCCTTCGCGATCGATCATCTTCTGGAGTTCTTCTTTTTCTTTTTTGGCTTGTGGTAAAGCATATTCCCACAAATTATTTAACAGTTTGGATACATTTTCGGGAGTTTTTGCCATTGTCTCGGCTAAAACAAAATCGGCATGTGTTTTATATCCAAGCATATTAGCTTTTTCGAGCCTCAAATTCACAATCTTATTTATAATATCGTTATTATCATGCTCGTTTCCGTTGTTCCCCCGGTTATACATTGCTTTATACAGCACCTCGCGCAATTGTCTGCTATCGGCATATTGCAGAAAAGGAACCCAGCTAGGCTTACTTAGTGTGAAAACCCATTTACCATCGTACCCTTTAGTCTTAGCAGCACCTGCCGCAACCTCTATAACATCGGAGGGAAGCCCCGAAAGATCTTTACTGTTCTCAATTACCAGTTCGAAGCTGTTTGTTTCGGCTAATAAATTCTTTCCGAAATTTAAAGAAAGCAATCCCAGCTCTTTATTTATCTCTCTTAATCTCGATTTTTTAGTTTCGTCAAGCATTATACCCGAACGCACAAATGCTTTATAATACTTATCAATAAGACGTTTATCTTCAACAGTCAACTTATTATCGCCATTCATATTATCATAAACAGCCTTTATACGATTGAATAATTGCTCATTTAAATAAATATTATCGCTATGTTCCGACATTTTAGGCGATATATCAGCAGCTATAGCTTGCAAGTTAGGGTTAGTCATAGCTCCTGTCATCGAATAAAAGACAGATGAAACACGATTGAGCAATTCTCCACTTTCGTCCAAAGCTACAACAGTGTTTTCAAATGTTGGTGATTGTGAACTATTTGCAATAGCATTTATTTCGGTAGCCTGTTGAGCCATTCCACTTATAAAAGCAGGCATATAGTGCTCTTCCTTTATCAAATCGAAAGGAGGCGTATTTTTAGGTGTATTAAATTCCGTTGCAAACGGATTTGAAGCATCAAGTGCCTCGATATTTAATTTTTTATCTTGAGAATATCCCATATAACCAATTGCTGATAAGCTTAGAATTAATAAATATTTTTTCATTTTCGATACTATTTATTCTGTAATAATGTTTTATCTTTTTCTTATAAAATTAATCGAGACGGTAACCATATTGGCGTAGCAAATTATCGCGGCTTCGCCAGTCTTTTTCGACTTTCACATACATCGTAAGGAATACTTTTTTATCGAAAAAACGTTCTATATCTTTACGGGCCATTGCCCCCACTTTTTTCAAAGCTAAACCTTTATTACCAATCACAATACCCTTCTGGGTATCACGTTCCACAATAATAAGCACACGTATATTAATAATATCCTGCTCTTCCTTAAATTCTTCAACAATAACTTCAACCGAGTATGGTATTTCCTTCTGATAATATAAAAGAATTTTTTCGCGTACTATTTCGGTAACGAAAAAACGTGCAGGACGGTCGGTCAAAGCATCTTTTTCGAAATATGGAGGCGATTCAGGAATCAATTGCATAATGCGCTTTTTCACAACATCTACATTGAATTTATTAAGAGCCGATATTGGATAAATTTCGGCTTTAGGTAAAAGTGTACGCCACTCCTCAACCAATGCCTCCAACCCCTCTTGATTAGTCTGATCGATTTTATTTATCAGGAGTAAAACCGGAGCGCTCACATTCTGAACTTTCCGTATAAACCCCTCATTTTTAGATGTCTTTTCAACTACATCGGTTACATATAACAAAACATCGGCATCGCTTAAAGCCGATTCCGAAAATTTCAACATCGACTCTTGCAATTTATAATTGGGGCGCAAAACCCCCGGCGTATCGGAATAAACAATCTGATACTCATCGGTATTCACTATACCGAGAATACGGTGCCGCGTTGTTTGTGCCTTTGAGGTAATTATCGAAATTTTTTCGCCTACCAACACATTCATTAATGTAGATTTCCCAACATTGGGGTTTCCTACAATATTTACAAATCCTGATTTATGCATTTATTCTGATTTACTTTAGCTTACAAAAGTAGCATAAAAAAACGCACCTCACAAAGGTGCGTTTCGTTATATTATAGTTAAGCAACTAATAATCTTTATTGTTCACTTCTGGTGTATCCCCATTTCAAGTATACCGATCCCCAGGTAAATCCGGCTCCAAAAGCTGCAAGAATAACATTGTCTCCTTTTTTCAACTTTTCTTCCCATTCCCATAAACACATTGGAATAGTTCCGGCACTTGAGTTTCCGTATTTCTGTATATTTACCATAACCTTATCTTCGGTTAGTCCCATACGATTGGCAGCCGCATCAATGATACGTTTGTTTGCCTGATGAGGCACAAACCACGAAATATCGTCTTTTGTTAGGTTATTACGTTCCATTATTTCGGCCGACACATCAGCCATACGCGATACAGCATGTTTAAATACAACCTGCCCTTCCTGATAAATATAGTGCATATTTTTTTCAAGCGTTTCTTGCGACGCAGGATGAGCCGAACCACCTCCACTTAATCTTAAGTGAGGTATACCAACTCCATCGGTATGCAAAATAGTATCCATAATACCATAACTCTCGTCTGTAGGCTCAAGCATTACAGCTCCGGCCGCATCACCAAAAAGAGTACATGTTGTTCTGTCAGCATAGTTAGTGATAGATGTCATTTTATCACCACCTATTATTATTACTTTTTTATATTTACCTGATTTTATGAAGTTTGAACCAACTTCTAAAGCGAATATAAATCCTGAACAAGCTGCATTTAAGTCAAAGCCAAAAGCATTTTTTATACCACAGGCTTCAGCCACAAGTGCTGCTGTTGACGGGAAAGGATAGTCCGGAGTTGTTGTTGCACAAATTATAAGATCTACTTCTTCGGGTTTGGTATTAGTTTTTTCCAACAACATTTTTACGGCTTTACCTCCCATGACTGAGGTTCCTTTTCCTTCGCCTTTCAAAACGTGACGTTCTTTTATACCAACACGAGACATGATCCATTCGTCACTTGTCTCAACCATTTTCGATAAATCCTCATTCGTGATTACATCTTCGGGAACATATGCCCCTATACCCGTAATTACTGCTTGAATCATTGTTTTTCTGTTATATTCAACAATATCATAGCTTTTTGTATTTATAAAAAAAGACTATGATTTAAAAATAAAACACCCTAAAGAGTTTCTCTAGGGCTTTATTTCTCTTTAACAGGGATTAAATAGCTGCTTCTTTTTCAATAGCTAATTTACCTCTGTAATGTCCGCATTCTCCGCAAACAGTATGGAACACATGCCATGCGCCACAGTTTGAGCAAATAGCCAACGTTGGAGCTACGGCTTTATCATGAGTTCTTCTTTTTCCTTGCCTTGAGCTTGATTGTCTTCGTTTAGGATGTGCCATTTTTTATTAATAATTTAGTTTCTGTTATATTTATTCTTCAATATTTAAATCTTTGAGTTTATTCCAGCGAGGGTCACTAACTTCTGCGTCTACATCATCAACCGCAATATCTTCGTCCATATCGCTATCGTCCGAATCGTCATCGTCTTCAACACTCACAGCCTTATGCTTATTTAACTTAGACGACATCATTTTGTTACACTTACCGGGAGGATGAACATGCTTCATCGGAATACTTAACGAGACAAACTCATATAAGAACCACGCAATATTTATTTCGCCGTCATCTTCGGGTATGATCACAATTTCGTCACTTTCTTCCGAATACTCTTTTCCAAACTTAACTATAAGTTTATTATCGGAAGCTACTTCAATAATTACATCGTCCAAGCATCTGTCACATGGAACAAATACTTCGCCCGCCAATGCAAAATTGAGCTCAAACATATTGGACTTACGATTTACCAACAGCTTCACCTCAACCTTTCCCTTTTGCAAATCGGCATCGGCATCGGCCACAAGTTTAAAAAACTCATTACTAAGCTTATATTCAAACTCATGAATGCCATCCGAAAGGCCTCTTAACGGTATTTTATAAAGACTAAACTTTCCCACTTTTATGTGCTATATTCAGAATGGACGCAAAGATAAGAATAATTTTTGAGAAACGCCAATGGCTTTTTCGTTTAATTATACTTAACACAATAATATCGCCCAAAATATCTCATTATATTTTTATTCTGATTATTTTAGCTATCGAATACAATAAGATCGCGAGTTAGTGAAAAATAAAATATTAATACTTTTAACCATAGTCATCTGTTTTCCATTGTTGCTATCGGCTAATATCCGCGAAAGACAAAGAAAAGTATTTTATACTGCCGAAATAACAGGAAATGACACTATTTTACGAGGATATCTGCCCGATGTCATTGTATTTGGTCCTTTGAAATTTAAAAACGAAAAAGAAAGAATTGCCTACTCCAAACTTGTACGCGATGTTAAACGCACCCTCCCATACGCTAAAGATGTTGCCAATAATATAATAGAGAGCTACGAAATAATGATGACGCTTGAAACAGAAAAAGAGCGTCAAAAATTCTTAGAGGAAGTCCAAAAATTTATTATGGACAAATATAAACCTCAAATGAAAAAGCTAACCAAAAACCAAGGGAAAATACTTGTAAAACTAATAGACAGAGAATGCAATGTTTCGTCGTACGATATAGTAAAATCACTTGTTGGTGGACTAAAAGCCGGATTCTACAATACTTTTGCAAAACTGTTTGGTAACAATCTGAAAACCCGTTACGACCCCGAAGGCGAGGATAAAATGATTGAGCGCATAGCTACCCTTATCGAACAGGGATCGATATAAATTAAATTCCGAAAAACCTACGAGTATTCTGGTATGTTTCGTCGGCCAAATCTTCTATATCCTTACCCAGATAGTATGCCATTTCGTCCAGTATATGAACAAGATATTTAGGCTCGTTACGTCCGTCTCGAGGCTTCTCTTCCATATTCCGAGGAGTCAAAAACGGAGCATCAGTTTCTATCATCAATCTGTTTGCCGGAATCTTTTTCACAAGCTTCAGCAAGTGCTTCCCTCTTCTTTCGTCACAAATCCAACCTGTTATTCCAATATAACAATCCATTTCGAGGTATTTATCCAACTCCGCTTCATTCCCTGTAAAGCAATGAACAACCATTGCCGGAACATCTTTCCTACGATTCTCCAACATTTCCGAAAAATCATTAAAAGCATCGCGCTCATGCAAAAACAAAGGCATATTTAGTTCACATGCCAAGTCGATTTGGGCGTCGAACCACTTACGCTGAATATCACGAGGCGAAAAATCGCGATTATAATCCAACCCACACTCTCCGATAGCCACTACACATTTATTTTTAGCCAAATCACGCAATTTTGCAATTGTAGAATCGTTACAACTTTTTGCATCGTGAGGATGAACACCCACCGTACAATACAATTTTTCAGGAAAACGTGACGAGTATTTAACTGTTTCGATACTATTACGAACACTCGTCCCTGTCAATATCAATGGCGATACACCTTCAAAGGCTGCATCGTCAATCACCTGCTCCCGATCGACGTTAAACGACCGATGCATAAGATTTACACCTATATCTATTATTTTCATATATATATACTCAATTTTAATTATCGGACAACAAAACTAAAGATTTTAGATTAACAGGCAATCTTTTATAATAAAATAATATTTTTGCATTATTAATAAACTGACAATATTAAAAATGGATCAAATACACCCAATAACCCTTGCCATTATTGCAATAACCTGCATAACCAGCTTTTTCGGATTCAGTAACAGAAACTTCTTCGAAAGAGGAAAATTCAATACCGACGCCATATTAAGAGGCAAACAATTCGACAGACTTCTTACCTCTGCTTTTTTACATGGCGATGGAATGCATCTTTTATTTAATATGCTTACCCTATATTTCTTTTCGAATGTTATTATTGCAACTCTGGGAACAGGTGCTTATCTTATCATATATTTTGCAGCCATACTTATCGGAAACCTTCTCAGCCTATGGATGTATCGCCGCAACCCTTATTACAGCGCAATAGGAGCTTCCGGCGGAGTATCGGGTATACTATTTGCGGCTATTGCCATTTTCCCCCAATTAGGTCTATATATATTTTTCATTCCGATAGCAATACCGGGATGGATATTCGGTATATTATATCTAGCCTATTCGGTATATGGTATGAAACAACAATTAGGCAACATTGGCCATGCTGCCCACTTGGGCGGAGCGCTTGCAGGCATAATTATAGTTATTATACTTGCGCCTCAGGTACTTCAAATAAACGGTCTATATATAGGACTCATGGCTATTCCGTTAGCTGCATTGGGCTATTACGTATATAAAGAAAGATAAAAAATGAATATATATTTTATACCCGGCCTAGCTGCCAATTGTAAAGTTTTCGATCGCATTACCTTACCAGAAGGCTACAAAAGACAGTACATTGAGTGGCTGATCCCATCGGAAGATGAATCTATTGAAGCCTACAGCCGCCGTATGGCAAAAGAAATAAATACACAGGAAGCTTTTATACTAGCAGGCTACTCCTTAGGTGGCATTATTATTCAGGAAATGAATAAATTTCTGAAACCTCAAAAAAGCATACTGATATCTTCTATAAAAGGAGAAAACGAAATCCCCCCGTTATTCCGCTTAGGACACAGAATCAATTTTGCTCAATATTTCCCTGTCGACTCTGTAATAAAAAACGATAAAATTGTCGATTTCTTTGCTCGAACCATATATGGAACAAAACCCGAAGAAGCCTCGGAATATATATTGTATAATATAATTGAAAAGTAGTCCACTTAGTAATTGAAAAGTATACCACTAAGTGTCTCGGACGAGATG
>NZ_QVMM01000033.1 GCF_010501065.1 Dysgonomonas sp. 216 | reverse complement strand
CACACATTTTACCTAACTGGTGGTATACTTTTCAATTATTTTAGTGGACTACTTTTCAATTATATTATACAGACATAGAAGCTAATATCAGATGCTTCTGCAATTTCTAATGGTATATTACAACAACAATCTTCAAGATTATTATTAAATTGCAAAAATGAATATTCAGGACATGTAATCATAAGTGTATAATAAACATGACAAATATAATCAAAATGAGCTTATTAAATTCATATAGAATTTAAAATAATCACATTGAGCTCTATTTAACCTAATTTAATTAATACTTATGTTAATTTTTCAATGCTCAGTTTTTAATAATAGTTACTTTTGCTAGACTATAACGGCTCGAAATTTATAAAATAAACGATTACAAGAAACAAACATTACCAATCTATTGTTATAATTATAGTCTATTGATTAATAAATTACCACTTTGGGGGAAGATGGTGTATATTATTTCGTATGAATAAAAATAGAAACACATCAAAAAACAAATTAAAGGATACTAAAAAAGCATTTTTTTTAGAAGGAGGTTCTTCTGGCCAAGTTGTTTATAGGGTTCCTTATATACCTACTGAAAAAGTAGCTAAGGTATATGAACCTGCATTGCCTTATAATATGGACTATCTTAAACACTCTAGCAAATCTGAGGATCTTCTTCTTATATTGGATTTATTAAAAGATGTTGCTAATAATGATGATTATAGCAAATTATCTGCTTATTTGGATAGATATCTTAATTCTAAAAAAGAACCCAGTGTTTGGATTTTAGAAAATGTTTTATCTAATAAAATAGCAAAAAGAAGATTCTCATCATGTGAAACATGTTCTTATAGTAAAAAAATAGGAGAGGCAAATAGCACTCATATTTCTATAGAAGAAATTGAATCTCACATGCATAGTATTACAAAAGAAAAAGCTTTATCATTTTTAGAATCTATCGGTTTGATTGATAACAAAGGTACTATCTTGATTATTGATGAAAATACTAAATAGATAGGATCAACTTCAACACAACTAAAACTACTATTAACTTTTATTACCCCCCCCCAATAATGTATTCAAAATCACGTAACATTGTTATAGGATTTCACGGATGTGACAAAGAGACCAGAGATAAAATAGTATTAGGAACTGAACCCATGAAAATCAAAAAAAACATTTATGATTGGCTAGGATGGGGTTTGTATTTCTGGGAAAACAACTATGAAAGAGCCTTAGATTGGGCTATCGAGAAACAAGAAAGAGATCCAGATTCAATAAAGGAGCCAGCTGTTCTTGGTGCATTTATAGATCTTGGTAATTGCCTTGATTTAATTGATACCAAATATTTAAAAATGCTTCCAGCTGCATATAATTATCTTGTTGAAAATATTAAGATAAGTGGAGTTAGCGAATTACCTCAAAATAAGAATATACCGGGTAACTTCGATTTACTTAAAAGAAATTTGGATTGTCAAGTTATTCAGACAGTGCATGCCTTGAACGAATTGCCTGTTGAAAATAAAGATAATGGCACAACAGAGAAAATAAAATATTCTCCTTTTGATACGGTAAGAGGAGTATTTTGGGAAGGAGATGAACTATATCCAGGAGCCGGATTTAAAGAAAAGAATCATATTCAAATAAGTATAATTAATTTTAATTGTATAAAAGGTTTTTTTATCCCAAGATCATTAGAAAAAACTTTCGTAAACCCATAGTTAGAAACTGTAATAACCAACTACAAAATAACTTAATAATTGGATAATAACTCTAAATTAGCTATTCTTATTTTCCACTTGTATTTATTCGTTTAAATAATAAACGATATTACATTATGTTGTTTATGCAACGTTTTGATATTAAATAATTTGATATATATTTGCACTTAATTAAACTTAAAACAATTTCAGATGAAACTAAAATTAGCTCTAATTGCAATCATTGTATCTATTGGATTTATTTCTTGTGATGATGATGATGATCCTAAATACAATTGGCAATCTAAATATATTGTCAATTACAAAAATGTTGATGATCAAAATATATTTAAATCAATAACATTGATTGATGATGATATATCAGAAACGGATGCTAATATTCAATCTATACTGAGAAATCCTCTAAGTACACTTATACCGGACTCATCAAGGGTTGTTGATGATGAAATGAATTTAGCTGGAAACTATAAGAGCAGAATAATTACTTATATGACACCTATAGCGAATCTTAAAACTGATTCATTTTTATATGAGATAAATATTAGTTTCTTAAAGATTGATTAGATAATATGAATAGAGCAATTAAATTGCTCTATTTTTTTGGTATTAATTGAAATTTTGCCATGCATTTTAAGATATCAAACTCAACTTCTTTTATCCATCCTAATTCTCCATTAAATTCAATCAATCCATATGGATTAGATTTAATGTTTGTAAAATCATGTCTAGTTATTGGATAATTGAATGAAATAATTTCAGGTTTAAATATAGAATATGGATAATTAAGGTCTTTAAATTGAGATAAAGTTATATTCTGAGATTCACTTAATACAGATGATTCTATTGTGCACTCATTTGAAGTTTCTAGTTTTGCCTTAACATATCCTTCTCCTCCTGCAAATATTAATTCATCATCTAACTTTACACCCTGCATTATCCAGCTATACCATCTCATTGCATTTCTTGCAGGCGATATTGAAGCATTGTATATACTATTAGAATCAATTACGGTTTTATCAGGGTCACTTACACCTGTATCAACAACAATAGATGTATCATTTCTCTTAAGACAAATAATAAATATGTCATTGTCATACCTCCAGTCTTTTGTATCATTGTCTATTTGTTTTCGTCTGGTTGCTTCTATAGCATAACCATCAGCAACAAAGCTACATTCTTTTTCAAGTTTAGTATCACTCATTTTTAAACTTGTTCGGTATTGTCTTTTTCCATGAAATCCATCAATTCCATTATATTCTTCAGCCTCCCATTTCTTATATCCATTATTAAACAATTGATAGGATCTAGACAAATCGATTTTTCTTTCTATATTACTAACATTATTGCATGACATAATTACATCTTGTTTGTAGAAATATCTATAAGGCTCAACAATTAGTTTATTACCTTGCAATCCGTAGCCTATGCAATCAATTGATGATAAAGAATCAAGAAAATCTTTCAATGAAATATATGTAGAAGGAAGACTTCCATCTGTTAGTTCTCCGTTTCTTAAATTAAGCCCGGATACAACTCCACGTAATGAACCGCAACCATCAGTATCAATTGGATTAACTTCACTATCTATTCTGGCGTAATAGTCAGACTGAACAGTAACATCTCCGTTGGTAATAGATTCTACAACCCTGCTCAAAGATTCATGTACCAGACTTAAATTTGCAGGTGTATCTTTATATTTTGATTGACCTGAAACTTCGAAAAAAGCCACCTCTGTATTATGTATAGGGCTTACATTAGCATCCCAATTCCCTGTTGCACCGGAATCAATCAAAGCATATAAATAAAATTTGTCATCGGCTACTAAATTAAAATTCAAGTCAAAAGAAACAGATGCTCCAAAATAAGGAACATCCTCCGATATTTCTACAGGATCACCTTCATTTATTTTATAAAATACTTTTATTGAATTTATTGGTGCACCTATTCCTCCGGCTGATACGAAAAAAGAAGCCTTAATTCGAAAGTTGGAATAAGCTATATCATTGTTTGGTACTGTTAAGATAGGACGAATATCAGATAGATTCCCCGTATGAAGGGAATTGTCAAGTTCAATAAACTCTTCTTTTACAGGATTCCAGAAGGTAATTGACATATATCTTAAACCAGCTCCACTTAGATTTGCGGGCTTTGACTTTTCGGAATCCAATCGGCTCGAAGTAACAACGGCTTTACCTTCAATATATATTTCTTTCTTCATGCTTTCATATTCAGGAAGAGCAGCTCCATCAAATCCTGTAAGCGATTCAAGTTCAACTTTTGTTTCAAGTCTGTTTCTTATTACAGTTTGAATGTCTATTTGTGCAATTCCAAGATGAATAGTATAAGAATTGCCTTTTGTTTCAGTATATTGAGCGAAATCAAGTCTTCCTTTGTAGAATTCCTCCCAAACATTATTAAATAATTCTTCTACTAAAAGAATAACTTCAGTTTCTATTCCTTCGTTTAAATATGCTGTTTTACAGATTTCATAGCCAGCTCCACAAAAGCCAAGAGTAACTTCTGAATATTCCCATATTGTGCCATGAGATTCACCTCTTGATAGTTTTGGCTTAAATCCATCAAATCCAATTGGTTCTTTTATTTCTGTTTCAGCATCTTTATATATAAGAAAATATCTTCTGAAATTTTCCATTACATTACACCTTTAAATTTATTATTCAGATATTTAGTTTTAGTATTCCCATCTGTTATGGTTGTGCCAGATCGATCAACAGAAACATATACAGGCCTTTCAACAGGCTTTTTTTGATATTTAGCAACAGATTTTCCAATTTTATCATAATCTATTTCAGAATCATAAGAACTCCTTGCATCTGTGATTAGCTGTTGAGATATTGCAGGAACAACAGGATAAGAAGGATTCATTGCCGGCATGTTCCATTTATTCATAACAGAATAGTCTCCATTTAAAGCTTTAGCTGAATCATATGATGGCATTATTGAGGCTCCTTTAGGAATATACATCAATTCAGCTCCATATTCTCCAACAAGAGCAAATTCTCCTTTTCCTCCTTTACGGCCTTTCCAATATTTTGGAAGAGGTTGTGATCTAATATTGTTTAATTGAGCTAATGTTTGAACTCCTACAAGAGCAGCAATAACAGCAGATGCTGGAAATGGATAATCTTTAAATGCTCTTGCTACTGCTTGTCCATTAGTTAGTATAAGATTGAATATAGCTTCATTCTTTTCTGCTTTGGCTTGTTTTTGTTTCAATTCTAACTGCCTTCTATTATACTCTTCTTCAGATATTAGTTTCAAATTAGAATTCTCTTTTGCTTTTTCTGCATCTGTTGTATAATAATGATCAAGATCTGACAATTGCTGTTGTATTTTATTTTTCTGAGAATCGTAATAAGTGGAAGATAATACAGAAATTGTATTGAATAGTTCCTCCTGTATAGCAGCTCTTGCTTCAGCTTCTTGTTCAGCTATTTCAATGCGTTTTTCAGCAAGCTCTTGTTCCAGATCAATAGTATCTTCTCCATTTTTTCTTCTGGCATCAATTTGTTTATTGAGAGATTCAATAGTGATCCGGTTCATTTCACTCTCATATTCCCTTCTTGAAATTTTTCCTTTTTCATATTGTTGAGTATAAATAAGAGTTTCCTGATCAGCATTTCTTTTTATTGTTGATGTATCTTGATCATTGAGGATTTCTTTCTTTTCTTTAGCTAATTCAGCATTGATTTCTTTTATCCTTGCTGCTTTTAGCTCTTCATTTTTGATAGTATTCTCAACATCCTGCCTTTGCAATCGAGCATTTTCTTCAGCAAGAAGAATTCTAAGAGAATATTCTTCTTCTGTTCCGGATTTGGCTTGAGCTAATCTTGTTTTAATAGTTGATAACTGAGTGTTTGTTTCCGTTTCAGCAACATGATTCAAATAATCATCAGTAAGCTTTTCAACTTCTTTATTATATTTGGCTTCAATAGCAAGTTTTTGATTTGCTGTTAAATTCCTATCAGAAAGCTCTATTTTCTTTTGTTGAGCTAATCTATTTATATTGAGGTTGTATTCCTGAATAGATCCTTCTTTTGCTGCTGATAATCCTGCATTAATCAATTCAAGTTCATCCTGAAGTTGTTTTTTATTATAATCATCTCTGAGTTGCTGAATTTGAAGTTCCGTTTCTTTAGTGATCCGGAGGCGTTCTCCCTTGGTAATATTAGCATTCTGAAGATCTGCTTGTTTTTTCGCTTCAAGAGCAGAAATTTGAGCATTTAATTCTTCCTGACTTCCTTTCTTTGATATTAGAACTCTATATTCAGCTTCAGCAATAGCACTTCTTCTTCCAGCTTCAGCAGCTTTTTTATTAGCTTCTTCTCTATTCTTTTGCTCCTCTTGTATGGCCTCTTCTTGTTGTTTTAGAGCAGATCTTCCTTGATTTAGTCTAAGAGTAGAAATATCAAGACCTTGTTGTAATTTTTCTCTTGCAGATTCTATTGCTTTTTCATTTATACTTATTTTTTGGACTTGTCCATCAAACATGAATGTAGTTTTCTTTAATCCCTTTTTTTGAGCTTCATAAAGAGCATTATTCATATTTGCAAGTCCTCTTGTATATTTGTCAACAGCAGCTTTATTTTTTTCTATGTTAGATATTTCATCTTTATAATAGATAGCCATTGTATTAGCATTCTTGATGCGCTCCTGATCTATTTGCCTTTGTTTTAATGCTAATTGAGCTTCACTTGCACCTCTTGCTTTCATCAGATCATATTCACGTTGCAATGATGCAATATTCTCTTCTCCACGTTTCTTTAATTCATCTGCATACTTATCTTTTAAATCAATAGATTCTTTCACTAATTCATTTAATTTCTTCTGTTTTTCAGCAGCAGTTTCGGTATTTCTTGAGAATATATATAAAGCTCCAACAACTGTAATAATAGCAACAGCGAGAAGAACATATGGATTAGCATATGCAACGAGATTAAATGCTTTTTGAGCAATAGTAGCAGTTATTGTTCCCTTTGTTGATAAAGCTTCAGCAGCAACTTTTGCTCTTGTTTGCAAGATGGAAACTCTTTGAATAATATTTCCTTCTCCCATTACTGCATTCTGGACTTGCTGAAGCCCTGTATTGATAGTTGTTAAAGCATTAAGCTTCAACATCAATTGCTGTATCTCTTTATTTTCTTGACCTAATAAAGCATAAGCTCCTGTTAATACTGATACTCCTCCGGTTGCAAGCTGAGTTCCTTGAAGAATAGAATCAAAAACATATGTAGCTGAAGTTTGCTGTTTAAGTTCAGCAGTTACTTCTTTTTGAGCAATATTGAGTTCAGTGAGTTTTTGTCTTATTTTCTCATATTCCTCAGATCCAGCTTCTCCATTGAGACGCATTACTCTCAATTGTTCTTCAAGTTCAAATCTGATTGCACGAAATGATTTTTCAATATTGGAAGAAGCAATGTTCTTTTCAAGTTCTTTTTGAGCATTAGAAAGATCCTCAATACTTTTTTTAGTATCAACAATAGCTTTTTCATATTCAAGAACAGCTTTAGCTCTCTCTTTCTCATTTTTAGCAGCTTTAGCATCAGCAGCTTGAACTCGCTGAAGATTTTGAACTTCTCTTGTAAGTTCCTGTTCTTGAGTTTTTAATTCTTGTAACTTTCTATTCGCTTCATCTAATCCTCCAGTATCAGCAGAAAAATTAATTAATACATTACTTGCCATTTTCTTTTTTAGGAGATTGAGTTTTCAGAGCTTTATTAAGTTGGAAGAAGAATTCATAAATAGTAAGTGTTGAAAGATCAACTTTCTTTTCTATGAGAATTAGCTTCCAATCTTCAAAGGAATCAATCAATTTTTGGATTTGGAAAGCCGTAAACGTTCCAAATGAATTTTGTCTATCTTGTCGATCATTTCGGAATAAGTCTCCAAATCGAACTCTACATTCTGCAAAAATGGAATTAATTCCAGTAACGGCTTTTGTAAAAAAAAATCTGTCATTCCTTTATGTTCCTTCCAAAATTCTATTTTTTTATCACAATATTCCGGTTCATATAAGGAAGGATTTTCTTTCTTGTCAAAGAAAACAACGGATGCAAGTTTATAGAGAAGAGATGTATTGAAAGATATATTCAGCCTCTCTTTCATCTGTTCGTTAAGCTGATTGATCTTATATATATCAACCTTGTTAGAATGGAGAAGATCATCCATGACTTCAACATGCTTTTCAAGATATTCTCTATTGCAATTCATCCTTGTTTCTTCATAGATGGCCAAAGCCATAAGGCCACGTTCAAAAGGGAGATTGAATATATCATCAAACTGATAATAATCCACTCCTGCAACAGTGAAAGTATGTGTTATAATGTGATTGGTATATGGAAAAACCTTTTTAGGATCTTTCCGGTTATGCTTCCGTGTTCTGATCTTCTGTTGTATCTTTCTGAATAAGTTCATATTTTTCAAGTGATTGTTTAAATAATTCTGGTTTATCCGATATTAAAACTTGATTTCCCTTTTTGATAGAGAATTTATTGTTTCTAATGATTACTATATAACCAAAATGATCCAAGTGTTTATAGAACCTTGGAGATCCACTACAAGAGCATCCTGTTCTGAAATGTTCCCATCCGTTAGCTATTAGCAATTCTTTCATTAGCTGTAAATATTATTGCTTCTCTGTAATCGAAAAGGAGTTGAGTTCCTTTGATCCTCTTCTTGTACTTTGTGTTCATTCCTCTGAAATATTTCTTATCTCCAACAAGGAATTTCATTCCATTCTGAACTACGAAAAACTTGTGGCCTTTCTCAAAGCTCAAATCTTTTGCCTCCTGGATAGCTTTCTCTTTCCTGTGATTGAATACAGACTGTTTGATCCACTTGTAAGGATAGATGATCCAGAAAAAGAAAACCAAGCAAATAAAACTTGTATAAGCTATTTTCCTATTCATCTGGAAGGATATTTGATATGATAGAAGTTAGAACAGTATTGAGGCCACAAACAAGCAGGATCATCAATAAAAGATTAAAGCTGAATCCGGATATTATCCAAGCCATAACAGTCCAAAAAGAACTCATGCATATAGGACATCTAAAGAGAGGTTTGCATAATGCAACTCCAATTTTGAAAGATGTGATTTTAACAAACCATTTCTCAATCTTGATTGATAGAGAGTAAAATATCATATCTTTCCATGTAGTAGCAAATATTCCAATACAACAAATACTAATTACCAGAGCTATCAGAAGCATCTGAACCAGATATTGAATCATCTTTAACCTCCTTTTCTTTAAATTTGTTACATCCGAAACTTGAAGCTGTTTGAAGATATAGGCCACTGATGAAAACATCAGTTCCAACTTTCACTTCAGAACAGAGATTCCTTTCAGGATCCAATCCTTTCCAGAATTCGCAGTTACTGCATTGCTTTGCTTTCTTTGCCATATGAATGTATAATATAATTGAAAAGTAGTCCACTTAGTAATTGAAAAGTATACCACTAAGTGTCTCGGACGAGATG
>NZ_QVMM01000032.1 GCF_010501065.1 Dysgonomonas sp. 216 | reverse complement strand
GTTCGAATCCTGGTATCCCGACAATTGAAAAAGAGACACTTACAGAGATGTAAGTGTTTTTTGTTTTTATACCAAATACTGCAAAATTGGTCGTTTTTCTTTGACTCAGGTAAACCAAGAGTTAAACTGAAAAACTCAATGAAAAGTACTGTAAATGTGATATGTTACAAATCAAAAGTATTAGCAAATGGAGAACATCCTTTAATGATAAGGATATGTAAAGACAACAAAAAGAAATACCAGAGTCTTGGTATATCTGTTAGTCCGAAACATTGGGACTTTAAGAAGAATAAACCAAAGCCTAATTGCCCCAATAAAGAATTAATACTCAAGATTATACTTGAAAAAGAGACTGAGTTTCAAAAGCAGATTCTGGAGTTAAACTCCGAACGTAAAGATTATACAGCAACAACATTACTTACTTCTGTATCAGATAAGATTGAATTAAAAACAGTTGAAGAATTTTACAAGGAACTCATAGCCAAATTCAGGTCTTTAGGAAAACAAGGTAATTATCTGGTATATAAAGATTCTTATAATTCTATCAGAAGTTTTACTAAAGGTAAGATTGATATACCATTTAGTGACATTGATGTTAAGTGGCTCAATGAATATGAAGCTTGGTTAAGAACGAAAAAGAATGCTGAAACAAGCATAAGCCTTTCATTTAGAACACTGAGAAGTGCTTACAATAAAGCAATAGAAGCTAAACATGTAAGACGAAACTTATATCCATTCCATGAATTTAAAATATCAAAATTCGACACTAAGACCAATAAAAGGGCAATCAGTAAAGAATTGATAATAAAAATTATTGAACTTGATATAAGCAAGAAGCGGTATTATCTACAGTTTGCGAAGGATATATTTATATTCAGTTATTTGTGTGGTGGCATCAATTTCTCCGACATTTCACATTTAACCATGAGTAACATCATCGGAAATAATATGTCATATAAACGCAAGAAAACAGGTAAACAGATTACTATTCCGTTGATAGAACCCGCTATTAAAATAGTTGACAAATATTCTGTGAATGTGAATACAACAGGCTATATTTTCCCAATTCTGGATAAAAATACTCATTTAACTGAAATTCAAAAATATAACAGAATACATAAAGTTATGGGAAAAGTAAACAAGGCATTAAAGGATATATCCAAGCTGATTGGAGAAGATGTGAATTTGACTACATATGTAGCCAGACACAGCTATGCTACTGTATTGAAAAACTCTGGAGTAAACATTGCTTTGATTGGAGAAACTTTAGGACACTCTGACCTCAAGACTACTCAAATTTACTTAGACAGCTTTGAAAATAACCAGATTGATGAAGCACTTGTAAATTTGTTGTAAATTAATCTCAACTGAACTAAAGTCTTTATTAACATTTTTGATAATTTAGGGGTTTGTTTGTCCACTTTTTAGGAGATACCTTATATAATAGTTTACTAAAATATGGACAAAGAAGTTAAATCGACAAATCCCTAAGTTATTATGGCTGCAAACCTTGACCACAATGTAAAAGATACAGAAATCATCCACAAAGAGATAGAATACAAAGAGTTGAATATTGAGGACTTCTGGAATGAAGAAGAATCTGTAGGCTTAAAAACAACAAAAACAATATTAGACTTACAAGACACTGAGTATTTATCTGATGTTATTAACAGCAAGAACATCGTAGATTACAATGAAAGTAATACTGTAGTTATAAATTCATCTGTGGGACAAGGTAAAAGTACACTTGCTATAGATATTGCAAAGAAGTTTTATTTGACTTATGATGATAATAACAATCCTCTTTACTCTGTTATTTTTGCAGTTCCTCACAAATCTCTTGTAAAACAGTATATCAAAGACATGGAAGAAATACTACTAAAAGAACAGGTTGATGTCAATATTCCAGATTATGCAAACTTAGTAGAAATTGATAATGAGACTACATCTTCCCAGATAATAAAGGAAGTTGAAAAATCCAGTTCAGAAAGACTTCATGTATTTACCATCAATTGTTTATTAGGTAATCCAGGGGATGATGCTGTAGAACAAGGATTTGTAAAACGCTCATATCTTGATAAAATTATCTCTATCAATAAAAACACCAATAGAAAAATAGTAATAATCTTAGATGAAATACATGATTCAATACATAACTTCAAACAAGACCTGATATTCAACTTATGGAAATTCAGGACTAAAAGTGTATTGCATAAAACCTTTATTCTAAGTGCGACTTTCAATGAAGCATCTAAAGTGGTAATAAAATATATTGCAGAACTAACACATAAGAAACTTCAAATAATAGAGTCTAAGAGGAAACAACAAGTTAGTAAACTAAGTAACTTACACATCCATCTAACAAAAGGCTATACATATGATTTTGACTCTAATGAACTTGTTGAACTACTTGCTCCAATAATTGAAAAACATCAAGTATTAAACATATTGTCTTATTCTAAAAGACTATGTTCCAGGCTTGTTGATGGGACAGAAGGTGTTAGGATAAGAGATTTGCTAACATCTAAATTCGGGGAAAATATCAATATCTGCATACCAGAGCAAGACCATCTAACAGATAGACAAAAGAAAAACAAAGGTATTCCAGATGAAATAACATATAGTAGCAACTATATTCAAGGTAAATGTAATATTGGTACTACCTTTAAAACAGGAGTAAGTATTAAAGAAAAGAATAGTGGTTATGTTATAATTCTACCACCTAAATACTCTATGCAAGGTTTTGTTAAGAGTGGAGATTTTGGAATATTCACAAATGGTATAATTTCCTTGATACAAGCATTAGCAAGAACCAGAGAAAAATCAGATATTTATGTAATAATGCCGTATCCTAAACAATTTATTCAATACAATTATATAGAAGGCTCTTATATTGAGAATCTACTTAGGATAAGCATATTGAAAAATTACATTTATACTAACAATGAACCAACATTTAGCTACCACTCATATCAAGACCAAAATAAACTAATGTCTATTCATTATGATAAAATAAAAAAGAGACTTGATGCTGAAATAAAGGAAGTAGAGGATTTAAAGGATAGAAAAGAAAGAGAGTTTCTTCCATATCTAAAATACCCAACACTAGATATGTATATCCTTTCAAAAGGAGAAAAAATGCTTCACTCTTACTATATAATGTTTGGAAAAGACTTATCTGCCTACATGATATGGGGAGCATTTAATAATCAGTTTGTTAATTGCAAACTAAAGACAATATCTACAACGAAGGAAAAAATAATAGTTAAGCCTGATAATATTCAGCATTTTATATCCGAATACTTACTCAATAATTGTAATATAAACTGGTATGATACAAAAGAATCAGATGTTACACTATATGAAAAACTATATGGTAGAATTAAGTCTGAAATAAAGATACTTGTAAAAAAGAAAAAAATTGATGAATATCGAGAGCTAAGTGATATTATCTTGAGAAGGCATATTATGGCTTTTCTCCAAAAATTCACTAAAGGAAATCATGCTTTCAGCCAGAAGTATATGAAAACAATAGAGATAAATAATGATACTCAGTTTGAAGATTTGGAATTTTCAGCAGGAGATTATTTGCTATGCTCCATATCTTGTGCTAAAATCTACGACATTCAAAATATATTAACTCCTAATACTGAAACTAATCATTTAATTGATGCTTACCTTAATCTATATGAGGTATACCAATTGTTCATCAACAACAGTAAGATGATAATGAAAACTGATGAAGGAAAGTCTTATATTTATCCAACATATAACAAATATGAAACTCCTATCTTTACTCAAGATGAAACATCATTTATTATTCAAACAATTAAATCAATTGCAGAGGATGATAATTTCAAGACATTCAGAAAGTTTCAAAAGAACTTAGGAGATACAGCATCTGCAATCAATGCAATATATAAAGAATTAAGAGAAGCTTTCTTTTACCTAACAAAAGACAAAATTAATACTCCATCTGGGAGAATAAACATTAACTACATTGAAGTTAAGGATATTCCAACAAATAGAACAGGAGTTAATCTTTTATATGAATATGATTTTACCCCAGAAGAAAACTATGAAAATGATGATGATTATAATAAAGTTTTTGTTGATTGGCATGAAATAAATCAACCTAAATGGGAAGATGCAGATAATGACCCAACAGATGAAGAAAAAGCTTTGAGTAGCAGGCTAAAAGAGTCATTAGAGAAAGATGGCTATATTACCGAAGCAGAAAATGATGGTATCTCTAATGCACAAAATCAAGTTAAAATAACATCTAAAGAAGGTATAAAACAAAGCCTTTACAATGAAAGAAAACCAACAGATGCTGACATTGAGTTAAGTGCTCAGTTGATGAAATTATTTGGAAATCAGAACAATGAAGATTCGAAGCAAGAATCATAAGCTGTCCACTTTTTAGTAATATCATATATATATAACTCCCTAAAATCTGGACAGGACAATAGAACTGAATCCATGATAGAAATAAACCTCTGTCATGGATTTTTGTTTTTATATACCTCATATAATCTTACAAGTCACAACAGCAATAAATATATATAGATGCTGTGATGCAAGTGCCTGTTACCTCTCAAGTAGCTGACAGGGCTACACAACAACTCAAAACACAATCACAATGAATATGAACTTAGATGAAGCCAGCATATATGTTGGCACTTACAGCAAGTACAATGAAGGCTCACTATTTGGCAAATGGCTCAGCTTATCAAACTATTCAGATAAAGAAGAGTTTACAGAAGCTTGTTTAGAACTACATTCAGATGAAACTGACCCTGAACTTATGTTTCAGGATTGGGAATATATACCAGAAGGACTGATAGGAGAATGTTGGTTAAGTGATAACTTCTTTGCACTGAGGGACACACTTGAGAGCTTTTCATCACAAGAATATGATGCTTTTTGCTCATGGTGTACTTATTCAAATTATGATATTTCTACACAAGATATTGATGACCTTGTTGCAACATTTAGAGATGAATTTGTAGGTCAATATAATAGTGAAGAAGATTATGCTTATGAACTGATAGAAGAAACTTACGATTTATCAGAGTTTGCAAAGACTTACTTTGACTATGAGAAGTTTGCACATGATTTATTTACAACAGACTATTGGTTTGATGATAGTTATGTATTTGTGAGAAGATAGCACCAGTACACCATCGCAATAAATATAACATTGGTTTAACACTCAACTAAAAGGTAAAGTTGGTTTTATAGCAAGTTGAACCATACTTAGACAGGACTTCATTTCTAACTGTAAGATTGTGAAGTCCTGTCTTTAGTTTTCCACAAAAAATAGCACCAATAAATTATGAATTATATATTAAATGAAATAGAAAGTTGTTACATTTACAGTCTTAAAGACCTAATTTAACTATATAAATAAACAATGAAAGTTACAAAATTTGAGACAGGAGGTGGTTGGGAGATTCTTGATACAGGAGTTGTAATACATTATGATGAAGAAAAGCCTTTTACTCTCTTTGTTGTAGAAGAGGATGGAACACCAATAAAAGTAAGACTTGAGTTTGAGAAGGATGATGAAGTAAAAGAACCAATAGCAAAGATTGGTATTTTTGACCTTAATACTGTTCTTATAAAAATAAAATATCTTGGATTCCTTTCTAATTTTGGGTTGCTAAAACCTATGAGATTAGGCACATATAATAAGAAAGATATACTATTTAACTTCCGAGTGGATTCTAATGAGAAAGAAGATGTTAAATTAATCCACTATACTTGGTATTTAAAAGAAAAGGAGGAACAAGCATGAGTTTACAAGGCATAGATTTTAACAACCTCCCAATAGACCCCGAAACTAGTCAAAAAATAATAGACAAAACCTTTGAGAATCAAAATAAAGATAAAGAATTAGGGAAACTGGGGAAGTTTTTTGGCTGTGGAGATTCGGTAAAAATGAACATTGCTGGTTTAACAATATTTATTCTTCTAATTGCGGGTATTGGATACACAATCGCAATATTTTTTTCAGACCCTGGAACTAATAAAAATCTAATTGGAATTGTAGACTTCTGGGGCATAATAACACCGATAATAACCTTAGCTTTAGGTTATATTTTTGGAAAAAGTAAAAGTAATACAGAGTAGATTTACAATAAGATTATATGTATTTAAGACATAAAAAGTAAGGTAGGTAAGCATATTTTAAACATTTACAATCAAATTATATAGTATATACCCGATGGAAAGTTTGGAGAAAACACCTTACCCACCCTACCTTAGAACATCACTTCCTGAAAAATATTTTTTACTACAAAATTTGAAGTGGGCTTTATGTAAACTCAAATGCCCCTATAAACAGCCCCCACTAAGTTTTGGAAAAGAAAACTCCCCTGCCACTTTCTATATAAAGGAAATTCTGGCGGGGGGATTTATATATTTATCTTCTGTACCATCCTACAACCCTCACTAAGTTTTAGCAGGAAACACCTGTGGTAGTTTAAGACTACTTAAATCAACTTGCTAAACTAAAGTATTATGTCAGTAACAATTATTGGATTTCATCAAGTGGAATCAAAAGAAGGAAAGTCCTTTATTTCGTTAGAAATACAGGGAGAGTTAAAGTTAGTTCAATCAGAGAATGGAAACTTCTATCTAACTGCAAACAAAACACGAGTAGCAACTCCATTTCCAATTGAGGTTTGTCAGATGCTAATAGGCAGGACTTTATCAGGAAGTATTGAGAGGGTTGAATGTGAACCTTATGAGTACATAACTGAATCAGGAGAAGTTTTAACTCTGGAACATTCTTATGTTTATTCTCCGAAAGAACCTAAGGTGCAAACTCAACCTTCATTTCAAAGTTTTGCTCAACAACCATTCATTCAGCAGAACCCATTAGAGGGCTTCAATATGGGAGTGGTAGGACAGGCATAAAGAACAGCAACCTATTATCCCAAGCCTTCAAGTTATGAGGTTTGGGATATGTTTTTATTGCAATGTTGTACCTCTCAGTTTTTTTACGATCTGTCCAGAAAATAGGAAACTACTATATAGGTATTTCCCTAAAAAGTGGACAGCTTTACAGTTAGATTACAAGTACACCATTGCCAAAATATGAAATGCAGGCAGGGTGTTTTAGCTTTAGGCTGCTATCAAGATGTGAGAGCTCTCTGATGGGCAGCTTGTCATCTGCATTAGCTTGAAGTTACAACTAACATATATTATTTCTTTATGATGTTCTGGTTAGTTCTATACAGCATTTTTACAATCTGTCCCAGATGTACACAACACTTATTATATAGGTTTCAGTAGAATTGGGACAGATTCACAACTAATACAACAATCAAGTACAACATTGTAGAATGATTACAATACAAGGGGGAAATTGTTTTACTTTGTTGTCTGGTTGTTGTTAAGTATTTTACAACAGATGCACAAGCACTTAGAACAGAAGAAAACGCCCTATTTAAACTTCCACTTAAAACTCAAGATATTCAAACATATTTTATTTATAGAGTTTTTTTGTAATAAAAATAGTAAGATATACATAGAGTATAAACACAATAATAGTCCATGCCCGATGTTTTGACTTTGATTTCTCTTAAAATGATGGTTTTGTTATCAACTTAAATTTATATTTTTGTTGTAGTAACATTAATTGTTTGCTTATGAAGAAATAGAAAGAGTTAGAACATATTTGATATAAAGCATTTGCTTTATTACTGATGGTTTCAGAAAATCGCCAATTTTTAGAAACAGCCATTGAAGTAGTAAGTGAATGTTCATGTTATAGGCATGGACTTCCTTATTGTGGCTGTGGGTGTTTGGCGATACCTCTGAAACTAATAAGGTTAGTACCATGCCTTCTTATTTAACTATGGTGCAGTTTAAACTAATTTCAAAATGAAACAACTATACATTATAATACTTATATTTCTAAGTATGGGTGCATGTACAACTCCACCTAAAGAGATAAATGATTGGGAAAAACAAGAGTTGAAAGGAAAGGTCAAATCTGTCAGAACTGTTAATTTGAAAGCAAATGAAAGAGAGAGTGCAAAAAGAGAGATAACAAGTAGTTCTTATTCTGAGTTTAACGAGAATGGCTATTTAACAAGGCTAATGAGAGATTATTTCACTCAAGGAGAGTTTTCGTCATCTTCTGAAACTCATTATTATTACGAAGATAATATGTTAAAGAGAACAGAATCTGATAATGGAACAACTTTTACATATAAATACATATCTCCAACGGAAATTGAACATTATAGTTCATGGGGCGGAGCACCAGAGAGAGAAACAAAAAGATTTGACAAATCAGGATATTTAATCGAATCTAAGATAGAATCAACCATTGATAATACATACAACTGTAATAAATATACTTATACATACGACAACAAGAAGAACCTCATTTCAAAATCTTGGTATTTTATTTCCAATTTGGGAAATAACAAAGATTCATTGAGGAATAAAACAGAATACCAATACTCTTCAAATAATCAATTGATAAAAACAATATCAGAGACATATGGCTCAATATTGGAATTATCAGAAACAATTCACAAGTATGACGATAAAGGCAATATTGTCTCCGAAATGGTAAATGAGGAAAAAGGCAACAGTAAACAATCATTCTTTATAACTTATGAGTATGATAGTCAAAATAACTGGATTAGACGTGCTGTATATAATAATGAAAGAGATTATTTACCTCTACATGAACTTCAAAGAGAAATCAACTATTATTCAACAAATGAACCAGAACGTAATACTCTCTCAGGTGTTATTGCAATGCTAAAAAAAGAAAAAGAGATAAAACAATATTGTAATGAGGATATTGCAAGAGGACTTACTTTTGACTATATGAACATGAATTATCCTGACTGGGAAATTTGTACTGAAATAAATGTTTCGAAGATAGATAATTGTATTTTTAATATTCGGTTTCAAGTTATAAATCCACATAGAACTTACCCTGAATACGATATTATTGTTAAAGAACAAATAGTTGCAGAACTTTCAATTATTGAGAATTACACTAAATATCAGTTTCAACTAAAACGAGGGCTTTTATATTAAAATAAATAAACTATAAACATTAACTATTATGATGCATAGAGTAAGTATAACTACTTATCGTTTTGTAGAACCATCAATAATTACTGAAAAAGATTTTTATAAGATAAAAGAGTTAATAAGATACAATCCTGAATATACATATAATCCTTTCACAACAGAAAGTTTTTATGAAATTTTCAAGCCTATAATAATAGGTTTGGGCATAGGGGTAATTGGATTGTTTCTCACTCCTTTATGGGAGTTTTTTGCTGCTATTTCATTATTGATTTTTGTCTTTTTTATAATCTATTTAGTGACAGGAGGTATTGCAACATTAATATCAGTATTTCGGTTGAAACATAAAGAGCAGAAATATAAAGATGCAATAAACAAAGCAATAAGAGAAACAGACACGTATCAATTAATGTTGATAAAATTCAAGAGATATTATAATGGTACAGACTCTTAATTTACAGTTGAAGATATTTGTTCTCTTATTTTCATTGTTGTTCTTGTTATCATGCAAGGGGAACAATGATAAATCAGATTATAGTTATTCTGATGGTAAGTATTTTGCTGAGATAAAATATCATAATCCGAAAACTGGAACAAAGTCAACATACACCTTGAAAGTTAAGATAGAAGATGATAAACTTGTAAAGATATTTTGGTCTAATGGTGGATGGTTAGATGATAGTCATTTTACACCACCAGATATTAGTTCAGGTAAAGTATCTTTTGTTTCAGATAAGGGATATAGGTATAGAGTAAAGATAATAGATTATGAAGATGAACTAAATTCTGATAATGAAGAAGATGAATCAGAAGATAATGTTTGTCCTCAATGTGGTGGATATAAATACTATTATGATGATTATTGCGATGATTGTCAAGAAGAAACCGAAGATTATGAGTAAGAATAAAGATGATAAGCAACACCGAATTTTCTACGGTGTCATTATACTTATGTTTATTATTAGTTTTTATCAAACATGCGTGAAAGAAGATAAAGACCCAGATAAAACAGAGAACGAAATGGATAGAAGGTTAAGATTGAACTAAGAAATTACTAATAAATCTTGGAATATATAGTGAAGTTAAACCACCAGTTAAACCATTAGATTCAGCTTTATAAATTACAGTAAATATCAACAGTAAGAAGCAGTAAATAAGCTACTTACAGATACACTGTATTTTGCAGCTATATGTCTTTGGGAGCAGGGGGTCCCAGGTTCGAATCCTGGTATCCCGACAATTGAAAAAGAGACACTTACAGAGAT
>NZ_QVMM01000031.1 GCF_010501065.1 Dysgonomonas sp. 216 | reverse complement strand
CCTCGCCGTATGTGCGGGGTACCCGCTTAGCGAAGTGAACGCCCGGAACAAAAAGCTGTTTGAGCATAGCCTGACTTAAAAGTCAGCACAATCTTTTGTGCGAGTTATTTTTTGTTCAGTGAACAAGCTAAATGGCGGGTCGCACAGCAGGCGTAGTCTTGATCTTTTGGTTCGTTTTGCATCAAGGCAAAATGAACGAAGGCAAGCATCGGTAAGATGCGCGGCAGTAAATAAGCATAATTTAAAAAAACGATAAATCCGTCAGATATGTCAGGTTTTTGCAATAATCGTTGTTTCGGGGTATTGCTGCAGAATGTTAATTCTATGTGGGTAGAATTATTGAGAGATAATAAATTTATCTTGCCTGTTCGGTGCTAATCTCGGCAAAAGACACTATTTTTGTTTAAAAATAGAATCATATGATACTTATCCATAAAGCAACTGTAATTAACGAAGGAAAGTCTTTTACGGGATCGGTTCTTATCGAGGGCGAAACAATAAAAAAAATATATGACGAATTTGTTCCTGTCGAGATACTGGACAAAGCTCAGATCGTAAATGCCGAAGGCTTGTGGCTTATACCGGGTGTTATTGACGATCAGGTACACTTCCGAGAGCCGGGTTTAACCCATAAGGGAGACATTTATACCGAAAGTAGAGCAGCAATTGCCGGAGGAGTAACCTCCTTTATGGAAATGCCTAACACCAAACCTCAGACTACCACCATTGAGGCTTTGTACGATAAGTTTGAAATTGCAAACGAAAAAGCCTATGCTAACTATTCGTTTTATTTAGGTGCAACCAATGATAATCTGGATGAACTGAAGAAAGTTAACCCCAAAGAGGTTTGCGGGATAAAGGTTTTTATGGGTTCTTCTACGGGAAATATGCTGGTTGATAAGCAAAAGGCTCTTCAGGCAATTTTTGCAGAAGTTGATATGTTGATTGCTGTTCACTGTGAGAAGGAAGAGATTATTCAGAAAAATATAGTTCATTATAAAGCTTTGTTTGGCGATAATATTCCTGTAAAATATCATCCGCTTATTCGTAGCGAGGAGGCATGTTATCAATCGTCGTCCGAAGCTGCGGCTTTAGCCGATAAATATGGGGCAAGGTTGCATATATTGCATCTGTCGACTGCCCGTGAAATAAGTTTGTTTGACATAAAGCCTTTGGACGAAAAGAAAATAACAGGTGAAGTATGTGTACATCATCTTTGGTTTTCGGACGAAGATTACGAAAAATACGGCACACTTATAAAATGGAATCCTGCTATTAAAACAGTGGCCGACAGAGATGGTTTGTTACAAGGCCTATTATCGGGGAAACTCGACGTTATTGCAACCGATCATGCTCCGCACCTTTTGGAAGAAAAGCAGGGAGGAGCGCTTCAAGCTGCTTCCGGAGGACCTCTTGTTCAGCATTCGTTACAGGTAATGCTCGAATTATCGCGACAAGGAAAAATAACAAAAGAAGAGGTGGTAACTAAAATGTGTCATGCTCCGGCACAATTATATAAGGTAAATGGGAGAGGGTATATTCGCGAAGGCTACTTTGCCGATTTGGTTCTTATAAATCCAAATAAACAATATACAGTGTCGCCCGAGAATATATTGTATAAGTGTAAATGGTCGCCATTCGAAGGGCAGGTATTTTCGTCGTCAATCGAAAAAACCTATCTTAATGGGCAACTGGCGTTCGAAGATGGCAAGCTGTTCGATATAAAAGGAAAAGCGCTTTCCTTTGGGTAAAGCGCTTTCTGTATAAGCTGTATAAGAGTTTATTATGTTTTTATTCATCGCCGATCTCTACTATGCCGCTGAACGAAATAGGTTGACGGTTAACTTCTCTCACATTTAGATTTGCATATCCGCTTTTCCCTATGGTCAGATACAGTTTTGTTTCGCCCATGGTTTTGTCGCTGGTTACTATAGTAATCTCAAATTTATCTTTCTTCTTCGTCATGGTGTATTCATCAGCTTTCCTAACAAACTTTAGCCCTCCATCGGTGGTATTAATAGGAGCAGAGTAAGCCCGTCCGTAATAGGGTAGATATACGTCTATATCGTCGCCGTCAACTTTTACAGTGTATCCCGGGGAGAGGTTTACGGCAGGAAACCCCATAGGTAATGCCGATTGAGCAACAAAAGTATAAGTCCGGTTTTGTATGTTTTCGTCAAATTTGGCTTGTTTTGCTATGTCGGCAACCGAAAGTTCCTTGCTTTTGCATCCTTGCAGCAATAACAAAGAGGCAATACATGCTATAAATAATATAAGAATTGGCTTTTTCATAAACATCCGTTTTTAAAGGTTCACAAATATTAATATCCTATTCTACTCAGAGTAAGAAACAAAGACGAATGGTTAAAGTTCATAGTTTTAAACTTTAATAAAAAGATTTATAATATGGGGCAAAAAGATAAATAACCCTATTATTACAGCAATTAATGCGCTGAATAACACTGCAAAAGCTCCTAGATCCTTAGCCTTTTTTATGAAGTCGTTTTTTGTTGGGGATACTAAATCAGAGAGGTTCTCTATTGCTGTGTTCAGTGTTTCCGAAACAATTACAAGCCCTATTGCCAAACAAATAAACATCCATTCTGTAGCGCTTATATCAAATAACAATCCTAAAATTATGATTATTAGTGTTATAACTGCATGAATACGGGCATTGTGCTCCTCTTTAAGCAATACTTTCAGTCCATCGAATGCATAACTGAAGCTCTTTATTCGCTTTTTAATCGAAAATTTTTCACTCATTTTCATAAAATATCATAGTCAATCCAAAGATAAGTAATTCAATATAAAAAATTATAAATATTTCTTTTGTAGAACAAATAGTGGAAAATCTTTCTATTTTTGTGGACTAAAGTTATACAAACCAAATTAAAAAGATGAAATTAAGATATATAGTCTTTCTGTTTGTGGGATTATTTTTTGCTTTTTCATGTGGTGATGATAATTCATCATACACTTACTCAACAATATCGAAAGATGCCCAAATATACTCATTCAAGTTAGCAGCTACACACTTAAAAGAGGGAGACTCATTATCAAGAGCCCAGGATTCAATAAGGTTTATCAAATTTAATAAAACAAAGTTCGCTATCGACCAGGTTAAAGAGCGTATATATAATCCCGACTCATTACCCTATGGAATGAAGTTAGATAAAGCGTATATGACGCTGACATACGGAACATATGGAGCCAGCAAAATAACTTTAGATTATCCTAATGATACTACATATGATTGGACATATACCGATTCTATTAAGATATCGAAGAATTTCAAGATTATAGTAACTGCAGCTGACGGGTCTTCCACTAAAGAATATGATGTAGACATTCGCATACATAAGATAGATCCCGACACTATTATTTGGTCTCAGGCAGGAATAATGCCCAATGTAATATCTCCTGCTGATAGAAAGGTTATATTGGTAAACGAAGATACTTTTTATGCTTATGCAGCTGTGTCCGGTCGCGGATTGGTTTTACATACTGCACACAGAACACTCCCCCTTACTTGGGAAGAAAAGTCTGTATCGGGGCTTCCTTTATCCGGAATATCTACAGAAGGTATAACATTTATGGATGGCAGATTTTTTCTGGTAACAGACTCCGGAGATTCCTACTATTCGGAAGATGGACAATACTGGATGCAGAAGAATAATGGAAGAAATATATATTCGATACTTGGAATATTGCCGGATATAAGTGGCGCTCAGGTTAAGAACCTGTTATTAGTAACTTATACAGATAATGGTAAGCTGTTTTTTGGCACAAGCGAAGATTTATCTTCAATCGAAAAGGTAAGAAGAATACAGGGTACAGGTGTATCGGACGATGCTTCGATAAAGGCTGGATTTCCTGTTAAAAATATGACTGGTTTAACTAATGTGGGCGATAACCAATGGTCGAACATTTTAATGCTTGTTGGAGGTACTGATATTAATGGAGATGAACTGAATTCAAGTTGGTTGTTCGAAAAAACAAGTAATGGTTTTGGAGTTTCAGAATCATCGCCTATTGCAGGTTTTGGAGGAAAAGGCTTGTCAACTTTCTTCTACGACGATTTTATCTATACATTTAGTGGCGATAGTCTTTATTCAACACCATCGTGGGGTGTAAATTGGAAAAAGGTTTCGTCTAAACAACAGCTTAATCCAGATATGGAGATTCGTAAGAATCAATCGGTAATTGCAGATAATGAAAATTATATATGGATATTCGGCGGAGTATCTGAAGGAAACATTCCTCTTTACGATATATGGAGAGGTCGTTTAAATAGATTGGCAGGCAAATAAAAGCCTTGTATTGATAATTTTACGCAAATTTTTCCGTTTTTAGGAAAGAAACATTGTAGAATAATGAAAGTAAAAACAACAATAGTCGTCTTTTCTCTTATTTGCATGTTCCTCTCTTTTTCGGAAATCTGTTTTGCGCAAGAATATAAATACGAAATCGGAGGGATGGCAGGGACAGCCTTTTACATGGGCGATGCTAATAAAACAGCCTTATTTAAAAATATGAACCTAGGTGCAGGGGCTGTATTCCGATATAATAGGGACTTTCGATGGGCCTACAAAGCAAATTTGGCTGTTGGTGGTGTGTCGGGCGATACCCGTAAATCGGGAAATGCTTTTCCCGATGGGCAGGATGTATCGTTTAGCCGTACGTTTATCGAATTGGGAGGGCAAATAGAATTTAACTTTTTTGCTTATAGCGATAAATATGCTTATTTAGGTACAAAACGTATAAGTCCATATCTTTTTACCGGATTGGGTATTACTGCCGCTACGGGCGATGATATGTTTTTGGGTCTGAATATACCCATAGGGATGGGTGTGAAATATAAGCTTAAAGATCGTTTAAATATAGGGTTTGAATTTTCGTTGCGAAAATTGTTTGGAGACTCGTTCGATAAGCCTAAAAAAGATGGATTTGGCTTAGAAGATCCATACGAAATAAAAAGTAGCTTTTTGAAAAATAAAGACTGGTATTCATTAACAATGTTCACTATAACATGGGATTTTGGACTGAGAGGTGATCCTTGTCGTAACTTAAGTTATTGATAAATGTATAATAAATTATGTCGTTTCGAGAACATATTAATATAGACACGTTACCACAACATATTGCCATCATTATGGATGGTAATGGGCGTTGGGCTAAACAACGGGGACACGACAGAACTGTAGGGCATCAGGAAGGGGCCGTGTCTGTTCGTAAAATAACAGAGGCAGCTGTTGCTTTGAACTTATCCTACCTTACTTTGTATACATTTTCTACCGAAAATTGGAATCGTCCTCAGGAGGAAGTTGACAGGTTGATGGCTTTGCTTATCGAGTTCATAGCATTGGAAACCCCTACTATGTTAAAGAATAATGTAAGACTGAAAGTGATTGGAGATATCGGTCGTCTTCCAGATTCTACATTAAAGGCCTTGAATGGCTGCCTTGACAAAACGGCAGCATGTACAGGATTAACAATAGTTTTAGCGCTTAGCTATTCATCAAGATGGGAAATAGTTGAAGCGTGCAAGAAAATAGGGAAAGCTGTTGCCGAAGGAAATATTTCGGATGTTGACAGCATTAATGAAGATACTGTAACAAAATATCTTGAAACAAATGATATGCCCGATCCCGATTTAATGATCAGGACTGGAGGTGAAAAAAGGATAAGTAACTTTTTGCTATGGCAAGTGGCTTATTCCGAATTATACTTTACTGATACTCTTTGGCCGGACTTCAGAGAAGAAAGCCTGTACGAAGCTATTGTTGATTACCAAAATCGGGAACGCCGATTTGGGAAAACAAGCGAACAAATTACTAATAAACAACAAAAGTAAAAAGCTTAGCAACGTTTCTAACGATTTGCAAGTAATACTAAAAGAGATTATATGTTAAAAAAAGGTTTACTCGTCTTACTACTGATTAATTTCGTATTTGGAGCTAAAACGTATGCACAACAAGCCGATTCTACTGTACTAAAAACAGTAAATGATGCTATTCAGAACACATCTTCGGTTTCGGATGAGAATAAAGAATTGCCGGTTATTACTTATTCTCTAAGCCCGAAAAAATATGAGATAGCAGATATTAAGGTTGCAGGCTTGGTTAACTCCTCGTACGAGGATTATGTTATTATTGGATTTTCAAACCTATCGGTAGGCGATAGGATTGATATACCGGGCTCTGATATATCTAACGCTGTAAAACGCTATTGGAAGTTAGGGCTTTTTTCGGATATCAAATTTGCTGCCACAAAAATAGAAGGGGATAAAATTTGGCTCGAAATACAACTAAAAGACCGTCCCCGAATCTCTGATATAGAGTTTTCCGGAATGAAAAAAGGCGAACGTCAGGATATTGAAAATAAGATAGGGGTTATAAAAGGAAGCCAAATTACCCCAAACCAAATTGACCGTGCAAAATCTATTATAAGTCGGTATTACGAAGGTAAAGGATTTAAAGATGCTATAATAAAAGTAGATTTGGTCGACGACTTATCAAAAGAAAATCATGCTATATTAAAAATAGCCGTAAATAAAAAGCAAAAGATAAAAGTACACGATATCATCTTTGAAGGAAATACCGAAGTTCCATCGGCATCTCTCGAAAAAGCAATGAAAAAAACACGCCATAAAAATTCGTTTAAGTCTTTTATACGCAACTTTCTTCGTTCAACAAACTATATACCCGAAAACTACGAAGAGGATAAATCTAATCTTGTAGCTAAATATAATGAATTAGGATACAGAGATGCTGAAATAACTTGGGATACGGTATATAGCTATAACGAAAAGAAAATTGATATTAAGATAAAGATTGACGAAGGTAATCAATATCATATCCGCGATATAAACTGGATAGGAAATACAGAATTTCCAACTGAAAAGTTATCTCATCTGTTAGATATGCAGGGAGGAGATGTTTATAATCAGAAAAAATTACGCCAAAAACTTACCGAAGACGAAGAGTCGGTTGGTAATATATTTTATTATAACAATGGTTACATATTCTATTCGGCCGATCCTGTTGAGGTTAATTTAGAGAACGATTCGGTAGATTTAGAGATAAGAATAATAGAAGGTCCTCAAGCAACTATACGAAAAGTGCTTATAAACGGAAACGACCGTTTGTATGAAGATGTTATTCGTCGAGAATTACGTACGAAACCGGGAGCATTATTCAGTCGGGAAGATTTGATGAGATCTTTGCGTGAGGTTGCACAAATGGGACATTTCGACCCAGAGAATTTGCGCCCTGACATTCAACCCGATCCCGAAACAGGAACAGTTGATATTGGCTACGACTTAGTGTCAAAAGCTAATGATCAGGTCGAGTTTTCGGCAGGATGGGGACAAACAGGTATTATCGGACGCTTAAGTCTTCGTTTTACAAACTTTTCTATCAAAAATTTATTTAATCCCGGGGCTTATAAAGGTATAATACCACAGGGTGAAGGACAAACACTTGTGTTAAGTGCCCAAACTAATGCTAAATATTACCAATCGTATTCTGTATCGTTTATGGACCCTTGGTTTGGAGGTAAACGACCCAATATGTTATCGGTAGGAGCTTTTTATTCTCGTCAAACCGATGTTAATAGTAATTACTATAGTAACAATGCCTATAATTATGGTTATGGCTATGGTTACGGTTACGGATCGGGATACGATAACAGTTGGTACGATAGCGCTTTAGACCCTGATAAAACCTTCGAAACTTTCGGGCTTTCGGTTGCATATGGTAAACGTTTAAGGTGGCCCGATGACTATTTCCAGTTCCAGGCAGAACTTTCGTACCAGTTATACAGAATGAGAAATTGGGATTACTTCCTTGTTCGTAATGGTAATGCAAACAATTTGAGCTTAAACCTTACACTTTCAAGAAACTCAATAGATAACCCCGTATTTACCCGTAGCGGATCGCAATTCTCGCTAGGTTTGCGTATAACACCTCCGTTCTCGTTGTTCGATAACAAGGATTATGCTTCAATGAAGGCAGACGAGTATGGTTTTGAAGCAAGTGGGAAATATAAATGGATTGAATATCATAAATGGAAATTCCAGTCTAAAACGTTTACTCCGCTTATATCGCAATCTTTAACAAGCAAAACTCCGGTATTAATGACTAGAGCCGAGTTTGGTATGGTAGGATATTTCAATAAACATAAAAAATCTCCATTCGAAACATTCTATGTTGGAGGAGACGGTATGTCGGGGTATTATTCTAATTATGCCATCGAAACGATAGGATTGAGAGGGTACGAAAATGGTTCGCTAGGAACACAAGCCAGTGCTTATTCACGTCTTGGGGTAGAATTAAGATATCCGCTTATTCTCGAACCTTCATCTACAATTTATGTATTATCGTTTCTTGAAGGAGGTAATGCTTGGTACGATATAAAAGACTTTGATCCGTTTGATATGAAACGTTCTGCTGGAGTTGGTGTACGTATAATGTTACCAATGATCGGGTTGATGGGTATCGACTGGGCTTATGGATTTGACGCTCCCAATAGTCGTAGTGGACGTAATGGTGCTGAGTTTCACTTCGTGATAGGTCAGGAATTCTAGTTATTAACATTATTTATAATAAGTCGAATAAACTAATATTCCCTTAATCCATCTATAATATATAACTTGTTCACAAAAAATTGACGATTATGAAAAAAATAATTTTATTTTTCGGTTTGTTTATTGCATTTTCAACAGCCGGATATGCACAAAAGTTTGCATTGATAGACATGGATTATATTTTGAAAAATATAAGCAGTTACGAAACAGCTAACGAACAGTTGGAAGTAATGTCAAAGAGATGGCAAGCTGAAGTAGAGAAAGCTCAACAAGAGGTTCAGAATCTGTATAAGACTTACCAATCGGAACAGGTATTTTTGTCGGCTGAACAAAAAACGAAAAGAGAAGAGGCTATAGTTGAAAAAGAAAAATCGGTACAAGAACTTAAACGTAAATATTTCGGCCCGGAAGGAGAGCTTTTTAAAAAACGTGAGGCTCTGGTTAAACCCATACAAGACGAAATATATAATGCAGTTAAAGAGATTTCGAACGTAAAAGGATATCAATTAGTTTTGGATAGGGCCTCGGCTTCTAGCGTAATATTTGCTTCGCCTCGTATTGACATTAGTAACGAAGTTCTTGCAAAAATGGGATATTCGAAATAAATAATTAAATTTGTCGCCACTAAGAATAAATAATAAAGAATAAAATAATAAATTAAAGAAAAAGAAACTATGCTAAAGAAATTAATCATTCTTTTGTTTGTGGTTGCACCTATAGGGGCTTTTGCGCAAAACAAATTGGGTTATATCAATTCGGAAGAAACGATAATGCAAATGCCTGAGTTAAAGGACATAGAGTCTAAGCTTGCGGGTAAAAACGAAGAAATTAAGAAGAATATCGCTTCAATGGAAGCCGAATATAATGCAAGAGTAAAAGAATTTCAGGAAACAAATACTGATTCATTGACTCAGAGCACTATACTTGATCGCCAAAAACAACTTGAGCAAATTCAGGAAAGGTATGAAAATTATGTTCAGAACAGCAATAAAGAATTTGGCGAACTAAGACAACAATTATTGACTCCTCTTCAACAAAAATTCCAAAAAGCATTGAAAGAAGTAGGAGACGAGCAAGGTTTTACTTATATTATGGAGGCTGGTGCTCTTCCTTATGTTAGCACAACAGCTATAGATGCTGCCCCTTTTGTAAAGGCAAAACTTGGTATCAAGTAATATACGATTTAAACACATAAAGTTTGTCAACTCATTTCTTCAAAGGGATGGGTTGACTTTTTTCTATAACACAACGTATACAACTAATTATATTAAATTTATATAGGATGAATAAGTATTTTCTACTATCAATTATCATGTTATTTGCAGGAAGTAATCTCTTCGCTCAGAAAAAGCAGAAACCTGTAGTTCTTAAAACTGCTGAAGACACAATTGCATATGCATATGGAGCCGCTTTAACCCGAGATGGAATGATGCAAGCTCTTTATCAAATGAAGGTGTTGAGCGATACAACAACTGTAAGTACAACTTATAACGCTAAGATTTCGCAAGAAACAGATCCGGTTAAACAGAACGAACTGAGAAAGGAAAAAGCTTTTAAAATTGACTCGATTAATGCTCAGAACAAAAAAAGCTTACCTGAGTTTATCAAAGGCTTTACAGAAGCATATAATGCAACGAAAAAAGATAAGCAAATGTATATGAAAGGCATTTCTTTCGGAAGCCAGACATCTGAAATGATTCCAATGGCATCATCTCAGTTTTTAGGTGAAAATAACGGAACTTTTGATAAAAAAATTCTTTTATCCGGAATAATGGATGCTTTGAATGGCAATGATCTTGTAATAGAGAATCCGTCAGAATTAGTAAGAAAGAAGTCAGAGGAGACTAAAATAGCAGAGGCAGCAACGAGAAACAAGAAGGTTGAGCAAGAATATGCCGAGGTTAAGGAGGAAGGCACAAGATTCTTAGAAGCAAATGCAGAACGTCCTGAGGTAAAACGTTTACCTATTGGCTTGCAATACGAGGTATTGACAGAAGGAACTGGGGCTAAGCCTCAGAAGGATGACCGTGTTAAAGTACATTACACAGGTAGTTTGATTGATGGTACTGTATTCGACAGTAGCGTGCAAAGAGGCGAACCTTTGGAGATTGGTGTTAGTCAGGTTATTCAAGGATGGACCGAGGCTCTTAAACTAATGCCTGTTGGCTCGAAATGGAAACTATATATACCTTACGATTTGGCATATGGCGCAACTGGTGCAGGTCCTATCAAACCTTATTCTACCCTTATCTTCGAAGTAGAATTACTTGATATTGTAAAGTAATAAAGTAACAACATATTTGCTATATAGGAACCCAGCCAGATTAGAACTGTGCTGGGTTTTTGTTGCATTACAGGTTACTGTTTTGTTTTTCCGTAATTACTGTCTATTTTCAGCAAAGCTACTGCAATAGCAGGTATAATGCCACAAAGCATTATCCAGATGAAGAAGTGTTTGTATCCTAATAATTCCTGTAGCCATCCCGAGAACATGCCGGGTATCATCATACCCAATGCCATCAGCCCTGTACACATAGCGTAGTGAGCTGTTTTATGCTCCCCATCGGAATAATACATGAGGTATAGCATATAGGCTGTAAATCCGAATCCATAGCCGAACTGTTCGATAAATACACATGCATTTATAATAAGAAGATCGGTGGTAGGGAAATATGCTAAATAAAGGAATGTGGCTGATGTTAGAAGCATACTCAACGTCATTGGCCAAAGCCATTTACGCAAGCCGCCTCTCGATGCAGCAAAACCGCCTGTTATGCCTCCTAATACCAGCCCGACTATTCCTATAGTGCCGTAGACAAAGCCAACCTGACCTGTTGTGAGACCTAAGCCTCCAATATCCTGCGGATCGAGCAGAAAAGGATTGATAAGCTTTATTAGCTGGGCTTCGGAAAAGCGGAACGTGAGCATGAAGAAAATAGCAGCCAATGCCTGAGGTTTTTTGAAGAATGTTACAAAAGTTAACCTGAACTCTCTGAGAATTGACTTTGCAGAAGTTTGAAGGTGAGCTTTATCTGAATCGGGTTTAGGTAAGATATATTTATGATATATAGCAAGAACAACAAACAAACCTGCCATTACCAGAAAAGTAATAGACCATGCAAACGGAATATTACCCGAAATGCCTTTAAACTGTGCTGAACTGGCATGCGTTAATTGAGAGTCTATCTGGAAAACCATATAAGCCGGCTTATCCCAATTAGATTGATTAAAGGTCAGGCGTTCGCCATGTATTATCGATATGCTTTCATCTCCACTGTTTAGCGATGTATTCAATATTATATTTTCGCTTTCGGCAGGTTTCGCCGATAATTTAATAGCGACGACGCCTATATTTCCTTTTTTCTCTTGCTTTGTTTTCTCTTGCGAGTTGTCTTCTCCAAAGTTATTTCTTATCCAGTTGCCTAAAGGTTGTGATATATTTGTTGTCCACCAACCTATATTACCTCCTTTTAAAACCTCTTTTCGTTTCTCGTCAGGAATGAAGCTATTGCGGACATTTAATTCTTTCAGCGACTCTAGAAATGACAGAATGCTGTCATTATCGGTATTAGCTGTTCCTATTTTTACAATATTACTACTGGTTACGAAGTACGTCTTATGGGCTTCTTCTTTAGCATCATTGATTTCGGGTATAAGGATTGCCGATTGAGTGTACTCAGGAGAAACTTCTACCGAGATATTCACAGGTTCCTTCCCTGAAGAGGTTTCCAAAAAGCCTGCCAATATGATAAGTAAGCCTTGACCTGTTATCATAGCGAAACGATAGAAGGTACTTCGGATGCCGACAAACATTGCTTGTTTCCCCGAGTCGAGAGCTAGCATGTAAAATCCATCGGCAGCTATATCGTGTGTTGCCGAACTAAATGCCAATAGCCAGAAGAAAGCCAGAGTAGCCTGAAAGAAGAAAGGTAATGGAATTGTAAACGCTATACCAGCAAGCCCAGCTCCTATCAACAGCTGCATAGTAAAAATCCACCAACGTTTTGTTTTCAGAAGATCGACAAAAGGACTCCAGAAGGGTTTTATCAGCCATGGCAGATACAGCCAACTTGTATATAATGCAATGTCAGTATTCGAGATACCCATACGCTTATACATAATTACCGAAATGGTCATTACGGCAACGTATGGTAACCCTTCGGCAAAGTATAGCGATGGAACCCAAAACCATGGCGATTTCTTATCTGTCTTCATAATATTTTTTTATGGAATACGCATACTTATTATAGTTTTCTATTATTTTGTAATAGTATATCATATTTGTTTGTTTATCACGTTGTTAATTAATAGTTGAAATAGATTGTAAGTGTCATCCGAAAATGATTTTTTCAAAGTAGTTTCAACCATACTTATTCTAGAATTATATATTAATATAATATTTTAAATTAATAACGTTTTTCGATAGCAGCACCTACATAATAGTGTTGCAAAATTTGACGGAAGTTGTAACCCTTTTCGCCCATAACAGCAGCTCCTATCTGACATAAACCTACTCCGTGTCCCCATCCTGCTCCATGTAAGATAAATGACGATTCTTTTTTCTCTACAATGAATGCCGAACTGTATAAATGCGATGTGGAAAGAATACGCCGTATTTCTAATTCCTTACCAATTGTCATTGTTTTTTTGGTTCCTATAATTTTGAGTTTCACTAACCGCCCCGATGTTCCTCGTTCGATAGGGATGAGATCGGTTATTGTTCCGAAATCGATACCCGAACGTTTATTTACTAATGCTGATAATTCGGCTTGATTATATTCTATTTTCCAGCGATAAAAATCGGTAGTTTCCTGATCGTAATTATTCAGCACTTGTGCCAATATTCTTTTATCCTGAGTATTGCAAAATGCAGGAGGGCGTGATAATATCCATTTTTGTGCTTCGTCTTCTTGAGTCAGGTCGGGAAAATCTTGTGAATTACCGCTATCCCTTAATTTCACTAAATACGAATACCTGACATCTTCCCATGCATTTTGATACTCCTCAACCACTCCGCCACAACATTTCGAATATCTGGCATCGCATATTTCTCCTCCCGACATAAGTATTTGGCCACGAGTTTCAGTTATAGCCTGTTTTACAATATTCAGGTTTGCCGACGCCCTTACCATACCTTGATAACGCTGGCAATGATCGTCGGCACATACATCGAACAAGGTATGGTCTTCTCTATCGTACCAATATATAACTTCGTTTTCGGTTTTTGTAAATGTTGCACATTGTGCACCGTTACCCGAAGTTTTTTTTGTTTTATATATTTGCGCTAAAAGCCAGCTTCGCGATATTACTGCGTGCGCTTTTAGCAATTCGAGCGAAGCTGTAGCACTCATCTCGGACGAAATCACACTTGTCAGGTAATCTTCAATCGGGAGTATATTAATCACATAGATTAGCCCATTGTTCGGAATAAGTTTTAATGCTCCTCGAAATTGTTGGTTCTCTTTTCGCTCCCAATGAAAATTAATACCTATAACTACATCTTTTAAAGTGAAAGATGCTTCTGTATTCTGAGGCTCGAACAACAATTGCTCGTGCAAATTACTATTCCATTTTATTTTTCCATTCTCGATGCATACCGCATATTCGCCTTTTATAATATGTCCATTGCACAAGTAGTCTGAATTTAAGATAAACGATATCTTTTTATCCCACAAAATACCAACATTTACTTTTGGTTCCATTTTCTGAATGTTATTTACTTATTCTATCAATGTAGAGTTTTATCCCTGTTGCAATATAGTGAAACATATAGTAAAATAAAAACCTGACATATCTGACGGATTTATCGTTTTTTAAAATTATGCTTATTTACTGCCGCGCATCTTCTCGATGCTTGCCTTCGTTCATTTTGCCTTGATGCAAAACGAACCAAAAAATCAAGACTGCGCCTGCTGTGCGACCCGCTGTTTAGCTTGTTCACTGAACAAAAAATAACTCGCACAGAATATTGTGCAGACTTTTAAGTCAGGCTATGCTCAAACAGCTTTTTGTTCCGGGCGTTCACTTCGCTAAGCGGGAACCCCGCACATACGGCGAGGTCGGTCCTTTTTGCGAAGCATTTTCTGAGAGCGGCCTTAGCTTCGACGGACAAAGCATGCAGGCGGCAAAGGCGTTAAAAATTAAAAGCTGTTTGAGCAGCTTTAGCTGCGAGTTATTTTTAATT
>NZ_QVMM01000030.1 GCF_010501065.1 Dysgonomonas sp. 216 | reverse complement strand
AATAACATAAAAAGCCACTTAATTGTGGCTTTCTTTTTTATACCTTTACCGTAAAGTTAGATATAGTTACCTGATTTTTTTATTGTTGTGTTTATACAACGCAAAAAGAGGCAATCGGTTCGCCCGATTACCTCTTTTTATCATTTATTTTTATGTGAGGTATTATATTATACCTTGTGCCATCATTGCCTGAGCTACTTTCATAAATCCTGCAATGTTGGCTCCTTTTACATAGTCGACAAAGTTGTCGGATTGTTTACCGTATTTCACACAGTTTTCGTGAATGTTTGCCATAATCCATTTTAATTTGCTGTCAACTTCTTCTTTTGACCAGCCTAGGCGTTCCGAGTTTTGGGTCATTTCCAAGCCCGATACAGATACACCTCCTGCGTTTGCGGCTTTACCCGGTGCATACAGTATTTTGTTTTTAAGGAATACTTCTATGGCTTCGGGGGTAGATGGCATGTTTGCACCTTCCGATACAGCGAAAATGCCATTTTTAATCAACATCTCGGCATCGTCGCCGTTTAGTTCGTTTTGTGTTGCCGATGGTAGCGCTATGTCGGCTTTTTCGCCCCAAGGACGTCCGCCTTCTACATATTTACAGCCATATTTTTCGGCGTATTCTTTTATACGTCCACGGTAAAGCTCTTTAAGCTCCATAACGTATTCAAGTTTTTCTTTTGTAATTCCTTCCGGATCGTAAATATATCCGTTAGAGTCTGATAAAGTAACAGGGATAGCTCCTAATTCTATCAGTTTTTCACAAGTGTATTGTGCAACATTGCCCGATCCGGAAACAAGGCATTTTTTACCTTTAATGTCTATGTTGCGTGTTTTAAGCATTTCGAGAAGGAAATAAACATTTCCATATCCTGTTGCTTCGGGGCGTATAAGGGATCCGCCGAAAGTGATACCTTTACCTGTAAATGTACCTGTGAATTCGCGGGCAAGTTTTTTGTACATTCCAAACATGAATCCAACTTCGCGTCCGCCTACGCCTATGTCGCCGGCCGGAACGTCGGTGTCGGGGCCAATGTGTCTCCAAAGCTCAGTGACAAAAGCCTGGCAGAAACGCATGATTTCGGCAGTTGATTTTCCTTTTGGGTTAAAGTCAGAACCTCCTTTTCCTCCACCCATAGGCAGGGTTGTAAGTGCATTTTTGAATGTTTGTTCGAATGCGAGGAATTTAAGGATAGATTGGTTTACTGAAGAGTGAAAACGGATACCTCCTTTATATGGGCCGATGGCATTGCTGTGTTGAATACGATATCCCATATTGGTTTGTACATTTCCTTTATCGTCGACCCACGTTATACGGAACGAGAATATACGCTCGGGTATACAAAGTCTTTCGATAAGGTTTGCTTTGTCAAACTCGGGGTGTTGGTTATACACCTCTTCAATAGATTCTAATACTTCGTGAACCGCTTGATGATATTCGGGTTCGTTTGGGAAGCGTTGCTTTAAAGTAGTTAGTACTTGTTCTGCTTTCATTTGTAAAAATATTATACATTGATATCTAACGTCAAAGGTACAGAGAAAAAGCGAAAAAACAAGAATAATGTTCGTTTTTTGATTAATTTTTTTTCTTTTTGCTATTTTTGGTTGGTCTGTTGTCTGTATGTGAAAATTTGTATTCGAAACTGTTAATTTTGTTAATAATTACAGATTCTTACCTAAAAGATACAGGATTCGTCAAATCGTTTCGGAGACTGGTTTAGAATCGTATTTTTATAGTTATATTTGTAGGCGTTATATGTTAAATTTACAGATTCTATGCACGTAGAGGTTGTCCGGATAAGGCTGCCTGCTTTTAAAATGTATATCTCGGTTATGGAAAAGATATTTTTTGTTGTTTTTTTAGTGTCTGCAATATTGCTTGTTTTATGGGCTTTTATGATGCTGGCTTGCATAATGTCAAGATGCAGTCTTTCGGTGCGCTTTAAAAAAACGAGACCGATAGTGTTGATTTTAATATTCATCTTGCTACTATCGGCCATCTTGTATCAAAACGCATGCAGTGCTTAAGGAGCCAAGGCGTTGTTAATTTTTTTCTTTAGTTCATCTTTTGTATATACTCCTGTAAAACGGGTTATCTCTTTGCCATCTTTGTATAAAATAAGAGTCGGAATTGATCTTATGTTACGGTTTGTAGCCAACGACTTGTATTTGTCGACGTTTAATTTGCCTACTTTAACGCCAGCATCGGGATCTTTTGCCAGTTTCTCCAGCTCCGGGGCTATTTTGCGGCAAGGGCCACACCACGACGCCCAAAAATCGACAATGACTATCCCTTCCGATGTTTCCTGTTTGTAGTTCGACGGAGTTAGTTCCACTATCGCAGCTTCGCTTTTCGGCTCTTTATCCTTTGCGGTTAAACTTATAGGGATAATGAGGGCGATAATTAAAATATATAATGCTTTTTTTTTCATACGGCTATCTGTTATACTATACTTTCTACTTTTTTCAGAAAATCTTTTCGGTGCTCGTCCGACCCTTTCACTACTTGTCCGCAGTTAATCCATGTTGCGTTTTTTATTCCAACACCGTTTAAGGCTGCAGGTATAAGGCATCCTTCAATGGGGTTGCCGCAGTTGTTTATTATGCTTTCGGTGGTTTGGTCGGCGGTTGTAATAATTGTTGTTTTGTCGATAGACAGAAGCGGAGTCCATCCGTTTTCGTAATTGAACGCAAAATCTTTAAGAAGCACTTTGTCGAAAAATCCTTTTAAGATGGCAGGCATCCCCGACCACCAGATGGGGAAAATAAATATAAGTTCGTCGCTTTTTTTTATCAATTCCTGATAGCGCCCAACTATGGGGTCGATAAATCCCCCTTGACTGTAAAGACTTAACTCTTCTTCGCTGTAAACCGGATTGAAATTATCTTTATGTAAGTCTATTGTTTGGTAAGGGGTATTTTCCTTTTCGTATTTTGAGATTATAGTATCCATTATTGCTTTGTTGAAGCTGCCATGCCACGGGTGGGCCAAAATAATTGTAACCATAAATATTTTATTTGTTTTGTAGTATTAATAACTTGGGTTTTTATTTGTTTCTGAATAGGCAAAGCTACAAACTATAATTTAAAGAGTTGCTTGTTTTGCTTTTTTTAAGTGTGGGCTGTAATTTATCGGCTATTTGCGTTTAATTATAGCATGCGAATAGTTTGATTTATATACTTTTGCAATTACATCTATTTTGTATATGAGTGATAGAAAAGAAATATTCGGCAGAACAGAATTGCTGTTAGGAAAAGAGGTTGTAGATAGGTTAAATTCTTCGCGGGTTATATTATTCGGGGTAGGGGGTGTTGGAAGCTGGTGTGCCGAAGGTCTTATACGTTCGGGGGTGGGGCATCTAACTATTGTCGATTCGGATGATGTTTCGTGGTCGAACATAAACAGGCAGTTGCCGGCAACAACAATAACCGTAGGGCAGCCTAAAGTTGATGTGTTGAAAAAAAGGTTGCAGGAAATAAATCCCGATGCTGAAATTTGTGCTAAGCAGATGGTGTATGATGAGGAAACTTCGGCTTCGTTCGGGCTGAATAATTATGACTATGTGATTGATGCTATCGATAGTTTGAAAAATAAGCTTCATCTGATACGGGTGGCGACAGATTCGGACGCTGTGTTTTTTTCGTCTATGGGTGCAGCCTTAAAACTGGATCCTACCCGTGTGAAGGTTGCCGAGTTCTGGAAAGTTGCGGGTTGTCCTTTGGCTGCGGCTTTGAGGCGAAGGTTGCGAAAAGAAGGAAGCTTGTCGAAAAAATTTATGTGTGTGTATAGCGATGAATTACTCGATAATAAAGGAGAACTGATAAAGAATAGTAAAGAGGACGATTCTTCGGGTTGGGATATGCAAAAGGCTCGGATAAATGGTTCTATAGTGCAGGTTACAGCTGTGTTTGGGTTTACTCTGTCGGGGCTGGTAGTGCAGGATATTGTTAAAAAAGTTGAGAAGTAATTTTTTTATTTGGTTGCCAATTGGTTAAGGTGGTATTTTGTTGTTTATGTTGTGGTTGTATGCTACTAAACTTAAGAATCGGTGCGGGGAAATTGATTATTTTTTTGTTATATTTGTAAAATATTTGTTGTAGAAAAGCGGAGCAACAGGTAATTACATTTTAAATATAAAAATGTCATAAAAGCTAATATGTTTATGAGAATTTTACAGGCTTGTTACACATTGAGTAGGTTAGGTCAGTCGGGAGCTTCGGCTTTCCAATATCATAGGGTTTCGGAAGGCTTTTCGGAAGAAGAAATGTATGAAATTGAGAAAATAGGAGATTATATAACCCCCGTCGAATTATCGGAGTGGACTGATAACCAGGTTGGCTTTTGTTATTTTAAACTTCATAGCGGAAAGATAGGCGTTGCTCAAAGCGCAATTATAAAGAATAAAGATATTGCTCAGGCAAATGAGCTTTTAGTACATGCGTTGGTGTTGGAAGAAGGCGAATTCCCTTTTTTGCCTATTCGTTTATATCGGTCCGAATCTTTTGTTACCGGTTTCGACGGATATACGGAAGAGGATATAAAAAACAAGCTTCCGGATTTAACAGTAAGCGATTTAGTTTTAAACGATAAAATAAATACGGAAGATGTAAGTGAGTTCTTGTCGGAGGACGGTAATCAGGAGCGGTTTGAATTTATTCTGAATACTGTTATCGAGGCTAAAGAAAAGGGCAAACAAATTGTAGTCAGAGACGAGCCTCGCCGAATGGTGAAGTGGTTGTCTGCCCTGAGTTTTGCTTTTCCTGCGTCGTTGGTTGCCGACTTTACATTCTCTACTTGTTCGAATTATCTTGCAATAACACGTTCGTTTATTATAGGAGATCATACTGTTTGGGATAATCCCGATTTTTCGTATGCCGAAAATCAGACAGAAGCTTTTTGTATGCTCTTTGACGAATCGAAGAGGTCTTTGTCGAATGTGACCTATTCGTTGGAATATCCTAAAGTAATGGCATCTGTGCTTAAAGAAAACAAGGGCGACAGAAGTAAAATAATTGACTTTTTCGATAACTTTAATTATTTATCCTTAGATCGCGATATTGACATACTGTATAGGTTATATCTTACGGCAAAAGTTGAACATCCTTACGATCCTAAATGGGATCGCATAATTTCGTTTACTTTAGAAAAAGGAACAAAGGCGTTTGTGTCGGATTTTGTGAAAGATTATTTTTTGAACCTAAAAAAAACGTTGTATAATATTCAGGTAAAAGACGATGTCTCGTTTTTCTATAGACTTTGCGTGTTTGCCCGCATAGCCGAATCGGACGATGTGTTTGAACGGGTTTTCGAACTGTATTTCGAGCGATTGAATATTGTGGTATTCAGTGCGGAAGGAGAGTCTCTGAAAGATTATTATTTAAGCTTAATACTATCGAGCAATGAGCAGATGATAAAAGAGTTTCTCACATTTGGTAATGTATTTCAGAAGTACTTTTTCTCAAGCGAATCGTTCCGATACATGCATAGTTACCTCGATAGGGGCAACAACTCGTTTTTTATATACTATGTTGGTGTAATTCTGCAAAATGTACGTTTGTGCGAATATGCTTCTGATAAATTGTTTGAGAATAAAGAGTTTCAGGATATTTTGAATGCTTTTTTTACGCATGCAAAAGGTAGTGAAGCCATTGGTATTTTACTGAGGAAAATAAGGCTTGCCATTCAGGTTTATTATATGCTAACCCTTTTGAAATCGCATATATCAATAAAAGAAATATCCGATATTGTTAGGTATCTGAATCCGAATCAGATTGATGTTGATGAATTTGCCAAAGTATTGGCCGAGAAAAATGATGTTGCGGTACAAATAGCATCTGCTTCGTTCTTTTTTGAAAACAGAGAAAATAAACAAGCTGTTTTTGCCAAATATTACGAGTATTTGAAAACGAAAGACGAATTTTCGACAGAATTGTTAGAGACATTAATAGAGCAATACAAATGCCATGATTGGTGTGTCGAAGAGTGTCAGAAACTTATAAATATTGCTGTTGCTGAGAGTTGCAGCAAGGATGTTGTTACAAAACTGACTTTGAAGCTTGAGCAACATTTCGATATAGCAGAGGAGTTGGATTGCGATCAGCGTCCTTTTGTAGTCGAAATGTGTTCTTTTAAAGAGAAATACGGAATAGACACGGGAGGAAACTTCTTTGAATTGCATAATTCAGGGTTGAAATTAAAGAACGGAGAAATTATAACTGTGCAGGAAGTGCTGAAGGGGATGAATTCTTCGTTTAAGAATTTGCCACAAGAGAGAGTGAACTCGTTCCTGAAAATATTTCTTCCATATGTTGCCGATATTGTGTCTTTGCCTTCGGATTATTTTTATATATGCCGTTTTCTGGAAAAGGCAGGAGGTGAAGGTGTTGTCGATTTGGCTATCGAGGTGTTTGATAATCAGATAAAGAAAGACGGTTGGAATCAGGATAAGGTAATTATGATGGTTCAGTTTTATGTTAATTGGGCTCATTATGAACTAACTATGCATGCACGGGTTAATTTTGAGAAATTTATAGTATTGCTTCTTAAAAAGCAAGAAACTGCATGGCTGCTGGAGCTTGAAAAAGCTGTAAAAGCTATGGAAATACCCTCAAGCCCTGGCAACCCTTATATGTTATTCGATTTTTTTGAAACAGTGAAGGACGGTAAGGTGCGCGATGGTATTCTTAAGCGTATTTATAAAAGGTTTGGGATGTAAACGAAGCTATTGTTTACCTTGTACTTATACATATACAACGTCTCCGGTGTTTTTACCGGAGGCGTTTTTTGTTAAATAACGGGCGCGATATAGTTCCGTATACTAATATGCTTATTACGCATAAGACGGAAGCAACTATAAATAAACCTTCGAAAGAGTGTATGCCCGATATGTATCCTCCGATAAGCATGCCTAAAGCCAATCCCAAATCGAAGCCTACCAGATATGTAGAGTTTGCTGTTCCCCGTTGGTTGTTTTCGGCCATGTTTATGTAAAGTGTTTGCAGGGCAGGAAACATCATCCCGAACCCGACACCTATAAACAGACCGGCTGTGCAAAATGCGTATATATTGTGCGCGGTGGCAAAAACAAAGAACGATATTGCTACTATTGTCATTGCCGATATGTTTACTAAATGTATGTGCCCACGGTCTACCATTTTACCTGCAAATATTCTCGACAGAATGATGCCTCCTGCCCAAAACAGAAAGAATATTCCGGCATTAGGTATTTCTATCTGTTTTCCGTATTGTGCAACAAATGGACCTATTGTTCCCCACGCAAAACAGGGTAACAGTTGATTGAGGAATATAGGCCATGCCCGAAGCAGGAAAAAGCGGTCGAGCGATATTTTCTCGCGCTCAACTTTCGGGCGTACAGGAGCTTTAATGAGCGATACGGCAATAATGCCTAATAGTCCCATCCCCATTCCGCACCAAAGCAGTGTTGGGAAACCGTAAACCTGATAGATGTGTATGGCTACAAACGGGCCGATTGCCATGGCTACGTTCATAAATGTGCCATAATAACCGATGCCCTCTGCACGGCGTTCGGAAGGAACAAGGTCGATGGCTAGTGTACTGCTCGATACGGTTGATAATCCCCATGTGATTCCATGAAAGAACCGTACAACAACAAACAACATAACCGTTGATGCAAAAAAGTACCCCGAAAACATGCCTACATAACAGATAAAGCTGATAAGCAATATCTTTTTTCGGGAATACAAGTCTACAAGATACCCCGAAAACGGGCGTATAATCATTATTGCCAGTGCATACGATGCCAGCACAATACCTGTTTTGGTTTGTGCAACCCCCAATTGTTCCGTAATATATAACGGTATAGATGGCATTAATAAGTTAAACGAACAAGCCATCAAAAAATTTGCTATGCACACGTTTAGATAACCCGGTGTCCATAGCTTAGGCAAATTTTTAGTACTCATCTTTTTTTTGACTTCTATCTGTATCACCAATAAACAGTTCTATTTGTGTAGAACTGTACCTTTATTCTATTGCCTTTAAACAAGAGTATTTTACAAAACCTGACACTCCTGACAGGTTTTTCGTTTATTCAATTTATCCTTTATATCGATTGCCGTGCCTGCCTTCCTGATATAGATAAAAACTAAGTTTGGTCTTACATCAGTTCGCTCAGTTCGAGCCAGCGTAAAGTTTTTTCATCTATTTCGTCGATAAGTTCGCTTATGCGGTTCGATTTACTTAACAAATCGTCAGTCGATAATGTTCCGCTCGACAGTTCGGTTTCCAGCAATGCTTTTTCCGATTCCAGTTTAGGTATAAGTTCGTCCAGTTCTTCAAACTCACGTTTTTCTTTATACGATAACTTTTTCTTTTCGGTTTTAGGCGTTGCCTCGTTTTTTGGCTTTACATCTTTTGGTTTGGCCGCTGCGGCAATAGCTTCTTTTTCGAGCATGTCTTGTACCTCTTTCCATTCACGATATTGACTGTAGTTGCCGGGAAAGTCTTTTATCTGGGCATTGCCCCGAAAAGCTAAAAGATGGTCTACTACCTTATCCATAAAATAGCGGTCGTGCGATACTACAATAACGCAACCCTTGAAGCTTTGAAGATATTCTTCCAGTATGTTGAGGGTTACTATGTCGAGATCGTTTGTAGGTTCGTCCAGAACCAGAAAGTTAGGGTTTTTAATCAGCACCGTACAAAGGTATAGCCTGCGCTTTTCTCCTCCCGAAAGTTTATAAACATAACTATGCTGTTTTTCGGGTGCAAACAGAAAGTGTTGCAGAAATTGCGATGCGGTCAGTTTGTTCCCATTTCCCAAGTCTATAACTTCGGCAATGTTTTGCACCACGTCAATCACTTTCATTTGCTCGTCAAACTTCAATCCGTCCTGACTGTAATACCCGAAGTTTACGGTTTCGCCAACATCAAACTCGCCTTTGTCGGGTGCAACTTCACCCATCAGCATTTTTATGAAGGTCGATTTTCCTGTTCCGTTATTACCCACAATACCCATTTTTTCGTAACGGGCAAATATGTAGTTGAAGTCTTCGAGTATCTTAATGTCATCAAACGACTTGTATATATGTTTGGCTTCGAATATTTTGTTCCCGATGTACGAGCCTTTCATCTGTAGCTGCACGTTTCCGGCATCGCGTTGTTGTTGCGCTTTTTTCTCCAGTTCGTAAAAAGCATCTATACGCGATTTTGCTTTTGTGCCTCGTGCCTGAGGTTGGCGGCGCATCCATTCCAGCTCCTTGCGCAACAGGTTGTTTGCCCTGTCTATTTCGCTGTTTTGGGTATTAATGCGTTCTTCCCGTTTTTCGAGGTAGTACGAGTAATTTCCTTTGTATTGGAACAGTTGTTTTTGGTCTATCTCTATAATTTCGGAGCAAACCCGGTCGAGGAAATAACGGTCGTGCGTAACCATAAGCAGGCTGAGGCGCGAGCGTTGCAAATACTCTTCGAGCCACTCGGTCATGTCAAGGTCGAGGTGGTTGGTTGGCTCGTCCAGAATAATCAGGTCGGGTTCGGTTATCAGTACATTGGCAAGAGCTACACGTTTTAACTGCCCTCCCGATAATTCGGATATTTTCTGATCGAAGTTTGTTATTTTCAGTTGAGACAAAATCTGCTTGGCACGTTGTTCGTAATCCCATGCTTTCAGGGCATCCATTTGCTGCAGTATGGCGTCCATTTTGGCGTGGTCGCCCGAAGCCATTACATGCTCGTATTCGGCAATAAGGTTTGTAACTTCGCTTCCCGACTGAAAGCAGGCTTCGAGCACGGTCAGCTCTTCGGCATAACGTGGGTCCTGCTCCAGATAGGCGACTTTTATGTCGCGCCGAAAAACAACCGCACCTTCGTCGTACGATTCTTTTCCGGTTAATATATTCAGTAAAGTTGTTTTACCCGAACCGTTTTTCGCAATTAAACCAATGCGTTGCCCTTCGGCTATACCAAACGAGATGTTTTGAAAGAGGACAAGGTCGCCAAAGCTTTTGGTCAGGTTGTCCACCTGTAAAAGTGATGCCATTTTTCCAGATATTTTGCGCTTGCAAAGATAGTTAATTGCACGCCGATTTCGGATTATTTGGAATAGTATTTTCTCTTTTCGTCAAAAGTTAGTAACTTTCGGGTTTTGTTTACATATTGTTCGCAGAATAGCTCTTATTTGTTAAAAATGATAAGAATGGCGTCAGTCGGACATCAACAAAACAAAAACTAAGTAAGATAATAGAATAACCAACATAATAAATGACTGAAAAACTATTGCTTTTAGGCGATCAGGCTATTGCTTTGGGAGCCATACATGCGGGGATTACAGGTGTGTACGCTTACCCCGGAACGCCATCGACCGAAATAACCGAATATATTCAGGAATCGCCTTTGGCTGCCGACCGAAAAATACACAGCCAATGGTGTACGAACGAAAAAACAGCTATGGAGGCAGCCCTTGGGGTGTCGTATATAGGTAAACGTTCGCTTGTGTGTATGAAACATGTAGGGCTTAATGTTGCCGCCGATGCCTTTGTAAATTCATCGATGACCGGTGTACATGGTGGCTTGGTAGTACTTGTTGCCGACGACCCGTCGATGCACTCGTCGCAAAACGAGCAGGATTCGCGCTACTATGGTAAATTTGCGTTTACTCCTGTTTTCGAGCCTTCGTCGCAACAAGAGGCTTACGATATGATAAGGTTTGCATTCGATTTTTCGGAAAAATATGCATTGCCTGTTCTCATGCGTATTACTACACGTATGGCGCATTCGCGTGCTGTGGTTCAGACATTGGAGGTAAGAAAGCAAAACGAAATTAGTTTTTCGGAAGATAAATCTCGCTGGGTGCTTCTGCCTGTTAATGCACGCAGGCGTTACAACGAATTGTTAGCAGTTCAGCCCGAATTGGAAAAACAAGCGGCAGAGTCGTCTTTCAACGAATATAAGAAAGGATCGAAACAGGGCGTTATTGCCTGTGGTATAGCTTACAACTATCTGATGGAGAATTTTCCGAATGGTTGCGACTATACAGTATTAAAAATATCGCAATACCCGTTGCCTGTTGATATAATAAAAGAAATGGTCTCGGAATGTGATGAAGTGCTGGTTCTTGAAGAAGGACAGCCTTTTGTTGAAGAACAGGTACGAGGTATATTAGATTGTACAGGGAAGATTAAAGGACGTTTGTCGGGCGAGCTTCCCCGTGTCGGAGAATTAACCCCCGACAGTGTGCGTGCAGCTTTGGGCTTCGGCGGTTACGAGCTGATGGATGCCAGCAAAAATGTGGTAGGCCGTCCTCCAGCATTGTGTACAGGTTGCGGCCATCGCGATGTGTACGATGCGTTGAACGAGGTGATAAAAGATTATAAAGACGCGAAGGTTTTCAGCGATATAGGTTGTTATACACTGGGAGCTTTGCCCCCGTTCCGTGCAATTGATACGTGCGTGGATATGGGTGCTTCGATAACTATGGCAAAAGGTGCTGCCGATGGTGGTTTATTTCCTTCAATTGCCGTTATAGGCGATTCAACTTTCACTCATTCGGGTATAACAGGCTTGTTGGATGCAGTAAACTCGAAAGCGAATGTTTTAATAATAATTTCGGATAACCTGACTACTGCCATGACCGGAGGACAAGATTCGGCAGGGACTGAAAAGCTGGAAGCTATTTGCCTTGGGGTAGGGGTCGAGCCCGAACATTTGCACGTTGTGATTCCATTGCCGAAGAATATGGACGAAATAAAACGTGTGTTTAAACAAGAGCTCGAATATAATGGTGTGTCGGTTATTATACCTCGCCGCGAATGTATCCAAACATTGAAAAGAAACGCAAAAAAGAACAAAAAATGAAATTAGATATAATACTTTCGGGTGTAGGCGGACAAGGTATCCTTTCTATAGCCGCAATTGTTGGCGAGGCTTCGTTATACGAAGGGCTTAACATAAAACAAGCCGAAGTGCATGGCATGAGCCAGCGGGGTGGCGATGTGCAATCGAATCTGCGTATATCGTCCGATAAAATATACTCCGACCTGATAGCCAAAGGCACGGCCGATGCAATAATCTCGCTCGAGCCTATGGAGGCCTTAAGGTATTTGCCTTATCTGTCTCAGAAAGGTTGGATTGTTACAAATTCGGCTCCGTTTGTGAATATACCTAACTATCCTGAATTGGATACGGTTTTAGGAGAGCTGAAATCGTTACCTAATGTTATTTTGCTCGATATTGACAGTCTGGCAAAAGAAGCTGGAAATTCGCGTACGGCAAATATGATATTGCTGGGTGCTGCATCGGTTATTATGGGCATTGATGCTCAGAAGCTGGAAGACGCAATCGGGCGTATTTTCGGGCGTAAGGGCGAGGCCGTTGTAGAAATGAATGTAAAGGCTTTCCGTGTAGGGCGCGAAGCCGGCGAAGCACAAGTAAGGAGGCAGGCATAATGGAAAATACTCCGATTGACAAACAGATTGTCGACAGATTGATAAGAGAGTTCGATATAACCGACTTTGGAAAAGCTACCATTCGCGAAACAAAAGCTATTGCCGCACAGGCCGAGAAAGAGTCGGGTGTAGAGTTTATAAAAATGGAGATGGGTGTTCCGGGGCTTCCTGCATCGAGTATTGGTGTCGATGCCGAAATTGCAGCATTGCAATCGGGTGTTGCCAGCATATACGCCGATATTGACGGCGTTCCCGAACTGAAATCGGAAGCATCGCGCTTTGTAAAAGCTTTTGTCGATGCCGATATAGCTCCGCAAGGGTGCGTGCCTGTAACAGGGTCGATGCAAGGTACATATGCTGCATTTGTTACAGCCGGCCAATGCGATAAGGCTAAAGATACTATTCTTTTTATCGATCCGGGATTTCCTGTTCAGAAGCAACAGTTAGTTGTGATGGGGCAGAAATACGAGGCTTTTGATGTATACGAATACAGAGGCGAAAAATTACGGGATAAACTCGAAAGTTATCTGGGAAAAGGAAATATCTCGGCTCTCATATATTCTAATCCTAACAACCCCAGCTGGGTAAGTTTTAAGGACGAAGAACTACGTATTATAGGCGAGCTTTGCCAAAAGTACGATGTGATAGTGCTTGAAGACCTTGCATATTTTGCGATGGACTTCCGCCGCGAATTGGGTAATCCGTTCGAGGCTCCTTTTCAACCAACGGTAGCAAAATATTGCGACAATTATATATTGTTCATTTCGGCATCTAAAGCATTTAGTTATGCCGGTCAGCGTATAGGCGTTGCTTGTATATCCGATAAGCTTTATAATCGGAAATATCAGGGAATTACCGACCGTTACGGAATGGGTACGTTCGGTTCGACGTTTATTCATCGTGTGCTTTATGCCCTGAGTGCAGGAGTAAGCCATTCGGCCCAGTATGCTCTTTTGGCGATGTTTAAAGCGGCTAGCGATGGCGAATATAAATTTCTTGACGAAGTGTCGGAATATGGACGCAGAGCGAGAAAACTGAAAGATATATTTTTGAAATACGGGTTCAGGCTTGTTTACGATAACGACATGGGCGAGTCGGTTGCCGATGGCTTTTACTTTACTATAATGTGGCCGGGTATGACGGGGGGCGAGCTTTCGCTCGAACTGATGTATTACGGCGTAAGTGCCATATCGTTATCGACAACAGGAAGCATGCAGCAGGGGCTGCGGATATGTACGTCGTTTATTTATCCGCACCAATACGATCAGCTTGACGAGCGTATGGCGATATTTGCACGTAACCATAAATTATAAGACTAAACGATTAACTACTATCTATATAATAACATGATCTGGAATAAACCAAAGGAGTGCATGACCCTCGAAGAAAAACGGAATCTTCAGGGCGAACGCTTAAGAAAGCTGGTGGAAAGGGTTTATCATAGTACACCTTTCTATCGTCAGAAAATGCAGGAAATGAACATAACGCCTGCCGACATACAAACGGTTGACGATATTGTTAAACTGCCGTTTACCACTAAACAAGATTTACGCGACAACTATCCGTATGGTTTGTTTGCCGTACCAATGTCGCAAATAGTACGGTTGCATGCCTCGTCCGGAACAACAGGATCGCCTACGGTTGTGGGATATACCCGCCGCGATTTATCGATATGGGCGGAAATGACAGCACGTTGCCTTAGTGCTTATGGTGCCGACCAAAATGATATATTTTCGGTAGCATACGGATATGGTTTATTCACAGGCGGTTTAGGACTGCATTATGGTGTGGAGCACCTTGGCGCAACGGTAATACCTATGTCGAGTGGCAATACAGCAAAACAAATAAAGCTTATGCACGATTTTGGGGCAACTGCCTTAGGTTGCACTCCATCGTATGCTTTGTATTTGGCCGAAGCAATGGCAAAGACCGATATTCCCCGCGAGGATTTTAAATTGCGCATAGGTATTTTAGGTGCTGAACCGTGGACCGAAAACATGCGTAAGGAGATTGAAGCGAAAATGGGAATAGATGCCTATAATATATACGGGCTTAGCGAAGTTATGGGGCCCGGTGTGTCGCACGAATGCCAATATAAGGATGGTTCGCATATTATTGACGACCATTTTCTCCCCGAAATAGTTTCGCCCGATACTTTAGAACAGCTTCCTTACGGAGAGCAAGGCGAGTTGGTGTTTACTACACTTACTAAAGAAGGATTGCCCTTGTTGCGTTACCGCACAAAAGATTTGTGTACACTGACCGACGAAGTGTGTAAATGCGGACGCACCAGCGTACGTATGGGGCGTATTGTGGGACGTAGCGATGATATGCTTATTATACGAGGGGTAAATGTATTTCCTTCGCAGATAGAGAGTGTTATTCTCGAAATGGAAGAATTTGAACCGCATTATATGTTAGTAGTCGATCGTGCGAACAATCTTGATACTTTAGAGGTTCAGGTAGAAGTAAGGGACGGTTTCTATTCGGACGAAGTGATGAAAATGGTTGACCTGAAAAAGAAAATAGCGCATCGCCTGCAAAGTGTTTTGGGCATAAGTGCCGATATAAAACTAGTTGAGCCTTACACCATAAAGCGCAGCGAAGGTAAAGCGCAACGAGTAATAGACAAACGAGTGTTTAACTAATAACCGGAATATCATGAAAATAAAACAACTATCGGTTTTCATCGAAAACAAAACAGGACGTATTAATGAGGTTACCCGGATATTAGGTGTTAACAATATAAATATGACGGCCTTCAGCCTTGCTGAAAATTCGGATTTTGGGATACTTCGTCTTATAGTTTCGGATGTTGACAAAGCTGTGAAAGTGTTGAAAGAAGCTCACTTTGGTATAAATATTACCGAGGTGGTTTGTTTCAGTTGCCCAAATGTTCCGGGTTCGCTTTCGGCTGTTTTAGGTCACTTGGCAAAAGAAGATGTATTTATCGAATACATGTATGCATTTTCGCAAGGCGATACTGCTAATGTAGTTATACGCCCTACCGATATTGATAAATGTCTGGAGATTCTTAAAACTTGTCATTGTAATATAATAGACAGGGATAGCCTTTCGCAATAGTGTAAAATAAGGATTGATAAAAATATAAAGGAGATTGTGTCGGGGCGAATAAAGACACAATCTCCTTTTTTTTCAAGGGTTTTATCTATAAGTAAAAAACTAATATTTAAAACCACTAGAATTATGGCTAAGTATACCCCCGAAACAGTAGAAAAAATCTGCATACTTATTTCCGAAGATTACCTGTCGATTGCTAACGTGTGCGATGCAGCAGAAATAAGCCGCGAAACGTTTTACGAATGGAAGAAAAACAAACCCGAATTTGCTCAGGCTGTTGAAGAAGCAATCGAAGAGCGTCAGGAACGCTTGTACCGACTTGCACGAAATGCCATGCGCCGAAAAATGGAAGGCTATACCCAGAAAATAGTGAAAAAGAAATACGTTCCTTCGGCACTCGACCCCGAAGAAATGGAACTGAAAGAAATAATTGTAACCGAAAAACACTGCGAACCAAAAGCGTCGGACATTGCCCATATACTGAAAATGGAGCGTGAAGAACGTCGCGAAAAAGCCGAGAAAGAAGAAAAAGAGAACTCGCCAAGCCGTCGGCCCATCATTGTAGAAGTTGTAGACAAAGAAACCAAATGGGAGATGGAACAATTACCCCGCCGCCTTAACGACCCCAACTACGTATATCAACCTATGCCCGACGATTACGAAGGGTAGTTTTATTGCTTAAAAAACGTTCGTTTAAATTTACTAATTAACTGCCGCGCATCTTCTCGATGCTTGCCTTCGTTCATTTTGAGTCGCCTCCGCTCCTCGAACGTTGTTTGCCATGATGCAAAACGAACCAAAAAATCAAGACTGCGCCTGCTGTGCGACCCGCCATTTAGCTTGTTCACTGAACAAAAAATAACTCGCACAAAAGATTGTGCAGACTTTTAAGTCNCTTTTTGTTCCGGGCGTTCACTTCGCTAAGCGGGTACCCCGCACATACGGCGAGGTCGGTCCTTTTTGCGATGCATTGTCTGAGAGCGGCCTTAGCTTCGACGGACAAGGCATGCAGGCGGCAAAGGCGTTAAAAATTAAAAGCTGTTTGAGCAGCTTTAGCTGCGAGTTATTTTTAATTTAGCCTTTACGGCTGCAATGCTGTCCCAAAGAAGGTATAGCTGCAAAATGCCTTTTTGATTCCTTTTGCGGCATAGGGCAAAAGGAATGCAAGTGATCTTCGATCACGCGCAGTAGCGGCAGTAAATAAGTATAATTTAAAAGAATAATTACATTTTAAAGAATATTCCTTTTCTGGCCTTGCATTGAAGAATGTTTGGCTTATGATGGTTTGCATAAAAAGGTAAGGGCACACAATCATACACCTGAAACTGATAAAATAACGGGTAAAAAATCTTTCGTGCCTCATTTATCTTCATATTGTATCCGATTTTGCATATAAATATTCCCAACCTTAGTAGAACAGAGATGAAATCTCCACACCGGGGAGATATAGAGGGGCTAATCTGTCAGAAGTGTCAGGTTTTTCAATAATATAAACTTTAGGGCTGTGTGGCAACGGACAAATTCTATTTGTATAGAGTTTTAGATGAAAGGCAAAAATAAAAATTGATATTTTTCAACATATATTTATGGAATCGGTAATTCAATCTTCTCTATTAAGAAGAAAATCTTAAAACAAGAAGTTATGAATACGAAAATTGTAATCTTATCAGTTGCCATTTTAAGCACAGGCTTACTAGGTTGTGACACTACGAAAAAAAAATCGGGATCGGTAGAACAAGTTGTAAGTACGTCAGATTTTCAGATTGTTGATGAAAATCGTTTTATTGCCCCCGAGATAGCTAAAGACAAACAGCTGGAAGCTGCTCCTACAATTGATATTGCAGAGCTGCAAGACCATAAAATGATGGTTTCTGACGATTGCATTTCGAACGAGGTTTTTACCTGTGTCGAAAGTATGCCGGCTCAGCAGGAGTACTATAATAATGAGGAGTATGCATCGTTTGTCGAAAATAAGTTTATATCGCCTGCAAACGAGCCTCTTTCAACGTTTTCTATCGATGTAGACAATGCTGCATATACAAACTTCAGACGATTTGTGAATCGTGGCTCGAAACCTCCAAAAGATGCGGTGAGGATAGAGGAGTTTATTAATTACTTTTCGTATACCTATAATCAGCCTACCGAAAAAGACCCTGTGAAAATTACTGCCGAAGTGGGCGATTGTCCTTGGGCGAAAGATCATCGGTTGGTAAGGGTCGGAATAAAAGCAAAGGAAATAGATAAGGACAAACTTCCTCCCAGTAATTTTGTATTTCTTATCGATGTATCGGGTTCGATGGAAGGCCCCGACCGTTTGGGGCTGGTGAAATCGTCAATGAATCTGTTAGTAAATAACCTTAGGAGCGAGGACAAGGTTGCGATAGTTGTATATTCGGGCAATGCAGGTTTGGTACTGCCTTCTACATCGGGTAGCGAAAAAGAAAAGATTCGTAAGGCTTTAGACCGTTTGAGTGCGGGCGGATCGACGGCCGGAGGCGCAGGCATACAATTAGCCTATAAAATAGCACAGGAAAACTTTAAAAAAGAGGGTAATAACCGTATAGTATTGTGTACCGATGGAGACTTTAATGTGGGAGTATCTAGCAACCAGGGGTTAGAGCAGCTTATAGAAGAAAAGCGTAAATCGGGCGTATTTTTATCGATATTGGGCTATGGTATGGGCAATTATAAAGACCGCAAAATGCAGACCCTTGCCGAAAAAGGAAATGGGAACGCTTATTATATCGACAATCTGCAAGAAGCGAATAAAGTTTTAGTTACCGAGTTTAGCGGTACATTATACACTATAGCTAAAGATGTTAAATTACAACTGGAGTTTAATCCTGCAAAAGTTCAGGCATATCGCCTTGTCGGTTACGAAAGTCGTTTACTGAATAAGGAAGACTTTAACGACGATACTAAAGATGCCGGAGAAATGGGAGCGGGGCACACTGTAACTGCTTTTTACGAAGTAATACCTGTAGGTGTAAAATCGAATGTATTGGGAAGTGTTGATGATTTGAAGTATCAGAAACTAGCGAAAACTGACAAGCCTTCTTTTGTAGATTCGCCGGAGTTACTGACTGTAAAACTACGTTATAAACAACCCGATGGTAACAGAAGCGTGAAAATTGAAGAGCCTCTTATCGATAGGGGAGGGAACCCTGTTTCTGCCGATATGCGTTTTGCTTCGGCTGTGGCAATGTTTGGTCAATTATTGAAAGATTCGCAATATAAAGGAAGCGCCGATTACCAGCAGGTAATAAAACTGGCAAAGTCGGCATACGGAGAAGATACCGACGGTTACCGCCGCGAATTTGTAAGATTGGTTGAAACAGTGAAGAACATGAATTAATCCTTTCTTTCTAAACAAAACTCTACTAAACTCAAAAGGCTGCAAAGATAAATGCGGCCTTTTATCTATACTATGAATAAGCTGTGCGGGTTATAAAGTCAGTACCAAAATGGCAAATAATAGAACGAAGAGGTAAAATGGAACATATTTACTTGTCGTATTTTTTTAGCTTTGTTTTGTCGGTTTCGTTTTATTGTGGCAATATCTAAAAGCTATATATTTATATATTCAATACCTTATGTCTAAGTAAAAACAAATTGTAGTGTTTATGAGAAAAAATTTTAATCGTTTCTTTGTTTTGTTTTATAGTTGGAACCTCTGCAGCTGTTTGGGCTGCGGAAAAATATTCCATTTCTTCTCCGAATAAGAAAATGAAACTGCAAATAACAACGGCGGCAAATGGAAACCTGATTTATAAGCTGGAAGCAAATAAGAAAGTGCTGATAGAAAATTCATCATTGGGTTTCGATGTGGGAGGAGGCGCTGTTATTCCTTCTTCTCAATGGACAGTAAAAGACAAATCATATAACAAGATAAGATCGGAGTGGAAGCCTGTATGGGGAAAACGTGCTATTGTTCCCGATTGTTTTAATGAATTAGTTCTTGATCTGGAAGGAAATATTGATGCTCCACTTCACGAGTTTCAAATAATTGTCAGGGCTTACGATGATTGTGTTGCGTTCAGATATGTTGTGCCTTTTGGCAGCGATCAGGAAGTTGTGGTTAACTCAGAGCTGACCACGTTTAATTTTACAGGAGATTATGTTGCTTGGTTTTATAATAAAGAGAATCACAATATAGGCCCCGAAAAGTTATCGGATAGCAAGGGAGAACGAATGCCTGTGATGACTATAAAAGCTACTGATGATTGTTATCTGGCTATTCATGAAGCTGATTTATTAGACGGTCAGCCTTTTTTGTTAAGCTCAAAGAAGAGGTCGAAAGAATTTTCAGTTGTGTCTAAACCTCGTAAATTGTATTCTGGATATAAATCGGCGTGGCGAACAATATTATATGGTAAAACACCGGGTGCATTAGTAGATTCGCATACGCTGGAACTATTAAATCCTGATCCTGCTCCAAACTCAGATTTTTCGTGGGTGAAGCCGGGAGTTGCCGTTTGGGACTGGCGAATGAATGGAGCTATAGTTGGCGATTTTACTTATTCTATGTCGTATCCGTCATGGGTAAGAATGGTTGATTTTGCTTCCGAACAAGGTTTTCCTCATTTGGTTCTTGATGCAGACTGGTACGGGCCGGAGCATCAGGCAGATTCTAATCCTGTAACAGGAGATAAAGCGAATGACGTACGTAAAATAATACAGTATGCGCGCGAGAGAGGAGTTGGAGTTTGGCTTTATTTGAATGATGTTGGAGGGCGAAAATATCCGATTGAGGAAACATTGAAACAGTATGGAGAGTGGGGCGCATCGGGCGTGAAGTACGGATTTATGAGAGGCTCTTTAGAAGAAAAGAATATCTGGACACAAAAGATAACCGCACTTTGTGCAGAAAATAAGTTGTTGGTTAATTTCCATGACAATCCGGTTCATTCATACGGGCAGATGCGGACTTGGCCTAATGCTGTAACAAGAGAGTATTGTCAGGCGCAACTCGACGGACATAAAGTGTTTAAGCCAAAGACGTTTGTTACATCGGTTTTTGTGAATATGATAGCTGGTCCTATTGATATGAATAATGGAATGTTCGATCTTCGTCAAGGAAAGACCACTCGTGTAGACGAAAATAAGCCTGTTCCGTCAACATTGGTATCGGAGGCTGCCCGTACATTAATTGTTTTTTCGGGGGCTACTGTAATACCCGATATTCCTGAGTTTTACAGAAAGTATCCTCCTTTGCTCGAGTTTCTTGCAGCGCAAAAAATGCCTTGGGTAGAGAGTAAGACTTTAGCCGGCGAGATAGGTGAATATATTGTAATGATGCGTCAAACAAAAGATGCTATTTTGGTAGCTGCTGCAACTAACGAATCGAGTCGAAATATAGATCTTCCTCTTTCTTTTTTAGGAAAAGGGACGTATGATGTTCAAATAATACAAGATGGAGTTGGTGCGCATTATCTGACAAACAGAGAAACTTTACGGATTGATAATCGAGAAGTAACTTCGAATGATAAGCTTCGTTTAGAGTTGGCTTCGGGCGGTGGAGCTTGTTTATTATTCAGGTTTTTAGAGTAACAAATTTTGAATATAAAAAGAGGCTGCATTTCTGTGTGAAGTGCAGCCTCTTTAGTCTTCCTAAAAGGATATTTAACTTACTTTTTATTATCGCCTTTTGTACTGGCTCCGGGACGAGCGATAGAATCTCTCATATCGGTATCAGCCTGAATGTTTTGCATGCGGTAATAGTCCATAACACCCAGATTTCCGCTACGGAACGCTTCGGCTAATGCTCTGGGAACTTCGGCTTCGGCTTCGATTACTTTTGCACGGGCTTCCTGAGCCTTTGCTTTCATCTCTTGTTCTTCGGCGATAGCCATTGCACGACGCTCTTCGGCTCTTGCCTGTGCAATGTTTTTGTCGGCTTGTGCTTGGTCTATTTGCAATACGGCCCCGATGTTTTTACCTATATCGATATCGGCTATATCGATTGATAGGATTTCGAAAGCTGTTCCGGCATCTAATCCTTTACGTAGCACTAGTTTAGAAATAGAATCGGGGTTTTCGAGCACCGATTTGTGACTCTCCGACGAACCGATTGACGAAACGATTCCTTCTCCTACACGGGCAAGGATTGTTTCTTCTCCGGCTCCCCCAACCAATTGTTTGATGTTGGCACGCACGGTTACACGGGCTTTAGCGATAAGCTGTATACCATCTTTTGCAACAGCAGCAACAGGAGGTGTGTCTATAACTTTAGGGTTAACAGACATCTGTACGGCGTTGAATACGTCACGTCCGGCAAGGTCGATAGCAGTTGCCATTTGGAACGATAGGTCGATGTTTGCTTTTGAGGCCGAAACCAAAGCATGAACAACTTTCTCCACATGTCCGCCTGCCAAATAGTGAGCCTCCAGCTCGTCGCGGGTAATTGATTTCAGTCCGGCTTTATGTGCCTCAATCATGGCATAAACAATTGTGCGGGGAGGAACACGACGTATCCTCATAAGGAACAACTGAATGAGCGAGATGCGCACACCTGCCGATATTGCGTTAATCCAAAGGAAAAACGGCACGTAATAGAAGAATACCAATAAGGTAACAACTATTACACCTACAATCAGAATTAAAAAAAAGTCCATAAATTAAAAGGTTTATTGTATGTATAAAATAAGAATTTACTCTTCTGTTAACTCAACCCAAACATTGTACGTGTCTACTTTTACAACCCGTACTTTCTGTCCTTCGTCTATATATTCGCCGTTAGCCGATTTGGCTTCGACTACAAGTCCGTTTATTTCGGCTTTCCCTATGGGGTTCAGGCGCGAAATACATTCGCCAACATCGCCTATCGCTATTTTCGTTAGTTCCGATTGATCTACTTTTGCGTCTATATCGGTTTCCAGTGCTATTTTATTCATCGCTTTAGATTTTACCAGATAAATAAACGTAGCAGCACAAGCAACAACCGTAACTGCAATTGTTATAAATCCTGCTGTATCGCCAATGTACATAAATGCATACACAATGGCTCCAATCAGCGAAATAAATCCGGCAACACCGGCGACGGTAATTCCGGGCAGCAAAAATATTTCGGCCATCAAAAGTGCTACGCCTAAAAATATTAAGAAGATGATAATAGCTATTTCCATATTTTTTTGAAGGGGTTTTATCTATTCAATGACTGTACTTCCTTGTTACGGGTTTTTACTTCGAGTTCTTTTATTTGTTTTCCTAATTGCATTTGTTTTTGTTCTGCATTCAGAATTTCGTTTGCTTTTGCTGTTGATTTTCCCGCACTGTACGCGTCTCTTAATTGTTCGAGTTGCGAATCGGTATTGCTTAATTCTCTTTTGAGCCCCACTAACTGCAAAAACATATTTTTTGCTTCCTGATTTTTGAAATCGCTATACAGGTAATAGGTGTATTGGTCGTTTATAACAAATTCAAAGTCTTTTGCTTTTTCTTGTTGCGATCTTATTTCTTTTAGTGCAAGTTCGCGTTCTTTCGAGTAATCTGCACCGGGTTTCCACGAGTCTTTTATCGACGATATTATAGCTCTCCCTACCAGATAGTTTTCGTTGTCGCTGTCAACCAACGCTACTTGTTCGTTAGGGATAAATGTATAAATACAAACTTTGCCCTGAGGCTGAAACCTGTCGGTAGCAAACCAGCCAATTCCTTTGTATTCGTCAACCACCATCATGTAGTCGTTAAAGTACGAGTTGAAAGGCATGGTCAAACGTTCGGGGGTAAGGTAGGTATCGTTATTCATATTATAACGGGTAACATAAATGTCATATCCGCCCAGTCCGTCCTTATCTTCTGCTGCAAAATAGATGGTAACGCCATCGGTCATCATAAACGGATAATTGAGGTTGCCTGATAATCCGAAGTTATTGGGCGATAGTTTCTTTTCGTTACCGAATCCTTCCAGAAGCTTATCTTGCGAATACAGGCTGTAACCGCTACTGTCGGGGCGGGCATAGTACATTTTTGTTGCTTTCTCGTTTGTATATACTGTACCCAATGCTGTTTCGTTTCCGGGGAAAACGTCGTTGAAATAACTGATTGTTCCCGAAGTAGGGCTTATTTTATATGCAGCAAGAAAAATATCTTTGTCTACTATAAGGCTGTCTATTATCTGAATATCTTCGGTGCGTAGTGCTACGTTTTTTATTGCTTCCATGGTTTCCCGTTCTTTGTTGAGGATAGCCATAGCCTGTTTATCGCGCTTTTTCAGCTTTGCATATTTCTCGAACAGATCATTTGCTGCATCAAACCTGTATGTGCGTGCATAAATTCTACCCAGATAGAGGTACGATTCGGGTATCGACTTTGTAGCGGCAAATGTTATACACTGCTCGGCTTTGTTTAAGTCCGAATTTGTTTCGTACAAGCAAACTCCATACCATTGGTTTATAGCAGCATCGGTGGGCTGTTCGTTATAAGCTTTTTCGAATGCGGGTAATGCTTTTTTGAATTTTCCAATTTTGTATAGTTCGCGTGCTTCTTCCAAAGATTGCCCTGTTGCATATACACACAAAGCAAGCAGGAAACAAAAAACAACACATCTTTTCATATGTAAATCTTTTCTGGTATCCAAAGATAAGAAAAAATTGAAAAGAAGTGCTGTTTCTCTTATATTATAGTGTGTTCTTGAGGTAATACCTCTTATAGCAGGCTTTGTTTATCAGGTGTATTCTGTCCCGAATTTCATTTTTGCATCGGTAACAAAATGCTTGATCCGTTGTTCGTCTTCTTTCTTACAGATAAGCAACACATTGTCCGACTCGGCAACGATGTATCCATCTAAGCCTTGTGCCACAACTAGTTTTCCCGAAGGCAGTGCAACAATGTTTTCCGCGCTGTCGAAAAACAAGGCGTTACATGCTAAAGCTACATTTGCATTTTCGTCTTTGTCCGATATTTCGTGCAATGATCCCCATGTTCCCAAATCAGACCATCCAAAGTCGGCAGCCATAACGCATACGTTAGATGCTTTTTCCATCACGCCGTAATCTATCGAGATGTTTGGGCATGAGGGAAACCGTTCTGCGATGAATGCTTTTTCAGCCTCAGTGGCAAATTTGTCGGCATCGGCATCAAACAGGTTTGTTATCTCGGGAAGGAAATCGTGAAAAGCTTTCATTATCACTTTTATATTCCATATAAACAAGCCCGAGTTCCAAAGAAACTCTCCGCTTTCGTAAAATACTTTTGCCAGTTCTATATTGGGCTTTTCGGTAAAAACTTTCACTTTCGATATTCCGTCAATGGCTTCTTCGCTCACTTGAATATATCCGTAACCTGTTTCGGGTCTGCTGGGTTTTATTCCTAATGTGAGTAGCATATCGTTTTTCGAAACAAACTCAAAAGCCTTTTGTACGACGGCCAAAAACTCATCTTCTTTCAGAATAAGATGATCGGATGGTGCAACAATAATGTTGGCATTCGGATTGATAGCGTTTATGTGATACGACGCGAATGCAATGCAAGGTGCTGTATTCCGTCGCATAGGTTCGAATAGGATTTGCGATGTGCTGAGTTCGGGCAGATCTTCTTTTATAAGATCGGCATAAGCTTCATTAGTTACAATAAAGATGTTTTCGGTAGGTAGTATTTTACTGAATCTGTCGAAAGTCATACGCAACAGTGATCGTCCTGTACCGAAGAAGTCGAGAAATTGTTTTGGTTTCGATTCCCGGCTGAAAGGCCAAAAACGACTGCCTATGCCACCTCCCATTATAACACAATAGTTATTTTTATTATCCATCATCCCAATTTTATTTAGTCGAATTTATCTATATTAAGGAAACATTATTTATATTGTTTCGCAGAACAAAAATAAGATAATTACTTGATATTATCAATTGTCTGGCATTGTTGTATTCTTAATAGAAATGAAATACCACGAAATACTGTACTTTTTACAAAAAAAAGTCTTTGAATGTTTGATTTAAAAAAATATTGCTTACTTTTGCACCTGCTAAGCCCAGATGGCGGAATTGGTAGACGCGCTGGTCTCAAACACCAGTGGGGTAACTCCCGTGCCGGTTCGATCCCGGCTCTGGGTACTTTTTAAAAAGCTAATTATCAAATTAAAAGATAGTTAGCTTTTTTGTTTTCATGAATTGCACCACATTTGCACCACACACCTCTCAGATATAAAGCTTCTATCATTCCATCTCATTATTATCATCATCTGCCACTCCAATGTCATTGATATATAATACCAAATCACTCTTAATCTTTTTTAATTCATAAGTGGTAGCACATTCAGGACATTTAAATTCATGCTCATCATGGCAAATTATACTCTTACAATGAGGACAAATAAAATGGATACTACCACACTCATTACATCTGCCCCAACTAGTATTAGTTGCTGTGTTAATCTCTCTTGTATATTCTTCTTCTTGAAATAAATTTAATTGGTGCTTAAAAGCTTCTTCTGATAAATATTTTACAGTCATTTCTTCTTTTGAATATCCAAATGGAGTATTATCTTCATACCCATAACATTCAGACGACTTACACTCAAAATAATCAATATCAAAAAGTTCGTCATTAGTTTCAGTCCAAAAACGAATTTCTTCCTCTAATTCTTCTTGTAGCTCTTTTGATAATTTAAGTATTCTCCATAATTCATGATAATTGCCATAACTTAGATGAGATTCCAGATTGTTTCTAATATCATCATGAAAGATTCTAAAATCATCAGGACTACAATACTCTTCATGATTATTTGATACAAAATAAAAGTCATCAAAAACTGTTATCTCCATATCTTTTAAATAATCATCAAAGCTGTAAAGAATCAAAGCATCATTAATATTATTTTTCGAATTATGAAAAGGAGCTTTCTTGTGGATGCCTAAATCAACAACTTTAATCTTATGTTCATCTTTTATGTCTAAATATTTGCAGTCTAGCATAAAATTTTCAACATTTCTTACATGGTCTTCGTTTTCTTTAATTAATGTGTCTATTTTTTCAGAAAATTCTTTTTTGACAATATTCAATGCTTCTGTTGAACCAATTATATTTTCCAAAGCAACTAATTCAGCCTTTTCTTTCAGTTTTTTCTTTAATTTTTGGATATAATCTATCTGAGCATCTTGATTTCGACCCCATTCTGTGAGAATAATATCATTCATGTATATAGAAATTGCCCCTGTTCTATTTGCTGTCTTTAATCTATCAAACAATTTTAAATGCCCTTGGCCTTTATAATCTCCTATATAATTGTTTGCAATGTAGAGCCAAATATTTGTGTCTAATATCAAATGAACCATAATATTATTTTAATATTAACTTGAAATTAAATCATGACGATTTAATATAAGTTAGAGTTGAGTTTTATATTTTTCAATTATAATTTTTGAAAGGAGAAATGATAAGTCACTAAAGGTCTTTTCCCTATTCTTTTTTTTCAACATACACTCCCACACTGTAATAACATTCCAACCTTGGTTTACTAAAGTTTGTTTTACCCTTTTATCTCGTTCTACATTTCTTTTTATTTTGTGCTCCCAATATTCTGTATTTGTTTTTGGAAGTTTAAAAGTGTTACAATCTTCATGAGCATGCCAAAAGCATCCATTTACAAATATAATAGTCTTATATCTCCTAAAAACAATATCAGGAGAACCAAGTACACCCTTTACATTTATACGATAACGATACCCTTGGCTAAAAAGATACTTTCTTAGCAGTATTTCAGGCTTTGTATTTTTTCCTTTTACTAAATGGTTTATGTTACTAACTTTTTTACCCATTAATAATGACAATATCCTTCAAAGTTAAAAATATTCACTTACTTTGTTAAATGATTCTTTTAATATTATGATTATGACAGAAGCAGAAAAACAGGAAATCTTAACTAGGGCAAAAACATTTTTTATTGATAATATTGTGGCCAATCATAATAATGGGTTAGAAAAAGCAAGTCACTTATCTTCATATAACCCTAATCCCTTTCTGGCATCTTACTTAGCTCAGTTTATTGGTGGGGATAATTCGTCAACCTCCATAGCAAAAGCATTGATTTATCCAAGAGTATTAGGTACTAGTATTAATACTATATTTGGTAATCAAGTTCAAAGGATGATGTCAACTATTTTTGCTGGTTTTGCTTCTACAACAGCAGGGATTGATATAGAATTTATTGATAGTACTGATAATAGACGAAAATATTGTCAATTAAAATCAGGCCCAAATACAATCAATAGGGATGATGTCACAACAATTAAGAATCATTTCAGGGGAGTAAGGAATTTGGCTAGAACAAATCACTTGAATATCAATATAGATGATATGATAGTTGGAGTACTTTATGGGGATGATGATTCATTGTCAGGCCACTACAAGGATATTAGTAAAGAATATCCTGTTTACGTTGGGCAAGATTTTTGGACAAGATTAACAGGGGATGAAGATTTCTATAATGAGTTAATAGATGTATTTGCAGAAGCAGCAGAAGAAATAGATTCTCGTGAAGCTTTAGAAAATGCTATTAATAATCTAGCTAGTGAGATAGACGATAGTGATATTTTCTAATTAAGAATTTTGCTTGTAATAGTCATCAAGAAATTTCACTATTGATTTCCCAATAGCCTTTGCTAAATTGACAGGGACAGCATTTCCTATTTGCTTGTATTGTTCCTGTACAGAACCAGCAAACTTCCAATCATCTGGAAAGGTTTGTATTCTTGCATATTCCCTTACAGTAAATGGCCTTGTTTCATCAGGATGACAACGTTCTGTTTGATTTTGTGATGGGTTACAGGTAAGAGTTAAGCTAGGCTCTTCCCATGATATCCTTCGAGCCATACCAGTTTTCCCTCCACCAAGATAGTAAGATTTCTTCATGTATTCTTTCTTGATTTCCTCTGTTGGAAAATCTTTCCAGTATCCTCCTGGAGGAATTAATGAAAGGTATTTCTCTTTTCTTTCAGAATACTTGACACCTTCACTCAATGGAACATCAGAATCATATAACCTACCCTTTTTTAAAGCATCTTTTAGAACAAAAACCTTTTTAGAGGGTTTTGGAAAATCAAAATTGAGATTAATATCTTTTCTTATTCCAACTATAATAAGACGTTCCCTTTTTTGAGGAACTGAAAAGTTTATTGCTTTAAGGACTTCTGGAGGTAGTACTTTATATCCAATTTCCTCTAATACAGAAATCATACCTTCGATTGTCCTGCCTTTGTCATGATTTAATAAGCCTCGAACATTTTCACCTACACATAGTAAAGGTTGGGTTTCTTTCACAACACGAGCAAATTCATAAAATAAAGTTCCTCTTGCATCACTAAGGCCTAATCTTTTCCCTACATAGGAAAAAGCTTGACATGGAAACCCTCCTGTTACCACATCAACCTTATTTAGATATTTTGAGAAATCTATTTTTTCAATATTGCCCTCTATTACATTCCATTTGGGACGATTAGTACGAAGTGTTTCACATGCTTCATGATTGTTTTCATTTAAAGCAATATGCTCCAAACCAACTTCTTCTAGGCCAAGGGCTAATCCTCCAGCACCAGCAAAAAGTTCTATTGATGTATATCTTTTTTTACTCATATTTGGCTTACAAAGATAGTATTAAAAACTCAATAAATCATAAGCTTCCATCAGTTCCTCAGAACGTAAACCAAGATACTTTCTTGTAGTCCTTATATCACTATGGTTGAATAATTCTGATAATTTTACTAAAGCTAGTTCAGCATTAGAGCCAGCATTATTATAAACTTGTCTGCCAAAGGTCTTTCTCATGGAATGTGTTGAGAAGTTTTTAATTTTGAGATTGTAATTAACTTTTATCTCTTTGAAAACAACATTTATTCTCTGAACTGAATAAACAGAACCTTTTTGACTTGTAAATACATAATCATTAGTTAATTTAGGCTTTATCTCTTTATAGCAAGCTAAGATATGTTTTTTCAACTGTTCATTAATTTTGATGGTGCGCTGTTTTTTAGTCTTCTTTTCAATAAGAGATAAGATTTCAGTATTTAGTATATCCTCCCATTTCAAATTCAACAAATCACTAATGCGAATGCCAAAGAAAGAACCCAAAGCAATCAATAAGCTAAATTTATAGTTTTGGTCTTGGAATAGTTTTGATATTAAAAGAATGTTACTATCCCATTCTAAATAATCAGCAGTTGTATTTTGAAATTTTAGGCTCATAATAATGTATAATATAATTGAAAAGTAGTCCACTAAAATAATTGAAAAGTATACCACCAGTTAGGTAAAATGTGT
>NZ_QVMM01000002.1 GCF_010501065.1 Dysgonomonas sp. 216 | reverse complement strand
CACACATTTTACCTAACTGGTGGTATACTTTTCAATTATTTTAGTGGACTACTTTTCAATTATATTATACAAATACCATTCCGCAAATTCGGATATGGTGCGATTTACAGTGCCAACGCATAAGCATAATAAAGATAAGATTAAACAAAACAGGCTTTAACCTGGATTTAAAGCCTGTTTATAAACTAAAGAAATCATGTCAGAATTAGAAAACAAAGAAAAAGATGCTTCAACGAAGGTGAACCTGAAAAACGTTGGGCTGATTATCGTGGTTGGTTGCTTGGATTCCAAATGCGATTTGTAGCAATACCATTCCGCAAATTCGGATATGGTGCGATTTACAGTGCCAACGCATAAGCATAATAAAGATAAGATTAAACAAAACAGGCTTTAACCTGGATTTAAAGCCTGTTTATAAACTAAAGAAATCATGTCAGAATTAGAAAACAAAGAAAAAGATGCTTCAACGAAGGTGAACCTGAAAAACGTTGGGCTGATTATCGTGGTTGGTTGCTTGGATTCCAAATGCGATTTGTAGCAATACCATTCCGCAAATTCGGATATGGTGCGATTTACAGTGCCAACGCATAAGCATAATAAAGATAAGATTAAACAAAACAGGCTTTAACCTGGATTTAAAGCCTGTTTATAAACTAAAGAAATCATGTCAGAATTAGAAAACAAAGAAAAAGATGCTTCAACGAATCCTGAAAATACTGTTTTGGTACAAGGTGAAGAAAACACCAATCCTGAACCAAAAGACGAAACGCAGAAGGTATCGAAAGACACCGCAAAAGCCAAATCAACTGGTGGTAAAAGCACAAAAGGTGGAAAAACTACCAAAGTGGATTCTAAAAATAAAGCAACAGGAACTTCAACGAAAGAAGGGGATCAACCTGGTGGTGAAGTGAACAAAGGTGATCAGTCGGACAAAACACCAAAAACGGCAAAGCCTGGTGGAAAAACTGATCAACGTGATAAGGTTGCAACAGATGTGTTCAAAAACAATCCGAACTGCACCAAACTATTCTTCACCAGTGATGACATTCCATTTTTTGCAGAAAGCGATGCATTGAAGCATGCAAGATCGCTTGATGATCAAACAGTCGTACCAAAATACAAAGAATAAAATGGCAGGATTACCAAAAGTAACATTCACATACGGAAACGGTGCATTAGGTCAAACCATTGCCAGTGCTGATGGTCTGTTGTGTCTGATTGTAGTTGGTGCAGCAAGTGTTGATGACACTTTTGTGCTTGCAACAAATTACAGTATCAGAAAAACAGCAGATTTGGAAGCACTTGGTGTGACTGCTGACAATAACGCACTTCTTCATAAAACTGTTTCAGATTTCTACAAAGAAGCACAAGAAGGAACACAATTGTTCATTTGTGGCTATCCTGATACACTGACCATGTCAGCAGTTTTGGACAAAGAAAATCCGTATGCAAGAAACATAATTGAATCCACCAATGGTCAGGTGCGTGGATTGATAATCACGAAGGTTGCCAAAGAAGGTGCAACCATTGAAAATGGGTTGGATTCAGATGTTGCACAAGCAATGATGAATGCAAATGCACTAGGTGATTGGTCGGCTGAAACGAAATATGCACCAATATTCACCATTATTGATGGACTTGGATTTTCAGGTGATCCACAAGAACTGGTGGACTTGAAAACATACAGATATAATCGTGTGGGTGTTGTGATCGGTTCAAGCGAAAAAGGATCAGCAAATCAGGCTATCGGTTTTATTGGTGGACGCATTGCCAGTTCGAGTGTTGACAATAACATCGGACGTGTTGCAGATGGTGCATTGAATACGCTGACCATGTATGCAGGTGACAAAGCTATTGAATTAGCAGATGTTGAAAGCATATATGACAAAGCATATATCACTTTCAGAACCTTCACAGGTATTGCAGGATATTTCATTTCTGATGACCTGTTGGCAACCAAAGCAACAGATGACTACAACCAACTGACACGCAGACGAACCATTGACAAAGCATTGCGGATCGCTTATGCAGTTTTAGTTGAAAAACTGTTGGACAAAGTGCCAGTGAAAAATGATGGAACAATGTTGCAGCCTGTGATTATCGGATGGCAGCAAGATGTTGAAAATGCAATTGCAATCAATATGACAGCCAATGATGAATTGTCTGCTGACAGTTCTGATTCATCGGATCGTGGTGTGCAATGCTTCATTGATCCAACACAAGATGTTTTGGCAACCAGTACAGTGAACGTTGAATTGCGTGTGCGTCCATTCGGTTATGCCAGGTATATCAAAGTGGTTTTAGGTTTTACAGTAAACGAAAATTGATATGGAAGATATAATCAAAGATTTATTCAGAATCAATGGACGTGAATATGAGTGGGCTGATATCAGCATTCTGTTTGGTGGAATTCCAATTTCAGGATTCCGTGAAATCAAATATAAGAAAGCAACTGAAAAGGAAGCGATGCATGCCAAAGGACGCAATGCACACACCATTCAGCGTGGCAATAACTCTGTCACAGGTTCATTGATATTCACACAAAGTCAATTATATGCACTGGATGCAGCAGTTGCCAAAGGTGATCTGTTGGACATGCAGATTGATATTGTGGTGTCTTATGGTGCTGAACTGAATTCAGTAGGTGGAGCAGGAAAAACAGCCATCAATACGCGTGTGATCAAAGGTGTTGAATTCACCGAATACGAAGAAGGAATGTCACAAGGTGACAAGTTCATGGAAATTTCAATGCCGTTTTTGGCACTGGACATATTAAAAGCATAATCAAAATGGCAAAAGCAACAAAAGATCAAATCGAAAAGTGGAAAAAGCAGCATGGTGAAATATACCATGTTGAAGTTGGTGAATATGATGCATATCTGAAAACACCTGACCGAAAAACAATGAAGTACGTTGCACAAGTTGCAAATGATCCAATCAGAGCAAACGAAGTGCTGTTGGAAAATTGTTGGGTTGGTGGTGATGAAATCATCAAAACTGATGATGAACTGTTTTTTGGAGTTTCGGCAAAACTCAATGAAATAGTAAAAATCAAAGAGGCTACTATTTCAAAGCTCTAAAGTCAGCACAATATGTCGTTGCCCAAAATGGATTGATGCAGACTGATGTACAACTAAGATACTTTCTTCACATTGATCCTGACGTGCTGACTGATGCAGAATGGGCAATTCAGGTCAAATCACTGGAATGGATAAGAAAAAAAGAAGCTGAACAACAATGAATATCCTAAGCTATACACTTCGATTGAACGATCAGATGTCATCCACACTTTCACGTGTGGGTGCATCATCGAATTCAACACGTTCTGATGTTCAAGATTTACGTGAAGAAGTTCAGCAATTGGATAAAACATCAGTTAGTGGAATCACTTCATCCATGAGTGGATTGGCAAAGATCGCAGGTGCTTTGGGTATCGGAACACTGATTGGAAAAGGTTTGGCAACATCGGTGACAGCAGGTATGGAAAGGGAAATGCAAAACGTTTCTTTTGAAGTGCTTTTTGGTGGTGCTGACAAAGCTAAACAGATGATCAGTGAAATTTCTGATTTTGGAGCAAAAGCCTATGGAAGCAATGCGATAAGTGGTGCAGTTCAGATGATGAAAGGTTTTGATGTTGCATCGGATCAGATAATGTCTGATTTGCGTGTGATTGGTGATATTGCAATGGGTGATGTCAATAAATTCAATTCATTATCGCTTGCATTTGCACAGATGTCATCAACTGGGAAACTGACAGGTCAGGATTTATTGCAGATGATCAATGCAGGTTTCAATCCATTGACACAGATGGCAAAAACCACAGGAAAAAGCGTTGCGACACTGAAAGACGAAATGGCAAAAGGTCTGATCACATCTGAAATGGTCAAAAAATCATTTTATGATGCAACAACAGCAGGTGGTTTATATCACAACATGATTGATCGTATGGCATCACAAACAGGTGGTGAATGGTCACGATTGCAGAATACAATAAATGAAAGATTGATCCAATTGTATGATAATATTTTGCAACCGTTGATTTTGCCTGTTTTACGTGCAGCAAATATGTTGTTGACAGACACCATCGGTTTTGTCGCTAAAGTAACCGAAAAAATAACCAATTTGAATCCTGTGTTGCTGATTGCAGGTGGTGCAATGCTTGCTTATGCATCTGCAATCGGTATTGTCAAAGTAGCAACGTTGGCTTATGTCGGTGTCACTAAAATGTTAGCTTTTTTCAAAGGAATTGAAACTGCTGCATGGTGGGCAAATAATGCTGCCATGTTTGCAAATCCTGTGACATGGATTGTTGCAGGTGTGATTGCTTTGATTGCCGTGCTTGCTTATCTGATATTGAAAATTGATGGTTGGGGTGCAGCATGGGAACACACTGTGAATGGTGCTAAACTTATATTCAAAGCCTATGTGGAATCTGTGAAACTCTATTTTAACACCATGATCAATGGTATAATGATAGGGTTGAATAAGATCAAAGAAGGTTGGTATGAGTTTAAAGAAGCAGTTGGAATCGGTGACAGTTCTGACAATCAACGGATGCTGCAACAGATACATGCAGACACAGAAGCACGCAAAAAAGCAATTGTGGATGGTGCAAAGAATGTTGCAAATTTAAGTATTGAAGCAGCCAACGAATTCAAGAAAGCAGCAGGAAGTTTCAGTTGGAATGACAAATCATTGTCTGATGTTGTTGGTGGTCTGAAAGGTCAATTGGGCATTTCTTCACCAACAGTGCCAGGAATGGAAGCAACAGGTGGTGGATCAGGTTCAGGTGGTGGATCAACTGGTGGAAAAGGAAGCAAAGATGCAGCCAATGCAATTGCAACAGGTGGATCGAAAACAACACATGTGACCATCAATATTGGTGAAATGGGAAACAGGATTGTCATCAATGCTGCCAATGCCAAAGAAGGTGGAACACGGATGCGTGAAATTATTTTGGATGAATTAACACGTGTGCTTTCAATGGCACAAGGTCAATTGATATAATGCAATGAATACGATTCTAAACAGACGAAACAATATCACTGTGCATCAGGCAAAAGATTTGATGCAGAAAGGATATACAGTGGAAATGGTTTTGCCATTGTCATTGCGGATGCCTGATGGTGATTGGTGGTTGTTTCCTATCGAACCATTGATTTCAATTGCAGGAAAGAATGAAATCATCAAAAGAAGCGTTGCAAAATCAGACAAGCGTGGAACGATCAAAGAACGTTGGTCAGAAGCAGATGTTCAGGTTAGCATACAAGGTTCATTTATTCATCCTGATATATATACCTATCCATCACAAAACGTGACTGACCTGACCAATCTGATCAGGCAAAAAACAGCCATTGAAGTTCAGAATGAATTGCTGCAACTGTTGGATGTTCATCAGATCGTGATTGAAGATTATAAATTTCCATTCTCGAAAGGTGAAAATGTTCAGAATTATAGCATTGAAGCAGTCAGTGATGATTTGTATAATCTTTTTATTGATGTGAAAGATGTTTAACATGGTTTATGACATACAGATAGGCAACTACAAATTAGGATTGTTAGAATCGGTTGAAATAACCAAATCGGTCAGTGTGATCACTGGTACGGCAATCATCACTGTGCCTGGTGTGGTTTATAACCAATCACTGGATATTGAAAATAAAGTGAAGGTTGGTGATCCTGTGATCGTAAAACTTGGATATGATGATGACCTGGTGACAGAATTTGAAGGATATCTGCAACGTATTGACACGGATGACAGCAGCATCATATTCAATTGTGAAGATTCTATCTACTTGACACGCAAACCTGTTGTTGATAAACAGTTCAACAAAACATCGGTGAAAGAAATTGTGCAATATTGTTTGTCACAGATCGGAATGAAAAACCTGAATTGCACCTATGACATCACTTATGAAAAATTTGTGATCAAAGATGCAAATGCTTTCGATGTACTGAAAAAATTGCAAGATGATACGAATGCACACATCTACATGCAAGGTGACACACTGAATGTGCATCCTGCATATATTGAAAAAGGTGGTGATGTGGTCTATGATTTTGCAGTGAACATTGAATCATCTGATCTGAAATATAGGAACAAAGATGATCGCAGGTTTGAAATCACTGTTGAAGGAATTGGATTGGATGGAAAGAAGAAAACAGTGACCATTGGCACAACTGGTGGTGAAAAACGAACCATCAAGGTTTTCAATGTGATGGATGATGCTGCACTGAAACAACGTGGTGAAGAAGAAATGAAACATCTGTCTTATGATGGATATGAAGGAAAAATCACCAGTTGGTTGATTCCTTATGTTGAACCGACCTATTCTGTACGCATAAAAGACAAAGAATATGAGTACAAAGAAGGCATTTATTATGCTGTTTCGGTTACAACCACATTCAGTGATCAGGGTGGTGTTCGTGAAGTTGAAATTGGACGAAAATTGGCAAAGTAATGAGTAAATACGCACGCATAGCAGAATTATTGAAAGGTTTTCAGAAAAACAGTGTTGTGTTCTTCAATGCACAGGTGGTGAGTGTTGAAGGTGCGACATGTACTGTGAAAATTGATAATCTGAAACTGGATGATGTGCGATTGCAACCGACCACAACAGGTGCAGATAATAAAGTGCTTCTGATTCCTGCAAAAGACACACACGTTTTGATTGGTTCTTTTTCAGGTGATTATAATAATCTGTTTGTATTGGCAGCAGATGAATATGAAAAGGTTGAAATCACCTGCAATGGTGTGAACTTGATGGAAACTGTATCTGATTTAATTGGTGCATTCTCAGGAACATTGGTGCTGACTACATCAGTAGGAACGGCAACAGGCACTTTTGATCCTGGTACTATTGCGAAATTAAAGAAGGTTGAAACGCAATTTAAACAGATTTTAAAATGAAGAATGTTGGTTTATTGCTTGATCAGGAAACAGCAGATTTGCATGTGCAGATTTTGAAGGATGCAGAAGGAAAGATTGTGCAGGGTTTGCATCTTGGTGATGTGACAAATCAGAATATCACCATCATTCTGAAAATGCAACCAGGTGAAATGAAGGAACAACCAACAGTGGGTGTCGGTATTGACAGCATGTTGTTAGATCACGAATATCTGTTGTATAAACACAAGATCAGACAGCAGTTGGTGGATGATGGAATGACAGTGAAGTATTTGGAAATTGAAGATCAAAAAGTGAATATAAATGCAGTCTATAAGTAAACAAGGACAATGGTTGGGTGATATCACTGTGCGTGAAGCAGGAAGCATTGAAGGTCTGATTGATATGGCTGTCAAAAATGAAATATCAACCACTGATGCTTTGGAAATAGGAACATCATTGCTTAATCCTGATCCAATCAACAGACGTGTGATCAATTATTATAAACGCAATAACATTTATCCTGCAACAGCATCAGATTACAAAGAAGAACAAATTGGTGGTGGTATTGGAAATATGGGTATTGAAATAAATTTTGTAGTGTCATGATCGAATTTTTATCAACACATTTGGACACAATAATTGCTTTTCTTTCAGGTGGTGGATTGCTGACTGTGATCACTGCACGTGCAACCAAAAGACAAGCAGAAGCACATGCAATGAAAGCCGTTCAGGAAGTTTATCAGGAAACTATAAAGGACTTACGGACTGATAAAGACAAAATGCGTGAAGATAATGCAGAAATGCGTGAAATGGTTGACAAACTTGAAATCAGGGTTCGTGAAATATCCATTGAAGTTGGTAAACTGAAAAGGTATAAATGCACAGTAGTTGGATGTGCAGCAAGAAGAAAAGATTGAAATATGAGAAAAATCGACAAAATTATATTGCATTGTGCAGCAACCAAAGAAGGTCAGCACTTCACAGTTGAAGATATTGACAAATGGCACAAACAGCGTGGATTCAAGAAAATAGGCTATCATTTTGTGATCTATTTGGATGGTTCGGTACACAAAGGACGTGATCTGTCTGAAATAGGTGCACATTGCCTGAATCAAAATGCAAATTCCATTGGCATATGCTATATAGGTGGTTTAGACAGCAATGGAAAACCAAAAGACACACGGACGCTTGCACAAATAAATGCAATGCATAAACTGGTTGAAACGTTGCAGTCAAAGTTTGATAATCTGACAATTCATGGACACAACGAATTTGCAAACAAAGCATGTCCATGTTTTGACGTAAAAAAAGAATTTAAGCAATGAAACACTTCCTGTTGATAATTATTTCGCTGATGGTGTTTTCATGCAAAGCACCACAAAGCACTGTTGTTGAATCGAAACTGAAAGAAGAAAACAACATTCAGAAGGATGTTTTGATGTTAGATGCACATGACCTGTCTGTGATATCAGATCAGGTGATGAAAAAGCTGATGAATGAGAAATTGAACATCAACATCAATCAAAAGAAATACGACACTGAAAAACCTATGAATCCTGAAACTGGTTTACATCCATTGAAAGAAGAAAATGATATCAATATCAACAAAGAAACGGATGTGCAGGAAGAATCAGAACATCACCAGGTGACAGATAGCGTTGCAAGTTCAGTGATCAAAGATGGATCAGTTGAAAAAAGCAAAAAAGATATTCAGATAGAAGAAACGAAAAAGCCAGGACTTTCCATGATAGAAAAAATATTGCTTGGTTTCGGACTGATGGTGGTGGGTGTGATCGTGTTCTTTGTGTCTAAGTTTCTATATAAAATATTCAAATAATTATGACAATTGCTGAAATAAAGAAATCAATGACTGACATGTTTATTCAAAACGATGATGTAAGGAATAAATATGGATTGAAGGATGGATTGACATTTGAAGATCAGTTTTCAACAGTGTCTATCGAAAATATATTGTTCTTCATTGTGGCAACTTGTATGTGGGTGAATCAACAGTTGTTTTCACAGCACAAGATTGATATTCAGCAACTATTGAATGAACAAAAAGCACACACAAGCAACTGGTATGCACACATGGCAAAGCAATTTCAGTTTGGTCAGGATTTGATTGCAGAAACAGACAGATATGACAATACTGGATTGACCAGTGAAGAAGTTGAAAAAAGACGTGTTGTCAAATATTCAGCAGCAGTTGAATCATTAGATAAAAGCATCTTATATCTGAAAATTGCCACTGATTCAAATGGTGTGCGTCAACCATTATCAAACAACCAGTTGACTGCATTTAAAGCATATATAAATGCCATTCAGGATGCAGGTGTACGAATGCAGGTGATCAATGATCAAGCAGATGATATGCGATTGAGAATCGACATTTATTATGATTCATTGATTCTTGATCAGGATGGAAAACAGTTGGATGGTGAAAATGATTCACCAGTGCAAAGTGCAATCAGAAATTATCTGAACAACCTTCCTTTCAATGGTACATATACCAATCAGGGTTTGGTGGATGTGTTGCAAAACCTGAATGGTGTTGAAGTTGCAGAACTCAAATCAGCAGCATCAAGATATGGTTATTATACTGAATATACTGAAATAGATGCACGTGAAATTCCACATGCAGGATATTACAAGATATCAGACAGTAATTTGATATTGAACTTTATTCCAAATGAAGAGATACTATAATACAAATTATTCGTTGTTGGTGACTTTGCTGTTGCCTATAATGCTGCGTAAAAATATTACCACAATTCTATTACGGTCACTGGTGCGTCCACTTGAATTGATCAGTGATTCATTTGTCAGATACATTGATTCATTGGTGGTGTCTGCAAATTCACAGGTGTGTTATATGGAAGCGATGATCAATGATGAATTTGACTTTATAGAAAGACGTATAAAAATACGCACAACAGACGTGGATTTGGATGCTTTGATCACCTGGAAGAAAACAACAACTAAACGGATATTGATTCCATCACACAACACTGATCAACGCTTTCTGCTAAATGCAAAAGGTCAGATTGGTGCAAATGAAAAAGACTTTGAAATTGTGTTTCCATCAGGTTACACACTTTCAGAAAGTGAAATGATCAAGTTAAAACAGATAGTGAATAGACATAAATTATCAACCAAAAAATATATTGTAGTCAATGAATAATGCAAATTTTTTAGCAAAGGAAAACTTTCCACAATCAACATATACATTCGATTTTCTGCAAAACATGATCAAGATGGCAGGAAGTTTGGCATTGCTTGGTGGTGATAATTTCATTCTGACAGGATGTGCAGATGGTGGAAAAGGTGTGTTCAGTGAAGGATTGATTGTGATCAATGGTCAGTTGTACCCATTTGCAGGTGGTGCAAAGAAAGCGAAAATAAAAATTCAGGAAACGAAAGAATCAGACCATTATGCAGGTGTTGATTATCCCGAAGCATACATTCATCGAAAAGTGATATTTGCTGATGATGGTGATATTCTTTGGGATGATCTGAAACAGGTTTTGACCAATAAGGATTTGGAAAACAAAATCAATGCACTTCGTGGTGAATCACCTGGATTTGTGAAAATGTGGTCAGGATTACCTGAAAGAATGGGAAAAGAATATCTGCTTTGTGATGGATCAACAGTGAACACTGCTGACTATCCTGATCTTGCATACTTCTATGGAAAGGAAGGTGAAAGCAGCTTTAAATTGCCTGATCTTCGACAAAGGTTTATTGTTGGTTATGATAATGGTGTGACTGACTATAATGAAATAGGCAAAATAGGTGGTGAGAAAGAACATGTTTTGACCACTGATGAAATGCCTGAACATAAGCACATCATGCCCTGGGGGGAAAATGTGAATCAGGATTGGAATCCACCCTGGGGATATGCAGATGATTATCTGACAGGAAGGCGTGGAAGTAACGGAAATGACAGTGATAATGCGTGGGCATGGTCATCACCATCAGGTAAGAATAAAGCACATGAAAACCGTCCACCTTTTTATGTGTTGGCTTTTGTAATACGTGCAAAATATTAAAATCATGGCTAGTTTAAAAGACATATTGAGTTGGTTTGAAAAGAATGACTATCCAACAGAAGAACAATTTAGAGAATCATGGAAATCTTTTTGGCATAAGTCAGAAAGAATTGATCAATCATCTGTTTTGGGGTTGCCTGATGCACTCAACAGTAAAGCATCAAAAGAAGATTTGGCAAATGCGACAACCAATTTCAAAGGGTATCACACATCATTGGCTGCATTGCTTGCTATTCATCCACAAAATGAGAATAAAAAGGACTTTTTTGCGTGGGTTGGCACACCTTATCCTGGCACAGTTCACAAAGTTTTTGCGGACAAAGGTGCATGGACTGACACTGGTGAAGTGCCAACACAACAGGAGATTGATTTGGCTGAATATACCAAAAGAGTGGATTTATTCAATAATGCCACAATTCCTTTTATTGCAGATGGCAATGGCTATTGGACAGGAACTGTTGGACAACCTGCAACGATAAGCACCGAATTTGAACAATACAGGTACATGAATCTTAAACATGTTTTACCTGGTACATTGGTTGTTTGGGATGGTTTTTTTGCGAATGCTCCAACTTCTGCAATATGTGCATTAATAGATTCAGCAGGTAATTTTGTGAAACGTCTGAATTTCAACGGATGTTCTAATATTGATTACAATACAGGACATTTTGAATATACAATGCCATCAAATGCTTCACAAATCGGTTTTTTCTTTGATATAAACAATGCTGCATTTCCAATTGCCAATGCAAAAATAACCATTGGCATAACAGATGAATCTGTAATAAAAGATGAAGTTTTGCCAACAGCAACCGAAATTCAGAAGGGTATAACAAAACTCACTGCTGCAATAGATGATCGCAATGATATAGCATTGTCATCTAAAGCTATGTTTGATTATAACAATATGCTGTTTGATAGTGGTGTTGCACCTTTTCCTTTCATTGCAGATGGCAATGGTTATTGGACAGGAACTGTCGGACAGCCTGTGACAATAAGCACACAATATCCTGAATATAGATACATGAATTTGAAACAGGTATTGCCAGGAACACTGATTGTTTGGGATGGTTTCTTTTCAACGCAACCAACATCAATGCTTTGTGCATTTGTTGATAATGATGGCAATTTTGTGAAACGTTTGAACTTCAACGAATGCACTAATATTAATTATGACACAGGACATTATGAATATATAATGCCATCAAATGCTTCACAGGTGGGTTTTGTTTTCAATGTTAATGGTGGTGCTTTATTTCCAATTGCCAATACAAAAATAACTATTGGCAAATCAGGGAAAATAAGAATTGAGCATATTAATATTGATGCTATTGTTGAAGAAATAGGTGGTGGATCAATAACAACAGGACGTGTCCTGGCTTCACAGTCTGATATGTTTATGCGTGGCAATGTATCAAAAAAATATGCAGCATCCACAAAGAAAAAATGTATCATTGTTGCAGGTCAAAGCAATACAGATGGACGTGTTCCTGCTGCACAATTTCCTTCAACCTATGTTGATGAAGGTGGTGCAACTGTTAATTATCTGACAGGTGGTCAAATACCAAACACAAAGTATTGCAAAAACAATCTGAATGCAAATTTTGGTACATGGTCACTTGGTTCTAATCGTTGGGCATACGATGCTATTGTATTAAGCAGGTTGCAGCATCTATTGAATGACACTGTGTATGAAATCAAATGGTCACAGGGTGGAACGGCTATTTCACCGAATGGTGGTGATGGTGGTGGATTTTGGACACCTCGATTTGAAAACATACCATCAAATAAAACTAAGTTGTTGCAAAACTTTGAACAATCAATCAGGGCAGCTATTGCAAACAATCCTGATTCATTTGATATAAAGGCTTTCTTATGGCATCAGGGTGAAAGTGACTGGTTGGCAGCTTCTGCACCTCAATACTATGACAGTCTTTGTGATGTGATTGATTATGTGCGTGGTGTTGTTGGCAATCCAATACTTCCATTCATCTTTGGAACTGTACCACACGCATCAGGTCAATATTCATCAATTGTTGAAGAAGCAATGAAAAGAGTTGCAGCACAGGACAAATATGTTTTCATGGTTGACATGTCGAATGGAACACTTTTGGATGCTTACCATTTTGATGCAGCTAGCAGCGAATATTTAGGCACTAAGATGTATGAGATATTGAGAGATAGTGTATTGTAATTAAATAGCGTTTAAATATAATTTAAAAGCCATTCAAACAATCTGAATGGCTTTTGCTATATTTGTACAGTTGTAGATGTATTTCAAACATCCGTGCGTGTGTTTTGATGTACATTTCATTTTAAAAAATTGTACAATTCGATTTTGCGATTATAAATGATAGCCAGAATTGTATTCAAAATAAATTATTTTACTCTGATGGGTTTGATAGCCGGAAGCATGACCGATCCACCTGCCTTGGCTTATGCTAATTCTGTTTCCGACAACGATGCACCGGCGGTCGGATATGCATCGGTTTATCCGCTAGTTATGTTTTTAAGGGTGTTGGCAGCCCAGTTGTTGATATTGTTCTTTCTTTAGCAAAACAAGCGTGAGCACCTCTGTTTAAATGTGATTTATAGCACAATGATACATATTGTCCTATAATTGTCTACAAAATGACTCATAGTAAAGGGTGTTTATTTGATAACTTTGCTGCAAGTAATAGTTAAATCTTTTATCATGACTGGGATATTAAATATTCGAGGAATTTTTCTTTTCGTAATATGTTTCTTTTTAAGCCAGGGACTTTTAGCTGAAATTATCACTTATCCGATTCCTGCCGAGTTGTACTATGCTCGCCATAACGACGATTTTACTGTAAAAGTAAGAGAGAAGGGAGGGAAATGGGTCGACCTTTTCGAATATACTGTAAAAGTAGATATGGATACACAAAGCGAGGCTTCGATGGCGTATTTCGATTTTTCGGGAACGGTCGAAGTACGTGTTCAAAAAAATAACGGAGAACTAAATTCTGCAATTATAAGTCCATTATCGAAAGGTATTGTGCCCGAAATAGATGGTAATGTTATAAGTTTTACTATCGACAAGCCTCAAAACTTATCGATAGAATGTAATGGCAACCGTTTGAATAATCTTCATTTGTTTGCGGGAGATATAGATACAAACAAACCCGACAAGAACGACCCCAATGTAATATATTTCGAAGCAGGCTATCATAAACCAACCGATTCGATAAATAAGGTGTTTAATATACCATCTAATTCGACTGTTTACTTAGAAGGGGGTGCTGTTTTGGCAGGAAAACTGAATTGCCATAAAGTTGAAAATGTAAAAATATGCGGACGGGGAATTTTGTTGGAGCCAACTCAGGCTATTAGTGTCGATTTTTCGAACAATATAACAATTGATGGAATTATAGCTCTTAATCCACGGTATTACACTGTTAGTGGAGGACAATCTACAAATATAACTATCAGCAATCTGAAATCGTTCAGTTATCAGGGTTGGAGCGATGGCTTGGATTTTATGTCGTGCAGGGATGTTGTTATCGATAACGTTTTTATGCGTAACTCCGACGACTGTATTGCAATTTATAACCACAGATGGGATTTTTGGGGCGATTCGCGTAATTTCTTAATTCAGAATTCGACCCTATGGGCTGATGTTGCCCATCCTATAAATATAGGTACACACGGAAATACCGAAACAGGCGATGAAGTAATGGAGAACATCGTTTTTCGTAATATCGATATATTGGAACACGATGAGGACGACCCCGATTATCAGGGCTGCATGGCTGTAAATGTTGGCGATTATAATACGGCAAGGAATATACTGTTCGAGGATATCCGTGTCGAGAGCATTCAGGAAGGGCAATTGTTTCATTTGCGGGTAATGTATAACAAGAAGTATAACACAGGCGAAGGAAAAGGTATAGAGGATATAACGTTTCGGAATATTTATTATAATGGAAAAAATGAAAATTCGGCGCTGACAGAAGGGTATGCTCCGGATCGAATGATAAAAAATATTACGTTCGAAAATATTGTAATAAATGGAATACGTGCCAAGTCGTTAGACGAATTGAATATGAATAGGGGAAAATATACGAAAGATATTCGTGTTAAATAGTTGTTAGCAATGGAAGCACTAAAAAGATTCGGAAAAACACAAAAAGATTGAGTGAAAAGCTGCCGTGGTTGGGGCAAGCCAAAACGAACCAAACAAAGAGCAGGCTTGAAATATATCCGTTGCCGGTTTTCGGGATAATTTGAAAAACAGATACAATATATATTAATAATAACTATGAAATTAAAAGTCTTAAGTCTGAACAAATGGATACATAAGCTACTGATAGTAGTGTTTTTTTGTTTAACAGCATCGTTTGTTTATGCTGAAAATAATCAAGGGTATGTTGTTTTACAGAATGGAGTCCAGTTTCAAACAAAACAAGAACAAGGGCTTTTGCGTGTAGAATTTGTGTCGCCGGAAGTTGTACGAGTACAGTATACAAAAGAGGCGGATTTTTTAGGAAACGGAACGATAGTTTGTTTGGAGCGTTCGGAAAAGAAAGTGTTTTTCAAAACCAAACGGACAGGGGATATTTTGTCGCTATTGTCTGATAGCCTGATTGTTCAGGTGGATATGAGAACCCATTCTGTTGCCTACAAGGATGCTAAAAGCAATCGGTTATTATTGGCCGAGAATAATATGAATCCACACGAGGGAGAACAAGTTTACAAGGAGAAAGTAACATACGACGAAAAATCTAAACGGATTGTAAAAACAGCTGATGGCGAAAAAGAGGTGATGGATGTATTACGTCGTGATACTATCGGGTATAATTGGAAGTATCGCAATCATTTTCAGTGGTCAAATGACGAAGCTATCTATGGTTTAGGTTCACATATGGAAGATTACCTGAATTTGAGAGGTAAAGAACTATTTTTAACCCAACATAATCTGAAAGCCATGGTTCCGGTTCTTAATTCGACAGCTGGATATGGTTTGCTTTTCGATGCAGGTTGCGGAATGATTTATTCGGATAAAGGAGCCGGTAGTTTTATAGAACTGGAAGCCGCCAAACAAATCGATTATTATTTTATGAAGGGGGTTACCATGGATGAAGTAATAAAACAATATCGTTTACTAACCGGAGAATCTCCCATGATGCCACGTTATATATTTGGGTATATTCAGTCTAAAGAGCGATACAGAAGTTCGAAAGAAATAATTGATGTGGTAACAGAATACCGTAAGCGTGAGGTGCCATTGGATGTAATTGTTCAAGATTGGAATTACTGGCCTCAGGGATGGGGATATATGAAAATGAATCGTAAACATTACCCTAATCCAGCTAATCTGGCAGATTCGGTTCACATGCTGAATGCCAAATTGATGATCTCTATTTGGCCTAATCCAACCAACTGCCCACAGACAGATGATTTCAGGAAAGATGGCTTTATGCTTGAACGTTCAATTTATGATGCATATAATCCGCTGGCTCGAAAAAAATATTGGAATTATGCCGATAACGAATTTTTCAATAATGGTTTTGACGCTTGGTGGTGCGATTGTACGGAACCACTTGATGCTGACTGGAGAAATATGAAAGACGGTTACGGATGGGATAGTCATAAGGAGCGCTGGGAGCATAATATGTCTTTATTGAGTGATGTTTTGGGAGCCGAACGCAGCAGTACTTTCTCGCTCTATCACTCGAAAGGTATATATGAAAACCAGCGGGCTACATCAAGCAGTAAACGTGTAGTAAACCTGACACGCTCCAGCTATGCAGGGCAACAACGCTATGCAACCATTACATGGAATGGAGATACGTATGCTTCGTGGAAATCTTTCGCACAACAGATTCCTTCGGGATTGAATTTTATGGCTACCGGGTGTCCTTATTGGACTGTAGATATAGGAGCTTTCTTTACAAAAAAGAGAAGTCAATGGTTCTGGAAAGGAGATTTTGAGCAGGGAGTGAACGATTTAGGCTATCGGGAGTTTTATACCCGTATGTTTCAATATGCCGCCTTTTTACCGCTTTTCCGCAGTCATGGTACAGATACTCCGCGTGAAATATGGAATTTTGGGAAGCCCGGCGAGCCTTTTTACGACAGTTTGTTGAAAATGATTCATTTACGTTATCAATTACTGCCTTATATTTATTCTCTTGCAGGCAAAGTAAACCAAAATCATTATACAATAAGCCGTTTGTTAGCTTTCGACTTTCCGAATGATGTAAATGTGTTTGATATAAAAGATCAGTTCATGTTTGGTCCCGCCTTTCTTGCATGCCCGGTAACTACTCCGATGTATTATGAAAAAGAATCGCTTGAACTGACAGGTATAGATAAAAAACGAAATGTATATCTACCTGAAGGAGCAGGCTGGATTGATTTCTGGACCGGTAATTATTACAAAGGCGGACAGCATATTGAAGCAGATGCGCCGATAGATAAAATTCCGCTGTTTGTGCGTCAAGGCTCAATCGTCCCGATGGGTCCGGTAATACAACATACAGGAGAATTGCGTGGAAAGGATATCAGAATTTCGGTATATCCCGGAAAAAATACTAGTTTCACTTTTTATGAGGATGAAGGGGATAACTACAATTATGAGCAAGATGCTTATTCGACAATTGAGTTAAACTGGAACGATAAAAAGAAGACTTTAACTTTCGGAAAGAGAAATGGAGAATTTTCTGATATGGAAAAAGTACGTACAATACATGTTGATTTACATGATAAAAATAAAGTAGTAACTAAAACTGTTTCATATTCAGGAAACGAAACTAGCTGTAAGTTTTGATGAAATTTGTGTGAAAAAAATTATAGCACTTTTTTATAACACACATTTTTTAATTTCGAGTAACGTTGAAAAGAGAATGTGTGTTTAATATAAATCTGATTATAGCCTTAAAAATTTAATTGAAGATAATGAAAAAAAAATTTGGTAGTTTAATTCTGTTTTTAGCTGCACACTTTTGTGTTTTAGGTGTTTATGCTGCCGGTCAGCCACCAATGAAATTATGGTACGACAAGCCTGCTACGGCGTGGATGACTTCGGCGTTACCTATCGGGAACGGCGAATTTGGCGGTATGTTTTTTGGAGGAGTTGAAACAGAACAGATGCAGTTCAACGAAAAAACCGTTTGGCGAGGAAGTACTAGTATACGGGGTGCATATCAAAACTTTGGTGATGTGTTTGTTGAATTCGAAGGACAGCAAGCGTACACCGATTATTATAGAGAATTGAGCTTGGATGAAGCTGTTGGTTCTGTTTCGTACAAAATAGGCAATGTAAAATACCTACGCGAATATTTTACCAGTAACCCCGATAGTGTTTTGGTGATGCGTTTTACGGCAAGCAAAAAAGGAAAACTTTCTCTTTCGGTCAGCCTGAAAGATGCGCATGCAGGAACTACTGTTGTTTCGGGGAATAATATTACCATGACCGGTAAACTCGAACTGATTTCGTACGAAGCACAGGTTCAGGTGTTAAACGAGGGCGGAAAACTAAGTTCGGATAATGAAAAAATCAGGATTGAAAACGCTAATTCAGTGACTATTTTGCTAACAGGAGCAACCGATTACGATATAGCTTCGACCAATTATATAGGAAAAACGGTTACTCAATTGCACAAAAATCTGTCAGGACGTATTGCATCTGCTTCGGCAAAAAAATATGCCGACTTAAAAAAGGCTCACATAAAAGATTATCAACCCTTTTTTAATCGTGTTAAATTAGATTTGGGTGTGCAAATGCCCGATATGACAACCGATAAACTGGTTCGTGAACATAAGGAAAACAACTATCTCGATATGTTATATTTTCAGTACGGACGTTATCTGATGATTGCTTCATCGCGTGGAATGGATTTACCTAGTAATTTGCAAGGAATATGGAATAATAGCAACAATCCACCGTGGCAATGCGATATTCATACAAATATAAATGTTCAGATGAATTATTGGCCGGTCGAAAACACGAATCTATCCGAATGCCACATGCCGTTCATCAATTATGTGAAAATAGAAGCTTTAAAGGAAAATGGTTCGTTTAGGCAAGTTGCTGAAAAAGAAAATAATCGGGGTTGGACTTTACACACTCAGAGTAATATTTTCGGACAAACCGACTGGAATATAAACCGACCTGTTAATGCTTGGTACTGTATGCATTTGTGGCAACATTACTTATATACAAACGATAGGGATTACCTCAAAAATACGGCATTTCCGGTAATGGAAAGTGCCTGCCAATATTGGTTCGATAGGTTGAAAGAAGATCAAAATGGAAAATTGGTTGCTCCGGATGAGTGGTCGCCCGAACAAGGCGATTGGGAAGATGGCGTAGCCTATGCTCAACAGCTTATTTGGGAACTTTTTGACAATACCCTGAAAGCAGGTAAAGTGTTGAATGCCGATGCCTCGTTCATGTCCGAATTGTCTGATAAGTTTTCGAGACTCGATAATGGACTCGAAATCGGTAGCTGGGGACAGATTAAGGAATGGAAATACGATAAAAAGAAACTCGATGTTTACGGAAATCAACATCGCCATTTGTCGCAACTCATGGCTCTATATCCGGGAAACCAGATATCTTATCTAAAAGATAAGGCTTTTGCCGATGCCGCAAAAAAAACACTGGAGTCGCGTGGCGACGAAGGTACCGGCTGGAGCCGTGCATGGAAAATAGCTTGTTGGGCGCGCCTATTCGATGGCGACCATGCATACCGATTGATAAAGCAAGCTCTCAATGTAACTTATATACAGGGTACTAGTATGAGTATATCTGATGGAGGTGTTTACGAGAATCTGCTGGATGCACATCCGCCCTTCCAAATTGATGGAAACTTCGGAGCAACGGCTGGAATTGCCGAAATGCTGGTTCAGAGCAATCAGGGTTTTATACATTTATTGCCTGCATTGCCTTCGGCGTGGCCAACAGGAACATTTGGCGGCTTAAAAGCAGAAGGAAATTTTACAATAGGTTTAGATTGGAAAAATTCGAAACCGAAAAAAGCAACAATACAATCTTTGTCGGGCAATGTATGTAACGTTTATTTCCCATTACTAAACGTTAGTAAAGTAACAAATAGTAATAATAATGAAGTAGCATTCGATAAGTCGGTTGAAAATAGGATTTCTTTCGATACCGAGAAGAATGAGGTTTATACCGTTTTTTTTGATGAACATATAGCCGGAATAGTTCCTTATATTCAGCTAAAAATACAGGAACTGATTGTTAATTAATAATTTACCATGAATTGTCGAAAAATATCATTTATAGTACTGTTTATCAGCCTTTTTACAGCAGTAAATTTAAAAGCAGAAGAAGTTCGGTCGAAGATAAATATTAACAGGGACTGGAAATTTGTATTAGGCGATTGGGCTGGAGCACAAAATTTGTTGTTTAACGATAGCGATTGGGGTAATATATCTATACCCCATTCGTTTTCGATGCCTTACTTTTTGTCGAAGCAAGTGTATGATGGATACGGATGGTACCGTAAGGAGGTAGAAATGCCTGCCTCGTGGACAGGTAAAAATGTAACACTTGAATTTGAGGCTTCGTTTATCGAAACCGAAGTTTATGTAAACGGAACATATCTGGGAAAACATGTTGGAGGTTATACCGGTTTCTTTTTCGATATAACAAACAATCTGAAAAAAGGTAAAAATACTATAGCCGTAAGAGTTAATAATTTGTGGAATGCTCGTGTTGCACCAAGGGCGGGCGATCATCAGTTTAGCGGAGGAATATACCGCGATGTTTTTCTGAATGTAACCGATAAACTTCATGTTGATTGTTACGGAACATTCATATATACTCCGCAAGTGAATAAAAAATCTGCTGTATGTAATTCCGAAACAGAGGTACGTAACAACCATAATGAAGACAAGGAATGCACAGTAAAAACAGAGATAAAAGATGCAAACGGAAAAGTTGTAGCTTCAGTTTCCTCAAAAGGAATCGTTCCAAAATCGGGCGTGAAGATATTCAAACAAACACTGCCTCCTTTAAAGAATCCTAAGTTATGGTCGCCCGAAACTCCTAATTTATATAAGGCTGTAACAACAGTTATTCAGAATGGGAAGCAGGTTGATAAATATGAGACAAAATTTGGAGTCCGTTGGTTTGAATGGACTACCGATAAGGGGTTCTTTCTGAATGGAGAGCATTTTTATTTAAGAGGCGCAAACGTTCATCAAGATCAGGCTGGATGGGGCGATGCTGTAACAAATGCAGCACTGAGGCGTGATGTACAAATGATGAAAGATGCAGGCTTTAATTGTATTCGAGGATCGCATTATCCGCACGATCCGGCATTTTCGGAAGCTTGCGACGAAATAGGGATAATTCTTTTTCAAGAAAATGCATTCTGGGGAATGGGCGGAGGCTCGGGCGACCGTGATGGTTGGGGAGGTCCCTCGTCGAGTTGCTATCCACCTAAAAAAGAAGATCAGCCTTATTTCGATAAAAGCGTTCTTGCCCAGCTGAAAGAAATGATAAAAATACACCGTAATCATGCTTCAATTGCAGCATGGAGCATGTCGAACGAGCCATTCTTTACCGATCAATCGACTTTAGAGCCTATGAGGAATTTGCTGAATATGGCAACAGATAGCTCCAGAGTGTGGGACCCAACCCGAACTGTAGCCATAGGCGGTGCTCAGCGGGGAGAGATTGATAAATTAGGAAAAGGTGCAATTGCTTTTTATAATGGAGACGGGGCCTCGTTGTATCAAAACCCCGGTGTACCAAGTTTAGTTTCGGAATATGGAAGCACAACGGCTCATCGTCCCGGTAAGTTTTTTGCCGGATGGGGCGATATTTTAAAATCTCCGGAAGGAAGCAACAACCCGTGGAACCCGCCAATGTGGCGAAGTGGGCATGTTATCTGGTGTGGCTTCGATCATGGTACTATTGGAGGTGTAGGACTTGCAACAATGGGAATGGTCGATTATTTCAGATTGCCCAAAAGACAATATTATTGGTATGTAGAAGCTTTAAAAAATGGAAATAGAAATCCACAGGAGCCTCAATGGCCTGCCGAAGGCGTTCCTGCAAAACTTAGACTCGAAGCAAGTAATACTATATTGAAATCGACAAATGGTACGGACGATGCACAGATTATTGTAACAGTGCTCAATTCGGAAGGAAAGCATATAAGTAATAATATTCCGGTCGAACTGGCTATTGTTTCGGGGCCCGGAGAATTTCCAACAGGATCGGTTATTAAATTTATGCCTCCATCGGACTACGAAGAGTCGGATATAACCATTCGTGACGGACAGGCTGCAATAGCTTTCAGATCTTATCATGCAGGAACTACCGTAATAGAAGCAAGGGCGCCGGGTGTCGAAAGCGCAACCATAACAATAACAACAGAAGGGTCTCCGGTTTGGGTCGAAGGTGTAACGCCAAAGACGAAAGAGCGTCCATATAAAAGGTATGTAAAACAAATAGGAGATGTGCCTCCAATAACATCGTCAGAAATGTTATTGGCAAAAAACAGGCCTTCGTGGGTAAGTTCGACGCAGAAAGGTACAAGTAAAGCTAATGTGAATGACGATAATAGCTCTACTATTTGGAAACCCGAGGCTGGGGACTCGGAAAAATGGTGGAAACTGGCTCTGGAGGCATCTTACTGTGTGAACCAAATTCAGCTTGAGTTTCCCTCCGAAGATGCTTACCGTTACATAATAGAAGTTTCGGGCGACGATGTTGACTGGAAAACTGTTGTCGATCAGACTGAAAGTTCTATTAACGATAAAGTACGTACTGCTTGTGGCAATTTTGGCTGCGACATAGCTTTCATCAGGATTAAATTTGTATCCAACGTTGCAGGTTTGGCGGAAGTCAGGGTGGGAGGATCTTCAACCCTTCCGTTCAAAAAAAATCTGTTGACAAGCACTATTATAGGTGCAGATGGGTTGTGGAATGATAGTACGAACTTATAGTGTGAATACTATTAAGTTTACGCAAAAAGCAAGTGGGCGATATGTAATGTATATTCAGAAAGTATTGTTTTGAAAATAAAAGAGTAACGTGGAAAGGATGTTTCGTTTACATCTTCAGAAAAGGATGTAATTTCATACCCTACGAAGTAAGGAAGTACATATATTGTCTATTTTCAGTAATAAATTAAGTAGAATCTTCAAATATGAAAGCAACAACTAGTTCATTTTTAATTAAGAAGCTAAATAAAATTAATATTTTTTTAGTGTTTTGTTTTTTCTTTTTATTTAATCAATCGCTAAAGTCGCAACCCTCCAATCCTTTTGGCAATGCGCTTGTACCCGACATGATTGCCGATGCCAGCATTCAGGAAATTGACGGTGTTTTTTATTGCTATGCCACTACCGACGGATATGATAACGGATTGCATACTTCGGGGCCTCCGGTGGTGTGGAAATCAAAAGATTTTGTAAACTGGAGTTTTTCGGGATATTATTTCCCATCGGCTGTAGGTCAGGTGTATTGGGCACCAAGTAAGGTTGTTCAGGCAAATGGCAAGTATTATATTTATCCTACAATAAATAAGTTTATGTATCCGGCGGTATCGGATTCGCCTGATGGTCCGTTTAAACTGGCTAAGGGAGAAGACGAGTTTATTAAACCCTATTCACCTTCGTCTACATTGTTAAAGGCAAACGGATCGAACCCGCCATGGGGTATTGATGCCGAAATTTTTATCGACGACGATAATCAGGCTTATGTTTATTGGCAAAAAAGAAACGCTGCCCGATTGAACAGTGATATGATTAGCCTCGATTCTACCAGTATTATTACAATCGATTCGCCTCGCAAATCATATTCCGAAGGCCCTATTTTCTTTAAACGAAAAGGCATTTATTATTATCTCTACTCGCAGGGAGGCGATGAAAGATATCAATATGCTTATATGATGAGTACCTCGTCGCCACTGGGGCCGTTCGAAGCACCGCAAAACGACATCATTTCGACTACAAATTATGAAAGAGGAGTTTTTGGACCCGGACACGGCTGTGTTTTCAATCTTTCGGGAACGGATGACTACTATTTTGCTTATCTGGAATTTGGACGCAGAAGCACCAATCGTCAAACTTATGTAAATAAGCTTGAATTTAACGAAGATGGTACTATCCGCCCTGTCGACCTGACGCTTGATGGAGTAGGGGCATTACGGAAAATTAAGCAAGATAAGAAAATTGCAATAAAAAGTTGTAAAGCTTCGAGCGTTAGAGACAGTTTGAAAATTGCGCCAAATCAGGACAGTTTATTAAATAGAACAGAATATTTTGTGCCTGAATTTGCTTTCGATTCGGCAAACGGTTCGAGGTGGATGCCTAATAACAAAGACGAAGATTGTTGGTTGACAGCTGATTTGGGAAAGACCCGAAAACTAAAGAAGAGTGAGGTTTTCTTTGTTCGTCCAACGGCAGGACATGCATATATACTTGAATATTCGACTGACGGTAAATCATGGAAATCGTGTGGCGGACATGATGAGACAGAAATAAAATCGCCCCATACTGATGTTCTTAATATTAAAGCCCGTTATCTTAGACTTAAAATAACCAAGGGGATAAAAGGCGTATGGGAATGGAATATATTCTAGTTTGTTAGGCTGGCTACAAAAAATATAAAGACAAAGAGATGTGAAAAAAGCTTATTTTTCTTCTTTGTTTATTTAGGATATTTGCAGGTTGTTCTGCCATCAATAAAATTGAGGCATGAGCAGCCTGTAATAGTATGGATGAATTTGTCGGCCGATGCAGGTAATGGTAATGTTGCTGAGGTTGAGTTTTATGGTAACCTCTATTTAAATAAAATTTAATATTTACGTTTTTTTATTATCACCATAAATTTATACACAAATTATCAGGAGAGAATGGAGACAATAGTCTTTATTCTCTTTTGTTTTATACATTAATGCAGGGTAGAGTATTGTTTTTAACTATGCAGAAATAGGGATGCAACAAAATGTACCAGTAATTGAATGTTTTCATCCTATGTAATAACCGTCTTTTAGCATTAATTTGCATTTAGAGAAAAGGGCTTTTCCCAATCCCTATAAACATTATAAGTATGGGGCTAGTTTACCATGAATAAAGAAATATCAATATTTAAAAGAAAAAGAGGTATGTTATTGTTAAATACAAGTTGATTCTTATATACTGTATTTAACAGTATTGTATTATGTAATACTTAACAGATGTAAAATAATAAACAATGATTAGCGTTTAGTTTCGATTAATAAATTTAATAGCATGAACAAATTTTCACTCTCATTAATTTCTCTGATTTGTATTTGTCTGTTTAGTTGTAACGACGAATATTACTACGAGAATAATATCCCCGAAACATTAGGGAAGAGTATTTATGACTATTTAGAAAGTGATGGACATTTTAAAACCTATGTCCGTCTTATCGACGATTTGGAGTATAGCGAGGTTTTGGCCCGAACAGGTAGTAAAACCTTGTTTGTAGCAGATGATGAGGCTTTCGAACGTTTTTATGCCAATAACGAATGGGGCGTAAGGCGTTACGAAGATTTATCGTTGGCTCAGAAGAAAGTTATACTGAATTCGTCGATGATAAATAATGCTCTATTGATAGAAGGGTTATCAACTCTCGAAGGGCCGGTTAAAGGTCAGGTGTTGCGCCGTAGTACGGCTATCGAAGTTTCAGACTCTATTCCTTTTGTTGGAGGCAGTAATTTGCCCGAAAATAAATACTGGAATAGATTTAGAAGTTCCGGAGTCCACTTGGCAAAAGATGGAACGGCCACGCCAATGCTTCATTTTGTGAAGGGGCAAATGTTGGCACATAATATTACAAAAGAAGATTTTACTATTCTGATGAATGGTATTGATGCAGGAAAAGATGATGCGTATATTTATGATGTAAAAGTAAAAAAACGCGATGTAATCTGCCAAAATGGATATGTACATGTTCTGGACGATGTGTTATTGCCTCCCTCCAATATGGCGGAAGAGTTAAACAATCTGCCTGAAACCCGTATATTCAGTTCTCTTTTAGAAAGATATGCAGTGCCATATTACAGCGAGTCTTTAACATCTCAACACCATTTGTTAGGAGGAGCCGACTCGGTATTTATTAAGGGGTATCTGTCGAAACGCACAGCAGATGATGCCAATAGAATAAAAATAAAAGACAATGTTGTTTCGGTTTTAGACCCAAGCGATCCTAATAGAGAAAAAACAGTGCCAAGTTTTCTTGAGTACGATCCGGGATGGAACAGATATACAGCTAGTACATCTGTAGGAACGTACCAAACAGATATGGCAGCTGTATTTGCACCGTCGGACGATGCTTTAATCAGATATTTTGAAGGTTTGGGGCGTCCTTTGCTCGAACGCTATGGAAGCATTGATAATATTCCTGATGGAGTAATAGAAGAATTGGTAAAGAATCATATGCAATCGAGTTTTCTTGCGGCATTACCATCTAATTTTATGAATATAACAGACGATGCCCAAGAGAAAATGGGTGTGGAAAAAAGTCATGTCGATAAAGTTCATTTGTCGACAAATGGTGTGATATACGTAACCAATGTGGTTTATCCTCCGGCATTGTATTCGTCTGTTATGCTTCCGGCAGAAATAAATGAAAACATGAAAGTGTTTAAATGGGCTATCTCTACATTATCATTTAAGCCATATTTACTTTCTATGGTTAACTATTATAGTTTCTTCATTCCTACCGATAATTTTACATATATTGTTCCTAACTCATTGGTATCGGCGAATCCTTTCGCTTATAAATTCCATTATAACGACGTGAAGAATGATGTTTATGCGTCTGTACATTATTACAATCTGACAACACATGAAGTAGGCGACTCTATTGGAGCCGTATCTTCTTCCACATTGAGAAGCCATTTAGAAGACATGCTTAACTACCATATTATAGTAGGAAATATTGAGGATGGAAGAGATTATTACAGAACCAAAGGTGGTGGTACTATTAAGGTTGCACGTAGCAGTAACGATATAATAGTTGCCGGAGGTGGAGATATAGAACGTGACAACACTATAACTGTTGAAGATATATACGATCAAACAAAGGAAACAAATGGTAAAGGTAATGGTAAGACTTATGTAATAGATGAGCCGCTTCAAACACCAACTAAATCGGTTTATAAGATTTTATCAAACGAGCCGAAGTTTGAAAAGTTTTTCAAATTGTTAGAAGGTCGTGACGATTTATGGCTTGGAGACAGCAAGCGCTCGGCAAAATACAGTATTTTCTACAAAGATGTTTCGCAAGCAGGTTTAGATTATAATGTGAGGTTCTTAAACACTTTCCACTATACTCTTTATGTACCTACCAACGAAGCCGTTCAGAATGCTTTAGACGCAGGGCTTCCCAGCTGGGATGATGTAGAAGCCGAAACCGATCAGGATAAGCGCGATGCTTTGGCCGAGAAGATTATTCGTTTTTTACGTTACCATTTTCAGGATAATGCGGTGTTCCTTGATAAAGTAGGAGTATCGGCATCTTACGAAACAGCAACACTAGATAAGAATACAGACACATTTTATAAATTGACATTAAACGGAGGTAATTATGCGTTGAATATTCAGACCGAATCGGGTGGCAGCACATCTGTGAAAACAGATGAATCTCTTTTCAATATCATGGGCAGAGATTTTAAATTTAATACTGCAAATCCGGTTACATCAAGCTCTATTGTAACGTCTTCATATATTGTAATTCACCAGATAAATGATTGTTTGTATTATGAGAATAACCAATTTAATGACTAAATATATGAAACAGCATATTTGTGCACTATTGTTAATTGTAACCTTTTTATGTTCGTCTCAGTTTATTGTGGCTCAGCAGGCTTCGGGCGATATTATTGTCGGAAACGTTTACTCGAAGGCCGAAGGTGGGCTCATAGGTGTATCTGTTCAGGAAAAGGATGCAACAAACCGTGTAGTATCGGGAACGGTTACCGATATAAACGGAGACTTTTCGTTGAAGATTAAAAGCCGAAAAAATAAGCTGGAAATCAGTTATATGGGTTTTAATAAGCAAACAATTTCTATTGACGATCGTAAAAGTTTTTCTATAGAACTGAAAGAAAATACTACCGAGCTGGAAACGGTTGTCATTACGGCTAAACCAAGAACAAAAACCGGAACAATCGATATTCCCGCAAGGGAGAATCCTATGGCAATTCAAACCTTGCAAGCTAACTTTGAAGAATTGTCGGTATCGTCTTTAGACGAGGCACTTCAAGGGCAGATTGCGGGGCTGGATATCATTTCGAATTCGGGAGACGTTGGATCAGGATCGGCTATGCGTTTACGTGGAGCATCTTCAATAAATGGAGACGTTACGCCTTTGATTGTTGTAAACGATTTGATTTTTGATGCAGCCAATACTGATAACTTCGACTTTGTTAATGCCAATCAGGAAAGTTTTGCAAATCTATTGTCTATCAATGTCGATGATATAGAGAGCATTTCTGTAATGAAAGATGGTGCATCTACTGCAATTTGGGGGTCGAAAGGTGCTAACGGGGTTATATCAATCAGAACCCGTAGAGGGATAAAAGGTAAACCACGGGTTCGTTACTCGTACCGTTTATCAGGTGAATGGCAGCCGGAGGGTATGAAAATGCTGAATGGTGACGAATATACAATGTTTCTCAAAGAAGCATATTATAACCCGACTCACAGCGATCAGGCTTCAAACATAAAGGAACTGAATTATATTCAGAACGATGCAGTATTTCCCGAATGGAGGATGTATGACAATAATACCGATTGGGTTGATGCTGTGAAAACTACCGGTTATACGCACGACCATTATGTAACATTAAGTGGAGGAGGTGATAAAGCAACTTTTTATGTGTCGGGTGGATATTTTAACAAAACAGGTAGTATTATCGGACAAGAATTGGAACGTTATACTTCGCGTATGGATTTGAATTACGATGTGTCGGATCGTATTAAATTTAAGTCTGAGATGTCTTTTACATATACCGATGAAGACAAAAATTATGATAAGTTATTGGAAATTGCCTATAAAAAAATGCCTAATTTGGCAATATACAAAGAAGATATAAACGGGGTAAGCACCGGCGCTTATTATGCGCTGCCGCAGGATATGTCGGAAAAATTGAAAGATCAAAAAGGCTTGAGAAATCCTGTAGCATCGGCAAATTTAGCTAAAAATACAGTAAAGAGTTATCGTCTTATTCCTACGTTTCGTTTAGAGTATGACCTATTACCTTACGAAGAAAGACAAATGCTTCGCTTAAAAGCATTAGTTTCGTTTGATATCCAGAATAACTCATCTTATTCTTTTTTACCGAAAGAATTGTCTACTGCAGTATGGACTGATGGACAAATAAACAAAGTGGATAAGGGAAGTAGTAAATCGCGCACAACAACAGGTAGGCTCGATATTACATGGGTGCCCAAGTTTAATAGTGAAGATCACTCACTTACATTGTATGCTGATGCTGAAATAAGCGGAGGAACTTCGTCGTCTCAATCCAGTGCCTCTTATGGGTTACCCGAAGGAGTAGAAAGCCCATCAACAGGCTCATACGTGTCGGCTATGAAGTCAGGTTCGGGTTATTCGAGAGGGATGATATTCAGGCATTCGGCCCATTACTCTTATAAATCAAAATATAGTTTGGGCTATAACTTGGCGTATCAGGGAAGTTCGAGGTTTGGTCCAAATAACCGTTTTGGCCTTTTTGGAGGAATTTCGGGACGTTGGAATATTGTTGACGAAAATTTTATGAAACCTACACATAGTTGGTTAAGTATGTTAAGTCTTCGTGTCAGTACAGCAGTTGTAGGAAATCCTCCGAAACATGAGTATTTACATTTTAGCCGTTATCAGGCATGGGGTAATTATCTGGGAACAGGTACAGTGCGCCCTTCCACAATCAGGTTAAATGACCTTAAGTGGGAAAAAGTTTGGGATGTAAACCTTGGAACCGACTTCGGGTTTTTCGACGATTTGTTTACCGGAGCCTTCAACTATTATAATAAGGAGACATCCGATTTGCTAAACGAAAAAGTTAGAATTCCAACTACTTCGGGATATTCTTCACTATCGTGGAAAAATGTTGGAACTGTACGTAACGAAGGCTGGGAATTGTATTTTAATTTAAACAGATTTCTAAAAATCGAAAAATTTCATGCCGATTTAAATCTGAATTTCTCGAACAACCGAAATACTGTTTTAAAATTGGATGAGTCGATATTAAAACAACACAATGGAGATTATGGTTTTGATAATGGAACATATATGTCTCGTCTTCAGTTAGGCAATTCTTTGGGTTCTATTTATGGTTTCCGTTACAAGGGAGTTTATCAATATAGCATAGATAACCCCGATTTAAAGGAAAGTGGTTATACTTTAGGTTCGGCACCTATTGCCCGCGATGCAAGTGGTAACATTATTTACGACTCGGAAGGCAATCCGGTTCCTATTTATTTTGCTTATGGAACTTCTAACGAATTGGCGTTTCAGGGAGGAGATGCTATTTATGAGGATATAAATAACGATGGAAATATAAACGAATTAGATATCGTGTATTTAGGTAATTCATATCCGAAGTTTAACGGAGGACTTGGTTTAAAACTTACCTACGATCGTTTATCAGTCAGTGTAAACACTGTATTCCGTTATGGAAATAAGATTGTAAACACAGCGCGGATGAATGCCGAGAACATGCATAACAATAACAACCAAAGCCGTGCAGTAAACTGGCGTTGGAGAATGGAAGGTGATAAAACCAATATGCCAAGGGCTTTAAATGGAGCCGGACGAAATTTTTTGGGAAGCGACAGATATGTTGAAGATGGTTCGTTTTTGCGTATAAGGCAAGTTTCGCTTAATTATGCAATTCCTCAGAAGTTTTTATCGAAGTTTTCGATATCGTCGGCATCGGCTTTCTTTACTATATATAATCTGTATTGTTTTACGAGCTATTCGGGAGTCGACCCCGAAGTTAGTTATGGATCTTGGGGAGTTAGTGTCGATAATAACCAAACACCTCGTCCCAAATCATTTACTGCGGGTATAAGTGTTCAATTTTAATTGACTGGAAAAATAATGTATATGATGAAAAATATTAAATATTACCTACTGATTTTGGTTTGTGTAATTACAGGAGTTTCGTGTAATGATTATTTAGATGTCCGGCCCGAAAACGAAATGTTGCTGGATGATTTTTGGCAAAAAGAATCAGATGTAGAAGCTGTAGTTATGGCTTGCTATAGAGGTATGCAGGAAGATGCTTTTATGCAACGAGTAATACTTTGGGGCGAATTAAGGTCTGACAATATGATACCTAACAGTTCGTCTAATGATGAGTGGCAAATACACAATATGAATATATTGCCATCGAATAGTCTTAGTTCGTGGGAGTCTTTTTACCAAGTTATTAACTATTGTAACACAGTATTAAATTATGCTCCGGCCGTAGTTGGTCGTGATGCTAATTTTACCGAAAACGATTTGCGGGCAAAAGAAGCCGAAGTTAAGGCGATACGCTCTTTGTGTTATTTTTATTTGATGCGTACTTTCAGGGATGTTCCTTTTGTAGGCAATGCAACCGTTGATGATGGTCAGAATTTTGTGGTTCCTCAAATTTCACCCGATTCATTGTTGAACATCATAACAAACGATTTGCTTTTTGCCGAAGAGTGGACTTTGTCTGTTTTTCCAACAACAAGATCGACAAAAGGTCGGATGACAAAAGATGCTGTTCGTGCTCTTTTGGCCGATATTTATTTATGGAAGGGGGAATATAATAAATGTATCGAGTACTGCGATAAATTGATAAATGCTGTTGTTTCTGAAAGTTTAGGGGGAGCCTTGGTTGAAGTGCCTAAATACGATTTGAATACGACGGAATCGTTTGCTTCGGCTATTTTTTACAGAGGTAACTCAACCGAGAGCATTTTTGAATTACAGTTCTATTCCGATAAATTCAACGAAAATATTAAGAAACTCTATGGATATTTGGATAAAGCAGGCGCCATTTTTGCTAATCCTGTATATGCCGACCCTTCGACTGAAAATACTTTCATGAAAACCGACGGTCGTAAAATGAATTCCATAGTGTTAGACGAAGCTAAATCGGGCGAGTTTGCGATATTCAAATATCGTGGAACTGTTGATAAATTTACTTCCGGCTCAAAAGATACTTATTCGTATTCTTTTTCTACTACCGAAGAAGCAAACTGGATATTTTATCGTATCACAGATGTTATGTTAATGAAAGCAGAGGCGTTGGGGCAATTAAACCGTTCGGAAGAAGATTTGCGAGAAATGTTGCGTATTGTAAACACAACTTATATGCGGGCTAATGACTTGGCATCAAAAGATGACACCTTGTCTTTTGACGATTATGGAAATGTAGATGCATTGAATAAGCTGGTGTTATTGGAGCGACAAAGAGAGTTGATGTTTGAAGGAAAACGTTGGTTTGACTTGGTAAGACTTTCTGAACGCGAAGGAAATACTGAAACTTTATCCGATCATGTGATAAGTAAATACACATCGAATCAGAATACAATAATAACAAAGTTGTCGGTTCTAAATTCTTTGTATTTACCTATTCATCGGGATGAGTTGTTGGTGAACAAACTATTGAAGCAAAATCCATATTATTTATCTTCTTCTAGTATCGAAAAATAATAAAGAGTAAAATGCAATGAAAATACAAGTAAATTATAAATATAGAAGTTTTATCCTAACATTGGGTTTTTTGTTGGTATCGTTTCTTTTACCCGGATGTTATGATAGTGATAGTGTTGGCGATAACCTTTACACCTTCACAGGCGAAACGATAGGGAGTTTTTTAGAAACTGACCCTGAACGATATGGCGAATTTGATAAGGTTGTAAAAAAAGCCGGATTAGGCGATTTGCTGAAAACATATAACAAATATACCTGCTTTGCTCCAACAAACGAGGCAATGTATGCATGGTACGATTCGTTGGGGGTTACATCAATCGACTTTGTCCCCGACTCGATAGTTAGATATGTGGCATACAGCCATTTGATTCCGGATAAAGTTTACGAGTTTTTTACAGAAGCAGGCGCTCTGGCATCTACTAACATGAACTCCAGATACTTGGTTGTTGGTTTCAGGGCTCAAGGTGAAACTGTTAATGTTGTTATTAATTCAAGTTCGAGGATTATTGATGTCATCGGACTGAGCGATGATGAAGATGACGAAGATAAAGTAAACATAGAGAATGGAATTATACATGTTATAGATAAAGTGTTAACTCCTTCTACGGCTGCAATACCGTCGTTATTGGGCAAGGATTCCCGACTCACTATTTTTTCAGCAGCCTTGGAATTAACTGCCTTGGAAGATTCTTTGCAGGAAATACGCGATCGGGAGTATATTCCGGTAAAAGATCCGTTGTCGATAGACGGAAAAACAATATGCCGTAGCCCTAAAGAGAGAAAATATGGATATACTATTTTTGCCGAATCCGACGAAGTTTTGAAAAATAAAGCCAATATTACCGATTTGGAAGGCTTAAAAACTTACGCAGCCAGTGTTTACGACGAAATGTATCCGCAGGATGCAGGTATAACCGATTTTACGGACAGAAGAAACAGTTTGAACCGTTTTGTTTCGTACCATATTATAGACAAAACAGTTCACTACAACAACTTCTTCTATAAGGCTAATATGGCAAAAAATATCACTCTTTACGAGTTTATGGAAACATTTTGCCCGAACACAATATTTAAAGCATCGAACGATAATGGAGAGGTTGTTTTAAATAGCGACATAGCCCGTGGCGTTTTGGGGGTAAAAGTTTTGCCAGCAGAATCGGGAAGAGAACAGGACACTGACAACGGAGTATATCATTTATTAGACGACATACTTGTTTATGATAGAAAGGTAAGAACAATGTTGTTAAATACTCGTATAAGGGTAGATGCAGCAAGTTTACATCCCGAATTAATGACTAATGGTATCCGCTACGAAAAAGGAGATAATCCGGCGGGAGTTACCGGTGCCTCTAACTACTATAAGTTTGCAAGTGGATTTTTAAAGAATGTAGAGTTTATATCTCCTTCAACAGATTTATATTATTTGCAAGGCCAAAAAAGTGGTGGGTCGTGGAATAACTATCAGGCCGATGAGATGATGGCAACAGGAGAGTTCGACTTTATTATGCGCTTGCCTCCGGTTCCGGCCGGAACTTACGAAGTGCGGTTCGGGTATACAGCAAATGTTAAGCGTGGTATTCTACAATTTTACATAGATGGACAACCTAAGGGCATACCTTTGAACATGAAGATAGCAGCATCCGATCCTAGTATTGGATGGGTTTCGGACCAAAACACGTTGGACGAAGGCTACGAAAACGATAAAATGATGCGTAACAGGGGATATATGAAAGGTGGAACTTCTTATTTAAGTGGCGATAACACTGCCCGCGATAATAATGGAGCGTTGCGACGCATAGTGAGCACCGAAACATGGACCGAAGATGCTCCGCATTACTTACGCTTCAAATCGGTATCGGGAGATAAGGGAGATCAGTTTATGATCGATTATTTCGAACTTGTTCCTAAAAATGTATATGAAAGTCCAAGTGGAGCTCCAGAGGATAGAATTTAATATTGTAGATAAACAACTGAGATAAAATTATGAACAAAATAAATAAAATAATGTCGCGGATATCGGGTTGTGTAATTGCCTTAATATTAGCAGGTTCAATTTGTTCCTGTAGCGACGATACATGGGATAATCATTATAAAAAAGATGATGCCATTGTTGCCGAGGATAATTTATGGCAAAGCATCGAGTCGGTACCCGAACTTAGTGTATTTGTGTCGATATTGAAGAGCTATGGTTATGATAAAATATTATCGCAATCTCAGGCCTATACAATATTTGCACCCGATAATGATGCATTGGCTAGTTTAGATACAAGTGATATAAACGTGAAAAGCGAATTGATAGATAATCATATCGCCCGGTTCTTTTATCCGGCTTCAGGCGATTTTGTTCCGTCAATCAACACGCTGAACAGAAAAAGAAAAGATTTGATTAAATACGCAGGAAGATACTTTTTCGGGAATGCAGCTTTTGCTCAGCCTTCGAAAACAATAGTGGCTTCTAATGGTATTATACATGTTTTGTCGGACTACAATACGTTTTTCCCTAATATATGGGAATATTTGGCTAAAGGAAGCGATTTGGATTCGATAAAAAACTATCTGTACTCTTTTGACGAGATCATTTTTGACGAGGCTTCAAGTACACCGGGTAGTGTTGTAGATGGCAAAATTACTTATTTAGATTCGGTTTTTATTAGTTCGAATAGAATGTTGCGCCGATTGGGGTATATAAACAGGGAAGATAGTTCTTATACAATGATTGTTCCTAATAATGCAGCATGGATTGAAGCATACGACCGAATAAAGGATTTTTATGTGTATTATAACCCAAATCAGAGTACGGCCGACTCTATGCAGCGCGCTAATACAGCTTATTCTTTAATGAAAGACCTGATATACAGTAATAGTGTACAACCTTCTCCTACCGATTCGCTGACTTCGACTTCGTATAACACATATTACAAGCCTCAATACCTGTTTGAAGGAACAGAGGAAGTTGCAGCAAGTAATGGAAGCTTGTTTATTACCAATCGGCTATTGTTTAAACCGTACGAATCGTGGCATAAATTGATAAGAGTTGAAGCAGAATATTCTATTGGGCGAACAAATACTTTTTCTACGGCAACTACCCGTTCTGTGCCTCTGGATTCTGAGTTCAAAGTATCGGGTGGACGGTATTTATATTTAGACCCATCTTCGTCTTCGGGTAACCCAACTGTGACTTTTGAGATACCTAATACATTATCGAGTACTTATAATGTTTATTGTGTATTTGCTTCAAAATTACTTATAAAACCTTCGGGGTTAGGTATACAGCCTTACAGGCTATTTTTCACGATGAGTTATCAAGATAACACAGGAGCTACTCGATCAATGCAATTCCCTTCTGATACGGCCCGTATTAGTCCTAATCCTTATGTAATGGATACGGTTCTTATAGCCTCTGATTTCAAATTCCCGACGGCGAATTATGGAGAAGAGGAAAATACTGTAAAAATAAGGGTTGTAAGTAACGTGCGCCAAACAGCAATTTGGGCACGCGACCTAATGATAGATTGTATTTTGCTTGAACCTAAACGGGATTAAAACTATAAACACATGAAAAAATATATTAATTTGAAGATGTTATTTGGGGTTGCTTTGTCTTTCTGTGTTTTCCAGGCATTGGCTCAGGATAATAATGGAAATCAAGAAACAAGCAATTCTGCCGATTCTGTATCCTTATCAGCGGAAGTTGTTGAACAAGTGGATCTTAGAGCAATTAAGGGACGGATTCTGGATGTTGGTACAAAAATGCCAATTCTGGGAGCCAGGGTTCAAACGCAAGATATGCAGTATTCGGCAATGACCAAAGAAGACGGAACTTTTACTATTCAGGTTCCCGATTATACGAATAGATTACAAATATCGGCTCTGGATTATTTATCGTTGGATTATCCGATACGCAATCAGGTTGAATTGGAAGTTGCTCTGTTCAGAAGCGGAACAGAGGATTATACTCCGTCATTAACCATCGACACCGAAATTCAGACAAAACTGGGTGGAAGCGTTCGTACCATAACTCACTCGGGAACACCCGGAATAGGGGCGTCTATGTTTATCCGTGGTTATAATTCGTTGAATGCCGGAGCTCAACCTCTTATCATTTTGGATGGAATGATTTTTGACAATCAGTACGACAGGGTTTCTATACATGATGGCTTTGTCTTAAATCCTCTGTCAAATATCAGCGTTGACGATATCGAGAGCGTAGAGGTTATGAAAGACGGAGCATCTATTTATGGAACTAAAGCCGGAAATGGGGTGCTTATAATAAAAACCAAGAGAGGAAAAGACCCCGTTACTAAAATTACGGCTTCGGCAATGATTGGTTATAACGACAAGCCTAAAACAATGCCGGTGCTAAATGCATCGCAACTTCGTGTATATATGAGCGATATGCTAAAGTCTTTCTCCTCCGATCCTTCCGATTTATCGTCTCTTCCTTTTTTGAATGACGATCCGTCGTATTACGATTATAAACGGTATCACAATAATAATAATTGGAAAAACGATGTTTACCGAACAGGCTTTACCCAATCGTACGGCATTAACGTAAGTGGAGGCGATGATGTAGCTCTTTATAACCTGTCGATGGGCTATGCCGACGCAACCAGCACTTTAAAGGCGAATGACTTTTCGAGATTTAATGCACGGTTTAATTCGGATGTAAAGTTAACCTCTAAGCTTGACTTTTCGTTCGATATATCTTATTCGCAAACCGACAGAGAGCTCAGGGACGATGGCTTTAACGAAAGCCGTACAGCCTTAGTTACTTCGCCTTCGGTATTGTCGTTAATAAAGGCTCCGTTTCTTATACCTTACGAGTATTCTAATAAAGGAAATATAACTCCGGATATTTCGGATGCAGATATCTTTAAGATTGCGAATCCTGTAGCTATACTGAGCAAAGGTAAAGGAGAAAGTTCGCAAACTTATCTTTCGTTAGCTGTAAGGCCTACTTATAAAATTACGAACGAATTAAGCGTTTCGGGTGCTTTTAACTATTCGTTTAATAACATGTTCGAAAAATATTTTAGGCCTCATGCCGGTGTTCCTACGGTTGTATTACCTGAGGGAGGTAACTCGATAAGGTTTGCAAAAGCACAAAACGCAAAGCAAAATTCTATTTCAGCCGATTTGCACATGGATTGGGTTAAAAAATTTGCTGTTCACTCTGTAAATTTACAAGCAGGAACACGTTTTATGACAGATTCGTATGAGGGAGAATATGGTTCGGGGCATAATTCGGCTACCGATAACGATCATAACCTTAGTGACGGATTGGCATACCGAAAAACTTATGGATATGACGATTCGTGGCGTTCTATGTCATGGTATATGAAAGCTGAATATGGAGCTTATGATAAATATTTTCTGTCGGTAGCTGCATCGGCCGATGCATCGTCGCGCTTTGGAAAAGATGCAGATCTTTCGTTAAGCGCAGCAGGCCTTAACTGGGCAATGTTTCCTGAAGTGAATGCTGCCTGGTATGTGTCTTCCGAAAATTTTATGAATGCTTTGCCTTTTGTCAGCTTGCTGAAGCTGAGGGCAGGTTTGGGTCTTTCGGGTAACGATAATATTCCCGAAGGTGCAGCCATAACGTATTTTGGAGCTATCCGTTATATAGATAGATATACAGGCTTAACGTTATTGAATATAGGGAACAACAAACTGAAGATGGAAACTGTAACCAAAAGAAGTGTTGGTGCCGATTTAGGATTGTTTGACAACAGAATTACTCTGTCGGCCGATTTTTTTCATAACACAACAAACGATTTGTTAACATTGAACAACTTTGGTTACCAGATAGGAAAGGAAGCATATTGGGCAAATAGCGGAAAATTGGAGAATAAAGGATTCGAACTGTCTGTTAATGCAAAGGTACTGGCTATTAACGATTTTAAATTAGAAGCAGGAGCCAATTTATTACACTACAAAAATAAAATATTAAGCTTGCCCGATGGAGACTATACTACACCTATTTATGGCGGTGAAGTAAAAACATCGGTAGGTAATGCGGCCGGACTTTTTTACGGATACAAAACAAAAGGTGTTTTCTCTACAACTAAAGAGGCAAGCGAAGCAGATCTTAAAGTTCTAGATTATACAGGGGTTAGGTATTATAAGTTTGGAGCCGGCGATGTGTGGTTCGCTGATTTAGATAAAAGCGGGTTTATTGATAAAGATGATAAAACTATTATCGGAGATCCAAATCCTGATTTTACCGGAGCCTTTAATCTGAAGTTTACATATAAAAAACTTTCGTTGAATACTATGTTTACTTACTCTTATGGAAACGATATTTACAATTATGCCCGTTCGCAAATGGAGTCGGGAGCTACACTTAATAACCAATCGGCCGCTATGCAAAACAGATGGGTTAACGAAGGACAAATTACTTCGATACCAAAACTGGCATACGGCGATCCATTAGGTAACAGTCGTTTCTCGGATCGCTGGATAGAAGATGGCTCGTATTTGCGACTAAAAACTCTAACTTTGGCTTATGAGGTTCCTACAAACTGGTTATTCCTTTCGGGCTTTACTGTTTGGGCATCGGCCAATAATTTGTGGACTTATACTAAATATCTGGGAAGCGATCCTGAATTTTCGCTGAATAATTCGGTTTTATATCAAGGTATTGATGCCGGATTATTGTCTCAAGGGAGAAGTTATTTTGTTGGACTAAAGTTGAATCTATAATTATTTAAGAAAAATGAAAAAATTATTATATATCTTCATTATTGCATCTTCTGTCCTTTGCCTGGCTTCTTGCGAAGATATGCTGGACGTCGATTCGGATCGTTATGTTGAGGTTGACGATAATGATTTGGATACACCAAGCGACTCGGTGTATTCGATATTAGGAGTTCTTACTCAGTTGCAAAATATAGGTGAACGTTATATTTTGTTTGGAGAAATGAGAGCCGATTTGCTTGATGTAACATCGTACACTACGGCTGCTATGCGCGAATTGAGCGATTTTACCGTTACCGGAGAAAATGAGTACACCAATCCTCTCGATTATTATGCAATAATAAATAACTGTAACTATATAATAAGTCGTACCGGTGCGGCAAATAGTCCTCTGAAAAATGAGAATGCCGTAGCACGGGCTATAAGGGCATGGACTTATATGCAGATTGCATTTAATTGGGGGAAAGTATATTACTATACCGACCCTATTTTATCGGTAGAGGATTCGAAGAAAGATTTTCCTGTTTATATGTTCCCCGATCAAAAAGTTGAGTTTTTGGATTTATTAATAGCCGATTTGGAAGATTGCTATGGGGTAAAATATCCTAATTACGGTAAAATTTACAATTTCGCTTCAGATTTGTTATTAGTTCCTGTGCCATTGTTGTTAGGCGATTTATATTTGTGGAGAGGTCAATCGGAATTGGATTATGAAAGAGCAGCGTCTTTCTATGCCGAAACTATAGTAGACAAAAGACCAAGTGGTTCATATACTTGGCCTACTATACGTTGGGGGTATCAGAATTTTTTAAATCAGAATTTCGAAACAGCTTCGCCTTCGAACAGCTGGACTCCTTCTACTCTTGCTTATTATTCGTCGGAAACTATAACAGCAATACAAATGGCAAGGAGTGCTTCGGATGGAAAAGTAAATGGATTGGCCGGTATTGATGGCGCAGTAGGATTTAAGGCTTCGAATACAATATTGAACTTATGGAACAATCAGTCTTATATGCTTGCATATTCAACAGGATCGGGTGGTGGCTACTCTTCGCATTTCACCACAGGCGATTTAAGAAAACAGGGTAATAGTCTCGGTACTATTACTATATCGCAGGGCAAGGGAACGTCAGAAAAATTTTCGATATTGTATAAATTATATGTGGACGATATAATGCTTTATCGTACAGGATTAGTATACTTGCGCTATGCCGAAGCTCTAAATCGTTCGGGTAGACCAAATGCTGCATTTGCAGTATTAAAATATGGTTTGAACCCGAAGACTTTGACTGAAGTACCTGCAATAATACCCGAAGATGAAATGGCTCCTTTTATTACGGTTTTTAATAATCCTTTATATTCAGCAGTATTGGGAATTCATGCCAGAGGGTGTGGCGATTCGGGCTTTAATCCTCTTTACACTGTGGAGGATGGATTGAATCCATTGTTGACAAAAGAAGACTCGATAAGCAGGGTTGAAGATTTGATTTGCGACGAACTGGCTTTAGAAACATCGTTCGAAGGAAATCGTTTTCAGGATTTGATGCGTATGTCTATCCGACGCGAAGATCCATCATTCTTGGCTCAACGTGTTGCTTCTAAACATGGTGCATATTATAACGTGATATACGAATTATTATCAGAACCCAAAAATTGGTTCTTACCAGAGCCTAAAAAAAAATAATGATTTAGTCCGTTTGTTATAAACTATTGACACATAGTTGATCAGTTTGTCGAGTATATAAAAATCCCCTCTTAACGATTGAAGTTAAGTGGGGATTTTTTATAACTAAGCTTATCGCATATTGGCCCGAAAACAGAAAGTATCGTAATATGCAGATTACTATATTATGAATACTATACCATAGATTATCAAAAAGGTATATATTCTTGTTTCTGTGAAGCTAACAATGTATATATGCTGTAGGCTGTTTTTTACCCGATATAAGATGTGGCAAATATTTATGGACTCGTATCTTCTTTCGCTTATTGTAAAGCCTGAGATAGGCTTTGTAATTGTCGTTAAAAACAAAATGGTACTGAATATTATTGTGGTTAGTTTTAAATACACATTAATAAAAACGAAAGAAGGACCATTCCATATATATGAATAGCCCTTCTAAACTAACTTCAATTTAAACCTTATTTTTTACTTTAAGATTATATTTTGGGTGTATTTTCCAACCTTAATATTTGCATCTTCAAATGTTTCGACCCTTTTGCCGTTGATTGTAAAGTTCTCCCACGAGATATTTTCTACATTACACTTATCATTGAATCCTTCAATTATTGATGGGTTTTCGCCATATCCCGTATAATGTATATTCTTAAAACGAACGTCCTTGATCGATTTTCCGGGCCCATCGCTGTATTTTTCGTTAAATAAAACTCTTATATTAAACAATTGTCCTTCTTGTATATCGTCAATCCATACGTTTTCGAAACTGATATTTTGTACCAGATTATTATCTGCTGCATTAATAGCTAAACATCCCTGATAATTACGGTCGTCTTCATCATGTTCTAAAATATGTATATCCGAGAAGTGAACGTTTTCTACAATGTATCCTTTTTTATAATCACCATGTCCGCCTATATTAATAGGATGTGCAATATCGGCCCAAAGTATAGCATTTGTTACTTTATAATTGCGGGCATCGCCATTGTATGTCCATCTATGAGTGTAAATTGTTATGCAATCGTCGGAGTTTCTCATAAATATATCGTTTATTGTAACATCCGAGCAGCTCATTAAATCAATTCCATCGCTCCAGCTTTTACAACTGAACGATTTCAAGTTATTAATTTTTAGTCCGGTAACTTCGCCTCCATATACCGTGTAATGGTTCGGATTTATTACTGTGATTCCATCAATTTCGATATTTTTACAATAGGTTAGCTCAAAGCCCCTTTCGGGCTCCAGAATTATTCCTCGTCCAATAAAGCGAATGTTTTCGGCTTTGTTACATACAAATTTACCTTTTATAACTGCTCCGGGTGCCAAATATACTGTTTGGTTTGAGCTTACCCTAAATACATTACCCGGCAGGTCTTTAGGAGTGTGTATTCCTTCGCCAAAATATATAACATCCGTATCATTTGCTGATGGAATTTCTTTTTCCACTTCATTGGCAAATATGTGCAGGTTTTTAAGCCTGTCGTCATTTACCTCTAACGATAGTTTGGAGGGTTTGTCGAGTGTGAAATATATGATGTTATTTTTTTTTGTGTATTCTATATTTTTGTTGGTAGGGCGTATTTTTACATTATGTACGAATCCGTTATTAACTTTTACCATCATTTCTACTTTACCTTCGAAATCGAATTGCACCATTGATGCTACCTGCGGATTGTCGAGGTCTACAGTTACTTTATATTCGAATAGGTCTTGCCACTCTTCGCCCGGAATTCTCACTTTAACCGTAAAATCGTCGTTATGTAAACTATAAATGAGCCCTTGAGGTACCGGATGCAAATTTAATTTTTGTGCATTTATCGTAATCAGAGAACTGCAGAATATAAGAAAGATTATTAGTTTTTTCATTGCTTACTATTATATATAAATATTGTTTGTTTTTTATTTATCTACGGTATTGATATCTGCAGAACTGGTTGCTTTATTTTCAGCCTTTGTTTGTTCTGTTTCGGGGGTTTTACCTGAAAACAAAAATATTTGATAAATAGATAAGTATATAGGTTAATATATATCAATAAATGGTACCTTTTGATGCATGACAAAAAAGAACCCCTATTTTTGGTAAAATAGGGGGGACATTTAGTGTTGATTTAATTTTTTTATTTATTTTTTAGCCGGTATTGCGTAGGAGGCATTCCAAATTCTTCTTTAAAGTATTTATTAAAATATTTGAGGGTGTTGAATCCTACAATGTCGGCTATTTCCGATATGTTGTATTGGCTGTTTATTAGTAACTGGGCAGCTCGTTTGAGTCTGATAGACCTGATAAACTCGATAGGGGTCAGTCCTGTTATCGATTGAAGTTTTCTGTATAGTTGCGACCTGCTTAAACCAATGTCTTTGCTTAAATTATCTATTGAGTAACCGGTATTGTCCATGTTTTTTTCAACCAACATTAATGCTCTTTGTACCAATTCTTCGTCCAGCGAAGTGGTAGTTATGCTGCTGGGTGTTACTTCTATTGTTTTATGAAACAGTTCTTTTCTTTTTTCTTGTTGCTCAATCAGTTTATTAATACGGGTAAGCAACATATCGAAATTGAAAGGTTTTGATATGTAAGAGTCTGCTCCGGCTTCGTATCCATCAATTTTGGCTTCGTCCGAGCTTCGTGCGGTAAGAAGAATAAATGGTATATGCGATGTTTGTATATTTAGTTTTAGTCTTCTACACAATTCCAAACCGTCAACTCTGGGCATCATAAGGTCGGAGACAATAAGATCGGGCAATTCGTTAATTGCTATCTGTTCTCCGTTTACTCCATCTTCGGCTTCCAGTATTTTAAATATTGGGCTGAGTTGCTCTATAAGGAAATTACGAAATTCGTTGTTGTCTTCAACAATTAATAGTGTTTTTGTCGATATTTTTTTATCAGTCGATTCTGCCTGAATTCCATTTTCGTTTACTTCCTTTTCTTCTGTGCCCATTAAATCGGTTGGGATAAGAACCGAAAACTCGCTGCCAATACCAATATCGCTTTCTACGGATATGCTTCCTTCGTGTAGTTTTACATATTCTTTCACTAAATGTAGCCCTATGCCGCTTCCGGGCTGCATGTTGTTTTGCTTTTTGCCCTGATAAAACCTGTCGAATATCTGCTCCATATCTTTGGGAGCCATACCGCATCCTGTATCGGATACAATAATATTAATAAAATTTCGTCTGCCTTCTTTTACTTTTGATATTTTTAAAGATATATGTCCTCCTTCTGGTGTGAATTTTAATGCATTAGATAAAAGGTTGTTCATTATTTTATGCATTTTATCCTGATCGAAGAACATGATTGTGCTATCGATATCCGTTTCTAATGCGAAATCAATATTTCGGCTTGCTGTGGTATCTTTAAATTGAATGTAAATACTTTCGATAAACTGTACGATATCACTTTTCTGAAGATAGTTTTTTTCGCCTTTCATTTCCAGTTTGCGAAAATCGAGCAATTGATTTACTAATTGAAGCAGGTTGGCTGCATTTTTATATATCGATTCGAGCCTCTTTTTTAAAGTTTCATCGTCTTGTTGTTTTATCAGTATATCCAATGGGGTGGTGATTAAAGTTAATGGTGTACGAAATTCGTGACTGATATTGGTGAAGAACTTAAATTTCATTTGATCCAGTTCTTCTTTCTGCTTGCGCATATTAACTTCTTTTTGTTCCGATATTTTTCTTTTAGTTCTTTTATCCTGAAGCTGGTACAGGTAATATAATACGAACATTATTATTACTATATAAATAGCAATTGCATATGCTGTTGCCCAAAAAGGAGGTTTTATGATAATAGTTAACTCCGAGGGTTCGTCGCCCCACACTTTGTCGTTATTTGCTGTATATACTACAAATTTATATTTTCCTGATGGTAATCCGGTATATGTAACTTTACCCAGTCCGTTTGTTAATACTTCGTTCCAGTTTTCATCAAAATTATGCAATTTATATCTGTAGTATGTTTGTGCAGGGTTTACATAGTTGAGCCCCGAAAACTCGATAGATATAAAATTTTCGTTGTGATGAAGCTTTATTTCGTTTGTCAGGTTTATAGGCTTTTTCAGAATAACATGGCCGTTGTAAATCGAATCTTTTTTTATGGGCGAATTAAACAAGCTTAGCCCCGTAAATATGGGGCGGTTTATGCTTTTGTTATAATCTATTTTTTGAGGGTCGAAATAATTAAAGCCATGTATTCCGCCAAAATATAGTTTTCCATCTTTTGCTTTTAACGACGACCTGTCGTAAAATTTCCCACTCTGTAAACCATCGGATGTGCCGAAACTAACTATCGAAAATGTATGTTCGTTATAGTTCGTTTGAATGTTTATTTTACAGATTCCATTAGCTGTAGATACCCACATGATTCCATTATTGTCTTCAATAATGGCCGATACCGCATTATTGGGAAGCCCATCGTTCGATGTTATTTTATAAAGCCTGTTGTTTGTGTTATCCCACAGCCTTATGCCGGCTTCTGTTCCATACCATTCAAAACCTCTGCTGTCTTTATATATGCAATAGTATTTGATGTTAAAATCCTGAAATTTAGGGCTGTCGGGCGTGTCCACATCCGGAACCCATACTTCGTCTTTTTGCGGATTGTAATAGAATATTCCACTTTCGCCTACAACGGCAAAGGTTTCGTTATCTACAGGGTAAAAATTATATACTGTTGTGTGGTTTTTTATTTTAGGGTGCTTATCGGCTAGTATGTATATTATTTTACCTGTATTGGGGTCTATTGATGCAACGCCTCCGGGCACGCTGCCCCAAAAGTGTCCGTTATTGTCTTCGTAAATTGCTCGCGAAACGTTCTGGTTTGGGTCTAAGTCTAAATTTGTGGACGACCTGATGAAGTGTTTTATATTCTTATTATCGATGCAGTAAAAACCGTTCAAAAATGTACCTACCCAAATGCGGTTTTTGCTATCGCGGTATAAGGATAAACAGAGGTCGTTGATTTTATCGGCATAAATTTTTTCAACTATTTTTGTTTCGGGATAAAACCTATACAATCCATTTCCTGCGCCTACAAGAATGGTGCCGTCTTCATCTTCCAGAAAACAACGTATGGTTTCGTTTGTAATGGCAGTTTCGCTATGCACGGTTTGTATTAATTGAAATTTGTGCATGCTTGGCTGGTAATAACATAAGCCTTGGAATAGTGTTCCTACCCACACGCCATTGTTGTTGTCAACAAAAATGGAGTATATGTCGTTGACTAATGTCCCGCCTTTGTCGAGTTTCATTCCGCTTATTGTAGTTACGTCTAATGTTTTACTGTTTATATGACGTAACCCTGAACGTGATGTCCCTACCCAGGCATTACCATCCAAATCGATGTCCATACATGTAAAAAAGTTAGACAGTCCGCTTATCGAAGCAATATCTGTCCATGTTTTTTCGGTACGGTTATAAAGATGAACTCCATAGTTATACATTAGCCATATATCGCCGGTAGAACTGGGATGGATGTATAGGCGGTCGGTAACAAGACCTATTTTGTTAAAAAAACGAGTGTCTTGCAATACAAATTCCTGAGAAGTATAGTCCCAACAACGTATCAGTCCGTTACTATAAACTATCCAACATAGGTTTTTGTATTGGGTAAGTTCGATAGGTACTCCGTGTTTGCGGGTAAAGTCGCTATCGCCTTCTGTAATTACAATTAGTTCTTTTTTATTTATATCGTAAAACGAGAAGGTGCTATCGTTGGTGACAAACCAATAGTTTTTAGATTCGTCGAGAAACAGGTTGGTTAATTTTTTATCGATACCGAAAGATTTCAGTTCGTCTTCGATGTTGTAATTGAATTGGTTGCTATTTAAGTCTAAAAGAAGAAGGTAGCCTTGCTCTTTCATCCATATGCGACCTTGTTTGTCGTAATACTCCTTTGGCGGGCGAGAATAATCCCAAGCATGCTCCATTCGTTTATTTTGGTAGTAATAATCGAATGTCGCGCCATTGTAGATATTGAGGATGGATGCTGTTTTTATTCCTATACGCCCATCTGGGAGTTGACTCAGATTACGTATTTGGTTATCAGAAAGTCCATCCACAATATCAAGATGGCGAAATATATATTGATCCTGAGATTTTACACTAAATATAAAGAGTAAATTCAGAACTATAACTATGGTAGTTTTCATGCACACAAAATATGTAAAATAACTAACCAAAGTTACAAAAAAAGCCTGTTGCCTCGGCCTATTTGGTTGTATAATATTAATTAAATATTGCTTCAATGTTATCAAATTCGGCCTTTTGTGCACCGGCTGCACTAACTCCTATGTATATGGCCATTGGGAATGGAGTGAATAATTCGCCAACGCTTTGCCAGTTTGTTCCGTCTTTAGATATATATCCGGTAATAATATGATCTTTGGCGTTTCGTTTTAATTTAATGTACGGATATTCATTAATTATGTGTCCGGGCAACGAAACGTTATACGGGCTCAGCTTGTAGCTGTGAAACTCGTGACGTGTATCCCGTGTGCGGCTTTGAAATACAATTTGCCCAAACTGGTTGGTTCCCAAAAATATGTATCTTGTGTTTGCTGTTAGCTGGTCGCGGAACATTATTCCGTGCATTAAAGCTCTTCGTGGGGTTATTTTTGCCGAAAACTCAACATCTCCGTTAGCTATGGTGTGTACAAACATAAAAGAATCTTCAATGTCGCGGGTTTCGATCATGTAATCGTCTCCTTCACCAAGTCCGTATCCGTCGGTGTCGTGTATCAATATTTTCGAGTCGTTTATTTCGGCTTTACCTGTCGATATATTACCAATGGCATCTTCTCTCCATTTTGCGTCGTTTATAGTTGGTTTAGTTAGGTTTGCTTTTGCTCTGTAAGAGTCCCAGCTTTTACCATAATTATTAACCGGTACAATTTTGTAGAACGCCAATGTTCCGTTTGTTATGTCCGAATCTTCAAAATATTCGGTTTGAATGTTTTCGGCAATTGTTTCGTATTTACCATCTTCGGCGAAAGCCCTTTTTACGGTATACGATGTAGCTCCATGGGCAGGTTTCCAACTTAATGCCACTTTGTTGTTGCCATGTAGGGCTGTAACAAAGTCTACCGGATAAGGTGTAAAGTCGAAATAAGAGTCTTTATTTAGTTTTAGTACAAGTGCCGAATTTGGCGAAACCGTTACTTTGTTCTTCTTTACATTTAGCTGTTTGCCACTTATCAGGTCTAGTATTTTACCTTTTTTATATTCTTTAGGCAATTCTACCTCGTAGGTTTGTTCGTTGCCATATTGCTTGCGTGTTGTGTTGAAAACAAAAAGGTATTCTCCGTACTGTGCTTCCAGATAATCGGGGAAAGCCGAGTAGGGATGATCTACTTCGAAATTTTCGCGAACCACTTTTCCTACGCCCGGTTGGTATGTGATAGGGCATATTTCTCCGGCTAACGCCTGAGGGCTATAAGTATAAACATCGTTAACATTGGCAATAAAATCCATGTAGGTCGAGTTCATGCGCAGGTAATAGTCGTTATATATAAATTTCGCTTTTGTAGCCAGATGCACAATGTGGTCGTAATTCTTTTTCTGCACATGTATTTTTCCTACACCCGAAAAGGCTCTGTTCTGAAAATTGAATACTCCGGTCAGCACATTGTCTCCATCGCGAACCACAGCCATCATACAATCGATGTCGGCCCAAGCCAGTTGTTCGTAATCTTTTTTGTCGACGTGCAATTGTTTCAACTCGTTGTCGGTATAATAGTTGAAGTTTGTTAGCGGGTGTATGTAGCCAGCCTGTACATTTTTGAAACGAGTGAAAGCCGAACGCCCCGAAGTGAGGTATTTATAGGTTTCGGGTAACACATAATCATATTTTCTCAGGTTTAATAATGCATTTGCCCGTCCTTTTTCTATCGAACCGGGAAAGTACTGATTGTCGAGTAATTGTTGTTGTGCAAAGCCTACTATTTCGGCTGCATATTTCCAATATTTGTTCCATTCGGGCGACGAATATCTTTTTTCGTTCTCTACCATATGTTTTTCGAGCGAAGCAAAATGTAGCATTTTGTTTGTCGAAACCCTTATTGCATATGCATACATGCCGGGGTAGCCCGAGTTGCGGTTGTCTACAACCTGTTGCATACGCATTATTCGCTTGTTGTTTTCGTCGGTCGATGTGTAGCGGGCAAATCCTCTGGCATGTACATTTAGTAATGCAAGTTTCAATATTTCGTCGTTCATCTCTTCGTCGCCTTTGTGATTTAGGGTTCTGTAAAACCATTCGGACAGATAATTGGGGGTTTCGCCGTAGTTGCCAACATATCCATTCTCTTTGGTCAGTCCTGTTTCCGATATGCCGTAATAGTGTTTTCCGTAGGGCAATCTTCGAACTATGTTGCCGTCTTTGTCTAATTTGCTTTTTGCAAGCCCTTTTGCCACAATAAAAATAAAGTCATCGGTAAAGAATGCTTCCCTGTCGTGATAGAACAAAGAGTGGAACAAGTTCAGTTCGCGTCCGTCGGGAGCAACTAAAACTTCTTCGCCCAAAAACGGGCCCATTCCCAATGCTTCTTTCAAAATTTGGTGGCTGCGTTCTTTTCCTTCGTAAAAATCAGAATTTATAATTCTGAATCCTTCGTGCGATTTCCATGCTCCATCGTAGGTGTAATAAACCTGATTGTAAATGTACGACAGGCGTGCACGGGCAAAATCGTAGTTTGCCTTAAATGCTCTTTCCCATGCCGATCTTCTGGTTAGTGTTTTGCCGGCCCAGTCGGCTTCGGGCAACGAATATTTGCTTTCTTTTGTGTTTGTTTTGAATTGCTGATCGAGAAACTTATTGAATTCGGATTGCCCCAAAACATTATCGTCGTTTATGTAATTTTCAACTATATACAGAGCTTCGCCCAGTGCGCCCAGATAACCTCCCCAGTCGCCCTGATGTCCTCCTCGGGTCACCAATCGATAATCTTTGTAATAATCTATTACGTAATTGTCTATAACCTGAAATATACGAAATAATACTTTCTTCTTTTCTTCGTTTGTCTGAGCGGGACACCAAGGTTCAAGCAGACTCAATGCATAGTATCTTAATTCATCTTGATATTTTACAATCGAAATTTTAGCGAGTGGGTCATCGTCTAATTTTTTCGAGAATTTATTGAAATCCTCAATTTGTTTTTCCCTGTATTGAGCCAATAAAGTGTTTTTGTCGTTTTCGCTAAGTCCTTTGGCTACAATGTTTTCCAAATCAATGTGTTTAGTGCCTTGCTTTTCGTTCGAAAAATCGATGTAAGGATTTGTGTGTACATATCCTTTATACACCTGACGGTTAACTTGCTTTCCTTCCGATGTTATTGTGAGTTCCACCTTTTCTTTTCCTTTTGTCATATTAAAAGGCAGTAAAGTTGTAACATAGTAAAACCTGTCGGGCAGTGCGTCGGAATAACTATTGTTAAACGGGCCATAGTCGGCAGTGCGGTTATAACCTATTTGTTTTCCATCTATAAATACCTTATTCAAAACGCTGCAGGTATCGGAACCCCAGAATTTTACAGTCAGGTAATTTTGGTATGTGGGGTCTACTTTTATGGTAAATGTTAAATCTCCTCCTTTTTCATGGTTGTCTGGCATTCGTTCAGTAATTCGTGCCGATTGCCCCAAAGCGGCATTTTCTTTTATGTGGGTTTGTTTTCCGGAAAAAGAGTGTTCGGCTTCAGATTTTTGATTGCCAAACGTGATTACATCAATCAGGGTATTCTGGGATTGTAAATTGAAAAAATTAACAGATATACATAGAAAGAGAATCAGGGTTTTTTTCATGATCATGGTTTAAAAATGTTTTAAGCAATAGTATATAGTATAATGTGCAAAAATAGTGAGAATAAGTTGTGTTTTATAGGGTAATTTGTATCAATATATGGGATGTTTTGTTGAGGTGGTAGTATATTTAGTTGGCTGTAAAAGGGTAGGGTGGTGTAAAATGTCACATTTTTTGGATTAAAACGTACCACTATTTATGATGAAAAAGTGGCATTTTTGTATTCTGAATATATTGGCTTTTGTATATAAAGTTATTTCTATGAACCTTATGAAAAAAAACACTATAATAATTCTTATAGCAATCTTTTCTGCTTTCAGCTTAAATGTATATCCTTCGGAGTGGCAATGGTCGGTCGAGGTGGAGAAATTTGTTTCGGGAGAGACAAACGATCATCCCCGTGCTTTTTTGTGGATTCCGTCAAATTGTGAGCGGGTTAGGGCTGTAGTTTTCGGGCAGCATAATATGTGCGAAGAAACGATATTTGAACATCCTGTGTTTCGCGACGCTATGAGCGAGTTAGGTTTTGCGGTTGTTTGGGTAAGTCCGGGATTCGAACAGCAATGGGATGTTAATAATGGGTGTCAGGATATTTTTGATAAAATGCTGGCAGATATGGCAGATGTTAGTGGTTATGAGGAGTTGCAAACTGCACCGATAGTACCTTTAGGGCATTCGGCAATGGCTACTTTTCCATGGAACTTTGCTGCATGGAATTCTAACCGCACGTTGGCTGTTGTTTCGTATCATGGCGATGCGCCACGTACCAATCTTACAGGTTATGGAGGTAGTAATCTCGAATGGGGGAGAACACGAAATATTGACGGAATACCGTCGTTAATGGTGCAGGGCGAGTACGAATGGTGGGAAGCAAGGGTAAACCCAGCATTGGCATTCAGGTTGATGTACCCTCAAAGTTGTATATCGTTTTTATGCGATGCCGGACACGGACATTTCGATGTGTCTGACGAGGTGGTAAGTTACATTTCCCTATTTTTGAAAAAGGCGGCTCGGTACAGGTTGACCGATGCACAACAGGAATTGAAAAAAGTGGATATAAACAAGGGCTGGCTGGCCCAACGCTGGTACTCGAACCAACAAAACAGGGCAGAGGCTGCTCCGTTTTCGGAATATGAAGGAGATACTCACGATGCATTTTGGTATTTCGACGAGGAAATAGCAAACCAAACCGAAAAGTATTATGCCGAATCGAGAGGAAAGAGGTTTCAGTATATAAGTTATATACAAGACAGACAGCAAGCACTGTCGGGTAAAAGCAATATCGGTTTTTATCCGAAAGAAGATGGAGTGACGTTTAATCTGGCGGCTGTTTATTCCGATTCGTTGCGTCAGAATATAACAACCGAACATTCGTCGGTAGGAAAAATAAGCATCGACCGCTTATGCGGACCTGTGACAAAAGTGAACGATACAACGTTTACGGTGCGTTTTTACCGAATGGGGCTTAATAATAATAAACGCACAGGCGATATGTGGTTTATTGCCCATAACAAGGGCGATGCTGTTTATAAGAGTGCAGTGCAGCAGTTAAACATCCGTATACCGTACCCAAATAAAGAGGGGAGGGCACAGTCTATAACATTTGCCCCGATAACCAATATAAAAGCGAATACTAAAAAAGTGAAGCTTAATGCTTATGCCGATAGCGGTTTGCCGGTTTATTACTATGTAAAAGAAGGTCCTGCGGTTGTTGACGAAAAAAAGAACTACTTGCAAATAAACAAAATTCCGCCACGAGCGAAATATCCGATAAAAGTAACTGTTGTAGCCTGGCAATATGGACGAACAGTAGGCGATAAAATTCAGACAGCCGAGGCTGTGGAGCGAAGTTTTTATATCGAAAAATAAATGTTGATGAAAAAGAGCTACATATATTATTGTTTAGCAGTTTTGCTGCATGTTATTTTATTGGGTTGTAACGATAACCGAAAAAAAGACTCTGACCTTCGGGCAGAACTTCCTGCTTTGAAGTCTCTTGACGAAAAAATAGCGTCGTGGGTAGATAGCGGATACTACGAAGGTGTTGCAATACGGGTAGTGAAAGACAATGAAGTTTTTTTTGAATCGTGTTACGGCAATTATACCGATACAACAGCACGCCATGTAGCTTCTGCCGGAAAATGGATTGTTGCGGCAACAATTGCAGCAGTTGTTGATGATGGAAAACTATCGTGGGACGATAAGGTAAAAAAATATTTACCCGCATTTACCGATGCTAAAGGCGAAGCTACTCTTCGGCAATTGTTGTCGCATACGGCAGGTTACCCTGATTATCAGCCTGCAGGACGAAAACGCGATGATTATCAAACATTGGAAGAGGCTGTTTCGCATATCGCAGATTTACCGTCGGATACCTTGCCCGGAACTAAATACAAGTATGGCGGACTGGCTATGCAGGTTGCCGGGCGTATGGCCGAAATAGCAACCGGCAAGGATTGGGAAACAATATTTCAGGAAAAACTGGCTATGCCCTTAGGGATGAAATATTCTCGTTTTGTGCCTGTCAGTAGCGAGGGAGGTTTTAGTCCGATGTTGGGCGGAGGTTTTAAAACTTCGGTTCACGATTTTTCAAACTTTCTCAGCATGTTTATTAATAACGGGCTGTTTAACGGCAAGCAAGTATTATCGGTCGAAGCGGTGAAAGAGATAGAGTCGGATCAGATTAAAGGTGCTTTTTTGCATCAACCCGAGTTTGCTGCTACTGTGCGGCAAAACTTTCATAACGATGCTTATGGCTTAGGTATATGGCGCGAGGAAATTGATGCCAACAGGAATGCAACCCTGATGAGCAGTCCCGGATGGGCGGGAGCATATCCTTGGGCTGACAGGAAAAACAACGTCTACGGATTTATATTGGCAAAAGTAAACGTACATAAGGCAAATGCAAACAGATTTTCGTCGTTTTACGAGAGTGCATCAATCCCTCTAATTATAAGAGATGCTATCGGGCAAAAGGATCGTCCCGAAGGCTTATAAACAGCTACGTGCCTAAACTGATATTGTATCATAAAACTAATAAATTAAGAATATGACTCGTTTAAACTTATTCCTTGCTTTATTTTGTCTGTTGCCACTAGCTACTCGCTCTCAAACAATTATAGAGTCAACGCACAAAGTGTTGGCTTCGCCCGACGGTAATTATGAATTTACGTTCTATCAGAAACAATTTTCTGACGAAACAAAACAGATGTATTACACGGTGTCTTTTAAAGGCAAATCTGTAATAGAGGAATCCGAATTGGGTGTATTGATTGAAAGCCGTTTGCTTGAAGCTGCTTTAGCAATACCGAACGATGATTACCGGATATGGGGCGAGAACCTTGATTTTATTGGGGACGAAAAGTCGTCGTCGGATCAAACATGGAAGCCTGTATACGGCGAACGCTCAGAGATTAGGGATAATTACAACGAAATAGTCCTCAAGTTCAAAAAGGGGCATATCGATAGCAACAAAGCGCTACAAGGCGATTATGACAGAAGCCGTTACTATATGATGAATGTTGTTATCCGTGCCTATAACGAAGGAGTTGCTTTCCGCTATTTTTTTCCCGAAGCTACCAACGGGCTATTTCTGCATATAGTGGGAGAACAATCTCAGTTTACACTCCCCGAAGGTACAATGGCTTACTACGAGCGTTGGGCACAAGGCCCTTATTTATTACTGCCTTTAAAAAACTGGACGGACGAATGCGAACGCCCGCTGACAATGAAACTGAAAAACGGATTGACGGTAGCTCTTGCCGAAGCCGAAATGGTCGACTATGTTCGTGGTAAATTCCGTTTGAGCAAAAAGAAAAACAATGCATTACAGTTGTCTATGTACGGATGTGCAGATGTTATTACTCCTTACCTTACGCCGTGGAGGGTAATTATGGCTGCCGAAAAACCGGTAGATTTAATAAACAATAACGACCTTATTTTAAACCTGAACCCATCTAATAAAATAAAAGATACTTCATGGATTAAGCCCGGCAAGGTAATTCGTTCGGGCTTAAGTCAAAGTGAAGCAATTGCCTGTGTCGATTTTGCTGCGGAAAGAGGTTTGCAGTATGTACATCTGGATGCTGGATGGTACGGATTAGAAAAAAACATCGACTCGGATGCAACGAAAGTTCATCCCGATAAAGATATAGACTTTCCGGCTCTCACAAGCTATGCCGCGAGTAAAGGTATCGGCATATTTGTTTATGTTAATCAACGGGCACTTTATCTCCAACTGGACGAAATACTTCCGCTTTACAAAAAATGGGGTATTAAAGGTATCAAGTTCGGATTTGTGCAGATTGGAAATCAGCATTGGTCGACATGGCTGCACAATGCAGTAAAAAAATGTGCCGAGTATGAGATGCTGGTGGATGTTCACGATGAATACCGCCCTACAGGTTTTAGTCGCACTTATCCTAATTTGCTGACACAGGAAGGTATACGCGGCAACGAGGAAATGCCCGATGCTACCCACAACAGCACATTGCCGTTTACCCGTTTTCTGGCAGGGGCAGGCGATTATACAATATGTTATTACAATGATCGGATAAAAACAACTCATGCGCATCAACTGGCAATGGCAGCCGTATATTACAGCCCGTTGCAATTTATATATTGGTACGATAAACCGTCGATGTATAACGGAGAACCCGAAATAGAATTTTTTGACACCGTAAAAGCCGTGTGGGACGACACTAAGGCCTTGGACGGCGAAATTGGCGAGTTTGTAACAATAGCACGCCGTTCGAATACCGATTGGTTTTTGGGTACATTGGGCAATAACAACGCCCGCAGGGTTGAAACTCCCTTATTGTTTTTAACAAACGGGCAAAAGTATGTGGCTAATATCTATACCGATGATGACGCCATAAAAACCAAAACAAAAGTAAAGATAACGCGCCTGATAGTATCTGATAAAGATGTTTTACAATTCAACCTGAAACCTAGTGGCGGGTGTGCCGTACATTTTACGCCGGCAACAAAAACGGATTTGAAGAAGTATAAATCGTATAAGAAAAATCAACAGTTATAAAAACAGGAAAATCTGTGAAAAGTATAATGTCGAAGACTATATAATTAATCAATTTAACTACTTATTTATATTCCTTATATTTTAAAATGAAAAAGATTATATTATTCTGTTTGTTTATTTTAGGTTCTGTATTTATTTACAGCCAACAGATACCCCTGCCTTCCGACTTGCCGCAGGGACACCCTCGCTTGCTGACAACAAACCGGCATAAAGCCAATCTGAAGAAACAGGTAAAGGACGAAGTATGGGCAAAGGAAGTATTACAAGGCATACAGGGCAGAATTGACCCGTATGTTGAAAAAACACAAACTGAGCCCGACTGGTTATATTCGCGATTGATGATGTATTGGAAAAGCAAAGCCACCAACGTATACATCAACGGAGGGGTATATTCGCATGCCGATGGCGAAGCACCTGTCCCCACTGTTCGCTTTGGCAGCACACGGGGAATAAACTCACTCATCAAACGCCCCAAACTTGATAATATTATCCCCTATATGGATGATACTAAAGGCGTCTATTTTCTGAATACAGCAAAAGATGGTAGTCCCTTGGAGTGGGTAGAGCAAGGCAGCGTATCGGGGATGAATATCGAAAGTGTGAACAACGAGATTCTTCGTCTTGGGCGCGATGGCGCATTCCTCTATTGGCTGACAGGAGACGATAAGTATGGGAAATTAGCCTACGATGTATTCAATACTTATATGACAGGTATGTATTATCGCAACGAACCGGTAGATATCGGCAATGGGCATGCACAAACGTTAGTCGCTATGTCTACATTCGAGGTAATTCAAGAGCACATTCTGCACGATATGGCGGCTTATTACGATTTTTTGTACGGTTACATAAGCGAAAAACATTCGGATAAGATCGATATTTTTGAGTCGGCTTTCAAAAAATGGATAGATGTAACTATTAAGAACGGAGTACCTCAAAATAATTGGAATTTGCATCAGGCAAATGTAATACTAACTGTTGCAATGATACTCGAAGACAATAAAAACTATACCGACGGAAAAGGGCGTGAATATTATATAAATTATATACTGAATAAAACTTCTGCCCGTCAGTGGTCGATGACCAAACTGATGGAATATGGTTACGATTATAATACAGGTATCTGGAACGAATGTCCCGGATACGGACAAAGTGTAACTAAAGAATTTATGCACTTTATCCGTAATTACGACAATACATTCAATCAGAATTTGTTGCCTTATACTCCTGTTATGAGAAAGGCGGTTGAGGTGTTGCCGCAATACCTTTTTCCAAACAGCCAGACATCGGCATTTGGAGACAGTTTTTATGCAGCATTGGGAACAGATGCGATGAGCGATATGGTACGCATGGCTCAGAAGTATAAAAACAGAGAGGATGAAATTTATTTCACAAAAATGTACAAGCTGTTTAACCCTGAAGCAGGAAATGAAAGCGAAAAGCCACGAAAATTAGCTTCTCAGGTATCTTCTTTCTTTCTGACAAAGCCTTTGGTGTTGGATAAAAAAACAGAAGCAGGAAAACTTACCGATTATATTACTCAAACTTTCTATGCGCCTAATGTAAGCTGGTTTGTTCAGCGTAATAAATACGACAATAAACAAAATGGGCTGATGATATCGCAATACGCATCGTTTGGTAATCACGCACACAGCAATGGTGTAGCAATCGAACTGTACGGAAAAGGGTATGTGCTTGGTGCAGAATCGGGCATAGGCTCCAGCTACTTCGAAAAGCCATACTTGGAGTATTATTCCCAGTTTCCGGCACACAATACCGTGATGGTTGACGGTATCTCCAAATATCCCGAGATGCTCAGTCACCATCCCTTCGATCTGTTGGGTAGTTATCCTCAATCGGGGCAAAAGGATGGCTATTATCCCGATGTCACTTATTCCGATGTCTACTTCCTCGAACCCGAAAGCCGCAGCGACCAGAATCGTCTGCTGAGTATTGTCAGCACAAGCGAGTCTACAGGTTATTATGTAGATATTTTCCGTTCGAAAAAACAACGAAAAGACGATAAGTTCCACGATTACTACTATCATAATATTGGACAAGAGCTGTTTATCCGGGATATGCAGGGGAAATCGCTCGATTTGCAACCCAGCGATGAGATAGGCTTTGCCGGCGGACATTTGTTTGCGCTCGATTACATGTGGGATAAACAATCGGTAAAAACAAATGAAGATTATCAGGCGGTATGGAAAATGTCGATGAAAGACAATAACCACATTTATATGAACTTGTGGATGAAAGGATACCCCGACAGAGAGGTGTTTTCGATAAAAGCACCGGCATGCAAAGCATTCAGAAATAATAACAATTTTCCCTACGAAGTCAACAAAGAACCTTACCTGACTATTGCTGCCCGCCAACATGGCGAAGCATGGGATCGTCCCTTTGTCAGTATCTTTGAACCGACCACCGAACAAGAAGGAAAATCAATACAGTTTATAGAATCGTTCGAAGCAGAAGGGGTTTCTTCCGATTTTGTGGGGTTAATTGTTAAGAGTAAATCGGGGAGGAGCGATTATATTTTCTCGTCGGTAAAAGACGAAGTTGTTTCGTATAGCAACATGTCGGCAAACGCCACCTATGCAGTAATAAGCGAAAACGGAAATAACTTTACGCTGTTTTTGGGTGGTGGTACATTAATTGGGGCAAAAGGCTTTACTATCGAATCTGTTGAAGAAACAAATGCCGTACTCGAATATAAAAACGGCGAATATTTCTTCACAAGCGATGCTCCCGTAACAGTAACAACAAGTAGCAACAAAAAAATAAAATTGGATAAAACGCCTTACAAAAAAATAGAGCTATGAAGAAAATACTTTTAAGTTTCTCTTTGTGTTGGTGTACACTGCTTTCGGCTCAGGAATATAAGTCGGAGGTATGGGGGGCAGATCAGGGCAATGGTACATATAAAAATCCGATACTTTATGCCGACTATTCCGATCCCGACGTCATACGGGTAGGCGACGATTATTATATGACTGCTTCTAGTTTTAATTGTGTGCCCGGATTGCCGATTCTGCACTCGAAAGACCTTGTTAACTGGAAAATAGTAAATTATGCCTTATCCAATCTGTATATGGACGGATTGGAAACTGCTAATTTTTTCGATACGTCACAACACGGCAAAGGAGTGTGGGCACCCTGTATCCGTTACCATAAGGGCGAATATATGATTTATTGGGGCGACCCCGATTTCGGCATCTATGTAGTCAAAACACGTGATATATTGGCGAAATGGGATAAGCCGGAGCTTGTTCTTCCCGGAAAGGGGCGTATAGACCCCAGTCCCTTGTTCGACGATGACGGTAAGGTTTACCTCACCCATGCGTGGGCAGGAAGCCGTGCGCGGCTAAACAGTATAATTACAGTTTGCGAACTGAATTCCGATGGCACAAAAGTAATAGGCGAAGAAACTTTGGTATTCGACGGAAACGATGGTATTAACCACACAGTTGAAGGTGGCAAATTCTATAAAAAAGACGGTTATTATTACCTTCTAGCTCCGGCGGGAGGTGTTGAGATGGGGTGGCAAATAGCCTTACGCTCGAAAAATATATATGGTCCTTACGAAATGAAAAAGGTGCTTGCACAAGGTAAAACCGATATAAACGGTCCTCATCAGGGCGGATTGGTAGAAACCCAAACAGGCGAATGGTGGTTTATGCATTTTCAGGACAAAGGAGCTTATGGCCGTATTATCCACCTTCAACCTGTTACATGGAAAGACGGATGGCCCGTAATGGGCACTAACGATAAAAACTATTGCGGCGAACCCGTAAAACAGTATAGGAAGCCCAATGTGGGAAAAAAATATCCCGTTGAAACACCGCAGGAGAGCGACGAATTTAACTCCCATAAATTGGGTTTGCAATGGTCGTGGCATGCCAATCCGCAGCAGGCTTGGGGTTTTGCTTCGGCAAACGGATATTACCGTATGTACGGGCAATATTATCCCGAAAATTTCATTAATTTCTGGAACATACCCAATCTGTTGATGCAGAAACTGACTGCCCCCGAACAAACAGTTACCGCAAAGCTGACGGGTGTGTTTATTAACGAAGGCGATAAAATGGGGCTTATTATGATGGGGTGGGACTATTCGTACATAGCCGTAAAAAGAACATCGGCAGGTTACAGCATCGAACAAGTAATATGTAAAGATGCCGAACAGAAAACTCCCGAGACCAAGGTCGCCGAAATTTCCCTCAATAATCTGAAAGTAGAAAAACGCTTGAATTATAAAACCCCGATTGATAATGTTCATTTCTACTTGAGGGTACAAGTAAAAGATGGAGGTATTTGTACGTTCAGCTACAGTGCCGACGGAAAGAAATATCAGACGATAGGCGAACCCTTTATCGCACGACAAGGTAAATGGATTGGAGCTAAAACAGGTCTGTTTGTGATGAATAAAGAGGGCGGTTCTTCCCGCTCGTGGTTAGATGTTGACTGGTTCAGAATTACAAAATAATAAATCATATATATATTAACATGAAAAAAAGATTATCAGTATTAATGTTGGGTATCGGGTTGTTAGTTACAATAACTTCGTGTACCCAAAAAGAAGAGAAGAAGGCGTTTGATGTGGATAAAGCCCTATCGTATTGCGATAAGCAGGTACACCGCACATTGAAGGAGACGGACGGAACGGGTAAAATGCCCCGTAATATTATGGATAGCGTAACGCAATGGAAGCTTGTGCCTGTCGAAATTAGTGAATGGACTGCAGGCTTTTGGCCGGGAACATTGTGGTACGATTACGAAAACACCAAAGACTCGTCGATACTGAAAAGTGCGATTGAGTATACCGATTTGCTGTATCCGCTGACAAAACTATCGGCTTACGATCACGATTTAGGTTTCCAGATATTTTGCAGCTATGGTAACGGATACCGCCTGACAGGGAACGAAGCATACAAACAGATTATTCTGAATGCTGCCGACACGCTGGCTACCTTGTTTAACCCTACGGTAGGAACAATACTCTCGTGGCCTCGTGAGGTTGATAACGGACGTTTTGCTCCCTATAATACAATTATGGACAACATGATAAACCTCGAAATGTTGTATTGGGCGGCTAAGAACGGAGGTTCGAAGGAGTTGTACGATATAGCTACCAAGCATGCCGAAACCACAATGAAATATCATTTCCGCGAAGATGGAGGAAGCTATCACGTTGCTTTGTACAACGATGCTACGGGCGAATTTATAAAAGGAGTAACCCATCAGGGATATGCCGACAGTAGCCTGTGGGCTAGGGGACAGGCATGGGCAATATATGGATACACTTTTGTGTACAGGGAAACTCAGGATAAAAAATTCCTGCGTTTTGCCGAAAAAGTTACCGATTTGTACCTGTCGCGCTTGCCGAAGGACGAATATGTGCCTTTCTGGGATTTCGATGCACCCAACATTCCGAACGCTCCTAAGGATGCTTCGGCTGCTGCAATTGTAGCTTCGGCTCTTCTCGAACTGTGGCAATTAGAAGATAATGCCGAAAAAGCGAAAGAATATAAAGCGGCTGCCGAGAAGATGCTGACAGAATTGTCGAGCGATAAGTACCAGAGTGGCGATGCAAAACCATCGTTCCTGTTACATTCAACAGGGCACTGGCCTAATAAGTCGGAAGTTGATGCTTCGATCAACTATGCCGATTATTATTACATAGAGGCGCTTACCCGTTACAAAAAGCAGGAAGCTAAGAATTAGCAGCTTGTAATAATCTGTTTTTGGCGGCGTAGACCGATAAATTAAACATCAAATAAAACAAAACAGCCTGTTGCGGAAGTATTCCGTTACAGGCTGTTATTATTTTCGGCTACTTTTTAGTTATTGCCCGAAACCAAAGTGGCTGTGCATTGCATGCATTTTGTTTTCGAAAGCCTTTTTTCTTTCGTCAACAAACGCTTGCTTTTCTTCTGCCGACATCTTCATCCATTTTTCGCAACGGGCGTCAATTGCTTCCACCGAAAAACAATCTTCGCGGTTGTCGAAACCTTCCATGCGCTTGTTCATAAACTCAAGCTTTTCGCTGTCGCTCATTTTGTTCCATTCTTCTTTAAACTTTATTCTTGCATCTTTGTCGAAAGGATTTCTTCCGAAGAATCCCATTCCAAAACCTCTTGTCATCATAATTTGTTTTGTTTTTAATTTTACAATCTTTTTTTAAGAGCCCTCTATTAATGTAGACTGTTGAGGGCGAAAAATATTTTAAGCAAAGGCAGGAAATAACATTTTTTTTCGAAAGTTTTATCTATAAGTAAAAAACTAATATTTAAAACCACTAGAATTATGGCTAAATATACCCCCGAAACAGTAGAAAAAATTTGCATCCTTATTTCCGAAGATTACCTGTCGATTGCTAACGTGTGCGATGCAGCAGAAATAAGCCGCGAAACGTTTTACGAATGGAAAAACACCAAACCCGAATTTGCTCGGGCTGTTGAAGAAGCAATCGAAGAGCGTCAGGAACGCTTGTACCGTCTTGCCCGAAATGCCATGCGCCGCAAAATGGAAGGCTATACCCAGAAAATAGTGAAAAAGAAATACGTCCCTTCGGCACTTGACCCCGAAGAGATGGAGCTGAAAGAAATAATTGTAACCGAAAAACACTGCGAGCCAAAAGCTTCGGACATTGCCCATATACTGAAAATGGAGCGTGAAGAACGTCGCGAAAAAGCCGAGAAAGAAGAGAAGGAGAACTCGCCAAGCCGTCGGCCCATCATTGTTGAAGTTGTAGACAAAGAAACCAAATGGGAGATGGAACAATTGCCCCGCCGCCTTAACGACCCCAACTACGTATATCAACCTATGCCCGACGATTACGAAGGGTAGTTTTATTACTTAAAAAACGTTCTTTTAAATTATACTTACTGCATGCTTTGTCCGTCGAAGCTAAGGCCGCTCTCAGAAAATGCATCGCAAAAAGGACCGACCTCGCCGTATGTGCGGGGTACCCGCTTAGCGAAGTGAACGCCCGGAACAAAAAGCTGTTTGAGCATAGCCCGACTTAAAAGTCTGCACAATATTCTGTGCGAGTTATTTTTTGTTCAGTGAACAAGCTAAACAGCGGGTCGCACAGCAGGCGCAGTCTTGATTTTTTGGTTCGTTTTGCATCAAGGCAAAATGAACGAAGGCAAGCATCGGTAAGATGCGCGGCAGTAAATAAGTATAATTTTAAAGAACAATTACATTTTTGAAGATATTCCTTTTCCAGCCTTGCATTGAATAATGTTTGGCTTATGGCGGTTCTAGTTATTTATTAGTTTTAAGTATACGAATTATATATTTCTGCATTCTATTCAATAATCAGTCAAGTTTCACAGCTTTATAGAAGTAGAAAAGCCTACCACTTCCCTCCTTTTGAGAGTCTTTTCAGAAAGAGACGATTTTAAGAAACAAAAAAGCAAAAAACTGTCAGAACTGTCAGGTTTTTCAAACAACCAGCGTTAAAAGGCTTTTAAACCATCAGTTAATTCTATATAACTAGAACATAATAAAAAAACATAGCGCCGCAATTCCCGTATATTATAACAAATTTGTAATTTTGTATTTCAAATTTTTATAAACATGGAAATAGCAAGTAAGTACAATCCTGCCGAAGTAGAGGGCAAATGGTATGAGTATTGGATGAAAAACAAGTTTTTTCATTCCGAACCCGATAATCGTGAGCCGTTTACAGTCGTCATTCCGCCACCAAATGTTACAGGTGTGTTGCATATGGGGCATATGCTGAACAATACGATACAGGATATACTTGTGCGCCGTGCCCGCATGATGGGTAAAAATGCATGTTGGGTTCCGGGAACCGACCATGCCTCTATCGCAACCGAAGCCAAGGTAGTTGCAAAACTGGCTGCCGAAGGCGTAAAGAAAACCGACCTTAGCCGCGACAAGTTTCTTGAGCATGCTTGGGAATGGACTCGCGAACATGGAGGAATAATACTTGAACAGTTGAAAAAACTGGGAGCTTCGTGCGACTGGGATCGTACAGCTTTTACGTTGGACGAAAAACGTTCGGAAAGTGTACTTAAAGTTTTTGTCGATCTTTACAACAAAGGTAAAATTTACCGAGGCGTTCGCATGGTAAACTGGGACCCTTCGGCAAAAACAGCCCTTTCGGACGAAGAAGTTATACATAAAGAAGAACATGGTAAGCTTTACTATCTGCGCTATATGGTAGAGGGTGAGGATGGTTATGCGGTAATTGCAACCACACGCCCCGAAACCATCTTCGGGGATATAGCCGTTGCCATTAACCCCAACGACGAAAAAACTGCGCATCTGAAAGGTAAAAAAGTTATCGTTCCGATAGTAAACCGTGTTGTTCCCATTATCGAAGATGATTATGTGGACGTTGAGTTCGGTACGGGTTTCCTTAAGGTAACTCCCGCACACGACGTGAACGACTATATGCTTGGAGAGAAGTATAATCTCGAAGTCATCGACATTTTTAACGACAACGGCACATTAAATGCACACGGACTTCAGTACGAAGGAATGGACAGATTTGATGTACGCAAGAAAATAGAAAAAGACCTCGATGAAATGGGGCTTCTCGAAAAAACGGAAGCTTACACCAACAAGGTTGGATATTCGGAACGGACAAATGTAGCCATCGAGCCAAAACTTTCGATGCAATGGTTTCTAACCATGGAAGACATTGCAAAGCCTGCGCTTGATGCCGTGATGGACGATACAATTAAATTCTATCCTGCAAAGTATAAGAATACGTATCGCCACTGGATGGAGAATATTAAGGATTGGTGTATAAGCCGCCAACTATGGTGGGGACATCGTATTCCTGCTTACTATTTGCCCGAAGGTGGATATGTGGTAGCCGAAACTCCCGAAAAAGCATTGGAAAAGGCTCGCGAAACAAATCCGGATCTGAGTATGAACGAACTGCGTCAGGACGAAGACTGTCTCGACACATGGTTCTCTTCTTGGTTGTGGCCAATCTCGGTATTCGACGGAATCAATGTTCCCGACAATAAGGATATGCAATATTACTATCCTACAAGCGATCTGGTAACAGGCCCCGATATTATATTCTTCTGGGTTGCCCGCATGATTATGTCGGGGTATGAGTACACAAACGAGCCATGCTTTCGCAATGTTTACTTCACAGGTATAGTTCGCGATAAAATGGGACGTAAAATGTCGAAATCGTTAGGAAATTCTCCCGATCCTCTCGAATTGATCGAAAGATATGGAGCCGATGGCGTACGCATGGGATTAATGCTTACCGCTCCCGCCGGAAACGACCTTCCTTTCGATGAATCGCTCTGCGAACAGGGACGTAATTTCAATAACAAAATATGGAACGCATTCCGCCTTGTAAAAGGATGGGAAGTTGATAATAATGCAGAACAACCCGAATCGGCAAAAATTGCGATTAAATGGTTCGATATGGTTCTGTCGAAAACAATAGAAGAAGTCGACGATTTATTCGGTAAATACCGACTGTCGGAAGCTTTAATGCTACTTTATAAGCTGTTTTGGGACGAATTCTCGTCGTGGTACCTCGAAATGATCAAACCTGCTTATCAAAAACCTATCGATGGCAAAACTTATGCCGATACGCTCCATTTCTTCGACAAACTGTTACGCTTGCTTCATCCGTTCATGCCATTCATTACCGAAGAACTTTGGCAGGCATTAACAGAGCGCGAAAACGGAGACAGCCTGATGGTAAGTAATATGCCAAAGGTTAATGCGTACGATAATTCGTACCTTTCGTCGTTCGACTCCGTAAAGGAGATTATCGCAGGGATACGTACCGTGAGGCTGCAAAAGAATATACCGAACAAAGATTCTCTGGATTTGACCGTACTTGGCGAACATAGCAACGCTTTCGATTCGGTTATATTGAAAATGGCGAATATCACCGCCATTGAAAAAGCCACAGAGAAAAACCCGGCAGCAGTATCGTTCTTGGTCGGGACAACCGAATATGCAGTTCCGCTAGGAAACAACATTGATGTTGAAGCCGAACTCGAAAAGCTTGAAGCCGAAGTAAAATATCTGCAAGGTTTCCTTCAATCGGTAGCAAAGAAACTCAGCAACGAAAAGTTTGTAGCTAATGCAAAACCCGAAATTGTTGATAACGAGCGTAAAAAACAAGCCGATGCCGAAAGCAAAATAAAGACTTTGGAAGAAAGCATTGCTGCGTTAAAGAAATAATTTTAAACAATATCCCCAAAACTCCCGAATAGTGCGCCTGTTCGGGAGTTTTGATTTATACCGAAATTTTTATCTATAATTAAACCTATACAAAACTCTGTGGTCTGATATAGTATGTTAAATTAAAAATCGCACGTTATGAAAAAAATTAAATCATTACAAAAAGCCGCTTTCTTTATGCTTTTCTCGTTCATTCTGGCATCCTGCGGACCCTCGCTGCAAAGTGGAGTAAAAGACGTACAGCTAGGCATGAAAAAACAAGATGTAATCGGTAAATTAGGCAAGGATTACAAAGTTATGACTATGACAAAAACAGAGCAGGGCAACCTCGAAGTTTTGCGTTACACAACATACACCTATGTAGATGATAAAGGAGAAAGAAAAGCTATTCCATCGTCTTACAATTACCTGCACTTTTTGGACGGAGTTTTGATAGAAATGAACTACGAAGAAGAAAGACCACACATAGGACGACCCCGACATCCACACCCGTAACACCAACGTTTAGCTATTAAGATATGAAATTTTTGTAAAATACATTTCGGGTCTTATTAATAAGATATTAAAACTTTATAGCAAAGTCAAATTATCATTATCTTTGGGCTCTCTTTTTTACGAAAATAGAACAACAACATTACATAATGAAACAATTTATTAAAGTATTACGCCGCTTCATTCCTCCTTATAAACGACAGCTTATATTGAGTTTCGCATTCAATATATTATCTGCATTTATGAATGTATTTTCGTTTATGCTGATAATACCAATATTAAACATACTGTTTAAAATAAGCGACGAGGTGTACTCTTTTATGCCTTGGAGCGATCCTTCGATAGACGGATTTATGAAACAAGCCGAATATTTTGGAGGCGCCGCAAAAAATAACTTCTATTATTTCTGGACTAACAGCATAGAACAAAACGGAGCGGAACAAACGCTCATGTTACTAGCTGTGGCTTTAGTTATTCTTACTTTAATAAAAACAGGCGTTACATACCTCAGTTCGTTTTACCTGATACCTATCCGCACAGGAGTTGTACGCGACATTCGCAACCAGATTAACGACAAATTACTTTCGCTGCCGCTTGCCTTTTTCTCGGAAGAACGCAAAGGCGACATTATAGGACGTATGACGGGAGATGTAAACGAAGTTGAGAATTCGATAATGAGTTCGCTCGACATGTTGTTCAAAAACCCGATACTGATATTAGTGTATTTTACAACAATGATTGTTATAAGCTGGCAGTTAACTCTGTTTGTGTTAATAGTACTCCCTTTTGCCGGTTTTATTATGGGGCGTGTGGGTAAAACCCTGAAAAAACGTTCGACTGCAGCACAGGAAAAATGGGGAGAATTAATGGCACAAATAGAAGAAACACTTGGCGGATTACGCATCATAAAAGCCTTCAATGCCGAAAAGAAAGTTTCGAACAAATTTTATAAAGGAGGAGACGAGCTTCGCAGTATGACCAATAAAATATCGCGCCGCCAACAATTAGCCCACCCGATGAGCGAATTTTTGGGAACCACTACAATAGCCATAGTACTATGGTTTGGCGGTTTACTGATACTTGGCGATAGCGGAAGCATAACAGCATCGAGTTTTATGTTCTATCTGGTAATGTTCTACAGTATAATTAATCCGGCTAAAGAGTTTTCAAAATCGGCATACGCAATACAAAAAGGGCTGGCTTCGATGGAACGTATCGATAAGATACTTTCGGCAGAGAACAATATAAAAGACCCCGAAAATGCGGTAAAACTTTCATTCAATAACAAAATCGAATATCGCAATATATGGTTCAAATATCAAAATAACTGGGTATTACAGGACGTAAGCCTTACTGTTCCGAAAGGAAAAACCATTGCATTGGTTGGGCAATCGGGCTCAGGTAAATCGACAATGGTCGATTTACTTCCCCGTTTTTACGATGTAAACGAAGGCGGAATATTTATCGACGATGTAGATATACGTAATGCAAAAGTACACGATTTGCGCTCGTTTATGGGAAATGTAAATCAGGAAGCAATATTATTCAACGATACATTTTTAAACAACATTGCATTTGGGGTAGATTCGGCAACACCGGAAGAAGTTATCGAAGCCGCAAAAGTTGCAAATGCCCACGACTTTATAATGGCAACCGAAAACGGTTACGAGACTAATATAGGAGACCGGGGAGGTAAATTATCGGGAGGTCAGCGCCAACGTATCAGCATAGCGCGCGCAATACTCAAAAACCCTCAGATATTGATTCTTGACGAAGCAACATCGGCTCTCGATACCGAATCGGAATATTTAGTGCAAGAAGCACTGGAAAACCTTATGAAGAATCGTACAACGATTGTTATTGCCCACCGTCTGTCGACCATAAAAAGTGCCGATGAAATATGCGTTATGCACGAAGGACGCATTGTTGAACGCGGAGGACACGAAGAACTCTTCAATAAGAACGGTTATTATCGCAAACTGTGCGATATGCAGCAATTCTGACCAAAAGGAAATTCAGAACAATACAAATTATGGGGCGCTTTAACTTTAACGGTATAAGTGTCCCATATTTTGTATAATCTACCCTTTTCAGCGCATAACAAGCGTACTTTAATCCAAAATAAGCGTTTTTACCGAAATAATTACACCATTTACGTTATATGTGCTTACAACTCCAGAACAAGCATGCTATTTCGAAAAAAGTAACTATATACAATTAAATTCGACTATCCTTTTAGGCCAAAATACTTTGTAATATGACACAAATTTTAGATATACGAAATCCTTATTCGGAAGTTTTATACTGCAATTTATCTATTAAGTGAATACATAGAGTTTAAAGAACCTTTTACTCATTCAAAATTATCTTTTTTGAAAAACATATACACCATAATCATTTTCTTTAAAAATAAATTTTCAATTTTACATACTACCTATAAAATTTAATACAAATATCAAAAATATATCATAGTAATATATAACATTATAATTATTGGATATAATTAACCTTTAAAGTGTGTTCCATAAATAATTAAACTACTATTATAAAAGTAATTATTTATAATAGTATTCTATATTAGAATAATTATAATTATTATTTAACTTTTATATTAACAATAAGCAGAAGAAGATGGGAGTTAGAATATTCGAATAAATAAGAAAAAATAAAAATTGCAGAAAAGAATACACACGTAAAAAAATTCTTTTTGGCAGAAGATATTTGTAAAACAAGGAACTATTATTTCGTCCGGTCACAATCATTTTTTTCTTGGCATTTCTACCCACTGCTAGAATTTATGCCCAAAAACAATGTTTTTTTACTCTACATTTTGATCTGAGATAAGGCTGTAATAAAAAAAGGTTGTACTTTTGTTTTATACGCTGAAAAAATTTAAGTATTAAACTTATGAAAACAGATACAGATATAAGCTCAATGTTTTATGAAGCTGTTGAATTATTAAAAAAAATGATTTCGACCCCCTCTTTTAGCAGAGACGAATCACAAATTGCAGATTATATCGAAAAATACATAACCAAAATGGGCTATATTCCCCGAAGAAAAGGGAATAATATATGGATATCATCAAAAAAATTCAGCGCGGAAAAGCCTACCATACTACTCAATTCCCATATAGACACGGTAAAACCTGTATCGGGATGGACCAAAGATCCTTTCGTTCCCGAAATTGAGGGCGATTTTCTGTACGGACTGGGAAGCAACGATGCCGGAGCCAGTGTAACATCGCTGCTTCACTCTTTTTTTATATTAGATGCAAAACCTCAGGACTATAATTTAGTATTTCTTGCATCTTGCGAGGAAGAGGTTTCCGGAAAAAATGGTATAGAATACGTTTTACCCGATATTCCGACTCCGGCCTTTGCAATAGTAGGCGAACCAACAGGCATGAATGCGGCAGTTGCCGAAAAGGGTTTAATGGTTCTCGATTGCGTTGCTTACGGAAAATCGGGGCATGCAGCACGCAACGAAGGCGAAAATGCTATTTACAAAGCCATAGCAGATATAGAATGGTTCAGGACATACGAATTTGCCGATGAAAGCGATCTTTTAGGTCCTGTAAAAATGACTGTTACAATGATAAATTCGGGCACACAACACAATGTAATTCCCGATAAATGCGAATTTGTTGTCGACGTGCGCAGCAACGAGTGCTATACAAACGAAGAGTTATTTGACATTATAAACAAACATACCCTATCGGAAATAAAAGCACGGTCGTTCCGGCTAAATTCATCGAGAATATCATTAGAAAATCCTTTTGTACAAAGAGCAATAACAATAGGTAAACAAGCCTTTGGCTCCCCTACTCTTTCAGATCAGGCATTAATGCCCTTTCCATCGGTAAAGATAGGCCCCGGAGATTCGGCTCGTTCGCATACGGCAGACGAATATATCTTACTAAGCGAAATACGCGAGTCTATCGAATATTACGTCAAATTATTAGACGGACTTCGGATCTAATTAAGGAGGAGTTATCTTATCTTAAAACGATTGTCGTCGTCATCATCTTTCCCGTGTTTCATCAACTGAATAAGCTCCGAATCGTTATACTCCGGAGCAACTAACGGTACATTCTCAACATAGGCCGAAGTTGGGTCAAGATCGAACATTTTAGTGTCGGACGTTCCAACCTTTTTCATAAGATTGTAAAAATAAAGTATTGTGTTCCTCCAAAATCCGAGGGAGATATTATGAAATACACGATCGACAGCGACAAACAAGAAATCGCCCCGTTTATTTTCCTGCGACGAATAACGGGATGCAAGGTTAACAAGCCCTTCGCCCTCCATTTTGTTAGCAATAAGTTGCACAAACTGATCGGCATGTACTCCAACCTTAAAACCGACCAGAATATCAATACGGAATATTTTTTCGGCAATAAACGTTTTTACCGAATAATCGAAGTCGTAAGGTCCATCGGTACGGTGTATATGTACAAACCAATAAGTATCGGCACGTTTAGGCGTTCTTTCAAATAATGAATAAGCAATTTTACTTTCCAGCGCATTTTTATTCTTCGCCCTTGTTATATACACAAGGTGAGTCGCAAACTTCGGTATACTCTCGTCCTCGCTTATAAGCCTTATTTTTTCGATGTATTGGTCGTCTACCTGATCGTAAATAGTATGTTTTCGCTTAATACGCCGCCCATTGTACCAGCAATACATCATAATAAAAACAACTCCAGCTATAAGCATCGATGCAAAACCTCCGTGAGCAAACTTTTGCATATTGGCTACGAAAAAGCTCGATTCTATCGAGATAAAGAACATAGTTAACGGAATACTCATCCAAAGAGGCTTATTATTCTTTATGAAATATATAAACAGTAGAATGGAGGTCATTAACATACTCAAAGTAATAGAAAGCCCATACGCCGCCTCTAAAGATGTTGATGAACCGAACATAACAACCATCAACAAACAAAGTATCATTAACGTATAATTTACCGATGGAATGTACATTTGTCCTTTAATGTTTGTGGGATATTTTATATTCACATTAGGCCACAGATTTAGGGATATTGCTTCGCTGATTATGGTAAAAGAGCCACTGATAAGCGCCTGACTGGCAATTATGGCTGCAAGTGTTGCAAGCCCTATACCCACAAGCCTGAACCATTCGGGCATCATCATAAAAAAAGGATTAACCTCAGGCTGAACTTGAGCCGGATTATTGATAATCCATGCTGCCTGCCCCAAATAGTTGATTATAAGCATCGATTTTACAAAAATCCACGATATACGGATATTTTTCAGTCCGGTATGGCCTAAATCGGAGTAAAGAGCCTCAGCTCCCGTAGTACACAAAAATACTGCTCCCAGAATTATAAGGGTATTGGGCGTCTCAATTATGAAGTTTATTGCATAAACAGGGTTAAAAGCCCTCAACACATCAAGATGTTCAACAGTGTGTCCAAAGCCTATTACTCCCATTACAGCGAACCAAACCAGCATAACGCTTCCGAAATATTTACCAAGAGACCCCGTACCAAAAGGCTGAATTATAAACAGCCCCAATATGATAGCAACCGTGAGAGGAACAACCGGAACCGAAGGAAAAATAGCATTTACACCCTCCATAGCAGTTATAACAGTAATTGCAGGAGTAATTGCACCATCGGCAAGTAATGTGGCAGCACCTATTGCAGCAATAATATATGCCCATCGGTACTTTTGCCTAATCAGGGCAAAGAGCGACAAGATGCCACCTTCACCATTATTATCGGCTCTGAGGGTTATCAGCACATACTTAACGGTTGTTTGTATAGTTAAAGTCCAGATAACACACGAAACAGCCCCAAGTATATATTTAGGATCGGCATAATGCCCAACAGGTAACCCTAAAATAATAGACTTCATCACATATAACGGGGATGTACCTATATCGCCGTATACAACCCCAATAGCCATAATAATACCGATAGGGCCAAATGGGACTCTGTGTCGCTTATTTTCCATAAAAAACCGATTAACGAGTGGTGTTAAAACCCACTTTCATAAAACAAGCTATAAATAGAAAGGTTCAGTGGTTTTTCAAGCTTTTACAGCATCCGTTGCCAAATCATTCTGCTAAGCTTCAGAAATGCCTTCCAATTCAAAGCAACAGGAAGAAGAAATATGTTATGATAAGATTTCCATATTTTGCATCCGTAAATCCAACGGAAACAAGTAACAGCAAGAAAGGTATCGTAATCGTAGGCTCGGCACAATTGGTTCGCACCGACTAATTTTCGTAACCAAGGCCTCAACAACCTAAAGTATTCTCTTCGGGATATATCAATTGCTTTAACATCCCTTAGGGCAGCATGAAGGTTTATCTCCTCGTCCGTAGCGTATATTCCAAGATTTACCAATTCGCGTTTCATAACGCTCTTTACCAAAGTATCGGCAAGTTTTTCTTTTTCCTTACTGATATTATTTTGATGCCATCTGTACTTTATAAGAGGGGTCGGAATATTTTTCAACTTATGCTTTACCGATAATCTGCACCAAAGATCATAATCTTCAGCAACCGTAAACCCCGGATTATAAGTTTCATCTCCAAATAGTTTCTTTCTAATAACAACCGACGACTGGATAAAAGTATTGCTAAACAACAGGCTACACCTTATCTCTGCTGCCTCAGTTGCAATTTTAAGAACTTTCCCCTTCTTTCCTTTTTCGTCAATCTGTACCCCCCACGAACCACACATTCCGTAACGTACATTTTTATCGAGAAAATCAATCTGTGTTTTAAGCCTGTTTGGCAGAGCAACATCGTCACTATCGAGAAAAGCTATATATTCGCCCAAAGCCATATCAATCATTAACCGACGGGTAAATATCAGCCCTCTGTTTTCCCCGTTGTTGTGATACCTTATGCGTTTATCATTATACGAATTTATAATTGCTTCGCTGTTATCGGTAGACCCATCGTTAACAACAATAAGCTCCCAATCAGTAAAAGACTGATTAATAACACTATCAATAGATTCGGTAAGAAACTCTCCGCTATTGAACACAGGCATGAGAACAGACACTTTCGGCATAGCTCCGCAAAATTAAATTAAAATATTGAAAACCGAAATGATCTTATTTAAAAGCACAACTGAACCTTACCTACATTTTGTTTGTTATTTAGTCTGTGTCTTGATTATATTAATTTTTCGTTACAATTAAGAAACATAGTTATTAATGATTTTTTGTATCTTTGTGCCCAATTCTAAGTACAAGCAAAATAGATCATAATGCAAGAAAACCAAGATAAAATTTTAGACGATATAACATCCGGAGATTATAAATACGGTTTTCACACTGATATTGAAACCGAGATAATCCCTACCGGATTAGACGAAAATGTTGTAAAGCTTATTTCGTCGAAAAAGAATGAACCTGAATGGATGCTCGAATTCCGATTAAAGGCCTACAAACACTGGCTCACAATGGATATGCCAAAATGGGCACACTTGAATATTCCCGCCATTGATTATCAAGCAATAAGCTATTACGCGGCTCCAAAGAAGAAAGAGGGCCCTCAAAGTCTGGATGAAGTAGACCCCGAGCTATTAAAAACCTTTGACAAACTGGGCATTTCTCTCAACGAACAAAAACAATTGGTAGGCATGGCAGTAGATGCTGTTATCGACAGCGTTTCGGTAAAAACCACCTTCAAGGAAACTCTTGCTGAGAAGGGAATCATATTCTGTTCGTTTAGCGAAGCTGTTCAGGAACACCCTGAACTTGTGAAGAAATACTTGGGATCGGTAGTTTCTTACCGAGACAATTTTTTTGCAGCTCTAAACTCTGCTGTATTTAGCGACGGATCGTTCGTATACATACCTAAGGGTGTAAGATGCCCTATGGAATTATCTACCTATTTCCGTATAAATGCAGCCAATACCGGACAATTTGAGCGAACACTAATTGTTGCCGACGACGACTCGTATGTCAGTTATCTCGAAGGATGCACTGCTCCTATGCGTGACGAAAACCAGCTTCATGCTGCAATTGTTGAAATTATTGCGATGGACAGAGCAGAAGTAAAATACTCTACTGTGCAGAACTGGTATCCGGGCGACAAAGAAGGTAAAGGTGGCGTCTATAATTTTGTGACCAAAAGGGGCATTTGTAAAGGCGTGAATTCAAAAATATCGTGGACTCAGGTAGAAACCGGCTCATCTATCACATGGAAATACCCATCGTGCATATTGGCCGGAGACAATTCTATCGGAGAGTTTTACTCGGTAGCCGTTACAAACAATTATCAACAAGCCGACACAGGCACTAAGATGGTACATATTGGTAAAAACACCAAAAGCCGTATCGTATCGAAAGGAATTTCGGCCGGACAAAGCCAAAACTCGTACAGGGGACTGGTAAAAGTGTCGCCAAAAGCCGAAGGAGCCCGTAACCACTCGCAATGCGACAGTCTCTTACTTGGCGATAAATGTGGTGCACATACGTTTCCATATTCGGATATACATAACGAAACTGCTATTATAGAACATGAAGCAACAACGTCAAAGATCAGTGAAGACCAGATTTTTTACTGTAATCAACGGGGAATTCCCACCGAAGATGCTGTAGGCCTTATTGTTAATGGTTACGCTAAAGAGGTTATGCAGAAACTCCCTATGGAATTTGCTGTTGAAGCTCAGAAGCTGCTCCAAATAAGCTTGGAAGGTAGTGTTGGCTAATTATAATCAAATTTATTTGATTTATTTTGCCAGAACTACTATCGTCTTATACATAGATAAATTGTTAAAAAGATAATATAGTTTGGTTTAACGTCATTTATTTAACTATTTTTGCGACACGAATTCTTTATTTAGGAAATATCTCAAAACCTGTTTCCTAAGATGAATTTAAGACTATTACGCAAACTAGAATACAGGACTTAATTTCATTTGCACGAATATATGCAATACTATGAACTTTAACTGTTATATTTATTAGGCAGCCTATGAATCTTCGCTACTCAAAGTATATATCGTCTGTTTGTGTTATTACAGATATAATCATCGTGTGTGGTTTATTCTTTGTATTATACTCAATCCAACTAAAAGGTGAATTTTTGTTTGATGGGGCTTTTTCAACTCTTTCTGAATATTATAATGCTTTCCTTCTATTTATTCTCAGTTGGTATCTTATCGCACAAAAGACTCTCTTATATAAGATATATCGCAGTTCCGACTTGTTGTCTATTGCTAAAAAGACAATTATACAGATCTTATATTTTGGAATCGTTGTTTATGCATTCCTAAATTATCACGATCAAACCACATTTTCGGCCCGATATTTTGCCATCTATTTTTTTTCGTTGTTCATTCTCGCCATATTGTCGCGCTACATTATCCTTTTCTGGTTGAGAAGACACAGAACCAGAGGTGGGAACCTAAGGCACATAGTTTTTATAGATAGCAACTCAAGCACACGTATGCTGGTAAAACTACTCCGAAAACGTAAAAGTTACGGTATGGATATCAAGGGAATCTTTCTTGAAAATGCCACAGAAGACGATTCGAAAGATATTTACAAGTTCGACATAACAAAGTTAGAGACCTTTTTGAAGGAAAACCACATAAACATGTTGTATTTTTCGGTTGGAGGCGAATTATCTCAACATTTATCCGAAATACAAAAAATAGCCTACCGCAGCAGAATTCAGTTATTTTACATCCCTGATGCTGTAGACGACTTACCGAACAATCTCAGAATAGACTACTTTGAAGCAATACCTGTGATGGCAAATAAAAAGTTACCACTTGATAATGTATTCAATCAAGTGATAAAACGTATTTTCGATATTCTTTTTTCATTAACAGTTGTAATACTTATACTAAGCTGGCTATATCCATTATTGGCTTTATTTATAAAACTAGACTCAAAAGGACCGGTACTCTTTCTTCAGGATAGGAACGGGCTAAACGGACAAACATTCAAGTGCTTCAAATTCAGAACAATGAAGCCCAATTCGGAAGCAGGCATTGTAGCAACCGAAAAGAACGACCGAAGGATAACCCGTATGGGACGTATACTGCGAAAAACAAGTATCGACGAATTGCCTCAATTTTTAAATGTATTGCTCGGCAACATGTCGATAGTAGGACCACGCCCTCATATGGTGCATCAGGACAATTATTATAACAACTTGCTACCCAAATACTGTATCAGATATTATGTGAAACCCGGGATAACAGGCTTGTCTCAGGTATCGGGGCTAAGGGGAGAGATCAAAACTGACGAAGACATGGAGAAGCGTGCCCTGACAGACTCTTATTATGTACAGAAATGGTCGCTGATGTTGGACGTTTTGGTAGTATTCAAAACAGTATACTATATGGTTGTAGGCGATAAACAGGCTATCTGATTTCAACCAAGTACAACGCCAAACGTATAAATACTGACTTTTATATCTTCATTCGCCTCAATAAGTGCTTTAACACACGATTCGGACGTTGCCCCCGTTGTCAGAACATCGTCAATCAGCAGTAAGTGTTTTCCCGAAAACAGGTGAGGATTTTCGGCTTCGAATATACCCTCAGTATTTACTATTCGGTCGAATTTCGATTGTTTGGTTTGCGAGGTATTATCTACAACCCTTTTCAGATTTCCACTGCATACGCTTATACCCGTTTGTGTCGCTATCCCCTCAGCAATCTTTTCTGCCTGATTATAACCCCGCAGCTTCATTCTGTTCGGATGCAAGGGAACAGGCACAAGATAATCAATATCGTTTAAGAAAGTACTGCCTTGCAGTTTGCTTCCGCATAATTCGCCCAAATAGCATCCTAAATCGGGGTTGTTATTATACTTCAGTTCGTGAATTAAAGTCTGAACACTTCCCCCTTTAACAAAATAGGCAAAAGATGCTATACGGCAGAAATTAAAACGCCCTGCAAAAAGCTCCTCTATCTTATTATCCTTCAACAAATGAAAATCTGTTTCGGGCAAATCTGACAAACATGACAAACAGATATATTTTTCGCCCCTTATCAAACGTTTTTTACAAACTGTACATACAGGAGGAAATAACAGATTCAGCAAGTCAGAAAAAAGAGCCATCATCGGTTGGTTTTAAAAGCTTATGAAGGCACTTTTGCACCAATTCGTAACCGAACCCTCTACCGGCGGCAAAACGTGCCAATTTCATTCTTAATTCGTATTCATTCGCAGCTTTTACCGTTCTCACCTTTTTTTCGAGCAGAGCCATTAGTGGTGCTTCAAATTCGTCTTCTATATCCAGTTCTTCGAAAGAGGCATGAATAAGTGTTTCGGATATTTGCTTTTTACGCAGTTCGAATACAATTTTATTTTTTCCCCATTTATTGAACCTTAGCTTATCCTTAATGAAACTCTGGCAAAAACGTTCTTCGTTTAAAAAATTTTCTTTTTCGAGATACTTTATAATGCGTTCTGCAACTTCAGGGCTAAGTTCCCAAGTTGTAAGCTTTTTACACACATCATATCGGCACCGTTCGGCTTTTGCACAATAAGCTGCTATTTTAGCTATTGCCTGATTTTCGTTCATATTTGCATCATACACTTCAATAAATCTACCTATATAGAATTACACCTTTAATTTAATATCTTTAAAGCCTCCTTCCAGAGAAAACCTGACATATCTGACAAAAATATGCAAATTTTCGGTTTGGAGACTTTTATTGCATGTGTAATAGGCTTTTTATTATAATAAAATTTCACGAATAGGTTATAGTCTAATTTGTTTATTCTACCCAACTATAACAACACCTCTTTTTTAAGCCTTCAATTACATATTATAAAAAAACCTGACACATCTGACAGTTTTTCTTATCTCTAAAAAATCAGTACTCATAAATAACCAACAAAGGAGAGTAAACTACTACTCCCCCTTGTTTATAGATAAATTTAAACTAAATATTTTCGATTCTAAAAAGAACGTATTCCCATTATTTCGCGAACCTCGCGTAGAGTTTTAGAAGCACTTTCGCGTGCTTTTTCACGCCCTTGCATAGCTACCTTGTGCAGATAATCGTCGTCGTTTTGTATAGCCAATATACGCTCTCTGATGGGTGCTATTGTTTTTATAATATCCTCAGCCAATTGCTTTTTCAAATCGCCATAACGTATTTCGGCCGTATTCCATTTTTCTTCGAAATGAGCCACCACATCGTCGGTCGATACAACTTTAAGTATTGTAAATAAATTCTCGATGCAATCGGGTTTTGGAGAGTTCGGTACGGTTGGTCCCGAATCGGTTAAAGCGCGTTTAACTTTCTTCTCTATCGATTTAGGATCTTCGTTCAGATAAATACAATTTCCTTCCGATTTTCCCATTTTTCCGCTACCATCCAATCCCGGAATTTTGATAAGTTCATTACCAAAATTATAAGCTACCGGCTCTTTAAAATATTCTACTTGGTAAAGATTATTAAAGCGGCGGGCAAACTTACGCGTCATTTCAAGATGTTGCTCCTGATCTTTCCCCACAGGCACTTTGTCGGCGTTATGCATCAATATATCGGCAGCCATAAGCGTAGGATATGTAAGCAAGCCTGCGTTTATATTGTCGGGATGTTTTCGGGCTTTTTCCTTAAACGACGAGGTTTTTGCCAGCTCGCCCATATAAGCATGCATATTAAGAAGCAAGTAAAGTTCGCATACCTCGGGAACATCGCTTTGCACATATATAGTCGATATCTCGGGATCGATACCTGCCGCAAGGTACTCGGTAAGAACATTTTTAACATTGCCGTGCAGCAACTTAGGATCGGGGTGTGTGGTGAGAGAATGATAGTCGGCAATAAAGAAAAAACATTTGTTTTCTTGTTGCATCTTCACAAAATTTCTCAATGCACCATAATAATTTCCTAAGTGCAAATTACCTGTCGAGCGGATACCGCTAAGAACTGTTTCCATATTATCAGTAAAATATTTTTAGAAACACAAATTTACGAATTTGTTTACAATATATCAGGATACCAATGCGTTTTTTACAGAGAACGCTCAATCTGGCAATCTTTCGGATTAGAATAACAATAGCGACATTTCGATAAAAATGCCGCTATTGTTATATAATTGTGTAGAATATTTGACTAATTAACCACCATGATTTTGGTAACAACACCATCTTTTCCGTCTTCGCTCGACCCGAATACAAGATATACTCCTGTGTCAACTTTTTCGCGTCCAACATTTCGTCCATCCCACAAATACTGTCCGCCAATAGATATTCCCTGATTTATCAGATTTCCACGAACGTCGGTTATTTTAACTGTAGAATTAGCTTTTAATCCGGTTATAGTTATAGGACCATCATAATCGGGGTGTACAGGGTTGGGATATGTATACACATTAGAGTAACTATCGCTACCTGCCGTTGCTTCGGCCTTAAACGAAACCAATCCTTTTTCTGTTCCAATATACACAACACCCGTTTCGGAATCTATTGCCAGCGAAAGAACATTATTAGACGGCATCGGCGAATTATCCATTGTAAAATGGTACAAGTTCTCGTATCCGTTAGCACTTACACAATATACACCAACCGGTGTTGCAAGCCACTTTCTGTTTCCTCCATCAACACATATTGCATTAACCCTGATATTTTCGAGTAAAATATCGGCATTGTTCGTTCCATCATTTCTGGGAATTTTTATCTTATTCAATGGTATTGTCGATTTATTGAATATATTAGACGAATTATAGATGACAAATACCCCAATATCGGTACCTACCCAAATATTTCCGCTGGCATCCTCTTTTAAATCCTGAATCCTTTTTATTGAAAGAAGTGCTCCATCTTGATCGTAAAACAACGAATTTCCTCCTATCAGTTTAGTTTTATGAACTGATACATTATCAATATCTCCGTTTTCGTTAAAAACAAAGATGTAACATGTATTCTTATCTCCGGCAGTTCCCAGCCATTTGTTATTATACTTGTCGATAGCAAGTGCTTGATTATTCGACCCAAGATCGGCAATTTCTGAGTATTCTATTGACTTCCATTGAGGGGTATCGTCCCCGGGGTTGAGCAATACTTTTATCCGGACACCTCCTGTTGCACTAGGAAGCGTAGGAGAAATATACTTATTGCTTAACCATAATCTGTTTTTTGAATCGAAAACCAACGAGTTTATACGCATCCGACTATCAGTAGCACTGAATTTAGATAAAACTCCTCCAGTCGTTTTTTCATCATGCAGAAATTTGTACTCTTTGTTTTTAAATTCATACAAACCTTCCTGATTCCAGGTTGCAACAAATACATTGTTCGGATCCTTAGGATTAGCTATTACATAAATAAAGTCTCTTGAATCACGTCCTCCCGATGCCGCATCAGTTTTAGCTTTATCATAGTTATACCATTTATTATTTTCAAACTCGCTCAATTTTCCGGGCATTCCAAACGAATTCATATTTGTATAATATCCACCCACTAACAATAACTTCCCTCCTGCTTGCGCCATTTTAAAGGACAGATTACTCAATGGACCTGAAGGACGTATACCTGTTTGTATTTCCTCAAACTGTCCTTCATTGTTTACTTCAATCAAAGACAGGTTTTTTGAGTCGAAAGCAGCCCAATACCTATTCTGTTTATCAGAATGAGGTACTATATTTCTCAGATTGTTTGCATCAATCGAAACCTCCCGTGGAGCTTCGGACAAATTCGCAAAATCCCAAAAACGGTAAGATGTTGATATTATCAAACGATTATTCTCTGCAAGCATTTTCAATGGTTCAGATATTGCAGGAAGCATGTTTGCCGAAGTTCCGTCAAAAGAGTAAACCCCTTTTTGTTTGATAAGAAATATCAGCTTATTATCGAAGGTAAGAAATTCATTAATCTCTTCGTCTGAAAAAGTCCAGCTGCTACCTACATATTTATTGCTTAACTCAAATTTCTCCCAGTTTTCAGGAAATTGAATATTCTTTGTCGGATCGACAGTCATAACCCCTTGAGATGTGGCAACATACAACAAGCCGTTATATAACACAGACGAATTGAATGTATATCTGAAAATAACCGATTCTTTTATTTCCTGCTTTGCAATGTTCAAAACAAGCAATCCGAAGTTAGTAGACAAATACGCGTAATCATCGTTTATAAAAATATGATTAACTTTTTTGTCTAAGTTTGCTGAAAGATTTTTTAAATCGGGAATGTTTACGATATTCGAACTCGAATATATCAGATCAATATCTGAGTTTTCACTGATTGATATTAAACATTTATGTTTTTTACTATAAGCAATTTGCGCTACTGCATCCGATCCAATAGTTTTTACATACGTATCAGTAAGATCATCGGATGGGCTATAACTAAATAGCTTTGTGTCATAATATCCACTTTTATTTTGTTCGGCAACTACAGCAAAAACAATATCATCGCCTAAAGCAAGAGTTTCGATGTTGCCTTCATATGAAAAATGCGTCTGAAAATTCCACATTTTTTGAGAAAATGCAGATAACAGAGTAGTTGTAAGCAATATTATTGTTAAAATGTTTTTTTTCATGCCCCTCTTAATAATTTATGTAATGCTAATGTACAATTTATAATGCAAATATAACTTTTCGGTTGAATAAAACCGAAAATATAAGCTATTTTCGTGATACTGCGGTCTATATAATTTTCCTATAAAAAAAGAATAAGCTATATTTGTAAACTAAAAAACTGAAGTTTTATTATAACATAAACTTATGAAAATAGCAATCGTTGGAACCGGATATGTTGGACTTGTTACCGGAACCTGTTTCTCTGAAGTTGGAACCGATGTTTATTGTATAGATGTTGATGCAACAAAAATAGAAAATCTAAAAAAAGGTATCATCCCCATCTATGAACCGGGACTGGAAGACATGGTAAAGAAAAACTACGACGCCGGACGGTTACATTTTTCCACTGACCTTAGTGCAATACTTAACGATGTAGATGTTGTTTTTAGTGCCGTAGGAACTCCTCCGGATGAAGATGGAAGTGCCGATCTAAAATATGTTCTGGACGTTGCACGTACAATAGGAAAAAATCTGAATAAATATGTTCTGGTTGTTACTAAAAGTACTGTTCCGGTAGGAACAGCTCAATTAGTAAAAAAAGCCATTCAAGATGAATTGGACAAAAGAAACATGTCGGATTTAAAATTCGATGTAGCATCCAATCCTGAATTTTTGAAAGAAGGTGCAGCGCTTGATGATTTTATGCACCCCGACAGAGTTGTTGTAGGTATTGAATCGGAAAGGGCCAAAGAGTTGATGGATAAACTATATAAGCCGTTTACGATCAACAACTACCGAATGATTTACACCGATATTCCTTCGGCCGAAATGATTAAATACGCCGCAAATGCAATGCTGGCAACCCGTATCAGCTTTATGAACGATATTGCTAACCTTTGCGAGTTAGTAGGCGCGGATGTGAATAAAGTACGCACAGGTATTGGCTCCGATGTGCGCATTGGATCTAAGTTTTTGTATGCAGGATGCGGATACGGCGGCAGCTGCTTCCCTAAAGATGTTAAAGCATTAATTAAAACAGCTAAAAAATACGGATACGACATGAAAGTACTCGAAGCTGTTGAGGAAGTTAATGAAAAGCAAAAGAACGTACTTTTCGAAAAGATAAACAAACACTTTGCCGGAGATATTAAAGGAAAAACATTTGCAATATGGGGATTGTCGTTCAAGCCAAAAACTGACGATATGCGCGAAGCACCTTCCTTGGTATTGATAAATCATTTACTAGAGGCCGGAGCAAAAGTAAGAGTATTTGACCCTATCGCCATGGAAGAAACACATAAAAGAATAGGCGACAGTGTACATTACTCAAAGGATATATACGACTCTGCCCTTGAGGCCGATGCCATTGTTTTAGTTACGGAATGGAACGAGTTCAGACTACCATCTTGGTCGGTTGTGAAAAAAGTAGCTAAAGGCAATGTTGTTTTCGACGGGCGTAATATATATAACAAACAAGAACTTAACGAAGCAGGTTTCTCCTATTACAGTATAGGAAACGCATCTACTGACAGATAAGCTTCAGACGGTTCGTTTTTGTTATCAGAAAATATACTAAAACTTTCGGAATAAAAGAATATTTCTTTTTCCCGAAAGTTTTTTCTTTTAACTTTAAGGCAACATTATCACCTAAAAGTGGAGAGAAAATGAAAAAGTACATTTCAGCTTGTATACTATCATTGTTAATGATTTCGTGTGCTACTACAGAATTTTTTAATATTGAAATACAAAAACCCGCTCAATATCCCCTCCCTCTTGACATAAAAAATGTTGTTATTGTGGATAACACAATAACGCAACCGGCCGATATAGGACATAAAAACATAATTGGGAATAGCGAAGAAAGCATTTCGGTATCCAGCGACAGTGTAAGCACTGTTCTGATAGAGTCATTAGCCCAGTTTTTAGAAGAGGAAAAGTTTTTTGACAAAGTTACCTCCCTTAAAAGTCCTTTGCGTCAAACAGGGTCTTTTTTACACGAATTACAAATCGATTCGTCCACTGTTCAACAAATAGCACAAACAGAAGAAGCAGATGGCATAATATCTTTGGATAAATTGATTATGCAATCCGAAAAAAAAGCTGCGCCTCTAGGCGACGGACTAACACAAGAGAAGATGAAGTTATACATCGAAGCCCGTTTCAGAATTTATTCGGCTAAAGGATTGTTAATATCACCATCTATTTTGTATCAGGACACCCTACAATGGGAGAATACTAAATACCGAGACCTTAAAATAACAGACTTTAACCCCGAATTAGAAGAAATACCTTATCCTCGCAAAAAAGTACTATATCAAGGAGCTATATATATAGGTAGCGAAATGGTAAAAATGTTTACACCTTATTGGGAAAACCAAACCCGATGGTATTACACCAATGGAAGCACTAATATGCGACAAGCCGCGGCAAAAGCTTCGGGAAACAGATGGGATGATGCTGCATCTGTATGGGAAAACCTTTTCGACAAAGAAACCAAGCCCATAAAAAAAGCTAAACTAGCCTCGAATATTGCCGTAGCAAATGAAATGCAGGATAATATAGAATCGGCTTTCGAATGGAGTCTGCAAGCTGTTGATTTATACAACTCCGTTGATCTGAAAAATAAATCGGAGAATGATGCAATGAACGAAATCAGGGATAAAGAATATTCGAAAGAATTAGCCCGAAGAGTTAAAGACATGGAATTGCTTAGGAAATAATACCTGTCAGCATAAAATCAGCTGACAACTCCACTATAAAACACTCATAGACAAGTCTTTAAGCAAAGCGTTTCGATTTTCATTTACTGTCCGTAAATCAGAAACAACTTTCCATTCAGCATTAAATTTGTCCGTCACATCTATTTTAAAATCTTCGGAACCATACAAGTCGGCCTTTTCGAATAAATAATTCACTGTTATTTTATTTATATCTATTGCCGGAATATACGCCGGAACAAGATCGTCATGAGTTGGTGTTGATACAATTATCCCGATTTTGTGAAGGAAAGTCAGCGTATCATTCGTCAGCTTTGTTGGTATTTTGTACGTTGCCGATAATTCATTTGCAGTGTAAGGCATTCCCCCTATCTCGAAACGCTTTACAATAAGAGTTGATAATAATAATACAAGAAAATCCTTATAACGGCGACTTATGTTATTTATCTCTCGCTCGAAACTATATTTCTCAATATTTTGACTGGCAAACGACAACTCGGCTCCAATCAAACAAATGAGCCACGAAAGCTGCAACCAAAGCAGTAATAAAGGCAAAGCCGCAAAGCTACCATATATTGCATTGTATTTCGATATCCATATTTGCCCGCTAATATAAATGATCTGAAAAAGCTGAAATGCTAATCCTGCAAAAAATCCACCAAACAAGGCACTCGTAAACTTTACTTTAGTGTTTGGAATATAAACATAAAAGAAAGTAAACAACAATATAGTAATTACAAACGGTATAAACTTAACGACAGGGCTAATGAAAAAGCCGATAAAATCGATATCGAGAGATGAGTTCAGGAAAATAGTTAATCCCGAATTACATATCAGAAAAACAGGAGCAATAAGAAACAAAGCCATATAATCGGTAAATTGCCTGTAATAAGAACGCCCTTGGCTTACACGCCAAATATTATTGAAGTTTTCTTCTATATTCGACATCAAACTTATTACTGTGTATAGCAACATAATTATACCCACGCCAACAAATACGCCTCCGGATGCGTATTTAAGCGATTCATCGACAAACTGCATTGCCTTTTCGAGCGCAGTTTGCTGTCCCTCGAAATAATGGAACAATTCGCTTTTAACAATATTCTGAAAACCAAAGCCTCTTGCTATTGCAAACAAGATAGCCAACAACGGCACCATAGAAAGCAGTGTACTGTATGTAAGCGAGCTGGCACGTGTGTTCAGCTGCGATGCATTGATGTTGCGAAATGCAAGAATAAACGACTTGATTACATTGTATAAACTAAGCTTCGACGAGCTTGTAGAATCTTTATCGATTCTCCATATATCGTACGATAAGAATTTTATTATCTTCTGAATTCTATGTTTTATCCGGCTAACCATTTATTTATACAAGGTTAAATCTTATAAACAATCAACATAGTATATAAAGTTCACTTATTTGCAAAAAAGTGCAGCCTGTCTGTAAGCCGGGTTCTGTACTCCGTAAACAGAGTGTTTGTCATTTATCTACGCCAGATGTCACCAAATGGCTCTAGCGACCTACCCCCCAACATCGGGCGAGCAACCCTACATGCGTTGGTATACATGGTCTTGCAACTCACAAGAGGTACGGCTCAGGACATTGCTGCCCCAACCGGTAGGCTCTTACCCCACCTTTTCACCCTTACCCGAAAAACAGGCGGTTATTTTCTGTTACCCTACTCTACCCTCGCGGATAGCTTCCCGTTAAGAAATGTGATGCTCTGTGTTGCCCGGACTTTCCTCTTTCCGCCAAAGCGGACAGCGACAAACCGACCTGCTGCACTACCGCAAAGATAGCGATTATTTTAACCGTTAATCAGTTAAGATCTATAAAAGCTCAGGCGTTACGCACAACAACAAAAATATCAGCATTTTACAGAATATAGAAGGAATAAAAAAATGCTGAAAGAAAAAAAATCAGTTATATTTAAAATATATTTCAGCCTCGTTCGTCTTCAATAATAGCAACATGTCCATAAATAGTTATTAGTTGAAAAGCGATGGGTATTAATTTATTAAAGAAGTGTTTTAAAAAGAGTAACGAGAAATCGTATTTGTTTATCTCGTTGAAAGACTGTATAGCTTGCGGATATTGTGCCGAAGCATGTCGCCGCGATGTATTATCGATATATTGGGAGTCCGGCAGCCCTTGTGCTGTAATCGAACATCCCGAAAGATGTAGCGGATGCGGAAAATGCGTACAAGCTTGTGTATTTAGTGCAATAGAAATAATTAAAAAATAAAAGTTATGAAAAAAAGTTTCAGAGTGTTTTTACACATATTGGCATTTGTTGCAATATTTGCAGCAGCAACAGCCGTGGTAATGTTATTGTGGAATGCGCTTATTCCATCTATTATAGGTTGGTCGGCCATCAGCTACTGCCAGGCAGCAGGGCTGATTATATTAAGTAAATTGTTGTTCGGCGGATTCGGGAGGCATGGTAATTTTAACCATTGGGGTGGACGCCATAACAAAAAGCAACACCGCGAGTTTAAAGAAAAAATGAAAAATATGTCGCGCGACGAACGCCGGGAATTTATACGTCAACGTATGATAGGCAATTGTTGTGAGCCTGAGAATGAAAAATCGGGACTCGAAGACTAATGAAAAAAAACGATTTCGTAAATAAGAACCCAAATGCGGCAGATGTTGCGGAAATATACAACACCTATCGTTTGCCGCTTAAAGGATTTATTGCAAAGCATATACCTTCGAAAGAAGATTGTGAAGATATCCTGCACAATGTGTTTTATCAGCTAAGCAGAATCGATCTCGAAGAAAATCCTATCGAGCAAATGTCGGCATGGTTGTATTCGGTGGCACGTAATCAGATTATTGATAAAAGCCGCAAACACAAGGAAGAGGAATTACCATACTTTCACGACTCGGACGACGACGAAGTGGTAGTTCGGGATATTACCCAAATGCTTTTGGAAATAGATTCGCCGGAAACTGATTTTATGAAAACACTGGTTTGGGAAGAATTGGAACAATCTTTATCGGAATTACCTCCCGAACAGCGGGAAGTTTTTGAACTGACCGAACTGGAAGGTTTTTCTTTCAAAGAAATATCAGAAGCTACAGGTATAGGCGTAAACACTCTTATTTCGCGTAAGCGCTACGCTGTGCTTCATTTAAGGAAACGGTTATTGGATTTGTACGAAGATTTATTATCGGAGTAGAGGTTACAATGATTCTTTTAGGTTATCGAAAACTATTTTCAAAAGGCGTCGGACTTCTTCGATGCCTTTTTCGTCTATTCCAGCAAGTGCATATTTCATGGTATCGTAAACTGCTACTTCGGCACGTTCCTGTATAGAATGTCCTGCCTCGGTCAAGTATATAAGATTTGCCCTACGATCGGTTGGCGGAGTTTTACGGTACACTAGTTTTTGCTTAACTAAATTGTCGATAAGACGGGTCATACTGGGTTTGTCTTTAAAAGTTGCATCGCATAATACCTGTTGGGTAATACCGTCTTCCTTCCAAAGAAAAGACAATACAGTCCATTGTTCAGGTGTAATATCCAGCCCTTCTTTTTTGAAGTTCCTGTACAATTTACGGTTTATGGCAATAGATACTTTCCCATTTATAATCGGGAAAATAAGGTCAAGTTCTTTGAATTCGTCTTCTATCTTCATTTAATTTTGTATGCATTAAAACCCTTACTTGCCAAAGTTAGTATAAGTTTATCTGAAATTTATTATAGATAAATTTCTTTCAACAATCTGAAATAATAAAAAATCAGGTTTTTTATCCAACTTATCTATTTCCTGTAATGTCAATTCTCTGTCGAAGCAATTGCTCCGTATAAGAGATGCACGCCTAATAGAAGTTGAAAAAGGATTTTTTACGGCATTAAAAAAAGAATCCCGATAAATTAATGCTGTTATTTGAGATTTTTGATTGAGATTTCTTATATAAGTTATATTACACCCTTTAAGCATTTCATTTATTTCTTCAATTTCACCAAATTCGTCGTTTTTTATTACAAAATCGGTTTCCTTAGGATATATTTTAAGCAAGTTAGTTAAGTCTCCCCCTGTCTTTCCGACTTGTTCTATTATTGTTTTATTTTCATCAATTATGTTCAAATCATAATCTTTACTAATTTCATGAATAAGTTTTTTTGTTCCAAGAAGAGCTCCGTAATTATTCCAATGAGAATCATTTTTCAGGAATAAAGTAACACTATCTTTCAAAGGATATATATATTCTCCCATATCAATAGTATTAATCTGATAGTTTTTTTTCAGTTCACTTATTAACACCGATTTAAAGCGGATTTGTTTATTAGCCTTTAGTGGAAGATACTGCGGATAAACACTTCCCTTATCGGGAGAAATAGCAAAATAAAAACCTATTCCTAAACTATCGCAAAATTGTTTCATTTTTTGAATATTATCGCACGTGCGTTTTATGTTTGCCAAATCTATCGGACTTACTCCTAATACATTATTATAAGCGAAATTATTTTCGTTTCCTAAAAAATACCAACCATCCTTTCCTAATATAACACTGTTAGGGATAGGACTCTCATGCATATATTCTCTGAAGAACGACATGTATCTGTCCGACAATTTATCTCTAAACGCATGATGATCTATAATAAAATTATTCAAGCCAACAATAAAAGATGTAGAATGAGAAATAGAAAATTGAGGAAATTGTGCCATATTACGGTTCTCACTATTCTTGGCATTTTCTGTGTAAAAAAGCATTCCCCAAAATGGCGCAGAACTTATTAAGATGAAAATAACGATAAAACAATAATAGATCTTTCTCATAATTTTAAAACCTAAAATAGATAAAAGGGTTATATGTTCCTACCGAAATCATTGTGATAACACACATCAATAAAAGTATTAAAAGCAAATAATATATTATTATTCCAATATCTTTTTTTACCAGAGAGATAAATTTGTTTTTTAGCGGCAGAAATATCGGAAGACAGAATAACATAGCCGGAATTATTATGGTTACATTCTTTATAGTAACAAAAGAAGAAGCATAGTATACAACATCTGTCATATCGTTATCAATGAAAAACATTTTCTTTAATAAAGATATAGCCGACTGAAAATCATCGGCACGGAAAAACACCCAACCTATTATTACAATTAAAAGCAGATAAATATGCTGTAAAGGCTTCCATAACTTTTGCAATATCGAATCAAATCCAATTCTTTCAATTACAATAAAAAAACCATGCCAGGCACCCCAAAATATAAAATTCCAACTGGCACCATGCCATAATCCTGTGGCAAAAAAAACGATTGATAAATTTATATAGGTTCTGAAACTCGACCCTCGACTTCCTCCTAAAGGAATATATAAATAATCGCGGAACCAAGTAGAAAGAGATATATGCCACCTTCGCCAAAACTCTTTAATAGAGTTTGAAATGTAAGGATAATTAAAATTCTCATGAAATTTGAATCCGAATATCCAGGCCAAGCCTATTGCCATATCTGAATATGCCGAAAAATCGAAAAATATCTGCAATGAATATGCTATTGCCGCAATCCATGCTGCGCCTGCCGAATAAAAGGCCGGATCTAACGGGAAAATGGTATCCGCTATTATTGCACAGTTATTGGCTATAAACATTTTCTTTATCAGTCCGAGTATAAAACGCTCAATACCTTTAGCCGTTTGTTCTAAGGAAAGTTCTTTTTTCGTTAGTTGCTTTTCTATATGAATATAACGAACGATAGGTCCTGCAATCAGGTGAGGAAATAAGGTTATATATGTAGCAAAATTTAAAAGACTACGGCTTGCATGTATATTTCCTCTGTATACATCAATAGTATAAGATAAAACCTGAAATGTGAAAAAACTAATACCTAATGGTAAAACAATTTGCGGAATACTATGATACGACTCATTTATACCCAACCAATTAAAGAGATTAATAATATTTGTATATGCGAATGTCGCATATTTAAAGTAAAATAATGAACCCAGACTAAGTATAACTGCCGTCCAGAGCCCAATTCTTCTATGTCCTTTTTCAATTAACAAACTGCATCCGTAGTTGACACATATAGTCGAAAGCAATAATATAACATATTCTTTTTCGCCCCAGATGTAAAAGCAAAGGCTTGCAACTAATAGATATAAATTTTTAAACCGTTGTGGTATAAAGAAATAACATAATATTACAACAGGAAGAAAAAAGCAAAGAAATATTATGCTTGTAAATAACATTATCCTAGTTTTTATTTAAATTTAAAGCGAGTGCAAATATACTTATTATATTAAATAAGTAGTTTTTTAGTAACTCTATTTTTCGAAAAGGAAAATAAATTGGGATTTTAAGTGCTGATTTATTGCGAATTATTTGGCGCAACAATCAAAAAAGCATATCTTTGCAGCCCGAAAAACATTATTGTTTAACAATTTATTAAACTGAGTTTTATGAATAATTACGAAACCGTTTTCATTTTGACTCCCGTTTTGTCTGATGTTCAGATGAAGGAAGCGGTAGAAAAATTCAAAGGCCTTTTGACAGCAGAAGGTGCTGAGATTGTGAATGAAGAAAATTGGGGACTACGTAAATTAGCTTATCCGATTCAAAAAAAATCGACTGGCTTTTACGCATTCCTTGAGTTTAAGGCAGATCCTGCCGTTATCGCCAAGTTAGAACTTAACTTCCGTCGCGATGAGCGTGTAATCCGATTCTTGACTTTCCGTCAAGATAAGTATGCTTTCCAGTATGCTGAAAAGAGAAGAGGTTTAAAATCATCAACTAAAAAAGAAGAAGTAAAGGAGGACTAAACTATGGCACAACAATCAGAAATCAGATATTTGACTCCACCGTCAGTTGACGTAAAAAAGAAAAAATACTGTCGTTTCAAAAAGAACGGTATTAAGTATATCGACTACAAAGATCCTGAGTTTTTGAAAAAATTCTTAAACGAGCAAGGTAAAATACTTCCTCGCCGTATTACAGGAACTTCTTTGAAATTCCAACGTCGTGTTGCTCAAGCTGTGAAGAGAGCCCGTCACTTGGCTTTGCTTCCTTACGTAACTGACTTAATGAAATAAGGTCGCAGACCTTTTTATTACATTATTAATAAAAACAGGAGGACAAAAATATGCAAGTTATATTAATAGAAGATATCGCGAACTTAGGTTATAAGGACGATGTCGTGACTGTGAAAGATGGTTACGGACGTAACTATCTGCTTCCACAGAAAAAAGCTGTTATTGCTACTGAGGCTGCGAAAAAAGTTTTGGCCGAAAATCTTAAACAACGTGCTCACAAGTTGGAGAAAATTAAACAAGATGCCGAAGCTCTTGCTGCAAAACTCGAAGGAGTTTCTCTTACTATCGGTGCAAAAACAAGCTCAACAGGTACTATCTTCGGTTCGGTTACTAACATACAGATAGCCGAAGCCCTTGATAAATTGGGTTACCAAGTAGATCGTAAACTTATCGTGATTAAAGAATCGGTAAAAGAAGTTGGTAGTTATAAAGCTATCGCAAAACTTCACAAAGAAGTTTCGGTTGAAATTCCATTCGAAGTTGTTTCAGAATAATCTCTGAGAATACCTCAAAATAAACAACAGGCGACTCAATTGGGTCGCCTGTTGTTGTTTAGGTGTGGCATGTCTTATTTTTATTTTTTCATCTCTAATATGGGAGAACGCGATATCATTCTTGCACAGCCTTCAAAATTGACATCTATAAGAGCGTTTAGCTCGTTAATTTCGTTAGTATACGCACTTCTCTTTCCGCAATCTATTAAATCGGTCAGGGGCGATTTATCTACTATTTTCGACAACATATCTTCCATCGATGGAGCTTCGGACAGTTTACTGTATTCTTCGTACGTATAGGAAAGGAAAGCCGTATTAAGATTAATTCCCCTGTTATCGAGCAAATATCCCTTTTTCAAAGGGATTGGCTTTGCCAGCTTTCCGTTATAATATATATCAGACGGTGCCGGATACGAAATTATCTGGTTTTTTGTTTCGTCCATTGTTACAGGAACAAGATCGGAATAGTCTTTTCTTGTTTTATACACAATAGCCTGAGGACCCGACGCATATGCTCCGGTAGACGGTTGATCGCCCCTTATCGGTTGTATTGTCATTTTTTCTGTTTCGAGAGGGGTATCCACAGTTGTTTTCGAACCTGTTGTCTCGCCACTTCGGCAAGACAACAAGCTTATCGATACAATTGTTATGAATAATGTTCTGTTTACCAAATTCATTTTTTGATAAATTTGTCAGTTATAACCCCTTTGTCGGTCTCAGCCTGTAATATATAAGTTCCGTTACTTAAATCTTGTACGGGTACCGATATAGTACCATTCTCATTCAACGATTTCACAAAAACTTGTTTGCCAAACACATCGCTGATACGAACAGTTTTCACAACGTCTTCCGAATCGAATTTCACGAAATCGGTTGCAGGGTTAGGATATAGTCCTATACTCTTATCAGAATAGTTTTGTTCGATTCCGACTGTAGGTTCTAAAAGCGTGAAGTTTAACGACGATTTAAATCCAGATCTGTCAAGATCAACCCATGTTATTCCGTTATGATAATAAACTGTAATATTATAGGCAATATTTACAGGCAAATCAATAGCTCCTGAAAATGTCACTTCTTTTGTTTGTCCTTTATCAATTGATACTTCCTGATAACCGATGTGTGTTAATGAAACTCCTCCTGTTTTAGGGAAAATAAAAGCAACAACATACCCTTCAAATAGGCCTCCTGTATTCTTAATTTGAGCTGTTAACTTTGCACTGTTTGTATATACTTTATTTATATCAGGGAATGCAATTCTTTCGTTCAATGATAATGCGTATAACTCGGTCGGTTCAGGTAATATTTGTACACCACTCAGGGTCTTCAATGCACTCCAGTAAACACCTGTTTCACTGTTATTGGTTTCAAATCCTAAATGTACAGTATAGCTTCCCGAAACCAACAGATTGGTTGTATTAGGCGCATATGATATTTTTCCTTTAAAAGTCACTGTCTTGGTTTCTCCGGCAGCAATTACAACAGGTTCTTTTAAAACCAGAGCATTTCCGACTGATGGAATGTTGAATATAATAGACAAATTTGCATTATACTCGTTGTTGCTGGTATTAGTTATTGAAGCTTCAAATTCTCCCGTTTTTCCGGAATACAAGTTGTTTGACAATATATTAAACGAGTTTAGTTTAAGTACCGGCAAATTTTCGGTAGGAGAACTGAAGTATGCTTTGCTATTTTTCACTTCTGCTTTGATATAGCCAAGTGCACCCACTTTTGTATCCATCAATTTAAAATCGGCAGCAGCAGGATTCAACGTTTTGGTGGAGTATGCTAGTCTTATTCTATAATTTCCGGCCTGCGTTCCCGATGGTATTTCGCATACAAATTTAGGTGAAGCATAGTAATACCCTAATGACAAATCGGTTGGTCCATACGAATACAACATCGAGATAATCGCGTCATTCTCATTACATAGTGCTACTCCAAAATGGCCACTATCGAGAGACTTGGCTCCAGACAATACCACATGCTCGGCTTTAACTTCGAAATCAGAGCCTAGAGATATCGATTCAGTATCTGTCCATATTGATTTATATCCCATTTTTGTAACTGCAGGAGTAGACGAGCCTGTCGGCTTCTGTATGCCAATGATTACGCTTTGTTGAGAATTATATCCTCCGCTACCCGCACCTATCCCTAACGAACCCGGGTTTAATGCCGATAACTCGAAATACCCATTCGACATACCTCCCCATCCCCAGTTGAAATGGAATAAGTTAGACGAATTGTATCCGTCGCAAACAAAGGCGTGACCTCCACCCGACGATTGCCCACTGAATAACACGGGACGACTATTGCTTAATTCATTCTTAATTATGTCCCTCCATCCGGCAGCATCAAAGAATACTCTCGATATACAATTTATACCTTCGTCGTATCCAAAATACTTAGGCAGAGATTCTGCTACTTTTGCTGTTGTAGCCCCACTTTCGATGTTATAATTCATTTGAACTGAAACCCCACAATGATACATTAGGGTTGCAACTGCATTTTCCTGTTCTAATGTGCTGGAACTATTGTAAGTTCCGGTCATATTTGTCCAATCGTAAGTAGTATTACCAAAATTAACCGAAGGTATAGATATACTAAGAGTTCCTGTTGAATAAGCATGGCTTGATCCTGTTCCTTTTGTCGGCCATTTATGATATCCCATTATTTGTGCCATAGCTGTGGCTACGCATCCTGTAACCGTTCTTTTTCCCGCGTTTGTTCCGGAAGGAATAACAGGACAAAGGTTGTTATAAGGTGCACTCTGATTCCAATTTATATCGCCAAGTAACGGATTCACCGAGCTTGCCAACGATTGAGCAGTAGAAGATACAGTTTCTATTTCCTTATATTCGTTTCCCGATGCATTTATGAGTTCTTCTATTTCTTCTTTGTAGACCGCCAACCAGTTTTCGAAGTTTACAGGAAGGCTATTTACATCAAAATAACCCGATTGAGAATAACCTAAAACATCTTTAGCCCGATCATCTCCCGATACGATAACAAACCCATCGTTATCGCTAATATTAAAAACATAATAATAAGTTATACTCTCGTTATTTGAAGAGCGAGTTGACATATTTACATCTTCACAAGCATAGGCCAACGTTAGCTTTTTTTCTGCACTAAGGGAACTTCTTGTCTCTGTATTACTTTTCAAAAACACCTCAGCAATATTGTGAGCCTCGTACTGAGTACGCTGCTTTGCAAAACTTATTGCTGCAGGTATACAGAGCAATAATAAAAGGAATAATTTTCTTTTCATATGTTATTTGTAGTTTATATGTTTATTTTTGTGAATAAATACAAAAAAAGCCAAGCTACAAATTTAAAAAAATAATATTTTAGATGAGGTATAATTTACAAAATAAAGTGATAACTATTGCTTTATCATTTATATTTGTAAGCCTAAATAAAAACCGATAACTAAAAATATGCCTGCATTATCTATAATAACAGTCAATCTAAACAATGCCAAAGGGCTTCAAAAAACAATAGAAAGTGTTGTTTCTCAAACTTTTCGGGACTTCGAGTTTATTATTATTGACGGAGGATCGACTGACGGATGTCTGGATATTATTAATCAATATGCTCAACATTTTGATTATTGGGTAAGTGAACCCGATTCCGGAGTATATAATGCAATGAACAAAGGGATAACCAAAGCAACAGGTAAGTATTGTCATTTTCTTAATTCGGGCGATTATTACACATCTTCGGATGTTTTGGAAAAAATATTCGGAAGCGGACAAAGTATAGACGCCCCCTTTATTACCGGACATCAAATTAATGATTTTGGAGATCATAGAACATTATCGCCTGCCCCCAACAAGAATCTGACTCTTATCGATTTTTTTAAGAGTACATTAAAGCATCAGGCTACATTTATCAAACGCGATTTATTCGATCAGTATGGGTTATACGATGAAAATCTTCGAATTGTATCGGATTGGAAATTTTTTGTCGAGACTATTATTTTTCAGAATATGCAACCTGCTTATGTAGATGTAGATATTGTGGTTTTCGAGTGGTTTGGATTAAGTACCAATGAGGCTCAACAACATAAATTGCACCAAGAAAAACTTGACACTATCCAAAAACTTCTGCCCAAGCCTATTTTTAAAGATTATGAATACATGACCGAAATGAATAATTACGATTACGTTGTCGACTTAATGAAACGTAACAGATACTTTTCATTTATTATAAGGAGCTTAGTTAAGTTATTTAAATAATAAAAATGGAGGATAAATATCCCCCATTCTCGATTTGTTATTATAAGTCTGTTTTTAATAGTTCTGCAATTGTAGAATGATAATCCTTCTCGGTTTGCAAATAATTTTCTGTACTTTGATACAGAAAATTTATCTCGGTCAGATATTCGAGCAACGATATTTGCCCTAAATTAAGAGCCTTACTCAACAGTTGCTCATTGTTCTGTGCCGATAGGAGATTTTTAAAATCATCGCACGATTTTTTCAACGCCATAGCTTTGTCGAATAACTGATTTACCTCGCTCCGTTGCATTAATTGAGTATTATCTATTTCCATTTCGGTCAGTACCATTTCGGCTTTAGCCCGTTTCACTGTATTTTTGTTTTCCCACAAAGGGATACTCAATCCGGCAACAAAACCGTAAAACCTTTCCGAACCGGAAAAACTCATTTTATATCCTAAATTAAATTTTGGCAAAGCAAGGCTTTTTGCTAATGATACCGATCTTTGAGCTATCATTTTCTGATGTTCAAGAGATTTTAGTTCGGGATTGGCCTCCAATCGCTTTTGTGCTATTTGCTCCAAATTAATCAATTCTTCGGATAACGGATAAACAGTTTGAGTGAAAACAATATTTGTTCCTCCATTCATTTCCGTCAGTTTTTTCAACAAGTTGCTCCTTTCCGCCTCATTGGTTCGGTATTCGGTTTGTACATTCAGCAATTCCAGAGCAATTTTATTGGTTTCCAACAAATTTGCATCACCCGTTTCCAGTCTCTTTCGGTAAGAAAGGTTCAGGCTTTCGGCATTATTCAAGCGTTTTTCCAAAATTTCTTTCACTTTATTATAATATATCAAACTGATACAAAGCTGCTTGGCCTCCAATAATATATTTTGGCGTGCGGCTCTGTATTGGATATTCGCCTGATCGGTTTTCAGGTTTACTATTTTGTTCCGCTGAAAATATGCCGTGGGAAAATCAAATTCCTGAGCAACTGTCAGTTCATTTTCAATTGTATTGTCTGAAGCCCTATTACCCCACAAACGTTCATATTCTACATTCGGATTTGGTAAATAGATTCCGGTTCGGGCATCTATTTTCTGAAGTTCGGACGATTGCCGGGCAGATATCAACATTTTGTTGTTCTGTTCGATATTAGTCAATACGTCCTCGATAGAACTTTGCGCCAAAATGTTGCCGATGCCCAAAATAGTGATGCTTATATATAAAATTAGATGTTTCATATCTTATCTGCTGTTTTACGGCTTTTAATAAGTGAATATATAATCGGTATTATAAAACCATTAAGAAGAGTAGAGGTTATAAGTCCCCCCAAAATCACTTGTGCCATAGGACTCTGTATTTCGTTTCCCGGCAAATCGCCTCCCATGGCAAGAGGTATTAATGCCAAAGCCGAACATAAAGCAGTCATAAGTATAGGATTTAACCTGTCAATAGAGCCTTGAATAAGCGTATGGTATAGGTCGTGGCCCTCTCTCAATAACTGTTCGTAGTGAGATACCAATAATATACCATTACGTGTTGCTATACCAAATAAAGAGATAAACCCAATAATAGACGGTATACTCATTACCCCCGAGGTTAACCATATCATTGCCACTCCCCCTATTAATGCTAACGGAAGGTTGATAAGAACCAGAATAGCCATTTTGGAACTTTTGAACTCCTGATACAATAATCCGAATATTACCACAATAGCAAATATCGAGGCTATTATAAGCGTCCGTGAAGCTGCTGCTGCACTTTCAAATTGTCCTCCATACAGAATATGATATCCTTCGGGTAGCTTTATTTCGCTGTCTATCCTTTTTTGGATATCCTGAACAACACCTTGCAAATCGCGCCCCGCTACATTGGCCGAAATTACAATCTTACGTTGTACATTTTCTCTGTTAATTGTATTAGGCCCACTTGACGACACTATATCTGCTACATAACTGAGTGGTACTTTCTTTAATCGTTCGTCTCCCTCGATATGGGCATCCAGCATAAGGTTCCCTATCGACTCCATATTAAGGCGTGTATCGTCATTTGCTTTCAGAGTAAGGTCGAACATACGCCCCTCTTCATTTACTTGCGATACAACCCTTCCCGAAAATGCCGTATTTACAAAATTGGTAAATTCATTTATGGGAATACCATACTTTGCAAGTATCTCTCGTTTTGGTTTTATCTGGAGTTGTGGCGATTCGATAAGTTGCTCAACATTCAAATCAGCAACACCATCGATCCCCGATATAGCCGATTTAATCTGGTTTGCAGTTGCATATAACAGGTTGAGATCGTCTCCAAACAATTTGATTGCAATATTCGCCTTTGTTCCGGATAACATGTGGTCGATACGATGCGATATAGGTTGTCCTATCTCGAAATTCATTCCACTTACATGCGATAATCTGTGCCTTATATCCGACAAAAGCTCATCAAAAGAACGGTCTTTAAGTTCAAACGGAACCTCTATTTCCGAGGTGTTAGTGCCAAAAGAGTGTTCATCAAGTTCGGCACGTCCTGTTTTCCTACCCACAGTAATAACTTCGGGTATCTCCATTAACGATTTTTCCACTATCTGAGCCATTTTGTCCGATTCGTCAAGCGATATACCCGGAATAGTTGTAGCAGTTATAGTGAAAGAGCCCTCGTTAAATGTCGGAAGAAAACTTCTTCCGATAAAAGGCAGGGTTGCTATCGTTACAACAAATACTCCTGCAGAAATTCCTATCAATAGTTTTTTATGACATAAAGCTTTTTCGAGCAATATTCTATAGCCGTACTTGAGTTTTCGCGACAACCAAGGTTCTTTCTCATGTTTATCCAGCATCTTATTGTTAGCTAACAGATATTTGCATAAAACGGGCGTAAGAGTTAATGCCACAAGAAGCGATGCAAATAACGATACAACAAACGATATGCCCAAAGGACGAAGCATACGCCCTTCCATTCCGCTTAAAAAGAATAAGGGAATAAAAGTTACAATAGTTATCAGAGTTGCTTTTACGATAGACGACCTTATCTCGACCGAACTATTGAATATAACGGTTAAAGTTGGTGTGCGTTCTTTTTCGGGCTTAGCATGATTTTCCCTAAGACGCTTGAATACGTTTTCGACATCAATTATCGCATCATCAACCAGCGACCCGATTGCAATTGCCATTCCTCCCAAACTCATGGTATTCAGCGTGAGTCCCATTGCCCGTAATACAAGAACAGCTACAATAAGCGACAAAGGCATGGCTATTAACGAAATACCAGTGGTACGCCAACTCATAAGGAAAAAGAAAAGAACGATTACAACAAATATAGAGCCTTCGATAAGAGCTTTTTGAATATTTGATATAGAATTTTCGATAAATCGGGATTGCCGAAAAATATCAGTACTCATGTGCACATCTTCGGGCAAACTCTTTTTCAAATCGTCAACAGCATGTTCTAACTGCCCGGTCAATTCCAACGTATTTGTATTAGGTTGTTTAGTTACAGTAAGTAAAACTGCAGGTTGCCCCTTCTCGCTGGCAAGCCCCAACTTAGGCGATTTGTTCCCTATCTTAATATCGGCAACATCGCTCAACAATACCGGATAGGAATTACGGTTCACAACAACAGTTTTGCCTATTTCTTCCACATCGTTTGTCGAAACTATACCCCGTATTATATACTCATTTCCATATTCGTATAAAATTCCACCCGAAGCATTCAGATTCATATCCTGTGCAACCCCTTCAACGTCCTCTATCGATATACCGTGTAAACGCATTCGGGCAGGGTCGAGCAATATCTGATACTCCTTTATCTCGCCTCCTATTACCGATACTTGGGCAACGCCTCCTGTAGCTAAAAGACGCGGACGTATTGTCCAATCGGCAAGCGTTCGCAAATCCTGTAACGAAGTGCTGTCGGCCGTAAGGCCTATGAAAAGCACCTCGCCCAAAATACTCGATTGCGGCCCCAAAGTAGGAGTCCCCGCATTTGAAGGCAATTGCTCTCCTAATCCGGCTATCTTTTCACTCACAATCTGCCGGGCTTTATATATATCCGTACCCCAATCGAATTCGACCCAAACCACCGAAAATCCTGTAGTTGAGGAACTACGCACACGGCGAACATTTGTTGCCCCATTTACCGATGTTTCGATAGGGAAGGTTACCAAACGCTCAACCTCTTCGGGAGCCATTCCGTTTGCTTCGGTCATTACTACTACAGTTGGAGCATTTAAATCGGGGAACACATCTACTTCCATATTTATGGTAATGTACGTTCCCACCAGTAACAGTAGTATTGATGACAACACAACCAACATACGGTTATGCAGCGAAAAATCTATTATTTTGTTCAGCATGACTGTATGTATAATTAATGTTGATGTCCATGTGGCACTTCGCCCGACATTGACGCCAGTTTAACTGCAAATGCACCTTTCGTTACTACTTTTTCCCCAACATTAAGCCCACCAAGAATCTGATGGTTTATTCCGTCCGAAGCACCAATCCTCACTTCTTTCTTCTCGTATTCACCTTCGTGAACACATTGTACAAATACAAAGAAGTGTCCCTGTTCTTCAATCAAAGCAGATATTGGTACTACTATCGCATCTGTTACTAGCTGCGATTTAAGGTACACCTCAACGAATGAACCTTCGATAATATTTCCTTTATTATCGAATTCGAAACTAACGGGCGTATAAAATGTATTATTGTCTGTACTTCTGCCTACCGACATCAAACGTCCGTTCAAGTCACTCAATTCATACGTTTTGTTATCATAAGGAGTTGTAAAAGATGCTGTTTGTACATACTTAGCTTGCGAAAGGTAACGTTGCGACACGTCGGCTCTTAATACCAACCTTTTGCTTTGGGTTACGGTTGCTAAAAGCTGTCCGGTTTCGACATATTGTCCCGGTTGCGCCACTATACTTTTTACAAAACCTTTCATAGGCGAGGTTATCGCTTTTGAATTTCCTGACATTCCTGCCGAAATAGTTTCGTAATTAAGTTTAGCCTGATCGTAACTGAGTTTTATTTGCTGAAAATCGCGTTGCGATATAATATTATCCTTTATAAGCTCCAACGCCCTTTCATATTCCGTTTTCGCATTTTCGTATACCGATTTTGCCTCACTTACCCGCGTCAAAGGATTGTTTTCGGAAAGATTTTTTCCTGAAATACGAAATAATTGCTGACCGGAATTTACGGATAATCCTTCCACCAAATTAAGATTAGCTATTTCCAATATTCCACTTGTTGTTGCAACTATTTGCGATTCGTCGCCGGGTGCCGATAAAACTTGTCCGCTGGTTTTAAGTATCTGGTAAAAAGTTTGCGGCTTTATGGTTTCAATTTCGAATTCGATCAGGTTCCGAGCCTGTTCCGAAGTGAACATAATTATATTTTCATTGTCTCCGTGTTCGTGAGCTTGCGATTCTGAAACTACCGAATGCTCATGGTCGTGATTATGATCGTGTCCGTCGCATTCATCTTCATGGCTATGCTCCTCGGGTTCATTATGTTCATGAGTACATTCTTCTCCATGCTCGTGATTATGAGAATGTTCTGTAGTTTCTATTTTATTGTTTTCTGTAGTGCTTCCTTTTTTTCCACAAGCTGATAAATAAAATATCGAAGCACACATCAAAACATATAATAATGCTTTCATATAAAATGTGTGTAAAGGTCATTCTTTCGAATAACAGATAAAAAATGATTGTTAAATGATTTTGTATTTACTATTCGCAAATACAACAATGAAGGGACTAAGCTTGTGGAGGCCCGCGATACGAATTGTCAGCATATAAACATGCCGAAGCGTACAGATTTAAATAAGGTTTGTTCAATATCTCGGGCGGAGCAGGAGATAAACAAAAGAAATCGCCCAAAAACAACAGTATAGGCGGAAAATGATAATCGCACATCAATCCGTTATGGCAGTCATTCACTTTAAACTCCTCATTATTCTTACGAATAACATCTTGTTTATCAAGCTGGCAACAACTATCCGACTTACCTTTTTGGTTTTCTTTACTGTGCGAATGCGAATCTGCGGTTTGTTCTTTTTCGAAACATATCCTATCCCCATGGTCATGATGAGGAATTGCAGCATGTGCTATTAGCATTGCGATAGCTACAAAAATAAACGATATGGACATATTCCGAAACATTGCCACAAATGTAAGACGTAAATATTTAAAAACCAAAAAAAGAGGCAAAAGTTGTGTGGAAATAACTTTTGCCCTGATAACCTTAAACAACGTATCTATTGCTGCTTTTTAGATATGTATTTTCATAGTATCCAGATTCAATTCTTTTTCATTATATAATTTGCTTTGCAATCGTTTTTTAGAAAAAAGGCAGAAGAAAGTGTGAGGGGGTACTTTGCTTCTGCCTCATTACCTAGAATATCTATTGCTGCTTTAGCCAAAATAGTTTATGCCTCTTTCTTATTCTCTTTCCTGATATTGCATTCAGCAAGATTTATTCATAGAATGCAATATCAGTTTTCACCTAAAGTAGAAAAGAAATTTTTGCGAGGCAGTTTATCTCAAAAAATTAATACGAAATAAATAAAGAGCTCGGATGTAAAATTAGACCATGAAAATGTGAAAATGAAGGGATAAAGTTCATGATATAGTTTTTACACAGCCCATTAAATCAGTAACACGCTGTATATGTAACAAATACATTTAAGGCAAAGTCTCTTACATAGAGTTTTATATTGCCAATAAACAATCGAAATTTGTAATTTTAAAGCATAAATATGCTTAAATAACGGAGAATAATACAATGTGAACAGGGGGTAGTTAAGATAAAGGGCGATAATACCCCATAAGGTTTTACCAGAAATCGCACTTAAATATTAAAAAAGGAAGAATGGCTAAGGTCTTAATTTTTATCAATTTGTTAAACTCATTGCAAAGAATTCATTATTTTCGCAAGTTAATAGTATACCAAGCAAATTATTTAGTATGAAAATAAAAATTATCAATAAATCGAATCATCCCCTACCCCAATATGCAACAAAATATTCGGCAGGTGTCGATTTAAGAGCAAATATAGATGAAGATATAATACTGAAACCTTTACAAAGGGTTCTTGTTTCTACAGGATTGTTTATCGAATTACCCGAAGGATACGAGGCTCAGGTAAGACCTCGCAGTGGTTTGGCAATAAAACATGGAATAACAGTTTTAAATACACCCGGAACAATTGATGCCGATTACCGTGGCGAAATTAGAGTTATACTTGTCAACTTATCCGATACTGATTTTGTTATAAAAAACGGAGAACGTATTTGCCAAATGGTTATAGCAGCCCATGAGCAAGCCGAATGGGTTGAAGTAGAATCCATTAGCGACACTGAGCGCGGAGCGGGAGGCTTTGGGCATACCGGAAAGTAATATTTTTACTTTCGAGGTTTTCCTTAACAAAACAACAAATTTTATGCTGAGAAAGATTATACATATAAGCCTGGCTTCCTTTTTACTTTTCTTTTGTGTCGGAGAAGCAACTCTTGCCCAATCGGGGAAAGTAAAATTGACAACCGAAGAACAACGCAAATTCGATTACTATTTTTACGATGCCCTGATAGCTAAAACAGCTGAAAGGTATGACGAAGCTTTCGATTTACTCAATTATTGTTTACAGATAGATTCAACAAATGCAACGGTTCTTTATGAGCTTGGCAATTTTTACGTATCGTTAGACGAAAAAAGTAAAGCACTTGACTTTTATAAAAAAGCAGTATCCTACGATCCTCAAAATTTTTATTACAACGAAGCTTTAGCTACAATGTGTCTCGAGTTTCAAAAATATACCGAAGCAATTGACAGATACAAATACTTAACATCGGTAAACCCCGACAAGTATGAACTTTATTTGTATTTGGCTGAAGCCTATCGCTTAAACGGAGACTTCGATAATGCGATAAAAGCACTCGACAATTTAGAAGAGTTGGTTGGTATGAATGAAAAAATCAGCCTGCAAAAATTTCAATTATATTCTGCACTCGATCGTAAAGAAGAAGGATATGCCGAAATACAAAAATATATTGACAAATATCCCGAACAAATAAGATACTACATATTGTTAGGAAATATTTATTTACAAGATAATAAAACAACCGAGGCTTTTGATATATACCAAAAAGGACAGGCCCTAGATTCAGATGATCCTTATCTGATAGCGGCACTTGCAAATTATTACGAGAAAATAAATAATAAGGAGGCAGCCCAAAAAGAAATGTATTCGGCTTTGCTAAACCGTAAACTCGATATAGATACCAAACTAACTATTTTAGGACAATACGTTGGAGTATTACAGGAAAAAGATGGAGACACCAAGGAAGCTAATATTCTGTTCGACACACTATTGGTAGAAAACCCGCAAGAACCGAAACTAAACTTTATGTTTGGTAATTTATTAATGCAACAAGGAAAAAATTCGGATGCACATTTTCAGTTTCAAATATTTGCCGAAGCCAATCCTACCAATCCGTTTGCATGGGAACAACTCCTGAAATCGGTACCAAACGACAGTTTGGACGAACAAATAAAAATATGCGAAACAGCTATTTCATATTTACCCGAAGAACCTCTCTTTTATTTTTATTTAGGAGTAGGCCATTATCAGAAAAAAGAATATAACAGCGCAATGAAATCGTTGCGTGAAGGAGCTGTTTTAGGAGAACAAGTAGGAAACCCTATGCTATTATCAGAATTTCACAGTCTCATAGGCAGCCTTTACCACGAATTGGACAAAAAAGACAGTTCGTACATCGAGTATGAAAAAGCATTAAAATATAACCCTCAAAATTTGGGGGTACTTAATAACTACAGTTATTTTCTGGCAATTGAGAAAAAGAATCTCGAAAAAGCCGAAAAAATGAGTAGCGTAACAGTTAAAGCCGAACCTACAAATCCGACTTATCTCGACACTTATGGTTGGATTATGTTTGTGCAGGGCGATTATGTTACCTCGAAAATATACTTACAGAACGCAGTTAAATATAGTGAAGAAAAGGAGAAGGAAACAAGCTCGGAAGTTCTTGAACATTATGGCGATGTGCTTTATAAATTAAATAATCAGGAAGAAGCTCTTGAATATTGGATAAAAGCAAAAGAAAAAGGAGACAGTGATTCGACAACTCTTGACCGCAAAATAGAAACAAAAACTTATATAGCAGAATAAAAATTTATGAGAAATATTATAAAAGCATCGGCATTTGTTTTGCTGCTACTTATGGTTACAGCCTGTGGTTCAAAAAAAGCGATTGTAGGCAGTAGCGGCAGTTTAGAGTCAAAATCAAAAAAACAGCTTATATCGGACGTCCTTAACGAAGAGTTAAGATATAAAGCGATCAGCGGAAAAGTGGATATTGAGTTTCAGGCTGCAAATTCTAAAAAGGGATTTAAAACGGGAAGTTTTATGAAACTTGTTCGCGATAGTGTCCTTCAAATATCCATACGTCCTTTTCTTGGTGTCGAGGCTATGCGGTTAACTCTAACCCCCGACTCGGTATTCATGATAGACCGCTACAATAAAAAATATGCGGCTGAAAGCATGACAGGATTAAGCAGCAAAATTGTATTCAACTACTATAATCTTCAATCGTTACTAACTAATGCGTTGTTTCTTCCGGGACAACAAAATATTACTGAAGACGAATATAAAAACTATGATGTAGATATTGCTTCGGGAATGTATTTGGCTAAGGTGAAAGATAAATCGGGAATTCTTTACAATTTTGCAATAGATGCCTCGGATCGTATTGCCTCTACACTGATTTTTTCTCCCGAAAAGTTGTATACCTTGCAATGGTCGTATAACGATTTTATCAAAGATGCAAATAACATATATCCAACATCGATGACTGCAAATGTAGAAGTTAAAGATATGAGAATGGATGTAAAGATATCTTATCAGAAACTTGATATTGACAAAGAAGTAAAAATAGACTATTCTGTTCCTAATAAATACGAAAAATCATCGATACGGGATATTATTAAGGCTTATATGAAATGAGATTTACGATAAAAACCATACTATTTACTTCTATTTTGCTTTTTACCGGATTTGTGGTTTACGGGCAAAATGGAGATACTCGTAAATTAGAGGAACAGCGTAAGAAGATATTGGAGCAAATTGCAAACAATACTCACCTGATAACCAACACTAAAAAAACAGCAGCCTCGCTACTGAATAAGATAACGCTGAACAGAGAACAAGTAAAACTCCGTCAACAAGTGTTAGCTGTATTAAATAGCGAAATAAGAGCTATTTCTGCCGAGCAAAAGAAAACCGAATCGGAAATTAAAATGCTGGAAGGCGAACTCAAAGAAAAACGAGGACAGTATGCAACAGCTATAGAGGGAGTGATGTCGAGAAGACAAAATCAAAATAATCTGATGTTCGTTCTCTCCGGAAAATCATTTACCGAATCGTTTCGGAGAATGAAATACTTGCGAGAATATTCGGAGTGGCGTAATCAACAAGCCGAAGATATTAAAAAGCAGCAAAAAGAATTGGTGGCTAAGAAAGAAGAGCTAGACAAACAGAAGAGTGAAAAACTTGCATTGCTTTCTCAGCGTAAACAGGAACAAGACAATCTTAAAAAAGAAGAGGCCGACCTGAATAAAGATATGGGAGAAGCCAAAAAGCAGGAAAAAGAGCTTACTGCACTAGTAAAAAAACAGCAACAACAAGCACAGGAGCTCAGTAAACAGATCGACCGTATTATTGCCGAGGAGTATGCCCGCCGCGAACGTGAAGCCAAACGCATAGCAGAAGAAAAAGCACGGTTAGAAAAGGCTAAAGGCACAAAGCTTACATCGAAAGATATAGAAAAAATAGATGGGGCACAAACTGTTGAAAGAAACTACAAGTTAACCAGTAGCTTTGCCTCCAATAAAGGAAAAATACCGATGCCTGTGGCTCAAAGAGCAACTATTGTAGGAAAATATGGTATACAACCTCATCCCACGGTTCCTACTGCTTCGATACGCAATACGGCAATTCAGATAAGAACCGAAAATGGCGCCACAGCAAAGGCCGTATTTAACGGAACCATATTTATCGTAAGACCTTCCCGCGGGTATAATAATACGATTGTTGTAAGTCATGGAGACTATATGACTTTGTATTCTAATGTTAAGGATGTTTATGTAAAAGAAGGACAAGAAGTAAAAGCCGGACAGAATTTAGGTAAAATATTTTCCGATCCCGATAATGGTGCAACAATTCTTGAATTTGCGATAAAACACAAATCGGGTACTCTTAATCCCGAACAATGGCTTAAACAATAATACTATGCGTGAACGAATTATTGATTTTCCGAAAATAGAGGACAGAAGGGGAAATCTTTCCTTTGCCGAAGCCTTAGACCAGATACCTTTCAATATTGCAAGGGTTTACTGGATTTATGACGTTCCGGGAGGACAGGTTCGTGGTAGTCACGCATTCAAAAGCCAAGAGGAGGTTATTATCGCTCTGTCAGGAAGTTTCGATGTTGTTCTCGACAATGGGACTCAGGTACGCAGGCATACGCTTAACCGTTCGTATAAAGGCTTATACGTTCCTAGCAAAATGTGGCGTTCTTTAGAGAATTTTTCGACAAACTCGGTATGTTTAATAATCACATCCGAGCCTTTTGATGAAGATGATTATATCCGCAATTACAGAGATTTTAAACGATACATAAAGCAAGAACCCTTATCGGAAGGTAATAATACTGTTTTATTAAAAAACAGACCTAGTAAAGAACCCTTTAACCCGGCAAATAATACTGTGTATGATTGCAATCTTATTGAACTTCCCGTTATAAGAAACCGGGCCGGAAATATTACACCCATACATAATTCCGAAAATATTCCGTTCGATATTGCCCGTGTATTTTATATATATGATATTCCATCAGGTCAAACACGGGGTGGGCATGCACATAAATATTGCCATCAGTTTTTAATAGCGGTCAGTGGAAGTTTTGATGTAGAACTGGACGATGGGGTAAACAAACGGATTGTTACATTAAACAGGCCCATGATGGGACTATATTTACCCCCCGGAATTTGGGCGGTAGAAAAGAATTTTTCGTCGGGGGCTGTAAGTTTAGTTTTAACATCACATATATACGAATCGGAAGATTATATTCGTAAATATTCGGACTTTAAAAACTACAAACCTGATGTTGATTAAACAATATACTGCGGAAGATAAGGCTTTGTGGGATAATTTTGTCCTTTCATCAAAAAACGGAACATTTTTATTCTGCCGCGATTTTATGGAATATCATTCGGACAGATTTAAAGATCATTCCTTGATGTTTTACAGTAAAGATAAACTCATTGCTATTCTGCCTGCAAATATATCAGATGACATTTTTTATTCACATCAAGGTCTTACTTACGGAGGACTGGTATTATCGCATCATATTAAGACAGACGATATATTGAATATTTTTTCGTTACTCACAGCGTATTTAAAAAATATTGGTATTAAGTCATTTTACTATAAAGCCATTCCACATATCTATCACAACTATCCTGCAGAAGAAGATTTATATGCTCTGTTCAGAAATGGAGCTTCTCTGTCGTCAAGAACAGTTTCGTCGACAATAGAATTAGCAAATAAGCAACCTTATGGGCAGTCACGAAAAAAACAGGTAAAAAAAGCCTCTGGCTTTAAATTACAAATATTAGAAAATTCTTCTTTAGACGGTTTTTGGCATGTTTTAGACGAAAACTTACGTATCAGGTATAATGCGAAACCGGTGCATTCTTTAGCCGAAATTCAATATTTGAAGTCGAAATTCCCCGATAACATAAAGTTATTCACAGTATCGGAGAATACCGAAATTATTGCAGGAAGCCTAATCTTCGAAACCAATTCTGTTGCACATATCCAGTATATCTCGGCAAATGAACGGGGAAAACAAATCGGGGCATTAGACCTTTTATTTGATACCCTCATCAACAGATACTTTTCGGATAAAAGATACTTTGATTTCGGAATATCTACCGAAAATGGAGGACTATACCTTAATTCGGGGCTGATATTTCAGAAAGAAGGCTTCGGCGCCAGAGCAATAGTATACGATACTTATTTGATTGACATAAAATGAAAACGATACCTTTTCTCGATCTTAAACGTGTAAACGAACGGCATCAAGCCGAAATAAACGACACTGTTTTAAGAGTTGCACAATCCGGATGGTACATACACGGAAAAGAATGTAGCAATTTCGAACACGAGTTTGCGGCTTATTGCGGTACAAGCTCCTGCATTGGCGTAGGGAACGGATTGGATGCTATACGGCTAATTTTTTCGGCTTATATTGAGATAGGAGTATTTAGCAGAGGTGATGAGGTTATTGTTCCGGCAAATACTTATATTGCCAGCATTCTGGCTATTACCGAAAGTGGTTTAATACCTGTGCTGGTTGAACCCAATATTAATACTTATAATCTGGATGCATCCAAAATTGAGGAGAAAATAACCGATAAAACGAAAGCCATTCTGGCTGTTCATCTTTATGGGCAGGTTTGTGATATGGAGCCTCTAAAAACTATATCGGAAAAATACAACCTGAAACTCATTGATGATGTTGCGCAAGCACATGGGGCTGTATACAACAATAGTAAAACCGGAAATTTATGCGATGCTTCGGCTTTTAGTTTTTATCCTACAAAAAATCTTGGAGCTTTGGGCGATGCCGGGGCTGTTACTACAAACGATGCACAATTATCAGATGCTATCAGAAGCATTGCGAACTACGGCTCGAAAGAAAAGTATGTACATCAATATAAAGGGATAAACTCGCGTTTGGACGAAATACAGGCAGCCGTTTTAAGCGCAAAACTAAAGTATCTGGACGAAGATATTGAAACAAGGCGTAATATTGCCCTACACTATCTGAAAAGCATATCAAATCCTAAAATTATACTCCCTGAGTTTAGAAAACCCGAAGAGCACACTTTTCATCTGTTTGTTATAAGAGCCCAACAAAGAGATAGCTTAAAAAAATATTTATTAGATAACGGTATTCAATCACAAGTACATTACCCCATTCCCCCGCATAAACAAGAAGCTTATAAAGAATGGGAAAAAGACAGTTATCCGATAACCGAAAAAATACATCAGGAAGTTCTTAGCCTACCTTTATTTTTTGGAATCGCACAGGAAGAAGCAGATAAAGTAATTGAAGTTTTAAATAAATGGTAAGGGGCTACTAATTCAGCAACCCCTTTCTATCATTATTTAACCATCGATTTTATTATATCTATAATCTCGGCCCCGGCTGTTTCAGCATCCTTCATTGTCGAAGCTTCGGAATAAATCCTGATTATCGGTTCTGTATTCGATTTTCGAAGATGTACCCATTTTTCGGTAAAATCTATCTTCACTCCGTCTATATCGGTAACATCAAAACCTGCAAATTTGTCTTTAACAGCTTTCAGAATCGCATCGACATCAATATCGGGAGTTAATTCTATTTTCTGCTTTGCTATGTAATATTGCGGGTAAGTTGCTCTTAGTTGACTAACTGTTTTCTTTTCTTTAGCAAGGTGTGTCAGAAATAAAGCAATACCAACCAAAGCATCGCGCCCGTAGTGGCTTGCAGGATAAATGACCCCGCCATTCCCTTCTCCTCCAAACACAGCATTAACTTCTTTCATTTTAGTTGTAACATTAACCTCACCAACGGCGGCAGCATAATAATCGCATCCAAAACGGTGTGTAACATCGCGCAAAGCACGGCTCGAACTTAAATTCGAAACTGTAGCTCCGGGAGTATGGCGCAGAACGTAGTCGGCAATAGCCACAAGAGTATATTCTTCGTTAAACATTTCGCCATCTTCACAAACAATAGCAAGGCGGTCAACATCAGGGTCTACAACAAAGCCCACGTCAACTCCTCCTTTTTTCATCAGTCCCGATATTTCTTGCAGGTTCTCGGGTAAGGGTTCCGGATTATGAGGAAATTGTCCGTTAGGTTCGCAATATAGTTCAACAATATCTTTTACACCCAATGCTTTTAAAAGCTTGGGCAGAACAACACCGCCCACCGAGTTTACACAATCAATAGCTACCTTAAAGTTTGCAGCTTTTATAGCATCTGCATCAACAAGCTCCAAATCGAGCACGGCTTTTATATGATAATCGGTATAATCGGCTTTTATTTCATTTCCAAGGTTATCTACATCTGCATAAATAAACTCTTCAGCCTCAGCAATACGTAATACTTCGGCACCTTCGGCTGCATTTAAAAATTCACCTTTTTCATTTAACAGCTTTAAGGCATTCCATTGCTTTGGGTTATGGCTTGCTGTAAGAATAATTCCACCACAAGCGTTTTCGGCAGTTACAGCTACTTCGGTTGTTGGTGTAGTAGCCAAACCAATGTTTACTACATCGAAACCCAGTCCCATTAATGTGCCGGCAACAAGCTGCTCCATCATTGCTCCCGATATACGAGCGTCACGCCCTACAACAATTTTGTTGCTTTTTATCTGTGTTGTTTTTTTAATGAATATACCGTATGCCGAAACAAATTTAACGGTATCCAACGGATTCAGACCTTCGCCTACACTCCCTCCTATTGTACCCCTTATTCCGGATATTGATTTTATTAGTGTCATAACACGAGTTCTTTTGTTTGGTTCTTAAAGTTTATTCTTCATCAAAAGAATATTGTATTTTACCGAAGTATACGAACTCTTCGTTCAGTTTTTGCACGGTAGATCCTGAGATACTGGGCACTATCATTTTTACAATAGCTCCGTTTCGTACAAAGCCTAAAGGTATAGTCATACCTTTCGATTTGAATGTATAATTAGAATACCCGTTCGAAGCATCTTTTTCGGTATAAGTACTTGCTTGTCCGTAATAGAAGCTTATAATATCGTCGGGATCGGCTTCGTTCGAAAAAATAGCAGTAGCATCAAACATCGGGCGAGTAGTATTCGAATGCGTCACTTGTACTTTCTGACGGTCGTTAATATCTATTTGTCGTCCGTATCCTTCGTCTACTACATTAAAATATACACCACTTCTTTTGTGATAATAAAACTCGTTTTCGGCAAACACTCCATCAGATGGGTATTCGTTTAGGACAATTATCCCCGAATCAGCTATCAGGTCGTTAATGGCTTTTTGTTCGGCTTCCGGAATTTCAACTTCTCCTTGTTTTTTACTAAATTCGTATTTAATGTAACCAAAATAAACAGGATCGTAATAGTTTGACTGATAGGCAGAACCTACCCCAAAGGGCACTATCATTTTTATAATGGCATTTTCTCCAACATAACTTAAAGGGACAGTTAAACCTGTTGACGTAAACATATAGTTGTAAACACCATAAGCAGAACTTGAATATTTATATGTACTTGTATTTCCATAGGTAAAGTTCATATACTCATTTTCAAATCCCGGTCGGGTATTATCCCATGCCGTACTATCTGTTATAGCATCGCTTAAAAGCCGATATGTACCTCGAATTCTTACAGTAACTTCAGTTCCTTGTTCAGCACGGTTTCCATTACCCGAATCGATAACATGAAAAAATACTCCGTGGTTGGACTCAGAGAAAAATTCACCCTCATCAAAAGGTCTGTCAGTTGGGTAAGAACTTGTAGTGTAGAAACCACTGTCGTTCATCAACCTGCTTATAGCCTTACTTTGTGATTTTAGTTTATCGGCATACGTTTCTGTTTTACTGCACGATGCGGCAATAATAGAAATAAATATTAGCAGGACTATGCCTGAGATCAGTTTTTTCATTTATCGGTTTGTTGTTTTAAGTTGTTGAAGAATTCGGGTAGTGCTTTTTCGTATATTTTTATCGCTTCATCCAGTGTTCCAAAAAATTCTCCCCCCGACGCATTCAGATGTCCGCCTCCATTATAATACTTAGAGGCAAATGAATTGGTAGGAATGTCTCCGGCAGAGCGAAACGACATTTTTATCATATCGTTATCTTCTCTCATAAAAGTGGAGAAAGAAATATCTTTTATGCTTAACGGAAGATTCGAAAAGCCCTCGGTATCCCCTTTTTTTGCATTGAAACGAGTTTGCTCTTCTTTCGAAAGCCAGATAAGAGCAGCGTTATATTCGGGAAATATACGCATTCTTTCGCACAACATAAAGCCTAACATCCGAAAACGATCGGCTGAATAATCGTGGTAAACATTTGCGTAAATTTGGTCTTTATCAATCCCTTTTGCTAATAACTGACCTATAATATAATATATTTCGGGGCTATTAGAGTTATATGTAAAACCGCCTGTATCGGTCATCATTCCTGTATATATGGACTCGGCTCCAACTTTACTTATCTCGTCGAAATCGCCCATACGACAGATTAATCTGAAAACCAGTTCGCTTGTCGAAGATATTTCGGGATGCGATATTGTAATGTCGCAAAAATCCAACGGATGGGGATGATGATCTATAAGAACTTTTTTTGCCTTCGAAGCTTCAACCCATGGTCCAAGCTGATTTATACGCTTGGGCGTATTAAAGTCAAGACAGAAGATAATATCGGCTTCCGATATAAGTTTTTCGGCATATTCGGGATATTTCTCTGCATTAAGAATATCTTTTGATCCTTTAAGCCAAGCCAAAAAATCGGGGAAATTATTCGGCACAATTATCGTTACTTCGTAGCCCGAATCGTTAAGATAATGAAATAATCCCAGTGAAGAGCCTACCGCATCACCGTCGGGCGATACATGTGTTACTATAACAACTTTTTCATTGTCATTAAGAAGATCCTCTACCCTCGAAATCTTATCTTGTGCTATTACTTTAGTAATCATTATATTAATTGGCTCTTTCAGAAAATATTCTAACAAAAATAATTAAAAAATTGACCTAAACATACCTTTTTCAGCCATATCGTGCAACGGAATATCCATATTTTCACATTCTCTTTTTATTCTATTACGGTTACGAACTGATAATGAACGGTCTATGATCACATTTTTGATAGAAAATGTTTGAGTTAAAGAATATAAAGAAATGGTATCGGATTTAAAAATGTGCAAATAATCTATTATAGGCCTATTACCATCTTCGTTTACCTGCCAGTAATTGGCTTTAGTTGACAACAAAACTTTGTTACCCAGAGGAATTAATCGGTACTGATTTATCGAATCCAAAACATGAATTTGCCTCCCATTGTTCCACTTTATTATAGAATTGTTATTGCTACTATATATTTTTAATATATCATCTTTTAGTAAATAATTTTCTGCCAGAAAATTCAGCATAATCAGAAGTACAAATACTTGAGAAACAATAAGAGTTTTAGACCTGCGATGAATAAGAAACGCTAATAAGCTAATTATTGCACACACGAAAAATAGCATGCCAAACATCGATACCTTAATATTTTCGATCAACGCAAACGGAAGACCTTCAAAAAAATGAACTACAAACATCAGTATCTTTATCAGTAACCCGAATATTGCAGTTGGCAACAGCATAATAACCGAAGATATTACCGAAGGAAGGATAGTAGAAAATAAACTTATTACCACCATAATCATACTTGTGTACAATATGAGGGAAATAAGAGGTACAACCAACATATTACTGATAAAGAAATAAGTAGGGAAAGTGCCGAAGTGATATAAGCACAAGGGAAGAGTGCCCAATTGTGCCGCTATCGACAGAGTGAAAAGATTCCAGCCCGATCGTAAATACCTGTTTTTAATCTGTACTGATGACAAGTAAGGATGAAAAAAGCAAATTGCCGATACAGCCGCAAAACTAAGTTGAAAGCCCATATCAAAAACATAGAAAGGCTCATAAACGAGCATTACAAATGCAGCAAAAGAAATATTGTTAAAAGTCAGCCCTCTCCTATTGTATATGTGAGCAACACAAATAATTGACAACATTATTACAGCCCTGATAACGGAAGGCGAAAGCCCTGTTACAAAAGCATAACACCAAAGAACAGCAATAATAAAAACCTGTGCATATTTATTCCAATTGATGCGATGAATAAAAAGTCCTAATATTGACAGAATGATTCCGTAAATTATGCCTGTATGCAACCCACTTAATGCAAGCACATGCGCTGTACCGGTTTTTCGGAACGATTGTTTCAAGTCGTCGGATAAAGAATCTTTATAGCCAACGGTTAAAGCGGCAAGCATGGCATAAGAATCTTCATCGAGGTTTAACGATTTATAAAATTGAAGTATTTTATCCCGATAGCCGAGCGCTATTGTCGAAGGAGAGAAACTTTTACCCTCTGTTGTTTCCCAGTTGGAAGAATATAAGAAAACCGAACCCGAAAATCCTTTATTGTACATATAGTGTGCATAATCGAATTCATCGGGATCACCAAAGTTTTTGAATGGCTCAATTTTTCCGAAAAACATTATGTTTTCGCCTACTTGCAGCTGCCTGCTTCGTATACCCGGTTGCAAATAACATATTACTTTCTTCCGGTTGTCGAGTTTTACCTCACACATTATTGAATTTTCCTTTGTTTGCGGACTGTTTATTATTAAGCCCTGATAAGATTCTTTATTATCGGGGAAACTGAATGTTGCCTTTTGTTGACTATGGGTAGTCAGAAATACAGCAAACGCAAAGAGGCAGGAAAATAGTCCGGCACCAAATAACCATCTTAACCCAAATTGTTTTTGAGGATTAATAAAAAACGAAACCAGCATTATTGCCAACCCCGCGAACAACAGAATAAAGCCTATACTTGTAGGGACATATAAGTAATATTGAATAAGAATACCTACTATTAGAGGTATCAGAAAGCGAAGAAACGGAGTTTTATGCAAAAAATCCGTCATCGTTTCATGTCAGGCTTTTTAGTTTGTGTATTGTTTCGGCAGGATTGGAAGTCGAAAACACGGCATTACCTGCCACAAGTATATCTGCTCCTGCTTCTACAAGTTTTTTTCCCGTTTCCAGATTAACACCACCATCAACTTCAATCAATGTGTTGAGATTTTTTTTCAGTATTATTTCTTTTAGCTGGCTAACTTTCGAAAGAGAATGTTCTATAAATTTTTGTCCTCCAAATCCCGGATTCACACTCATCAGCAAAACCATATCCACGTCGTGCAATATATCATTCAGCAATGTTACAGGTGTATGTGGGTTAAGTGTAACCCCGGCTTTCATTCCGGCTTCGTGTATTGCAGCTATTGTACGGTGAAGATGGGTCGATGCTTCGTAATGTACGTTCATCATATATGCTCCGGCATTTTTTACCTGCTCGATAAATTTTTCGGGCTGAACTATCATCAAATGCACATCAAGAGGTTTTTTTGCTACTTCTTTTACCTTTTCCAATATGGGAAAGCCAAACGAAATATTAGGAACAAATACTCCATCCATAATATCGCAGTGAATCCAATCGGCTTCGCTGTTATTTATCATTTCGATATCGGCCTGTAAGTTAAGGAAGTTTGCCGATAATAACGATGGGGCTACTTTGTGACTCATAAAACTATCTTTTTGCTTAGTTACAAAAGTACAAAAAATAGATTGATAAATATCGGGCTTTTACAAGTAAATATCAGAGCAACAAAAACAGCCTCATTACATTCTAATAATAAGGCTGTTACTCGTTAAATTTTTCCATTAATTTGTATAAACTTCTTTAATTCCTTTCGGTAAAGATTGCTCGACTTTATACGATCGTGCGAACATCTTTAAGAACTCCGTTGTTTTTAATGATGGGCCACTGTTTTTTTTGTCGATAAGTTTATTAACTTTGAGTGTAGAGTTTTTGCTCATAGGCTTTATTACTTTTTGATTTTAACTTACTATACAAACGCTTGGTTTTTAATATTATTGTTTAATACAATGTTTATTTGAAATAATATGAAAAAATTCTTTGTTTTACTAGCTTCTGTCTGGGTGGTATTTTCGTGTACAACACCCGATCCTAAACCTACTTTCGAGCATTTAGCGACCGAAAGGACTATTTACATTTCGAATGATTCGGCTAAGCCTTTCATGAAATTAAATCTTGAGTTTGTTTATCCTTCTACTTATGCAAACGACACCTTATTGGCTAACATACAGAAATTGTTTGTATTAGCATTTGCAGGTAAGGATTATGCCGGACGCAGCCCTAAGGGAGCTTTTGAAGCTTATGAAAAGAGTCTGATGGATGAATATGTAGATATCGCAAGAGATTTTGGTGGTGAATCGGCTGCTTTCTTCGGAGATTTGTATCAAACGATAAAAACTGAAATAATTGACGATTCGCTAAAAAACATTGTTATAGTAAAAACAACTAACGAAAGCTATATGGGTGGAGCTCATGGTTCTTACATCGAAAGTTATTATAACATTGATATGCAAAAAGCATTACTGCTGAAAGAAAAAGAACTATTTGGCGATGAAAACAATCAAAATATCTCGCAACTCATTACCAAATCGTTACAGGATAAGTACGGCGAGAGCATTCACGATGTTCTTTTCGAAATTGACAGTATACAACCAAATGGCAACTTTTATATTAATGCCGACGGGATAACTTACGTTTACAATCAGTATGAAATAGCACCGTATTCATCGGGAATTATCAAAGCTTTTATACCATACGAAAAAGTGAAAGAATTTTTAAAACCCGAATACTCGGAGATACTGATTCAAAAGAAATAATATCGTATGTATAATCATATAAATAAAGCCCGAATGAACATTCGGGCTTTATTATTGTATTTAATCTATTTTGCGCCTTATAAAAAAACAGAATACTAATCAATAGAAAGTTTCGGGAGATATTGCTCCTTGTTGTTTAGTGTTTGAAGCATTGAAATTGTCATTGTTATCGCCTCTATTTAACTGATTTTGCATTTTTTCTATCGCTCCATTCAATTGGTCGACAAACGAATGGTATTTCCAATCTCCGTTTACTATTGCAAAAGCTTCAATTTTGCTTATAAGCTTTTTATACAATTGGTCGATGTTACTACGGATCGATTTCAAAGAAACTCTCCTGTTTTCAAAGCTGGTTTGGTACTTCTCGAAAAACTCCTCAAACTGATCGTTTTCTTTTTTCAATATATCTACCCATTCGTCTAAATGAAATTCGGCTAGCAATTCCTTCTGCTCTTCCATATCGGAGCAAAACTTCTTCAACGCCAAAGTTTCCTCATCATAAGGTAGTGGGCGTAAATCGCCATATTTATCGAAAATTTGTTGTAACATTTTCGCATTGTTACGCATGTCTTCGTCGGGGTGTCTTAAATTGGCTTTTATAATCAATTCAATAGCCCTGTGATAATCGTCGCGCTTAGCATCCGAATCCTCTAGTATTTTACTACAATGGGTTTTAGACTCTTTATTTACAATTGCATACTCTTTTTGGTACAGGTCTAAAAACCGTTCGTAAATATCGTCCACATTCAGATACCTTGCCCCTGTAGTCTCAATCAAATTTTTTACATCGGTCATGAACTCAATATGTTCATTGTTGTGTAACTTGTAGGTTTTAATCATTTTTATTTTCATAAGGCAAGCAATTTTAAATGGTTAACCAAAAACACTAAAACATATAAAACAATAGTAGATACCTATTCATAATAACAAACAAATGTTTGCTCTTTTTTGTTCGCTGATTTTTTATTTACAATCAATTATTTAACAAACTTTTAAGAGACTGTTATTCTATTGTTAACAATCAGACTGTCTCCTTTTTCTGTAGATTAATATGAAATTTAAATTTATTAGTTTTATTCTGCTACTGAATTTTAAGTGCTATCTTAGCATATGTAAATAATAAATATCACACATAATAAGAAAATTAAAATAACTATGCCAAAGAATGTATTATCGTTAGAGCCGAAAAATGTATGGAAACATTTTTACGATTTAAGTCAGATTCCGCGTCCTACAGGGCAGATGAAGGCTGTTACTGCATTTGTCAAAGATTTTGGACATTCGCTAAACTTAGAGACCATACAGGATGAAACAGGAAATGTGCTGATAAAAAAGCCGGCATCGAAAGGAATGGAAAATGCTCCTGTTGTTATTCTGCAATCGCATCTGGACATGGTTCCTCAAAAAAACACCAGTGTAAAACACGATTTTGAAAAGGACCCGATAGAGCTTCGGGTAGAAGGAAATATTGTAAAGGCCAATTCTACAACCCTTGGCGCCGATAATGGCATCGGGGTAGCAGCAATAATGGCCATTTTAGAAGATACCTCTTTGGTACACGCCCCTATTGAGGCACTGTTTACTATAGACGAAGAAGTTGGAATGGTAGGAGCTTTCGGGTTAAAACAAGGTTTTCTGAAAGGTTCTGTTTTACTTAACCTCGATACCGAAGAAATAGGAGATTTGTGTGTAGGATGTGCGGGAGGAGTTGACATCAATGTTTCTTTTGGTTTTAAGGACGAAAAAACACCCGAAGGAGATATTGCTTATAAAATAAGTTTAACCGGTCTGAAAGGAGGCCATTCGGGCACAGAAATACATTTGGGTAGGGCTAATGCCAATAAATTAATGATGCGCTTACTGAAAGAAGCTGTAAGCGATTTCGAAGTGCGCTTATCCTCATTCAAAGGTGGTTCGTTGCGCAATGCTATTCCTCGCGAAGCGTTTGCTGTAGTAACTGTTCCCAAAGGTGGAGAAGAAGATTTGCAAAGTCTGGTAAAAGAATATGAAAGTACATATAAAGCCGAATATAATGGCATTGAAGATAAATTATTGTTGGTTGTTGAAAAAACAAACTTACCGGCAACTGTAATACCCGAAGAAGTACAAGACAGTTTGATAAATGCAGTTGAAGGATGCCAAAATGGTGTGATAAGCATGTTGACAGATTTTCCCGGCACGGTAGAGTCTTCTTCAAATTTAGCTTCCATTGAATCCTCAGCCGGTAAAATCGAAATTAAATTCCTAGCCCGCAGTTCGTCCGAAACCCGAAAAGATGCTATTTGTTCGAGTATAGAGAGTGTATTCAATTTGGCAGGAGCAAAGGTTGAGATAGAAAACCCATATCCGGGATGGCAACCTAATGCTAAAGCTAAGGTACTTCATATAATGAGCGACCTATATGAAGAAATGTACAGTAAACCGGCAAAAGTAAATGTAGTTCATGCAGGGCTCGAGTGTGGTATAATATTGGGTAGTACCCCCGGCTTAGACATCGTTTCGTTCGGGCCAACAATACTGAATGCACATTCGCCTGACGAATATGTGGAGATTGATACAGTTGCAATTTTCTACGATTATTTAAAAGCGACTTTAGCCCGTTTAAAATAACAAAGCTATGATTAAGCCGAAAAGATCGACGGTTTTATGTACAGCATTGTTTATATATACTGCTGTGCTGGCTATATTTATATATCCGTTTTTCAGTAAAGCAGGTATGCTATTTGAGTATTTTTGCCTGATAGGAGGATGTGTATTCCTTACTTTGCTGCTTATATATCTTTTCAGGCGTCGGGAAAAGAATAATTGACCTTATAATAAATTCAGATAAAAGGGTTGTTCTGTCGAACAATCCTTTTTATTTGACCTCAGCAAACATAAGAAATTTATAAAAATACCATAACTTTGGAGTTTCAAACACGTAATTATGGAAGATATATTGTTTAAGCATAGCCTGCCACTTCAGATACGTTTTAACGATGTAGATAAATTCGGACATGTAAATAATGCCGTTTATCTTAATTTTTACGACTTAGGCAAAACAAACTATTTTGGCTCTGTCTGCCCGAATGTTAATTGGGAAAGGGATGCTATTTTAGTTGTTCATCTCGAAGTGGACTTTATTTCTCAAATTTATGGAGCCGACGACAGTATTGCCGTACAAACTGCTGTTACCGCCATCGGTACCAAAAGTTTCGATTTGGTTCAACGTCTTATCGATACAGATACAAACGACGTGAAATGCATTTGCCGCTCTACAATGGTTACATACGATTTGAAAGAGCACAAATCTAAGCCTTTAACAGAAGAATGGATAAATGCCATCTGTTCTTATGAGGGAAAAGATTTAAGAAAAAAGAAATAAAGTTTTTCTTAAAATCCAAAAGTAAAAAACTACCACACTTGTAAAAACAAAGATAGTTGTGGAACTTGTCCACAACTATCTCATTAACCTTTATTTAATCTCTATCAGTACATCGTTTATTCTGATTTGAAGAATAGGGACATCCTGCATCCAAAGTCCTTTTTCAAAGCATAAACTTCACTATTGCTCTCATAAGAATCAAATTAAGATACAATCATAGATTTTGAACACCGAATAACTCCTCTTCTAAAATATGGGGCAACAAATTTCCCTTTTGAGAATATCATATATCCCGACGATGTTTCGACTGCATATTTCTTTTGGTGCATAATATCCGATAAGTCAACATAATCATTAGCCTCATGATAAGTACAGATGACTGTTTTTACATTATAATTACCCGAATCGAATATTTTTTTTGCCCCTGCAATTACAGATGTTTCAGCACCTTCAACATCCATTTTCAGAAATACCGAACTACCCGGTTCAAGATCTTTTACCACAGAATCTATGGTTATGCAGGTTTCAGAATCTATATCTGATACAAATTTGTGTATTATAACCACCTTATCTTTCCAAGGTTCGAAGGTTTTTTTCAAAGGTTCGTCCCATTCTTTATCCGATTCGAAAAGATAAATTTTACTAGCTTTTTCAACCATTGAAAGAGAAAAATTACCTTCTGCTGCACCAATGTCGAAAAGAATATCTCCTTTTTCGAATCCGAAAGATTCTGATATATAAGAATGGGCCGATTCAGGGTCTTGCTCGCACAAAAGGAGGGAATAATGCCTTTTGACTCTGCTTTCTTTAGTTTTACGCCTAAAATAGAGACGATTACCATTGTGCATTACATACCGTAAACCACTCTCGGAATCGGTTAATACATCAATATCGTCAGCTTTATATTTTTCGTTAAACTCGTAAGGGAAAATATGCCAGCCATTTTTTTCGATATAGGATAAGGCTTCTTCTATTTTTTCGTCTTTAAATTGAGGGTTCTTATCATAATATTCCCTCATTGAACTTATAAGTTGAGCTCTCTCCCTTAATTTCTTCTTTTTATTAAATAGTTTTTTTATCTCTTTTATGATTCCCATTGGTTATTGTTTGTTTTTAAATCAGACAGTTAGTTGTTAATACAAATGTAACCGTTTTTATCGGATGAGGCAATAAGCCTTTGACATATTATTAACACAGTTGCTTTCAAATAAAACCTAAAAACTATTGTTGTTAAAATGCACCACAGCTTAGTTATTTAAGGATATAATATGCCCTCTTCGCATTGTTTTATTCATATACAGCTTTATAAGAATTGGGCATTCCTAATTACCCACACCTGTAAAAACAAAGATAGTTGTGGAACTTGTCCACAACTATCTCATTAACCTTTATATTAAGATTCTAATATTTACTGAATAATTACTTTTTTCACCCAGCCCGATTGGCCTTTCACAATAACAAGAGTTCCTGTTGTTAAACCTTGTATTTCATTTTGTCCTGCGTTTATAGCTATATTATAAAGCAATTTACCATCAATAGCATATACATTTACAAGCTCGGCATCATCGCTATTTACATATAATACACTATTGTTTGCATATACGTTTACTCCGCTTACAGTGTTATCAGCATCTATTCCTGTTGCGTTTCTAATTTCAATGTTTACAATTACTTCGTCCTGAGAGATATTGCTTCCATCGCTCAAATCAAAGTTTATGTTGTTCATTATTATTTGCTGCTTGTTACTTTGTGCTTGTTGTACGGTGTAAGCAACATCTATAATTTTTTTGTAAACTATTAGAGAAGACGAAGACCGAATTTCGTTTTTCTTAATCTCTATCAGCCATTTATTACCATCTTGCGGAGTATAAGTAAGATAGAAGTTATCAGCAAATTCATCGTTCAATTTAGTTGCGTCTTTATCAAGAGTTAATCCTTGCGGAAATTCTACTATAAACGAGCCTGTAATTGTTGCATCGGACGGAATTGTAAGAGCAAGTTCGAATTTACCTTTATTATCGTCTCCCACAGGCGTAGTTTCTTCTGCTTCAACTTTGTTGTTACTACTGTTTAAGAAGAATGGATAATAAACTTCGTACTCATTTAAAACCCACTCCGAGCTATGCCAATTGTAATATTTAGCTATGTATGCATAACCTTCGTCGGTATATAATGTTACGTCTTTGTAATTACCTTCCCAATTACCAGCATTTTTATTCCAAGAATAATATTCTTCCAATGTATAATCTCCATTGTCATTGTAGTCGTTTACGTATTTAGAACTTTCTATCCACTGGTTGTTATCATAGTCCCAAGAATAATACTCATACAAAGTAGGATACAATTCGTCTGCATTTTTGAAAGCAGCATTGAATTTTTGAGCACCAATAAGAGATCGACCTTCATAATCTCCTATATATGCTTCGAGAAATATTACATTCTTATTCGAATCGTATTTTTTTATTTCCAATAATTGAGTAACCCAACGATAGATATCGTTGCCCGAAGAATCGGGAATAAAACTATAAGTCTTATACTCGTAACGAGTTACATTTTTATCAGAATCGTACTCCATCAGGTATTGAGCCGATGATTGCCAATATTCATGCACACCTGTTGAGTCGATATAAGATGTATATAGATATTCGGTTTTCGATGTATTATTCTGGTTGCCATCATAAGTAAATTCAGTCTTATTTTGGTTTATCCAACTTCCGTCACCAGCCAAATATTGACCGATAGCCATTTTTATTAAACCATCGTCGTATGTGTTAGTATAATTTATATGATTGTATTTAACCAATTGCCCTAACTCCCAATCGTAACTATAATTGATTTCACTTGTTATATTAGCACTTGCATCAAAGTCGCGTTCTGTTTTTTGAATGCATAACCAAGTGCCATTCTCCCAATGGTAATAAAGCTCTTTACTTACATATTGGTCGTACAAATATTCACGTTCTTGCTTATAAGAGCCTTTCCACTGGTTAAGGCTATCGCTATAATATTGTTCTTCCAAAATATAATTGCCCGATTTATCATAACCAAATATATACATATCATGTTTTTTCCAATCGTTATTTTTCCACAAATAATTGGCCTGAAAGATTATATTTCCCAAAGCATCATATGCTTGTTGAGTTTTATATCCATCTAACAACACATAATTATCGTCATATATAAAGTTAATATTAAGAGTATCTCTATTTTGCTGGTCGAAGAAACTGAAGTATTCATTGTCTCTTATCCATCTGTTATTTTTCCAAATTGAATGATATTTAGTTACATCATTTTCACCCCTTTTATACTCAATTTGTTCAATCTGAGCCCAAGCGTTATTTTTCCATTCATAATCGGTTTCTAAAACTATATTCCCATCGGCATATTCATATTTATATTTGCTTTCGGGAATTAGTGCTTGCAATGTATCACTCCACTCATGAAATTCCTCACAAATTATATTCCCATCATTATCATACAAATAATATTCTTTTTCAATGATGTATCCATCTGCAGAATACATGAATATACTATCATTCCACGAGTTAGTAACACCTTCGCCTTGCGAAGCCCGCGAGGCTATTTTAGGAGTATTAAATGTAACAACCTTGCTTTTTTGTGTTCTTTGCGTTTCAACTTTTTTCTGGTTGCTTTTCATTACCTCAGCAATGTTCAGCTTTTCTGTTTTTACACGATGCCTTTTCTTTATATCAGCTTTCGGAGCAGCCACCGCAGGCAGTAACAGAGCCAGCATAATAAGTAGAGAGTAAAATTTTTTCATAAACAATAAGCTTTAGTTAATAATATAAATACAAATATGTCATTAAAGTCTAGAAATCACCGACTAAGGTAATATATAATTTAGCAACTTAGTTGTTTTTTAACATAAAACAAAAGTCCCTTAAGAAAATTTCTTAAGGGACTTTTTCCATTATATATCTTTAATCCATCCTATTGAGTAACCTCAACCCATTTTCCTAGGGTTTTCGACTGTTCTTCGGGTTTGTACATTGTTTCCGAAACAGTAGCAGGCAAATAGAATTTACCGCAATATGCAGCCTGAAGCCTTACTTTGAAAGAAGTTGAGTATCCATTTCGCAAGTTGAAATATGTCAACACCCTGTCGTCGCGAATATCCTGATAATTGAATGTTTTACTTTCTTCGTTATCGAACAAACGATTATTGAATATTTCCCAACCCGAAGCAAATATCTGGCTCAGAGCAATATCGGTTAAATATTCACCCGATACATTTTGCACAATAACGCTTGCATAAAATTCTGTTCCCTGACGCAGCGATGTAACATCTATTTCTTTATTCTCTAAATCGGTATATTTCACGTAAATGTTCATGCCTTTATTTTCTGCAGGAAGAGGATCTTCAAGCGGTTGTGTACGACCAATCAGACGAACATATATTTCGCCTTGCCCCTTGTTCACAAATTTAACATCGACAGTTTCCTGAGGTTTGATATTTATTTCGTTAAACACCTGAGCCGGATTTCCACTTTCCTGTTTCACATCGTTCAGATACCATTCGTAACTTATATTGCCTTTGCCCATAACTTCGGCAAGTTTCGACATTGCTATTAACCCATACGATGCAGTTTGAGTGGATATGTAATCCGAACTAAGTTTTTCCGATACTTTACGGGCAAGTATCAGAGCCTTTTCGGTATTCCCTAATAACAGATGAGTTTCCATAATCATAGCTAAATCCCTGCTACTGTCGCCATATGTATTATTACTAACAGTATATCCGTTTACATTGTCGCTTACGTTGGCTATAAGTTGGCGTGCCGCATCTTTTTTGCCTGCAACCGCATATGCTGCAGCAAGCCTCCAGCGTGCCTGTGCCGAAAGATCTTTCATTTCTTTCAAACGATTCATTGCACCTAGTTCGGGCTCTCCTGCCAATGCTAGTGTATACAAACGGTAAGCTTGCTGAAGATCGCTCATCGAATAATCGTAATACGAATTATACATGTCTCCCTTATTCCAGTTCTGTGCAGCCTTTTTCTGGAATTGTTTCCATTTCGACAACACATTTGACGATACGTTATAACCTTTATTATGGGCTTCGAGAAGGAAATGACCTGCATAAGTTGTTACCCACTCTGTAGGATAATGGTTGCCGGGCCAGTAGGCAATGCCTCCATCGCCTAGTTGACGTGATGAAATTATTTTGATAGCCTCGCTTATATTATATTTCATCTTTTCGGTTTGCTTATCGGTAAATTTAGTGAATGTACCAACATACAATAATGGAAATGCTTTTGACGATACCTGTTCGGAACATCCGTGAGGATATTCGAGCAGATAAGCGATATTTTTATTGAGATTGACGCTAGGCATGCGCGATATTTCGAGCTTCACCCAATCGTCGGCTTTCGGAGCATCCATTCTGATACTTAATTGCTGTGTATCGCGTGGCGCAACTAATGCCTGATCGCTAAGCAACATCGATGGATTTGGATTGCGTACTTCAATATCTATCGTTTCGCTCGAAGTTTCGCCTCCTCCCGTTGCATTTATTTCAACACGTTCGTAACCTGTTTTACGTGCAGCTTTCATTTTGAAATAAACAATTTTATCGCCTGTATCGCTAAATGTAACCGATTTTGATGTTCCGTCAGTAAATTGCAATAACCCTCCCGATTTTACCGTAACGGTAACGTTCTTCACTTTTTTATCCATAGCAAACACATTTACAGGAAGAAGTATTTCTTCGTCAGGGCCTGCCACACGAGGTAAAGTAGATAAAATCATCAACGGATTTTTAACTTGTACAGCTTTTTCGGTATTACCGTAAGCTCCTTCAGGCGACCCAGCTACAACCATAACACGTACAGAGCCTATATAAGATGGCAATTTAATTTTGTGCTTTTTAGTTTCGCCCCCTTTAATACTGAAAGGACCAAGGAATTTAACAACAGGTTTAAAGCGGCTAAACGGATTGGTTGAAGCTTCAAGTGCTTCGTCACCACCAATGCTTAACAATGGCCCCAATTTTCCGGCATTTGCCCCTACTACCATATCGTACATATCCCAAGTGCGCACTCCAAGTGCTTGTTTAGCGTAAAAATCGCTCCAAGCATTCGGGGTTTTAAATGCGGTTATATCAAGCAGTCCTTCGTCTACTACGGCTAATGTATAAGTCATTTTCTTCTTATTTTGCTCCGAAACAGACACAGTAAATTCAGTTTCAGGGCGCAGCTCGTCAGGCATCGCTATTATAGGCTTCAATATAGTATTATCGTTCTTCACATTAATATTTAATACCCCATACATACGGATAGGTAAATCGTTATCGGTTTGTGCATGCGGTTGCAATAAAGTTGCGAAAATGTAAAAATTCGGATTCATTTCTTCCGTAACCTTAATTGTGTGTTTAGTATCTTCTTCCGCACTGGTTTTTACCCACTCGCGCGATAACACTTTCGATCCTGTTTCGATACTTATCAAAGCCCTACCCTTCGAACTCTTCGGAATAGTTATAGTTACATCCTCGCCCACCTGACAAGTATATTTATCCGTTGAAAACGATAACATAGTTAATCCACCGGGATCGTCTTTTGCCGAGCGTCCACGCCACGACGGCCAGTCAACATAAACAATCCGTCCTGCAGTATGCCCACTCTTCTCATCCTTTACCAGAACCAGATAACGCCCCCAATTAGGATATTCTACCCTGAATTTAACCCGGGCTTTTCCGCTTGTTGTAGAAACATTCTGATCGAGTACAATATTGGCCGAAGTACTGTTTACGTATGACGAGAGGTTTTCGCTGTTACTACTCCACCACCACGACCAACGTATTTTATATACCTTCACGTTAACATCCGAACGATTTAACGGTTTTCCTTCGGGCGAAAGGGTAACAATATCCAACATATTGTCGGCATCGGTTTCGAGCATATCGTAATCGTTTGTTGTAGGTGTTTTTACCCCAACATAACTAGAGAATGGCGAATATGCCACTGTTTGTGGGTATACACTGGCATCGCCCCCCGATTCGAATACGCGCGAAATAATATTAGCTTTTAACATGCCCGGAGCATTGGCTGCTTGTGGCAATTTTGCGCTCACATTGGCTTCCCCGTCAGAATCTAAACGCCCTTCGAAAAGTGTATAGGTATCAGAACTGAAATTTGTTGCAGGATTATTGAATGAGTATTGCTCATATCCTTTAAACGGACTGCCCACGGTACTTAATGTCATTTCTACCGCTGCTTTCAGGCTATTTGCAGGTGCACCGTGTAACCATTGCGATGATAATTTACCGGTGAATGTACCTTGGCTGGCTTTTATTATTTCGCCTGCATCGATGCGTATTTTCAAACGGTTTGGTTTTACGGTTTCTATTTTCAGAGTCTTAGTAAACGATACACCTCCTACTTTTATCACAGCTTGCCAATTACCGGTTTCATCCGTTGGATTGGTAGCAAATTTGAAATCGTAGAAACCGTTTTCTCCCGATGTTTTGATATATTTCTGATACAATTGTGCACGCGGAGTAAATAACTCGAGCGATACAGGATGGTCTTCGGGTATAATTTTATCTTTATCTTCGAGAATGAAAGTCACAAATATTGAATCTCCGGGTCGCCAAACTCCCCTTTCACCGTAAATATAGCCTTTCAATCCTTTCTGTATCTCTTTACCGCTTATATCGAAATTGCTTAGAGATAGCGAAAGATTCGATGTTACTTTCAGGTATCCTTTTTCCTTGTCTTTCGATACTACCACAGCAAAGGGGACTCCACCCTTGTATTCTATGTCGGCAAATCCGTATCCATCGGTATCTCCCGATCCTATAAGCTGCATCTGGAAGTTATATACATTTACCTGTGCTTTTGCGATGGGTTCGGTGGTTAAAATGTCGGTTACCGATACTTTTACTTTTTTATCGGAGCCTATTTTTGCGATTATGCCGAGGTTCGAAGCAAATACTATACAGTTTTGCTTACGGTTCATATAATAGCTCTTATGGCAAGGATTGTCTCTTTCGCTCCACTCGTATTCATCCCAATCAATATCACTATCATAATAGTACGACGATGGGATGTCCCACACCGCCTCGTCTTCTTCGGTTACTTTATTATCGAATCGTTCGAGAGCTGCATCTTGCGAAACCTGAGGAATTACACCATCGCAAGGGTAAAGCGAGTATTCCTTTTTCATCGAAAACTCGACCCTGTAAATTGCACCCGGATCTTGTTTTATCATAGTCGACAAGTCGATTGAAAAATTATTCCAATGATCGAGCCTCATGCTGTGATCTGTATCGAGCCGAACGCGTTTTTTGAGGATAATACGTCCGAAACGGCGTAAATCGCTACTTCCTCCTAAATTGTTCGACTGCAAATACCCCAACACATTATTCTCGAATATCTTTATCACTTTTACATCTACAGCCCAAAGATTCACCGCTTTAAACGGAACTATCAGGTTATTTGAGTTTGGCAAAATATTTCCTGTTGTATTGAGTAACTCAACATCGGGATTATTTTTCTCTAGAGTCAGCTCATACGAGTAACTCTTATCCAATTGTTTGTTATTGGAGTTTTTAACTTCCTGATAAACAGTGAGACCTACAGTTGTTGTGTTGCGCGTATCGTTAAGGAAAATAAGTAGTACGTTTTTTTGTATGTCGTACGAATAGTTCTGTACACCATTCAGACTGATAAGCCCCTGTATGTTTTGGTTAGCCGACAAAGGATCGCTGAATGTTACCCTGATAGCTTCCTGTGGATCGTAAGTGAGACGCACATCGTTTACCTGAAACAAATCGAGCTTGGGCATTGTAATTACATTGTTTATAATTTTATTAACCCCAAGCGGTGCACCGTCTATTTTAAGTACATAATCTTGTGTTTGTCCCGTACGTTTAAGACTATCTACCGTAAAAGTGTAACGCCCAGTTTGTTCGGATGGTAGTACTTTTACGCGAGCGGTATTTGTGGGTCCTGTTACAGAAAACATTTTTTCGATCATGTCCACCGGAGCCGCATCGGCAAGTGTAAGTGTTCCGCTAACGGAATTCCATTCCAAGTCGTTATCTTTTGTGGGAGAATAAGGCAAAACATCCGCCGTAAAATTTTGTGGCGGTACATTGAAATAAAAATAAAACTCCTGAAACTGGCTTTCCACCTCAAGTATTTTCCCAAGCTTGAACCATGCTTCGTATTGCTGCCCCGATTTAAGTTCGCCCACTTCGGGAACAAATGTTATTTTACGGCTGCTTGTCCAATAGGCTTTTCCTTTTATAGCAGGTGTAAATTCAAATAATTCCTTGTCTATCTCCTTATTCAACTCAACAGCAGGCATATCCTGAGTAAGTTCAATCTGTATGGATGAAGTTGACGATACACTACCGAACGTAAACGCAGCTATATAACGCGAAAACTCGGGATCGATGGTATGATCTCCCGTTTTCTTACACGAATTGAAAAGAAGGAGAACAAAGCCTAATAACAGCAGGCCGACTGACGACAAGGATTTTGAATTTTTCATATTTCGAAATGTTTATGTTAAGCTCACGGAGCTATTTTATTAGCTTAATTAAATAACATTAATACGCTTTACAAAAGCAAATTAAGGCAATTTGTGCAAATATAAAGAATTTACTAAAAAATATCTTTGTTTTTCCATTATATATTTAAATCGTTTTTTGTAGTTATATTTGTTGTAGGCTTTATATGGAAATAAGCTGTTTTATGCGCAAAAAAATTAGTATTATAATTCCCGTATATAATGTTGAACCTTATGTCGAACGTTGTATATTAAGCATTATCGAGCAAGACGTTTTTCCCGATGAATACGAAATTATTGCTGTAAACGATGGTTCAACCGACCAAAGCGGCCAAATACTTGAAAAACTACAACAAGCTTACCCTTTTATTAAAATTATTAATAAAGAGAACGGAGGCCTTAGTTCGGCAAGGAACGAAGGACTCAAACACATTTCGGGCGATTATATTTTTTTCCTCGACTCCGACGACTGGATTACCGATGGATCGATGGCTTTTCTGACCAATTGGATAAATTCTGTCGAATCCGACATTTATTTGTGGCGCCTTGACGAAATTTATGATAACGGAACGATTAAAAGGCCTAAAAATGTGCTGTCTGACAACAACAAGATATTAACCACTGAAGATTATCTGAATTCGCATACTCTGATAAGCACCGCCTGCCAAGGGTTGTTTGCCAGACAAATTTTCGACAAATACAACATAAGGTTTAAAAACGGTTTTTTGGCAGAAGATGACGATTTTGTAGTCCGTTTTTTTTCGAGGGCTAAAACAATAGTTTGTACCCATCGCTCTGTTTACTGCTACTATCAGCGCCAAGGGTCGATAAGTAAGGGACAGGAATTTGAGAAAAAAATAATTGGCGACAGGTTGATAATGCTCGAAGAATTGGATGCATATATATCGCTATTCGACGGCAGAATGAAAACAGGATTGCAACGCAAGCTCGATTTTCTGGCTATTGATATTATTCGCCTTTGCATCCGGAAACGGCTTCCGGAACAGATAATAAACGAAACTTTGTCGGGATTAAAAAACATAGGTTATTTTCCGTTGAAAACAGGGCGAATTTATTCGATAAAATACCTGATATTTAAAATTGTGTTTTCTTTTCCTTCACTGATTAAAAAACCGGGATTCTTTCTGAGAAAGTACATGTAATAAAAAATCATCAATACTAATACATTAGTATTGATACCTTTTCCATCGTAAATTATAGTGGGTTTACTTTTGGTATTTTACCATTATACTTGCAGCTGAATATAATCGTAATGAACATGAGACTCCACTACACAAATTAATCCCCTGCAACAGTAGTAGTAAAATAGAAGATGAGTCTTCATAAAAATGCTTCTTCTTGTAGATATTTATTGTTAATACTTTTGCGAAAGTATGTCATAAAAAACACATTAAAAATGCCATACAATATTTACAAATCCTGCATATAGTTTTAGAAAGTATATTTTTCACTGACAATCAATACATTGCCGTATTTACAACGCAAAAATATATAACTTTTTAATATGCTGCACCTAAAGTATACAATACTGTTTGATATGCGATGAAATGGGTTATTTATGTTATAATTATAAAAGAAGGACAGAAGTTGATTAGGGGAAACCATTCTTCTGTCCTTAATTACCTAGTATTGCTGCTTTTAGCATACGCTAAACCGAGCCACGATTAATAGGCTGTTCTTCACTCTACAGTGAAGTTACCTGTTGTCGTATACGCAGTATTGCTCAAATTTGTGAGCCTTAACGTATAGTCGCCGCTGCTAAACGATGTTATAGGCAAATAATACACACCGTCTACCTGAGCAAAAACTACCGAATTGTATACATTTCTGTCCGACGAGTTGAATATCACAATATGAACATTGCCTATATCATACTGAAATTCCAGTCTTAAATATGATTTCAGAACATGGTATGCTTTAAGTCCTATATCTGAAGACCCTCCTGATTTAGGACGATGTATTACAAGCTGCCCTTCAAGATGCATTTCATTATCTATCATTTCGTCTTGTGCACTGGCCGTTTCTACAAAGGCTGGAGTAAACATAAAACCAGCCAAAAGGCAAATAACTGCTAAAATTCTTTTCATAATTTAAGTGATGTTTAAGTGAAAAATAATGTACGCTTTGGTTGTGCGGTCAAATGTAATATGGGGGATAACAAAAAGAAATGGAAAACAGTATCCATATAGTTTTTTGTAAACCACATATTTATTTAATCACTTAATTAACAACACGATATAAAGTTTTTATTCCAATATAGATATAGCTTTTTTGCCTTACATGTAACTCGAAAATGTTGTTTTTGAAAGTGTATTAAGGTTATCAACGAACATGGAACCGTATATATTTAAATAATATAACCACAAAAAGAAAACCTTCCGCTATTACTGTTTGTAATAACGAAAGGTTTAGAAAAGACCGTATATAATTATTTTATTATCCTAGATCAGTTTAGACAGTCATAATTGCCACATTTTCTTTCAGGTAAACCAACATATTTCCGTAATCTTTTACTCCTATTTTTTTGCGTATTGCCCATTTCTTTGTCTGTATAGTATTCAGTGTTTGTCCCATAAGAATAGCAATCTCGGTATTACTAAGGTCGGCATAAGTAAGGCAACAAATCTTAACTTCGGCTTCGTCGAGTTTTGGATATGCTTTGCGAATTTTGTCGTAAAAGCTGTCGTGCATCTGGTTTATCAGGCGATAAATGGTATCCCAGTTAAAGTCTTCCTGCCCATAAACTACTTCCCTGAATTTTTTCAACAGTTTTTCGTTTTGCTTCTTTTCACCCTGACGCAGATATCCCTCAAACAAAGCAGCCTTCTTCAATATATCGAAATGCTGGTACAATGTAGCTTTAAACTCATCTTTTTGCTCATTCTGTACACGCCCCATTTGTTGCATGCTATAAATCATTTCGTTTGCTTCGCGTAGCTCTTTTTCTTTATTCGCATGTTTTCTGTAATAGTAGGTTATTATAGCTAAAGCAATAAGAATAACTACTAAGATTCCGATAAACAACCGGAACTTTTCTATCTCTAATTGATAATTCCTGTTCAGAATCTGCTCAAAACCATAACGCTTTTCTATTTCGCGTATGTTTTGTTCTTCCCTTTGGGTATGAATGGCATTATTGGTTCTTATATATTTCTTCAGGTAACCGATAGCTTCTTTATGATTATCTTTTAATATCTCGAGTTCCGATAATATCCAATATATGTTCAGGGTATTTCCTCCATTATATCCCAGATCGGAAAGTTCCACCGATTTATCTATGTAATATTGAGCAGAATCGGTGTTATGTTCCAACATAAAGATGTGAGACATACTAGAAAAAACTTTTATTTTGATATTATCGTCATCTGTCATCTGCAATACTTCCCTGAGGTACATCTTTGCTTCGTCATAATCTCCTCTGATTTTTAGTGCCGTACTTATATTTAATGTTAAATCTAGTTCCAGCTTTTTGTCGTTTTTGCTTTTAGCTATCTCATAACCCTTGTCGTAATAATAAAAAGCGCTATCTCTTTCTCCCATCAACAGAAAAGTGTTTGCCAGCATATTATCAGCCATAATCTGATTCCTGAATTTATCGTTTTTCTTGCTTCTTTCGAAATAATGCAAAGCATTTTTGTAACGTTCGATAGCTTTGCTACGCAACTTAGGTTTGTAATAATTTACTTCGCCAATATAACATTGTATTAATCCTTTCAGATTGTTATCGTCTGTGTTATTGGCAAACTTTTCGGCATCGAGAAATTGCTGCAAAGCAGGTTCGTTTTTTTTATTCAGCAGCAATACTTTTCCGTAGTAAAATGCTGCTTGTGCAGTATTTGGGTAATCGTTCTCTTTCTCGTAAAACTCTTTTGTACTCAGTATTACCGTATCCTTTACTATGCTTCTGTCAGATTTGTCTTTTGCCTGAATTCTAAGTAAATGATACTTATGATACACCTTTTTGTCGAGGGCTTCGAGCCCCACAACCGAGTCGAGTTTCGCCAAAGCTTCGGCAGGTTCGTCATTGGCCAACAGGTAGTCAGCCTCAATAATTAAAAGTTCGGCATTTTTTAATTGATGGTCACAGCCAAAGTTTAATATGAACAGGCAACCAACGATTGATAAAACAATAATTGCGCGTTTCATTGTAGTATTCAATTATTACAGATATTCCGGATTTATAAAAGTTGATATAAAAATATGGGTTTTTTATAAAACAAACAGCATTTTTATCCCTATTTTATTGTTAAATTGTAACCATTCTTAAAACAAATGTTTGCATTGTGCTTAATTACAATATTTAGATAGCAAGCATGTATTTTTCCGACTACTTTTTTTATTTACAAAAGAAGTCGTACTTTTGCGAAACTTGTATCACTTTTAATATTTAAAAAGAAACGATGAATTTTGTTGAAGAGTTAAAATGGCGTGGGATGATCCATGACATGATGCCGGGGACCGAAGAGCAATTACAAAAAGAGTTAACCTCGGCTTATGTTGGTATTGACCCAACTGCCGATTCTTTACACATTGGACATTTGGTAAGCGTTATGATGTTGAAGCACTTTCAGCGTGCAGGACATCGCCCTATTGCATTGGTGGGTGGCGCAACAGGCATGATTGGCGACCCTTCGGGTAAATCGCTCGAAAGAAACCTTCTTGACGAAGAAACTTTACGCCACAATCAGGATGCGATAAAAAAACAGTTGGCTAAATTTCTCGATTTTGAGTCTACTGCCCCTAATGCAGCCCTGATGGTAAATAATTACGACTGGATGAAAGATATAACTTTCCTTGGTTTCATCAAGGATATAGGTAAACATATCACCGTTAATTACATGATGTCGAAAGACTCGGTTAAGAAACGTTTCTCGGGCGAAGGCGAAGGTATGTCTTTTACCGAGTTCACTTACCAGTTGGTACAAGGATACGACTATCTTCACCTATTTTCTAACTTCGGTTGCAAATTGCAAATGGGAGGTTCGGACCAGTGGGGCAATATAACAACAGGAACAGAACTTATCCGTCGTAAAGTAGGTGGCGAGGCCTTCGGGTTAGTGTGTCCGCTTATAACAAAAGCCGATGGTGGAAAATTCGGAAAAACCGAATCGGGAAATGTTTGGCTCGATCGCCGTTATACATCTCCTTACAAATTCTATCAATTCTGGCTGAATGTAAGCGACGATGATGCCGAAAAATACATAAAAATATTCACAGCTTTAAGCAAGGAAGAGATTGAGGGTTTGGTAGCAGAACAAAAGGCTGCGCCTCATTTACGTCCGCTTCAGAAAAGGCTGGCACAGGAAGTTACGGTAATGGTGCATTCGCAGGAAGATTTCGAAAATGCAGTTAAGGCATCGGAGTTACTTTTTGGTAAATCGCTTCCTGCCATCGACAACGAAACTTTCCTTGAGGTATTCGAAGGCGTTCCGCAGTTCGAAGTATCGGACAACGATATCGAATTGGGAGTGAAAGCTATTGACCTTTTAACCGAAAAAACAGCAGTATTTCCGTCGAAAGGCGAAATGCGTAAGCTTGTTCAGTCGGGAGGTGTATCGATAAATAAAAACCGTTTGGAAGATACTGAAGAGGTTATCGACAGTTCGTATTTAATAAATAATAAATTTATCCTTATCCAACGGGGTAAGAAAAATTATTACTTGATTATTGTAAAATAAGGGAATCTTTCATTCCTTTGCACTACATATAATGCAACTGTCTCATGGTGTAATGGTAGCACTGCAGATTCTGGCTCTGCCGGTCTAGGTTCGAATCCTGGTGAGACAGCTTAGTAAAACAAAAAAAGATGTGAGTTTCAAAAAACTTGCATCTTTTTTGTTTCTTATGTACAGCTATTAATTCACTATATCTTAACTCTATTCTTTTTTGTTAAAATTGCAAATATTTAACCAATAGCGACTAAATTGTTTGCTATTTAGTTAATTTTGTTTTTATTTGTATTCGTAAACAGCGTGATGTTTTGTTATTTATCTATAATCCGTACTGAAAAACAATTATTAATCTGAAACTATATCTCGAATCAAAAAGTGTAACTCTTCTATTATACAAAACATACGTTCACTATCCTCATTGTAATAAACTAATTAACAATCAACATAAAAGAAAATCTTTATGAAAACAAAAGTTATATCACTAGTAGCATTTATCATTATATCATTATCAGTAAAAAGTCAAACATTAAGAACAGTTGGTTTAAACGATTGGGATACAATAAACGAATCGGGATTTTTTTCGAGCGCACGGACTACTCCCAATAATCCTGATTCTATTTCTGATATATTTTATGGTATCACAATCGCACACATGAGCGAGAAATATGGCGGTCAAATGGCTTTTAGAATAATGCCTCACACCCAACCCAAAGGCATTCCTAATGTGTGGGTTCGTAGCCGCATCCATACAGGAGTAGGAGAATGGGCTAAATTGATACACAGTAAAGGAAATCACACGATGGAGGGAAACCTGAATTTTCTGAATTTTACTGTAAGAGATAATGGGTATATTGGAGAAAACATTACAGGAAAAATGGGAGAAGGTACCCGACTGTATTTCCAAGGGAATGAACTATCTAATAACAAGGTTTTTTTTATATCTAAATACAACTGGAGCAGCAACAATTCGGATCTGCGTATAAATGTCAGGAGTGGAAATGATGGCAAAGATCGTTTTGTTGTCGGCAACAACATTAATAATGTTTGGAAAAGTTGGTTGTCTGTATCCAATAATGGACGGGTTGGTATTGGTGTAGAGAATCCTCAAAATGCATTGGATGTGAAAGGAACAATATGTGCCGATAAAGTAGAAATAAAAGCTGTAACATGGGCCGATTTTGTTTTTGCGAAGGATTATAAACTTCCATCTCTCGAAAGTGTAAAACAACATATTGACGAACATAAGCACCTGCCTGATATTCCTTCCGAAAAAGAGGTAATAGAAAAAGGAATTGATGTGGTTGAAATGCAGGCAAAGCTGCTACAAAAGATTGAAGAGTTAACCTTATATGTGATAGAACAGGAACAAAAGAATAAGGATCAAAAAACTCAAATAGAAGACCTTCAAAACCGTTTGAAAAATTTAGAATCAACAAAATAACACCTATTACTATGAAAAAATATATATTAGGTCTAGTATTCATATTGGGAATATTCGGCTGTGAAAAAATTGTGGCTCAACATAGTGTAGTATACGAATACGATGCAGGAGGCAATCGTATATCGCACAATTTGATTGTAATGGATGTAAGAAGATCGGCAGCTCAAGAACAGGAGGCAGAACCTCAAACACATACTGAAAAACTTGCCGAATTTACTGCAATCATATATCCAAATCCCACCGAAGGTTTACTGAAGGTAGAGTTACTGAACCTTCCATCAGAAACGACTGCCGAAATAAAGGTATATGATAAGGCAGGAAAATTACTTATACAGAAGCCGGGCATATCAGAGGTTGTCGAGATAGATTTGCAAGAATACGTATCAGGAATTTACGTAATGCAAATAACAGCAGGAGAATCGACTTCGAATTGGAAAATAATAAAAAGATAAGATAGGATGAAAAGAATATATTTTACTGTTCTTTTAGTATATATATGTGTATTAGGAGGTACACAAGCTCAGGAAACTCAACCGAGCTGGAGCCTCAAATCGACAATGAATGGAAACCAAAATTATGTTGCCCGCGATATTATCGAATTGTTACCGGGTTTTTCATATACATCCACTCAAGGTAATTCGTTTACGGGTTCTATAAATGAACTTTTATTGTTCCCTCCTACCGAAGGAGTTTATGCAAAACCCGATGGAACAATAACTAATAATCCGGAAGAAGGAGGTATTGTTGGAACTATTGGCGGAAGTTTCGATGTAAGTTCTACAGGAGCTGCGACATACACAATTCCCATAAATTGTCCTGCCGGTATAAATGGTATGCAGCCCAATATCTCATTGGTGTATAGCAGTCAAGCCGGAAATGGTATTGCAGGCTGGGGATGGAATATAAGTGCCAGCTCTATGATTAGTCGGAGCCCTAAAAATTATTATTTTGATAACGAAAAAACAGGTATTATTTGGGATAAAACATCGCCGCTAACTTATGATGGTCAACGAATGATTCAGCAAGAAGCATCAGGCGACAGCATTGTTTATTGTACCGAAAACAATACTGTAATTCGCATTGTAGGTTATAATATAAAAAATTGGGGACCACTTTATTTTAAAGTATACACAAAAGAGGGTAATATCTTAGAGTACGGAAGTTTATCAAATATAGCATCATATTATCCGATAGAAGGTTCCGGTACTGTTATTAACAATGGTTCTGTACCCATAGAATTTGTTGATATAATTCAAAAAAATCTGGGCTGGGCATTAACAAAGGTAATTGATAGCAATAATAATTATATCGAATATATATATGACAACGATTTTACCCGCACAAGTGCAGGGCAAATATGTTATTTTACATGTAAGAACAATCACTTATCGCGCATCGAATATGGGCATATCGATTCTAATCAAAAACAAGTAGTCAACAGTGTGCAATTTCATTACACAACATTGTCAGATACTTCTACAAAATATCTGGACGGAATGACTGTCAACAATAATTCTTTACTTGAAAAAATAGAAGTAAAAGGATCAGGGAATAATCTATTGGAAGAGTATCTGTTAGACTATAATGTGGTTAATAATATAGATTATCTTTCTTCAATTAAAAAAAGAAACTCGGATGGAGAATTTATCCACCCCATTAAATTTGATTGGTCTCCGGTTAGTTACAACTATTCATATATAAAAGAATTAACTTTTAATAAAAGCACAAATGTAACTGCATATGCAGATATAAATCATTTCATTCCTGTTGCTTTTGGAGACTTAGACGGTGATGGTATATTAGATCTAGTGATGAAAGTTGTAAAAATGGATGGAAAACAATATTGGATAGCTTATAGAAATAACGGAAACAAATTTTTTGAAACACTTTATGAAGGAAAAGGGGGAGATGATGCTCCGGTTTTTTTGTTCTTAGATATGGATAATGATGGCAAAGACGAGTTATATAGAGGAGTACCATATAACAGTGGGTCAACTGCATTATTATTGGAATGCTATAAATATGAAAATAACAAGTTTTTACGTTATAGTTCACAGGATATAAGAATAGATATAAAAGGATCTGATTTTCAATACAGAGAATATTTTCATGTAATTCCGTCAGACTTTTTAGGAAATGGTAAAACTCAATTATTATTAGTTGCAAACAATAATAGAATTATTTCATCATGGGGATTTCCTACAGACATCGATTTAACAATATTCGCAGATTATGCAAAGTCTCAGATTTTACTTACTGACATTAATGGAAATGGTAAAACTGAGATAATGTATATCGAAGGTAGACATAAAACCTGTTTTTATGAATATAGTGTAGGTGAAGGATTTATTCCTATACGTACTGATAATTACAAATTTTCATATAAAGCCCATTTTTACCCGGGAGATTTCAATGGTGATGGAAATACTGATATTCTGGAAAAATGCGAAGAAGATGATAAATGGAAGTTATACATATCGAATGGAAAAACATTTACAGAAAAGGACATGAGCTCTTATATGAAGGAAACAACATATAATCGTTATCCATCGGAATATAAAGTACTAGTTACAGATCTAAATAGAGATGGTAAGAGTGATATTATAATAGAAACTTCTAATACGGAAAATAATGCCACACTTAGATGCCTTATAAGCAAAGGCGACGATTTTCATTCGCAAATCATAGATAATGAGGCGCTTATAACAAGTGCTCATTTTAAATCAAGTGGTAATTTTTTAAACAAACATAGTACTGATATTTATGTAAATCTTAATAGGAATTATACAGGGCTAAAGGGAGCACAGATTTTATCTTTTTGTCAGGATGTCAGATTCAATAAAATAGTAAAAATAACAGACTCTATGGGTGGAGATTTATCGATAACCTACCAAGATTACAAGAGTCCATTCCTATCCAGACATAATACAGGTTACTCTGAAAATGCTAATTCTACCAGTTCTGACAAAATGGTAACTATTTGCCCTTCAAAACTTGAAGTTGTCAAGAAAATAAAAAGTGAGAATATAAACACTGAATATGAATTTTATAAGCCTTATACTCATTTACAGGCACGAGGTTTTCTTGGTTTTTTTAATACTGAAAAAAGAAACTTAGTAACGAATGTAACGAATATTAGCGAAAATAAATCGAGTAGTATATTTGGAATTTTATATCCATATAAGGAAACTGCAAAATTAATATCCGGAGAGTTGATAAAAGAGAATATAATAGATTATGCAACTGTTTCACAAGGAAATAAAGCATATTTTCTTCGCTTAAATTCACACATCTTTAAAGATTATTTAAGACGGACAAAGACTATTGAAAAAAAATATTCAAGATATGACAGTTCTGGAAATCCACAATTAATAGAGACTTCATATATAGGTTTAGGATCCGAAAAACAAGAATTAGTATATGTAAAGAAGGGATCTTTATTTTATAATAAGATAAGTTCATCTACTATTACAAAACATATAGCTAATGAAAATGATTTTGTAAGAAAAGTCGAGTATTTATATGACAATAAAGGTAATCTGACGTCAGAAATTATAGATAAAGATGACAATAAAGAAGTAAATACTAAATACTTATATCACGATAAATATGGGAATGCCAGACAAGTATCAGTTACAGCAAATGGCATAACACGTAATTCTTATATGACTTACACCTCCGGACGATTCTTAGCTAGTAAAACAGATCATTTTAATCAAACTGTTACTTATCGTTACGATATGACAAAAAATTTACTTTTGTCCACGACAGACAGATTAGGCACAACATCTTATCAGTATGATGGATTCGGGCAACTTATAAAAACAATTAATCCCGATGGAACAGCAGAGGTCAATGTTTTGAGGTGGGCTTCAACCGATGCGCCACGAGATGCTAAATATTATAGCTATTCTGAGTCTTCAGGCCAATCTCCCGTAAAAGAGTGGTATGACAAATTAGGCCGTAAAATAAGGATAGAAACATATGGGCTTAATAATAAAAAAATATTTATTGACACAGAATATAATCTTGAAGGACAACTGGATAGAGTATCTGAACCTTATTTTGAAAATGATACAAAAAAATGGAATATTGTTTATTCGTATGATAATTATGGAAGAATTGAGTCAAGTGTTACACCAATAGGAACAACTACATATGCGTATGATGGAGCCAAAACAACAATAACAACACCAACAGATATTTCTGAAACAATATTGAACTCATTGAATCAAGCCGAAAGAATTACAACAAATGGAAAATCGGTTAACTTCACTTATTATGCAAATGGACTGACAAAATCAGCTACTCCCGAAGGTGGACAAGCCGTTACCATGGAGTACGACCTGCAAGGTAACCGTACGAAGATAACCGACCCCGACGGAGGCGTTATAGAATCGGAATACGATGCATGGGGACAGATTACAAAAACAAAACGTTATATGCATTCGGCTACAAGCCCTACCGTTATAACTTACGAATATCATAACAACGGATTGCTTAGAAGGCAGAATGGAGTTTCGTACGAATACGATTCGAAATATCGTTTGATAAAACAATCGAACAATTTTGAAATAAGAACATATGCATACGATAATTTCGACAGGACTACCTCTGTTACATCGAACAGTAAAACATCACGGTTTGAGTACGATAAATTAGGGCGGGTAAAAAAAGAAACTTATCCTACGGGTTACTATACAACAAATACTTACGATAATAATGGTTACCTGACCGAAGTAAGGGACGTTAATAATAACCTGATTTGGCAAGCCCTTGCCGAAAACACAAAAGGACAGCTTACCCAAGTGAAAAAAGGAAACGTTACAACCACTAATACGTACGACGACAGAGGATTCCCTACAGCCATAAAAGCAACAGGAATTGTAGACTTTACTTACGTCTTCGACTCGAAAGGCAACCTTACATCTCGAAAAGATGGCATAAGAAATCATCAAGAACCGTTTGTGTATGACAACATGAACCGTTTGACGAAATGGTCTTCAGTATACGCATATTACGACAACTTGGGCAATATGAAACATCCCAACTTGGGAACACTTAATTATGGCGAAAATGGTAAGCCCCATGCTTTAACCTCGATAACAACAGCCAACCCCGATTATTGGGAGAAAATAGGTAGTGAACGCTATATGAGTTTTTCGCGAACAGGAAAACTTGAGTTTATGGCCGAATGTGTAAATAACCCTAACGGCAGTTATAGTACAAAAACGCTTGATGCATATTATGGGGTTGACGATCAGCTTGTAGAAATGGGTACTGGAGATGCGAGCTCTTCTTTTTCACGAAGTTATCATAATGGAAATTACGAAGAAGAAGATTATTATGGAACAAATTCACGTAAAATACATTATATTTATGGCGGCGACGGAATAGCGGCAGTGTATATAATGGACAATACAGGTAATAACCTGTATCATACGTATACCGACAACTTAGGATCGTTGGTTGCATTGGTAAAGCCAAATAATACGGTAGCCGAAAGGTACTATTATTCGCCTTGGGGCAAGCGAACCAAAGTTACCAATACGGGAATAGCCGACAATCAGAATTGTTTGTTGCACCGTGGGTACACCATGCATTCGCACATCGACGAATTTGGATATATACACATGAAAGGGCGTGTTTACGACCCTGCAACAATGCAGTTCCTTAGCCCTGACCCTTATATACAGGCACCGGGAGACTGGCTGAATTTTAACCGCTATTCGTATTGTTTAAACAATCCGTTTAAGTATACCGATCCGAGTGGGGAGTTCTTTTTTACAGCACTTTTTCCAGGTGTAGGTACTGTTTTAGATGCAATGTGTTGGGGCGCTGTAATTGGTGCGGGTACAAGTGCAGCTAGTTATGCTATAGGAGCGGGTATTTCAGGAAATTGGTCTTGGAGTTCTTTCGGAAATTCGGTAGGCATGGGAGCTGTTGGAGGTGCTATAGGTGGAGGATTTAGTAGTATTGGTGGTGCCTTTGCTAACAATTTAGGATACAATATACTAAGTCAAACAACAAGCACTGCTCTAACAAATACGATATTTGATAACGATATAACATGGGGAGGTATTGCCGGAAGCGTTATTGGAGGATTTGTAAGTTCTCAATTACCTAATTTCTCAGGAGTCCAAGGAGGGGCCTTTAAAAATGGTATGGCAGAAATAGGCTTTAATTCTGTGAGAGGTGCAGTAACTGGACTTTATTCCGGAGCAGTACAAGGTGCTATAGATAATAATCCGAATGCTATGTGGCAAGGTGCTTTAGGTGGAGCAATAAATGGGGCTAGTAATTCAATGTTAAACATTGCAACTATGGGTAGTACATATATTCCTGACCCAGAAATATATTGTGAACTAGGTGATTATGGACAAGTTTATAGAGGAGGATCTGTGTTCATGAGAAAAGGAGAAGGAATAACCATCGGAAGAAATGCCGTTACAAAATTGACTGGAGACACTGATTATGATAGATATCTAATCCACCATGAAACTGAACATATTATTCAAATTCAAAAGAAGGGATTCGCTCCTTTTTACAAAAGGGTTTTGTCAGAATATAAAAAGTATGGACTATCAAATGTTTATAATATAGGAGGAACATTGGATTATGCAGCAGATTATGCAGTATATAACAGACTTGGTTATATAGGCTATATAGGTAAAAATGGACCTTATATCCGATATTCTCCTCCAATAAAAATACGATAACATGAGAAAATATATAGTTATTTTTGTACTTTCAGAATTATTCGTCTCTTGCGGTATAAAATTTCCTTTAATCGAAGATTTCCGGAAACCTTACCCAACTTATTTAACAGAAGAACATAAGGAACAATCAGACATTATAGTTACTGATTATATCTATATGTCTGTCAACCCAAATTCTGAATTTATAACAATTTCAGATAGCAATTATGTTATTTCAGGTAATATTAAAGTATATAGTTATACAAATGACACTATGTATCTGACAATAAGAACAACAAATGCTTGTCTAAAAAATAAAGAAAATCAAAATCAAGTATTTGATGCTACTATTAATTCTGAATTTGATTCAATTAAAATTTTACCGCAAGCTACTAAAACAGTTCCTTTCAAAATGAAGTTTAAATATTTTAACAATAGCTATATAGAAAAAATGTCTGACTTTGAAAATTATAACTTGGAAATTATGTTCTCAGATATTTTAGTCAATAATATATCTTTAAAAGATAAAAAGGGCATATTTTTTTGTACTCTATTGTAATTAGCTATATCTATGTTTAAAAACAAGTTACTTTATGCACTAGTTATATCAAGTTTATTCTATTCTTGTTTATTTGCATATGATCCTCCAAGAAAATTGATATCAATTAAAAACAACTCTGAATCAATCATATACCTCTATTGGTCTTGCGACGACACTATGAGATGGTATTACCCTCCAATATATGAGATGGAGTTATCAATTGAAAAAAGTGATAAACTTAAGAATATCCCATTATATTATAAAATATATCCAGATAGTATTGATTTTCTTCACACAGGATCTTATGAACGTTGGGAAATATTCGATATATGTTCTGTAAATGAAATTTATGTGTTTTTTATAGCAGATAGCATAATGCAAAAAGAGGGATGGAACAATATTGTTAAAAAACAACTTTACACAAAAAAGGAAAGTTTTACAATGGAACAATTAGAAAAGCAACGTTGGATAATAGAATATCCTTAAGCGTAAATATAAACCCCAGATATAAATGTGTATCTGGGGTTTATCTATAAGTAAAGTGCTATTACCTTTACAAAAAGCCTACAAACCGAAAATTTGCATATTTTTGTCAGATGTGTCAGGTTTTGTAAATAATATGCGTTTGAGGGCTTAAGAAAGAGATGTTGTTATAGTTGAGTAGAATTTGGAATTCATTATATTTACGGAGGCGACGGAATAGCGGCAGTGTATATAATGGACAATACGGGTAATAATCAACGATCAGAATTGTTTGTTGCACCGTGGGTACACCATGCATTCGCACATCGACGAATTTGGATATATACACATGAAAGGGCGTGTTTACGACCCTGCAACAATGCTGTTCCTTAGCCCCGACCCGTATATACAGACACCGGGCGACTGGCTGAACTTTAACCGCTATTCGTACTGCTTAAACAACCCGTTTAAGTATACCGATCCGAGTGGAAATATGTTTAGTGCTGTTACAGGTTTTCTTAGAGGGTTATTTAGTAAGGAACCATGGAAAGCTTATGATTCGGCCTGGCGGTCCATACAAAATGAGTATAAAATATACTGGGGATTATTAAAAACAGATAGCAATCTTAACTTTGCAGATAGGGCAAAACAACTCATTTCTCGCTTTACATGGGAATCATTACAAACAACGGTAGGATTTACTTATTCGCATGCAACAAATATGTTAGGTTTTACTAGAAGAGTTACTTATTATGGAGGAGCTACAGTTTCGGAGTCATATTCATCAAAATATGTTTCAAATGGGGCTATATCAATCGGGGCTTATATTGTAGGAAAACCTGGGATAAAAGCTGATCCAAATAACACTTTATTCCAACATGAATATGGACATTATTTACAAAGCCAATCGATGGGACCTTCTTATTTGTTTAGAGTAGGATTTAGAAGTATACAATCAGCAGGCTCTAGCGATGGTTCACATAAATATAACAAATACGAACAGGATGCAAATGTCAGAGGATTTTTGTATTTTAACCGATATGTTGATGGCTTTTATCAATCGCAGGAAGATTTTAATAATAATTATGATGGTTCGCATGAAATTGAAAGAAAAGGCTGGAATTTTTATAAAAATCCTTTAGCCATTAATGGTACCAATAATGTAAATGGTAAATATTGGGATTATAAAGACAGAAGTATACCGTTTGGTAATTTGCTAATGAATAATACCTGGTTCGAAAGACGATTTGCACCTTTTGGGCAATACAACGACCTTTATTTATTTCCTCACAAACCATAAATAAGATTATGAAAAGATATTTCAAATATATAATGCTATTTGGTACATTTATAGTAATATTATCGACATTAACGATGTGCCGTGAAGCTAAAGGTCCGTTTCCTTTTATCGTAAATAATAATACAGATGATACGGTTTATTTTAGTTATGAAGGATATTGGAGAGACACATTTATTGTTTGCAATAGACATATACATCTTATACCTCCATATTCTCATACAACTTTGTGGTGTGATTGGACATGGGAATCAGAGTTTGGAAATCAAAAGGATTATATTCTTCAAATATTTATACTTGATAAAAGAGTTTATCCTTATTTTAGGTCAAATTGTGATAGCCTCCGCTATAATAATAGTTTTCTTTTAAAGCGTTATGAATATACTGTAAATGAAATGACAAAAATGAATTGGACAATAACTTATCCATAAAGTCTAGTTAAGCATAACCCCAGATACTCTATTTGTATCTGGGGTTTATCTATAAGTAAAGTGCTATTACCCTTACAAAAGCCTACAAACCGAAAATTTGCATATTTTTGTCAGGTGTGTCAGGTTTTGTAAATAATATGTGTTTGAGGCCTTAAAAGAGAGGTGTTATTATAGTTGGGTAGAATTGGAATTCATTATATTTATGGCGGCGACGGAATAGCGGCAGTGTATATAATGGACAATACGGGAATAGCCAACGATCAGAATTGTTTGTTGCACCGTGGGTATACCATGCATTCGCACATCGACGAATTTGGATATATACACATGAAAGGGCGTGTTTACGACCCTGAAACAATGCAATTCATTAGTCCCGACCCGTATATACAGACACCGGGCGACTGGTTGAACTTTAACCGCTATTCGTACTGTTTAAACAATCCGTTTAAGTATACCGACCCGAATGGGGAAGCTTGGTGGGTACCCCTTTTAATAATCGCAGCATCAACAGCTTACAATGTATATGAAAATTGGGATGACATTTCAGATGGGGGATTTCAGTGGGAAAAATTTAGTTTGTATGCCACTATTGCTGCTGCTAAAGGTGCAGGGTTAGCAACAGGTAATCTATGGATAACAGCAGGAGCCGAAACGGTAGGGGGAGCAGGTAATAGATTTGTAAGGGATGATTATACTTTTTCAGATGGAGTGTTGACTGATGGATTAAGAGACGGAATAATTACAGTTGTAACAGCAGGTGTAACAAATAAATTGCCTACAAATTATATTAATTCAAAATTGACAACGACTTTAACAAATCAAGGTGTTAATAAAACTGTTGCAAGCGTAAGCAGTGATTTTGTTGTAAATTATACTCTAAATTTTGGTGTTAATGTAGGTTCTGATTTATTAGTAGAAGGAGAAGTTAATTGGGAAAAATCATTTTCAAGATCTTTGTTTAGTGCAAGTATGACAACAACAACGAATGCCATACAAGGAAAATTCAATTCTACTAATGAGATTAGCAAATCACAACCCAAAACGGAATATGAAAAATATGCAGCAGAAACTAAAGGCGCATATGCTGGCACTGTAGGGCCAGGCCCTATAGGAGGAGGAGGGTCAATCCTTATCAAGGATATTCGACCTCACCCCTATATAATAATAGTAGATTCCATAATAATACTTCGTATTACTATTATCATCAACCAACCCTTAAGGTAACTCCAAGGACCTGGATGAAACCTTATAATAATACTTATAATTCTTTTTATCTAAAATGAAAAAAAACTCGAATAAAATAAGTTGGAAATTAATTATTCTTTGTTTTGCATGCTTTATTGCGATAGCAGTTTGGATTACATATAAAAGACACAATGTGAAAGTAGATATAATGCAAAATATGGGATACTCCATAGGAACAGTTCAACTTATACTTACTCCTAGTACTAATCAAAGATCAGCTGGCGATGCGTCAATTTATTTTAGTTTAGATATTAATGATCTGATTTATAAAAAACAGAAAGATAAAGGACTAAGTAACAATAAATATAAAAAAATGAAAATAGGAGAAAGATATATGGTTGTTTATGATACAACAAATATTGAAAATTGTATACTACTCGTAGATTATCCTGTGAGAGACAGCATTGATTATTTTCGATATATGGAAGAATTCAAGAATCAACCGTTTGATTTGAATGGGGAATTTCAAACACCTTTATATCGCTTATTGTTTTCAAATGATTAATTTCATTTACAGCCGTTACAGAAAAACCTACAATCCAAAAAAAATCATATTTTTGTCAGATGTGTCAGGTTTTGTAAATAATATGTCTGTAGTATACCATAAGCAAGGTTCAATTCTATAAAAATAGAATTATTATAATAAGACACATTAAAAGACAGGTGATAATAAGTTAATACCCACTCCCGACAAATCGTTCAGTTCTATCTTTCCATTTATAACTTTCACCCCATCAAAACAATCGTTACTTATCAAAAGGTTTCCGTCTAAATCGGCAAAATCGACCAGTGGAGACAACTGGGCCGCTGCCGAAATTGCACACGAAGTCTCAGTCATACACCCTAACATAGATTTAAAACCTAAAGAAGGAGCAACATCCAACATTTTCTTTGCTTCGTGCATACCTGTACATTTCATTAGTTTTACATTTATTCCCGAAAAAGCTCCTTTTATTCGTTCCAAATCTGAAAAACGCTGAACCGATTCATCAGCAAAAACCGGTAACGGACTATTTTGTGTAATCCAAGCATTATCGTCCAAATTATCCTTATTCATCGGCTGTTCTATCATTACAACTCCCTTTTCCGACAACCAGTTAATCATATCCAAAGCCTCACTCCTATCCTGCCACCCCTGATTGGCATCGACCACCAGTGGTAAATTAGTTACAGAACGTATAACTTCAACCATGCGTTTGTCGTTTTCACCGCCTAGTTTAACTTTTAATATCTTGAACTTCTCAGCTACTTCTTCGGTTTTTTGCCTTACCATTTCATCGACATCCATACCGATAGTAAAAGTAGTAAACGGAGTTTTTGTTTTATCCAGTCCCCAAATAGAATGCCATGGTTTATCTATCATTTTTCCGGTCAAATCGTGCAATGCAATATCAACCGAAGCTTTAGCCGCCGTATTTCCTTTTTCGATTTTATCGACATAATTCAGAATTTCTTCAATCTGTAAAGGATTAGCAAATCGAGAAAAGTCAATTTTACGGAGAAAACGCATAACCGACTCCTGTGTTTCACCCAAATATTGTGGGAGCGAAGCTTCTCCGTAGCCAACCAATCCGTCATATTCTAAGCGAGTAAGAACAATAGGTGTTGTAGTTCGCGAATAGTTTGCAATAATAAACGGATGTTTTAATTGCAAATTATACGGTTCGAACGAAAGTTTGAGCTCTTTCATATTTTATTTCAAGAATTCTGCAATTTCTTCGGAAGTCAATTTTTTCTCGATTTCAACGTATGCTTCGAGGTTTTTAAATGTACGTTGAATACTCAAATTACGAATGTAAGAAGGTTGTCCTAAAAGTATAACCCGATGTCCATTTTTAACTGGAATATCAGCCGGCGAACCTTCGCTCCATATCCACGTATCCATAAAGTCACGGGCTTTATCAACTGAAGCCTTTTTATTATTGATTAATTCTTCCCATCCACCTTTTCCAATCAAATGACAATCATACATATTCCATTTGCCTTCAACAACCGATTCTGACGATTGAGATCCAAAACCATGAATAATATCTAAATCTTCGTCGTTTATATTGACTTCGTCGTTAAACCCGTTAATTCCCATCAATACTAGTTGAAGCTGAAAATTATCAACAATTCCACTCATTTTTCCGGTAAATCCACGATTAGTATCCATATCTATAACAACAACTGGTTCATCGAACAAAACAGTAAAAAGCTTATCGAACCAATAACATCCCTGATTTGCTTCGGCAAAAGCCGAAACTTTAGTGTTCAACTTTTCTTTTCCCGAAGAAAAGGCTTTTCTATCAGCCGAAAACAAAGAAATTCCACAAGGAAAAAACTTATCTAAACAAACAACAGCTCCTATTTCTTGCGGAGCAGATTCAAGGCGTTCTTGCCATAAGTTTTGGAAAATTTCATTTGTTTTTTCTTCGGTTTCATCGTCCGATTTATCAAAGCCTTCAATTCTCTTATAATATGCTTCAAAAAACGGAGCCGACGAGTCTAAAAGAGAATCATACAATTCGATAAAATCGCCAACAATAACATCTCCCGGATATCCATTTTCAACCAGATAACCACATATACTGGCAGCCATTGCTGCACGATCTATATTAGGTAATTTAACTAACGAAAATATCGATTTCAAGGCTTTATTAAAGTCTTCATCTCCGGCATCCGGTATAAGTTGATAAATTTGACGTAAAGCAGCACTAACATCATCGTTAGAAGACGAATCATCAGCCATTACATCGGAAAATTTCTTTACTTTTTGCTCTAATTGTGTCATACTAGCCTGTGTTTACTTTTTATTAAAATATTTTGAGAAATAAAGAATTTGGTAATCAACAGCATTATTCCAATAAGCACCATTATGCGCACCAGGGCGAACAATATAATCGTGAGGAATCTTATTAAGCATTAATTCGCGATGTAAACGTTCGTTTACGTCAAAAAAGAAATCATCTACACCACAATCTATTATAATATTAGCAGTTGAAGGCTTTATAAGTTTTACCAAATTCATTACCGTATGTTCGTTCCAATAATTGGGATTTTCGTTATACGAACCCAGTAAATTCTTCATATTCCAGTTATTCGGAAAAGGACGTATATCTACTCCCCCGCTCATTGAACCGCAAGCACCGAAAACATCTTGATGCCGAATGCCCAACCACAGCCCTCCATGTCCGCCCATACTGAATCCCGTTATTGCACGTCCCTTATTCGATTTTACCGTACTATAAGTTTTATCCATATACTCAACCAATTCTTTACTTACATAAGTTTCGAATTGCGACTTCGAGTTTATCGGACTATCCCAATACCAACTATTCTTTCCATCAGGACAAACAATAATCATATTATATCTCGAAGCTTCCTCAGGTAACGACGGCTTAATCCTTGCCCATGAAATATGATTGCCTCCATGACCATGTAGTAAATATAGAACAGGATATGTTTGATTGACATTATAATTCTTCGGTAAAATCACTAAATTTTTGACATCAATACCCATTTTATGACTATATACCGAAACAGTATCTATCGGCTGTGCCGAAACATATAAAAATGATAGTAAAAAAACACTTACAAAGAGACTTCTCAAAATCGTTTTCATCGTATTATGTTTATTCTAAATTATCATTACTGCGACCTCTTTCCAAACGAACTACTTATCCAGCGTGGAACAAGCAAAGCTCCGATAAAAAGATAATTATAATAGCTTAATAACCGCCATAAAAGCATAATAACAGGAGCAAGTCCCATAATAGGTATGAGTCCACTCAAATATTTATCGAAAATTATCTCTGTCAAGCCACTTCCACCGGGAGTTATACTTATTATCATCAATATCCACATAACAAATTGGCGGGCAAATACAAGCAAATTATCTTCGACAGGGAAAAACGCCATAAAAAGGGCATTTACCACCAAATATCGTGAACACCACGATAAAACAGTAGCAAATATCAATGGAAGCCAATACGATATTTTTTTCCCTTTTATTTCTTTTGAGCTAAGAATTATATCGTCTCCTACTTTTTGAGCAGCACGTTGCCATTTACGAAGAAATGGTAAACGAAATATATTAAGTAAAAGCCAGCGTATAGCTTGAGGCTTAAAGAACAAACCGGTTATTAAACAAGCACAAAGTAAAAGCTTGATAATATAAGCCACAACAAAAAGAGTAAATATACTAACCTCAAGAGCTGAATCGCTCGAAAACAACGAATCGAACGGTAAAAATAAGAAAAGGACAGGAAAAGTGACAACAAAAAACATCTCGTCGAGCAACATAGTAACAAATACCATTGTTGTGCTTTTCCCTACCGAAATATTTTCTTTTGCTAAAAACAAAACAGCCATACTTGATCCTCCCACTGTAGAAGGAGTAATTGCCGAGCCAAATTCGGCTAACAAAGTAACTTTAATACTTTGCTTCCACGATAAAAGTTTATCGGTTAAATACCGATAACGTATAGTAAAACCTAAATCGCGTCCTACCATTAATAAAAGAGCTACAAAAATCCAGAAAAACGTTCTCCATGAAACTTGTATTTGCTTCAAACTTTCAAGATTTTCGCCGCCATCCTGAGCAAGATCTTTCCAAAGCATATAAACAATTACCCCCATCCCAAGCAAAGTTGGCAATATAATCTTCCATGCACTGAATTTCGTTGATTTAACCATAATAAGGTTTAAGTAATGCGAAACAAATTTAAGAATTTAAATATCAATAAAAAACGGGCAAACCGCTTTAATATGGTTTACCCGCCTTAATATTTTTCGCAAATTATATGTTTATTTCTTTTTTGCACTCGTAAACAGGCGTCCCCATCGAATTTTTCCATTAAACAATCCTTTATCTTTATCTAACGAAAGCCAAATAAATACAGGACTACCTACAATATGATCCTCAGGAACAAAGCCCCATGCACGCGAATCGGCCGAATTATCACGATTATCTCCCATCATAAAATAATAATCGAATTTAAAAGTATACGAATCGACTTCTTTCCCGTTTATATACACCTTTCCTCCGCTATAATCAAAATTATTATGTTCGTAGTTTTTGATACAACGTTCGTAAGCTGCTACTTTGTAATCAACGTTTTCATCGAAACGAATAGTCTCTCCTTTTTTCGGAATCCAAAGAGCCGGAAAATCACCGGGCAAAACGCTCTTTTCATATGTAATAGGGTATACACCCATTTGTTGAGAATATACCGAACCTGTAAATGAATGAAGACGATGGTAAAAATCATTTTGACGAATAACTTTCTTAACAAAAGGTTTTTTCTTTAACTCATTAACCATCTCTTTCGTAAGAAACACATTAACATAAAGTATACCTTTGTTTGCTTTAGTCCAATCAAAACCAATTTGAGAAACAGTTAAACTATCCAATTGTGATTCAAAAAAAGGACGAAGGATATTCTCAGCTTTATCGCCAACAATACCAGCTATATCATCATTAGTTATTCCTAATCCTTCGAAAAATTTAGCAGATAATTGTGTTCCATCAGTTTGTATAAAATATAAGTGCTGAATATTTATAGGATCTTCAATAGCCTTTCCATCGATATAAGTAGTATCATTTTTCAATTCAATAGTTTCTCCCGGAAGACCAAGACAACGTTTTACATAATTCTCTCGGCGATCAACCGGACGATAAACTATATCTCCATAAGTTGCCTTATTAGCCCACACACCTTCACGTCCATTAGGATTTACCTTACATAATGCATAATAGTCACGTTCTTGAATTTTTAGAGCAACTGTATCCCCAGCAGGAAAATTAAAAACTACAATATCTCCCCTTTCCACCGAACCAAATCCGGGTAAACGTTTGTATTCCAACTGAGGTTTATCGATATAAGATTTACTATCAAAAAAAGGTAATGTATGTTGAGCTAATGGAAAAGATAAGGGAGTCATTGGCGAACGGGCGCCATAACTCAATTTACTTACAAAAAGAAAATCACCAACTAATAACGATTTCTCAAGAGATGACGATGGAATCTGATAATTTTGAAAGAAAAACGTATTAATAAAATATACTGCAATTAGCGCAAAAAGAATAGCATCTACCCATTCCATCGTTTTTCTAACTACAGGATTTTTCGATTTTTTCCAAGCTCCCCAAGGTATAAATTTTGTTATATAACAATCGAAAAACAATAATAACAATAGCAAAACCAAGTAATAACCCGACCATATAGCAAATAATATACACAGCAAATCCATAATTGCCATGCGTATCCATTTTCTCTTCGGTGCGTTCAGTATTCGTTCTTTAATATTCATCCCTTTATGTTTTAAAAGTCGAGCATATCTTTCATTCCCAAAAATCCCTTTTTACCGCAAGTAAACTCTGCAGCAAGCACAGCTCCAAGAGCAAATCCTTGACGGTTTTTGGCATCATGTTTAATATTTATATAATCGACAGAAGATTCGTATATAATTTCATGTATCCCGGGAACTTCTCCTTCTCGTACAGCATAAATAGCCAAATCGTCATTATTTTGTTCCGAATCAAGATTCCATCGACTTTTTCTGTCAATATTATCCATTATATCTTCAGCTAAAGTAATAGCAGTTCCGCTCGGAGCATCCAATTTATGAATATGATGAGTTTCTATCATTTTCACGTTATAATCGGGGAATTTATTCATAATTTTAGCTAAATACTTATTTAAAGCAAAAAAGATATTTACACCAAGACTAAAATTCGAAGCATAGAAAAAAGTCTGCCCATCTTTTTCACAAGCATTCTTAACTTCGTCCATATGTTCGAGCCAACCTGTTGTACCCGAAACCACCGGAATATTCGAAGCAAAACATTTCTTGTAATTATTCATAGCTGTATGTGGAGTTGTAAACTCAATAGCTACATCTGCACTTTTAAACAGATCCGAATCCATATCAGCTGCATTGGTTACATCTATGGCCGCAACAATATCGTGCCCTCTCTCTTTGGCAATCCGTTCAATTTCCTTGCCCATCTTTCCATAACCTATAAGTGCTATCTTCATAAAATGATATTTATATAATACAAAATTATCTCAAACCATTTTATTGGTCTAAGAAAAAGAAAATTAATCACACAAAAATACAGAAAATTAATATTATTTCGATTTTTTATTCGACTTATACAAGTCAATAAGTTCGCCCAATGTGATTTTCAGGGTGTACATAGTTTCAAAAAACTCAGGAACCTGATTATCGTAAAAAGATTTACGCATGAAGTTCAAAGCATTATTATACGAATCTTTTGTAAGAAAAAGCCCTACACCACGCTTTGACACTAATATTTTTTGATTTTGCAGAAATTCAAGGGATCTCATCAATGTATTATGATTAACATCAAGATCTTTAGCCAACTCTTTAATAGTTGGTAGTTTTGATTCTTCAGTCCATTCTTTCGAAACAACTTTTTGAGCAATTATATCTACAATCTGAACATAGATTGGCTTATTCTTATGAAACTCCATAACACACTTAAGTTTAGATGTTCAAATATAATATTAGTATTCTATTAAAGCATAAAAAGTGATATTTTTTAACATAATATTGCCAATTAAACAACAGAAGTAGTTAATTAAACTACAATATAAACTAAGAAAAGCTCATAAGATAAAAGCAAATTATTTTGAAAAGGTAACAGGAGAATAATATTAAATGTAAGAATAAAATATTAGTATAGTATTATATATTCATATTATTAGTAAACAATATTAACATTATAAAAAAGAACTATATATATATAATATATTATTATAAAGATAATTATTTATAATATAAATATATAAAACTATAATTATAAACATAATTTAATTTATAAATAGATAGAATATAAAATAAAAAGAAAGAAAAATATAAAGACAAAAATATATTGAAAATTGTATAAGTAGGAAATAAAAAGTAACATTCAGAAGACAAGACAATTTTATTAATATTTTCACATAATACGGAATAATAAAAACAATAAGAAAAAACAGCTTAATATCAAATCACGCAAATCCATAAACAACGAAAAGGGAAGAAAACCAAGTATTGATAGAAATTAATAATACAATATGAAGAGAGTATACAGAAACATTAAATTTATGTCCGACTTATAAACAGACAACAGATATAATATTGTCAATATTTAAAAACTAAAAATACTATTAAGATAATTTGTAAAGAAAAAATTACAAATAGAAATAAAAATATTTCAAAAAAACAAGAACTGAATAGAATGAATATAAAAAAATAAAAACAAGAGATAGATAATAACAAATTAAAAAGTAAAATATGAAATATTATAAGAAGTATAGAATATATATAGATATATATAACGCTATAACTTATGAAATATTTTAACATTAAAAAATATATAATTATTAGTATAATTCATTAATTAAAAATATAATAATAATTTAAGTAAACTATAATTCTATAGTTATAAATATAAATTAACTTATTAATAAAAGCAGAGAAAATAAAAAATAGAGAAAATAACTAAATAATATCAATTACTACAAAAACAACAAGTAATATAAATACACAATCAGATATTAAAAAATAACACAAATAAGGAATCAATAGATTTATTATTTATACATAGAAATACATTTTAGAAAATTAATTACAGATAATAAAAAGAAAAATGATCAAAAAGAGAAAGAAGATTTATAAAATAGCAAACGATATTTTACAAAACAAAAAGATTATACAGCTATTAACAACACGAAGATAAATTATTGCACTAATAATATTAACTTTGTATATAAAGAATAGATCATATTTCGTAAAAACAAATCAAAAAAGACAATGGACTTCAAATATGAGGTAATAGTTATCGGTGGAGGACATGCAGGCTGCGAAGCTGCTGCTGCTGCCGCAAACATGGGATCAAAAACCCTACTGATAACAATGGATATGAACAAAATAGGCCAAATGAGTTGCAATCCGGCAGTAGGAGGCATAGCAAAAGGGCAAATAGTTAGAGAAATTGATGCATTAGGCGGACAAATGGGAATAGTTACCGATAAAACAGCTATTCAATTCCGAATGCTAAATAAATCGAAAGGTCCAGCTATGTGGAGTCCAAGAGCACAAAGCGATAGAGCACAATTCATTCTAAAATGGAGAGAAATACTCGAAAACACCGCAAATTTAGACATTTGGCAAGATACTGTTACCTCGCTCGACATAAAAAACAACGAGATAAAAGGAGTAAAAACAGCTATGGGAGTAAATTTCTCGGCAAAATCGGTAATTCTAACAAACGGAACCTTTCTTAATGGATTAATGCATATTGGCAAAGTTCAATTAATAGGCGGACGAATAGCAGAACCATCATCTAGCGGAATATCCGAACAATTGGGAGAAATTGGGTTCAAAGTTGAAAGAATGAAAACCGGAACTCCTGTACGTATAGATGGAAAAAGCGTTGACTTTTCTTTAATGGAAGAACAAAAAGGAGAAGATGATTTTCATAAATTCTCATATCTCGATTATCCGGCAAAAACATTAAAACAACTCAGTTGCTGGATATGTTACACAAACGAAGAAGTACATAATATTTTACGCAAAGGATTACCAGATTCACCCCTTTACAACGGACAAATTAAAAGTATCGGCCCAAGATATTGCCCAAGTATTGAAACAAAAATAGTCACTTTTGCCGATAAGATATCACATCAACTATTTTTAGAACCCGAAGGCGTAAACACACAAGAATATTACCTCAATGGTTTTTCATCTTCACTTCCACTCGATATTCAATTAAATGCATTAAAAGAAGTTCCAGCATTTCGTAATATAAAAATATACAGACCCGGTTATGCTATCGAATATGATTTTTTCGACCCTACCCAACTAAAGCATACATTAGAAACTAAACTTGTAAAAAATCTATTTTTCGCAGGCCAAATAAACGGCACTACAGGATATGAAGAAGCCGCCGGACAAGGATTAATAGCAGGTATAAATGCACACATAAATATACACGGAGGAAGCGAGTTTATTCTAAAAAGAAACGAAGCTTATATTGGCGTATTAATCGACGATTTAGTAACTAAAGGCGTAGACGAACCTTATCGTATGTTTACATCGAGAGCAGAATATAGAATACTACTTCGACAAGACGATGCCGACATGAGATTAACAGAAAAAAGCAACATTATAGGATTAGCTAAAAGTAATCGTTTACATTTATTAGAAGAAAAGAAAAACGAAATTTCGAGGATAATCGATTTCACCGAAAATTATTCATTAAAACCCGAATATATAAATTCAACATTAGAGACATTAGGCACATCGCCATTAAAACAACGCACACGCTTAAAAGATTTACTTACACGTCCACAAATAAACATCAATAATATAGAAGAACATATTTCTACATTTAAAACAGAGTTAGACAAAATACCTAACCGAAAAGAAGAAATTATCGAAGCCATCGAAATTAAAGTCAAATACGATGGTTACATAAAACGCGAAGAAATAATAGCAGACAAAATTAATCGTCTCGAGAATATACGAATAAAAGGAAAATTCGATTACGATAATATATTATCTCTTTCCACCGAAGCTCGAGAAAAATTAAAAAGAATAAATCCTGAAACTATAGCTCAAGCAAGTAGAATTCCGGGAATCTCACCAAATGATATTTCAATACTTTTAGTATTATTAGGAAGATAAAAATGTTTCACGTGAAACACTCGATGAAAATTTGTTTCACGTGGAACAATAAAAAACTTAAAATAAGAATTTAATTATATAAACAAATGAGTCTAGAAAAATTAAAAAAATCGATACGCAACATACCGGATTTTCCTATTCCAGGAATTCAATTTAAAGATGTGACTACTCTATTTAAAAATGCCGACAATTTAAAAGAGTTAACAAAAGAGCTAAATAAAAAATACAGGAATAAAGGTATAACAAAAATTATAGGGATAGAATCGCGTGGGTTTATAATGGCTCCTATTATGGCACTCGAATTAAACGCTGGTTTTATACCTATAAGAAAACCAGGAAAACTTCCGTATGATACTATAGAAGAAAGCTACGAAAAAGAATATGGCATAGATACAATTCAAATACATAAAGATGCTTTAACACCAGACGATATCGTTATTATACATGATGACCTATTAGCTACCGGCGGAACAATGCTTGCTGCATATAAATTAGTAAAAAAAATGGGAGTAAAGAAAATTTATATTAACTTTATAATAGAATTAGAAGAGTTAAAAGGACGGGATCATTTTCCGTACGATATAGAAGTTGACTCGCTTATAAAGTTCTAAAAATACACAAACAAAACTATACAAACAAACTTATTTATAATCTGGAAAAATATGCTAGATTATCTAAAAAACATAATAAAAAACATACCCGAAAAGCCGGGTTGTTATCAATACTACGATGACAAAGGGGTTATTATATACGTAGGAAAAGCTAAAAATTTAAAAAAAAGAGTATCATCGTATTTCACTAAAAATCACGATGATAGTCCTAAAACACGAATACTTGTAAGTAAAATAAGAGATATAAAATACATTATTGTAAACTCGGAAGAAGATACATTTTTATTAGAAAATAATCTGATAAAAGAATTTCAACCCAGATACAATGTAATGTTAAAAGATGATAAAACATATCCCTCAATAGTCATCAAAAATGGATATTTCCCTCGTGTATTTCAAACACGCAAAATAATAAAAGACGGATCTACATATTTTGGGCCTTACACTTCAGCTTTAAGCGTAAAAGCATTACTCGAAATTATACATAAATTATATCCTATAAGAACATGTAATCTGGCACTAACACCAGAAAATATAAAAAGTAAAAAATTTAAAGTTTGTCTCGAATATCATATAAAAAGATGTTTAGGGCCATGTGAAGGGCTACAAACTTTAGAGGATTATAACAAAAACATTGAATATGTAAAAGAAATTCTAAAAGGAAATATAGGTCTCGTTAGCAACAGCATTTACGAAGATATGCAAAAGTTATCGGAAGAGTTGAAATTTGAAGAAGCCCAAAAATTAAAAGAAAAATTTCAACTGATTGACAACTTCAAAACCAAATCAACTATAATAACAAATGCCAATTATAATATAGATGTATACGGTTACGAAGATGACGAAAACGCTGCTTATATAAATTATTTAAGTGTGTCGAATGGAGCCGTTATACGTGCCTATACATTTGAATATAAAAAGAAAATGGAAGAAAGCCCTGAAGAACTGTTGGGTATGGGCATAATTGAAATGCAAAAACGATTCGATAGCCATCCACAAGAAATAGTAGTGCCTTTCTACCCCGATATTTCACTAACAAAAACATCATTTTTGATACCTCAACGCGGCGATAAAAAAAAGCTGCTCGCTTTATCGCAGCAAAATGTAAAGCAATATAAAATAGATAAATTAAAAAAAGCCGAAACATTAAACCCCGAACAAAGATCGGTAAGAATAGTAAAAGGCATACAAAACGATTTACATCTGAAAGAGTTACCTGTACACATTGAATGCTTCGATAACTCTAACATACAAGGTACCAATCCTGTATCGGCATGTGTTGTATTTAAAATGGCAAAACCGTCGAAAAAAGATTACAGGCATTTTATAGTAAAAACCGTAGAAGGCCCCGACGACTATTCGACAATGAAAGAAGTAGTCTACCGCCGATACAAACGCTTGATGGAAGAAGAATCTCCCCTACCCCAGCTGATAGTTATAGACGGAGGAAAAGGACAGTTGAACGCATCTGTAGAATCTCTCAAAGAACTTGGGGTATATGGGAAAATAGCAATAGTAGGTATAGCCAAAAGACTGGAAGAAATCTACTATCCCGAAGATTCTATACCACTATATTTAGATAAAAACTCTGAAACTCTGAAAGTTATACAACATCTCAGGGATGAAGCCCATCGTTTTGGCATAACATTCCATCGTAACCGCAGGAGTAAAGGGCAACTACAATCGGAACTTGACACAATAAAAGGTATAGGTGAAGAGTCTAAAAAACTACTTTTAAGACGATTTAAGAGCTTTAAACGTATAAAAGAAGCATCCTTACCCGATCTGGAAGAAACCATTGGAAAAAGTAAAGCAAAGTTACTTTACGAACACCTAAATAACAACGATACTATTGATATAAAATTTAAAAGCTGACTCGTATAGTCAGCTTTTAAAATATATTGTGTAGCAAATTATCCTATACTTTTTAACAGGCTATCGGCTAAACGGCTTGCTCCTATTCTGAATAAAGTATTATCGCACCACTCCTCGCCTAACACTTCTTTCACAATAGTATAATATTTAACAGCATCTTCGACTGTAGTGATTCCCCCGGCAGCTTTAAAACCTACTTTGCGAACATACTTACTGTTATATTCTTTTATAGCCTGACACATTACATAAGCAGCTTTTAAAGAAGCACCCTCGGAATTTTTACCTGTAGATGTTTTCAAAAAATCGGCACCCGAATACATTGCTAATATCGATGCCTTTTTTATTTTCGAAGCATTCTTCAACATTCCTGTTTCAAGAATGACTTTCAACTGAGCATCGCGACAAGCATGTTTTACTTCTTCAATTTCTTCACACATTTCCTCATAATTACGAGAAAGGAACATTCCTAAATTGATAACAACATCAATCTCATCTGCTCCATTTGCAACAGCCAGAGCAGTTTCGGCAACCTTTACTTCTATAAAAGTTTGTGAAGTTGGAAAACTCGCCGAAACAGAAGCAATCTTTACATCCTGAGCAGTAAGCGATTCTCTTACTGTTTCAACAAAATTAGGATATACGCAAATAGCAGCTACATTCGAAATATCGGAACTACCTTCAAAATCGTTTACTTTTTCAGTAAAACGCCAAATATCCTCTCTCGAATCTGTTACATTTAACGATGTAAGATCGAGACACGAATAGATTTTCTTATAAACTTCAATATTATTATTTTCGTCAAATTTCTTTTCTATAATCTCAGCTACACGTTCATTTATCTTCTCGTCATCCAAATTAGTGTCGTACTCTTTGAGAACAGCCAAATATTTATCATCCATTTGCATAATATACTAATTATCTGTTAATTATTTTAATTTATCATTATTAATATGCCTATCACTATCGCGTTTTGTCTTTTTCTCAATATTCTTCTTTAAAGCATCGGTAAGATCTACTCCGGTCTGATTGGCCAGACATATAAGTACCCACAGAACATCAGCCATTTCATCAGCCATGTTTTTATCTAAATCCGATTTTTTAAACGATTGATCGCCATAAGTACGAGCCATTATACGAGCCAACTCCCCTACTTCCTCAGTAAGTATAGTCATATTTGTTAATTCGCTAAAATACCTGACCCCTACTGTTTTTATCCAATTGTCAACCTGTTTTTGAGCTTCTTCTATTGTCATAATCTATTCACGGTTTTTCGAATCAATACAAATAGTAACAGGCCCATCATTTACAAGCGCAACCTTCATATCCGCTCCAAATGTTCCTGTTTTAATATCACGCCCCACAAGATTTTTCAAAACCTGACAAAATTTTTCATACATAGGAATTGCATATTCAGGCTTCGAAGCACGTATATAAGACGGACGATTTCCTTTCTTAGTTGACGCATGAAGAGTGAATTGTGAAACAACTAATATATCGGCATTAATATCAAGAGCAGACCTATTCATCACGCCATTCTGATCATCAAAAATACGAAGATTAATTATTTTTTTACATAACCAATCAATATCTTCTTCATTATCAACATCTTCTATACCTAATAAAATAAGAAGCCCTTCGTTTATTACCGATTTAATATCTCCGTCTATTGTTACCGAAGCATTATTAACCCTTTGTATTACAACCCTCATAAATAATGAATGAAAAAATACCAGAACACAAAGATAGACATTAATTGAGTAATTATTAAAATTCTACTTACATAGAATTTTATACTGTTTATAACATATTAAAAATGTATTTTTATAAAAAACCTGACAAATCTTACAAGTTTACTCAAAAATAACTCCATTATTTTATGAGACAAAACAATCGTCTGTTATCCTTTCATTACTTATATATATTCATCTGCTTTTATTTTAGTTATTCTATCAATATAGAATTTTACCCCATTCACAATACACTAAACTAACTTTCAAACAAAAACCTGACAAACCTGACGGTTTTAATATACTTTTCATATTCATTTATCCCTTATAACTGCCCTCCGAAGAAAAAATAACTATAGTATAGATAAATAAGAACTTGTAATTAAGCTTGTTTATTGGATAATGCCGAATTTTTATCAGAAATATAATATATTTGCGGTCAATAGTAAAGAAAAGTTGCACAAAAGAGAAATAATGGAAAAAAAGAAAATTATTGTATCGTCAGATAAAATTATAATATTGTTGTTATTAGTTTTTTCTGTGTTTTTTCTGTTTCTTAATTCAAAAAACTCACCCCTGTATCTATTTAATGAGTGGTGCGATCCAAACATATACTTTTCGATAGGGAAAGGAATGATTAATGGATTAATACCTTACAAAGATTTATTCGATCATAAAGGACCTTTCATATTTTTAATTTATGCCATTGCTTACTTAATATCGCCAAACAGTTTTTTGGGAGTTTATATAATAGAATGTATTACACTGTTTATCAGCCTTATATTTGTTTATAAAATTGCCAGATTATACTTAAACGATACATTTTCGTTTGCTACAGCCTTAATTTATACAGTTTTCTTATTCACTAAGAGCCATTATGGAGGATCGGCCGAAGAATTTATAAGTGTATCTATAATTGTTAGTTTCTATTATTTTATTCTTTATTTTCGGGATAACGATTTACCAGATAAAAAATACCGAAACCAGATGTTTATACACGGATTGATGTTCGGATTAGCATTTTTGTCAAAACTTAGTATATGTGTATTTTGGGTTCCTCTTTTATTAGTGATTGGTATAAATTTACTATTCAAAAAAGAATATATTAAAGCACTAATATACAGTTTAATATTTTTATTAGGATTCATCGTTTTCATATTACCTTTCATTCTGTATTTTAGCCTGAATTCGGCATTATATGATGCTTATTTCGGCTATATAGAATTCAATTCTATGTATGCCGAATTTAATCCTGACATATGGCTTTTAAGAAAGATTGTAGTTCAATTTATAAAATTGATGATAAACGATTTTATATCGTTCCCTATTCTTGTATTAGGCGTTTGCATGCTATCGTTTACAAAACGGTATATAAAAAACAAGCTTTACAAATTTGGTATACTCGCATCATTCGCACTATCGTTTATATTCATTTGCTTATCAAAGTATATAATGACCTATGCACACATGGTTATTTATGCTTATTCCGTTTTCGGACTAATATTCATTTTTCAAATAATCGATAAAATCATAGATTATAAAAAATATAATTTATACATCTGTATTGCAGTTTTTGTAGGAACTTTAGTAATAGGAACCAACGACAAAAAATTATTTAATGAAGATATAAACTGTTTAACACGAAAAACAGAATGTACCTACATGCAAAAAAAATTTACACAAATAATTAATAAAGAAAAAAATCCTACTCTGCTTAATATAGGACTTGATTTTGGAGTTTTTACAAAATCTGGTATAGTACCCACTTATAAATATTTTTTCTATCCTAATATACCTTATCACATATACCCCGAAATAAGAGATTACCAAGTCAATCTTATCGAAACAAAAGATCCTATGTTTATTGTCATAGGAGAATATTCTTCTTATTTCGAAGTATATAATGATTTACCTGCATTACATAAAAATTATGAACTTATATCTACTTATAATCCGGATAGCACAGATATTGGCAAACAAGTTTTCTTATATAAGCGAAAACACTAAATAAAAATTAACCAACAAAAAAACCAAGACATGAATTGGAAAAAAGAACTGGAATTTAAGCTCGACAATGCTGAAGGTACACTTAAAATTGTTTACACACCTTTATCGGTAAAATTATTTCAAAACGACAAGGAAATAAAGAAAAAAGGATCGTTTGGAGGAGCAAAGTACGAAATAAACACTATTGATGGAGGTCAAGAAACCATAAAATTACTCACTAATGCTAAAAACGGATATACCGTAAAAACAGCGAACGGAGAAACTATTTATCTGGAAGAAAAACTAAGTGCAGGAGATCTTTCTTTTAGGTATAATTATTCCTCTTATTGTTATGAGCTTAGGATTTATATTCGTACTGGTCATGACAGGAGTTATAGGCGGAGCAATTTTAGGAGCAACAGTAGCCTTAGGTATAATGGCATCGTGCAATATAATGAGGAACGAAAAATCTATTGGTGCTAAAATAATTAAATCGGCTATAGTAGGATTAGTTGCTTACGGAATTTATTTTGCGCTTGCACTTGCATTTTCTGCTATATTCGGAGCTATGCTTTTACCATTTGCATAAATAATAAAAAACAACTGAGAATCAAATTATTAATTCTCAGTTGTTTATATTTTCAATTTCAATCATTTACCAATTGATTGACTATCTAAGGCTGTAATAATAAATTTACACATTAAATCTAAAGTGCATTATATCGCCATCCTGCACAATATATTCTTTTCCCTCAACACTCATTTTTCCGGCTTCTTTTACAGCTGCTTCCGATCCTAAAGTCAAAAAATCGTTAAGCTTAATTACTTCGGCACGGATAAATCCCTTTTCGAAATCGGTATGAATAACACCTGCACATTGTGGAGCTTTCCAGCCACTAACAAACGTCCATGCACGAACTTCCTGTACACCGGCAGTAAAATAAGTTTGAAGTCCTAAAAGTTTATAAGCCGATTTTATAAGGCGGGCAACACCCGATTCTTCCAAGCCAAGCTCGGAAAGAAACATTTGACGTTCGTCGTAAGTTTCAAATTCTGCTATTTCCGATTCTATTTTAGCAGCTACTACAAGTATCTGCGCATCTTCGTCTTTCACAGATTCACGAACCTTTTCAACATAAACATTTCCTGCAGATGCGCTAGCTTCGTCAACATTACAAACATACAATACAGGTTTGTAAGTAAGTAAGTAAATTTCACGAGCTATTTTTTCGTCATCTTTATTATCAAATTTAACCGTACGAGCCGATTTACCTTGTTCTAAAGCCTCTCTAAACTGAACCAAAATATCGTAAGCACGTTTAGCATCCTTATCGCCTCCTGTTTTAGCCTGTTTTTCAACTTTTTGTATACGAGACATCACAGTCTCAAGGTCTTTTAATTGCAATTCGGTATCGATAATTTCTTTGTCGCGAACCGGATTCACACTACCATCAACATGTGTTATATTGTCATCATCGAAACAACGAAGAACGTGTATAATAGCATCAGTTTCGCGTATATTAGCTAAAAACTTGTTACCTAACCCCTCTCCTTTGCTTGCACCTTTTACCAATCCGGCAATATCAACAATTTCTACAGTAGTAGGCACAATACGATTAGGTTTAACAAATTCGGCCAACTTGTTCAAACGTTCGTCCGGAACTGTTATAACTCCAACATTGGGTTCTATTGTACAAAAAGGAAAATTTGCCGACTGTGCTTTGGCATTCGACAAACAATTAAAAAGAGTAGATTTTCCAACATTCGGAAGTCCTACTATACCACACTGTAATGCCATTATTTATTTTAAATATTAAATTTCGAGGTGCAAAGATAGGTAAAAAATAAAGACTACGGATATAATTATAATTAAAGCCTTTTATTTCAGACTCTTTTAATAAATTGAATTTCTTGCGGGATCAATCATAGTACGCGATGTTCTGAAAAACTGTTCATCGGCAAGATTACCTGATTTATATTTTTTAATCAAGATACATTCCACGCATCTTCTGTATATCAACCTCAAGAACCTTTTCTAGGTAATTTTCAAGCGATCCATGCTCATTTTCTATAAAATCCAACCCAGCCTTTATAAACTCGGGTTTAACTTCAAATAAAGGCTTTAAATTAGGTTTTTCTTCTATATACTTTGTGTATTTACCACTCAGATAATTGTTAGACGATAAATAATCGTTTAATATAGTTTTTTCATCTACGCCTAATGCCGCCAAAGTTAGTGCCGCTGCCATACCAGTACGGTCTTTACCAGCCGAGCAATGAAACATTAAAGGAATATTATTACTATCCTGAAGTAATTTAAAATATGTTTTATATTGCTCAGTACAAACAGGATCGGAAACCAACATTTTATTTATTTCCATCATAATAGTATCCATTCTCGATAAAGGAGAACCTTCTATGCTTTCGACCGAAGTTATATTTCCGGGACTAATAGAAAGCGGATAAGCATTTTTTACCGAAACCGGCAATTTATCAGGATTTGTTCGAATTTCGCCCTCAGACCTGAAATCGACAACCGAAACCAACGGAACAGACGACAAATAATCCAAATCGGCATCCGTCAGGTTATGTAAATCATCCGAACGAAGTATCTTACCCCATTTTACGTGTCTACCATCCTTTGTTGGTATTCCGCCTAAATCCCTGAAATTATACCCGCCAGACATAGGCAGATGACGTTCGGCTAATATTGCTTTATCTTTACCTGAAACTATATAAAAATACCAACGCACACTACTATCTACATCGATAGGGAAAGTGCCACTCCCCTCTCCTATTGCTACAGGTTCAGAAAGATTGATATTTTCGACAGTAGTTCCGCCATATAGTTTCCACTTTTCGTTTTTATCTACGATTAAATAAGCAGCTTTAGTTTGTTTATCTCTTTTTATCTGTATTTTATCCGACAAGTCGTTCCCTTGATACATAATTTTATATTCTTTATTTCGACACGATGTTGCAAAGCAAATGATAGCTAACATTAAAAATAATGTTTTCATATAATATAGAATTTATATGTATGCGACATTAAAGTTACTAAACTTTTCGGTATATACTTTTTCAACAACCTATATTATTATATTCTTTTTATTTATTAATTAAAAAACTTATGATTATAATTATGGCCTGTTGAAAGTGTTAATACAAACACCTAATTTTATTTGCTTTTTAAGTTATTAATGTTTTTCAGTACAGTTTTAGTATTGTTATCAACAATTATTTTTCTGTTATTATTTCTGTATTTCTTGTAGTTGTGTACTTTTTTAAGATGATGTTGATAACTTGTTATGTTGATAATATTTTTGATAATTGTTCTTCTTTTTATGTTGAAAACCTCGTAAAATATTTAGCGTATTTTTTTGCTAAAAAATTTTAGATTTAAGAATTATCACTGCATGTACTTTTATTTCAAAGTTGCAACTTTTTCTTTTCAACGACTATCAACATTTTATCAACAAGTATTATTAAATACTTTATTATTTTTTCTTGTATAAGTAATAAGAATTACCGGTATTTTCTTTTACCGTTTTTACAATATCGTAGTTATCTTTCAGTATATCAGATTCTTTAAAATATGTATAGTAAAGATTTATATCGGAGAGTATAATAAATTGCGTACTTTTATTTTTTATATATTCTTCTTGTGTATTTCGAATAAGTGGATAGCTTTCGTATGCAATATTAGGATAGAAAAAATATTTAGTATTTGGCATAATATTATCTTTAGTGAAGATAGCAATACTTTTATTTAGTCCTAAGATAATTAGTGTGCGATTGCAACTTTTAGTTATTTCTTCCGAAAAAACACCGATTACATTGTTTGTTTGTTCTGTATCTCTTTTTAAAATATTAATAATATCATTGCCAAAAAAGCCTTTTATAATACAACCTATAATTATTGATGTTATAAATAAAGGTAATATGCATAGAACAGATAATTTTAAATTTACTTTTTCGTTTATAAATTTCAATATATAAATTAAACCGAACGAAACATATATTGTGAGTGGCAGATAGTAGTAATCGAGCATATATGGTACAGCCAATATTGTTATAAACAGAGGTATCGACGATAATATTACGAAAGATTTAAGCCATTTGTTTTTGAGAATATCTGAAAATGTAAAAGATAAAATACCGGTTATTATTAAAATTATAAATACAGGATTTTTTATACATAAATGCCAGAACTTAACAAGAAGTCCTAAAACAAAATGAAAATCGAATTTGAGGTTCGAATACAGCATATTAAATTCGAAGTATCCGAATATAAAATCATTAAAGGCATTATTAAATATAAAATACAATATAAGAGGTATGGTTATTAACGACATACCTAATGTGAAGTATGTAATGTTTGATAAAAAGTTTTTGAAATTTTTATTGTAAAAATCAAAAAGTGCTATTATTAATAATGGAAAAAAGAAAAAGCTTATAAGATTGATTTTTATAAATAGAATGGTAGCAAAAATGAAACCTTGTATAAAAAGTATTTTTTTGTTCGGTTTTTGAGAAATGTTATTGAAGTATTTTATGAAATAATATAAACTAACTGCTAATAACATAACAATAAATTCTTCGGCCGATCCTCCCGAATAAGAATTAGTTAGTATAAATAAAGAGAATATAAAGGATACAATAACCGATAAAAAATTATTAAGAAATAGTCTGGCTGTAAGATATACATAACATAAACCTATAAATAAGAATAAGCTGCTTAATATAAATATGCCTAGAAAACTGTTGTTTGATATTGTATATCCTATACTATATATAAAAAAAATTAGAGGACCTTTGTGGTCAAAAATATCCTGATAAAGAACTTGTCCGTTCAGCATAGTTTTGCCTATATTAAAATATATATTTACATCAGCCCATTGATTTATGTAGTATAGAGGTGAAGATTCGGTGCAAAAAAAAAGCAGTATAAACGAATAAATAAACAGACAAATATATACCGATTTCTCTTTCATAAAAGTTTTTGTATTACCAATCAAAAATCATAGAACTCCTTAATAATTCCGTTCTATTATGTACTCTACCGTGTTTATAAGCGCTTTTTTAATTTTATCTTCAGATAGCGAATTTATAATGTCGAGTGCTTTGTTTTTGTATTCTTCTATTTTTTGGTAAGTATATTCTATACCCCCGTTCTTTTTAGCAAACTGTATAAGTTTCTCTATATTTTCTTCAGTAAAATTATGTTCGTTTATTATAGAAAGTAATTTTTCCGATTCAATGGTATCTGAATTTTTTAAAGCATATAAAAGAGGCAGGGTTATTTTTCCTTCTTTAATATCATTTCCTGTAGGTTTACCCACGTCATCACTGAAATAATCGAAAATATCGTCTTTCATTTGGAAGCAAATTCCCAGATATTCACCCAATTGGGCAAACATATTTACATCCTTTTCGGTTGCACCAACAGATAATGCCCCTATTCTCATACATACCGATATAAGCGATGCTGTTTTTTTCTTTATTACTTCGAAATATTCCTTTTCTTCTATAATAATTTCTTTAACTAAAGAAAGCTGATTTAGCTCTCCTTCAGCCAAATTGCGCCCCAAATTCGATATAGAAGTAATAATATCTATATTTGAGGTAAGCACACTTTTTATAAGAGCTGTAGATAAAAAATAGTCACCTGCCAAAACAGCCATTTTATTATCGAAAGTAGCATTCACAGAAGCTTTACCACGTCTTATTTTCGATTCATCAACAACGTCGTCATGAATTAACGAAGCTGTATGCAATAATTCGACTGTTATAGCAGAATAATAAGTGATATTATTTATTTCGCCACAAGCTTTTGCTGCAAGCAAAAGTAAAACCGGACGGATTTTTTTACCATCAGATTTCATTATATAATCTATGATATTCTGAATCCGTGGATTATCACAAGAGATAGCTTCTTTGTAATAACTATCGAATTTATTTAATTCTTCGGCTATCGGTTCAGCTATTAAAAGCTTTCTATCCATAAAGAAAATTTACTAAGACTAAGGATGCAAAGTTATAAATAATTCGGCTTTTAATGTCATTTATTATAACTTTACCAACAATTACATCGGGTAATTAAATATTATTCTGATAAATTAATTTAATGTATCTTGTACCGATTCGTACAAATTATCAGAAAATTGATATTTAGAATGTTTTTATAAACAAATATTATCTACACTATGAGATTATTTCTTATTGATGCTTATGCACTTATATACAGGTCGTATTATGCTTTCATAAAAAGTCCGAGGGTTAATTCTAAAGGTTTGAATACTTCTGCAATTTTTGGTTTTGTAAATACACTGGAAGAGTTGTTGAAAAAAGAAAACCCAACACATATAGCGGTTGCTTTCGATCCTCCGGGCGGAACGTTCCGTCACGAAGCCTATGAACATTATAAAGCTCAGCGGGAAGAGACTCCCGAAGATATAAAACTATCGGTACCTATTATAAAGGATATAATAGCCGCCTATAATATAAAAATGCTTGAAGTTGCGCGGTACGAGGCTGACGATGTAATAGGTACAATTGCAAAAGAAGCAGAAAAAGAATCGTTCGAAGTTTTTATGATGACTCCCGATAAGGATTACGGGCAGCTCACAAGTGATAAAATATTTATGTACAAGCCCAATTTTTTTGGTGGAGGCTTTACTGTTTTAGACGATAAGGCAGTGATGGAAAAGTATAAACTCTCCCACCCTATTCAGATGATAGATCTTTTAGGGTTGATGGGAGATGCTTCGGACAATATACCCGGATGCCCGGGTGTAGGACCTAAAACAGCCGAAAAATTAGTAGCCGAATATGGTTCTATTGAAAATTTACTGGAGCATACATCAGAGATTAAGGGCTCGTTGAAAACAAAATTAGAGGAGAATAAAGATCAGATTATTTTTTCTAAATTTTTGGCGACTATAAAGACCGATGTTCCTGTTGAGTTTCATAAAGAAGAGTATGAACGTAAAGCTATTAATGAAGAAAAACTGGAAATTATATTCGAAGAATTAGAGTTTCGCACACTTATTAATCGTGTATTAAAAAAGGAAACAAAACCTCTTTCGTCCACAAAAGGCACACCGGTTCAGGGCAATCTTTTCGAAGAATTTTCAGTTCCCGAATCGGAAGAAATAAGCTATTCGAATCTTATCGATTTAAAAGCTATTCCACATAATTATTATCTTGTTGATACAGAAGATAAAATGAGGGAATTATCGGAGAAAATACTAAAACAGAAGAGTTGTTCTTTCGATACCGAAACTACCGGTTTAGATCCTATTATAAGCGAATTGGTAGGTATGTCGTTCTCTTTTACCGAAGGAGAAGCTTACTATGTACCGGTTTCAGCATCTTTTGAAGAAGCCTGTAAACAAGTCACTATTTTCAAAGATTTTTTGGAAAGCGAGTCGATTGAAAAAATAGGACAGAATATAAAGTACGATATCATTGTATTGAAAAAATATGGAATAGAAGTTAAAGGTAAACTTTTTGATACTATGATAGCCCATTATCTGTTGAATCCTGAGTTAAGGCACAATATGGATTATATGGCTGAAACATATTTAAATTATAGAACTATCCATATTGATGAACTGATAGGGTCACGTGGTAAAAATCAGTTGAATATGCGGGATGTATCTAAAAACATAGTTTGTGATTATGCTTGTGAAGATGCTGACATAACATTGAAACTGAAGAATATTCTTGAAAAAGAAATAGAAAATAACAATCTTCAGAAATTATTGTACGATATAGAGTTACCACTTATATATGTGCTTGCTGATATGGAATATACCGGTGTAGTGCTTGATAAGGAAACTTTGGGAGAATCGTCGGAAGTATTGACAAAAGAACTGCAACGTATCGAAAACGAGATATATTCGCTTGCCGGAACAGAATTTAATATTAATTCTGCCCGACAGGTAGGAGAGGTGCTATTCGAAAAATTGAAGGTAATAGATAATCCGAAAAAAACTAAAACAGGACAGTATACCACCAGTGAAGAAACTTTGGAAAAACTGAAAGATAAACATCCTGCAATAGGTAAAATTTTAGAATACAGAGGGCTTAAAAAACTTTTGAGCACTTATATAGATGCTTTGCCCCAACTTATAAGTAAAAAAGACAATAAGCTTCATACATCTTATAACCAAACTGTTACATCGACAGGGCGATTGAGTTCCAGCAATCCTAACTTGCAAAATATACCTATACGCGACGAACAAGGCAAAGAAATACGTAAAGCATTTACAGCCGATAAAAATTGTATATTTCTTTCGGCCGATTACTCGCAAATAGAATTACGTATAATGGCTCATTTGAGCGAAGATCCTCATATGGTGGAAGCTTTTAATAGTGGGGAAGACATTCATGCCGCTACGGCTGCGAAAATATATAAATTGCCGATAAATGAAGTTACCGGCGATATGAGGCGTAAGGCTAAGACAGCTAATTTTGGTATTATTTATGGTATATCGGTATTTGGCTTAGCCGAACGACTTACCATACCCAGAGGCGAAGCTAAAGAACTTATCGATGGCTATTTTGAATCGTATCCCGATGTAAAGAAATATATGGACAATAGCATTGAAATTGCTCGTAAGCAAGGATATGTTGAGACTATTTTTGGGAGAAAACGTTTTTTACCCGATATCAATTCGCGTAATGCTACTGTACGTGGTTATGCCGAGCGAAACGCAATTAATGCTCCTATACAAGGCAGTGCTGCCGATATTATTAAGGTAGCTATGGTTCGCATATTTGAGCGTTTTAGGCTTGCAGATCTTAAATCGAAAATGATTTTACAAGTACATGACGAGTTGAATTTTAATGTTGAAAAAAATGAATTGGAGCAGGTTAAACAAATTGTAATAGAAGAAATGGAAACAGCATATAGTCTGATTGTACCCTTAAAAGTAGACTGTGGTGTTGGAGATAACTGGCTCGAAGCTCATTAATAGAATCTTTTTTTAATAGTATAATAATTTTTGATGTACCTTTGCATTTAACAAGACTATGGAATTGAATAAATAGACAATATGGTGGATATAAAAAAATTACCCACAAGTTATAGGTTTCGTTTTTGGGTTTTTATAGCTATGCTTTGTTTCATGGCATGGTTTATGATGGTTTGTTATTTTCCATCAGGAGAATTAAGATTCGGCCACGATTTGTATTTTCATTTACTTAGGTTTCAGGCATTAATGGATGCACTTCGGGAAGGGTCGTTCCCTATATATATCGACCATGCTTCCTTGAATGGTTACGGTTATGCCACCAAATGGTTTTACCCCGATGTTATTCTTGTTCCGTTTGCTATACTAGGTAATTTTACCAATATTATAATTGCTTATAAAACTATGTTGTTTACAATGACAGTTTTATGTGGAATTATAACTTATGTTTCGGTAGTAAAAGTATACCGAAGCCAGTTTGCAGCTATCATTACAGCACTCTTATATACTTTTTGTGTTTATCGTTTGCAGGATTTGTCTGATAAGGGAGCTTTAGAAGAAGTTTTGGCTTTTACTTTTGTTCCGCTTATTATTTTAGGATGCTTCGAAATTATTACCCGGCATTATAAGAGATGGTATATATTGGCTGTGGGTTTTTCTTTACTTATATTTTCGCATCTTTTATTATCGGTAATGATGTCGCTTATTGTAGCTTTACTTGTTATCATATATCTGAGGAAATTAATAAAAGAACCTATACGTTTCGTTTATTTACTTTTGGCAACAGGAGTTACCGTGCTTGTTACAGTATATTATTGGTTGCCTATGCTTGAACAAATGTTTTCGGATACTTTTTATTTCGAAATTAACCGAGTTGTATTTTCTCCGGGTCATGGTTTGTCCTTTCGGGCGTTATTAAGAGCTTTATTTGCAGGATTTATACCTTCGTCTAAAATATTTTCTATTGGATTGGGAGCTTTGCTAACTATCTCTGTTTGTTTGCGTTTTGTGGTATGGCGAATGTCTGATTTGCAAAAAAGTGTCGATGTGGGAGTTATTATCGGTTTGTTACTTATATTATTTAGTAGTTCGTTTTTCCCTATTTGGATATGGCCTTTTAATAAATTAAGTTTTATTCAGGCTCCATGGCGTTTTTTTCTTATAGCGAGCTATTTTTTCGCATTAGCCGGAGGTTATTATTTATCTCGCTTGATAAGGGGGCTTAAGTACAGGTATATTGCTATGTTTATTGTATTTGTTCTTACTGCCATTGTAATAATAAACGAGAGCTATGGTAACAAAAGTAGAATGATGGCGGTTAATTTCGAAACAGTAGAACCGTCTTTAAGGAATAGTTTTCATTTAGGAGGACTTGAGTATATTTCTTCAAAGGTGCCATCAGTAATGTTTATTGCCGACAGAGGAAATAAAGTTATATCAAAATATAGTAAAACGGTTATATCGGATTTTAATAAAAATAAATCGGGTGTTACAACTTTTGAAATAGCATTAAATGGGCACGATAAGCTGGAATTACCTTTATTGTATTATAAGGGTTATGAAGCATCTGTAAATGGTCAGTTATTAGATATAACAGAAAGTCGTAATGGATTATTGGAGTTAGACGTAAACGGGTCAGGAATTGTTGAAGTTTATTATAAAGGAACAACAATTCAACAATTCAGTTATTATTTTTCGATATTGGCAATAATATTGTTATCTACATATATTTTATGGTTTAACCGTAGAAACTTATTAAACAGATTGAAGATTAATGCATAAAGTAGAGCAGCTTAGGTAAACACTGACCAACAGTGTAGATAAAAAAGTTTGTCGATATGAAGCAAAAAGTCGCCATGGGTAATAATAAATTGATCGAATGCTTGAAAATTTTGCTGAATACGGGTATATAGGGCTTTTCTTAGCATCGTTTCTTGCTGCTACCATTTTGCCTTTAGGTTCCGAAGTTGTATTTGTTGCTCTTATTGCTGCAGGATTAGACGCATGGGCTTGTGTTGCTGTAGCATCTGTTGGAAATTGGTTAGGTGGAATGACTAACTATTATCTTGGTATGCTTGGAAAGATTGAGTGGATAGAAAAATATCTGAAAATAAAACGTGAGAAGATAATTAAACTGCAAAAATGGCTGCAAGGTAAGGGGGCATCTATGGCCTTTTTTAGTTTTTTGCCTGTTGTGGGCGACGTTATTGCCGTGGCTTTAGGTTATATGCGTGCCAATGTATACATTGTGAATGTAAGTATGTTTTTAGGTAAATTTGTACGTTATGTAGCTATCGTGTACGGAGTAAACTTGTTTATGTGATAACGAAAGTTTAGAATTTATATTCTACATCTTAATTAAAATAAGTAACTTAGTATATAGATTAATTACCTGATGTTATTTTAAATATTGGGATGGCGGTTATGCAAAAGATATACGAAAGTTTTTTATAAAGGCATAACTGTAAAGTGATTGTAATTAGAAGAATTCAGAGAAGGAGTTAAAAATGTCGACAATATTATTCAACGAAATAGTTTTTGGGCCTATTCACAGCCGCAGATTGGGAATATCGCTTGGTATGAATATATTACCTTACGATGGTAAGGTATGTTCGTTCGACTGTATTTATTGCGAATGCGGATATAATAAGGATTTCAGAACAAAGACCTCGTTACCAACGCGAGATAATGTGAAACTTGCGCTCGAACACAGATTAAACGAATTGTTGAAAGAAGGCACTATACCCGATGTTATTACCTTTGCCGGTAATGGCGAACCTACTTTACACCCTCAATTTTCGGGTATTATAGATGATACGATTGAACTTAGGAATAAGTACGTTCCCGAAGCTAAGATAAGTGTGTTATCGAATGGTATGCACGTTGGTAAGGAAAATGTGTTTGATGCTCTTAAAAAGGTTGATAATAATATACTTAAACTCGACTCGGCTATATTAGAAACTGTTAAGTTGATAGATTGCCCTAATTCGCCGTCGTATAGTATCGGACATCAAATAGAACTGTTTAAAAAGTTTGAAGGCAACTTCATTATGCAAACTATGTTTGTAAGAGGTACGCATAATGGCAAAGTAGTTGACAACACCACTGATGAGGAAATAGAGGCGTGGATAGAAGCTGTCAGAGCCACTAATCCGCGCGAAGTAATGATTTATACTATCGACAGGGAAACACCTGAAAAGTTGCTCGAAAAAGTACCGGTAGAAGATCTTAATAGGATAGGGGACAGGGTTTCTCAATTAGGAATAAAAGTAAGTGTGGCAGGATAAAGAAAATATATCTCTGAACAGGCAAGTAAAGGAGTGTTCGATTAGAATATTCAGGCTGGACGAAGCCGAATCGGCAGGTTTCGGTAACTATCAGCGTTATGATTTTTACCAGATATTATGGCTTACCAAATCAGAAGGGAATCGAACCTATTTTCTCGACTTTAATGAATATACGGTTAGCAGTAATCAGATTGTACTTATATTTCCGGGGCGAATAGATAAGCTTGATATCGGGGAAAAAGATGGTTACGTGTTTGCAATTGATAACGATACTTTTTTTCGGTTGAATCAGAGGATAGATTCAGGATTCCTGAACGGTTATTTTTCCAATGTTTTTGTTTCGCCCGATACTAAAACTACCCAAATATTGGAGCAGTTAATGAAACTCATTTTAGGGGAATATTATTCCGAAAACCGGGCATTTTTAGTTGAAAGTTATTTCGGAGCTTTTTTATTTCATATATCGTCTGTTTTTGAACAAACAGAGGCATTTAAGAATAAATGCGATGTTTTTGTTGCAACACTGATGAGGCTCATTGATTCATATTTTATAGGAGAAAGAGAAACCGATTTTTATGCCCGCCGGATGGGAGTGTCGTGTAAAAAAGTGAACGAGCTTTGTAAAAGGGGAACCGGAAGAACCGTTAAGCAACATCTTCAGGATAGATTAATACTCGAAATAAAGAAAGAAATACGTCTTGGCGATAAAAACCTGAAAGAGATAGCGTTTAATCTGGGTTTTAACGAGCCCGCCTATTTTACCCGTTTTTTTAAACAACATACCGCTGTTACACCCACCGATTTTCGCGATAACGACCCATTTGTGCAAGTAAAAGGGCGATAATTGTAAGTAAAGCACAAGATGTACTAACTACTTTTGCTCCACAAAAATAAAAAGGAGATGAAAGGATTTAGTTTTATGCAATGGATTGTCATTGTTATTCTGGCTCTGTTAACAGCTTTAGAGCCGCTGAGTATCGATTTATATTTGCCCGGTTTCCTACAAATTTCGGAGTTTTTGAATACCGATTCTGCTTCGATTCAAATTTCACTGTCTACTTTTTTGGCAGGTTTTGCCATAGGGCAATTAGTTTGGGGGCCTTTAGCCGACAGGTTCGGGAGAAAGAAACCTATACTAGTATCATTAATTATTTTTATAGTTTCGTCGGTAGGTTGTATATATGTTTCTAGTATAGAACAGCTTTGGGTTATGCGTTTTATTCAGGCTGTTGGAGGCTGTGGAGGAGTAGTTATTTCGCGAGCAGTGGTAACCGATTACTTCGATAGATCGAATACTCTTAAAATATTTGCTTTGCTGGCTCTTATAATGGGTATTGCCCCTATATTAGCACCTACAATAGGTAACGGAGTTTTAAATATACTGGGATGGAAAGGTTTGTTCGGGACAATGATGGCGTTGGGAGTATTGATGTTTTTGCTTACCGTGTTTTTATTACCCGAAACACATAAAACGGGAATAGTCCAGTCTCATGGAGTATTGCGAAGCTATATGGAAGTTTTTAGAGTCCGGAAATTTCTAGTTTATTCGCTTGTAGCAGGTATAGTAAACGGAGCGCTGATGATATATGTGGCAAATGGGCCTTTCCTTATAATGGAAAAAGGCGGATTTTCGGGTAATACATTCAGTCTGATATTTGCAATGAATGCTTCGGGGCTGATGATTGGTTCTCTTATTGCCACTGTATTGCAAAAATATATGCGCACAAGCAAACTTGTAAAACTAACATTGTTTTCGATGGTGGTTATAGGGTTGTTGTTATTAGCATCCATGTATTTGGGTATGGATATGTGGGCTATATTGGCTGTTCTGTTTTGTTACATGCTTTTACTAGGTGTTCTGTTGCCAGCTACTACAGAATTGGCAATTACACCTTTTATCGAAAATAGTGGTACGGCTTCGGCCTTATTCGGGTCTATTCAGTTGGCAATAGCATTTGTGTGCTCAATAGTATCGAGCCTGATTCATAATGGGGAAATAATTACAGTTGGGTTATCTTTATTTTTATGTGGTGTAGTTGCCTTTATTATCGTGTTTATTCCGGTAGAGGTTAAACGGAGCCCGAAAGAAAGTCTAAGGCCTCTTTAAATCAAAGAGGCTAAGTTTTAAAGCTGCGAATCCAGATATTCGACTGCTGTAAAATGGCTTTCACGTTTATCGACAGGAGGAATATCCATATAATTACCATATTGTTTTTTGAGGTAAGTATCGGGGTCTTTAGGTGCAAAAAAGTATTTACCTTCGAATTTTACAGGGGCGGGCGGAAACATATAACCCGCATTATGATTAGTTGAATTTCCTATACCATAGCTGTGCAATATATTGTTGGGTTTTGTAATTGCACAGATAGCCCTTGCAACCCATACAAATAAATAGCCCAAAGGATAGAGTAGGAGAGACATACTATATTCGTAAAAGTAGCGAAGCGAACGAAAAGGTCTACCTCGTTTTAAACGGCGAAAAGCTCTTCCGTAAAAGAAATCGACGAAGTCTTTTAGTTTACGGTAGGTTCGTTCTTCGGTAAATATGTCAATATACACTCCCTTTTCTTTATATGGAGCCATATCCTCTTCTTCGGAGTGTATAATCGAAAATTTATCGCGCACTTTCGAAAACAGTAAACGATATCCCTTTTCTTTCGGTGTTTGTAAATAAAGATTATCAGGCAGTTCTTTTCTTAATATTTTCAGTAAGCGTTTGTAATCGGGGCGCATCAGCTCGATGTCGATATCGTCGTCCCAAGGGATAAAGCCTCCATGACGCATTGCACCCAAAAGTGTACCTCCGCTTATCCAATAAGGGATATCGTGTTTGCGGCAAATACCGTCAACAGTTTCCAGAATTTCGAGCATCCTGAGTTGGAGTATTCTTAATTCTGAACCTTCGGGGTTGTAATGGCTTAAATCTTCCGTCATATTTATTTATGTTTGGAGGCTTTAGTTGGCGTTAACTCAAACTTTTCAGGTTTTCAAATATTTTATCCCAGCGTTCTTCGTCTATTTTTGCGCCTATAAGTTGTATAACGTTAGCAGCAAGCAATGTGCCTATCTCTCCAGATGTTTTTAATGAATATCCTTTTACAAGTCCGTACAGAAAACCTGCGGCATAAAGGTCGCCGGCTCCTGTTGTATCCACGCAATTGACCGATAATGCAGGTACAAATACTTTTTGGTCGGCCTGTTGTATCCACGAACCTTTTGCTCCTGTTTTCACTATGGCAATATCAACCATTTTGGCAAGTTCGGATACGGCTGCTTCAGGGTCGAGGTTTAGTAACGATTTGGCTTCCTCTTCGTTAGCAAATACTATGTCTACGTATTTTGGCATTATTTCGAGCAGAAAGTCAAGGTTGGCTTCTACTACGTTGTAACTTGCCAAATCTAGAATAACTTTCAATCCGGCTTCTTTTGCAGTAACTATCGATTTACGGATAAGTTCGAGGTTTTGTACTAAATAACCTTCGATATAGAAATAACTGTAGCCTTCAAAATTTTTAGGGTCTATATCGGCAGGGGTAAGGTTTGCAGCAGCTCCCAGAAAAGTACCGAATGTACGCTCTCCATCTTTCGAGATAAATGTTGTAGCAACCCCCGAAGCTTCGTTTGTTTCGGTAAGGTGCGATTTTACCCCGTATTTAGTTAAGTCTTCCTTGAAATAATTTCCGTAAAAGTCTTTTCCTACCTTTCCTATAAATCCAGAGCCAATTCCCAACTTGCCCAAACCTGTAATGGTATTGGATGCCGATCCGCCCGATGCTAAATGTTTTTTAAAATTTACGAGAGCATCACTCAGAGACTTCATTGTTTGTTCGTCAATTAGTTGCATGCTGCCTTTTGGCAGGTTCATTTGTTCAAGTAAGCTATCGTCGTTAATAACTGCAAGTACATCGATCAGGGCATTGCCCATTCCTAGGATTTTCATTTTTATAATTATTTATTATTGGGTACAAAGGTATTGTATAAATTGAGAAATTAGTGTCATTTTTCCGATTTAGGCTTTTTGTTTTTGAACTCAGGAGGCATTACTATGTCGTTCCCGTCTCTTTGTGCATAATAATGTGGCGACATTAGTTCTATGCCGGCTTCGTTTGCCTTATCGTGAATAGACTGATGCAAATCGGAATAAATTTGTGCTAGTTTATCGGCATCTTTTATATATGCATTTATCTGATAAACAGCATAGTAATCGTGTAGCTCTACTTCCAGCACAAATGGCTTTGGATTTGATTGCACACGAGGTGTAGCTAGTGCTGCATTTATTAAAAGTTCAATAATCTGTTCTCTGGGCAATTCATACCCGAAAGTTACTTTTGAGTGTATAATTAAGCCATATTGCTCGGCCGAGTTACTGTAATTGGTTGTATGCGACGACATAATGAATGAGTTTGGTATAGTAACAATCTCATTCTTAGGAGTACGTATACGTGTAACAAAAGGTGTTTTTTCTATTACATTGCCTTCGGTATCGCTTAGCTTTATTCGGTCTCCTACTTTGAAGGGGCGCATATATGTGATAACCAGCCCTGCTATTATATTTGCAATGGCAGTGCTCGATCCTAACGAAACGATAAGCCCAACAAATACCGAAATTCCCTGAAATACACCCGAATCGGCACCCGGTAAATAAGGGTAAATCATGGCAATCATAAAAACATATAACAAAAATCTTATTATATTGAAAGTAGGTTGTGCCCAATCGGGGAAGAAGCCTGTTATTTTTAGTTTTCCGTTTTCTATTTCGGTTGCAATGTACTGAAGCCCTTTGACAATATATTTGATGCAAAAGTATATTATGGCAATAATGAATAAGTTGGGAACGTAATTTATTACTTTTTTAAAAATCATTACTATTGGGTCGAACGCATAGTTAAATAGCTGTAAAGCAATAGCCTCGGTTTGGGGGAAGATTGAGAATAGCATGGGTACACTAATCATCAATTGTATCAGTATTACAAAATACCGGAGCAAATTAGCCGAGAATAACAGAACACGTCCTTGGCGATGGGTGTCAAGAAATTCGTAATCGCGAATGGTTATAGATTTTAGCTTATGCAATGCAAGCCACGATATTTTACGGCGCAGTTTTCGGAATAAATAGTTGGTGAGCCTCCATAAGGCATATTGTATTACGAGTATCAACACAAAAAATAAGATTCGCTTACCAACTTTCAGAAGATTGTATTCTTTCTTGAGTTCGATAATTTTTTTAGTTATGGCAGGAATATATTGGTATGCTAATGCCTCTCTGGTAGAGTTTTGCCATAGAGCATCCTGATCTGTTACGCTAAAAACAACCTTATCGCCATACATTATATCCGAGAGGTTTTCGCTATCCAATACATAAACCGAATCGGTGGTCAGGCTATAGTCCTTCCCTATATTTATTATTATATTCTTTGCATTTTCGGCACGTTTGTGTGCAGTGAGCCCTCCTCTGTTTGCGTAAATTACGAATAAGGTATCTTCATCAATTATTAGCGGTACTCCCGGAGTATGGTTTCGCAGAGAGTCGATACGCCGCCGTTGTTCGGCTTTCTTTAACGAGTCGTTTTTATTGCTTGTACTGGCTTCGTCCAGCCTTCCCAGCAATAAAATTTCGTTTAATTTCATCTGTTGAATCTGGAGAGTAAGTTCTTGCATTCGGATAGAATCGTCCCGAAGTTTTTGGTTTATTAATATCGATGCCGAATCGGAATGAGCTGAATCCACAGCTGTTTGATTTGATTCTGTTGTGACACTTTCTATTAATTCTTTGGCCTTTTCTCTAAGTTGAGCGTTAATAGGTATTGCTATAAACAGGGCTACAGCAAAAAAGAGAATCCTTATCCGGTTTATTCTAAATATGTTAGTCATATCCTAAGCTTTGTAAACATGACAAAGATACATTTAAAAATAAATTCTTTTGTGTATTTAAAAAAGATAATTATCTTTGCATCCGAATTCTTCCTTAGCTCAGTCGGTTAGAGCATCTGACTGTTAATCAGAGGGTCCTTGGTTCAAGTCCAAGAGGAAGAGCAAAAGAATGAAGCGGTTAAGATTTAAGATCTTAATCGCTTTTTTATTTATGCGAATAAATTATCTAAAAAAAACGATGTCTAAAATAATTACTATTTATTCTATTTCTATATTTTTCATTCTCTATTCCTGTGGAAAAAAAGGAGAAAACCAATATAACAATTATAATTTAACATCTAAAGACTGGCAATTTTCAACAAACTGGAAAATCAAAAACGATTTGCTGAAAAAGAAATCGGCATTATATGCATTTCCTGAGAGATTTATAATAGAATATAAACCTGTTGCTGCTTCGTTGCATTATACTACAATATTAGCAAAAGAGAACTGCCCCGAAACAGGAAAAGTGTCCATTTTAAATAAGTGTAAGAATATAGACAAGGCTACTCTTCGTGTTTTGGGTAGGAATCTAAATGATCAATTAATCTATGAAGATTCGCTTGACATTAATACAAAAAACTGCTTGACAAAAAGAGAATTGAAGTTTCCGTTGTCGGATATTGATCAAATAACGATCTTGATCGAAGCCTTTGGTGACACAATATGTGACATTAATACTTTAGAAGACCAATATATATGTATAGAAGAAACAAAAATAAATTTTAGAGGGGAAGAATATGATATTGCAAAATGTGATACACAAGGCTCATTAAATACAGATTTTATATCTCCTGTTTCCGAAAATTGGGAAGGCGATTCGTCCCGTTTTATACAATCCAATGCAGTAAATGATTTTCTAGGAACAAAACAAATAATAGGTATTGGAGAAACACTGCATGGTAGTGAATCCTTAAATAAATTTGCCTTTGAGTTTATTAAGGATCAGATTATCAATAATAATTGCGGATATGTTTTAGTTGAACTTCCGATAGATATGGCTATGACCTTTAATATGTATGTTCAAGGACAGATAACAGGCGAAGCTATGAAATATCTCCATCAGAATTTCAAAAATTATATACATATATCGGATTCTGTTTTTTTTGATTTTCTACAATGGCTCCGAGCTTATAACGAAAATACGACAAAGAAGGTGCTTTTTTGGGGTGTAGATAAAGATCATCGTTTAATGGGGCATTCCTATTGTTTCGATTATTTATTTGCTGTATTCAAGAGTAATAGAGTAAATGGACAAAAGCTACTTCCTTTATTAAAGCTTGTTCATAATTTTAAAGAAGATTATAATTCAATATTTTCCTATATCGACAGAAATGAAGCTATGTTGAACGAGATATTAGGAAAGCAAAATCTGAAATTATTTATTTATACTTTTCGACAATATTTGGATAATCTGTCTATTTATTATGATACTAAAAGAGAAAGAGAAAAGTATGCCCAAATTGCTTTTCGTGATAAATTACTGTTCAAGAATTTCAGATTTTTACAGGAGAACTTTGTCAGTGACGATAGAAAGATTCTTATATATTATCATTATGGGCATCTAAATAAAATAAACTCAGCACCTTCCAGATCTTTTGTTCTCAGTTTTGGATATTACTTAAATAAAGAATTTTCGGAAAAATATGCAAGTATTGCTATAACAACAGGAAAAGGTAGCAGAATGAATGAACAAACAAGTGTATCTTACTATATAGAAGAGTTAGAAAGCCCTCCCTTTTGTAGTTTTGAATATCGAGCTCTGAATTCTCAATACGATAATTTTTATTATCCTTCTGATCGAATAAATGATAATATCACGAGTATGCGGCTTTTATTTAGCCATGGACCTAAGACCAAACATAAACAGTTCGAATATTATCCTTCAATAAAAAACAGGGTAGATGGAATTCTTTTTATAAAAAATAGCCAATCTATAAAAAAAGAGATTTATGATAGTAATAAAAGGCAAAAAATAGAGGAAGATATGTATTGGCAGAAAGAAAAAGAGTTTTCATTACTACTAAAATAAAAAAGGATGCATATCCAAAATTTAAAGTGAAATAATTGAGGACAAGATTGAAGGTTAGATGAAAAACTTTTAGGGTTATTATTGAGAAAACCATTTTTGTGTCAAAACGTCTCAGTTTTTGGATCAAAATAACCTAATTGTTTTGAAGTGTACTTCCTATTTTTGTAAATGAGAAGAGTCGGATTTTTGTGTTTGTTTATTTTTATCTATAGTTCTGTTATTTCATCTTACTCTCAAATACTCAATATCTACAATTCCTAATGAATTGAGTTATTATCAGATGACGGAGATAATCTGTCACAGATCGAAGATTATGATAATAATAGGCAGTTCAATGATATTTAGTTTTAAAATATAGTAATAAACGGAGAACGAACTACGGATTGAAACTATAGAAATTAGGGTTGAAAAGTTCTCAAAAGTATTACCATTTGTTAGCTGTTTGATCAGAGGCGTTCGTTATTGTTAACTTTAATCAAAATAATTGTAATGAGATTTAATTTTTATGTATTGAGAGATTACTTACTAATATCCAAAAATTTATTAAAGCATTTATTTTCAGCAATAGTTTTGTTTTCTTTTTGTGCTTATTCCAATGCAGCTACAATTGATAAAATTGGTTTTGGTAATAAGAAAGAATTGGAGAAACACGGCTTTTCGGGGAATAATTTCAATATAGAAGAAGGCGGATTGAAGCAAACGGCATTAGTATTATTGCCCGACTCTGCAAAGAAAAGCTGGGAAGGAGGTTCTTTCCGTTTCAGAATGAAAGTGAATCCCGAAAAACAAAATTATTTCACGGTAAAATTCTGGGGTAGCGATGTTACTAAAGGCCGTCTTATTTTATTTGCAGAAGGAAAGCAAATCGGATACCGGCACTTGGGTGATATCGATGTGTTGGATCATGGCAGTGACGAACCAGCTTATAATAATCGGTTTTATTATAAAACAAATCCGTTACCTATTTCAGTAACAAAAGGAAAAACGCATATTGATTTCGAAATTAGAAGTAACGGTCCGATTTGGGGATACGGTGGTAATTTTGAGGAATATCAGAAACCGCTGACAGACCCTTGCAGAGGTATTTATGCTTTATACACTCATGACGAAGGATATTTTGTTCCCGACAAAAACGAAAAGCAAGGAATGCCAGAAAAAAATCCGACAATAAGGACTGCACCGGGTGAAGAAGTTATTGATCAGGTGAAGGAAAAGGTATCAGCCGAAATTCAGAAGTTATTGGATTCGGATCGTCCCCTGACTCAAATGCAAATACAATTTCTGGCAAAATCTTATTCTGTAAAATGGGCTCCTTCTTATAATAAGAAACAAACAATAGAACGTCTGGTCAGTAGTATCGACTCACTTTATTTAAGGTATCTCAATAATCCCGAACTTGCCCATAGAGACAAAGCTACACCTAATCCCGGTTGGTTTGGTTTTGGCATGATAGGAGAGTCATTATGGTTATTGGATTCTACAGTGGAGCCTTATCTTGATCAGCCTGTCGATTCTAAAGACGGACAAAATATTAGCCGACGAAAAGCATATACACAAATGCTAAAAGAAAGCAGGGATTGGAACAGGGCTCGTCGTATACAGTATACTAACCAGTCGATGATTAAAGACCTTTACGGTATATATTATTCTAATAAAGGGCTACAATTCCTCAAATCGGAAGATGCTTTTCCCGAAAAACAAGCTTTGCGTTATTTATACGAATCGGTTGGCTTGCAGCCGTGGCTAGGAAGTGACACTCCCGAAGGTCCGGCAAAACCGTTGGGCGATGACTTTATCCAGCTTACCCGTAAAGGATTGACTAAGGAACTCGGTTATGTCGGAACATACGGCGAAGTACTTGACTGGGTGGCCCAAATTTACGAAGCAACTCGTCCGACTCCGGCAGGAGAAGGGGATCGTGCCATCAGGGATCAGCTTTTAAAAATAGCTAAAGCCCGCGCGGCATTCCGATATCAGACACTTGATCCGGAAGGAAATCAGGTAATGCGGGTTGAAACAGTAGTAGGTTGGCGCGACACCTCATATCCGGGTGTAGTGATTTATGCACAGCGTATGACATGGGACGGGACGGCTCTTGAGGTTGTTACTGCCTTAAAAGATAAAACACTGTTGGGTTATACCAAACAAATGTTCGATGATAATCAATTCTTCAAAGAAGTAGCCAAGCAGTTGAAATATGACAATTTCCGTATTACTGCCAGTTTACTACCCCTTCCCGAACAGTACGAATGGGTGAAAGCCAATATCGGTTCGGCTTCCGAGAAATTGCCAATGACATGGAGTGAACCCGATTATTTGTTTACGGATGAAGAAGACGGAGTATTAGCATTGAAAAGCGGAGATGAAATATTATATGTGTCGCTTTATTGGCGTGCCAGATATGCGATTAATAATCTATCGAGAGTGCATTACATAACCCCGTCGTATGACCGAGTTGCCGTTGTGGCGGTGGATTGCGAATTTGAACCCAGTGGATTGTTTTATACTCGGCCAAACTGGACAGATTTCGGTTTTGGAAACGGCGGGCACAGATATCCCGGCGAACAAAGTGTTTCGATTCATGCCGGCGATGTGTTGCCGATAGCTAAAATACCTGACGGAATAAAATTCAAGCCCGGAAATGAAAGCATTTATGCAGGGAAAGCCGATTATTATACGCTCAGATACGGTAAATACCTGATAGGAATGAATTGTTCAGCAGATAAAGTCTTTGATCTTCAGATTCCGGCAGGCGCAAAAAAGGTAACTGATTTCAGCAGTAAAAGCGTTGTAACTTCCAAGGTGCTGAAAGTAAATCCTTTTTCAACCGTTATTTTGGTCGTTGAATGATAACAGGGTTATTGAAAATAAGAAAATAAATTGAAGTTATATAAGTGTTTAAGTTAATCTTATGGTAAAAAAAAGTAGTTTGTTGTTTCTGTTTCTGGTTGTGATAATATTCTCTTCCGTAGCAGGAGTTAAAGTTGAGGATGCTTCTTCAAAGAAGATTTTTCCTTATCCCGAAAGAATTCGTTATAATGGTTCATGTTTAAGCATCGAAGGAAAGGAAATATTTATTTACAGTGCTGCCTTCCATTATTTTCGCACGCCGAAAGAATTGTGGCGCGACCGTTTTACAAAAATAAAAGAAGCCGGATTTAATACCGTCGAAACTTATATTCCTTGGAATCTGCATGAACTGAGCATGCCCAAAGATCTTGACGACTATTCGCAAATTGACCTTACGGCTTTTAAGGAATGGTTGGATATGGCTCAAAATGAATTTGGATTTTATACGGTAGCACGTCCCGGAGCATTTATATGTGCTGAATTTGCCGGAGGAGCTTATCCCCGTTGGCTGGCAAAATATCGCCCCGACGGATTTGACGACGGATTCGACAAGTTTTGGCTTCGTAGTGCCGACGATCGTTATCTCGACTGGCACGACCATTGGTACAAAGCTGTATGTAAACTAATCGAACACGAGCAAATAACCAATAAGCCCAAAGGGCAAAAAGGTATTATACTGATGCAGATTGAAAATGAGTATAATCACCATAAAACCAAAAACAAAGAATATGCTTTGCAACGCATGTATAAAACTACTCAGGAAGCTGGTATAACCATTCCTATATTTACATGCATGACTGACCAAACAAGAGGTAGTGATGATCCTGTTTTGTTGAAAGTATTTGATTGTGATAACTATTATGTAGGACAAAAAGATGCTATTACCTGTGCAAAACGTATGCAGAGCCTGAAACAAAAGCAGCCGGATGCACCCGGGTTTGTAACCGAATTGCAGGGAGGATGGTTTTCAACCGTAATGGGGAAATTGAGTGAAGAGCATTTCTCTGACGACAGGCATTTTTATGCTATTTCCATGATGTCGATTGCCGGTGGATCTACGGGTATATTCCCGTATGTATATGTGGGAGGAACTCATTTTGCTGGTTGGGGAGCCCGCGGACAGACCACAACATACGATTACAATGCAGCTATTAGGGAAAATGGTGCCCGCTCATATAAGTATTATGCTTCAAAAAATGTGGGGGAATTTATTAATAAATACGGTTCTCAATTGATTCATTCGCAAGGGGGAGTGTGTGCATTTAAGGATGCTCCTGCCGAAGTTGTAGGAGGGGTACGTATCTCTGAAGACGGAACACGTTTTGTATTCATACATAACAGTTCTACGGACAAAAAGATGCAGGGAAAGGCAATTGTGACTCCTGAAAATCCGGAATCGGGCGAACCGATATACAATGTAGATCAACACGAAAATAAAGTATTGATAAAGGTTGACGTAAAAGAAAATGCTGCTTTATCCGCTTTACCCGCTTTTGGTATTGATTATGAGTTAGAGCCTATGCAAACCAAGGTGTTGATTATTCCTGCCGGCTCCGCTTCTGAGAAGGGTTCTTGGTGGTTTTTCCAACGTCCGAATCTTAAAGAAGAAAAAGTAAAATCTGTTCGTATAGCAAAAGCAAAAAAGATAAATGAAGATGGGTTAAAAGCAAATTACCAGCCATTGGCTGATGGAGTATCTTTACCCGAAATAAAGGTTAACGATGTCAGATATGTACGCTATCGTTCTAAATTTAAACTCAATGATAAGGAAGCACATGAATATACTCATCTGTTATTTAACACCTTCTCGCGCGATATTGTAAACGTATTGGTAAACGGAAAACTTGCCCCACGGTTATATCCCGATGAAAAATGGGTTTCGGAAGTTACTCGTCAGCGCAATAAATCCTTTGCTTTCATCAATGAAACTGATTATGACAATCGATTTGATATAAAAGGCTTGCTGCGTAAGAAGGACAACGAGATAGTGGTAGTGTACGAGAATATCGGACACGAACATGGTTATTTTCCGATGGAAGAATTGTGCGGTATCCGTGCAGCAGGGTTAGCTGCTAATGATTCTATATTGCAGAAAAAACTGACATGGGAAGTGTCGACGGATTTAGCTGGTATTCAGAACGGGTTTACATCGCCTTCGTTCGAACCGAAGAATTGGGAGGCAGTACAATTAGATACTACTTATGAAATTCCCCGAAAAGGTAATAATATTCAACCCAAAGGAAAACAAGATGCCATGCTGACATGGTACACGGCAGAATTCGTTTTGCCCGAAAATGCGAAAGAAAACACATGGAGACTCTTGATTAATGCTTCAGGTAACGGCTATATTTATGTAAACGGACACAATATCGGTCGTCATTGGGAAGGAGGAGCACAACGTGAATATTATATTCCGGAATGTTGGCTTAATTTAGAGAAAGGTGGAAGAAATGTGATAACACTGGGTTTACGTCAAACTGTTAATGGTGCAGTTGTAAGAGCTATGGAGATAGCATCGTATACAGGTCAAATGTAAATATTTCAAATTCCTCATAATGAGATGTAGCGTAAGATATGCCTATGGTTTTATTCTTACGCTATTTTTTTATGAAAACCGGATGGCATTTTTTGTTGGAGTGTGTCGACTATTTTTCGATATCCGGATAGGGATATAAGATATCTTATTTCGGTATCTTAAATAGTTAAATACTATTCGTTATGGCAGAATGTTTCAAAATATCATATAAATAATGCGAAATTGTCCTATTTGTAGTGATAAAGAACTTCTATTAGTTGTCAGAAACGATAAGGAATATATTAGAATAGAAATAAGTGACACAGGATATGGCATTGAAGAAAAGGACCTGCCTCATATATTCGATCGATTTTATCAGATAAAGCATGATGATACATCGACAGGAAGTGGGATAGGTTTGCATCTGGTTAGAGAATACACCAAATTGCATAATGGAGATATTACGGTAAGCAGCGAGATAAATATCGGCAGTACTTTTACTGTTTATATACCTACTGATCTGCCTAAGAACAACGAGGACAAATATCCAGATGAGGAGAAGAATATAATAAGTAGTATCGCTTTACTAAGTACGAAAGAAAAAGATAACAAAAAAAAGATTCTGGTTGTTGAGGATAACGAAGAGTTTCGGAATTTTTTAACAGAACAACTTAGCGAAAATTATTATGTAATTGATGCTATAGATGGAGAACAAGCCGAAGGGTTGGTGTTATCAGAATATCCCGATCTGATAATTTCCGATTTGATGATGCCTAAAATGAATGGGATTGAATTGTGTCAACGAATTAAAAATAATATACAAACGTCTCATATTCCTTTCATTCTTCTAACTGCCAAAATTTCAAATGAATCTAAAATTTATGCTTATGAGGCCGGTGCCGATTCTTATATTTCAAAACCGTTCAGTTTTGAATTATTATCTGTACGGATAAAAAAGTTGATAGAACAGCAAGAAAACAGGAGAAAGTTATTTCATAAAACTATCGAAATTACTCCCAGTAATATTACTACCACCTCTCTTGACGAGGAGTTGATTAAAAAAGTATTGAGTTTTGTTGAAGAAAACATCAATAATTCGGAGTATTCAACCGAAGACTTGAGCCGAGATGTAGGGTTGAGTAAAGCCCATTTAAACAGGAAGTTACAATCTATAGTCGATTTAACTCCACTCCAATTTATCCGGTCGGTTCGTTTAAAAAAAGCAGCACAGTTATTGATTGATAGTCAGTATAATATAAATGAAATATCTTACATGGTCGGTTTTAATACTTTAAAATATTTCAATTCGTACTTTAAACATGAATTTCATATGACCCCCAGTCAGTACAGAGAAAAAAACAAAGAATAATTTCTCTGGATGATAATTGTTACAAATAGTTCTCGCAAAATGACATGTTGTTTTATTGTGTAAATAGATTGGGAATGGTAGAATAGAAATAAGGTAAAACTGTGAAAATTTTGTTTTTGAACTCTCAACAGTTTTACCTTATTTACTGAGTACGTGTAGTGTATATCTTTTATTTTACTACAGCCACAAACCCTCCGCGAGGAAGGCAGTTGATGTCCATCTTTTGATTCTTTTTAGTTATCTTGATGTTTTCTTCAATATTAAAAACTTTGTCATTGGCTCCATCGCTTATGATTGTAATAGTTTTCCCTAATAACGAAAGCTTTTTGAGATCGACTGAAAGCATCTTTTCTTTATCAGTCCCATTTATTCCTCCTAAATACCATTTATCTCCTTTTTTACGAGCAATAATAATGTGTTCTCCGGGATATCCCTTCAACAATTTTGTGTCATCCCAAGCAGTAGGCAATTCCGACAAAAAATTCTTCACAGCAGATGGAAGCGAATAATAAGTTGAAGGTTTGTCGGGCATATGTTGTAAAGCCGACTCGAAGATTACAGGAAGAGCCAACTCGTGCCCGTAAGATGTAATATGCGGATTTTGTGAATCCGAAAATGTTCCGGGTGTATAATCCATAGGACCTATAACGTTTCTGGTAAAGGGCAAAGTGGTATTATGACATGCTGCAAGAGTTGTAAGCTTTTTATTATTATTGTACCATTCTGCACCATAAACCGCCTCCATCGTCATCATATGTGGATAAGTTCTTTGCCAACCACGGGGGATTGTAGATCCATGAAAATTGATCATCAATTTGTATTTAGCTGCATCCTCAAGCAAGTCAATATAATAATTCATGGAAGAGGCTTTGTCCCCGGGAAAGAAATCAATTTTAATACCAACAACGCCTAGTTTATTGAGCCATGCATATTCTTTTTCCCTGTCTTCTTTCTTATTTAAACGATAAAGAGGCCCGAATTCGGCAGGGCACCAGTGTGTACTGGAATTGTACCAAAGCATTGGCTTAACGCCTTTTTCAAGAGCATATTTTACGGCATCTTCCACATTGCCGCCGTTGCCCATTGCATCCCACTGCCAATCGATCAGATCGTATGGCCATCTCATTTCCGCAGCCAAATCTATGTATTCTTTGACGATTTGAAAATCGCTTGAACTGTGATTATATGCCCAGTATATCCACGAAACAGGACCCGGTTTAATCCAATTAGTATCACTTACTTTAGAAGGATCGGACAAGTCAGTAACTAATGTAGATTCTACGATTGTAGACAAAGAACCAATAATTAGCACACGCCACGGAGAACTCCATTTGCCTTTTACAGAAAGTTTTTCGTCTTCCAATTGTACTTGATATTCGTTGCCTTTTTTTGTATTGTCTAAATACGAACCACAACGATCTCGCGACATATTTGCTTCGGTAAATAAAACAAAAGTTGAATTCGGGAACTCCATAAGCGCGGGATATCCCCATTTACCGCTTGTATGTTCCTCAGACAGAGGGTAGAATCCTTCATAGCCAATTGCGTATTTTTGCATCCAGCGTTTAGCCTTATCTTCAACCAGATAAGTTGTAGATTCATTAATTATGTTTTCGTTATCTGAAGTTGCATCGATGTTATATTGGAAAGCAACACCATCGTTGTAAACCCTCAATATAACTTCCAATATCTGCTGTTTATCATTTTCGAACCGATATATTCTTTCATTTGCAAAGTTTGTACAATGACTTCGTTTGCCTGTTATCATTATATAGTCGTCTTTATGCCATTTACTTTTAGATACTGATACAAGTTTAAGATTATCCGAAAAATTCTGCAGATCTGTTTCCAATCCTAATTTAATATTGGAAAAAATTGTTTTGCCATTATGGTCAACCGAGAAATAAGGATTTTTGGCGTTATCGTGCAATTTAATATTTAATTTCTTATTAGGCGAAACTGTGTTGCTACCAGCCGATAAGGGAAATCCAATACAGATAAAAAAGAAACAAAATAAATAATTTATTCTTCTTAGGTTCATAATATACATTATTAATGTGGAACGGCATTTATTAGTTGCGAACTTTAAATTCCCACAAACCGGGTTCTCCTTCTGTTATTTTTAATCGCAGGTAACGAGTTTTTATTTTCTTGTCGGATATATGAGGCGATTTTATTGCTTTCACACCTTGTTCATCTATTTTTGTCCAATTTATTCCGTCATCCGATTTTTCCAATACCCAAGCATGCCCAAATGTAGGGAAGACAAAAGACATCTCACATTGCGATATAGATGTTTTTTTTCCAAAATCAAGCATAATCCAAGGTTCTTTATCGTCTTTCGAAGCTACCCAACGAGTACCGTTTGATTCGTCAATTGCATTTTCAACCTTATAGTCAAAGGTACGAGTAGTCTCTATTGTTGATGTAGAATCCGGATAATTGCGATTTGTCTCAACCATTTTCGTGCTTATACGTGGCGATTTGATACTGGAAGCTGTAGCTTTAGCTTTCAACGATAGGTTTGCAGCCCGTTTTTGCTTCTTTCCTAAATAACCAACACCTTTAAAGTCGGGGGTAATGGTACGTATTGTACCATCTCCGTTGAATGTTAATTCGTTAGCAAAAACTTGCCGGGTAGTGCTTCCTTCTCCAAATTCCAAATAAACAAATATATATTTATCCAATTCTTCGTCATAAAATATGTTACCATGACCCGGTCCCCATACGCCTGTTTCGAGCGATGTAGAAATAAAAATATCTTTACCTTCCGGAGCATAGAAACCCGATAATGGCCCTTCTTTGCTCATCATGTATCCGTAACAGTAATTCTGATCTCCACCAATTGTATACAGATAGTAGTAGATGCCGTTACGTTTAAAGAAAGCAGGACCTTCGGAATAGCCTTCACGTTTAGTTGGGATATTAACCACAGGACCAACAAGAGTTGTGAAGTCATCTGATATTTTTGCAGCTTTTCTTCTTCGCCAATAGAAATAAGATTGACCATCGTCATCTGTGAATATTTCGCCGTCAATATCTTCTACTATTGGTTTTGTTGGAGTTAAATTCGGATCTGTATTTTCAAATAAAATTCCATCACCGGAAATAACACGGAAAGGTCCTTCCGGCTTTTCTGAAACCATGGCAAATACTCCACTATTTCCTTTAGGATAAACAATGGTAGGAAACAAATAATAAAGACCATCTTTTTCAATTGTTCTACCGGGTGCCCAGTAGCGGAAGAAGCCACTCTTTTCTCCAAAATGCTTACGAGTGTTCCAGTCAATATCGTCAATCAGAACTCCTTCGAAGCTCCAGTTTACAAAATCCTTGGATTTCCACACAACAGGAGGTCCCATTTCCCATAAACCTCTGTCTATATCTGTTGTTCCATAAAGATAATATGTATCTCCAAATTTAGAAACAGAAGGGTCGGCAACGTTATCCGGTATTATGGGATTAAAATTTTGCGCTGTAATAGTGCTTGCGGATATGAAAGTTATTATAAGCAAAATTAAATTTTTCATTTTATGAAAATTTACATAAGTAATCTATTTTTTGTATTCGAAGTAATCAACGTCTACATAGCCATTTTCATTCTTTTCGTTATAAGTGAACATGCCTACTCTTGTTCCCCGATAGTCGTTCCATGTGAATTGGAAAGGTGTTCCTAATTCGATAAATGTTTTTCCATCAGTGCTATATGAAAATTTATTTATACCATCGAGCCCCCAAACGGAACGAAACCAGATATTTTTGGTACGTCCTATTTCGATGTTCTCTGATTTTCCATTCCCACTGAAAACGATATTCATACTTCCATTCGTCTCAGAAATTCCGATATAAGCCGAAGCTCTGGCAAAGTGGCATAGACCAGCAACTTGTCCGTCTTCCATTCCTTGCACATTCATTTTTAGGGTTACTTCACTATGTGAAGTTCTATATATGCGCTGTGTTAATATGTTCGGCGTTTTTCTTAAATTGTTGTTTTCCACAGGTTTTACAGCTCTCATCCTTAAATGCCCTTTTTTCTCTGAAAGTGACCACATCTCGTTACGCGGATAGTAGTTCCACTCCCAATTAGCATCAAGTTTTTTCGATTTAAAATCGTCGAAGAACGGTTTCTTTTTTTTATATTTCTTATTTAAAGGCATCTTGCCAGACCAGATCATATATCCCAGTCCATCGTCTCCTACCTTTCCCATTATAGGCCAATCGTTTATCCAAGTAACAGGTAAAAGACTTGCAATTCTTCCTTCCCAGTCGCCTCTTCCGTGATGTGTGAAAAAGTACCAATTTCCGTCAGGACCTTCAATGATGCCTCCTTGATTAGGTTCGTTTGACTCCTGGTTGTAAGCCATTAATTGTTTTTCTTCGCTCCATGTACCAGAGATATTCTTGGCACGTTTCCCCATTACAAATCGGATGCCATCTTCTACTTTGCTGTATATTAGATAATACCAGTCTTTTACTTTAATAAGTTTGCTAGCTTCACGTCTATCTCCCTCGTTTACAAGCACTGCGCTGTTTCTGTCTATCGAGCTACAATCGGGAGCCATTTTAAAAATATACGTGCGGTAACCTCCTTTGAAGTGTGTTCCGATGAAATATGCTTGTCCGTTTTCGTCCCATATCGCGGAGCAATCGTCCCAACCTCCCTCTGGAAGAATGTTAGTTAAAGGAGCCCACGGGCCTTCGGGTTTTTCCGCCCAAGTAGTGAAGAATCCTTCCTCGGGAGTTCCGAAAAGGACATAGAATTTTCCGTCGTTGTAGCGTATCGAACCTGCCCATATTCCTCTGCCGTAACGATTCATTCTGTCCCAATTCATTTCAGGACCTATTTGACGTATGTCTTCTACAGCATGGCCTATAATATTCCAATTGACAAGATCTTTAGAATGCACCACAGCCATTCCCGGAGAGTATTGGAATGTGGATGTTATAGCATAATAATCTTTTCCGACACGGATGCAGTCTAGGTCACTAAAATCGGCAGGAAGCACAGGATTCTGATACATCCCGTCTGGTTGTTCCCCCCATTTTTCCCACATGCCCCATTTTGATGGAGCTTGTGCAAACATATTTGTGGTGCACAGAAAGTGAATTGTAATAAAAAAAAGTACGATGCGATTTTTTTTCATGGTTAAAAGTTGTTTTATTATTTTATGATTTTTCATGGTTCGTGCCTTTCCGAGTTATATGTTTAATTATTACTTATATAATTGCAATCTGTATCTTGACAAGATACAAAATATTCGGAGGTTTTTCTGATTATAAACTGATACAAAAATAAAACAATTTGAACTTTTAAGTTATGGCTTATTGCTTCAAATAATAGGACGAAATGAGTCATTTGTGGCGAAGTTTTAATAGCCCCTGAATTTTCATTCACTTTTTTGTTTTGGGATTCTAATTTTCTGTTAGTTGTAAGTGTTCAAAATGTATTATGATTTGCTTCAAAACGGCCTAGTTGTGTTCAGATATATTTACGAAATTTACGAACCTGTAAATATATTATATCAATAACTAAAAAATTAGTACACATGAGAACATCTACAACTTTATTTTTACTGCTTTTTATGTTTTCGGCTCTGAATGCCCAAAACACAAAAAGTAGCATGGAAACCGAACCGATGGAAACGGGTATTTACGAGGGATCGTGGGAATCTTTAAAACAGTACGGAGAAGCTCCCGAATGGTTTCAGGATGCAAAATTCGGTATTTGGGCCCATTGGGGTCCACAATGTGAACCGGAAGACGGTGACTGGTATGCACGGGCTATGTATTTTCCGGGAAGTGGTCAATATAATACACATGTTTCGAAGTATGGGAATCCAAGTGTTTTCGGATTCAAAGATGTGATTAACGTTTGGAAAGCCGACAAATGGGATCCTGAGAAGTTAGTTGCCCTTTTCAAAAGGACCGGAGCGCAGTACTTTATGGCATTGGCTAATCATCACGACAATATGGACTTATGGGATAGCAAGTATCAGCCATGGAACTCGGTAAATATGGGTCCCAAACGGGATATATTGGGCGAGTGGGCTAAGGCTGCCAAGGACAACAAGTTGCCTTTCGGTATCAGTATTCATGCTTCGCATGCATGGACATGGTACGAAGGATCTCAGGACTTTGACGGCAATCTGACCAAAGAAGATGGTGCCGGAAAATGGTGGGAAGGCTATGATCCGCAGGATCTGTATGCACAGAATCATCCACGTAGCGAAGGAAGCAGCAATATCGGTAATATTCACAAACAATGGAATTGGGAAAAAGGTGCGGCTCAGCCTTCGGAAGAGTTTTGTAATAATGTTTACAACAGAACCATTGACGCTATAAACCGATACAATCCCGATGTAGTATATTTTGATGACACAGTATTGCCTTTTTATCCGATAAACAACGATATAGGTCCCCGTATTGCGGCACACGCATATAACAAAAGCCTGAAAGAAAATGGAAGTCAGAAGGCTGTTATCCTAGGTAAAGTTCTGAATGAAGATCAGAAAGAATGTATGGTTTGGGATATTGAACGGGCTATTCCCGACAAAATAGAGGAAAAGTATTGGCAAACATGTACATGTATAGGTACATGGCACTACCAAACATCTTTTTATGATGATAACCGGTATAAATCGGCAAAGACAGTGATTTATATGCTTGTTGACATAGTAAGTAAAAACGGAAACCTACTTTTAAGCGTGCCAATGAGAGGTAACGGAACCATAGATGATAAAGAAGAGGCTATTCTTAAAGGGATATCTGACTGGATGGACATAAACAAAGAAAGTATCTACGGAACAAGACCGTGGAAAGTATTTGGAGAAGGTCCGACTAACTCGGGGCCTATAAGAGATCAAGGGTTTAACGAAGGCTTAGTGTATACAAGCAAAGACATCCGATATGTGGAAAAAAATGATGTTCTGTATGCAACGGTACTAGGATGGCCCGATGACAGGAAAGTGACTTTGAAGAACTTAGGTACTTTCTCTCCTCATTATACAGGAAAAGTGAAAAAAGTAGAATTACTCGGCTACGGAAAAGTAAATATCGTTAGCCGTAATGAGGACGGATTAACAGTAAAGCTTCCGGCTAAGCAAACGAATGATATCGCCCCTGTTCTCAAAATATCTTTATAACTATTTTGTGATAACTGATATTGATGAATAATAAAAATTAGAAAATTACATGAAGAAATTTAATTTGACGTTATTGTTGATAGTATGTTTGGCTGTGCTTGGTCATGCCCAAGCTTATCAGAAAACCGATTTAGGAATAAAATCAATAGTAGATTCGACTGCAATTGAAATTCAGGTGTATAGCCCAACTACTATTCGGATAGTAAAATCGCTGAAAGAGGTTCCTTTTACGAAGGAAAGTTTATCTGTTATAAAAGAACCTCAAAAAACGGCTTTTTCTGTAAAGCAGGATGGCGATTTAATCATAGTAAAAACAGCAAAAATAGATGTTAGCCTGAATAAACAAAATGGTAAAGTTTCGTTTTTTTCGAAAAAGGCGGGAAATTTACTAAGCGAAGAATCTTCAGCTGTTTTTACAGACTTTAATGACGTCGGAAATAAAACCTACTCAGTTTCTCAAACTTTTAAACTGAATCAGGATGAAGATATTTACGGTTTAGGTCAGCATCAGCATGGTAAAATGTCTCAAAGAAATACCAAATTCAATATGGTGCAAAGTAATAAGGACGATTATGTTCCATTCTTTGTTTCGACAAAAGGGTACGGTTTATTTTGGGACAACTATTCTCCGACATTATTTGAAGATACGCCTGAAGCTACATTATTTAAATCAGAAGTAGGCGATTGTGTTGATTATTACTTTATGTTTGGCGAAAGCATGGATGGTTCAATAGCATGTATGCGCGATCTTACAGGTCAGGCTCCTATGTTTCCGCTATGGACATATGGTTTTTGGCAAAGTAAAGAAAGATATAAAAGCCAGAATGAAGTAGTAGGTGTGGTAAAAAAATACCGCGAATTAGGTGTACCGTTAGATGGCATTATTCAAGACTGGCAGTATTGGGATAGTAACTATTTATGGAATGCAATGGAGTTTCTTAGCCCTCAATATAGAGATCCTAAAAGAATGATAGAAAATATTCATAATATGAATGCTCATATTATCGTTTCTATATGGTCGTCATTTGGTTCAAAAACTAAACAGTTCCAAGAAATGGAGCCAAAAGGGATGCTTTTGGATTTTGGTACATGGCCACTATCGGGAATAGATGTATGGCCTCCCAGACGCGATTATTTATCGGGAGCAAAGGCCTATGATCCATTTAATCCTGAAGCTCGGGATATATACTGGAAGTATCTTAATAAAGGACTTTTTTCGTTGGGTATTGATGGCTGGTGGATGGACTCGACCGAACCAGATCACATGAATCCTAAACCTACTGATTTTGATAATAAAACATATCTTGGTTCACTTCGTAAAGTGCGAAATGCTTATCCTTTAATGACTGTTGGAGGTGTTTATGAAAACCAACGTAAAGCATCATCAGACAAGCGAGTATTTATTCTTACGCGTTCGGCATTTGCCGGTCAACAGCGTTATGGTGCAAATACTTGGACGGGTGATATAAATTCAACTTGGGATGCATTACGCAGACAGATTCCTGCAGGTCTGAATTTTACATTGAGTGCAATTCCTCACTGGAATAGCGATATAGGCGGATTTTTTGCCAATGCTTATAATAATACGGATGGTGATGGAACTGCTACTAAAAACCCATCGTATCAGGAACTGTATGTTCGCTGGATGCAGTTTGGTGCATTTTGCCCTATGATGCGTTCGCATGGAACGCAGATTTCAAGAGAAATTTATCATTTTGGAGAAAAAGGAGAACCTGTTTATGATGCAATTGTAAAGGCAATAGAACTTCGTTATTCGTTATTACCATACATCTATTCGACGTCATGGGAAGTAACCAATAAGCAAGGAAGTTTTATGCGTGCTTTAGCAATGGATTTTGACGATAAGAAGGTGCGAAACATGAACAATGAGTACATGTTTGGAACATCTATATTGGTAGCTCCCATTGTTAATGCCCAATATACTTCAGAGAAAGCCGTAAAATCGAACGAATACTCAGGTTGGGAAAAAACAAACTCAGAGGATGATCGTAAAACTCTACCAGCAGTAGATTTTACTCAACCCAAATCAACTAAAGTTTATCTGCCCGCTGGTACGGCATGGTTTAACTTTTGGACCGGTGAAAAAATTGATGGAGGTCAAGAGATAACCACCGAAACGAAAATAGACATGATTCCTTTATATGTAAAACAAGGAAGTATCATTCCGTTTGGTCCACAGGTTCAATTTGCTACTGAGAAAAATTGGGAAAGTCTTTTGATACGCGTATATCCTGGAGCAAACGGCGAATTTACGTTATATGAAGATGAAAACGATAATTATAATTACGAAAAAGGAGCTTATTCAACTATAACATTCAAATGGAACGACAAATCTAAAACATTGACTATCTCTGACAGGAAAGGTTCGTTCTCCGGTATGTTGAATAATCGCAAATTTAAAGTAGAACTTGCCGGAAAAGACAGCACATACAAGGATGTAGAATATAAAGGTAAAGCAACAAGCGTAAAATTAAATTCACAAACTCGTTAACTAATTTGTGTATTTTATGAAGGTTTGAGAACTTTCTAAGAGAAAAAACAAGAAAATGAAGCGATTGGGATTCAAAATCTCAATCGCTTTTTTTTTACTATATTCTCAACTTAGCACCATTTTCGGCATAACTCATATCGCCAACCGATAAAGTTTTAAAAATGCCATCTTCATATATAACTTTACTTACCGAAGCATTTAGCAGATGGTTTTTCTGTAGTTCTCTACCTCCCAAATTATGCAGCATAGCAGTAATACTCATACCATGAGCAACTAACAATATATTCAAGGGTTTTCCCTTAGCCGATTCTTTTTCGGCTACTAGCTTCAAACCAAGATGAGTACGGGTTTCTAGTTGTTCGAAAGTTTCGGCAATACCAAGTTTATCAAGTGAGCTTATTGCATTCAGAACATGCTCGCCCGATATTTCTTTTCGGAATATAGCTTCCGACATTTTTTCGGGAGAATTATAGTGTAAATAAATAGATGCATCTGTCCACATACGGGAATTTTCCCCCGATTCGTAACTGCCAAAACAGCACTCCCTAAACTCTTTCATTTCTGTTATAGGTAGTTCTGGCTGTCCTTTTTCGTCTAATAATATTTGAGCTGTTTGCCGGGTTCGTCTAAGATCGCTTGTATAAACAGCATCGAACTTAATTTTTCGAAACCCTGCGCCTAAATCCTTTGCCACAGCAACTCCTTCATCTGTTAATGGAGAATCGCACCAACCCTGTACACGCTCAAGTGTATTCATCAGAGTCTTTCCATGACGAACAATATAAAATGTAATAGTAGTTTTCATTCTTGATTTTGCTAGTACTTGTGCAAAGATACACTATGCTTGCGTTTTATTTACAAAACACATATAAAAAGAGAATAACGGATATACTCATTGATTTATATCAACCGGATCGCCTAAGAATTTAGGTTCTTTATCGAAAATAAAATCTACAAAAACTTTTACTCTCGCGAACTTTTCCCTTATGTTTGTTTTTCTCGAAGCCCGCCTGCTTCTCACATCTTCTGCATTATAGCCATAGGCTGTAAGCCCATAATGCTGTGCTAAGAAAATGGCTCTTTCGTTATGAAACTGCTGCGATACTATAATAAACGAACTTTGCCCAAATATCTTATTCATCCTGACAATAGAATCAAGGGTGCGAAATCCGGCATAATCAAGATAAATAATACTATCGGGAACTCCAACTCCGATAAGGGCAACGCGCATATCTTCCGGTTCGTTATAACTATGCTTTCCATTATCGCCACTTACAACAATGGCTTTCACTTTTCCTGCGTCATATAACTCTTTTGCAGCTTGTATTCTATTTATGAAATAAGGATTTACCGCTCCGTTTCTTAAATTTTTTGAAGCTCCGAGAACTAATGCTACTTTTTGCGAAGGAATATCCTCTATACTGTCAAAAATATATTCTCCTGTATCGTGAGGAATTTTCCAGTTGGCATACAACAATGCGGAAAGGACAATAACAGCCACTATGATTGTTACCACAATTATACGTATTGCAAGCTTAGGAAAAGTTTTTTTCATTCCGAATATGTAGATATCAAATTCTGTTGAGTACTGTCTTTATTAAATCTTCGATCGATCCTTTATAGTTCGCATTCGACTCACCGGCCAATCGGTTTGCAATAATGGTGCATATAGTCATTGCCTTATGCCCCATCAGCTTGCCTAAGCCGGCAAGGGGAGCACTTTCCATCTCGTAATTAGTAATAACATGTTCTCCGAACTTGAAAGACTCGATTTTGCTATTTAAATCAGGGTTGGCCAGTGGCAGCCTTACATAGCGTCCTTGTGGCCCGTAAAAACCGATAGCCGATATTGTTACACCTTTAATCATATCAAATCCTATCCTGTCAATCAACTCTTGGTTGGCACTCACAACATAGGGCGAGCAATGCAACGGCGACCAGTTAACATGCTTTTTGAATGCATCTTCAAAATCTTGTTCAGCAACAGTATTCCTGTCTGCATAGTAATTAAGTACACCGTCAAATCCTATCGACTTCTGGGCAACTACATACGATCCTATCGGACAATGAGGCTGAAGTCCTCCTGAAGTTCCAACCCTTACCATTGTCAGCTGTTTAAAATCTTTTTTTACCCGACGGGTAGCAAAATCGATGTTTGCCAAAGCATCCAGTTCTGTTATAACAATATCTATATTATCGGGGCCTATGCCGTGCGACAAGGCCGTAATTCGCTTACCTTTGTATGTTCCGGTAATGGTATGAAACTCCCTGCTTTGAATCTCGCACTCAATATTGTCGAAAAAAGACGCTGTAAGTTTAACTCGTTCAGGATCGCCCATCATTATTATCTTTTCCGATAACTGTTCGGGGCGAATATGTAAATGAAACACACTTCCATCATCATTAATAATCAGCTCTGAGCCGGGTATAGTTCTCATATATCAGTATTTGAAAAATTAAATTTATTTTAATTGTCGGAATACAAACTTACCCATAAAAGTATTACAAACCAGCCATTATTTCAATAAAAGCCCTCAAAATTATAGCGGAGAACGAAGATAATCCAACAATGAATATTATTATTTTTCGGATTATAATATTTAATTAAACTACCTTTGTTGCGATTTATAATAATATCGATAATATGCAAAAAGACATTGATTTACGCCTGAGCCCCCAACAAGCTTCGGATTTAGATACGATTAAAACTATTTTTTCTGCCGAAACGGGTATTCTGTACAAGGATATAGAATCGGTTCGCATTATTCGCCGTTCGATAGATGCACGGCAACGGAATATTATTGTAAACGTGAGGGTCAGAGGCTATATTAATGAACAAGAACCGCAAATTAAATATTCATCAATAGAATACCCCGATGTTAGCAACGCTAAACAAGTAATTGTGGTGGGGGCAGGTCCTGCCGGGTTATTCGCTGCTCTGCGTTTAATAGAACTGGGATTAAAACCAATAGTAGTTGAACGTGGTAAAAACGTACGTGAAAGGAAACACGATACAAGTATGATGAGTAAGGAGCATATTGTAAACCCCGAATCGAATTATTGTTTTGGAGAAGGAGGCGCAGGTGCTTTTTCTGACGGTAAGTTATATACCCGCAGCAAAAAAAGAGGGAATGTAGAAAAAATATTGAACGTGTTTTGCCAACATGGGGCTAATACGGATATTCTTGTGGATGCGCATCCTCATATAGGCACAGATAAACTGCCCGGGATTATTGAAAAAATGCGTATGCAAATAATAGCATCGGGAGGAGAAGTACATTTTAACACACGAATGGACTCTCTCGTTATCGACGATGGTAAAGTCAAAGGCATTACTACAAATACGCAACAAGAATTTGACGGAGCAGTAATTCTGGCCACAGGGCATTCGGCTCGCGATGTTTACCGTATGCTCCATAAACAAAATATACGTATCGAGGCAAAAGGCTTGGCAATAGGTGTACGTATAGAGCATCCTGCACATCTAATCGATCAAATTCAATATCACTCCGAAGAAGGAAGGGGTAAATATCTGCCTGCAGCCGAATATAGTTTTGTTGAGCAGGTTAACGGACGAGGTGTATATTCGTTTTGTATGTGTCCGGGAGGTATTATTGTACCTTCGGCCAGTGGAGAAGAACAAGTAGTTGTAAACGGCATGTCGCCGTCTAACCGAGGGTCTAAATGGTCAAATTCGGGGGTTGTGGTTGAGATTCACCCCGAAGATTTTCCCGAATATTCGGAATATGGCGAACTATCGTTACTCCACTTTCAGGAATATATCGAAAAACTAGCATGGATTCATGGAGGAAAAAGCCAGATTGCACCGGCACAGCGACTTTATGACTTTATAAATAATAAGAAAAGTTCAAATTTGCCACCAACATCATATACACCCGGAATAGTATCTTCCTCTTTACACGAATGGATGCCTCTATTTATATCGTCGCGTTTGCAGGAGGGCTTAAAAGCCGTAGGAAAGAAGAATAGGGGATATTTAACAAACGATGCATTAATTATAGGTGTCGAAAGCCGAACTTCATCGCCTGTCAGGGTTGTGCGCGAAAGAGAAAGCTTACAACACCCCGATATTGAAGGGCTTTATCCTTGTGGAGAAGGTGCAGGATATGCCGGAGGAATTGTTTCTGCTGCAATGGACGGAGAAAGATGTGCCGAAGCCTTAGCCTTCTGGCTACAAGCAAAGAGCTAAAAATAATTAGCCAATATAATACACGATAAAAAGCAAACAAGCATTACCAATATAAAAGAAATAATAACCCACATATAGGTTAAAACAAACGACTTACCCCATTTCTTTTTTGTGTTTTTTTTATACCACGGAGTAGACATATACCCCGGAGGAATTTGGTATTTACATTTTTTACTTTCATTTTTTGCACTACGCGAACAAGGACAATTGTTTTTGAATTTTCGGAAAAGTATAAGCCTTCGCCACGAAACCGATTTACCATTATAACAATGCTGGCACAATGTATTTTCGTTATAAGAAAATGGGTAATCGTATATGCATGACAGAGCAAGATTGCCTTCGATGTTAATACACCCTACCGATTGTATATCGTCTTTAATAAGAGGCTGGGATTTGGCAATATTGTTTTTGTAACGAAACGATAAATCGGGAATTAAACACAGTTTCCCTTTGGTATCAATATAAATCCATTCGTTATTTATCGAAACCAGAGCTTGCCCATTATTAAAATCCTTTGCATTATCGTATATGAAAGGTATAACAATGCTATTTTCTTTATCAATGTATCCAAACTTTTTATTAAAGCATACAGCGGCCAGACCTTCGCAAAAAGATGAAGCTTTTTCGTACAGAAAAGGTATAACAATTCTTCCTTGTCTGTTGATAAACCCATACTTATTATTATCCTTTAGAAGCAATAAGCCCTCTTTGTATCTGAAGCTTATGTTTGAGAAAAACGAACTGTTGGTTTGCATAGCTTTCCTCTTTTTAGTTTAACCGCAAATTATGAAATTGCAACCAGATAAATATAAAACATTTGGCACTGAAAAGGATAATAATATCCTCTTTTATTGCATAATATGGGTATTTAGTATCAGAAAAAGAAAAGATAGCTGTTGATGCTTCTTTTTTGTTCCTGTTTCCGAAAAAAGGAAAACTAGTAAAAGTGTTAAAAGTTAATCTGTTAAAGTAATTTGTTGATTCCGAAATTTAGATTTAATCGTTATTACAACTGCGAATAAGACATCGAAAAAGTATCGCCATCGGTAATATTACCCGTTTGTAAACCTTTTTTTAACCATCGGGCACGTTGTGCCGAAGTACCGTGATTGAACGAGTCGGGTACGGTATATCCTTGTGCTTCCATTTGTAAACGATCGTCCCCTATTTGTGAAGCGGCATTTAAACCTTCTTCAATATCGCCTTCCTCGATCGACTGAAAAATCTTATTGTCGTGATATGCCCACACACCTGCATAAAAATCGGCTTGCAATTCGAGACGAACATTCAACTGATTGCTTTCCGTTTTGCCTACTTGTCGTTGGCGGCGTTGTACTTGATCGAGTGTTCCTAGCAAATTCTGAACATGATGGCCTACCTCGTGTGCCACTACATAAGCATAAGCAAAATCGCCTCCGGCACTCAGTTGGTCTCTCATCTGGTTGAAGAAGGATAAATCAATATAAAGTGTTTTATCAACAGGGCAATAAAAAGGTCCGGTTGACGATGCGGCTGTACCACACCCCGATGTTGTACTTCCTGTAAACAGTACCATTTTTGGTGGCACATAAGTCATATTATTTTGCTCGAATATCTCCTTCCACACATCTTCTGTTCCTGCCAGTATTGTTTTAGAAAATGCCGCCGCTTCTTCTTCCTCGGGTGTGGGAGTATAAACCTGCTCGGTATTAGTTAAGCCTTCACTTGCCTGTTGAGACAGAAAACTCATAGGGTCGCCACCCATTATCCAAATAATTATAGCGCCTATAATCACTCCGCCTATTCCTAAAGATGTTTTGCCAGCCATTCTTCCTCGGCGATCATCTACATTATCACTCTGTCGTCTTCCGTCCAGTTTCATCGTATTTCTTTTTTTAATTGGTATTTCTTACTGCAAAAAAATATATACTTTTAAACATTCATATATTTTTTTTGTTCGTTTTCGATCACAATTTTCGAAAACGCTGAGCACGAATAAAATACCACACGCACATGAATATAGAAGAATTGAGAGAATATTGTATATCGATAAAAGGTGCGTCCGAAAGCACTCCGTTTTTGGATGACTCTGTTCTGGTGTTCAAAGTAATGGATAAAATGTTTGCTTACGTTGCCCTGAAACCGAAGGATGGAATTTTTAGAGTCAATATGAAATGTATCCCTGAGCGCTCGGCAGAACTGAGGGAACAATATCCAGGAGTGGAAAGGTGTGCCAATACACGTAGTCTGACGTGGAATTCTATTCAAATAGAAAGTGATATTCCTGACGGGCTTATAAAAGAACTGATTGACCACTCGGTGGCGGAAGTTATTAAAGCATTGCCGAAGAAAAAACAGGAGGAATATCATAATTTATGAAAAAAACAGACAACAGATAAAGTTGTCTGTTGTCTTTAGTTTTATATATGTTTTAAAACTTTCCCAACTTAAATATTTTTACGAGCTTTATATTAAACCATAGGGTTGTGAAACCAGGAATTGTAATATTATTTATGGAACCTCCGGTATATCCATAACCTAACTGATAAGGAATAACAATTTCTACTTCGTCTCCTTCTTTCATGTAATATAATGCTGTGCGCCACCCTTCGGGTACTCTTGCAACACCCATGCCTTTTACTACTGCGTTATTGTCTTCAGTCGATTCGAAAGTGATTTTTTCGCCCTCTTTGTCGAAATACCAGCCTATACAGCGATACGAAACGGAGTCGGTGAATAAAACTCGGTCGTCATCGTTAGCCGATGATTTTACATCAATATCATTGTCTGAAATAACAGATGATTTTTTCCATAAGATGTATCCGTCTTGAGTTTGGGAATTCCGGCGTTGGTACGAGCCTTCAGCCTCAGCTTCGCTAAATCTGTTTTCATTCAGTGCTTTCCATTCCTCATCTATTTCATAATCGTCGTCATCTCCAATACAGGATGTTGTTAGAAATAGTATGAAAAACATGCACAAAATCGGCAAGGCGAATATCTTTTTACTCATTGTTATTGATTTTCATTTTGTTCGGAGCAAAAATAAAGGTTTTAGACAGAAAACCTTTATAAAAAATGTGAATATTATCGTGTATTTCTACCTCTTTGTATTTTTTATAGCATTAAGGTTACGTTTTAGTCCTGAAAATTTGGCTCTTTTTATTGCTGAGTGTTTGAAAATCTGCTGGTAATCGGGTTCATCCATCAATTCCAGTTTCTCTGTAGTTAGTGATAAAAAGTCGGGGGAAGGTTCAAATTCATCAATATTATTAGGTGTTGCAAACCTGTTCCATGGGCATATTTGCTGGCATATGTCGCAACCATATAATCGATTATCCAGACAAGGAATTATAGAGATATCTATATCTCCTTTATTTTCTATTGTCTGATAAGAGATACACTTTTGGGAGTTGAGTATATAAGCTTGTTCAAAAGCTTGGGTAGGACAGCCCTGTTGACATTTATTACAACTACCGCACGAAATGTTTAATGGAGTATCGTACTCCAGTTCTATGTTAGATATGATTTCGCCAAGGAAAAAGTATGATCCCTTACCGGGTATAATAAGCAACGAGTTTTTCCCTATAAATCCTATTCCTGCTTTTGCGGCCCAATATCGTTCTAATACTGGTGCTGTATCGCAAAACATACGCCCTTCGAGAAGCGGATGCAAAGTTTTAATATAATCGAATAGCTGTTGTAATTTGTTTTTTACAACGTTGTGGTAATCTTTTCCATAAGCATAATATGCTATTTGAGGATTTGTTTGCGGTTGTTTTTGTTGCGGATAGTAGTTTAAAGCAACGCTTATAACCGATTGTGCTCCTTCGACAAGAAGAGTTGGATCGAGTCGCTTATCAAAATAGTTAGCAAGGTAATGCATTTCGGCATGATAACCTTTTTCTAACCAGCTTTTCACATGTTCTTTTTCAGTTTTGGCATCTTCGGCTTTCGCAAAGCCACAAGCATCAAATCCTAATGAAAAGGCGTATTCTTTTATATTCTCCGATATTGTTTTTCGGTTCATCTGAAAATGTCTGGAAGAAGAAGTTTATTTCTATTTACTTACCTAATAGGCCTTTGGTTACATTCTTTCTGAATTGTAATAACTTAATCCCTTTCGATGGGTTCAATGTTATTGTATAACCAATGCAAAGTATAACCGATGCTCCCCATTTGACGGCTTCGGAAAATAAACGTTTACGATACGATTTCTCCGATATGTTTTTGGTACGTATGCGTTCGCTTTTACCAATGGAGTAAGTTAATTCGTTAAAGAACTGTTCTGTTAGCTTTTCGGCAGGAATATGATGATATACAGGCATACCGGGCAAATAATAACAATCGATATTATTTTCGATAAGGCGCAGCATCATATCTTTGTCTTCGGCACCCATCAGTCCTTTTCCTTTACGTCCAAGATCGGTATTGTAATAGCCAAATCGTTCGAAAAGTTCTTTCTTTATAATTGTATGCCCTGTGCCGGGATAATTTTTTGCTTCCAGCTTTTTCACCTCGTTGCCTTCGTCGTAATAGCCTGTAACTAGCCGTAGGGTAAAATGAGAGAGCCATTTGGGCTTCTCGGTTTCATACACGGGAAGTACGGCTGTTCCGGCAAGAATAATCTGGGGAAAAGCGTTTAAATATCCATCAAACTTAGTCAGATAGTCGGAAGCGATTGTTTCATCGTCGTCAACAAATATTATAAACTCGCCTTTTGCTTCTTTAATGCCCCGATTACGGGCATAAGAAACACCCTGACTGGTTTCTTTTATGTAACGGATGTCAATGGCCGGGTATAAGGCAATCATTTTCAGACAAACAGCCTCGGTATTGTCTGTACTGTTGTTGTCTACAATGAGCAATTCGAATTGGTCTGCCTTAAAATCTAAAAGGCAGACCGATTCGATAGTTTTTCCTATATATTTTTCGCGGTTATACGAACAGATTACGAAGGAATACCTCATTTCTCAACGGAAGTTTCGTTTCCTTTTCTTTTTCCTACAAAGCTGTATACAATAGTTCCAAATAGCAGCAGAATAAGTAATCCGCTACTTATTTCCGATATCGTGCGGGAAGTATAGTATTGATGAGGCACAAACTTAAACTCAATGTTGTGCTCTCCTGCAGGAATACGCATAGCCCGTAAAACCCAGTCGGCTTGGATATGAGGAACAAGTTTTCCGTCAATATATGCTTCCCATCCATTAGCATAATAAATTTCGGAGAATATAGCTAACTGTTCCGATTTGGCGTTCGATTTGTAAACTACCCTGTCTGGTTTATACAGAGTCATTTCTATTGATGCTGTAGAGTCAGGAGTTATTGCTAAACCATTCAGATCTTGCTCGAAGCGTTTATTTATAACTGCTGTTTTTACTGGGTTTGTATGGTTTAATGCTGCAATTTCGTCATCTGCGGTATTAACAAATGTATAACCCGATACAAACCATGCGTTTCCAAAATGATATGGGTTTTCTAATGGTTGCTGATTCGGGCTAAGTATCACATATTTAGTGTTAAGCATATTTAGTGTTGGGGTTGCTTGGAATGTAGCGATAACACTATCGATATTCTGTGTTTGGAACGATGCTACTATCATTTGCATTTCGGGTAAAATGCGGTGTTCTATCAACTCCTGATAACGGCGCAATTTTGCAGCATGATATCCTCCAACAGCTTTGTGGTGGAAAGCTGTTGTGGCTTCGTTAAAGGCTGTTGTTAAATCGTTAGGGTTAGTCATATTCAGAACCCTATACGATGGCGACTTGTCTTGTAAGATATATTTATCGGCAGCCGATTCGGGAAATAATTGAACCGGGCGTTCTTTTTTTACAAAATTCGATTCGTTAAGAAATCGTTTATCAATCGTCCACAAATCGACTAGTACTAAAACAACAAGCAAAGATGTGAATATAATATTTGCTTTGGTTTTAGCCATTTTAGTACCGGCAGCAATCCATAATATAGCTGCAGCCAGCAGTATAAAAATAAGCGAACGTAATGCATCGGCAGTCAGCAAAGCTTCCCTGTCTTTAATCATAGCATCGAGCATCCATCCATAATGATTTGCTATTTGGAGTTCACTATCTTTTGTAAAGCTAAGGAACGAAGTAGGAATAAGCCATAATAAAAGGCAGAAAATACCGGTTACACCTGCCGACCAGTATAAGGCTGTGTGTAGTTTTTTCTTTTCTATAGTTCCGCTCAAATACTCTTTTACTCCCCAAATTGCAACAATAACCATTGTGAGAGAAGGAATGACCAAAGCCATAGAAACTGCCCTGAATTTGTTATAAAGAGGGAAATTATAGAACATCCAGTTATTCAGTATTTCGAAATGACGTCCCCACGACAGTGCTATAAAGAAAAGCGATATAGCAAGGAACATCCACTTCATTTTGCTTTTTATAACAATCATCCCCAGTATGAATAAAAAGCATACGATAGCACCAAAGTAAACAGTACCTTGAGTAAACGGTTGATCGCCCCAGTATTTCGACATAAAGCGCATCAGGCCGTTGGCTTCTGCCTCAGAAATGGTTTTGTTTTGATAATTTGTTATTAATGTTTTATAGCTTTCCGATTTTTCGTCGAACGGAGCAGATACTCCTCCATATAAATTAGGAATAAGTAATGTAAATGTTTCGGCTTTACCATAACTCCAACGAAAAGCGTACTCGATGTCTAAACCTGACGATTGTTTTTCTGTTTCGGAAGGTTGCGAAAGCTCCGATTGCCCGCGGATACTCTCTTCTGCCATCTCGTAGTTCGAGAAGAAATTTGCCGAATTGCTGATAGCCCCTAGCGCAACAGCCACTGTTAAAACGGCTGTGCCTATACCTAATCCTTTGAAATCTTTGTCTTTTATGGTTTTGTATAAGTAACCCAAGTATATAAATGCACAAGTAAGTCCTGTATAATAGGTTATCTGGAGGTGGTTGTTTTTTATTTGCAAGGCTAAGCCTATAGCCATAAGTAAGCCTCCAAGTAAATATTTTTTACGGAACATAACCAGCATTCCGGCCAAAATAAGCGGCATATAAGCTATAGCCCAGGCTTTGGTAACGTGCCCGGCTTCTATAATAACTATGTTGTATGACGATAACGAAAATGCAATGGCCCCCAGTGCGGACGGTAGAGCGCCAAAGCCTAAAACAAGAAACAACAAATAGGCCATGAGCATACCTGTGAATACTGGGCCTGAAGTTCCTGCTCCAAGATTTTTCAGGGGTTTTTCTATATAATCGAGTAAGTTAGGATTAGACCCCCATACGCCTATCTGGTAAGCAGGCATGCCCGAGAACATCGAGCCTGTCCAAACCGATGATTGCCCTTCTTTTGCATAGTATTCGCTCAATTCGTGAGACATACCCGTGAAGTGGTGTACATCGTTCTGTTTTACTACTTTACCCTGAAACTGAGGCGAAAAATATACCAATGTTATAACTAAAAAACAACACACTACCACTAAGTGGGTTAGTATATTTTTCGTAAGATTCTTTCTCTGACCTATCATAATTTATATAAATGTGATTTCTAATTTTTCTTTAATATGTATACAACCGAACTGCATTTTGTTATGCCCGAAAGGCTTTGCAAAAACAAAAAACCTCCTTTTATCAGTCCTACAAGGCTTGCGAGTATTGTCTTTTTATTTTTTTCGCTCAAAAGAGATATATAAAAAACATCAAAGTACATAGGCTTCATTTTTATTACACTAAAACCGTGTTTTTCGGCAAGCGTACGGAAGTCTTCGGGCGAAAAATGCCATAAATGGCGTGGCACATCGTATGCCGCCCAATATTTTTTATAGCAGTTTGCGTCTGCCGATTTTTTGTTAGGTAATGCTATTATCGCTGTTCCATCGGGTTTTAGTATCCGGCGAATAGCACTCATGGTTTCGTTTAGTTGTTCAACGTGTTCTAAAACATGCCACATCGAAACTGCATTTTTCGATTCTGCTGTTATGTTAAATAAATGTTCGGATTCGTGGAAGTTCATCCCGAATTTATCTTTTGCATATTCACGTGCCGATTCTTCTTTCTCTATACCTGTTACCGTCCATCCGCATTCTTTCATTCTATTCAGAAAGTAGCCCGTACCGGTACCTATGTCAAGAATTTCTCCTTTGGCGATTCCTGAATTTTTTATGACCAATTTCGACTTCGATTTAAGGGTAATTTTCCGGACAATATGGTATAATGTATTTATAAATCCTTTTTGCGTATCGCTATGCGATACATATTCGGGGGCATCGTAATAACGGCCTATCACATCTTCGGATGGAAAATTTTGGGTAAATGCAAATCCGCACTTATCGCATTCAAGAATCGTAAACTCCTCGCCCGACGCTAAATAATCTTTGTATTTTAGTTTATCTGTAAATTTATTATTTCCGCAAACGGGGCAGGTGTCGATATGTACGGTTGTCATTTATTATGGTTTATTTTTTGAAAACTCCACAAAAATAACAAATACTTTAAAGAAATACAGGACGTTATAAAAAATTATATGAATGAAAAAGCAACATAACGTAAATTGGTCGTATTGTTATGTTGCTTTCTTGTATCTAATAATTTAATCGAAAGTTTATTTAGCGTACATCTTTTCGCGCAATGCTTTAATATCTTCCGATGTAATATAATCGTCGTAATCCATCATTTTATCAATTGCTCCGTTCGGAGTTAATTCTATTATGCGGTTACATACGGTTTGGATAAACTCGTGGTCGTGCGAAGCCATCAATACATTTCCTTTTAAAACTTTCAGCGTATTGTTAAATGCTTGTATCGACTCCAGATCGAGGTGGTTTGTGGGCGAGTCTAATACCAAACAGTTAGCCTCTTTCATCATCATACGGGCAATCATGCAACGCATTTTTTCACCTCCCGACAATACCTTGGCATTTTTCAGAACTTCTTCTCCCGAGAATAACATTTTTCCAAGGAATCCCTTTATATATATTTCGCTGGTGTCGTCCGAAAACTGTGTCAGCCAATCTACCAGATTTACATCGTCCTTAAAGTAGTCGCTGTTGTCCAAAGGCAGATAAGCTGTGGTTATTGTTTGCCCCCAGCTGAAAGTTCCGCTATCGGGTTGGGCATAGTCGTTTATTATCTCGAAAAAGGCAGTCATTGCCCTCGGATCTTTCGAAAGAAACACAACCTTATCGTCTTTTTCTACATTGAAATTCACGTTGCTGAACAAGGTTTTTCCTTCGATTGAAGCACTTAGCCCCGAAACTTCGAGAATTTTATTTCCCGGTTCGCGCGAAGGTGTGAATATAATACCCGGATATCGGCGCGAAGAAGGTTTTATTTCTTCGATATTCAATTTCTCGAGCATTTTTTTACGGCTGGTAGTTTGCTTCGATTTGGCAACATTGGCGCTAAATCTGCGGATGAATTCTTCCAGTTCTTTTTTCTTCTCTTCAGCTTTTTTGTTTTGTTGCGCTTGCTGGCGCGATGCCAATTGGCTCGATTCGTACCAAAAAGTATAGTTTCCTGCAAAAAGGTTTATCTTTCCATAATCTATATCGATAATGTGTGTACAAACCGAATCGAGGAAGTGCCTGTCGTGCGAAACTACAAGAACAGTATTGTCAAAATTGGCAAGATAATTCTCTAACCACATAACAGTATCGATGTCAAGGTCATTGGTCGGCTCGTCCAATAATAGGTTATCTGGGTTTCCAAACAAGGCACGAGCCAGCAAAATACGTACTTTCTGCTTACCACTCATATTTCCCATCAACTGATAATGTAAATCTTCGGCAATACCTAATCCGCCAAGCAACATGGCGACATCGCTTTCGGCATTCCAGCCTTCAAGTTCGGCAAAGCGTTCTTCCAATTCCGAAGCTCTTATCCCGTCGGCATCAGAGAAGTCTTCTTTTGCGTATAATGCATCTTTTTCCTGCATTATGTTCCAAAGCACAGTGTGGCCTTGCAGAACTGTATTCATAACAGTCTGATCGTCAAAAGCGAAGTGATCTTGCGATAATACCGACATGCGCTCGTTTGGTCCCATGGAGAAGGAACCTTGAGTGGCATCTTTTTCTCCGCTCAATATTTTAAGGAATGTTGATTTTCCGGCACCATTGGCACCTATTATTCCGTAGCAGTTGCCATTTGTAAATTTTAGATTAACATCCTGAAACAAAACCCTTTTACCAAACTGAATACCTAAATTTGAAACTGTTATCATAATTATTATTTAATAAACAAAATGGTGAATAGTTGTTTTTACTATTCACCAATTATTATATGTAATTTATTTGAAATCTCAATGTTAGAATGCTTTTACCGCTATCGATTTCTTAATTTCGGGTTTGATAGTAAATTTCTTTGATTTTCCGTCTATCTTAGCTTCTATGATGATTGAGTTGCTTGAATTGCTTTGCGATACATAGGCATTGAAGTTGTAAAGGTACTGCATTGTTGCTGCATAAATTCCTTTCTTGAAAGCTTTTCTTACATCGCCATATTTATCATGTTTCCAATACATCGCATTGGGATAACCGTTAGCGTCGGTAAATTGGGTTGCCGGATTTCTTAGTTTCATTGTTTCAACAATAAAACGTTTGTATCCTTCCATTACGTCGTCTTTTGTGAAATTGAATTTACTACCATCTATTTTCTCGATAATAGCTCCGGGTTTTATACCTGCATTATAAGCCGGAGAATTTGGATCGACTTCTGTAATGGTTTTTAAGTCATCGAAATTATAATTTAATCCCGTATAATTATATTTCTTGAAGCTTACAGTATAACGCGCAAATGTTTTATCTACCGAATAGGGGAATTGCATCATAATAAGTGATGCATGAGTACGGATGTAATCCTCAAGAGAATAACTATCGTTGCTAAGATACTCCCTTACGTTTGCTTCCCATATAAGCGTTGGATTTTCGGGATCGATAAGTTTTTGCTCGTAAAACCTTATGCTAAAGTGAAGTTCGATACTACCTTCTTGTTCGGCATTTGAATCGTCGCCCGAAAAAATGGGTAATAAAACCATCTTTTCGGTTATAGGATCGTAACGCCATGTTTTTTTATTGGTCGAATTTCTTAGTTTCGGATTTGGTTGGTAGCTATAATCGGTTTGAACTAAGATATCGGGATTTTCATTGTCTAAAACCAAACCTTTTTCTAAAAGAGCACGCTCAATTTCTGCGTTTATATAACTGTCGACATCAGGAGCCCCCGATGTTTCCATGAAACTGAAGGTGTGATAGTCTGTATAGTCGACATCTTTATTGGCTGCTATTTTCAGGGGAAGCGTAAAAGATCTTTCTTGTGTGTCTTCTATACTGTACATCGAAAACGATGTAGCCAGTTCGTATTCGCCTATCGAATTAATTGAACGGCATTGACGAGGAAGTTCGTATTCTTTGAAATAGGTATTTAAATTCCGAATTGTAAGAATTGAATAGTCCGAGTCGGAATTAAATAACCACGAGGCTATTGTTTGATAGTTACGCAGGTAAGTGGCAGCGCCATTTATTTCCATAATAATATCGCCGGGTTGTATTCCTGCTCTTTTTGCCGGAGAGTTTGATTCTACCGACAATATAACGGGTTCGCCATACCCCCAGTTCGGGTTATTGCTTATTTCGAATGTGATTCCAAAATGACAAGTACGTTCAACCGACTGGGCTTTCATTCCCAAAACGGAGATTATAAGCAAAAGTGATGATAATAAAAGTTTCATTTATTGCAGTTTAAAGTTTTGCGCCTTAGTTTTATTTATTCAGTTGGCAAAGATACATTTTTATCTGTTAAATTCAAGATAAGACTTTAACGAAATGCAAACTTGCCGAATTTATTGAGCTATAAAACTTATAAACAAAGAGCCACAGGGAGTTATGTGGCGATAATTGTTTTGTTTATCTGTGTAAACCGGCAACAGGTATATTGTAGGGGCGAGAGTCAAAATTTATTTCAAATTAGGGGGGTATTTGTTCCTAAATTCAGAGCAGTGCTTTTAATCTCGATAAATTTCTATTTCTTTGTTTATAAGGTCTAAACCGAAGAATAAATACCTGGAAAATAGAAATAATGAAAACTAAATTACTAATCTTTTCAACAGTTCTGCTTTTAGCAGTTTCGATGAAAGTTTCATCACAGAATATTAATGTTAAAATTGATCCTCAAACCCAATATCAGCAGGTTGAGGGGTGGGGGGCGTCCCTTTGTTGGTGGGCCCATATGGTCGGTCGGTGGGACGACGACAAGATTGACGAAATTGTTGATTGGATAACCTCGCCCGATGGATTGAATATGAACATATTCCGATACAATATAGGTGGGGGCGACGATCCTTCGCATTACACAACCGGGGATGAAGAAGGTCATATGGTGTCGGGAAAAGGAGTACGGGCCGAAATGGAGGGGTTTAAGCCATCGGAAACAGCAGCTTATGATTGGACTGCCGACGCCGGACAAAGAAAAATAATGCTGAAAATTAAAGAAAAGCGCCCCGATGCTATATTTGAGGCTTTTTCTAATTCTCCTCCTTATTGGATGACATATAGCGGATGTTCGGCAGGAAATAATCCGGCTGGAATAGATAACCTGAAACCCGAATATTACGATGCTTTTTGCGACTATTTAATTGATGTTTGTAAACACTATAAAGATGAATATGGCATAGAATTTAAAACTTTAGAGCCTTTTAACGAACCCCTAACTAGTTATTGGGGTTATCTTGGAGGGCAGGAGGGGTGTCATTTCGGAGCTTCTTCGCAAATATCACTGATAAAAAAGCTATACCCCAAATTACAGGCATCGGGGCTGAATACAGTAATATCGGCATCGGACGAAACCAGTCTTAGCGATTTTATTACAGCACTGAATGCTTATATCTCTGACGGGAACACATTGCCTTTAATCGGACAAATAAATACACATTCCTACTCAGGATCTAATGCCGAAAGAGCCAGTATATTAAGACTATCGGAGAGGGTAGACAAAACTTTATGGCAGTCCGAGACAGGGCCGTCCGGGTTCAGTTCTTCGGGCATTGCAAATAATATTGATTTGGCTCAGCGTTTGTTTGACGATATGCGACTTATGCGCCCTTCGGCTTGGCTCGATTGGCAATTGATGGAGGAATGGAACGATACTTGGTGCCAGATACGTTGTAATTTTGCTGAACAGACTTATTATAGGGTGAAGAATTTTTACATACGCATGCAGGTTACCCGTTTTGTTAAGCAAGGCTACACAATAATAAAAACAAACAACGAAAATGTTCTTGCTGCCGTTAATCCGCAAAGAGACGAACTTGTGCTTTGTTTTATAAACAATACCGATGGAAATCGAACGTTTGCTTGCGATCTTTCGGCGTTTAATGCTATTGGCGAAAAAGCTGTTGTTTACCTGACAAATTCAATAAGGAATTGTCAGAAACAGTTAGATAAAAAAATCGATTCGGAAGTTATAGATGTGAGTACCACAAGGCAGTCGGTTACCACCTTGATTATTCCTGTTCTGTTTGCCGATAAACAAATGTTCGACATCCTTAGCGAAATTACATTTGAGGACAATAATGCCAATGGGTTCAGAAGTAATACTGCGTTTTTTTCGGTTGAAGATAATATGAAAAATGAAGCGCTTAATAACAGCGGAAAGAACCTTGCAGTACAAATAATGGATGGCGACAGCATAATATATAATTTGAATAATACATTACTTACATCCGAAAAGTTCCGCTATCTGCATGTTATGACATATACCGGTATGGATGCTAATTCGGTAGCGAATGGCAATCTGCCTGATGATGTTGTTGTTTTAAATGCAGGCAGCGAATGGAAGGATGTAGTTATTGACCTGAAATCAGGAACGTTTATAGATTCTCTTATTTTTATGTCTTCTCATAATCAGGTATCTCTGTGTCTCGATAATATAGTTATTAATAACAATCCTGATCCGAGAGAAATTACAGAGGAAAGTTCGGTAATAGATTTTGAATCGGATAATTACCGTGCAGAGATGCTAACCAATAATAATGTAATATACAAAATAGAGCCGAACGACGATAAGACGGGGTTAAATGTTTTAGGTAATGCGTTGTCGTTTTTGGTTCCCACTTCCGGATCGTTAGCAACTACTGATACTGTGGCGATAAAACTTTCTTCGCCTCTGAAAATAACCGATAATACTCGTTACCTCCATGTAATGATAAAGCATGCCGAAGGAACAAAGGCGAATATATCGGTTGGTGATATATCGGCAGACAAAATATTCGGAACAAATTCGTGGCGCGATTTAGTTGTGGATATGGAGGCTTATATAGGGAATATTGTATATGAAGTGAAGATATCTCCGTATGCAACATCTAAACTTAATACTAAAGTATGGGTCGATAATATTTATTTCGATAGTAACAGCACTGCTAAAACATATACATTCGAAGCTCCTGAAATTAATGTTCCGTATGCGATTGTTAGCCGTAACAGTGAGAATGCCCTTGCCCAAAGCGACAATCTGCTTATTCAATCTACTTATTCGTCAGATTATAATAATAGCGATCAGCAATGGATATTTGCAAAAGCCGGCGATTATTATACAATTTCTAATAAAAATACCGGTAATTTGATTTCGGATAACGATGAATATTACGCCGAAATAAAGGAAGCCTCGGGCGACTTATTGGGACAAACATTCTTGGTTGAGCATACCGATAACGGATATGCCAAAATTACATCTACTAGAACTAATAAAGCGTTGGATGTTGATAACGCAAGCACAAGCTCGGGTGCTAAAATAGGTTTTTGGGCATTTAAATGGTCAGGTAATTACAATCAGCAATGGGCATTAATAAAACTGACAGATGGGGGAGGGACAAGTATCGATAATGAGATGGTTGATACAAATGCGCCTACATTGTATAGCGGGAAGGGTGTTTTATGCCTAACTAACTTGCCAGATAAAGGAAGCTATATTGTTTATTCGGTTAACGGAATGTTGATGAAACAGGGTGTATGTAAGAGCGATTCCGAAACTGTTTATTTGCCAAGTGGCGTTTACATTGTAAAGGTTATAGATTCGGGTAAGCAATATAACATGAAAGGTGTTGTCAGGTAATATTTCAATACGTATTTATCTATTTAATGAGATGTGTTAGAGATTGATAAATACTACACAAATGCTATAAAACTAAAAATAAAGAAAGTTGTCAGGTATGTCAGTTTTTTTTATTATATGCATTTTATGGCATTGTAAGTTGCATGTAATTCTATATTGATAGAATAAATATATAGCAAGTGTTCTTTAAAATTATACTTATTAATTAACTGTTGTTACTGCGCGTGATCGAAGATCACTTGCATTCCTTTTGCCCTATGCCGCAAAAGGAATCAAAAAGGCATTTTGCGTCTGTACCTTCTTGGGGACAGCATTGCAGCCGTAAAGGCTAAATTAAAAATAACTCGCAGCTAAAGCTGCTCAAACAGCTTTTAATTTTTAACGCCTTTGCCGCCTGCATGCCTTGTCCGTCGAAGCTAAGGCCGCTCTCAGACAATGCATCGCAAAAAGGACCGACCTCGCCGTATGTGCGGGGTACCCGCTTAGCGAAGTGAACGCCCGGAACAAAAAGCTGTTTGAGCATAGCCTGACTTAAAAGTCAGCACAATCTTTTGTGCGAGTTATTTTTTGTTCAGTGAACAAGCTAAATGGCGGGTCGCACAGCAGGCGCAGTCTTGATTTTTTGGTTCGTTTTGCATCA
>NZ_QVMM01000029.1 GCF_010501065.1 Dysgonomonas sp. 216 | reverse complement strand
CATCTCGTCCGAGACACTTAGTGGTATACTTTTCAATTACTAAGTGGACTACTTTTCAATTATATTATACATCCTAATCATACAGGAAATGATGAATTCTATCAGGCCGTTGAAGATAATGCTGAAAACTATTTCATTGCATGGAGAACTGAAACGGAACTGAGAGTATCAACAGAACCATTATCAACAGTTGATGCAAAAGATGCTGTTGAAGAAGATATTGATTCTTTTGTTGTTTGGGCGGTTACATGTACTTGGGATCAGAAAGGTTCTAAAAAGAACGTTCCGATCTATAACCTTGGAGATGTGAAAGATGTGTTCAACTGTATTGATGATGAAGCATCCAATCCTTGATAAATAACTGAATAATAACGATAAGGAAGGAGCATCCGTTCCTTCCTTCTTAAAAAGTATTATCTCATGGAAAAATATCAAGGAGAAGATATTGGATTCTCAATTAAACTATGGACTGATACAAGTAAAACAGAATTAGTTAATCTGGATAATGTTTCAGAAATTATTGTTTATGTCTATACCGATGGATGTAAAAAAGCAATGTTTTCAAAAACTGATAAAAGCGGTTATTCAAAATTATCGAAAGTATCAAGTACAGAATATTCAGGAATTATAGATTCATCAATAACGAAATTGATGGCTCCCGGATTGCTAAGTCTTGAAATAAATATAGCCGAAAATGAAGCTTCTGTTTCTGATGGGAAATGGAACTTAATACAAAGAGGATCCTTTGGTGTTCTCAGAAAATCACTTGTAAAAATAGAAAGCTGATGGCTAGTTTAATAAATGCTGTTATAGAAGTTGTTATTGGGGGTACTGTAATTATATATGGAGAAGGATCAACTCCAGTAATAACTCAAGAAGTAAACCAAGAAACTACTACAACACCATCAAATAAAGCAATTTATGATGCGTTAAGTCTAAAAGTTGATTTAGGAGGCTCAAATCTCTCTATGCAGCAAATGGATGATAAGAAAGCAGAGAAAGTAAACGCTTTCACAGATCAATTTTCAGCAGAGGAAATAGATAATTTAAAAACTGTTGGATATTATATACGTAATTATGGAGTCGGAACAACACCTCAGTTATTGATAGTAAGCCAATCTGCATCAGGGAGTGTAAGTCAATACAGACAATATGTATACGATTCAACAGGATGGGTTGTTGCAGAATCAAGAACATTTGACGGAACATCTTGGAGTGAATGGAAAGATTATTTCGGTAATTTATTCAATGGAACATTCTCTGATATATCTGAATTGGACAATATGAAAGCATACGGCATATATCGTAGGCAATCAGGTGGTGCTCCAATGATTGTCTACGTATATATAGAAGGGAATATAGTATATCAACGTAGGGATTATTTAAATACATCTTCTGCGATAGAATTTAGAACATTTGATGGTACATCTTGGAGTGAATGGACGAAAGTTAACTTTCTTTCTCAGTCAGAACAAAATAATGTAAATATAGTACCATCATTAATTAGTGCATTATCAGATAAAATAACAACAGAAACAATTACGGGTCAATATGTTAATAGAAGCACAGGTGCTATTTTTGATAATTCTGATTATCGCCGTTCAGTTATTCTTAAAATATCAGACTACATAGATGGCGGCCAAAAATTATATGTTGATATAGGCACATTCGGCGCATCGATGATTCCTGTTGCTTATTATAATTCAGAAACACCTGATAGTAGCAGCTTTTTAGGAGGCGAAATAGAAACTACAAGTGTAGACGGACAGGGTCAGCAATTGAAATCATATATGCTAAATCCCCCAGCCGAAGCTACGCACATGGTTTTAAGCTGCAATAAGAACTACTATTTCAATTTATATAGAATAGGCGCTTTATCCGATAAAGCAAATAAAACTGACGTTGCAGATAAAATAGACACGAAAGTTTCCGAAATACATTCGGGAATGTCTTACGATCCGTATAATTCTATAAATAACGCAGCTCCTTTAATGTTCAAGCGTTCAAGTATATTAAGTAATATACCTGATGATGTAATGCCATTATTTATTATTATCGGTCAATCAAATATGGACGGGCGCGCGCCTATTGCTTCTATACCATCAGGAATACTAGATGCAAATAATATGATCTTAAATTATTTAATGTGGAATAGGCTTACAAGCCAATATCAGACATTTCAATTAGGAGTAAATACAGGTTCAGAGAATAATGCTACAACCTATTTTTCGTGGGACACATTTTTTATGCGTAAATACCTTACAGATAATCCCTGCAAAAAAGTATATGCTATCCGTCAGACTATTGGAGGTGTTCCGATTACTGAAAAAGGATTTAGCAGCTCAAATAATCGTTATTATCGTTGGCAGCCTAAAGCTGAGTTGATAGCCGACACAGACAAATCTATGTGTTTGGAGCTACTAGACAAGATACAGGTGGCAAAAGAATATGCAACCGCAAACAATCTAAAATTAATGCCTGTTGCTATATTATGCACACAGGGAGAGGGAGATGCAGATCGAGCGAGCGATGGAGGTGTAACGGATTATCCTGTTAATTTAAGCAATCTTATTACATGGGTAAGAGGGTTATTTCTTACTCCGACGTTGCCATTTATTAATATTCAGATTGCTAACTATAACAGTGACTATACAGCAATAAACACTGTGTTTACAGAAATGAATGCACTAGATAAATATATGAGAACTGTTGATATGACAGATCATCAACCAACATTAGATAATATCCATTATGCAGCTACTGAGTTACAATATGCAGGCGAAACAGCATATAATTATTTTAAAGAGTTGATGGGATAAAATAGAAATATAATTATGCTAGACACTATAAAAATAATTTTAGTAGCTGCTCTAGGTAGTTTATACTCCTACTTAGAGCCAATATACAATCCTATGAAAGTATTAGCGATTGTATTTTGTGCCGATATTGTAGCTGGAGTATTAGTAGACCTTATTAAGAACAATGACAGGATAAGGATTAAAAAATTTCTTATTGCAGTCGCTTTTTTGGCTCTTTATTTCTCTATCATCGCTAGTACTTATGTAGTAGGCGAACATATGGGAGATATAGAGGAGGCTCTATTAATAGTCAAGACTCTTACTTATATTTTCTCCTATTTCTATATTAGTAATACTATCAGAAATTTACGGCTGTTAGCCCCTCAAAACAAGCAAATAGCATTTTTAGACTATTGGCTAGGGCTACAAATAGTTAAACGTTTACCTGACTTAGCTAATTTTCTAGGTTTATCACATAAAAAACAAGATAATGAAACTGACAAATAATTTCACGCTGGAGGAATTAAAACACTCTAACAAAGCAAAAGCAAAAGGAATAATTAACGAGCCAAACGATGCGCAAATAGAGGAACTAAGAAAACTTTGTGTAAGACTATTGCAGCCACTTAGAGACATTTACGGCGAACCTATGATAGTAAGTAGCGGATTCCGCAATAATGAGGTAAATAGGCTCGTAAAAGGGGCTGGCACCTCTCAACACATGAAAGGACAGGCAGCCGATATAAAGGTAAATAACCCCCGTAATTTATTAAAGGCTTTACTTACTAGCGGATTAATATTCGATCAGGCTATTTTATATCAGGATGGCAAAAATAATTTCTTACATCTGTCTTATAATTCTGCAAATAACAGGAGACAAATTTTATATTCTAAAAATACAAAACCATGAGTGAAAAAACAGCAACAATATTAACCTATATACTAAGTATACTTGCCATAGTATTTATGGTGTTTATTTCGGGATGCAAGGCAAAAACAGTTTATGTACCTGTCGAGTCATTTAAAACAGAGTATATGGATAGGCTATTAAAAGATTCTATACACATTTTAGATTCTGTATTTGTGGAACGCTGGAAAAGTAACGATACAGTATATTTAACCAAAGAAAAATATAAATACCGATACAGGGATAAGCTCGTTAGAGATACTATCTGTAAGACTGACTCTATAGCTGTTCCCTATCCTGTTATAGAAACTAAAGAGGTTAATAGGCTCCATCGTTGGCAACAAATATTAATGATTTTAGGTGGCGTTTTAATCAGTTATATAGGTTATAGAGTTTTTAGGTTTTTCAAACCATAAATTGTTTTATTTTTTAGGGGTGCTTTGTTGCGATAACAAGGCTCCCTTTGTTTTTTTTCGTATTTTATTGAAAAATAATGTGCCAATATTTTGGTACATTAAAATAAAGTTGTATCTTTGTATTGTTGAGAGGATGAGAGCACAACTAATTATCCAAATGTGCGAATAGGGTAAGACGGATAGTAACCCTTATGTTTAAATGAAGCTGTGGTAACCACTTAAATGAAGCGATAAAGGCCAAGCTCTTAACTACAATCACAGGCGAACAGCTTATTGCAGCACTCCATTTTTCGACGACCGTAGAGAGTAAGCCAATGTTGATTGATATTCTAAAAAAATGTGCATCGTGGTATTGCGATTATTCCGATTGGGAAGATAAGAGTATTAATTATGGATAAAGATATATCTATACGAATTAAATTCGGGCTAAATCTAAAGGAATTAAGAAACGAAAAAGGTTTGACAGTTAGGGGATTAGCTGCATTGTCAGGGCTAAGCAAAAGCACAATAGAGAATATTGAGCAAGGTAGATTCTCATGCAGTTTAGATGTTCAATATAATATCTCTAAAGGGCTAGATGTTCATATTAAAGAGTTATTCAACTTCTAAGTATAACCTTAAAACACAAAAGGAGGGATATTAACCCTCCTTTTATGTTGTTATTATCTGTAATAAACTATCAGGAATAGACTCCGAATTCACTCCTATACATAAGAATATCAACACCGCCCGAGAAAAAGTATGACAACCTTTTGTTTCAGGATCTTATTCAACTTTTGGTTATGTTGGAGTTGGAGCTGGTCTATTCTATCATGATCTTGGATTAGAATATCAATATCAGAGAAATTTCAATGAAGATAGAACCGGACATTCATTTGGATTGAAATATAAGTTCTAATTCTCTTTTTTCGTTTCTTTCTGTTTTTCTTCTTTCTTTCCAGAGAAATATGGATTATCTTTCAAGCTAATAGCTAATTCTTTAGTTGTTAGCTTTAAATATTTAACAGTTTGTTCAATTTTTGAATGGCCTAACAATCTGGATATATAAAGAAGATCTATTCCGTTTCTATACATATTTGTAGCTCCGGATCTTCTGGCCGTATGGCTTGTTACAAATTTATGTTTAGGTTCAACAGCTTCAATTCTTTCTCCTCCCTTGGTTATGGTTTTTCTTATCGGAGTATCGATTCCGGATATTTTACAGATTTCCTTGAGTTGATCATTATGCTTCTGATCCGATATCTTTGGAAGCTTCAAACCATTGTATTTATTAATAATACCCTGCAAATAATGATGAATAGGAATATAAACCTTTTTATCCTTTTTTCGTGTCCAAATAGCAATCAGATTATCTTCAATATTGTAATCATCAATTCTTGAATAATCAGATATTCTCAATGCAGTGCAATAGCCTATAATGAATCTATCTCTTTCTACATTCAAACTTTTTATTTTCCTTGCTAAATTAGGCCGTTTTATCTCAGGATAATGCTCTTTTATCAGTTCTTCAGTAAATATAATACTTTGTATCTTTGAAATTTCCTCTTCAGTCAGAGATATTGTATCTGCAACTTCAGATTCAACAATGAATCCTTTTGGTTTTTCAAAATTGAAATATCCAATTTCTTTAGCTTCATTCATAAAAAGTATAACCTTTTTAAAAGCAGCTCCTATATAATTTTTAGAATATTTATTTTCAATAAGATAATTCCTAAAATCATTATAGAATTTCATGTTTATGTCTTCAAACTTCAATTTTGATTTATTTTTGTGCTCAAAATCAATTAATCTATTGATAATAGTCTGATATGATTTTCTTGTATTAGGATTTATGTTGTTTTTATCTTTTAAGGTATTAGCAAAAGGAATTAATAACTGCGATTTTTCAAAGTTATCAATCTCTTGTTTTTTTTGATCAGAAAGTACACCTCCTTCAGCATAATTTATTTCATCAATTTTATTTATTATAGAATTCTTAAACGTTTTTTGAGTAGGAACAACTAATTCTTTTTGAAAGTCATTAAGTATTTCTTCAATTATTTTCTTATATTTTTTTATCTGAATATTATTCAGATACCCTTCAGGATATTGTTTATTCTCTTTGCACCATTTATTATTATCTATCCAATATTTTGTTTTTACAGAAATACCTGGAACAAATCGCAATCTTTGTCCTTTTAATCTTATAATAAACTGAATTGATGTAACTTCTTTTCTTTTATCAATTAAATATGGTATAGCTTCTATCATATATTATTGGAACTTTATTTGGAACAAATTATGCAATATATATAAAATAAGTATTGCAAAGTTATTTATTAAAATTTTGTTTCTATATTATTTGCAATGTATATTTGTTGTCTATTTCATTTACAGTATTCCCTTCGGGATCACAAAAAGTAAGACAGCTACATTGCTATGTAGCTGTCTTTTGGTTTTATAGTATTCTTTTTTAGTGTGTAATTGTTTCTTTTAATAATTTCTAATATTAGCATATACGCCATAGGATTGGTTGTCGATGTCGAATAATGGGCGTAGTAAATAATTATTTTTATCATTTTTCAACTGGAAAGTAGACTCATCCGAATCTGAAATGGACAGATTATTTAAAACAGTTTCAGTATTTCCTTTCAAAATAATTTCTTTATTGCTTTCGAAAACCAGCATCATAGGTCCATAATAAACAGCAAATATTTGAGAGTTATCAGGCATTGGTTTAAGGTGGAAGTCGTAATGAAACACCAGTTTAACTTCATCTTTATCCCGCCATTTTCTCTTTACGTCAAGGAACGACATCGGTACTGAATTGATAGGTTGTTTCTCGTTATTGATATACAAATCAACTTCTTTAGCCCAGGACGGGATTAGAAGCTTTAAGGTAAAGTTTGTGTTTCGTTTTGCTGAAACAGTAAAATTTACGACTGTATCTTTTGGAAAATTACCATATTGCTCCAATTTTACATTTTTTTCCTTCCAGCTGACCTCGGACGGCACATACAGATTTACCCAAATGGCTGAATCGTTATAATAATATATACCAGAGTTGAGCTGAGAAAATGCTTCAGTACAAGAACCGCTGCAGCAAAAGAAATCATTATCTTTTAAATATTTTTTATTACGAGGCGAACCTAAAGGTAAATGGTATACATAAGAGCCATTGGTTTTACTTTGTGTAGGAAGAATAGCATTAAAAAACATATTCATGTAAGAATCGGCATATTTAGGATCTACAGTCCACGTAAAAATGGATGAAGTTAATTTCTGTGTGTTATGAGATACACAACTTTCTGCAATTTCCTTAGTTAGTGTATTACAAAGATGATTTGGTATTCCCCAATGTTCTGCCGTAATAGAAGTTCTTGTTGTAACATTAGGACGAGGTCCACTACTTGACCCATTTGCATACGTATGGTGATTAGTCAGAATATTCCAAAAGTTGATAACAGCATCATGATATTTCATCTCTTTTGTAGTTGAATAACGTTGGGCAAAACCATTAACCAAAACAATATGGGTATTTGAATGTAGTCCCGATAAAATATCTTCATTTTGAGATAAAGGGATCGAAAACCATTCCGGATCAAACGTTTTGGCTAACTCTAAATGTTTAGGATTATTAGATGTTTTGTAAAGTTTATACAGCACTTCATTCATAGCTCCCATTTCATTCTGAGGATTGGCATCTGCTGTATATAGCATTTTTTCGATTGTTTCTTTGCTTAGTTTCGACATCCTATTCTCTGTATAATCAGCCATGCCAAGTAATATATCATAAGCTTTCTTATTATTTGTACATATATAAGCATCTAATAAGCCCTGCATAATTTTATGATATGTGTAATATGGAGCCCAAACTCCTGTGAATTTAGTTTCTAAGGTGTCAAAATCCTTCTCCGGAAATGCACTCAAATAACCGTTACCAAAGGCTTCTTGGCATTTACTCAACTCATCTATCATGTAAATCAAACGTTCGCTAAATTGTTTATCTCTATATTTTTCTATAAAGCTTGAAACAGATGAAAGATAGTGACCTACAAAATGTCCTCTTAGTCCAACACTCGGCGCTTCCCAGCCTTCTAAGGGTTTTGCATCTGAAGGTAAGCCAGCAGTAATTCTGAAGTTATGTAATAACCTGTCTGGATCTAAAGATCTGAGGAATGTAATATCAAGATCTTCCCTATGTTTAATCCATGAAGGTTTTAATGTTACGTCTTTATTCTGAAATGTTGATATCTTTTCTACCTCCTTGTTGTTGATTATGTTTTGGCTGAATAGATTAAGATGAATAAAAATCATCATTAAAATGAAAGTTACTTTTTGCATATTGTTTACTTATATTGTGAAAAAATGTCTTTTAAATATCACTCTTTGTATTATCTGTAATCGCGAAAAAAGAGAAATCGAGTTTTTCATATTGAAAATGTAGATAAAGAATAATGATTAAATCGAACAAATATAAACATTTAAATGGTATTTAGACTTTAAGATGATGAGTATACATTTTACACTTCTAATTAAATTCATTATGTCGGTTTCATTAATTACAGTTACACATGGGACATAGATTGTTTATAAAGGATTTATAAAGTGAATATTCCTAGAGGGATAAAGATTGTCGATTATTAGGTCATTTAATATTAGCAACAATTCGAAGTGTGAAAAATAAAGAATGACTAAAAATAATAGAATCTGCCTCCAAATATAATAATGGGTGCGTTTTATTATGAGGCGTCTTAAAACATCCGGCTTCTCCTGAATAATATATATATTTGTTCTTAAAATACAGATAAAGATAATGTCAGTTAATAATCAGATGCCTAATAACTCTTTCGCTCCATTTGCTAAACCTTTATATGTTATGCTAAAGCCGATGGGTGCAGTATGTAATCTTTGTTGCGACTATTGCTATTATCTTGATAAAAAGAACTTATATCCAAATAACAATCGTTATTTAATGTCCGATGAAATTCTTGAACGTTTTATTAAGGACTATCTTGATTCGCAAACTATGTCTCAGGTTCTTTTCACATGGCACGGTGGAGAGCCTCTTATGAGAAATTTGGCCTTCTATAAAAAAGCTTTGGATTTACAACAAAAATACGCTAAAGGAAGACGTGTTGATAACGTCGTGCAAACAAATGGTACATTATTAACTGATGAATGGTGCAAATTCCTTAGAGACAATAATTTTCTTGTTGGAATATCAATTGACGGACCTCAACACTGTCACGATAAATATCGAAAAGGAGTCAATAAAGAGTCTTCTTTCCACGAAGTAATGAAAGGATTATCGCTTTTGCAAAAGTATGATGTTGAATATAATGCTATGGCAGTGGTAAATAACTACAATGTTAATTATCCTCTGGAGTTCTACAACTTTCTAAAATCTATAGGTTGCCAATATATACAGTTTACGCCCATCGTTGAACAAATTGAAGGAAAACCTGCCCCTTGGAATGTTCCTGCCGACAAATGGGGTGATTTCCTGATAACCATATTTGATGAATGGGTACGCTATGATGTTGGTCTATATTATATTCAGTACTTTGATTCGACTCTCGCAAACTGGATGGGAATGGCTCCGGGTGTTTGCACTCTTGCAAAACATTGCGGCCATGCCGGAGTTATAGAATTCAATGGAGATGTATATAGTTGCGATCATTTTGTTTTTCCTCAGCATAAGCTTGGTAATTTAAAAACTGACTCGCTAACATCGATGATGTACTCCGAAAAACAGATGAAATTTGGGAAAGATAAATATACGACTCTACCTCGTCAATGTAAAGAGTGCGATGTGTTGTTCGCTTGTAACGGAGAATGTCCCAAAAACAGGATAATAGCTTCGGAAAATGGAGATACAGGATTGAATTATCTGTGCGAAGGATATTATAAATTCTATAAATATATCGCACCATACATGGATTTTATGAAAAACGAACTCATAAATAATCGGCCTGCGGCCAATATTATGTATGCTCTAAGAAAAGGAAATTTAATGCTTTAACAGCTTAAGCTGTTGTATTAGCATTCTGATCCAAATAAAAATCAAAAGAGGAAAAACTATAACAATCAGTTTATTGAAATTAAAGGCTCCTACAAAATCAAACTGTATTGCAGATACTATAGCGCGGGTTATTCCACAACCAAAACATTCAATGCCAAAAATATTTTTGAATAAACATATCGAATGCTGTTCGTTTAACCAGCCTACAGGTATTAAATACAGCGTAACCGGAAAAATTATGATACCGGCTATTTTTACGTAAATAAACCATCGGTAATTTCTTAACCTATTTGTAATAGTATTATAAAGCATGTAGGTTAGAAAGCAAGTGCAAGTTTAGAAATCGACCTGCACTTGTTTTATAAGAAAAATTAAAGAATTGAAGTAACTAAAACAAATTTTTTATAGTTATATCTTTTTGCACGGTCTTTAGCTGAAAAAATATCAACTAACCACCATATAAGACATCCATAACAAGTAATAATCTTCAATATTCCTAAGGCAACATCATCCAGCCAGAATCTTTCCCATCCAAGGATGATTGCAATTAAAAATATAGTTGAAGGTTTTTGAAATTCTGTCCCTTGAATAAGATAAAATTTGTCATCATCCATCTGTTCTAGCTTCGCCCTTATAGCAACCAGATCCTGAGGTGCAAAATTTTCTACATTTAGACCGACAAACATGTCTACTTTAGATTTTTCCATCAGTTTTTTCTTTCCATTTTTCCTACTCTTTTGGCTTTTCGGATTTCGCCCCGTTTAATTTACAGTGGGGTCTGGGCTCCACTTTTACTTCGTTGAGCAAAATTACATTTTTTTTTGAATTACAGTATTTTATGGACTATGTATTTACTAATACCTCTATACAGACCTTTAGGCTATCCTGCCATTGTGGAATTTGTAGATTATATGCTCGTGTTATTTTACTTTTATCCAGTACACTATACTGAGGCCTTTTAGCTTTTGTCGGATATTCGGCTGTTGTTATTGGATTTACTTTACATGAGTTTATGCCCGCTAAACGATGTATTTCTACAGTAAAATCGAACCACGAAGTAACTCCCATATTCGAGTAATGATAAATGCCCGGTTTGAATATTTCAGACTTTACAATAGAAACAATAGCTTGAGCCAAATCGGCGGCATTAGTCGGAGTACCAATTTGGTCTGCCACTACATTCAGAGTATCACGCTCTTTACCCAATTTTATCATTGTTTTCACAAAGTTATTACCATAAATAGAATATAACCATGCTGTACGTATTATTAATGAATCGGGGCAAATTGACAAAAGTTCACTCTCCCCAGCCTCTTTCGATTTTCCATATACCGATTGAGGCGAAACTGTATCTGTTTCTTTATATGGCTCTCTTTTTGTGCCATCGAAAACATAGTCTGTCGAAATGTGTATAACCTTTATTTTATGCTTTTTGGATATTTCCGCTATATTTTTAACGGCATCACGATTAATCTTATAGCACATTTCAACGTCATCCTCAGCTTTATCTACTGCAGTATATGCTGCACAGTTTATTATATATTCAAAATTTTGATTATTTACATAATCCTCAAAAGCTGACATATTCGTTATGTCTAATTCTCCAACGTCTGTGAATGTAAACGAATAAGCATTCGAAACATTTTCTACTGCGCGCTTTAGTTCTCCTCCTAACTGCCCGTTACTACCAGTTACTAAAACTTTCACCGAAGCTGTTTCCATATATAGATAATTTTATTTTATTTATTTTCTTGTTTATATTTTTCGGACAATAATCTCACAAATGAACTTATTTGAGCTATTGCAGCCTGAGTTTCTCCCGATACATCTTTCTTTTGCAGTTTTAGCATCAAATATCCATATAAAGCAGAAAAACAAGTCTCGATTTCAGGTTCGGCATTTGCGCCATTTTTCGATCTCAATTCTACAATAAACGGAAGAGTCTTATAATAAGAAGCAATATAGGCCTGATCTTTTTTCGATTCTAATAAATACAAATGTACATCTGTTAAATTTATTATAACATTTTTGTTTATTTGTAAATGACCATTTTGCTCAAGACCCTCATATTTCATCATGTCGATAAGGTTTTTATACCAGTCGTAGATTTCAGCCTTTACAGATTCAGTTTGTTCGAATTTGCTAATAATATTCTGTTCTATCAAATCTATATTCAGCTTGTTGGCTCTTATAATATCTTCCACTTGCCACATGTATAGAAGATATTCGGCTATATTTTCATCTTTTTTTTGCTTTGCTATCAACATACATTATTCTTTTATGTGATTAATCACTTTCTTTTTAAGATTCTTTAAATTATAACTTTCTCCGGCAATCCAAACAATATCACCTTCTTCAAACTTTATATCGGGAGTTATATTTACGATAGATTCGTTCAGACGATCAATGCCTATAATCATGCACCCCCAGTTTTCTTTTAAATTTGCATTTTGAACCGTTTGCCCAATAAATAAAGAGTCCCCTTTTAATGAAAAATGGGCTATTTCGATATGATGTTCGGCTATCTCGCCATAACTGGTTTGTGTATTCTGAAGTTTTTCATTAAACTTTTCAACTTGTTTGTCTGTGCCTACAACAACTATTATATCGAAAGGAAACAAGCGTTCGTTTGCTCCCGGAATATTTATTTTTATCTCTCCCCTTATTATCGAAACAATATTTACTCCTGTCGACTGTCTAAAGTTTAATTCGCCAAGTGTTTGACCGGCTATTGGCGATTCTTGTGATATTTCAAATTCTTCGATATGTAGATCTTTATATAACAAATCGGCAGCCAATTTTTTGTTTATTGCTGAATTCTGATTTTCAGCATTTTCCTTATCCGATAGATTCTTTCTAAAGCGCTCCTCCATCCGTGTGGCAGGCGCCTTAAATGCTTTAGTAAATGTGAATATAGCAACTACTAAAATTGCTATTATAACTAATAAAGCTGTAGCCTGCGGAAATAATGGGCTTAATGCTATAACGATAAATCCTACACCTAAAAAGGCACGTAATATCATTATCGATGACAAGGCGCCTTTGTTAAAAGGCCCGCTATTCCATAGTTTTTCGAATTCAGATGAGCGGCTTTTCCTTAGCACCATTGCACTTAAAAAAGGAGACATTAAAATAAGTGTTATTCCTGCAGCAACAACACGTCCCCATGTTCCGTCAATGTTACTTGTAACAAATGGTATAAGAAGCTGCCTGCAAGCTAAAAGTACCGCTAAAGACAATGTGAAATAAATAGCTACACTAACGAGTATACTTTTAATAAATTTGCTCCATTCACTTTCCGAATCAATACTTTTCGAACCAGAGGAAGCGTAACCGTCTATAAGTTTATTCCAATTCGATGGTATTCTTTTTTCAGTAAAAGAATAAACCTTTCCCGACCATTTTATGCAATATGGTGTTGTAAATGTTGTTATAACAGATACTGCAACTATTATAGGATACAAAAACGAATCGATAACGCCTAATTGCATACCTAAGGTTGCTATAATAAACGAGAATTCCCCGATTTGAGCTAAACTAAATCCTGCTTGTATAGCGACTTTTAAACCTTCTCCTGAAGCTACAACGCCAAGGGTGGCAAATATTATACGCCCTATTAAAACAACAGAAGTAAGAATTAGTATAGGGATAGCATATTCTACAATAATATCCGGAGCGATCATCATTCCTACCGAAACAAAAAACACTGCACCAAAAAGATTCTTCAAAGGCTCAACCAAATGTTCTATGTGCTTCGATTCCTCAGTTTCGGCTAAAACAGATCCCATGATAAAAGCGCCTAAAGCTGCCGAAAAGCCAACTGCATTTGCAAACAACACCATGCCAAGACACATCCCAACCGCAACTATTAACAACGTCTCGTCGTTTAAATATTGTTTGAATTTCTTTAATAACGTAGGAATCATATAAATACCCACAACAAACCATATTATCATAAAAAACACAAGCTTGAGAATACTGCTTACAAGCTCCATGCCTTCGAAATTCTGACTCACTGCAATTGTACTCAATAGCACCATCATAAGTATAGCGGCAAGGTCTTCGACAATAAGCATACCAAAAACTATTCCGGCAAACTTCTGCTTCTGCAACCCCATGTCATTAAATGCCTTAATAATAATAGTCGTTGACGACATGGATAACATTCCTCCTAAAAATAAGCTATCCATATGAGTCCAGCCCAACAATTGTCCCACAAGATAGCCTATTGCTATCATAGATCCCATGTTTATGAGGGTGGCTATTGATGCTGTTCCGCCAACACTTAGTAGCTTTTTGAAACTAAATTCTAACCCCAAAGCAAATAATAAGAATATAACCCCAATTTCAGCCCATGTCGATATGTTCGCCGTATCCATAATAGTCGGTGCAATCCAAAAATGAGGACCTGCAATAAATCCCGCTACGATATACCCAAGCACAACCGGCTGTTTTAGCCATTTAAATATAATAGTAACTATTCCGGCGGTAATAAGTATAATTGCCAGATCTGAAATCAAATCGGGTAAATGTCCCATATAAATTTTGATTTATTAAGTTTATAGGTACAATCTGTTGCTTAAATGATAACCAAATCAAGTCTGGTTAACATATTTTAGAGATAATCGTACAAAGGTAATAAAATGTATGTTTATATTTGCGGCGACACATTTTAATAATTATAAAAATTAGTAACAACTTTACATTCTAACTGTTTATTTTTTTACCTAGTTTTTTTGAAAGGTAATATAAAAAATATACCTTTGCGTGCTAGAATTGTTAAAAAAACTGGTTGTTTCAATATGGCAAAAGTTGCATTAATAACAGGAATCACAGGTCAGGATGGTGCTTATCTAGCAGAATACCTGATTAAAAAAGGATATACTGTTCATGGTATAAAACGTAGATCATCACTGTTTAACACTGATAGAATAGATCATTTGTATCAGGATCCTCATGAACATAACAGAAATATGATACTTCATTACGGGGATATGACCGATAGTATGAACCTAACTCGTATTATTGGAGACGTAAAACCTGATGAGATATATAATCTCGCAGCAATGAGCCATGTAAAGGTAAGTTTCGATACACCCGAATACACTGCAAATGCAGACGGTATAGGAACTTTACGTATATTAGAAGCTGTTCGGTTATTAGGTTTGACAAAGAAAACCCGTATATATCAAGCTTCTACTTCTGAACTTTATGGTTTAGTGCAAGAAATACCACAAAAGGAGACGACTCCTTTTTACCCTCGTAGTCCCTATGCTGTAGCAAAATTATATGCTTATTGGATTACTGTAAATTACAGAGAAGCTTATGGCATGCATGCCAGCAATGGTATACTATTCAATCACGAATCGCCATTGAGGGGAGAGACCTTTGTTACGCGGAAAGTAACACGGGCTGTATCGCGTATTGTATTAGGTATGCAAGATATGGTGTACATGGGAAACCTTTCGAGTAAACGAGACTGGGGACACGCTAAAGACTATATAAAGGCCATGTACCTTATACTTCAACAAGATACACCGGATGATTATGTAATATCAACAGGAATCACAACAACTATACGTGATTTTATTAAAATGTCCTTTGCAAAAGCAGGAGTAGTTGTTGATTTTAAAGGAGTAGACGAGAAAGAAGTCGGTTTTTTGGTATCTATCGACGAATCGGTATTCGCTAAAGAAGTTGGCATAGAATATTTAGAGTCTTTCAGAAAGCGTTTGGGGGAAACAGTAGTTGGAGTTGATCCTTCTTATTTCCGACCAACCGAAGTAGACATCCTGATAGGAGATAATTCGAAAGCAAAAGCAAAGTTGGGCTGGGAACCATCATATAGTTTAGATGGACTATGCGAAGATATGATGATGCACGATATAGCTTTAATGAAAAAAGAAGATTACTTGAAAAATGGAGGATATAGGATCCTTAATTATTTCGAATGATAGAAAAAGACGCGAAAATATATATCGCCGGGCATAACGGATTGGTTGGGTCTGCAATTCTGAAGAACCTGAAAGCAAAAGGATATACGAATTTTGTTCTTCGCTCTCATAATGAATTGAATTTGACAGATCAAATTGCTGTTGCCGATTTTTTCAGAAAAGAAAAACCTGAATATGTTTTTCTGGCTGCTGCGAAAGTTGGAGGTATTGTTGCAAACAACACATATAGAGCTCAGTTTATTTATGAAAATTTAATGATACAGAATAATGTTATTCACAATTCTTATCTAAATAACGTAAAAAAACTTGTGTTTTTGGGCAGTACTTGTATATATCCGAAAGATGCAGATCAGCCTATAGCAGAAGATGCATTATTGACTTCGCCTCTTGAATATACAAACGAACCATATGCTATTGCAAAAATAGCTGGTATAAAGATGTGTGAAAGTTATAATTTGCAATATGGGACAAATTTCTTATCGGTAATGCCTACTAATCTATATGGGCCGCAAGATAACTTTAATCTTGAAACATCACATGTTTTGCCGGCAATGATTAGGAAGATGCACTTAGGTAAGTGTCTTGAAGCTGGGGCATGGGAAGCGATAAGAAAAGATTTGGATATACGTCCGATTGATGGAATAAGCGGAGCTTCGGCGGAGGCAGAAATTATTGCTGTTTTAGAAAAATATGGTGTCTCTGTAGACACAGATACCCGGCATGCAAAAGTAGAAATCTGGGGGTCGGGAAAGCCTATGAGAGAATTCTTGTGGAGCGAAGAAATGGCTGATGCGACAGTTTTTATTATGGAACATGTGAACTTTTTAGATTTAAAGAATGTTATAATAAAAACGTCTAAAGACGAAGTGAGAAATACGCATATAAACGTTGGTACAGGAAAAGAGATTTCGATAAAAGACGTAGCATATTTAATCAAAAATTCTATCGGTTTCGAAGGAGAGTTATACTTCAATACCGAGAAGCCCGATGGGACTATGAGGAAGCTCACAGATGTTTCAAAGCTTCATTCTTTAGGGTGGAAGCATTCGGTTGAAATAGACGAAGGAATAAAAAGAATATATGATTGGTACATAAAATATCAATAAAAACAAAAACAGATATAATGTTTAACTATAATTTGAAGATGATTATGAAAAAAGTAAGTTTACTTTTATGTTTGATCCTTATGGGATCTGCGTCTATCTTTGCTCAAGAAAGCGGAGTTAGCACAGAAGCTGGACGTAAGACTACGTTCGTTCGCAATGGGTTTTGGAATAATTGGTTCTTAGGTGCAGGTGCAGGTGCTTCTATTTATGTAGGTCCTGAAAATCAGCATGCCGATATTATGGACCGCTTCACTGTGAATCCAACATTCATGGTAGGTAAATGGTTTAATCCTTACTTAGGAGCTCGTTTGGCTGCTCAAGGTGGATCAATCCATACTTTTACTGGAGATGAAGGTCAAAACATGTTCCATCATACACACTTGAACGCACATGTAGACTTCATGTTCAATTTCACAAATTACATTTGCAAATACAACGAGAAGCGTTTTTATAACTTTATACCTACTATTGGTGTTGGTTATGAACGTCGTGATAAAGATGGTAAATTCTTCAGAAAAGGATTCAATGGTATTACTGCAAACGCTAGCCTTTTGAATACTTTCAGAATTTCAAATCGCTTATCAGCTTACATCGAAGTAGGTGGATATTTCGTAGAGCGTGAATTCAACAAAGCTAATGTTGGTCGCATGCGTTGGAATGGAATCGCTACAGGATCTGCTGGTCTTATTCTTAAAGTTGGTAAAGTTGGTTTCGAAGAAGCTACTTTAATGGATCCTGCGTTAATCAACGATCTTAACGATCAAATTAACCGTTTGAAAGCTGATAATGCAAGAATGGCTAAACAACTTCCTTGTAAAGAGTGTCCTAAAGTAACACCTACTCCAACTCCTGTTGCTGTTGCTGACGTAGTTGTTCCAAACGTTGTATTTTTCCGTATTAACAGTGCTAATGTTGATAAAAACCAAGAAATCAATATTTACAACACTGCTGAATACATGAAAGCTAATCCTGATGCTAAAGTTAAAATCGTAGGATATGCTGACAAACAAACAGGTACTGCTGATTACAATATGAAACTTTCTGAAAAACGTGCTAAAAATGTAGCTAAAACGTTGATCGAAAAATATAACATCAACAGCAACCGTGTAAATGTTGAGTGGAAAGGTTCTTCTGAGCAACCATACAAAGAAAATGCTTGGAACCGTGTTGCTATATTCTTCGCTGAATAATTTGCAATAAAATAAAATTAAAAACCGTTGGGCGAAAGTCCAGCGGTTTTTTTTGTTATAGTCTTTTTACTAAGAACTTTAATATATAGAATTGTTGGCTGAATTATTTTGCAGAGAATATTAAGTATAAGTTTTGTTATACTGTTTTGAATGAAACGAATCAAAGAACACCTTTTTTAAGGATAAAGAATATTTTATTCAGACGAAAGCTATGAGAGAAGAAAAGCTTTGGCAAACCCACTCTCGATACCATAGATAATTTATAGTACAATAATATACAGGTCGATAGAAATAAAGAGAAGTAGAAAACACTGTGTTATTCAATATTAGCTTGTGTTGCTACTATATTAATGTATATCATACATAGGGTTAACAGGATAGCTTCGGGCTATAAAATAATTGCTGGTTAATCGGGGTATTGCTTTTAACAAAGAAAGGCTGTTCCATGATTGGAACAGCCTTTCTTTGTTATTTTAGATAGAATAATTACGCTTCAGCCTGTGGAAGTACCGATACGTAAGATCTGTTATCTCTTTTACGACGGAAAACTACAACACCGTCAGTAAGGGCAAACAAAGTATGATCTTTACCCATACCTACATTCTCACCCGGATGGTGAGTTGTACCTCTTTGACGAACGATAATATTTCCGGCTTTTACTATTTCTCCACCAAATGTTTTAACACCTAGTCGTTTACTTTCTGATTCGCGGCCGTTCTTCGAACTACCGACACCTTTCTTATGTGCCATTTTCTTCTGATTTTAACTGATTAAGCGATGATTTCTTTTACTATTACCTCTGTGAATTGTTGACGGTGTCCGTTCAATTTACGGTGTCCTTTTCTTCTTTTCTTGTGGAAGATAAGAACTTTGTCTCCTTTTACTTGAGAACCAACTTCAACTACTACTTTTGCGCCATCAATTGTTGGTGCACCTACAGTAACAGCTCCATCTTTGTCTACTAATAATACTTTTTCGAACTCAACTTTTGCGCCTTGTTCTGCATTGATTCTGTGAACAAACAATTTTTGGTCTTTTTCAACCTTCATTTGTTGTCCCTGAATGTCTACGATTGCGTACATCTGTTTATTTAATTTACAGGTTATGTGCCTGAGGCGAGCCCTTTCGTAAGACTACTTTTTGGCCTATTGGCAATTCAGTTCGCAAAATTAGAACATTTCATCTTAAAATACAAATTTATAAGTACATAATATCTTCTAATCATATTCAAATACTGCAAATACTTTCAAATATGCACATCTTTTCTACCTATGTGGAATTACTTATAACTTATATCTCCTTGGAATGTCTTGTTTTTGAAAAACCTGACACTTCTGACAGATTAGTCTCTCTACATATCCCCATAGGGAAAACGTCCTCTCTATTTCACTAAAGCAATGAATATTCTGACAAAAGCCTCCTGTTTGATAATGACGAATTGTAAATTATTGAAGTTAAAGTTCTCTGCAAGGTTGTTTTGGCAGTCTCCCATGTGGACAGATATAGAGGGGTTTAACCGCCATAAGCCAAACATTCTTCAATGCAAGGCTGGAAAAGGATTATTCTTTAAAATGTAATTGTTCTTTTTACTGCCGCGCATCTTCTCGATGCTTGCCTTCGTTCATTTTGCCTTGATGCAAAACGAACCAAAAAATCAAGACTGCGCCTGCTGTGCGACCCGCTGTTTAGCTTGTTCACTGAACAAAAAATAACTCGCACAGAATATTGTGCAGACTTTTAAGTCAGGCTATGCTCAAACAGCTTTTTGTTCCGGGCGTTCACTTCGCTAAGCGGGTACCCCGCACATACGGCGAGG
>NZ_QVMM01000028.1 GCF_010501065.1 Dysgonomonas sp. 216 | reverse complement strand
CAAAAAGGGTTCAACTATAAAGATAGTCAAACCCTCCGTTAGCTATTTACACAAAATTATGGACAGTGTCATCATGTGTTATCGGCTTCGCCCTGAAGAAGAGCTACTTCTACCTCCGCTTGTTGTTGAACTACCTCTACCCGAATTACCAGAACTTACATTAGACCGATTGCTCTGTGTAGAAGAACTTCTTGTTGAATTTGAAACTGAACTCGATTGTTCTCTGCTTTTGCGTTCCGATTCTTCTTTTTCACGTTGTTCCTTTCTACGTCTTTCTTCTCTGGCTTCCTCGTCTCGTTTGCGGGCGCTTTCTCTTTCTTGAGCTTCGGCGCGAGCTTTGCGTTCTGATTCTTCTTTTTCGCGTTGTTCACTTCTTCGTCTTTCTTCTCTGGCTTCCTCGTCTCGTTTGCGAGCGTTTTCTCTTTCTTGAGCTTCGGCACGAGCTTTACGCTCCGATTCTTCTCTTTCATCTTGTTCTTCGCGTTGCCTTTTTTCTCTGGCTTCCTGATCTCGCTTGTCGGAGTCTTCTCTATCTTGAGCCTCGGCACGAGCTTTACGTTCCGATTCTTCTCTTTCATCTTGTTCTTCGCGTTGTCTTTTTTCTCTGGCTTCCTGATTTCGCTTATCGGAGTCTTCTCTTTCTTGAGCCTCGGTACGAGCTTTACGCTCTGATTCTTCTCTTTTATCCGTTTTATTCTTATCTCTTTGACCATTCGGTATATTTGTTCTATTAATTCTGTCTGGCCTTTCGGACGAACCATTTTTATTTCCTCCTGTATTCATATTTGATGAAAATAAACCTCTTCCTGATGTTGTTGTATTACTGCCTCGTGCTTTTACTTTTTGTGTTGTAACATCTTTTCGGGTATAATTTTTGTGTGCATTGTTGTTATACCTGCGTCCTTTAACTGATTGATGATAAAAATAATTTGTGCTATAATGGTTTTCAGAGTAAAAGTAATCTACTTCGTTATAATAACTGTTTCCAAAAATAGTTTCGGTAAAAAATGGTTCGTAATAGATTGGGTCAAAATCATAATAGGTTCCGTTGCTTTGGGATTTATCATCGTATTCGATAATCGCATTTTTGGGGTTATATATATCCTCATTTGAAGCTTCCTTGTATAACGAAACAGTAGCAGTGGTCGACTTTTTCGGATAATTTTGACTGTTGCCAGCTATAGGCAGGCTGATATTTGTGTTCTCTGATTCCTGATTTATGAGTAACATTTCTTCTTTGTTTTTGCCAATCGTCCCTTTTTTTAGTTGGGAAGTAGAATTGTCGTTAAATATGCAGGATATAAAAAATAACGATAAAACGAAAGTGGTAATAATCTTTTTCATAGCCGAATGTTTTTTTATGGTTTTTGTTTATATCCATTTGATCGATAAAAAAGTAAATGGTTTAAGGTATGATATATGTTGTATAACTTATTAAGCTATGAGCTTCGGCTTCGGTTGTTATTAGAATTTTATTGCTACCTTTGCATGCTGAAAAAATTGAGGGGATGATAAATCGCAATAGTAAAGGATTTGTTATGCTGAAATATGCAATGAATTATGGCGTAATTCTTGGGTCATTTTGGGTATTCAAATACATATTTCTTATAGCATCAAGCCTTTCCGATCATTTTTTATATATTTATAATTTGCTTGCTATAGGGACATTACTTTTGTATTATGTTCTTCTTCGTAGGTACCGAGATTTCGCTCTTGGCGGAAAAATCAATTATCTGCAATGTATCTCTTTTAGTGTTTTACTATTCCTTTTTTCGGCTTTAATCGAAGCTGTTATTATATATATACATTATAACTTTATAGACCCCAAATATGTTCTTGTTCGGAATAAAGGGTGGTTAGAGATGGTTTTGAAATGGATATTCTCTCGAGAGTGGGTCGAAAATCAAAAAGAAACGTTCGGAAACATTATTGTGTTTATAAGCGAAGTTGGTAAAAATATTGTAATTGGCTTTTTTCTTTCACTGGTATACGGTATTTTTGTTACAAGAAAAAGTACAATAGATACTAAAGAATGAGACGAAAGTCTTTGTAAACAATCTTTTTATGGATATTTCGGTTGTTATCCCATTATATAATGAAGAGGAATCTTTGCGCGAACTTTTCGAATGGATTGAGCGTGTAATGACAGTCAATAATTTTTCGTACGAAGTTATATTTGTGGATGACGGCAGTACCGATAATTCATGGGATGTTATTGTTGGCTTAAGCCAGTCTTCTGCTAATGTAAAAGCTCTGCGTTTTGTTAAAAATTATGGCAAATCGCCAGCCTTGCATTGTGCGTTTAAGCAGGCTAAAGGTAATGTTGTTATAACCATGGATGCCGATTTGCAAGACAGTCCCGATGAAATTCCAGAGTTATATCGAATGATTACCGAAGAAAAATACGATTTAGTTTCGGGATGGAAAAAGAAACGTTACGATCCTATATCCAAAACTTTGCCTACAAAGTTGTTTAATGCTACGGCTCGGTTAATATCGGGGATAAAATTACACGATTTTAATAGTGGATTAAAAGCATATCGAAACAAGGTTGTGAAAAATATTGAGGTTTATAACGATATGCATCGCTATATCCCTTATTTAGCAAAAAATGCAGGATTTAGGAAAATTGGAGAAAAAGTAGTACAACACCAAGCCCGTAAATATGGTAAAAGTAAATTTGCAGGCTTGAGTCGTTTTTTTAATGGTTATCTCGATTTGCTAACGCTTTGGTTTCTTTCTCGTTTTGGTAAAAAACCAATGCACTTTTTTGGGGTACTTGGCAGTTTTATGTTTTTTGTAGGGCTCATAGCTGTTATATATGTAGGTGCTTCAAAAATGTATGCAATGACTAATGGGTTACCTTACCGGCTGGTAACCGATTCTCCTTATTTCTACATTTCGCTTACTTCAATGATATTGGGAACTCAATTGTTTTTAGCCGGATTTATTGGAGAATTGATCTCAAGGAATTCTTCGGAGCGGAACGATTATAAGATTGATGAAGAGATAAATACCTGAAAAGATAATGAACCTTGTAGATATTTCACGAAAGCGCTATTCTGTTAGAGCTTATTTGGCTCAAAAGGTCGAGCCTTCGAAAATAAATTATATATTAGAGTGTGCACGTCTGGCACCTTCGGCATGTAATATGCAGCCATGGTTTTTTTATATTATAGAATCGGAAGAAGCGAAAGGCATAGTACGGCGTAGTTATGACAGGGAATGGTTTAAAACAGCTCCTTTATATATTGTTGTTTGTGGAGACCATTCGCAATCGTGGAAGAGAAACAGGTTTGATAATAAAGATCATTGTGATGTAGATGTGTCTATTGCATCCGAGCACTTGTGTCTTGCTGTTGAAGATTTAGGCTTGGGCACTTGCTGGGTGTGTAATTTCGATAAAAATATGTTATCGGAAGCTTTAAATTTACCTGAACATATTGAACCTATTGTGTTGTTTCCTATCGGATATGTTGACGAAGAAAATAGTGCTGTTCCTGAAAAGAAACGTAAATTGTTATCCGAAATATCAAAGCGTTTATAATTGACTTTTTCAGATAATGATTTTGATAACAAAATGCAGGGCTTTTAGTAACCCTGCATTCTTTTTTTATTTATGCATATTGTATTTTATTTACATTATTTATTATACCCAGTTCTTGCAGCCTTAACAATATTTTATTTGCCACGGCGGTATATCCGTTCGTTGATAAGTGAACTTCGTTTAAGTTTGCACTAGCCCTGATTGATAATGGTATCCTATATTGATTTATAGCCGCTATATCATCGGTTGTCAACGATGTTATACCTGCGTCTTTCCATCCTTCAGTTATCAGGTATTCACGTAAAGTAATGTATCGCAAACCGAACGCTTTTTTCATTTCTCCCTCAAAGTAGTTCCACCAACTAATACGCTCAGAAAGAATTAAATGGTTTGTGATCGAAGTTTCATAAAATCCTAAAAACACAAAGTCGTTATTCGTGGGGCGTCCCCATTCTGCTAGTTTCTTGTAATAATTAACAAGGTTGTCGGCATCTTCTATTGTGGCGGGGGTTCTTACTCCATTCTCTACTTTCCAGCCCTGATTAGTACCCATAACACAAAGAACAACGCTATTGCGTGGGATGTACGATGTGGCGACTATTGCGGGCTTATCAATTATTGCACTCTCCCCGCTGATAAGTCTTTCAAATGTTGCCGATTCTAAGGCAGTATTTGATGCGTTTCGGGTAAATCGAATAAGCCCCGCAATGCCGTTTATTGTACAGTTAAGAGTGCCATATGCATTAATAAGTGTGTCGCCCCCTTCGTTTGTAACAAGCCCTGTCGAGGAATCTATTTCATATCCGTACCCCTTAGAAGAACAGAGTTCTATATTTACCCTGCTGGTATCTGCCGGTATCGTAAATGGTTTAGCAACATAAGGAATACAACCCACTCGGGCTAATGTGTCGAGGCACGTTTCGCCACCAACAGAATAGCTATAAAATTCTCGACCCGCTATCGGCTTTATAGTATTAAGACGTCCCGCTATTCCTTGCGCTATACTATCGCCAACCATAACGATAGGTTTTGTATTCAAAGTAAGTTCGGCAGAAGGTAAATCATCAGGGGAAATATATTCTGCATACGGAACCCATGCCTGAATAGGATTACTTATTTCATAACAGTAATATGTATTTGTATTAACTCCCAAATTCCAAACACCTGAGAAACGTGCGTAAACAGCACCTTCAACCCATGAAAGTGTATTTGACTGGATAGCTGTTCCCTGAATATAGTTTCCATATTTATCGTATAAGGCTGAATAGTTTTGTTGTGTGCCAAGACTTTTTACATAAGAAGGAAACACAAGAGTTTCGCTTTCAAAAATGGGGATAAGACATGTTACACCACCATTATTATTACCTGCATATACACGGACATTTCCATTAGCATCTATATAGCTTCCTGCCGACCCGTTATTGCCGACATTTGTAGGGTCGTTCCGATTGTACTTGTTTAATCCGATAACCCTTGTTACAACATGTGTTTCTAAATCTTCTACACGTGTGTTAAGAGAGGCTACATCGTCCCTAATTTCGTTTATTTCATTTTCAATATATGGCATATTACCTATCATAATCATTTCGGGGATTGAATCGCTTTTACTGCATAACCTTACAAATGCCGAATTCGATGGTGGTGTTAATATGCCTGTGTCTTCCAGTGTTTTATTAGCTCCTAAAATAACACTTCCATTAGGCAAATATTGTTTATCCGAATCGTAAAAGGCGACAACTGCATTACTGCTAAAATTGCCTGTAGCTATATTCTTTACAGAATAAGTGTTTTCGGGGCTGATATTCATAAAGTCAGTTGCCCTGCAAAGCCCGTCTTGTTGCAATTCCCCCGTTATACCATTAATTGATTTTTGAGGTACGGATAAAACAAGCGGAATATTTACTTTTAAAGCATCTATAAATTCAGAAATATCTACTTTGTTATCAAGTTCTGCTTCCATTTCTGACAAATCCGACTCAATGTTATCAATTCTATCGGCTAAATATTGTCCCGACAAGATAAACAATTGAGGAACTGTTTTCTCGATGTTATACATCACCCTGAATTGTGTAGCATCCGATGGAACAGTTATAAGTCCAGTGTCTGCAATCTCCTTATTAGGAGTTGCCAATATACTACCCTCTTTTATATATGTTCCATCTTCCTTGTAAAATGCTATTAGTGCCGAATTAGCAGCTATGTTACTCAGGTTTAATGCCTGTATAGAATAAGCACTATTTATAGGTATTAATTCGGTTGCTCTAGCAATACCCCAAGCAGACAGTTCACCTGTGTCGGCTTTTATGTATTTTTGAGGAATACTGAAGTTTATTGGTGTTGATATTCGGACAACCTCTGCCAAGTCAGAATCATCCAGTTTCGTATCTATTTTTTGATCCAGCATTTGATCATTGTCATAGATTTTGTCTGCAACTTCCTGAGCTGTGTCGCCCGGAATAATTTTGTTTAATTCCATAATTTTGTTTGTTTTAATTAATATTTGTTTTAAGTTCTATTACCAGATTCCATTTATTAGCCAATATCCATTATTATTCCATTCACCATCTTTTAATACCCATTCAGTTAGGTTATTGTTTACGATACTTATTTGGGTTGTTTGGTTTGTGTCTATATTCTTAAAGATAAAAAATACAGGATTGGATGTCTCCCCTCGGGTAAAAGTCAGAGTTGCTGTTCCGGCTTCTCCTGCTGACGGAGTGCAAGTCGCAATGTCTGTCTCAGATATTAGACTCCATGCTCCAATGCTGTTCAGAATAACTGCTTCCGTTGTATTAGTATCGCTAAATATTATCTGGCTTTTATCGAGCCATATCGAGCTGATGTCCGAAACTGCACACTTCTGGGGATTGTATCTCAATACAGATACACCTTCAATATAGTCGGTGTAAGGCTGATATGTAGCTTCTGCTATATACTTTTGTATATTTGGATTAGAAAAACCGTTTAATAAACGGATAGCTTGTTTTTGCCCCGATTCAGAACATAAATTACCTGCTATATCAACAGGTTCCCCATCTGCTGTCTCTTTTGTAACATAGGATGCTATTTCATAACCAGTTTGTTCGTTGTTTACTAATTGGCAAAATTCGCCTGAAAAATGAGGCTTATAAGTGTATGCGATTTGAATGTTATTCAGGCTTTTTAATTCGAATAGAGGATATGAAGAGTCTTTGGTTATTTTTACGTTATATCCTGCGATTTCGCCTGATCTGCCTGTTTGTTGATCGAAGCCGATTGTTGCACCGCCATCCGATCCGAAAACAAAATAACCTCCCTGGCGTGTTTCGAAAACAATTAAATATTTACGACTCCCTGTTTCTAAAAATTGAGCTAGGGTTGAATAATTCAGAATTCCGATAAAAGAATTTATCTCTTGTTTGTAAATATTGCCTGAAAGCGTTTCCGAAAAATAGCATTCTTCAATAGCCTCTATCTCGGTAAAAGCCGATTTGGCAATAATGCTCTCAACAAAAGCTTCGTTATACAGCTTGTCGTCTCTGAACTTGTAAGAATTAAAATCTTGAATGTCAAGAAGCCAAATACGAGATATTCCTCCTGTATTATAGCCCGGTACGGTTTGGATGATGTTTTCTTTTTTCATAATTAATCTTTTACTTATAGATAAAATGCCTCAAAATAAATAGGGAAATGAACTTGATGCTGAAAAGTAAAACGGTGTAACGTATTGATGGTCAAATTGTTGATGGTGATGTTTTGTGTGAAATAAAGATTAAAACCTGAAAAAATATTAATCTTTAAAAAAAATGTAATATATTCGCAGTCAGAAGGAGATACGTAAGTTGTATATGATAATATTCTTAAAATCAAACTTTTACAATAATTAAATTATTACGTTATGATTAAAAAAACTATTTTTGCAGCAGCTGTTGCTGTTATGTGTGTGTGTGCAAGCCCAATGCAGGCTCAGTTTAAATTGAACACTAAAAAATTGACAAAAGCGGTTAAAGACGTTGCTACTGATATGGCTAGTGATGTTGTAGCAAATCAGGCATCGGCTAAAATTGTCGGATGGATGGATACTAATAACACTGTAATGATGGAAGATTCTGAATATTACAAGAGATTAAGTTCTATTGTGTCTGATATGGTGGAAGTTGATGGTGCTGCTTTTAACTATAAGGTATACGAAAATCCAGAAATTAATATTTTGTCGTGTGCTGATGGAAGTATCCGTGTTTATTCGGGTATGATGGACGCTTTAACTGATGAGGAGTTGAAAGCTGTTATTGCTGTACAAATTGGTCACATTGTGAATAAAGATACTCGTGATGCATTATTCAAAGTAGCTTCGGAAGACAATGCAGCTAAAGCAAGTTCTGCTCAGTTAGAAAAAATTCTTTCTATGTCAGGTGACGGACTTGGAACAATTGTTAATGAGCTTATACAGGTTCCTTATTCTGACGATCAAAATAAAAATGCAGATAAATTTGCAGTTAGCTTGCTAAGTAAAAAAGGTGTAAGTTCTTCTGCTTTAGTATCGGCTTTGAGTAAATTTGCAGAAATGGAAGCAAACGATGCATCTGCCGAAGAAGATGATACAGTTGAAGCTAGTGGCGCTTCTAAATTTAACGCAGTAAATTCTAATAATGCGATAAGAGCTTCTCTTCTAGATTAATAAAAAAATCTTTCTTCTATATTAAAATAGCGATACAGGTTGTATCGCTATTTTTTTTGAGAGACATAATATATATGTTTAATTTTTTCTTTAATATTACACACCTTTTTGTACAATATTAATTACTATACCTTTTAGAATGAAACGTCTGGAATATTTAAAGCCTTTGTTGTATTTTTTTATTATCGGGTTGGTTGTTATGACCTTAAGCCGTATTGTATTAGTTTTTATTTTCAGTGACAGAATTACAGCTACTGAAAATTTTTGGTATATTTTTCCTTTAGGATTGAGGATGGATATTATAATGATGAGTTATCTGTCGTTCATCCCGGCTATACTTATATCAATTCTGCCCAAAGCAGCTGACAAGTTTACCTCTAAGTTTCTTACAATATATTGTACAGTGCTTTTGTTTTTTGTTTTATTTATGGAATTAACCACCCCCGATTTTATAGAACAATACGATACACGCCCCAATAAACTGTTTTTAGATTATCTGATTTACCCCAAAGAGGTGGCTACAATGTTAATTAAAGCGCGTCCCTTATCCATTGTTCTCATATTAGCAGTAATGGCACTTGGCATATGGGGTGCGACAAAAATAACGCCTCGATTATTTAAAGTTAGGAATACTTCATACAAGTATAGGTTAATATTATTTCCTATAGTTGCTTTTCTGTTATTTTGGGGGGCAAGAGGAAGCCTTACGTCTAAACGACCTATTAATGCGAGTAACTCGGTGTTCTCAAACGATCAGTTAACGAATGTGATGGGAGTTAATTCTTTATACACAGTGGTATTTGCAGCCTATTCGATGAAACACGAAAGTAACCCGTCGAAACTTTATGGCAATATGGAGCCCGATGAAGCATATCGACGTGTGAAAAAATATATAGATGTAACTCCTAAAGATTTTACCGATCCGCAAATACCTTTACTGCATATACAACATCCTGATAGTGTAATGGAGCGTCCTTATAATATTGTGATATTCTTGCAGGAGAGTCTTGGAGCCGAATATGTTGGATGTCTGGGAGGATTACCGTTGACTCCGAATTTGGATAAATGGGCTGAAGAGGGGCTGTTATTTACAAATCTTTATTGTACAGGAACACGCAGTGTGAGAGGTATAGAAGCTGTAACTACAGGTTTTTTACCTTCGCCTTCGGAAAGTGTGGTGAAATTGAGTAATTCGCAATCCGGATTCTTTACACTGGCCGATTTGTTGTCTCGAAAAGGATATAATACAAGCTTTATATATGGAGGTATGGCCAATTTTGATAATATGGCATCTTTTTTTAACGGGAACGGTTTTCAGAATATTTTAGACGAATCGAGTTTCGATAAAGATGGAGCCCAATATGCCATGAAGGGTACTTGGGGATATTCGGATGAGGATCTCGCAGTAAAAGCAAATAATTATTTCAAAAGCTTGGGAGATAAGCCATTCTTTTCGTTGATGTTTTCTACATCGAACCACGAGCCATTTGAGTTTCCTGATGGACGGATCGAATTATATGAACAACCTAAAAACACAGTGCATAATGCAATGAAGTATGCCGATTATGCTATAGGTAAATTACTTGATTTAGCAAAAGAAGAGGCGTATTTTGATAATACGGTATTTATAATTGTTGCAGATCATAATACGCGTACTTACGGAAAAAATCTTGTCCCTGTCAATAAGTTTCATATTCCGGCACTAATAATTGCTCCAAATATCGATAAGGGTATCAAATATGAACGCCTTTGCAGTCAGATTGATATTCCTGCAACGCTGTTAAGTATTGCGGGTGTAGAAAATGTGAATCCTATGCCGGGACGCGATTTAATGACATTACCAGATAGTGTTGCGGGGCGTTCGATTATGCAGTTTCACGAAATCAACGGTTTCAGGGTTGAAGATCAAATTGTAATAATGCAGCCTAATAAAGAAGCTTTGCAGTTTCAGATAGTGAACGACACAACTTTTATTCCTGCAACTCTTGATCCCGAATTAGCAAAGGATGCTTTAGCACATGTATTAGCTGCATTTTATTTGTATAAAGATAGAAAGTATACAATTGATGATAGGAAATAGGCATGCTGTTTATGTAAAAAGATTATCTTTGACTAAATAACTTATAAGAAAATATAATAGATATAGAATGAACTATATAGAGGTGAAATTTATTTGCAGCCCTAATGATGAGATAACAACAAGTGTTCTTTCGTCTGTAATAGGGGATATTGGTTTTGAAAGCTTTGTCGAATCGGAAGAAGGCCTCATAGCTTATGTTTTAGAAGACTCTTTTGACGAAGGTGAATTAAATAGCGTAATTGCGAATTTTCCGTTAGAAGGGGCTGATATTACATATAACTTCGAGGTTATTGAAGGACGTGACTGGAATGAAGAATGGGAAAAGAATTACTTTAAACCTCTGATTATTGACGAACGGTGCATCATTCAAAGCACGTTTCATAACGAGCCTGCTGTTTACGAGTACAATATATTAATAGATCCCAAAATGGCCTTTGGTACAGGACATCATCAAACAACTAAGTTAATGATCCGTCAAATACTGAATATGGATGTTCAGGGTAAGTCTGTTTTGGATATGGGAGCAGGTACGGCTGTTTTGGCTATTTTAGCATCGATGAGAGGTGCAAATCCGGTAACGGCTATCGATATAGATAAGTGGGCTTATGACAATGCTATAGAGAATCTCCATCTGAATAACATTAATAATATAGATGTACTTATTGGAGGGGCTGAACTTTTAGGTAATCAAAAATTCGATGTTATTTTGGCAAATATTAATCGGAATATTCTTCTCAATGATATTCATAAGTATGCGTCTGTATTAAATCCTCAAGGAGAGTTGTATATGAGTGGCTTTTATGTTGAGGATATACCGGCTATACAAGATGAATGCGAGAAATATGGATTGTCGCTCAAAGACTATGCTGAAGATACAAATTGGGCTGTAGTAAAGTTTATCAAAGGATAATACCAACACTGTGGAATAATAAGTCTGAATTTTCAGGCAAATAGAAAAACCTTTTCAAACGATTCTTTTTTAAGATGTTTGAAAAGGTTTTATATTTTATTCAACTGTTGTTGAATCTGGTTTTTATTGTCCGAAAAATTAGTTTTCTTCTTTATTTTCGTCATCTCCTTTTTTTGTGAGATTCTTCTCTGGTCTTGGAGGACGAGGCAACAATACTTTTCTCGAAAGCTTAAATTTACCAGTCTTCTGATCGATGTCAATAAGTTTTACTTCTATGATATCGCCTTCTTTCAAGCCTAAGCCTTCCATGCTTTCTACACGTTCCCACGAATATTCGGAGATGTGTAATAAGCCATCTTTACCCGGAAGGAATTCACAGAAAACACCATAAGGCATAATAGAGCGAACTTTAGCTTCGTAAACTTCTCCAACTTCAGGAACTGTAACAATACCTTTCACTTTAGCCATTGCAGCATCGATAGCAGCTTTATTATTTGCCGAAACCTCAACGCGTCCGTAGTTATCTACTTCTTCTATTGTAATAACAGCGCCTGTTTCTTCTTGTATGCCTTGAATAATTTTACCACCAGGTCCGATAACAGCTCCAATGAAATCTTTAGGTATAATAATAACTTCGATACGGGGAACATGTGGTTTGAAATCTTCTCTTGGTTCAGATATCGTTTCAAGTACTTTGTTCATGATATGCAGACGTCCTTCGCGAGCTTGATTTAATGCTCGTTCTAGAATTTCGTACGATAAACCGTCTACTTTTATATCCATTTGAGTTGCTGTAATACCATCTTTTGTTCCACAAACTTTAAAGTCCATGTCTCCTAAATGGTCTTCGTCTCCCAAAATATCTGAAAGTACAGCATAATTTGTACCTTTCTTCTCTGATATTAATCCCATGGCAATACCTGTTACCGGTTTTTTTATTTTTACACCGGCATCCATTAATGCAAGAGTTCCTGCACAAACAGTAGCCATTGACGATGATCCGTTAGATTCTAAGATATCTGAAACGATACGTATAACGTAAGGATAATCGGCTGGAATCATAGGTTTGATAGCACGATGTGCTAAATTTCCGTGACCAATTTCGCGACGACCTACGCCTCTTTGTGGACGAGCATCGCCTGTAGAGAAAGGAGGGAAATTATAATGTAATAAGAAACGCTCTCTGCCATTGTTCAGAACGTCGTCTATAATTTTTTCGTCAAGTTTAGTTCCCAATGTAACAGTTGTTAGCGATTGGGTTTCTCCGCGTGTAAATATTGCCGATCCGTGAGGCATTGGCAAACAATCAACTTCGCTCCATATAGGGCGGATGTCAGTCGTTTTACGTCCGTCCAAACGTTTTCCTTCATCAAGGATAGAACGGCGCATAGCTTCTTTTTCAACGTCGTGATAATAACGCGATACTAAAGCTCCTTTTTCAGCTAATTCTTCTTCTGTAAGGTTTGCTTTATATTCATCAACAATAGCAGCAAAGTTGTCGCTACGTTCGTGTTTATTTGTATTGCCCGATGTTGCTACGGCATAAGCCTTGTCATAACATTTTTCCCAAATGTCTTTGCGCAACTCTTCGTCATTTTCTTCATGGCAGTATTCGCGTTTAACTGTTGTGCCGCAAAGTTCCATCAATTCAATTTGAGCTTGGCATTGTGCTTTAATCGCCTCGTGGGCAATTTTAATAGCTTCCAACATCTCGGCTTCCGAAACTTCTTTCATTTCACCCTCAACCATCATGATATTATCTAAGGTTGCACCAACCATAATATCCATATCGGCTTGTTCTAACTGAGCGAATGTTGGGTTTATTATAAATTCTCCGTTTATGCGCGCAACCCTTGCTTCCGAAATCGGTCCGTTGAAAGGTATGTCAGATACAGCAAGTGCTGCTGAGGCTGCAAGTCCAGCAAGCGCATCAGGTATATCTACGCCATCGGCAGAGAAAAGTGTTAATGTTACAAAAACCTCTGCATGATAATCGTCCGGAAATAATGGACGCAATGCGCGGTCAACAAGACGGCAAGTCAGGATTTCGTAATCAGAAGGGCGTCCTTCGCGACGTGTAAATCCTCCGGGGAAACGCCCGAATGCCGAAAATTTTTCTTTATACTCTACCTGTAAAGGCATAAAATCCACTCCCGGATTTGCATTTTTAGCTGCTGTAACTGCAGCCAATATAACAGTGTTACCCATTGTAACAGTAACTGCACCATCGGCTTGTTTGGCTAATTTTCCGGTTTCAATGGTGATAGACCTACCATCACCTAAATCGATACTTTTTGTAATCGGATTAATCATAATTTTTTTTCTTCTAACTTCTTAAATCGCACAAATGTAAACAAAGTTTTTCATTCTGTTTGAATGATTTGCGAAGAATACACGACAAAAATGGTAAACAATGTTATCATTGGTTTTTATTTATAGAGATAAAAAGAGATCAATATATTTACATACAGGTATTGTTGTCTATTTATTTTTAATACTTAAGTTTGTTAATTATGTAAACTTTACCCAAGTTTAAGTTATTTAATAACAGAACTTTTATTTACTTTGTAATTAGTAGTGTGAATATGCGAGAATATCTTTTCTTGGCAAGATTTATTCTTTAAGAGTGTTTTTATTATTACTTTGTTGATGTTTTGAATCGTTTTACCCCATAAAATGATACATCTCACCCTTCAGACTGTGACATAATTGAGTATCTTAGCGATTCGTAAACCATGAATAAACATTGTTGTTTTTAAATGAAGCTGCATCTAGATAAATTTGATTGTATTTCTTTATCAGAAATGGAGGGAATACGCCTGATGAAACGCATAGATAAAAAATTTGTGCTTCCTCTTAATTTGTTGCAACAATTATTAGATAAACTTACTGATGATTACTTCATACAGGAGATAGGTAACAAACGTTCGTTTGAGTATGCTACTTTGTATTATGATACCTTCGATTACGAAATGTTTCGGGCGCATCAAAATGGAAAACTAAACAGATTAAAAGTAAGAACAAGAGAATATGTGGATTCGAAGCTTTGTTTTTTAGAAATAAAAAGGAAATCGAATAAGGGTATGACTAAAAAGATAAGGATTGCGAACGAAAGACCCGATTTAATTCAAAAGCAAGAATCGTCGGAATTTCTCTCTCTTAATACGCCTTACACACCTCTTTCTTTAGAACCGAAGTTGTGGAGTTTGTATGATCGTATAACTCTTGTGAATAAAGCTAAAACCGAAAGGTTAACGATCGATTACAACCTGTGCTTTCGTAATAACCGTACCTTACGCAAAGCTTCTTTACCCAATATGGTGATAATTGAGATAAAAAGGGAGCGAGCTTCCGTTTCTCCGGTTATGGACAAATTGAATCAATTAAGAATAAAACCTACAGGAATGAGTAAATACTGTCTTGGGGTTGTATTGACCGAAGAGCCTGTAAACATAAAAACTAATGCTTTTAAATCAAAACTAATTAATATAAATAAAATTACAACCATTCAGTATGATAACTAATCTCTTCAATGAAGAAGCCTTCTTCAATTTAATGACTCGGTTTTTGTTTAACCTTGTTGTAACAGGTGTTATTATCTGGTTTTTCTATTACCGAAAAACACAACGACGCGACTACCTGTTCACTTTTTTTATGGTAAGCACAACTATATTCCTGATGATATTTTTGTTAGACAGTGTGAAAATACAAGTGGGGTTTGCGTTAGGGTTATTTGCAATATTCGGAATTCTCCGGTATAGAACCGATACTCTTCCGGTGCGGGAAATGACCTATCTTTTTGCGATTATAGGAATATCGGTAATAAATGCGTTGAGTAATAAAAAGGTTAGTCTTGTAGAGTTAGTGGCTACCAATCTTATTTTTGTAATTGCATTTTGGGTTCTTGAAACTACTCGCATAATAAAACACACAGCAAGTAAACTTGTTATTTACGAAAAAATAGAACTGATTAAACCCGAAAGGCGGGAAGAAATGCTCGAAGATCTTCGAGAGAGAACAGGTTTGGCTGTAGAACGTTTTGAAGTTGGGCAAATAGATTTTCTGAAAGATATAGCTTATGTAAAGGTTTATTATTCGACTAGCGGAAAAGTTAATACTGCCGATAACATAGTAAAAGCGAACGAACATTTAGCAGACTCTTAAAATAAATAGGGATGAAAAAATTTAGTGCATTAATTTGCTTGCTATTGTTAGCGCCAACAATAAGTGAAGTTCAGGCTTCGGATAACGATTTTGGGGTTTGGACAAATATTGAGGTCGAAAAGAAGCTGATTAAAGGTTGGGCTGTAAATGGTGAACTTGATTTTAGAACCAAAGAAAATTCATCGGAAGTTGGACGTTGGGGGCTTAAACTGGGAACAGATTACAGCATAATAAAAGGACTGAAAATTGGAGCAGCATATCAGTTCATTTATTTTCACGATATAAAATATTGGGATTTTCAACCTCGTCACCGTTTTATCGGTTATTTACAAGGACGGCAAAAGTTGGGTAACTTTGTATTCTCATTACGTGAAAGATTTCAGTTCACAGAAAAAGATGATAGTGACAGGATTAAAAAAAATGGCAAGAAAGATAAATATAAAATAAATCCGGAATGGAGTTGGCGTAATAGAATGAAAATAGCTTACGATATACCTAAGTGTAAATTTACTCCATCGTTTGCTTTCGAATCATTCTATCAGTTAAACAACTCGGATGGAAATGAGTTTGATGGGTTACGCTATACTTTGTCTCTGGCCTATAAACTAAATAAAAAGCAAACATTCGACTTGTCTGGTATATTAGACAAGGAGGTTAATGTGAAAAATGCGGTAGACACATATGTTATAAGTGTAGGATATTCGTATAGTTTTTAAGGTATTAAAACATAGGGAAATAAATAAAATTCAAAAAAACTAATATTCCATGAAAAAGCTTTTTCTTTTTATGCTTTGTATCTTGTCTTTGTCGGTAATATCGTGTAGCAAAGATGATGATAATCTGGACGATGATAATAACAACAATAACAACAACAATGGTGGAGATATTGACGATCCTTTCGATACAAATTCGAAAGATACAATCTTTGTAAATGCTGTTGTTATCGAATTTTCGGAAGATATAGTTACCGTAAAAAATCCTTACGAGAATCAGGGTGTTGAGGTCTCTGTGGACGGTGGAGATGTTGTTGTAAATTCAACAGTAACATCTACCGAAGTTAATTATGTATTGTCCGGTAAGCATTCCGATGCCATGTTTAAGGTGTATAGCGACTATAAGTTTGGTATAGGCCTTAATGGTGTTAGCCTGATAAATTCTGATGGGCCTGCTATTAATATACAATCGGGGAAAAGAGCGTCTGTTTATCTTGTTGGCGAAACCAATAACAGGTTAATAGATAATAATATCTATACTTCCAACTCGGAAGATATGAAGGGGACCTTCTTTAGCGAAGGGCAATTGATTTTTAAAGGAAGTGGGAATCTTATTCTGAAAGGGTACAACAGGCATGCCATATGTAGTGACGACTATATACAAATAGACGGTGGTAATATTACTATTCGGAGTGCTTATAAAGACGGAATTCATTCGAACGAATACTTCGAAATGAATGGAGGTGCTGTTAATATAACAGCAACGAGCAACGGAATTGAATGTGAGAAAGGATATATTGAACTGAATAAAGGTAACATTGTAATAAAAAGTGATGAGGATGCAATTATAGCTTCTTATAAAGGTTCGGATTCAGCTATTACTCCTTATGTTAAGATTGGTAACCCGAACATCAATATTACAACCACAGGTCAGAAAAGTATGGGAGTGAAAAGTACCATAAATTCTATTCGGATTACGGGAGGTGTTATAGATATAACAACATCGGGGTTGGCGGCTAAAGCCTTCAAAAGTGGAGGAGACATGGCAATCAGCAATAGTGATATAACCATGACAATATTGAGTGATGCCTTTTTTGATACTGCCGACGGAGACGTATCTTCACCGGCAGGAGTAAAGTGCGATGGAAATATGACTATAAATAGTGGCAAGATTGTTATAAACAGTTCGGGTGTTGCGGGCAGAGGAATAAATGTTGACGGCAACCTAATTATAAACAATGGAACTATAGATATAAAAACTTCGGGAGGAGTATTCGAATATAATTCTGATAACTCGGCGGCTCAGGCTATAGCATGCAAAGGTGATCTGGTTATTAATAACGGCCTTATTACGATAAAAACTTCAGGAGAAGAAGCCGAAGGTTTAAAGTGTAAAAATGCTATTACTATTAAAAAAGGAATTCTTGGAATAGAAACATACGATAACAGCATTAATGCCAGCGGTAACCTTACTATAAGCGGTGGCGACATATATTGTAACAGTGTTGTTGGCGATGGTATTAACACTAAGGGTACATTTACTTTAACCGGAGGAACAGTTGTTAGTTTAGGTGGCAGTTCGTCAGGGGCAGGAGTGGGCTGTGCTAGTAATACATTCAAAATAACCGGAGGAACTCTAATAGGAGCTGGTACGCAAACAAGCACCCCGTCTTCTTCCAGCATGCAATATTCGGTTATATATAATACAGCAGCTTCGGCTGAACAGGTTTTACATATAGAAGATAACAACGAGAATAGTATTGTGATTTTTGAGATACCTAAAGATTACAGTTCGATGTCTCTTTTAGTAACATCGCCTAAGTTTAAGGCAAATACAGATCACACTGTTTATTCGGGAGGAAGTGTATCAGGTGGAAGCAGTTTTTATGGGCTTTATTCTGGCGCAGTTTACACAGGAGGCGAAAATGTGGCTTCATTTACAACTACCGGCAAGGTTACTGTTATTGGCGATTAAAAGAAAAAGAAATAAAGAGTATAAAGACCATTTCAAATGTTTTTTTTGAAATGGTCTTGTTTTTGGTCATGTTTCGAACATGGTGAAAAATTATCGGGGCTTTGGTTAATGGTCAAAAAAAAGTGATCTCGAAAAAAAAATCAAAAGAAAGGATGGCTTTTCCTTTTGTTTTTCTTTTCTTTATGTTAACATTAAATATGAGGTGGATTCGATTATATTAATTTTTTTTTCAACGTAATGAATATCTGAAATCCTCATTATAGTTTACTTTTGTTGGTGTATGATTAAAATAATAAATTGAATGGTTCTGATTGATGGTTTATTTTCTTTCCCTCAATGGGATACAGACTTGTTTGTGTATTTAAACTCGAATTTTCATCCATGGCTCGATCCTGTAATGCAGGTGTTAAGTTCGCATTATTCGTGGATTGTATTATTTCTCATTGTTTCGTTTTTTATGGTTCGCCGTTCTATGTTTTGGGGCGGTCGCGAAATTATGCTTGTATTAGCAACGGTTGGTGTAAATAGTTTACTTAATATTTTGGCTAAAATGATTATCCAGCGTCCCCGCCCATGCCAAAATGAAGAAATACAAGCTGCTATAAGAGTATTGGAGGACTGTGGAACAAATTACAGCTTTTTCTCGGCACATTCATCAAATGCCTTTTGCCTTGCAGTGTGTACGGCGTTGTTCTTTAGGAATAAATATTATACAATTGCGATGCTTGTATGGGCATCTGCTGTAGCTTATAGCCGCATATATGTAGGGAAACATTACCCGTTAGATGTTGTTTGTGGTATAATGTTTGGCGTATTGATAAGTTTTATAGGCGACTATATGCTAAAACATCTGAGAGAAAACCAAGTTCGTTCCCCAATTGTGTAAGATGGTTTTTCGGAATAGAATTGGCTACAATTAAAGGTTACATTTTGAATTTCTTTATTATCATTACAATTTTATATCCCATTAGGCCTGTAAATAGAACTCCTATGCACATTAATATTTGTTGCCAGCGGTGGAGCCTATTAACCTCTTTAGTTTCTATTACAGGATAGGGAACAGCTATAGAGTCAGTCTTACAGATAGTATCTCTAACGAGCTTATCCCTGTATAAGTATTTATATTTTTCTTTGGTTAAATATACTGTATCGTTACTATTCCAGCGTTCCACAAATACAGAATCTAAAATGTGTATAGAATCTTTTAATAGCCTATCCCTATACTCTGTTTTAAATGACTCGACAGGTACATAAACTGTTTTTGTTTTACATCCTGATATTGATAAAAGTAATAAAATAGTAAATAGAAGGATAAAACAATTTATGATCCTGTTTACAATATTGTCTTTCATGGCTTAACTCCTTTCGCATATAAAACCTGACGACGGTTATTTCCCGTGTTGTACGATAAATGTAAGAAAGTGGGGTATAGTATTGCTTGGTCAAATATTAAACCCGATTGTAGTAATACCGAGAGTAGTTTTCTGGGGTTTTCAACCCTTACGTCTGCAGCCTGCCCTTTAGTGTGCTGTGAAGTTGGTACGCCTCCTACTAATTTATTGACTTCTTGACTCCGAAAACCACTGTTTATATACATTGGATATCCGTAAATATCTCTGAGTGGTTGTAGCAAACGGATAGTCAACGTACGTAAGTTTTCAATTTGCTCTTCGTCGGCGTTGTTCCTAATCTTTTTTAGCTTTGCGGTATTAGAATGGCAAAGTTCGTCTAATGTGAAATTATTTGTCAGTTTCATTTTTGTTTGAGTTTTTAGTGTTCGATAAACCAAGGTAATCAGCCAAATCGGGTAATCTTTTCACAATTTGCAAACCAAGCCAATAGTCTAAAAAAGCTATCGGCTTATTATCCGGAGCTAGTTGGCGTATATTGCGTAAGGTATTACTCGCATAAAAATAAGTGAAGATATAAGTCAAAACTTTTACAATGATTAAAGCCTCTTCGGTGTCTCCCATGTGCTCTCCTATGATGTAGGTACAGGCTATAATAAGTGTGTAAAGAGCAAGAAAAGCAACAGCAATTAAAAGTTTCTTAATTCTTATTCTGTCGTCGTTTTTTATGATATCTACCAGTATGCCGGTTGCGATATCAATAATAAAGATAATTGCAAGTACTTTTACCGGATTGTATATTGGCTGAAGGTAGCTGATAAGAATTCCGATAAATGTTGTGATAATTAGTTTTAATGTGTCCCACATAAGTCCTGTTTTTTATTAATACTATAATAGATTTTAGTTTGTGTTTCGAGCCTTTTACAAGCTTCTCTACATAGTATAGATAAAATGAGTATAAAAAATCAGGTTTTTTGTGTCGAATATTTGTGTGATATTTCCAAAAAAAGGTATTCTATTTAACTTGGTTTTTGTATTGCGTATATTGCGCTATAGTGAGGATCTTTTACAAAACCTGACACATCTGACAGATTTATCGTTTTTTTAAATTGTGCTTATTTACTGCCGCGCATCTTACCGATGCTTGCCTTCGTTCATTTTGCTTTGATGCAAAACGAACCAAAAGATCAAGACTGCACCTGCTGTGCGACCCGCTGTTTAGCTTGTTCACTGAACAAAAAATAACTCGCACAGAATATTGTGCAGACTTTTAAGTCAGGCTATGCTCAAACAGCTTTTTGTTCCGGGCGTTCACTTCGCTAAGCGGGTACCCCGCACATACGGCGAGG
>NZ_QVMM01000027.1 GCF_010501065.1 Dysgonomonas sp. 216 | reverse complement strand
CGCAAAATGCCTTTTTGATTCCTTTTGCGGCATAGGGCAAAAGGAATGCAAGTGATCTTCGATCACGCGCAGTAGCGGCAGTTAAAAGAACGTTTTTCAAGCAATAAAACTACCCTTCGTAATCGTCGGGCATGGGCTGGTAAACGTAGTTGGGGTCGTTAAGGCGGCGGGGCAATTGTTCCATCTCCCATTTGGTTTCTTTGTCTACAACTTCTACAATGATGGGGCGACGGCTTGGCGAGTTCTCTTTTTCTTCTTTCTCCGCTTTTTCGCGACGTTCTTCACGCTCCATTTTCAGTATATGGGCAATGTCGGAGGCTTTTGGCTCGCAGTGTTTTTCGGTTACAATTATTTCTTTCAGTTCCATCTCTTCGGGGTCGAGTGGGGAAGGGACGTATTTCTTTTTCACTATTTTCTGGGTATAGCCTTCCATTTTTCGGCGCATGGCATTTCGTGCAAGTCGGTACAAGCGTTCCTGACGCTCTTCGATTGCTTCTTCAACAGCCTGAGCAAATTCGGGTTTGTTTTTCTTCCATTCGTAAAACGTTTCGCGGCTTATTTCTGCTGCATCGCACACGTTAGCAATCGACAGGTAATCTTCGGAGATAAGGATGCAAATTTTTTCTACTGTTTCGGGGGTGTACTTAGCCATAATTCTCGTGGTTTTAAATATTAGTTTTTACTTATAGATAAAACCCTCGAAAATTTTCAGGCAAGCTCCCTTTTATTTGTTATCCGAAACAATATATTTACTAAGTCGTTCTTTTACAATTTTATAAGCTTCGGCATAACGTTTACCGAGTTCCCTTAACGAGGGTGTATCAAAATGCGTTTGGTCGCCCCTATGGGTTAACCCTGCCGACGAAACACAATACCTGTTTATTTTTTTCTGAGCCAAACGATGATGAGTAGAATTTATATATAAACCTTTGTTATCGTCCAACGATCCTTTTGTTACAAAAAAGTGCCCCAATTCGCCTGTTATAACAGGGATAGTGTCGATGTCGATTGATAAATCGCGACTCAGATTGGCAAGCAAGGCTTCGAATTTTTCCTCATACTCGTTATATCTGTTACGGCTCGAATTGCTCTCTCCCTGATGCCATAGTATAGCTTTAAGGTTGCCCCTTTTCAGAGCCTCTTTAGTCCGTCTTATGGCATCGTCATACGGCATAAAGCCCGTACCCTTATCAAAAGCTTCGGGAACCCATAATTCTATTCGCGAGCCTCCTATGGCACACGGAATAAGTCCTATTACCCTGTCCTGCCCGCGTACTTCCATAGCAAATGTTGCTGCAAGCCCTGCTCCGGCAGCAGCCTTATCAAAATGAATAGGTTCGTGTGCCTGAACCCATTGGTCGTTTTTATCCATCATATATATGTTTTCGAGATTAAGCGGCTCGTCATCAATATCTCCGCGTCCCGCCATATTCGACTGCCCTATAAGTAGATATAAATCCATGTTTTGCTGGGCATTAACCAGTAATATTACCCCTAAGAAAAAGAAAAGACTTGTTATACGTTTCATGCTTTTATTTGGTATTATTTTAACCCCAAAAAATCGTCTATTATTTTACCCGATTCAGGGAAAACAAATATAATAAAAATCGGAATTTAAGTTTTTAAGCCTAAACCCCGATTTCAATCTATCAGGAAAATGAAATAGTTACTTTTTGATCACTTTATACACAGCCGATTTTCCTTCTTCCGATATTTTCACTAAATACATACCGCTGGCGTAGCTTTGCATATTCAGTTCACATATCGAATTAGCCGAATCTATTTGATCAATCTGTAATATTTGTGCAAACGAGTTTAATAATTCTACTTTAACCAATCCGTTCGCTTCGCCAACCGAAACATAACAGATGTCGTCAACCAATGTAGGATAAACTTTTACCGAAGCAATTTCTGTATCATTAACACCAACAGGAGCTAGCTTAACCGAAATTATCCCTTCGGTTATGCGCGATGTATCCCACATCAATCCTTCGCCCGGAATAGCTGGTACTATTTCGGTAAAATTGCCCGAAATTGTGCCTGTTACATTAAATATAGTATAACTGGCTCCGCTTTTATACGCACTGCCTAAGTTCTTCATTTCCAATGTACCGGAAAGCGTTAACGAGCCGCCAACCTTCAATACGTCATTCCGTGTTCCGTTTACTTTTATCACAACATTCGAACCATCTCTGAATGCAGCCGACGAGCCTAAGGATAGCGTACCAATAGAAGAATCTGATAAACCGGGCATAATTGCTCCACCGTTATTTACCGATACAACTCCCTGTATTGTACCTGTACCCAACAACATACTTGTTGAATTTACAATTACACCTCCCGAACCGGTTGCACTACCTGTGGTGTTTTTTGCAATTAAGCGTCCGCCATTTATAGTAGTTGTTCCCGTGTACTCATTTGCTGCCGATAAAGTTAACGATCCGGTTCCTCTTTTAACCAGTTTTCCGGTTCCACTACCAATAACTCCACTGTAAATTGTATTGCTCCCTTTATCGCCGATGTTATAAGTGTTTTTTCCATCGAGTTTACCCGAACCGCTTAGTCCGCCAAAAGTAATTGTACTTGCACCCGAAACACCGCCGCCGCCATTCGAAGCAACATATAATGTAGTTCCACTACCCAAATCTACGTCGGCATTAACTATATTACGCGCAGTTGCATTATTTAAACGAATATCCGATCCTGTAAATTTAATAGTTCCGGCAAACGCACTCCAATCTCCATTGAAATCGCTCCGCACATAGGGTACGTTGATAGTAATGGTTCCGCTACCTGTCAGTTTGTTTTCAAATCTCCAGCGCTGTGGAAGATTCCATGTTGCAGAAGCCCCCTCGGGCACATATATCTCGTTAGTGAACGGACCTACTGTGCTCGATGAATTATTATTATACATCTGTAAAATACCGCCTTCCATTGTAATTTTTGCGCTTCCCAACGATTTACTGTTCGCACTTACCGAAGCCATCGAAAGTATTCCATCTTTTACTGTAACATCTGTAAATGTGTTGTTACCCTGTAACGATAATGTTCCTTTACCTTTTAGTTCTAAGCCGATATTTGTACCTGTAATGTTTCCGCCAATTAACACACTTGTGTTTGCTGCCGGATTATTTACTGTAAGTTTACCTTCAACAGTCATATTGCGGTCGGTTGCCATTTGGGCAGTTGTTTGCAAAGTAGCATTTTTCATCACCCAATTACTCGCATCGGCCGACGAGGCACCAATCGAACTTGGTAAGCCTCCGTTTTTAAGCGAAGCTACTTCCAATATGCCATCCTCAAACTCAATACCTCCCGTAAAGGTGTTCTCCTCGGTTAATAACGACAATTTACCCGCACCAGTTTTCTTCACTCCGCTTGTGCCGCTGATAATACCATCGCCACTAATTGAATAGTCTTTTAGTTCGTTCGTAAATGTCAACCCGCCTACAGGCATTGTTTCGTTAACAACCAAATCTGTGGTTGCAATATCGCCAAAACTTGCCACTGCATCGCTAAACAACACATTGTCTCCGGGAACAAATATGTCGGAACGTTTAGCAGTCAGGTTTATGAAATTTTCTGTTTGAAAATCCCAAACATTACTTAAACCTCCCATCCAATTTACGTTTGTAGCTGTACGTGGTTCGCTTATTTCGAGCTTAACAGAGTTATCTTCTATTTTCAATACAAAAGGAATACCTTCCAAGCCTTTTACCTTAAAGTTTTCGGGCGTTGCGTTCGATGTTCCTGTATACGTAATCAATGTTAATGTTCCGGCAGTAATTGCAGTTACAGGATTTATTACAATTGAATGATTGGTGCCCGTAACATTAAAATTACCCTGAATTTCGACTAAGTCGCTTTTTTCGGCTTTTGTCTGGTCAACATCAAAGGCAAAGTTATTACGCCCCGGTAAGTCCAGATTACCAACAATTTTAAGTTTTCCTAATGTTCCGGCAACTCCCGGCTCAATACGTCCCCCTTCTACATTCAATCCTGTTTCAACAACAATACCTCCGTTTAAGGTAGCATTACCGCCAATAACAGCACGGGCATCGAGTTGCACTTTACTAGCCAATGTTCCGTTAACAAACAAACGTCCTTCCGATATGCGCGTAATTCCTGTATAATCGTAATCGCCATTGAATGTTACATCTCCCTGCAGAGATTTCACAACGTCCATCGATCCGGTAAATTTACCCGTTCCGTTAAAAGTATAATCTCCTCCTTTAGGATTTATCAACCATAAACGGCTGGGAGACATATTTCCGTTCAATGTATATGTACTGTTTCCGCCACGTATGTCAAACATAATGCTCTTTCCATCGGTATATGCTACATTGTTGTTATTATCATCAATCCAACCGCTTCCGTCGTAATACATATCGGCTTTTTGTATAGGAGAAACCGGAGCTGCGGGCATATCGGCCGCCATATAGAAATCTACGTCAGCTGTTTGATAGTATCCGCGAGTAGTAGTCTGACATCGGTATGCCGGATTTTGCATCAATGTATACTGACGAATAGGAGTTTCGTCCCACGTAGAAACAATAACAAAGCCTGTATTATTGGTTCTGGTGTATATTAATTCTTCTCTCCAATCGCCAAACAAATCGCCCCAAAATGCTGCACGCCCTCCATTGGGAGCCCTGAAATAATAAGAACCATTTCCATTATCTTCATGATATAAATTAACCTCCCGGCCAATAGATTTACTGGCTGTATTATACCTGTCGATAGTAGGGTTTTTATCGTTACCGGCAGACGATATATGACGGCGGGATAAATCGGCTCCCCACCATAATGCTTCGGAAGGGAAAGTACCTTTCGAATCGGTAAGTTTTCCTTTCGCATCATACATGGCATAGCCGTTCATTGTTGAGAAAAATTGTAACCCACGACGAGTAGGATCGAAAGCGGCACATGTACCACGACCCACATCGTTTACCGACGACATATAAAGTCCCTTAATGGTTTCGCCCGTTGCCGCATCAAAAATACCCATTCCCATTATATTGGATTGCTGGATAAAGAAATGCTCCAAGCCCGGACGGTCAGGATCGATATCGGCTAACACATGACGGTCGCCATGGTATACATTATCAGCATGATATAGCAAAGATCCGTCATCATCTATTGTATAACTACCTTCTACAATTTCGTCTTTACCGTCGCCATCAACATCGGCAACACGTACTTGGTGAAATTCGTATTGTGTACTTTCCAGATAGAAACGAGTCGACATTTTCAAATCCAATTTACCGTCGGCATAAGTCCATGCCGCATAAGCGCCGGTAAATCCGCCCGATGGCTGTCTGTTTTTATATTGATAAACAAGCGCCGGATTAATACCATCGAGATAAGCAATCATAAAATGCCCTGTAATATCTTTCCATTTATCAGACCGGGTGGTAGCTATTTCGTCGAAGAGAGGTAAGGATACTGTATCGATTAAGCAACCCGTTTCTCCGTCGAGAATGGCAACCCACTGCGGAGCCGATCCTGCACGACCCTTATAATTGGTAACCGTACCATCTTTTGCTGTAATAACCTGTCCGTCGGGGAAAGTTGTACCTTCACTTACGGCCATCAATACTTCGGCTTTACCATCGTTGTTCATATCATAAGCGGTAATCATAGCTGCTTGCCCCGAACCCGTCTTTAAGTTATAACCAAGATTTACACGCCACATAAATACCCCTTCACTAGTATAGGCTTCGATTCTGGCAGGAGTAAAATCTCCGGCTTCATCTTCGCTTTCGGCATCGTCAGCACCCTCTCCGTAATTCTGACGATCTAACACAAAATCGTATTTTCCGTCTCCATTCAGGTCTACAGGCCAACAAAATTTCATCGACATTGTAGGGAATCCCTGAGGAAAAGGCTCAAAATCGAAGTCTTTCACAATGCGGCTATATTTTGTTTTCCGTGTCAGATGAAATAACCCGGGCTCGTCTTGCTCAACCCCATTTACTACACTCTTTACCAGAAAGTATAGATTGCGGTTTGGAGCCAACGATGCCGTAAAATTCGTACTGTTGGTTATCGGTTCGCTGTTTAGCTTTACCGAAGTCGCAGCCGGACTTGTCTTATAATAAACATTATAAGCTATATCATCAGGATCGGTTGCAAAATGACGCCAAGATATATATATCTGATTCGAAGACTTGGCTATAGCGATTACACCGCGGTCCATTGTCTCCATTTTCCGCTGCCCCATTGTAGGCAATACACATGCCGAAAGGAACAGAAAGCACAAAATTATTCGTAATTGTTTCATTATCTTATAAATATTACTTATTTAATGTTTCTAAAAATTCAACTTCAACAATTCTCAGTTCGTTATTTGTCTTGTCCCCATCTTTTGCCTTGAAAAGATCCAACTCACCGGCTTGCGCTTCAACCACTTCGATTATTTGCCCGAAAGCATCGCTATCATGAGTGGCTCCCTTCAATCTGATTGTTATTTCATTTGTTCTCATAGGTTTAACCGACAAATGTACATATCCCAAACTTCTATCCGTATTTCCGCTCCATACAAGTTTGTCTCCGGCAAAAATTTCTAATGGGTAAGAGCGTTGTCTCCAACCTGTAAGTTTAATACAAATATCATCTATTTCGGCATAGCGATCCAGTTGGTAAGTAATCCATGCTGTACTTAATCTGCCATCGTTTCGCCACTCACTAAGTTCGTTGTCGTCGTAACTGTTAACCGTTGTTTCAGCATTTATTCCCGCCGTTGCGGATTTTATCCTTACATCCACTTTTTTATCAGTATACGATGGTGTTAACGGAGTTTCTCCGCGATCGAACCTACTTACCAGCTTTTCGGCAGGAAAGAATTTGCTTAATCCGTCCTTCACATCAACAGCAATAGAGTTGAAAGATATTTCCTGCGAACCAAGATTGTTGGCTTCGGCTCTAAGTGTGATTTTTCCCGCACTTGTCGACGGACGTATCATAACCCTTGTAATACCGCATTCGACAGGTAGTTCTTTTGCTAGCACATAATTATCCTCTGCCTGTGCAATTCCGCCACGCCACTCGGCAGGGCCTTGCAGGTCGAACTTTATCATGTGGTTTGCCAACGGGCAACGGTTTCCGTTTTCGTCAACAACTTCTACTTGCACCATTGCTACATCTGCGCCATCGGCATAAGTGCCTTCGGGGCCTTGCATCAAGGTCAGTTTAAGCCGTTTCGGGTCGCCCACTGTTTTGTGTGAATAACGGCTAAGTTCCTTACCGCTATCATCGTAGCTGACAGCTTCAATAGTTCCTTTTTCCCATTGTATATTATCGAATGTGAAAAGAAAATCATAATCGCGTTTACCAAAACCTTTGGACTTACCGTTTACAAACAGTTCTACTTTTTCGCCCGACGATACTACGTATACAGGCTTTACAATATTCGGTGTATAATTCCAATGACCTATAATATATGTACTATGGTTTTCTACATCAACCCATCCGTCCCACATCACTTTATGAGTGTAAAATCCGTCTTTCGGAATTCTTAACGGGTCTACAACTCCACTACGACGATAGTTTTCGGCTCCACGCGAATGTGTTTGTGTATCGGAAAATATTATTTTAGCTCCTCCCGAATTCACTCTGCGCCCCGTTCCCGGACGTTCGCGGTAAAAATCGTACCAGCGACGTATAAATTCAACAGCCAACATATCCTGATTCTGATTATATGCGCTGGCATCGGCGTTTTTATACAATGGCCCTTCGCCTTGCTTATGGAAAGGATAACTGTATTCGTCCCAGTATTTACGTAAACCTTCATCGCGACAATACTCTGTTTGTACCATAGGATGATGTTCACTTTTATTTACATAAAGCATCTCGCCGCCCCATTCAGCCTCACGGATATCAAGCATCTCGCGCGACCCGATTGCTCTTCCCCCATAGGGATCGTATTTATCGCGTATAGCTATCATTTCTACCATGTGCTCGCGGCTGATAGACTCGTTACCACACTCGTAGAATATAACACTCGGATTGTTTCTGAAATAGATAATTACATCGCGCATCAGCTCGGTTCGTTGTTCCCAACGCCTGCCTTCCACATCTCTCTCCGAATCTCCGGCAGGAAGCATTTGCATAACCCCTACCCTGTCGCACGATTCGGCATCTTGTTTCCAAGCAGCAACGTGCATCCAACGGAAAAAATTTGCATTGTGTTCAATCATTAAACCATTCGAATAATCGCTCATCCAAGGCGGAACCGATATCCCTACCCCCGGCCACTCGTTACTGGTGCGCTGCGCATAGCCTTTCATGTGAAGTACACGGTCGTTCAACCATATTTTACCCTCTCCGAAACGTGTTTTTCTGAATCCTGTGCGGGTAGTTACTTCATCAACTACCTTATTATTTACAATAAGTTTTGTTTTTACATCATATAGGTAACCATATCCCCAACTCCAGAAATGCAGGTTTTCGAGTTCAGCTGCAGCTTTTACCGTAACAGTTTCATTGGGCTTTATACTGGTTGGTTCTCCCCCAAAAGTACTTATCCGTTTTCCATCGTAATCAAAAACCTCTACTTCGTAATTCACATTCATAACTTTATTGTTTTCGTTACGAACCTCCGATTCGGCATTGATTACCGCCTTACGGCTTTCGGTGCGAATATCTGTTGCATATATATAAACCCCTGTTGTTTGCAGGTTACTATATAAAGGAAGTGTTTGATATAATTTGTCGGTTATATGCAACCATACATTTTTAGGAATACCTCCATAATTTGCGTTGAAATTACTGTCGTTCCACTGAAAACGGCTGCCTGTAGCCCGTTCTTTGTATTTCCAGTCGTTATCGCATCTGACTGCAATTACATTTTCTCCTCCGAAATTGAGGTACGGAGTAAGATCTAAACCAAAAGCCATCACACCATTTTCGTGCAATCCTACATGCTTTCCGTTCAGCCAAACATCGGCACCCATACGTACACCCTCGAATTCGATAAATACTTTCTTTCCTTTGGCTGTTTTAGGTAGTTTAAAATGTTTCCTATACCACGAAATGGTATCAGTCATATCTTTGATACTTACCTTAAAAGCTTCGTCTTCGTTGAAAGCATGAGGAAGAGTTATTTTCTTCCAATCTTTATCAGGATACCCTTTTGTTTCGGCACCTTTAAAGTCGCCTACATTTAATAGCCATTGCGAGTTGAAATTGTATTTTTCACGAGCATTGGCCCACATCGTTGCAGGCATTAAAACTAATAGTAATAGTAATTTAAAAATTTTCATGTTTATCCGGTATATAAAACTAATTTTATCGTCATACAAAATAAACGATTTAGCGTCCGGTCATATGGCTCTTATGTTGCAACACATTCAACAAATGTTGCAAAAACCACCCGATAACATGTTATTAGCTTGCTACTGTATAATGGTTAGTAAAATACATATAATGGAAATTTATACACATTATTTTACAGCTTGGCTTTGACAAACAAAATCAAATACAACCAATCCCCCCTATTATTTTTGATTATATTGTGTAGGCAACACACCAAACATCTTCTTAAACGATTTGGTAAAATAGCCCGGAGTATTAAACCCAACCATGTAAGCAACTTCCACAACTGTTAAGTTTCCTTCTTTTAATAATTCGGCAGCCTTTTTCAGCCGTATGCTCCTCACAAAGTCGGTTGGTGTTTGCCCTGTAATAGAATGAATTTTCCGATATAGGTTCGACCGACTCATTGCCATATCGTTACTCAAATCCTCGACGGAATATTCTGAATTACTAATATTAGACTCGATAAGCTCTAATGCTTTTTTCATTAATTTTTCATCTAACGACGATATAGTAATGTCTTTGGGGTTTACGTCTATTTCCGTTTCGAAAATCTGCTGACGTTGTACTTTCTGAACCATCAAATTTTCGATTCTCGACAAAAGTATTTCCCAATGAAAAGGTTTAGCTATATAGGCATCTGCCCCTTCTTCATATCCTCTTTTTTCATTCTCGATATTATCATTTGCTGTCAGAAGAATGATAGGAATATGAGATATCTTTATATTACTCTTAATTCTATGAATCAGTTCGATGCCATCTATTTCAGGCATCATCAGGTCGGTTATTATAATATCCGGTTCTATTTCCTGTGCTTTTTCTTCTCCATCCAATCCATTAGCGGCCTCGTAAACGGTGTAGAACTTACTTAATTCGTTGTTTAGATAAGTGCGAAATTCGTTATTATCTTCTACTATCAATATTTTCTTTTCGGAACCAATCACAGGTTGAAAATCAGATACCGCCTCGTGTGTTTGTTCTGTTACCGAATCCGAAATATTTTTATCGGGTTCTAAGTTTGTTGGTATATAAACAGAAAAGGTAGAGCCTTTGCCCAATTCGCTTCGGACTGAAATTTCTCCGCCATGCAGGTTTGCATATTCTTTTACTATATGTAGGCCAATGCCGCTACCTATTGCATTTTCTTGTCCGTCTACCTGATGAAATCGCTCGAAAATAGAAGAAAGTTCTTTTGCCGGAATTCCTTTTCCCGTGTCCGTTACAGATATAACAATATAGTTAATACCATTCCTCACATTCTCACTTACAGATAATAAAATGCTACCTCCTTCGTCCGTGAATTTTAAAGCGTTGGATAGCAAGTTATTAATCATCTTTCGTAACTTACTTGCATCGAAGAACATATAAAGAGATTCGACTTCCGATTGACAACCGAAATCCATATTTTTTTCTTCCGACGCCAGCTGAAAGTTTTCATAAACAGAGTATACAAACTCATTTATATCGCCTTTTGTAAGAGAGAGCGTTTCGCCTCCCATTTCAATTTTTCTGAAATCAAGTAATTGATTTACTAAGCTTAGCAGGTTTTGTGCATTCTTGTTGACCGATTCTAGTTGTTGCCTGATTTTTATATCCGAAACCTTTTTTATTATGCTTTCCAGAGGCGTAATAATCAGCGTTAAAGGTGTGCGTAGTTCGTGACTGACATTTGTAAAAAAACGGTATTTCATCTGAGATACCTGTTCTTCCATTAACTTTTGTTGTTTGTTGTTTTGCGATTGGATATATTTTTGAATAAACAGAATAACAATGGCGAAAAAAGCTAGTATATATACAGCATACGCCCACCATGTTTCGTACCATGCTGGTAGGCGTTGAATCGAAAAAGTTGCCGTATTCTTAGCCCATATACCGTTTCCGTCTGTAGCCTGTACCTCTATTTCGTAAAATCCTTTCGGAAGCCCTGCCAGATATATATTATTCTGCCCGACAGGCAGATAGTTCCAAAGAGTATCTTTTTTCTGACGGAAAGCATAACGGATTTTATGCGTATTTAATGGATCGAAAGTTGAAAAAAACAGCTCGATATTAGTCTCGTGCGGCTCTATTACTATATTTCTGCTATCACCGTCTAATATTTTTTGTACGTTGTTAATTTTGAGAGATGTTAAGCCAATTGACGACTCATTCTTGATAATTTTTTCGAACTGATTGGTAAATGTGAGAACCATAACGCCGCCTCTCCCTCCAACATGCATTTCTCCGTTTTTCCCCTTTTGTAGAGATAAAAAATTATCAAGAAAGATTGATGGATCGGAGCAGTTAATTAAATTAACTATCTGTGTTTCGGGATTGTATATAGTTATTTTTTGGTCTGTTAATATCCAGATATTTCCATTATCATCGGCAAGAAGATCAATTATTACATCGCCAATTAAACCACAGTTTTGAGTTTCAAGCACCAAGTTATTATTGTTGGGGTTGTAACTATAAACGTTTCCCTGTTGTGTGCCAATCCAAATCTTCTGATCGGAGGATGCTGTTAAAACCAAATAATTTTCCTTTGTGAAATGTTTAAAATCCCTTTTCCCATTACATATTTTCCAAAACCCTTCAGATTCTGTAGCAATATATATACTTCCGTCGTCCGACGAAAGTATGTCGTTTATAATGCCAACATCTTCATATATAACATCTAACTTTTCTTGTTTCAAATCGTATTTAAACAAGTTATAAGTAGTTCCAATCCATAAATTACCACGTCCGTCGTCATATAAGGCACGAATCCGTTCGTGAGGATCGGCAGGAATCGAGCATATTTCGGTTTCGGAAATGTGACTTCCATCGTACAGTGCCAATATTACTATCGAGTCGTGTACTACAACGAAAACCCCGTCATAATCGACCGATTTTTCAAAGAAAAACGAAACGCTTCTATTCCGGTTTTCATGTATCGACAAACTGTCGTTCTCAATGTCATAAACATATAAGCCTTGGCGTTTTTGCCTTATCCAATAATAATTTCCCTCATAAGATAGTTTTATAGGAGATGCATAAACACCAAATTCTTTCTTTACCGCATCCATTGGGTAATTAATAATCTTATTTGGCAAATACGAAACGATAAACGAATATGAGTCAGGATAAGTACCTGTTACCCAAAGGTTACCTAAGTGGTCGCAAATAACATTACTCAGCATCTTTTTTTCTTCCGACAGAAAGCCTGATGTATCGATAGATCGTAAGGTGTCGCATTCTGTTATTTCATAAACATATAAATTATCTGCTGTGGTAACCCAAATATTATGCCTTACACTATCCTGTGCTATACCATAAATTCTTTTTTTAGTCAAATCCTTATATCTGCTTGTAGCCAACTGCGCCACAAACATACGACTGACTTCTTTCTCGCGAGGATCGAAGCGAACAACACCGTTTCCCCAAGTACCTATCCAGTAATAGGGAGTTGTGGTATCTTTCATTATAAAAGTAGCAGGTCTTTTAAAAGGCCAAGGATATTGAATAAACTCGTCTGTTCGGGCATCGTACCTGAATAATCCACCCTTCAGTTGCACCATCCAGATTGCACCCTCATTATCTTCACAGATACTGTTTACCTCTTTTGAAGGACTTTCCGATTGTATGTCATACTTTTTAAGTCTTTCTCCCGATGCATTATAGCGAAATAAAAAACCTCCTGATGAAACCCATATCGATCCGTCGGAAGTTACGTCCATCATTTTTATCACCCATCCTTTTATTTCTTTGTCGGTAAGAGGTTTTATCTCATAACTCTCCTTATCGAGAATGTATACTCCTCTTTTTGTTCCAAACCATATTTTTTTCTCTCTGTCTTCGGTTATACTTGTTACACTGTTACTTTCTAATAAATCGGGGGTGTTAAAATCGGATCGAAATACATTTACCTGATATCCGTCGTCTCTACATAAACCTCCTTCGGTACCATACCATATATACCCTTCGGAGTCTTGAAATATACATTGTATTTCTTTTGTAGGAAGTTTATTTATATTGGGGAGTTCGGTCGAAATCCAATCCTGTGCTTTGCCCTGTAGTGCAAAACATATAAAAAAAAGCAAAAAAAAGCCTTTTATAGTGTTCCTCATATCCACCGATTCGCCTGTTAATTGTATTACAAAATAATAATTAATAGCATTATACAGAAACTTCTTTAGTTAAATTTGCAAATTTCCGATATTACCTCTCCCGCTCCTATCGACCACTAATGCGAAATTTTGATAGCATAACAAATGCATTTTTCAGTTTATAACAGTAGCAAATATATACTAATAATAAAGCTCGCGACATGTATAAATGTACAAAATACTATACAAAAAACCCGATGAATATAAATCCATCGGGTTTTTTATAATAATTTATTATTGTATCAATATCCAAACATTAACTTAGTTTACGTGCACCGTCTTTAATAACAACATCGTATACTTTAGGTTTAATCTTGAATTTTTGCTCGTAGCTATTCATTGCTCTTTCGATAAATGCATCGTGAAGCTCATCTTTCACAAGGTTGATTGTACAACCTCCGAAACCACCACCCATTACACGCGAACCTGTAACGCCACAAACACGGGCAATATCGTTCAAGTAGTCAAGTTCTGGGCAACTAACTTCATATTTACGGCTCAAGCCGATATGAGTTTCATACATTTTTTTACCTACGGTTTCGTAATCGCCAGCTTTCAATGCTTCGCAAGCATCCAATAGACGTTGAACTTCTTCGATAACAAATTCGGCACGAATATAATCTTCTGCACTCACTTCATTAGCAACTTCTTTCAACATATCTAAATTTGCATCGCGAAGGAATTCTACTTCAGGATGGTGTTTTCTTATAGCAGCAGCAACGGCCTCGCACGACTCACGACGTTTATTGTAAGCCGAAGAAGCTAATTCATGAGCTACACAAGTATTAACCAACACCAAACGATATCCTTTAGGATTGAATGGTACATATTCGTACTCGAGCGAACGGCAATCTAAACGAATCAAAGAACCTTCTTTACCAAAGCATGAAGCAAACTGATCCATAATACCACATTTTACACCTACATAGTTGTGCTCTGTAGCTTGTCCTATTTTTGCTAATTCGAAACGGTCGAAACCTAAGTTATACTGATCGTTGATAGCAAAGCCAAAACAACTTTCGAGAGCAGCCGATGAAGACATACCTGCACCTAAAGGCACATCGCCCGAAAACACAGTGTCAAAGCCTTCTACTTTAGCACCTCGTTTAATCATTTCGCGACAAACACCAAAAATGTATTTTGCCCAGCTTTTTGCAGGTAAATCGTTTTCTTCTAAACCAAACTCTGTTGACTCGCCCAAGTCAAGAGCATATGCTCTTACCTTGTTAGTTCCATTAGGTTTAATTTCGCAATACATTGCTTTATCAATTGCTCCCGGAAGAACAAATCCTGCATTATAATCAGTATGCTCACCTATTAAGTTTATACGACCGGGAGAAGTGTACAACGCACCTTCTGTCCCATATAAAGATTTAAATTTTTCTCTGATTTTTGTAGTATCCATAATTTATTTCTAAGTTAATAATGTATATAAAATTATTCAACAGGAATATCTGTATTTACGTTTTTGCTACCTATTAATGCATAGTATAACAGGTATATAAGTCCAGCTAATGGCACAAAATACGAAACCATATAAGTACTCATATCGGCAACCCAACTTTGGAATAAAGGTAAAATACCTCCACCAACTACCATCATCATAAAGATGCCTGATGCTGCGTTTGTATATTTTCCTAAACCTTCGGTTGCAAGGTTGAATATACCTCCCCACATAATAGAAGTACATAAACCACATAGTACTAAAAGTAATGCGCTAAGAGGTACAAGTGTCATTGCAAACGACGATCCGGTAAATACCGGCATAGAAACCGTAAGATCGACAGGAGAGAATATTGCACCTAAAACTAAAAGGATACCAATACCCGAAGCTGTTGTTAACATAGCCTTTGTTGATACTTTACCTCCAATAGCTCCACCAAGGAAACGACCAACAAGCATTAAGAACCAATATGTTCCAGCTACGAACCCACCAATAGTTGCAGCATTGGCAGGATCTAACCCGGCTCCTTTGTCCGATGTATTAGACAAGAAAAAGTTTAATGTTCCGGGAATACCGATCTCGATACCTACATAAATAAATATACCGATAACACCTAATTTCAGGTGACGGAAACTCCAAGGGCTATGCTCATTTTTAACTTCCAGATTTTGTACTTTTCCCACATTAGGATCGGCAATCGGAATAAAAGATAGAATTATAAATGCTGCTGCAAATACACCCATTGCTATAAATAAAACAGGGTTAACATCGGTTATAGCAGTGTTCACTGTTACCGAACCAATTAAAGCTCCAACTAACATTGGAGTTATTGTTCCAGCTAAAGAGTTGAACGAGCCTCCAATTTGAAGAAGGCGATTACCTTTGTTACCACCACCACCTAATAGGTTAAGCATAGGGTTAACAACTGTATTTAGCATACATACCGAAAATCCTGCAATGAATGCACCTAAAAGATAAACATAAAAATTTAATGGTAGGGTAAATAATGTAAAGCCTTCGGAAACTACGCCCGAAAGAAACTGAACAAATACCCCGATAAAACCTACTGCAATTGCAGCTAATGCCGTTTTTTTGTATCCTATTTTAGTTAGTAGTTTTCCTGCAGGTATACCCATAAACAAGTAAGCTGCAAAGTTCATTAAGTTACCAAGCATTCCTAAAAAGTTTGAGCCTTCGAACTTATTACTCCAGATAACACCAATAGGTGCTGCGAGATTGGTTACAAACGAGATCATTGCAAACAGAAAGATCATCGTAACAATGGCAATTACATTGCCATTTTGTTTTTGCTGTGACATAAATGAATTGAATTAGGTTATTAATATTAGATTATTACATTATTTTTTAGTTGAAAACTTGTAGATAGTTTTACTTTCAAACTTTTCTCCGGGTTTTAAAATTACAGTCGGGTAATCAGGTTTATTTATACTATCGGGATAGTGTTGTGTTTCGAAACACACTGCACTCTGAGCCGGATATCTCTGTCCTTGTTTAGCAACAAAGTTTCCTGTCATCCAGTTTCCTGTATAAACCTGTACTCCCGGTTCTGTAGTGTAAGTATCTAGCACAATGCCGGTTTTTGGAGAATAACAAGTTAATGCCAAATCTCCTTCTTTTTTATTCATTATAAATGTATGATCGTACCCTCTACCAAAAATTAGTGGTTCGAAATCTTCATTTATCCTTTCACCTATTTCATGAGGTGTAGTGAAATCCATAGGAGTACCCACAACTTTTTCGGGTTTTCCGTAAGGAATAGAAGTTTCGTCGGCAGGTAAAAACTCATCAGCATACATTTTTAACACATGGTCGGCAATGCTAGGATCTCCTGCACCCGACAAATTGAAGTATGAATGATTAGTAAGGTTTATAATTGTGGTTTTATCGGTTGTTGCTTCGTAAGCTATATCCAAAGCATTATCGTCAGTCAATTTATAAATAATCTTTGTCGAAAGATTACCGGGAAAACCTTCTTCACCATCAACCGACAGATATGTTAACTCTACAGTTTGAGCATCGGTTTGTTTCGCATCCCAAACTACTGAATTAAATCCCTTTATACCTCCGTGCAGATTATTAGGGCCATTGTTAACGGCTAAAGTATATTCCTTGCCTTCAAGTGTAAACTTGCCGTTTGCTATACGGTTGGCAGTACGTCCGCATACAGCACCAAAATAAGGCTCTTCCGATTTCAGATATTCAGCAATAGTATCGTGTCCTAAAACAACATCTACTAATTTACCCGATTTATCGGGAACCATTAATGATACCACTTTGGCACCATAGTTTGTTACTGTTATTTCAGCACCCGATTTATTAACTAAAACAAAAAGTTCCACTTTCTTTCCGTCTACCTCTGCATTAAAATCTTGAGGATTTAATCCGGATTTTGTTTTCTGTGGTTTTTCAAAATTCATAATTAGGTAATATTTTAAAGTTATTCGTTAGAAATTATTTTCATGGCAAACTCCTTTTGTTTTCACAATAAGGTATTATCTGCATTAAATAAAAAACCAGCTAAAGTTAGTACTTTATATGATATAAACATTCTATTTATCCACCAAAAAATCACAAAATACAGTCAAAAAAGTACAATAAAATGCTAAAATAACCGATTTATATATTATATGAAACTTAATTACTATGCCATGTGACGAATGTGGTAACAAAAATAAACATAGTTTCATTATCTTTAGTTATACACAAGTTTTTCGACAAAAGAATAGTTATACTTTTGCACAAGTAATATTTATATATGCATATATTATGTCGAAATTTGTAATTTTCATTGCACTGGTAAGTTTTAGTTTAAATATTATAGCCCAAGATCAAACTTACGAAGAACTTGTAAGTCGTGCTATAGATTATCAGGAAGCTCAAGATTATGTAGCTGCCGAGCAAGTTCTGAAAGAAGCCATGCGCAAAGAGCCGGCCAACCCTGGCAATACATTATTATTATCGAACCTTGGAACTATTCAGCGTATACTTGGGAAAAAGGACGAAGCTCTCATTTCATACTCCATTGCATTGGGCAGGCATCCTAACGCTGTGTTTGTTTTACAAAACAGAGCTGCATTGTATTGCGACATAGACAGCATAAATCTGGCACTGCAAGATTACAACCTGATATTATCAATCGACAAAGAAAATATTGATGCATTGTATAGCCGTGGACTTATTCAACTAAACAAAAAAAACTATCTGGCCGCCGAAAGCGATTTTGAACAGATAAAAACAATAGAGCCTAATAATTTAAATGCAAATATGGGATTGGCTCTAATAGTTAAACAACAGGGTAACTGGAAAAAAGCTGAAGAATTATACTCGGATCTTATCTATGATTATAAGACCAACGATCAGCTATACCTAAACAGGGCCGAATGCTATTTAGAACTCCAGAAGCTAGCCAGAACGCAGGAAGATTTGAACAAAGCGGCAAACTACGGAAACAACTCTCCTTTTTTATATATACTGAAAGGGCGCTTAAAATTATTGCAATACGACAACAACGCTGCAAAAGAATATTTTCTTAAAGCGCAGGACTTAGGTGCTAATAAATTATTGATTGATGATTATCTGAAATTATGCCGGAGTTCTACCAAATAAGGTCATTCTCGGATACTATCATATCCATTTTCACATCGTTTTTATCAAACGGAATACTATTCAGCAATTGAAAATCGAAACAAACCCCTACTTTTAAAGCCTTCAATTTAGGAAGAAAGCGGTCGTAATAGCCTTTGCCTCGTCCCATACGATTCAGTTTGCGATCAAAAGCTACACCCGGCACAATAATCATATCTATTTTATCGTATTCGACAAAAGCCTTACCTTCGGGTTCTTTTATTCCATAATCCGAAACAACAAATTTCTTATCTGCTTCGTATTTTACAAATTGTAAATCATTGCCTGTCACAACAGGTAAAAAAAATTGTTTTTCTTTTGCCCATCGGTTTATAAAATCTAAAGTAGACACTTCGTCGCTAAGGCTATTATATATAAATATATTTTGGGCATCCTGAAAAGTTCCTGTTATTTCTAACACAGAAAACACCTCTGCCGATTTATTCTGCAAATCGAGAGGTGTAAATTCCTTTTTCTGACGAAAAATATCTTTCCTTAGTTTATCTTTAGCTGTCTCCTTCCCCACTCTATATATATCAACTTATGTTCTCTCTGCGCAAGAAGGGCAATTGAATAAAATCCTGAGGCAAAACACCCAACTGTAGTGCTGAAGATAAATATCCTTTAGTTTTCACATTTTCGGGCAATGCTTTATTTTTATTTACAAGATCGACGGCTCTTTTCAGCACAATATCATCGCGCAATAAAACCTGATAATAGCCATCATCCCCAAATATATTTCTTACAATATACGCTTCCATTTGAGTCTGCATCAATGTACGCGATTCGTTTATCAGATAAGGCCGTTGACGGATACCCTTAGATTCGGCATAACTTACTAAATTAAGAACCAAAGGTTGTTTCTGAAGATGAGAAGATAACTCTTGCCAGTTTTTAAACTTACTTAGTCTCTCTCTATGCATATCTGTGTACATAAACGAATATTCATATATTAATCCCTGATTAGCTACACGGGTATAATATGAATTTACACCAACAGTATCGCGGGGAATAAATATATCAGGCATAATACCATCATCTCCGTACACAGGACGCCCTCCAACGGTATGGAAAAGTGGATAATTTTCCAATTTTATACTATCTTCCGAATCGAACTCTCCACGTTGAAAACGCCTTAAAATATCCTGATTGTAATCATCCGAATTACCCCGTTCGTATGCTTTTTGTATACATCTGCCCGATGGAGTATGGTACCGGGCCACAGTTAAACGCAGTGCCGACTTATCTTTAAATTGTCTTTGCCCCTGCACTAAACCTTTACCAAACGAACGACGTCCTATAATAAGTCCTCTATCATTATCCTGAATAGCACCCGCAAATATTTCGCTGGCCGAAGCACTACCTTCGTCAATTAAAACCACAATCTGATCGGTTTTGCATGCACCCGACTGTTTAGCTAAATAATCCTGACGAGGGAAAGCCCGTCCTTCGGTATAAACAACTAATTGATTTCCAGCCAAAAATTCGCCCACCATGTCTATTGCCGCATTCAAATATCCTCCTGTATTCTGACGAAGATCTATCACAAACGACTCGCATTGTTGATTTTTAAGCTTTGATATAGCTGAAATAAATTCCGAATATGTAGTACTTCCAAACTTGTTTACTTTTATATAACCAACTTTATCGGATGCCACAAAAGATACATCTACGGTATTTACAGGTATGCTGGCTCTTGTAACTTTTATATCTACAATACCCTGACTAGACAGCCGCTTCACACCCAACTTTACCGAGGTGCCTGTTTTTCCCCTCAATTGGCGCATTACCTTTTCGTTAGTCATACTATTTCCGGCAAACAAACTATCGTTCACATATACAATTCTATCTCCGGCTCTTACTCCGGCCGCTTCAGATGGACCGCCCTGAATTATAGAAACAACCACAACTGTATCGCGTTGCATTATAAACTGAACCCCTATTCCACTGAAATGCCCTTCTAAATCATCGCCTACAATTTCCATATCTTTAGCCGAGATATAAACAGAGTGCGGATCCAGTCCTGCAATTATTTCGGGAATTGCGTCTTCTACCAGCTCTTGAATATCAACAGTATCAACATATGCATCATTTATATATTCAAGAATTGCTTCCAACTTGTCTCCCCTATTAAATAAGCTTCGCCTCGAATTAAAATTAGAAAACACATTACCTATAAGTATACCTATGGCTATACCCAAAGTAATCCACAAAGGCAACCAAACCGAGGTATTTTTTCTTTTATATGATCTCATTAAAATGTTATATAATTTTATATTTTTAATTTATATCGTTTGCTTAATGTCTTCTTTGTTTAAGGAAACAACTTCAATCCCGGCTCTTTTCAGCAGCTCGCATCCATCCGTCTTCGTATATAATTCATTATAAACAACCCTTTTTATTCCTGCCTGAATAATAAGTTTCGCACATTCGATACACGGAGAAGATGTTACATACATAGTTGCACCAAAACTACTATTATGCGAACAGGCTACTTTTGTTATAGCATTTGCTTCGGCATGTAAAACATATGGTTTCGTTATATTGTTTTCATCTTCACAAATATTTTCGAATCCCGAAGGCGTTCCGTTATATCCGTCCGAAATAATCATCTTATCTTTTACAATTAATGCCCCAACCTGTCGACGCTTGCAATATGAATTTTCGGCCCAAATGGCAGCCATTCTCAAATAGCGGTTGTCTAACAATAATTGTTTTTCTTTATCATCCATATTCGACATTACTTTTCAACGTCCAAATTTACGTAATAAAACCAATTATGCCCAATAGATAAAAAAAATAATATCAAATTCACTTATATAATTCAATAGATTTGTATTTTTAGATAAATGTCAATAAAAATCTTCCTTTTTTGAATGTGGTCAACATTAAGGCTATAATTCTGACTATATGAACGCATATTTAAGATATCGAAAACAAAAAGATTATTTATATGGTGTAAAACAAAAAAAATGTACAATTTCTCTTGTAAAATACGAATTTTTGTATGAAATTTGTATCATCAAATATAAAAGAGTCAGAAATAGATTGTTTTTTACTCAAAACAGTTAAAAATGAGAAAGCTAAAATTCACCAAAATGCAAGGAGCCGGAAACGACTATATTTACATAAATGGATTTATGCAAGATATTCAGGACCGGAGCAAAGCAGCCTTGGATTTTAGCAATCGGAATTTTGGGATTGGATCAGATGGATTGGTTTTTATTCTACCATCAGATATAGCAGATTTCAGAATGCAAATGTTCAACTCCGACGGATCGGAAGCCGAGATGTGCGGAAATGCAACCCGATGTGTAGGTAAATACGTATACGACAACAAACTAACGCAAAAGAAAGAGATAACCCTCGAAACCAAAGCCGGAATAAAACATATAACATTATTGGATGGTGATGAATATTGTCGTAAAGTTATCGTTGATATGGGAGAACCTATCCTCGACCCTCAACTTATTCCTGTAACTATCGATCAGCAATCGGCATTAGACTACCCTATTGATATTGATGAAAAAACATGGAGGATTTCATGTGTATCGATGGGCAACCCCCATGCTGTTATATTTACAAAAAATATCGATAAGCTTGACTTAGCTACCTTAGGGCCTAAGTTCGAACATCATCCTATCTTTCCGAAAAAGACTAATACAGAGTTTGTCGAAGTATTAGACAGAAACACAATAAATATGAGAGTATGGGAGCGCGGAGCCGGCGAAACCTTGGCTTGCGGTACAGGTGCTTGTGCATCTGCCGTAGCTGCTGTACTCAACAACCTGTGCGACAGAAAAGTTAAAGTACACCTTTTAGGTGGAGACCTGGATATAGAATGGAATGAGAAAAACAATCATATATATATGACCGGAGAAGCCGTTACCGTCTTCGACGGCGAAATATATATAAATGAAAAATAAGCAACAAAGGGAGATTAAAACAAAAAAGAGAAAATGGCATTAATAAACGAAAACTACACAAAACTACCCGGTAGTTACCTGTTCTCTGAAATAGCACGCAAAGTAAACGAATTTAAAGCAGCTACTCCTGCAGCAAACATCATCCGGTTAGGAATCGGAGATGTAACAAAACCACTTCCCGAAGCCTCAATTGAAGCCTTGCATAAGGCTGTGGACGAAATGGCGTCTAACGAAACATTCAGAGGATATGGCCCCGAACAAGGTTATGATTTTCTTGTAAACTCCATTATCGAAAACGACTACAAAATATACGGATTAGATATACAGCCCAACGAATTGTTTGTCAGCGACGGATCGAAGAGCGATACAGGTAACATTGGCGATATTTTAGGCACTGATAATATTATTACAATTACAGATCCTGTATATCCTGTTTACGTTGATACTAATGTAATGGCAGGAAGAGCCGGCGATTTAGGAAATGATGGCAAATGGAATAAAATTGTATATTTGCCATGTACATCCGAAAACGAATTTGTTCCGTCTTTGCCTACGTCGAAGGCAGATATTATATATTTATGTTATCCGAACAATCCGACAGGTACGACTTTAACTAAAGAACAATTGAAGATATGGGTTGATTATGCAATTAAAAATAAATCCATTATATTATTCGATGGCGCATACGAAGCATATATTACCGAAGATAATGTACCCCATAGTATCTACGAAATTGAAGGTGCAAAAAAAGTTGCTATCGAATTTCGTAGTTTTTCTAAAACAGCCGGATTTACAGGTACAAGATGCGCCTATACTGTTGTTCCTAAAGAATTGATGGGATACACTAGTAAAGGAGAAGCAGTTTCTTTAAATAAATTATGGAACCGTCGTCATACAACTAAATTCAACGGAGTTCCTTATATTATACAGCGTGCAGCTGAGGCTTGTTATTCGCCTGAAGGGAAAAAACAAGTAAAAGCTACTATCGAATATTATTTAAATAACGCGAAAATTATCCGTGAGGGTTTATCTGCTCAAGGCTTAAAAGTTTATGGAGGAATAAATTCCCCTTATATATGGGTTAAAACTCCAAATGGGATGACATCGTGGGAATTTTTTGATTACTTGCTTCACGAATTAAATATAGTAGGTACTCCCGGTGTAGGATTTGGACCTAGTGGCGAAGGGTATCTACGCTTAACAGCATTCGGATCTCTTGAAAATACTATAGAAGCGATATCACGTTTAAAAAACATTTCAATAAAATAATAAAGCAAAAATAAATACATTAATACTCAAAATTATGTCAAAGTTACGTTTTCAAGCTGTTGCAGCAGCATCTAACAAAAAACCTGTAGAGGTTGACAAGCCCTCAGGAAAGGCATCTGACTATTACGGCTGTAAGGTTTTTAACCGAAAGGCTATGAGCCAATATTTATCAAAAGAAACTTTTAAAGCGATAAGCAAAGTTATTGATAAAGGCGAACCTATCGACAGAGGCATAGCTGAACATATAGCAGCAGGAATGCGCATGTGGGCTCTCGAAAACGGAGCTACTCACTATACTCACTGGTTTCACCCACTGACTGATGGAACGGCCGAAAAACATGATGCTTTTGTTGAACACGATAGCAATGGCGGACTTATCGAAGAATTCAGCGGAAAACTTTTGGCACAACAAGAGCCCGATGCTTCAAGTTTTCCTTCGGGTGGTTTACGTAACACTTTTGAAGCTCGTGGATATTCTGCCTGGGACCCAACATCTCCGGCATTTATAATTGGCGATACATTATGTATTCCTACAATATTTATATCATACACAGGTGAAGCTCTTGACTATAAAACTCCTCTGTTAAAATCGATATCTGCTGTAACTAATGCTGCTTTAGAAGTTGGGCGTTATTTCAATGAAGACATAAAGAAGGTTTATTCCAACCTTGGATGGGAACAAGAGTATTTTCTGGTCGATGAAGATTTATTTGTAGCACGTCCCGACCTTGCTCTTACCGGGCGCACACTGATGAGTCACGAAAGTTCTAAAAATCAACAATTGGAAGACCACTATTTCGGTTCTATACCTCAACGAGTGCTAAAGTTTATGGAAGAACTTGAGTACGAATCTTATGCGTTAGGTATTCCGGTAAAAACCCGTCACAACGAGGTTGCTCCTAACCAGTTTGAGTTGGCTCCTATATACGAAGAATGTAATCTGGCAGTCGACCATAATCTGCTTGTTATGTCATTGATGGATAAAGTTGCCCGTCGTCATTCTTTCCGCATATTATTGCACGAAAAGCCTTTTAAAGGAATCAATGGATCGGGGAAACATAACAACTGGTCTTTAACTACGGACAATGGTATAAATTTTCTTTCGCCGGGTAAAGACAAAGTTGAAAATTTACGTTTCATTACCTTTATGGTAAACATTTTAATGGCTGTTTACAAAAACAATGGTTTGCTTAAAGCATCTATATCTTCGGCTACAAATGCCCATCGTTTAGGAGCTAACGAAGCTCCTCCTGCCATCATATCTGTATTTTTAGGGTCACAAGTAAGCGATATATTAGATAAGTTTGAAAACAGTTCGGTTAAAGATGCAATCGTTGTTGACGAGAAAAAACAAATAAGTCTTGGCGTTGGTCAGATACCGGAAATTCTTCTTGATAATACCGATCGTAACCGTACATCGCCATTCGCTTTTACGGGTAACCGTTTCGAGTTCCGTGCAGTTGGATCATCTGCAAACTGTGCATCTGCTATGACTGCTCTTAATGCTTCTGTGGCTGAACAGCTGAGAGAATTTAAAAATGAAGTTGACGGACTCATTAATAGCGGTAAATCGAAAGAAGAAGCTTTATATGAAATTCTGAAAAAATACATAAAAGAATCGCGTCCTATTCGCTTTAACGGCAATGGATATAGTGATGAATGGAAAATAGAAGCTGCTAAAAGAGGTCTGGACTGCGAAACAAATGTTCCTGTTATTTATGACAGTTACACATCGAAACAAAGCATTAAAACATTTGCAGGTATCCTTTCCGAAGTAGAGCTCCATGCTCGTAATGAAGTAAAATGGGAAACTTACACTAAAAAGATTCAAATTGAATCACGTGTTCTGGGAGACCTAGCCTTGAATCACATTATTCCTGTTGCAATTTCATATCAGTCAATATTACTCTCAAATGTGTCTAAATTGCAAAAGATATACACTGATCAGGTTAAATTCAAAGAAATGGCAGATGAACAACTTCGTTTGATTGAAAAAATTTCAATCCACGTTAATGCTGTTAACGCAAAAGTTCACGAAATGATTGATGCTCGTAAAATAGCAAACAATATAGAAAGCGAGCGAGAAAAAGCTGTTGAATATCATGATAATGTCGCTCCTTATTTGGACGAGATTCGTTATCACATTGATAAACTTGAACTTATTGTTGACAATGAAATGTGGCCTTTAGCCAAATACAGAGAGTTGTTGTTTATTCGATAAATATATTAATTATTAAGTCTTGGCTTGAAAATCTGAGACTTAATAATTTAATCTCATAAAAAGCAAAAAAAAGTATTTCATTGTTTTTTTGTTTCAAAAAAAATAAATATCTTTGCAACGCTTTTGAGGAAAAGCACAGAGTTTAAAGCTCTGGAGAGATGGCAGAGTGGTCGATTGCGGCGGTCTTGAAAACCGTTGAAGTGCGAGCTTCCGGGGGTTCGAATCCCTCTCTCTCCGCTGAGTAATATAAGGGAAAACGGTTTAAAACGCTGTTTTCCCTTTTTTAATACCTTCAAAACAG
>NZ_QVMM01000026.1 GCF_010501065.1 Dysgonomonas sp. 216 | reverse complement strand
CCCGCACATACGGCGAGGTCGGTCCTTTTTGCGAAGCATTTTCTGAGAGCGGCCTTAGCTTCGACGGACAAAGCATGCAGGCGGCAAAGGCGTTAAAAATTAAAAGCTGTTTGAGCAGCTTTAGCTGCGAGTTATTTTTAATTTAGCCTTTACGGCTGCAATGCTGTCCCCAAGAAGGTATAGCCGCAAAATGCCTTTTTGATTCCTTTTGCGGCATAGGGCAAAAGGAATGCAAGTGATCTTCGATCACGCGCAGTAACAACAGTTAATTAATAAGTATAATTTTAAAGAACACTTGCTGTACATTATTCTATCAACATAGAATTATACACAACTTACAATGCCATAAAATGCATATAATCAAAAAAACCTGACATACCTGACGACTCTACACATTTTTTTATTAGAGTTTTGTGCCTCTTTTCATTCTTGTTTTTAGCAATTATCTGAAGAATGGAATAACTATAGTATAGATAAATAATTATGAGTTAATTAAGCATCCTCCTGATAATTTTTTCTGTTTGCTCGTTATTTATTGTTACCTCGTTAAATATTGAAATAATATCCGACGAGGTTATTTTTTCAAAATCTTTCTGTTGCGGAATAATTATCAATCCACCCATATCGACAGATGCAGGACTGATAAGCAAATTATCGTTTCCTTCGGTATAATAACACGATGGGCGATGTTTGTCGCGAGGAAAAACAGCTATGCAAAATTTATTGCCTTTTTCGGTCCACGCTAATACATTAAGCATAGGTTCGTAGTCACCGCTTTCGACATCCAGACTTTCACAAATAAGTTTGAACATAGATTCGGCTTCTGTTTTTCCGGCTGATTTTATAAGAAAGAAATTCCGTAAATAATTTCTTACAACAGAAACAGTGCTTCCGTTATTTTCCCGAATAATTTCTTTCGGTATCATTTTTATATCTGTTGTTAAGGGTATGTCTTCAGCAGGTGCGGCCTGAAAATGCATATGATCGGGTGCCGAGGCTCCGCATTTGGGACCATTATAGAAAATTACGTACCCCGACATTGCTTCAGCAAACATAAGCATATCGGTAAAACGCCCGTTCTCGCATATCCATTGCTTTGTATGTATAATGGTGGGTATTGTAAAATGCCGCTTAAAAATGGGGTAGGGGTTTACCAATATTTTATAGCCTTCAAATTCAATACCTTTTTGTTCGGTTGGTAGGTTCTTCGTACAAAGGAAACAGGCTCTTTCCCGAATAGACTTAGAATCTGTTTTTGCCGATGACGAAGTAATACGTGCCGGATTAAACTGCACATTTACACTGAAATTATCGAAACGAAACTCCTTTAATTCTACTTTACTTAAAGCATCATAATTATCCCGTGCAAGTTTCCATTCGTTTGTCTGCGCAACAAAGAGGTCTTCGATTTTACTTAAACTACCCATTATCTTTTATTTTGGTTGATGCGGGCCTGAAGCTCCCATGTGCGGATGCGGTCTTTGTATGTATTATGTCCGTTTATCTTGGTAATATCTAAAGCAGCATCGGAGTTGCCTTCCCAACGGCGACACAGGTAAAGCACGTCGTATATACGTCCTATGCGGTGCTCGCGTGAAAAACGAAGACCTAACGCGTAATCTTCGCCATAACTTGTATTTGGCACTTTTATTTCGCGTAATAATGGTGTGAAAAATGCACGAGGCGCACCTAAACCGTTAATACGCAAAGCATTATTTCGTCCGTTGTCGGGAGTCCATTCTTTATGGTCTATTACTCCGGGTGGAATTGGGTTCATATCGAAATCGGTAAGCGCATAAGTTCCCACTACCATTGCACAATTTTGTGCATAAAAAGCCTCAACTATTTTCTGAAGAGTATCTTCGCCCGAATATATATCGTCGCTATCCAGTTGTATGGCGAATTTACCACATAAGGGATGAAACACTCCGGCATTCCAACATCCGCCTATACCCAAATCCTTATTCTCGGGAATAACATGTATCAGGCGGTTATCATGCGCAAATTCTTCAATTTTTTCGCTTGTTCCGTCTGTCGAATAATTATCCACCACTATAAGGTTGAATTTAAAACTTGTCTTTTGTTTCAGTACCGATTGTATGGCATCGGCTATGGTTTTTACACGATTACGGACAGGTATAATAACCGATGCTTCGTATTCGAAACTTTGCTTGTCGAAATCTATATCTTTAAATTTAGGTTGAAGATAACCTCCAATCTTTTTAAGATGATTGGTACATGCCTGTTCCATTTCAATTTGTACCGAACGGTTTTTAGGATCTACGTAGTCGAAATTCTTTTCTCCGCTTTTACGTGTGTCATTTTCTACTTCGGTATATAGGTATTCATTTATATGGACGAGGGGTAAGTTTTGCGAAACTTTCAGCCGTAAATCGTACAAACCGGCAAAATCGTAATTGGTATTCATTGCCGAAGCTGCTTTTTGTAAGGCTTCGGTTTTATATAACAAAACCGATCCGAAATCGAAATCGTCTCGTAAACTTCCTTGCTGATATGCAATAACAGGGTTGTTTACTCTTTCTCCGTTTTTTATCTTATGATAGTCGGCATAAACCATTCCTGCTTCCGCATCTGTTGCTATTTGTATCATGCGCTCAAATGCAAACATCCCGATGTTTAAACTGTCGTATTTAGTATATATGAGAGATAAATCTGTATCGGCTTTTGATGCTATTTCCTTTATTGCATGTGTAGAGAATATCGCCCCGACAACTAAAAGTTCGCAACCTGCTACAGAGGGCAATCCTTCGTTTTCGGCAAGTAAAAATATATTGTTTACAACTTCTGACTCTTTTAGTTGTTTTATAGTATTATATGCCTGTTCTTCGTTTCGGTAAGGGACGAAACAGTTTATTTGTTTATTCATATAGTTCAATTGCATTAATAATTTTTACTGAATTTATAAAGCTACAAATTTATAACGAAAGTTGCATGTTTTAACATCGTAACATATACATTACAATTTTGTGTTTTCAATTCAAACTGATAAATATTAGTTATGTTTAATAAATTATTTAAGAAAAAGGATATAAGTACCATTCTTAACGAAGCCAAAGATCACAATGGCGGACTTAAGCGTAATCTTACAGCTGCTAATCTTACAGCTCTTGGCATTGGGGCAATTGTGGGAACCGGTATTTTTGTAATAACAGGTCAGGCTGCTGCTGCTTATGCAGGGCCTGCGCTTACTATTTCGTTCATTATTTCAGCCTTGGGATGTGTTATGGCCGGGTTGTGCTATGCCGAGTTTGCAGCAATGATACCTGTTGCCGGAAGTGTATATTCGTACAGTTATACGACCAACGGCGAGCTTATGGCGTGGTTTATTGGTTGGATATTGATACTCGAATATCTGTTTGCCTGTTCCAGCGTTTCTGTCGGGTGGTCGGGTTATATGCTCAGTTTGTTAGATGAGTGGGGAATACATCTGTCGCCATTGTTATCGTATGCAACTTTCGATCATACGACTGAGGGGTGGGTAATGACAGGGAGTATTATCAATTTTCCGGCAGTATTTATTGTGGCCATTGTCTCGGCATTTCTAGTTGGAGGGATAAAGCAATCGGCATTTATTAATAACATAATTGTTGTAATTAAGGTAGGTGTAATATTGTTGTTTATTGCATTCGGAATTTCGTATGTCGATACAAGCAACTGGACTCCCTATATACCCGAAAATACTGGAAGCTTCGGCGAGTTTGGGTGGAGTGGCATTCTTCGTGGGGCAGGTGTGGTGTTTTATGCCTATCTGGGGTTTGATGCTTTATCGACAGCAGCGCAGGAAGCGCGTAATCCACAGAAGGATATGCCAAAGAGTATACTTATATCGTTGCTTATCTGCGCAATACTTTACATAGGAGTTACTACCGTATTAACAGGTATTGTCAACTATAAAGAGTTAAACGTTGCCGCACCTATAGCACTGGCTATCGACCATACAGGTGAAGGGTTGGCATGGCTTAGTCCATTGATTAAACTTGGAGCAATAGCAGGACTCAGTTCTGTAATATTGGTAATGATGCTGGGGCAATCGCGTATTTACTATGCAATATCGAAGGATGGGCTTTTACCCAAAGTTTTTTCGAAAGTGCATAGTAAAAACGGGGTACCGCACAATGCTACTATTTTTGCTTGTATAGTAACGGCCTTGTTCGCAGGCTTGTTTCCTCTGCATGTGCTTAGCGAGCTTGTTTCGATAGGCACGCTTATGGCATTTGCAATAGTATGCATATCGGTGCTTGTGCTACGTAAAACTCAACCCGACCTGAAACGTCCATTCAAAACACCGTTAGTTCCTTTTGTACCTTTGCTTGGAGCTGCAATTTGTGTAATACAAATGCTTGCTTTGCCGTGGAATACATGGTCGAGGCTCATTATATGGTCGGTAATCGGGCTTATTATTTATTTTACCTACGGAATAAAACACAGTAAACTGAATAATTAAACAATCTTCCTGTTTTTCTATATATCTATTATTCAAATGAATTTTTAAATTTTATTCAGAAAAAAAATGTAGTTTTGCACATTATAAAAAACAAACTTGACTTAAGAAAAAATAGATGTTATTTACTAGTTTTATATTTGTAGCACTAGTTATTGTTACTTTCTTCATATACTACTTTCCGAAGTGTTTAAAATATCAACCTCAGATACTTACCGTAGCAAGCTTTATATTTTACGCCTATAACGAACCAATATTATTATTTTTGCTACTATCTTCTATACTCATAAATAGTATAAGTAGCTATTATGTTACTTACGGAAAGCCTAAGTACAGAAAACTAATAGCAACAACCGGAGTTGTAGTGAATTTATTCCTGTTGGCATTTTTCAAATATACACCATTATTAGTTAATACTTTTGATTTATTAGGTACATCTGTCGGTGATTTTTTAGTAACAATACCATTGCCTATAGGTATATCATTCTTTACATTTCAAGGTATTAGTTTGTTAGTAGATACATACAAAGAGAACTATTTCAAAGCCAAGGATATTGTTCCTCCCTCCTTCTATGAACATGCGAAACAAACGTTTTTATTTATCTCTATATTCCCTCAATTAATAGCTGGACCAATTGTTAAGGCACACGAATTTTTACCTCAAATAAAAACAAAATACATAAAGGATATTGATTGGGAATTTTGTTTTAAGAACGTTTTATTAGGGTATTTTCTGAAAATGGTTATTGCTGACAACTTAAAAGACTATACGTTTATAATAACATATCCGCATTTCGAAGGATATCACTCCGTTGCCCTGTTAGTTACATTACTGGGCTATTCTTGCCAGATATTTGCAGACTTTGCCGGATATTCGCTAATAGCCATTGGGCTGTCTGCTACCTTTGGTTACAAACTAAGAGATAACTTTAATTTTCCTTATATATCTACTAGCTTTAAAGAGTTTTGGAAAAGATGGCATATATCCCTCTCTTCTTTTCTTATGGAATATCTCTATATTCCTTTAGGTGGAAACAGAAAAGGAAGAATCAGAACATATTTCAACCTTTTTATCACGATGTTGCTCGGAGGATTATGGCATGGGGCAGCATGGAGCTATGTTATATGGGGAGGATTTCATGGTTTGGCATTGTGTATCGAACGCGTATTTATGAACATGCGAAAATCGAAACCTACTTTTAATGGTTTCTGGATGAAGAACTTTAAAAGAATACTTATTTTTACATTTGTTTCTTTCGCATGGTTGCTGTTTAAATTACCGGAATTTAATCATGTAATTAAGTTTTTTCAAACAGTATTATCAAGATCGGAAGTACCGATTAATGTCAACTTATGCTCAAGGATATTGATGTTTTGTCTGCCCATATTTATTTATCACATGTTTTATCTTCTGAAAAAATATCCGATCTTCAATAAGATAAAAAGATTTGAATATGTTTTTTATGCAATTATGTTATTTTTGATTTGTACAAGTAGCGGTTCGGCAGGTGCATTTATTTATTTTCAGTTCTAAAATATGATTAAAAAAACCATCATACTATTTATTTGCCTGTTTAGTGTATGGACAGTATATCTTATCCTCTTTAATAAGGATATGAGCTTTTTACCACATCAAAGGCTGGAAAATACAACTAAAGCTCAGTCTTTTATGTACGATAAACAAGACGACATAAACAGTGTTATTGTAGGCTCATCCTTATCTTGTATGATAAACGATATTTCCGGCATTTATAATTTGGCTTTTGCCAGACAATCTTCTGCAGATGGAATTAATATGGTATTGCATGAAAACCGTAAAAATATAAAAACAGTATTTATTGAAAATAATCTTCTTCCCGCCAGAAGCGACAAAACTTTTTTTAACGACTTATACTCTACAATTCCCTATCAACTCAAAAAAAATATTGTAAGTTTCAGAGATGGAAAGCAATTTATATCAATGGTTGGACATTATTGGGGGATAGCCAGCAATGATGTATATAATATCTTCAGAGACAAACTTGAACTAATGCTTAAAGATGAAGCTCCTGACAGAACTCCTGCAATTCCTACAACAAGTATAAATATTGAGGAAGAAGATATTGACGAAATTCAAGATACAATAGGTTACGAAGCGAAGCCGGGAATAGATATGGGTCTTTTCAATAGAATGATAGAAAAGAGATACAATGAGTTGTCTGTTCCGTACACAGCTGAAGAAATCGACAAATTAAAAGAATCATTCAAAGAGACAAAAGAGTTAGTGGAAGAACTTGAGAAGAAAGGAATCAAAGTTGTGTTTCTCGAAATGCCCATCAATAACAAATTAGTGAATACGGCTAGAAAGAATCGTCATAGAGAACTTGTGAAAGAGGTATTTTCCCCATCCAAGTATGATTATATTGAATTACCTCCTAACTATAAGACTTATTTCACGACTGATGGAATACATCTCACGCATAAGGAAGCAATACGTTATACAAAATATTTCAAGAAAAAAGTAGAAGAACTCTCTTCAGAATAAAAATAACCTATAATACATATTATAGGTTATTTTCTTATGGAACAGGAAATTGTGTTGTTATTAGCTTTCAAATTTGTATATTGGCATGGTAGATGTACCGAAAACCTTTAATGACTGCGTTTAAATCAAATGATTACAACAATGAATAGAACAAAGAAAAAGCTTGTATATCCAACGAAAAATCGGAAAGTATTCCGTTTTTTTCTCTTTTTTTTATCAAAAATTTGAAAGATGTTTTTCGACCAGTTCGGCGCATTGGCGCACATACTCTACGCAGGGTTTCTTTTTTTTGTCTTCGGGCAAACCCGGAACCAGGGCGAGTAACTCTTTGCATATTATCGAGCCATTTTCGGCTTTGAATTCGTTTGCCAATAACTGTACTGTATCGTAATTAACCTTTTTTCCTTCTTTATCTTTTGGTTTATTTGTTCCGTTGTACAAGCCAGCAAGCATTGTCATGCCCGACACGGCTCCGCATACTTCGCGCATACCACCAATGCCTCCTCCAAATGAACAGGATAGCTTAAGGGCTGTGTCTTTATCTAAATTAAATACATCTGCATAGGCCACAAATACCGATTGCGAACAGTTATAGCCTTCCTTAAATAATCCGACAGCTTTTTCTACTCTGTTTTCCACGTTATTTTATCATTGATGTTAATAATTCAGGGACATCAAGTTCCCCACATTTTACAGATTCTAATTTTTTATGTCCCGATTGGGTTAAAATGAAATACATCTGACGCTTATCATCTGTTCCAACAATACGTTCTATAAGCCCTTTACTTTCTACCGACTTGATGACTTTCGATGTATTCGATTTGCTCAATCCTAACAAGCCAGCCAACTCATTCGACGAGTATCTTTGCTCACTCAGTATGCATAACAGCATGCCCTCGTTGAGGCACATGTTGTGCGATTGCTGAAGTTTTATTTCAAATTCGTATATTGCCCTGTATATATCCCTAATCTGGCATAATGTGTTTATCTGTATGTTATTCACGTCATTCATTGTTGTGCATGAATTTGTGTCCGACTTATTTACCTAACAGAATATCGTCAATTGCTCTTTTTAAATCAGGCTTTGGAACCGCGCCCTGCGCCATCTGAGGTTGTTTACCATCCATTGGGATAAACAATAGGCTGGGAATGCTTCTTATGCCAAACAAAGCAGCTAATTCTTGTTGTTCTTCGGTGTTTATTTTATAAATGTAAACTTGTCCGTCATATTCGGTAGCCAGTTCTTCCAATACCGGAGCAATTGCTTTACATGGACCGCACCAATCGGCATAGAAATCTATTAGTGCAGGCTTATCGCCTAAATATTTCCACTCGTTTGGATTTGTTTCGTAATTAGCTACTTTTTCTAAAAAATCGGTTTTTGTTAATTGAATTGTTTTCATATTGCTATTTTGTTTTTTAATTGATTGTTTTTGACCTTTGTCCTCTTTAGTTTGGCTCGAAATCGTGGTAAAACCCATGATTGTTAGTGCCAATAATAGAATTTTTCTCTTCATTTAATTCTTTCTTTTAAATAAGCTTACAATAAACACTCCTATTATTGTTCCCCATACTATGCTGAAAGTAGGAGTAGCTTTTAATGGGCATGCTCCGCTTAGGCAACCTACGTAATACCAATAAAGATATCCTCCCAGTCCCCCGATAAAAGCACCAAGCGCGTATAACCAATTACTTCTTATTATTTTCTTCAACGTTTCCATTCTTCTTAAATATGTAAGTTTATGGTTTTATAAATATTTCAATACAAAGATACGAAATTGTTTTCCATTAGAAAATATTTCCTATAGAATGTGTCGATAATTAATAAAAGTCATTTATCGAACAAAACAGAAATATGTAAATAAATTTATTCCCATCTAAAACGTTGAAGTTTAAATAAATTGAATTAATTTTGCATCTTCGAATAAACCGAGGCTAGTTGTAGAGTCTCATAAAAATAGAAACGAAATGATAAAAGTTACATTTCCCGACGGTAACGTAAGGGAATATTCTAAGGGTACTACTGCTTTACAAGTTGCCGAAAGTATTAGCCAGCGTTTGGCTCAGGATGTTTTGGCAGCAAAAGTGAATGGTGATGTTTGGGATTTAACCCGTCCCATTGAAGAAAATTCAACTATAAATCTGTTGAAGTGGGAAGACGATGATGCTAAACATGCATATTGGCACTCATCGGCTCACCTTATGGCCGAGGCTGTGCAGGAATTGTATCCACACGCAAAGTTCGGTATAGGGCCGGCTATCGAAAACGGATTTTATTACGATATAGATTTTGGTGATACGCCTGTGAAAGATGCCGATTTTCCGAAAATCGAAGCTAAGATGATGGAGCTAATAGCCAAAAAAGAAGAGATAAAACGCCAAAATATTTCGAAAGCCGATGCTTTGAAGATGTTTGGCGATCGTCACGAAGAATATAAAGTGGAGCTGATAAGCGAGCTTGAAGATGGTACTATTTCGACCTACACACAGGGTAGTTTTACCGATCTTTGCCGTGGACCTCACTTGCCTAATACATCGTATATAAAGGCAGTAAAAATACTTAGTGCCGCAGGTGCTTATTGGCGTGGAGATGAAAAGCGCAAGCAATTGACACGTCTTTACGGAATAACATTTCCGAAGAAGAAAATGCTTGATGAGTATTTGATAATGTTGGAGGAAGCGAAAAAGCGCGACCACCGCAAAATAGGGAAAGAACTCGAATTGTTTGCTTTTTCTCAGAATGTAGGAGCCGGGTTGCCATTATGGCTACCCCGTGGAACGCAATTACGCCTGAAGCTGGAAGATTTTTTGAAGAAAATACAAAAACGTTTCGATTACGAACAGGTAATGACTCCACATATAGGTAACAAACAATTGTATGTAATATCGGGGCATTATGCAAAATATGGGAAGGATTCGTTTCAACCAATTCATACTCCCGAAGAAGGAGAAGAGTATTTGTTGAAACCAATGAATTGCCCGCATCACTGCGAGATTTACAAGATAACCCCACGCTCGTATAAAGATTTGCCGTTACGTCTTGCCGAGTTTGGAACTGTATATCGTTATGAACAAAGTGGGGAGCTTCATGGTTTAACACGTGTAAGAGGTTTTACTCAGGACGATGCGCATATATTCTGTACGCCCGATCAGCTGAAAACAGAGTTTCTGAAAGTAATGGATATTATTTTCATTATATTCAAAGCACTCGATTTCGAAAACTTTGAGGCGCAAATATCGTTACGCGATCCCGAAAACCGCGAAAAATACATTGGAAGCGACGAAAATTGGGAAAAAGCCGAAAGAGCAATTATTGAGGCTTGTCAGGAAAAAGGGCTTCCCGCTCGTATTGAGCTTGGCGAAGCTGCATTTTATGGACCGAAACTCGACTTTATGATAAAGGATGCTCTTGGTCGTCGTTGGCAATTAGGAACAATTCAGGTAGATTATAATTTGCCCGAACGTTTCGAATTGGAATATACCGGTGCCGATAATCAAAAGCATCGTCCGGTTATGATTCACCGTGCGCCTTTTGGGTCGATGGAACGTTTTATTGCCGTGCTTATTGAGCATACAGCAGGTAAATTCCCGTTATGGCTAACACCCGATCAGGTGGTTATTTTGCCTATCAGCGAAAAGTATAACGATTATGCATACCGTGTAGCGGCTTACCTTAAACAACAGGATATTCGTGCGCAGGTTGATGACCGTAACGAGAAAATAGGACGTAAAATTCGTGATAACGAGTTGAAACGTATTCCATATTTGCTGGTTGTAGGCGAGAAAGAAGCAGAAACAGAAGAAGTTTCGGTAAGAAAACAGGGTGAAGGTGATAAAGGTTCGATGAAATTTATTAACTTTGCGGCTCAATTGTCGGAAGAGGTTGAGAGAATGATGAATGCTTGGGAGCATAACACCAATGTATAACGCTGAAATTAAACAATTTAAAAAGAAAAATAAACAGAAAACGCCAATCATTTTTGAATGAGGAACAACAGGTTTAATAACAACAGAAAAAAAGAAGAGCTACATAGAATAAACGAAAATATCAGGGTACCCGAAGTTCGTTTAGTTGGAGAGAATGTAGAACAAGGTGTTTATCCCATCAGTAAAGCGCTCGAACTTGCCGATAATTTAGGTTTGGACTTGATAGAAATATCGCCAAATGCCGAACCGCCAGTTTGTAGAGTCGCTGACTATCAGAAGTTTCTTTATCAACAAAAAAAGAAACAGAAAGAGCAAAAGGCAAAAGCTGTTAAAGTTGTGGTAAAGGAGATCCGTTTTGGACCTCAAACCGATGATCATGACTTTAACTTTAAATTGAAACATGCTAAAAGTTTCCTTGAAGAAGGCTCAAAGGTAAAAGCCTATGTATTCTTTAAAGGACGTTCGATACTGTTTAAAGAGCAGGGAGAAGTGTTACTTCTTCGTTTTGCTACCGAATTGGAAGATTATGCGAAAGTAGATCAGTTGCCTCAACTCGAAGGTAAGAAAATGATTATTATGCTTTCTCCTAAGAAGATGCCAACCAAGGTTGTAAAACCAACAAAAACAGTAGATAAGAAAGATAACGCCACTGTTGAAACAGAACAGGAGGATAACGAAAGTGAAGATTAAGTACTTGGGTAGAAATACCCGGGTGTTAGTTTAAATAATTAAATAAAGTAAGAAAATGCCAAAAATGAAGACTAATTCCGGTGCCAAAAAGAGGTTCGCCCTTACCGGATCAGGAAAAATCAAAAGAAAACATGCTTTCAAAAGTCACATTTTGACTAAGAAAACTAAAAAGCAAAAAAGAAATCTTACACACACAACTACAGTAAGTAAGGTTGACGAAAGAGCAGTAAAACAATTGTTAGCTCTTAAATAATACAGCTTTTTAGAACAACGTTTCTTTTAACAGATTTATTAACCGGATGTATGCTCAAAAGAGTTCAACGATGAACCGCTAACATTCAAAATCATTTTACAAAATGCCAAGATCAGTAAATCATGTTGCGTCACGCAACCGCAGAAAAAAAGTATTAAAATTAACAAAAGGTTACTACGGAGCCCGCAAAAATGTTTGGACAGTTGCCAAAAACACTTGGGAAAAAGGTCTTACTTATGCATTTCGCGACCGTCGTGCCAAAAAACGTAACTTCCGTGCACTTTGGATACAACGTATCAATGCTGCTGCACGTTTAGAAGGAATGTCTTACTCTCGCCTTATGGGAGCGCTTCACAAAAACGGAATCGAGATTAATCGCAAAGTTCTTGCCGACCTTGCAGCAAATCACCCCGAAGCTTTCAAAGCGATTGTAGATAAAGTAAAATAAGAAATTAGTTTTTTATCTATAAAAATAGGGTTGCCAATTACGGCAACCCTATTTTTGTGTGTATATATTATTACTGTTTTAAGAATCTGAAAGTAGATATTTCTCCTTGTTTCTGTATTTTAGCAATATAAATTGCTCCGTTAGGTAAATATTCAACCGATGTGGGTTGATTTTCTTGAACTAATACCGATTGCAGTAATTTTCCATTCATATCGAATAAGCTTATGCTAGCCCCGTTTTCAATACCACTAACCACAATTTCTTGTGTTGCGGCATTGTATCGGAAATCTATATTATTTGATAAGGTCTCGTTGCCTATAGATGAGAAGTCTTCTCCGACAATGTTGTAAAACTCCTTCCATACCTCGGCTTTACGATATGCCTCTTCCGATCCTGTAGGAACGTGAAGGATGCAAGTAGATTTATCTACAAAATCGAAAGCATAAGCACCCACACTTATAGGTTCTTTTATTGCAACATAAATATTCTTTAATGAAGTACAAGAAAGGAAAGCCTTTTCGCCTATACTTGTTACACTTTCGGGGATAGAGGCACTAGTTAAGCTAATACATCCTGCAAAAGTAAGCTCTTCAATACTTGTTACATTTTTAGGGATAACAATAGATGTTAGTTTTTCACAATGACCGAAAGCATATGCTCCAATGTTGGTTATACTTTCGGGGATAGTTATTGAAGTAAAAGAACAATAAAAGAACGCAGACGATCCAATGTTGGTGACTCCTTCGGGAATAACAATCGAGGTCAATTTTTGGTTATTGGTAAAAGCGCTTGAGCTTATATTGACTACGCTTTCGGGAATAAGATAGGAGTTTTCAAGTTTTCCTGCCGGGTAAGAAATAAGAGTTGTATAATCTTTTGAAAACAGAACTCCATTGCTTGACGAATAATTAGTATTTCCAATTTCAACTATAATAGAAGTTAAGCTTTCGCATCCTCCAAAAACATATGCTCCAATGTTTGTTGTACTTTTTGGGATTGTTATTGAGTTTAAATTTAGGCAGTTATGAAAAGCACTTGTTCCGATATCAGTTACACCTTCGGGGATAGTTACTGTTGTTAACCGACAATAATAAAAAGCATTCTCTTCGATGTTTGTTACGCTTTCAGGGATAAGATAGGAGTTTTCAAGTTTTCCTGCCGGGTAAGAAATAAGAGTTGTATAATCTTTCGAAAACAGAACCCCATTGCTTGACGAATAATTAGTATTTCCAAATTCAACTATAATAGAAGGGAGGCTTTGGCATCCTCCAAAAGCATATGCTCCAATGTTTGTTACGCTTTTGGGGATGATAATAGAAGAAGACAGGCTTGTGCAATTTCCAAAAGCACTTGTTCCGATATCAGTTACTCCATCAGGGATAGTAATAGAAGTCAGTTTGAAACAAAAAGCAAAAGTATATGCCTCAATACTGGACAAACTTTCGGGAATCGTAACAGACTCTAGATTGATGCAGCCATAAAAAGCATACGCTCCAATGTTTGTTACACTTTGAGGAATAATTACTGAAGTTAGATCGGTATAATAATAAAAAGCACTACTCCGAATACTAGTTACTCCTGGTTCGAGAATAACATGTTTTATAGAACTCGCATAAGTATACCACGGAGTGCTAGAGTAATAAGGTATTTCTCCCTCCCCACTAATAGTAAGAGTGCCATCTTCCAGTTTCCACGTGAGGTTATCGCCACAGATTCCGCTCTGTGCCATGGATGCGAAACTGAAGAGTAAGAATAAAAGCATGAAATAGCATCTTTTGCTTTTGTGTTGTAATGCAAATGTGTTCATTATCTTTCTTTTTATTGTTTTAAAAATTTAAATGTAAATATTCCAGCTTGTGTGTGTGCCTTAATAATATAAGTAGCACCAAGTAGCACTGCTACTGATATCGACTCTTCATTATAAATAAACTTTGTCAATGCAGCTCTTCCATTCATATCGAATAAGGTTATGCTAGCCCCGTTTTCAATACCACTAACCACAATTTCTTGTGTTGCGGCATTGTATCGGAAATCTATATTATTTGATAAGGTCTCGTTGCCTATAGATGAGAAGTCTTCTCCGACAATGTTGTAAAACTCCTTCCATACCTCGGCATTACTATATGCCTCTTCCGATCCTGCGGGAACATGAAGGGTACAAGTGGTTTTACCTACACCTCTGAATGTATAAATGTCTATATCTAAAGGTTCTTTTATTACGATATAAATATCCTTTAATGCTGTACAATAATAAAAAGCTTCTTCGCCTATACTTGTCACACTTTCGGGTATAGTAATAGAAGCTAAACTACTACATCCAGAAAAAGTATTACCTCCAATAGAAGTAACACCATCAGGAATGTTTATAGAAGTTAAACTGCTACACCCCGAAAAAGTACTACCTCCAATAGTAGTAACCTCATCAGGAATGTTGATAGAAGTTAAACTACTACAATTCTCAAAAGCCCTTTCTCCAATACTTACCACACTATTAGGGATAATTAAAGAAGCTAAACTACTACACCACTCAAAAGCATTAGATTCAATAATAATAAGGTCATCGGGTAGAGCTATCGAAGTTAAACTAAAACAACGCTCAAAAGTTTTAGATCTAATACGAGTTACCCTATTAGACATAATTACAGATGTTAAATCATTACAATAAGAAAAAGCCCCTTCTCCAATATTTACCACATTATTAGGAATAGTTAAAGAAGTTAAGCTACTACATTTGGAAAAAGCAGAATTACCAATACTTATTACATTCTTAGGAATAGCAATGGAGATAAAACTACTACAACCGGAAAATGCCCCTTCTCCAATATTTGTAACATCTTCAGGAATGTTTATGGATGTTAAACTTGTGCATCTTGTAAAAGAAAAACGTCCAATAGCAGTAACACCTTCGGGAATGATTATAGATGTTAAACTTGTACATTCATAGAAAGCGCTTTCTCCAATAGTAGTAACACCTTCGGGAATGATTATAGAAGCTAAGCTACTACAACCTGAAAAAGCTCTATCTCCAATGCTTGTTACACTTTCAGGAATGACAACAGAGGTTAAACTACTACAACCTGAAAAAGCTCTATCTCCAATGCTTGTTACACTTTCAGGAATGTTTATAGAAGCTAAACTACTACATCCAGAAAAAGCTCCTACTCCAATATTAGTAACACCTTTGGGAATGACTATAGAAGTTAAACTACTACAACCTGAAAAAGCAAAACTACCAATATTAGTAACACTTTCAGGAAGGATTATAGAGGTTAAACGCCAACAACCATAAAAAGCATAACCTCCAATATTAGTAATTCCTGATTCTATAATAACTTCTTTTATTAAATCACGATAGTCATACCAAGGGACTTTTGAATAATTATTATAATCCCACATCTCTCCCTCTCCACTAATGGTTAGTGTAGCATCATCTAATTTCCAAGTAAGATTATCACCACAGGTTCCATTCTGTGCCATGATGGTAAAGCTAAAAAGTAAAAATAAAAGCATAAAATAACATCGTTTGCTTTTGTGCCGCAATGTAAATGTGTTCATTGTAAAATAAGTTTGGGTCTTCTTCACTTCCCTGAAGAAGGTTGTAAATTCGAAGAAGCGTGGGAAATGTTCTGCTTACCCGCCTTGAGGTACGACCAAGCACCTGCGTAGAAATAAACAGCCAATCCCACGCCTATCGGGATATATACTAAGGAAGTATATATGACAAGCATGAGCATCTTCTGCCGTTTTATCCTTCTACTTTAATTTGGTCGTTTTCAAGACGAGGATAAAAGCCGAAACGCTTCTATAAAATAAATCTGTCAGGCTTTTACTCCTAACAGCTACAAATATAAATATTTATTGGGATAATTAGCTGTAAAGCATTTGTGAATCTTACAGTAAAATGCAGATTTGAAACTCAGTTATTGTATTTCTTTAAAGTATTTATTTTACCATTTCAATAAAGTCAGAAAGGATAGCATCTTTGTTCAGATATTTGATTGCATAGTTGTATGCATTTTTTTTGATTTCCGAAAGGTCGGAATCCATGGCTTTTTCAATTGCTGCGAGTAATGCTTCAGACGATTCGGGCTCGCATAAAATACCCATATTATGTTCTTCTGTAACTTCGTATAACGATGTCTTGGGTAGGGCTGTTATAACAGCACATCCACCTACAGCTAATATTCCGGTGAGCTTGCTGGGCATAACCAAGTCAGAAGCTTTTTTCTTTTGCAGTACTAGATGTATATCGGCCATTGCCAATAAGGCAGGGAGATCTTCGTAAGGTTGTAGCGGATAAAATTTCACATTCGTAAGTTGCTGCTGGTTAACCATTTCTTCCAGCTTTTCGCGTCCAACTCCCGAACCTACCATCACAAAGTGTATGTCTTTACGATTTTTAAGTGCTGTTGCGGCATCTATCACTATTTCCAGTCCTTGTTTTTCGCCCATGTTTCCCGAGTATAGGATAACTATGTCATCTAGCGGAATATCAAACTTTTTTCTCAACGACTGTTCCTTTGGTAGCGGACGTATAGTGTTAAGGTCTACCCAATTAGGAAGCATAATTACTTTACTGGGAGATACACCTTTTGCTTCTATTTTGTTACGCATCCCTTTTGTTAAAGTCGATACGTAATTACTTTTCTTTAATAAAAATCTTTCAAGCTTGAACATTGTGTTCAGGGCTGTTCCGTTCGATAACATATTCAGGTTCATTGCAGCGTCGATTTGCAAATCTTGAATATGTGTTACCAATTTAGCCCCTTTCAGCTTTGAATATATAAGTGCGGGTAAACTTAAATGAAAAGGAGGAGATACACATATTACTAAATCGTATTTCTTTCTGAACATAGCTCCAAGCCAACGAAAAGAACTGTTTATGGCGAATGATGTTTCGTGAAGTATCCTTTTTTTTGAGCTTACTTTTTTTCCGTTTTTATTTCTTTTTGGAATATATAACGGACAACGGTATACTTTAACCCCATTTTTTGTTTCTTTTTTCCACAGCTTTCCTTTATACTCGGCATGAATTTCCCATTCGGGGTAATATGGCATTGCAGTAAAAACGCTGACATCATGTCCGTTAGATGCTAGCCATTCGGCCATTTCGCCCGAATATTTTCCAATACCGGTTAGTTCGGGAGAATAATTAATACCGTAAATAAGGATTCTCATTCTGTTTATATTATAAAGTTTACCAACGAGATTTAACAGGTTTTGCAGGATTACCTTCGCAAATAGTATTTGCAGGTAAGTTATTTTTTACAACTGAGCATGCCGAAACAACACAGTCGGTTCCAATAGTTATATCCGGACAAACAAAGCATGATGCGCCTACCCAGCTTCCATCTTCAAGTGTTATAGGACCGTTACGATAAGGCATTTCAGGCTTTTTATAGTTATGGTTGCCTCCACATAAAAAAGCACGTTGGCTAATGCATACGTTGTTGCCTATTTTTAACAACTCAAAATTTAAAAGAAAAGACTCTTCGCCAATCCAAACATAATTACCAATTTCTAGTTTCCACGGCATATGGATGTTTACGCGAGGCTTTATAACAACTCCAGTACCTACTTTGGCTCCAAACTTTCGTAAAAGAAATGCTTTTAAAGAGTTAGGGTATGGTAATGCCGACAAAAAAAATAAAACTTTTACAAGATACCAGCAAATTTCTTTTATTTTACTGCTGCCTCTGTTTAATCCTACAGAAGGATCAAAATCTTGGAGTTTTACCTGAGATTGAGTCATATCAATAATAGAATTCATTTTAATATTGCAACTCTTCGCTTATATTTCATGTACAAAAATAGTCATTTTTTTAGATCTTTTTGCCTGTCAATGTCGTTATCAGTATTAAAATAAGATTTATATAAAACAATATCTTTTATCTTATTGTTTTATTAAAACGAAATATTGTACTTAAAATTGTTGTAAATCTAAAGTCTGCTATCTTTGCACGCTTAAGAAGTATTAAATTTAGAAACTCTAATATGGCACATAGTTTAATAAAAGGACAGCGTGTAAACCTTGAGAAAGTTGCGGGTACAGGGCTCACAAATTTTTCTATAGGTGTTAGTTGGGGCGGTATTCTGAACCAAACTACACAAAAAAAATTTCTAGGGTTGAGATCTAAAACTATAAACGAGACTATTATTGCTAATCTCGATTTAAATTGTGCGATGTTCAACACTAAGGGTACTATGGTCGACCATATTTATTCGCCTGTAATCAATCCGGAATTATTATTAGCCTATGGTTTACCCGAAGGCAAATTAGTGTCAGACACTCAGGCTTTAGAATATAGAAAAGATAATCATGAAATTTTTGGCGGTAAAGTTATAAATGTTGATTTAACGAAGCTTGGAGAGAATGTTGAGCGTATTTTCTTTTTTCTGAACTGTTCGTCCGATGAGGATTTTTCGCAAATACCTTATGTGAAAACTAAAATATTTGAAAATGCTTCGTCCGAAAGAGTAAATGTTTATTCTGAATTTAATGTTACAGCACAGCCTCGTTACGTAAAATCGAAAACACTGATTGTTGGCGAAATATACCGAAAAGGGAGTGTTTGGCGATTTAATGCCATTGGCGATGTGCTTGCTTGTGAAAATATCGGAGAAACTATTCAATCTATAAACAAGCATTACCTGATTTAATCATTAGTCTTAAAATTCTGCAATCTTAGAACTGGATCGGCTTTTATTTGTTTTGTAATAAGAAGATTCAGCCTAAAAGGTAATATATTTGTATACTATATTAATCGCTTATAATAAAGTAAGGATTGTTTTGGTAAATATTGATTAATGGAACATAAAAAACATTTAATAGGACTAACAGAGAAGCAGGTTTTAGAAAGTAGGGCAAAATATGGGAGAAATATATTATCCCCTGCGAAGAAGGAGCCTTTGTGGAAACTATTCCTCGAAAAATTTAAGGATCCTATTATAAGAATTTTATTGATTGCTGCATTTCTTTCGTTAGGAATAGCCATCTTCGAACACATATCGGACGGTGAAGGTCATTATGCTGAAACGTTTGGAATTTTTTGTGCAATATTTCTTGCAACAGGAGTTGCGTTCTGGTTTGAACGCGATGCAAACAAAAAGTTTGATATTCTGAATCAGGTAAACGACGACACCCTGGTAAAAGTTATTCGAGAGGGGAATGTTATTGAAATTCCGAAGCAGGATATAGTTGTCGGCGATACAATTTTGCTCGAAACAGGTGATGAAGTTCCGGCTGACGGAGAATTGATAGAGGCTGTATCGTTACAAATAGATGAATCGAGTTTGACAGGCGAACCGATAATAAATAAAACCACAAATCCAGACGATTTTGATGAAGAAGCCACTTACCGGTCGAATATGGTAATGCGTGGAACCAATGTTATGGATGGCCATGGTATATTTATTGTACAAATGGTTGGAGACGCAACTGAGTATGGGAAAGTTGCAGAAAAATCGACTGAATTTACAGGAAAAGAGACTCCTCTTAACCAGCAGCTTGATGGGTTGGCTAAATTTATAGGTTTTGTAGGTTTACTGTTGGCAGGGCTTACGTTTTCTGTACTTTTTCTGAAAGATATATTTAGAGGGACAGTGGTATACACTCCTCAACAATTAATTACTCAGGGTGCTATTATTATAGGGCTGGGCGTTGCTCTGGTAAAAATTTGGGTTCCTATTTTGTATGGAGGTTTAGAACTTCGTAAAAAGGCGACTAAACTACCTCGGAGTATTGAGAACGGTAGTTGGATTAAATGGTTAGTTACAGGGTTATTAACTACTGCGATAATATTGGGTGTTGCTTTTTTGTTCGGAGTCGATCTGTTCGATTCCCGTTCTTGGATAAGTATTGACACGGCCAGCTACATTTTACAATATTTTATGGTGGCTGTTACTCTTATAGTAGTAGCAGTACCCGAAGGATTGCCAATGAGTGTAACTTTGAGTTTGGCGCTTAGTATGCGGCGAATGCTTAAAACTAATAATCTTGTACGTAAAATGCATGCGTGCGAAACAATGGGAGCCGCTACCGTAATTTGTACTGATAAAACAGGAACACTTACTCAAAACCAAATGAGGGTTCACGAGACTCAATTTTTTGCCCTTAAAGATCAAAAGTTGAATGATGATAAAATAAGTAACTTAGTTGTAGAAGGTATATCAGTTAACTCAACAGCTTATCTTGATTTTTCTGATCCTCAGAAAGTAAAAACATTGGGAAATCCTACCGAAGCAGCACTACTACTTTGGCTTAATGATAATGGGATTAACTATCTGGATTATAGAGAAAATACTGAAATAGTAGAGCAGTTGACATTTTCGACCGAGCGTAAATATATGGCTACGCTTGTTAAATCTCCTTTATTGGGTAAAATGATCTTGTATATAAAGGGTGCTCCGGAGATTGTCATGACAAAGTGCGACGAAGTTCTTACCAATGAAGGAACCTTGTCCATTCAAACAGAAAAGGATGCAATAGAAAGACAGCTTTTGCAATATCAGAATCAGGCAATGCGAACATTAGGGTTTGCCTGTAAAGTTATAGAAGATGGTGATGTTAATGATGCAGATATTGCAGAATTGGCAAAAAACGATCTTACTTTCTTAGGTATAGTGGCCATAGCCGACCCTGTGCGTAAAGATGTTCCTGCTGCTGTTGCCGAGTGTTTGGAGGCAGGAATTGATATTAAGATTGTGACAGGCGATACGCCTGCTACGGCAAGGGAAATCGGTCGTCAGATAGGAATATGGAAGGAAACCGATTCGGACGAAAATATTATAACAGGAGTAGGTTTTGAGGCTTTAAGTGACGAGGAAGCTCTGGAAAGAGTAATGAAACTTAAAATTATGTGTCGGGCACGTCCTACTGATAAGCAGCGTCTTGTGGAATTGCTTCAACAAAATGGAGCAATAGTAGCAGTAACGGGCGATGGAACAAACGATGCCCCTGCTTTAAATCATGCAGATGTGGGTTTGTCAATGGGTACAGGTACTTCGGTTGCAAAAGAAGCCAGTGATATAACCTTACTCGACGATTCGTTTAAAAGTATAGCTACCGCAGTTATGTGGGGACGTTCGTTGTATAAAAATATACAGCGATTTCTATTGTTCCAGTTGACCATTAATGTAACTGCTCTTATCATCGTTTTTCTGGGTTCAATATTCGGGCACGATTTGCCGCTTACTGTAACTCAAATGCTTTGGGTAAATCTTATAATGGATACGTTTGCAGCCGGAGCTTTAGCTTCGCTACCTCCTGACGAGGATGTGATGAAAGAGAAACCTCGTCGGAACAAAGACTTTATTATAAGACCGCCAATGAGAAACAGTATATTGTGGACAGGCTTTTCGTTTGTGATTATTTTGCTGGGCATGTTGTTTTATTTTAGAACACCAGAAGCTCTGTCCGAATTTTTCGGACATGCCGGCGATACTCTTAAAGACCAAAAGGCTTATTTTTTGTCGTTCTTTTTTACTGTTTTTGTTATGCTTCAGTTTTGGAACATGTTTAATGCGAAGGCATTTCAAACAGGAAAATCGGCATTCAAACGGATGCACGAAAGTTCGGGTTTTATTACTGTGGCAATTATAATACTTATCGGGCAAATATTAATAGTAACGTTTGGAGGAAGTGTTTTCCGTACTGTACCACTGCAAATACAAGATTGGTTGATAATAATCGGGGTAACGTCGTTAGTATTCTGGATAGGTGAGATAGCACGTTTTATAAAAAAGAAATCTGCATAAACCGACAACTTTATAACCTTGTAATTTGTTAATATATAGAGAGATGTAATGTATTAACAAAAAAATTAGGTTATGAATAACGATTTACGACATGAAGTGAAAAGAACAGCCAGAAACTGGTGGATTTCGCTGTTGGTAGGTATTGTTAGCATTGGTTTAGGTATTTGGTGCTTTATTAGGCTCGATACTACTTTTCTTGCTCTTTCGTTTGTATTTGTTGCCGGATTCCTTATTAGCGGTCTGTTCGATATTATGTATGCTTCTTCAAATCGTGAAAATAGCGGTTGGGGGTGGTATTTGGCAATTGGTATTATCGATATTATATTTGGTATAGTTTTGTTGGCTAATCCGTTGTTGGCTCCGGTTGTATTAGCTTATTTTATCGCATTCTGGCTTATGTTTCAATCGTTTTGGGGTATTGGTATATCTATGGATTTACAACGCCTTAATCGTAAAGGTTGGGGGTGGTTGCTTGCTTGGGCAATATTAGGTCTTCTATTATCTGTTCTTTTACTTGTACAACCCGAAATAACCGGAATAATTGCCGCTATAGTTACTGCATCTGTGTTTATCGTATACGGAATATTTCGGGTTATATTGGGTATAAGTGGGAAAAACGGATAAAATGTCCCCTAAAATAAAGAAGCTCCGAAACTGTTTATTATCAGTCGTTTCGGAGCTTTCTTTGAGGTTCCTGGCGGGAACCGCTTGTTAAGCTATTTATTTAGCTGAAAATCAGCTAATTGATCCTTTTTATCCATATTGCAATGTACACTTTTTGCACACTTTAAAGACAAACCTTCATATTTCTTCGCTACAAATGTATTATTAAAATCCGAAATCCGCAAATCATCATAAGATATTGTACCACAATGGAGCCTATATAGTTTGAGCAAAAATTCAGTTTAACCATAATTTTAGCGCAATGTACACCACACAAATACAGCACACCATATCGCTAAACTGATTAAAATTAGCCACTAATTTCATTGATTCTGTCGATCTGCTTACCGAGGAAATACTCTACATATTTGCTATAGTTTCCTGTTTCATAAAACTCAATCAGCCCCCTTCTGTAGTTCAAAATATCGGCATCTTTGGATGAGTAGACTGGAATAATATCAGCGTTCATTAAAACAACGCTTTCAATCATTCTGGAGGTACGTTTATTGCCATCGATGAACGGTTGGAGCTTTGCTATATTGCAATGCAAATAAACAGCTCTTTCCAGTGGATTCTCATATTGATTCTGGTCGTACAGTATCTTATTAAGCCTTGCCCGAATATCAGCGATATTTTTGGGTGGTATATAATCTGTGCCACTAATCCGCACTGCCCTGTTTCTTAAATAGCCTGATTCTTCACTGGAGACTAACCCGGAGGATATGGATTGATGTATCCGGAAAAGCGATCTTTCATCGATTTCTTCAGTGTTCTTTTGCTTATTGATATACTCTACCTCTGAAATGAACGTATTATATAGATTCTTTAGCATCCGGGCGTCCTCATATCTTTTTTCGGAAGTGATGCCGTCTTTCAGTAACGCTTCTGTTTCGACGTAGGTGTAGGTATTGCCTTCGATTTTACCCGAATAGTAACACCACACAACAGCCAAATCTTTTATCTCTCCAGAGCTTAGGTCAGACAATTTTGCTAATGGGCTATCTAATATAATTTGAGCATTACTAAAATCATCTGCGGAGAATATTATTTCTTTTTTCATATCCATATTTTATATTGCAAAGATAGAATGTTTTTCTTGTTTAATTGATAATCAGGAAAACAGATGTTTCCAGAAATAAAAAAGGTGCAAGAAACCTAAGTCTCTTACACCTTTCATACACACCTAAAAACTACCATTCTTTCTGATTCTATCGCGGAAGCAGAGGGACTCGAACCCCCAGAACGTTTCACCGTTCGGCTCTTTAGCAAAGAGCTGGTTTCACCAATTCACCCATACTTCCAGTATTATTGACTGGCAGGACTTAAACCTGCATTTGTAGTACTCCAATCATTATAGTTTCGCTGCTACACGCTGCGTTATTCCACATTAGGTAATGCGCATACCTAAATGGCCACATTTGCTAATCTATAATAGCGTCTATCAATTTCGCCACAGTCAATAAATTGTGGAGGTGGAGGGGATCAAACCCTCGTCCATACAAACTATCCTCAATGAATATACTTACGCCATAGCTCGTTTTGTCTGAACAAGCAAACATATTTCTCTTTCGAGAAAAGGGCCGACGGTTTGTCGAGTTCCACCACCAGACTTCTAAATTTCAAACTCCATCTGGGAAGTTGATTTAACTTGCTTTACGCAGCAGCCATAACAGCTGTTGGGCGTGCAAACATATTGATTACGTTTGCTGCTTTGGCAGAAACCTTGTTTCCCCAAGCTTTGATTTTATTTTTGCCAGTTAATTGTTTTGTACTTTTGATGTGTGGTATGCACAACCACAGGCGATTCATTTACTTTTATTCGCTGTCAAAATCAGTCACCCCCATAGCCCGACAAGCAGGGCTTGAACCTGCGACCTCCCAAACAATAGGATGGGCGCTCTACCAACTGAGCTATCACCGGAAATTTAAGGCCAAACTATTTCACAATAACTTGGCCTCCATGACTAATCCAATAAAACAATCTTATTACCATGAAAATATTGCGTCTCCAGAAGGGCTTGAACCTCCGACCATCACCTTAACAGGGTGCCGCTCTACCAACTGAGCTATAGAGACATGTTGCAGCATCATTACAAATACTTTAGCTATATTTGCAAACTCAAAATGCAATCTGGGTTGATGCTGCTATACAAATGGCAAGTAGAAAGAAGCTGCCTCATTTTAGTAAAGACATGCGTGATAACATAGTTGCAATCTGTGTTATCATCCAAACAATAGTATCAATATTGATTGGTCTTTTGAAGTAGCATTTTATGCCAATTGATGAAGGGGTCAAGCCACACAAGTAGATGCAACTACTATAGCAAGTTTGAGATATGGTTAAAAACCGCCAAGAAATACTGGAGTATCTCATTGTGTATGGCTTCCCTTCTTTTTAATTACTTAATGTTCCACATTCGATTTGTGTTATCGGCATTGAACAAGACGTCGATATTAGCATCTTCCTTTTTCTCAATAATGTCCCAAGCCTTCAAGCTAATAAACTGTTCCGCCGTAAGTCCCATTTCTCTCTGGTAGGCTTTATCCGAAACTGCTCGTTGTCGTTCGGCCTGTTCTCGCGCATCTTCCATCTCTTTCCTTCGCTCCTGAGTTTGCTTTGCCTGAATCTGGGCAGCCGTATTATTCATTTCAGTAAGCTGGGCATTATTGGGTATCGCGCGCCCAGTAATAACATTTTCGACTATAATGGGAAATTCTTTATCTAGGGAAAGTTTGTCTATATATCGGACCATATCGGATTTAACACACGAGTCAATGTGGGCGATCACTTCCCTATTACTGGTTAAATCAAACGGCGAATATTGAGAAACATAATGTCGCGTTAGATTCGTATAATTTTCTTTAATATTGTTATCATACCAATTGATTCCGTAATTTTTCAGCAATACCGGCGACTTTCCTTCTTTGATCTTTAGAGTAATCATTGTGTTAAAGTCAAGCGGAGTGTTTTCGTTGGAGATAATGTCATCCAATGGTTCCGGATATTTGATAGGGACAATCTTAAAATAATCGCTGCTTGTTGATCCCCAGCACCAGGACAGACCAGTTTTTACAGGTTTTTCATCCACACCACCGTGGCCGAAAAACCAAGGTTTATGAGTTAATACCGCTTCTTCGTCTGCATCCGGGCTTACAAAATGGCAGCTCGTTAACGAAACGCACGCAAACAGTGCGACAATCAAATACATGAATTTCTTCATAAAATAAATCTGTTTTTAATAATTAAAATTTCAAAGAACTCTGATGGCACGCCCATCATTGTGCCCCCAAAAGGATTTGAACCTCTGACGCGTAGAACTTCAATCTACCGCTCTACCAGGCTGAGCTATAAGGGCAACGGATTATAAAAAGATGAAATCGGAAAATTAACTAAGGAATTTCGAAAAGATTTTTATCGAAATTTTGTTCTTCAGATTGAGAGAGGAAAGACCTTTGTTTTCTTCTTTCAATTGTTTGATACGGGTTTTGTTGTGAGAGATGTTAGCTTTGATTTCTTTGTTCAAGTTCTCTAAGTCTAACTTGGCCTGACTGAATGCGCTGAGAATGCTGCTTCTTCTTTGATTGTAATTCATAATAATCTGCTTAAAAATTAATTAGTTGCGGAGACCGGACTCGAACCGATGACCTCCAGATAATGAGTCTGGCGAGCTACCACTGCTCCACTCCGCGATATATTCAATCAGTTATTTACTATGAATAGCGATTTAGCTGATTGAAAGTTGATGCTTTATGATATTTTTTGGTAGAATTACCTATTTCAGATGAAGATTTTAGAAATAGCTATTATTTGTTGCCGAAATCCGCTGGAGTTTCACCCCACTTTTTGTTGTCCCAATGCTTGATTGTAATTGTGTCTATATCGGCGGCAAATAATTTCAAGAAAACTTCCGCTTTTTGAAGTTCTTTGTTGCGTTTTTTAGAAGCAGTTTTTTTATTTCGAAACCAAGTTATAGCTGTTACGCTATCGGTATAAATAACGCGAGGCTGAAAATCATTTTCAATAATGTATTTTGCAGCGTCAACAACCGCTAAGAATTCTCCAATATTTACTGTTTGATTTCCGAGATTCTTATAAAACAGTCTTTCTCCAGTTTGAATGTCTATACCTTGATGTTCAGTAACTGATCTTTTTGTTGAGTGAGCAGCATCAGTAGCTATTCCGTCATTCGGACGATGCGAACTCATATTTACCAATATTTTGTAGGTGTTGGTACAAGTTTCACCTTATCTTTATCAAAAACATGAGGCTGTTGCCTTACTTCTGAATTTACCCAAAATTTACAAATAGGTTCATAAAACATTTTGTTCCTACAAGTAATCTTATACAATTTAATTGTATCATGGTACCATTTACGACCTTGAACTTTTATAGCTGCCTTTTTTCGTTTTCTGGGCAGCTTGGGTTTTTTAATGTCGCCTTTGTCTGAACTGAACGCCATCTTTCTCGTAGTATTTCATTAGTAAATCAGCTTGTTCTGAGAAATCATCGACAACTTGTTGTAAGTCTTTGATGTCCATTCTTTTTTCCAGAATTCCTCTTACTCCAGCAACAGTCTTGACCGAATCTTTTTTTCCATCAACCGGATCAAACAAGATGGTTTTGTTGCCAAATTTGACTTCAATCTTATAAAGAGCTTTCGGAACATAAGTAGTCTCCACTGTTGCTTTAAAAGACACGGGATTTACTTCGATGGCGATATATCCATTCTTTTCTTTCATTGGGATAAGTGTCGCATCGTACAATATGTTCGGAACAATTATATTGGATAGTTTTTGGTCTATGATACAGATTTTCTTTGGATATTCAGAATCTTGTCTTACTCCAACAATTCTTCCTGTTTTTGGATTTTGTGACACAAAACTAATATATGCCCCTGTCTGTTCAGATTTGATAAACTTTAGCTTTGTGTAGATTTTCTTTGGTTGCTCACCCGCATTTGTTTCCATTCTTAAATTATAATTTTAAATTGTTCAAAATAAAAAACCGCCAATCAGGTTGTGATTGACGGTACAAATATATATCCTTATTTGCAATTCCCAAAGGAATTTTTAATCATTATTTCGTTGTAAATATCTGATATTCAGGCTATTGTAGTTAAACTGAATTTGTATTTATAAACAATATGTTATGTTGTTTTTCAGTGATTTACCAATAAATCGCTATGTCGATTTTAACATATTGAATATTTTTGTTTTTAATAGTCAATTTCTTTATCTTTTTTAAGTTCATCAACATTTGGAAGATCAAATTCACCACTCTCATTTGTATAATATAATTGAAAAGTAGTCCACTTAGTAATTGAAAAGTATACCACTAAGTGTCTCGGACGAGATG
>NZ_QVMM01000025.1 GCF_010501065.1 Dysgonomonas sp. 216 | reverse complement strand
GGGAGAGTAGGTAGCCGCCACTTATATAATAAAGCCTCGTATTATTTATTTAATACGGGGCTTTTGTTGTTAATATTTACCTCTAATTGAATGAATGAAAGATATACTACTGAGAGGCGGGTAAGGTAAAAGTTAATAATATCGGTGGTCGTTTTCTACTTCACTTATAATACGTAGTTCTTCTTTTACAAATTCTTCAAGTTCGGGGAAAAATTCGTTATAGCTATTTTGTATGTTCTGAAGTCCGTTTGTGAAGTCGGCAAATATATTTGCATTATTGGGCAGATATATTGCTCGTTTTGATATCCAACTGAAACTACGTTTTATCATCCATTCGTTTTTGTAGTTATACAGCCAGTTGTCTTGTTTCATAACCTCAAACATTTTGATAAAACGTTCGGGGAGCAGCGATATACGCTTATCTACCTCGGAGTAGCACCATTGCGAGAAGTTCATCCATCCATTTTCAGGTGTACGGGAAGTATCGTTAGCTAGGAAATAATCGTAGGCTATATCCAGAAAGATTCCGTCGTATCTTCTGGCCGAATAGTTGAATATTTTCTTTGTATGTCTTACAATGGGGTGTTCATCGGTAAACCGGTCTATTTTGCGATGAATAACCACCCCTTTACGGATAGCATAGGGGAAATTATCCATTTGTTTTCCACGAAGCATATCAGCAATCATGTTTCCGATTAAAATATCGGGATCTCCAAACGATAAATATGCATGAGCTAAATAATTCACTTTTTTGATGTTTAGAAGTTAAAGAAACAGAATGACATATACCTATTTTTTTATTCGGGCTATATTTTTAACGCATAAGCTTTTATAAGTTTCTTTCAGCGTTTTTTCTTCATCAGCTATAATAAGTAGTTTGTCTCCAACCATTAATTCGGTTTTGCCTTTAGGAATGAAATAATCGTCGTCTCGTCTGACCATAACAACCAACGATTGGTCGGGTAAGGGTAAATCCATTAATCGGCGACCATTTTCAATAGCTTGCTTGTTCAACGTTATTTCGGATATAACGGATCCCATATCTTCCGATAGTTCGAGATCGAAGTGCTTTAGCCGGCCTACGGGGCGAGTAACCAAAGACAGGTCGAGCCATTGAGCTACACGGGTAAGCAGTGTGCCTTGTATAAGTAACGAAACAAGGGTAATGAAAAATACCACATTGAATATGAAATGGGCATGCGGAACATCTGCCGTGAGCGGATATATGGCAAATATAATAGGTACAGCACCTCTTAGTCCTACCCACGATATGAATATTTTATCTTTTAAGCCGATTTTACGGAAAGGAGCAAGACATAGGAATACGGTTAACGGACGTGCTATTAAAATCATGAACAGCCCGATTATTAGTCCGATAGCTGCAATAGGTAATAGCTCTTTTGGGTTTACCAGTAATCCGAGTATAAGGAACATGAATATTTGAGCCAGCCATGTTAATCCGTCGAAAAATTTCACCGAAGATCGTTTGTTTACAAACTTGGCGTTTCCTATTATTAACCCGCCAATGTATACGGCCAGAAAACCGTTGCCTTGTATAAATCCGGTGGCTGAAAAAATGAATATACAGAATGTAAATAGCAAGATGGGGTAATATGCCTCGTTGTCGATCTTTATTTTGTCCATAACAAAAACAGCGAGCTTCCCTAATAAATATCCGGCAAGCGAACCTACTACAAGTTGTATAACAATGTTAGAGATGGCCGAAAGGATATTGATATCGCCTCCATCTTTAATAACGCTTATCAGGGTTATTGTTAATATATATGCCATCGGGTCGTTGCTACCGCTCTCGAGTTCCAATGTTGGTGTCAGGTTATTTTTTAGCCTGAGCCCTTTCGATCGGAGTAAGGCGAAAACGGCGGCAGAATCGGTAGAAGACATACAGGACGCGAAAAGAAGAGCCGATGTAAAGCCTAAAGCCAATGACGGCATCATAAGTCCGGTTAGCCACCACGAAAATGCACCGGTGATAAGCGCCGTGATTAATACGCCAAATGTTGCTAATACTATACTTTGGGATATTACAGGTTTTATTTCGCTGAATTTAGTGTTTAGTCCCCCCGAAAAAAGTATAATGCAAAGGGCTATTGTTCCTATGGCTTCGGCTTCTTTGAGGTTGCTGAATATGATGAGCCCTAAGCCATCGCTCCCGAATATCATTCCGATACCAAGAAATAACAACAAGGCCGGAACACCAAACTTACTCCCTATTTTCCCGATCCAGATACTGATAAAGAAAAGCAATGCTAGTATAAAGAGTGCTGTTTGTACTTCCATATTTTATATGTTATAGAAAGATGATTTTTCTTTTGTTACACTTAAATGTACTTTGCCGCCGTGAATAAGGGCGTAATTTTCCTTTACATGCCCTACCGGAAAATCAAAGGCAACGGGGATATTATATTCGCCGACCACATCGGCAATAGCTTCGTATACAGGTTTCATCTGATTGTCATTTTGCACTTCGGAGAAACTCCCGATAATCAGTCCTTTTATTTTGTCGAATATTCCTGCAATTTTTAAGTTCCATATCATGCGGTCGATACGGTAAGGATATTCGCCTATATCTTCTAAAAATAATATGCCATTTTCTGGAACTTCGGTATAGGCTGATCCCATGAGGCTACAGAAAACAGAAAGGTTACCGCCAAAAAGAATACCTTCGGTTTTGCCTTCGATATTAAGCCTGTGCCCTTTTATTTCGTAATGAGGATTTTTATACAGTAACAGCTCTTTCAGGCTAATGCTTGCCATGTCTTCACAATCTTCGGTCAGATGTTTTGCCATAGGAGCATGAACCGATTGTATGCCATTTTTGAGCAATGCTAAATGCAAGGCTGTTATGTCGCTATACCCAACTACCCATTTCGGGTGTTTTTTTATTCCGTCAAAATTTAGCTTATCTAACAGATGAACAGCTCCGTATCCACCTCTCGAACATAAAATTAGCTTCGCTTGCGGATCGTTTATCGCGTTTTGCAGGTCGGATAAACGTTCGCTTATTGTTCCCGAATATCTTCCGTTTTTTCCGTAAGCATTAGGAGCAACTTCGACGCGCAAACCCCAGCTTTCGAGAACATGCTTTGCTCCATGTATATAGGCATGATCGACAGACCCCGAAGGGGAAATAATTATGGCTTTGTCTTCTTTTTTTAACAGGTCGGGTTTAATCTTATCCATAAAAGTTACAAGTCCTAACAAAGATATTAAAAAATCAACAAAAACAGGACTTAACTTAATAACAGGTTTGGAATTATATTGTTTATACGGAAAATAAAATTCTAATTCTATTAATGTAGAATTTTATCCTTGTCACAATATACTGAGATGTATGCCGGAATAAAAACCTGACATATCTGACAGCTTTTAATTTTTAATGCCTTTGCCGCCTGCCTGCTCTGTCCGTTAAATATAAGACCGCTTTCAAAAAAAGCTTTGCAAAAGGGACTGACCTTGTGCAGTAAGTACAATTCAATAGAGCATTTATTCTGTCGATATAGAATTACACACGACTCACAACGTATAAAATAGCATATAATCGAAAAACCTGACATATCTGACAGCTTTTAATTTTTAATGCCTTTGCCACCTGCGTGTTCTGTCCGTTAAATATAAGACCGCTTTTTTTTAGTTGACGCTTTGCGAAAAGTTTCAACTTTGAAAAAAAAGAACGGATGGTAATTCTTTTATATATAGATAAATAAGTTTGAGGAAAATGTTCTGTTGGTTTATCATTTAATTGGTGGTAAGGTCTTATGCCATGTATTGATGAAATTTTAATGAATACTAATAATCGCCAACAAATATTTGTTACATTTGTGCCGACAGCCAGAGGTAAGGAGATGTAGAAATAGAAATAAGCTTTTAACACAAATGTTATTCTAACCTGAATTATTAATATAAAAAAACTGGAATTTATGGGATTAATGGACATTATTGCGAAATTCATGTCGAAGCACTTTACGCCTAAAAATTGGGAAGATAATGTGACTTTGGAACAAATCGAAGAAATGGAAAAGCAGGGCTGCGACGTGGCTGAACTCAGAAAGAAGTTTGAAGACAAAGTTGCAGCAAAAGAAGCACACGAAAGAAAACTAATAGAGGATAGTTTGAATATTCTTGATTTTAACAAGTTGGCTTCTAATTTTGCTACACCCCGCGATGTAGACGGCGAATTTATGAAAGACGTTGTTGCTTATACTAAAGCTAAGCCAAAAAGAATAGAACAGTTGGCCGGAGCGTCGGTAATATACGGAGCTGTGGTTCAGGCTCATTATTCGTTATACGAGCCGGGTAATAACGATATGGCAGCCATGGTAATAGTTTTTGCTACGGACGAAAAACATATACACGATATTGAGTGGCTGAATGCAACAGCCCGTAAAATATCGGAGATGAAAGAAAGTGGCGATGTGCCTAGAGATTGTGTTAAGTTTATCACAACTTTACGCGACGACCGAAGCATGTTCTGCTTTAAATTGGGCGAAAGCCTGAGCGGATATGCCGATGCATGGTGTGCTACACATACAATAAGTAAGCCGGGCGATTTACCATTAGGCTATCTACCTGCAAATGGAATTGTACCTTTCTTATTAGTTGGCGAACCCGAGGAGAATCAGTTTCCCGATATCGAACTGATTCCAAGTAGGCAGTATACAAAGTAAACTTTATTAAATATGCTGGAAGACAGGTGTTTGAAAATTCAAGCACCTGTCTTTTTTTTATAAGAGCTTGATGCTGTTGAAAACTTTTTTGGAAAACTTTTCAACGATGTTGTAAAATTAAGCGTCTGTAACACAGGTGCTTGATTTTTATTTTAGAAAACTTTGCTTGTTTGCTATTGAAAGCTTCTTGCTTTTTTTTGAAATTATGTAGAATAAATGATATACTTTTGTAGCATATATATGGTTCCATCCTTATCGATGATAAATAGGGAATCGGGTGAAAATCCTGAGCTATCCCCGTAGCTGTAAATTTCATGAAAAAGTTAGGCATATTATACCACTGTCGTCGGCAACGAGATGGGAAGGGGCTTAACTTGAAAAAGTCAGAAGACCTGCCGTATATATATTCGTAGCTTTCGGGAGAAAAGCAAAAGAATATACGATTACTTACCATAAAGTATAAGCCTTATTCGTGTATTTCTGCTGCCCTTCTGTTTGCTATATTCTTAAAATGTAGAAAGGTTTTAATTATGATTCAGACAGTAGTAAAAAGAGACGGACGTGTAGTTGGCTTCAACGAAGAGAAGATAATGGCTGCAATCCGTAAAGCCATGTTGCATACCGAGCAAGGCGAAGATTCATCGTTAATCAGACAAATAACCGATAAGATATCTTGCCAGGGTAGCGAACAAATGACCGTTGAAGAAATTCAGGATTTAGTAGAGATGGCATTGATGAACAGCCCCCGTAAAGAGGCTGCCAAAAAATATATAGCCTATCGCGATCAGCGTAGCATTGCCCGCAAGGCTAAAACCCGCGATATGTTTCTCGAAATCATAGAAACCAAGTCGAACGATGTTACCCGCGAAAATGCAAACATGAATGCCGACACACCTGCCGGAATGATGATGAAGTTTGCGAGCGAAACAACCAAACCTTTTGTCGACGATTATTTATTAACACCCGAAGTAAAAGAGGCTGTCAGGCTGAATTATCTTCATATTCACGATAAAGATTATTATCCTACAAAAAGCCTTACTTGTGTTCAGCACCCATTAGATAAAATATTGGAAAACGGTTTTAATGCGGGGCATGGAGAATCGCGTCCAGCAAAGCGTATCGAAACAGCCAGCATGCTAGGATGTATTTCGATGGAAACAGCGCAGAACGAAATGCATGGAGGGCAGGCTATTCCGGCTTTCGATTTTTATTTGGCACCTTTTGTAAGAAGAAGCTTTGTTGAAGAAGTAAAAGTGCTGGAACAAATAAACGGACAAGATTATAGCCATTTGTATGATACAGAAATTGCCGATTATCTGTATGCCGAATTAAACGACTTGCAAGGCGATGCCAGAATTATACAACACGCAATAAACCGCACAATCGGGCGTGTGCATCAATCGATGGAGGCTTTTATCCACAATATGAATACAATACACTCGCGTGGCGGAAATCAGGTTGTGTTCAGTTCTATTAATTACGGAACCGATACTTCGCCCGAAGGAAGATGTATTATACGCGAGTTGCTGAATAGTACATATCAAGGCGTAGGCAATGGTGTAACAGCAATATTCCCTATACAGATATGGAAGAAAAAGAGAGGGGTAAGTTATCTGCCTGAAGATCCGAATTTCGACCTTTACCAATTGGCATGTAAAGTAAGTGCCCGTCGTTTTTTTCCTAATTTCCTGAATCTGGATGCGACTTTTAACCAACACGAAGATTGGAATGCCGAAGATCCCCGCCGTTTCGAACACGAAGTGGCAACAATGGGATGCCGTACCCGTGTTTTTGAAAACAGGTATGGAAAGAAAACTTCTATCGGACGTGGAAACCTTTCTTTTTCGACACTGAACCTTGTTCGCATTGCTTTGGAATGCCGAAATATTGAAGACAATAAAGAGCGTGTCGAGTGTTTCTACCGTAAATTAGATAAAGTGCTCGAATTGGCAGCTTTGCAATTGCACCGCCGTTTCGAGTTTCAGAAAACTGCGGCACCTAAGCAGTTCCCATTGTTGATGTCGGTTTTGTGGGAAGGGTGTGAGCAGTTGAAATCGGAAAACTCGATCGAAAAGGTTATTAATCAAGGGACTTTAGGTATCGGATTCATAGGCTTGGCCGAGGCATTGGTTGCCCTTGTAGGGAAACATCATGGCGAAGATGAGCAGGCTCAAAAGCTGGGTGTTGAGATTGTAACTTATATGAGAGACAAAGTAAACGAGTTTTCGGAAAATTATCAGCATAATTACAGTGTGCTTGCTACACCCGCCGAAGGCTTAGCGGGGCGTTTTACCCGCCGCGACAAAAAAGATTTTGGATTGATAGAAGGTATAACCGATCGCGATTATTATACAAACTCAAACCATGTTCCTGTTTACTATTCATGTAGTGCGCATCAGAAGGCGAGGGTAGAGGCTCCTTACCACGATTTGACCCGCGGCGGACACATCTTTTATGTCGAAGTCGATGGCGATGCAACCCATAACCCCGAAGCTATTATGACGGTTGTCGATATGATGGATAAATACAATATGGGATATGCTTCGGTAAATCATAATCGCAATCGCTGTTTAAAATGCGGTTACGAGAATGCCACTACACAATTAGCCGAATGTCCTGATTGTGGAAGTGACGAGATTGACCGTTTGCAACGCATAACCGGATATCTGGTAGGTACAACCGATAGATGGAACAGCGCGAAGTTAGCCGAACTTAACGACCGTATTATACATGAATAAAATTTCGATACTCAATATTGTAAACGATACAACGGTAGATGGTCCCGGATTCAGGACGGCTATTTATGCATCGGGTTGTGTTCATCAGTGTAAAGGTTGCCATAATCCTCAATCGTGGGTTATGGAAAACGGAATAATGTATTCTGTGGATCAATTACTGAACATAATTAAAGATAACGAGTTTGCCAACGTAACATTCTCGGGGGGCGACCCACTGGTGCAAGTGGAAGGTTTTACCGATTTAGCCCGACGGATAAAGAATGAGACAAATAAAAATATCTGGTGTTATACAGGTTTTTCGTACGAATACATTCTGAAATTAGGTAAATTGTCTGCAATCCTGCCGTTTATAGATGTTCTTGTTGATGGTAAATATATCGAACATCTGAGAAAAGATAATTTGCAGTTTAGAGGCAGCCGTAACCAGCGGATAATTGATGTTCAGAAATCATTATTGGCTCGGCAGGTTGTGATTTGGGGAACAGCACACGATTCGCAACAATTCGAAGTTTTGCAACCACAAGGGCAGGCTTGTATAGAAAGCCGATATTGATTTGTCTTTTACAACTTTATTTGTTTAGTTAAAAGGTTAGATTTGTTATAAATAATAAGTCTATTATTCAAAAAAAACGTGTTTATTTTTTGTTTTTATAGAAAAAGAGCTAACTTTGCAAGCTGAAAAATCGTAAGAATAAAAAACTTTAAAATATATAACGCAATGAAAAAAGGTATTCACCCTGAAAATTATCGTCCGGTAGTTTTTAAAGATATGTCGAATGACGAGATATTTATCTCTCGCTCTACTATCAATGCAAAAGATACTATCGAAATAGACGGTGTAACTTATCCTCTTGTGAAGTTAGAGATCACAAGCGCATCACATCCATTCTACACAGGAAAACAAAAACTTGTGGATACTGCAGGACGTGTTGATAAGTTCATGAGCCGTTACGGAAGCCGTGGGCAAAACAAAAAGTAATCGGTAGATTACAACAAAATATAAAAGCATCTTGATTTTATCAAGGTGCTTTTTTTGTATATGGCATATCGGTTGCTGAACCGAAATACTCTGTTCTTGAATAATACAGATGCCGGTAATTGTTTATTATTGAAAATAGTGTCTGAAAAAATATCGCCTATTTTTTGTTCGGAAATTATGTGCCTTAAGAACAGAAAACACATGAAAAACATTTACCTCAAATTCCATAATAATTAAGATTGGGTAAAACTAACTACGATTGGCTGTAGATGTGCGTATTGGTTTATCTCGTAACTTTTATTTAACGCTTTTAAGCATGGCATGCCATTGCTTTTATGAACAAAAAAGCGAATAGCTCTGTTTATAAAGGAAATATATTTCAATAAATCATTAAAATTTAAGATTATGGGATTAGGATTATTATGGTCTATTGTTATTGGCATTTTGGCCGGGGCAATTGCGGGTTGGTTAATGAAAGGAAGTGGTTTTGGTATAATTCTCAACTTAATTGTTGGGCTTGTGGGTAGTGTTCTCGGAGGATGGATTTACGGATTATTCGGGTTTCAGACAAGCAGTGTTTTAGGTGTGTTAATTATGTCTATAGTGGGAGCGGTTGTTCTATTGTGGATAGTTTCGTTTTTTAGCAAGCGAAAGGGATAAACAAATTAATTAAACAAAAAAGGTTATGAAAAAGATTGTATTAGGAGCACTGGTTGGTGCAGCAGCAGGTTATTGTATTCGTAAGTTACAGGAGCAAGGCAAGTTTGATTCTATTTCGGACAAAATGCACAACTTTAAATATAAGGCTAAACGAAATGCAAATATAGCTATGGATTTAGCGAAGAGCGAAGCCGCGTACGTAAAAGATAAAATTGGATATAACATTGAAAAAGGAAAAGAAAGCTTAGATAAGCTTACTTCTAAATAATATTCTTTAGCATATATCGAAATGCCCCCGAAAAGTAGACATAACTTTCGGGGGCATTTTGTATTCAGTGTCTTTTATTTTAGAAGTTCTCTTTCAGTTTCGAAATCCATATTCCGTAAATGGCAACAATAACAAAGCAGCATAAAGGAACCGCGTATGCGTAGTTGATGCTACCTGTTGCATCGGACACCAATCCTTGTACAGCAGTGAGTATTGCACCTCCTAAAATGGCCATTATAAGCCCCGAACCACCAATTTTAGCGTCCTCGCCCAAACCTGACATTGCTATTCCGTATATTGTTGGGAACATAAGCGACATACATAGCGAAACCCCTACTAAAGCAGCAACACCGGTGATGCCTCCCGCAAAAATTACGACAAAAGAACATGCTATTGCCCCTAAAGCGGCGCCCACAAGCAGTAGGCTTGGTTTTATGTATTTCATTAAGGCCGTAAACACAAAGCGGGCAGCAGTAAACCCTATGATGGAAACCAGATAAACAGATGCACTATCTTGCTCATTGTACCCCAGATGAACCATAACATAACGTATGGTATACGACCACACCCCAATTTGTGCACCTATATAGAAAAACTGAGTTAAAACCCCAAACGTATAACGTTTATTCTTAATCAAACGCCTGAATGTTGCACTAAATCTGTCCGACTCGTCATTTCCAGTCTTCTCTTTGGGCATCTTTCTCGCCAATATTATTAAAAACAAAGCTAGCAATACAATGCCTACATAAACATAAGTCATAGTTACGGCACTCAACTCCTTAGCTTGAATTTCCTCCAACTGATGAGCAGCCATACCTGCTCTTTCCGTAGCTCCGGCAGTATTCAATTCGCCCAAAATAAAAAACTGACTCAAAAGTATTCCCGTAATCGACCCGATAGGGTTAAATGCCTGAGCCATATTCAGTCGACGTGTTGCAGTTTCGGGTGCACCCATCGATAAGATATAAGGATTTGCCGAAGTTTCGAGAATAGAGCATCCCCCGGCCAAAACATAAATAGCTACAAGATAAAAGCCATAACTGGCGGTACTACTGGCCGGTAAAAAAAGGAAACAGCCGGTTGCATATAATAACAGCCCAAGCAAAACGCCCGACTTGTACGATTTTTTCTTAATATAAATAGCGGCAGGCAATGCAAAGCAAAAATACGATCCGTAAAAAGCGATCTGGATGAGCGAAGTCTGAAAATCCGACATGCTCATAATTTTTTTAAACGCCGCTAGCAGCGTATCTGTCATGTTGTTTGCAAGCCCCCACATAAAAAATAGAGAGGTAATGAGGATAAATGGAATCAGGTAATTTTCACCATTCTTTCCTCTGAATAACGAGTTTTTGTTTTCCATGTTCTTTAGATCAAAATAAGTTTTACTTCGTAAATATAGAGAATAAAAATTTTAGGATTAAATAAAAAGAAGGTTTAATTTGTTGTATTCTACTAAAATGTAATTAATCGCATTGTTGCAATGCCTTACAAAAGAAAGGGGCGTAATTACAAAACCTGACAAACCTGACAGCTTTATATTGTTTTTATTTGCAGCCCATAGTTTGTTTATAACTGTTTGCCCGATATCTTGTATATAGATAAATATAGGGCATTGATATACAAGAATAAGAATAGCAAAAAAAGATAAGTAGCATATATACAATAGTTTGTATCTTGTAATAGTTATATGGCTTGTAAGTCACGTTGTTACATTCTTTATTAACAAGTGTGGTGTTTTTAAGATTTCAGGTTTTGAATCTTCGGTAGGCTTTGTTTTCTTTGTGTAACGGATATGGATGAAAATACGCTCGAAAAATTAACAATATTAGCCGAGTCTGCGAAATACGATGTTTCGTGTTCGTCGAGTGGTATTACCCGCAAAAATAAAGCAGGTATGGTTGGCAGTGCCTCCGGTTGGGGTATTTGCCATAGCTTTACCGAAGACGGGCGTTGTGTGTCGTTGCTAAAAATAATGCTTACGAATTACTGCATATACGATTGTGCGTATTGTATAAACAGACGCAGTAACGATTTAAGGCGTGCTACATTTTCGGTAAATGAGCTGGTCGAACTCACTATCGAATTTTACAGGCGAAATTATATCGAGGGCTTGTTTCTGAGTTCGGGAGTAATTAACAACCCCGATTATACAATGGAACGTATGGTGAGGGTAGTTAAAGATTTGCGCACGGTTTATAAATACAACGGGTACATCCATCTGAAAAGTATTCCCGGAGCAAGTCAGGAACTGATAAGGGAGGCAGGTTTGTATGCCGACCGTATGAGTGTGAATATTGAAATTCCGACGGAGCAAAGCCTCAAATTTCTAGCTCCTGAGAAAGATCACGAGAGTGTATTTAAGCCAATGCTCTACATTCAGCAAGGAGTTATGCAATATAAAGAAGAACGGAAAAAAATACGTTCAACCCCCCGTTTTGTTCCTGCGGGGCAAAGCACCCAAATGATTATTGGGGCAACACCCGAATCGGACAGGGATATTCTGCGTGTTTCGTCGGCTTTATATCAGCACCAGCAAATGAAACGTGTATACTACTCTGGGTTTATTCCTGTTAACGATTACGACAAGCGTTTGCCTGCACTTGTTCAGGCTCCGTTGGTCAGAGAAAATCGATTGTATCAGGCCGATTGGCTGATGCGTTTTTATCAATATAGTGCAAACGAGATTGTTGACGAGGTGAACCCGAATCTCGATTTGGATATCGACCCGAAGCTTTCGTGGGCGTTACGTCATCCCGAATTTTTTCCAGTCGACCTGAATTCGGCAGATTATGCCGTGATACTTCGTGTTCCGGGCATTGGTGTTAAGTCGGCAACCCTGATTGTTTCGTCGCGGCGTTATGGTAAAATAAATACCCTGATGTTAAAGAAAATGGGTGTAGTGATGAAAAAAGCACAATATTTTATAACTTGTAACGAGTTGCCCATGATTACCGTAAACGAGATTAAGCCCGAAAATTTGAGGAAGATACTTACAACAAAAAAGCACAAAAAGGACGACGAAGATAAACGCCAGTTATCTATCTTATTCCCCGATTAAATATCAGCATGATAGCATTCCGTTACGATAAAACATTCGAAGGTTTTCTGACAGGAGTATTTGAGGCTTACGATAAAAAAGTGTTTCCCGAAAAATTTCTGTCCGAGAGTGAACTTGCGCCTTTGTTTGCCGAAGAAGTTATTAGCATCGAAACCGATGATAACAAAGCGTATCGTGTTTGGCAGGGATTGCTGAAAAAATTGTCGAAAACCGCATGCCAGACGATATGGATGGTTTGGTTGTCGGAAAAAGCAGATGTTGAGGAACTTTTGTTGCGTTATATCCGTAAGGTTTTTGCCGCACAAAAATTTGCGGAAACCAACTTTGGCGACCCCGATGTTCTCGAAATGTCGCAGATTGCAAAAATGGTAGGCCGCGAGGCCGAGCATATCCGCCAGTTTACCCGATTTCAGAAAGCTGCCGATGGTATATTTTTCGCTCCTGTTACAGCAGCGTGTAATGCCTTGCCTTTATCAATCAATTACTTTAAAGACCGTTTTGCCGATCAGCAATGGATAGTATATGATATAGAACGTAAATACGGTTTTTTTTACGACCTGAAAACTGTTACGGAAATAACCCTTGATGGCGAAGGTAACCACTTACTAACAGGAAAGTTGGATGACGAACTGATGGATAAAGACGAAAAGCTTTTTCAGGAAATGTGGAAGGGCTATTTTAAAGCTTTAACCATTAAAGAACGGATAAACCTTAAATTGCAGCGCCAGCACATGCCCCGTCGTTTTTGGAAATACCTTACCGAAAAACAATAATTAATTTCGTCAGCCTCTTGTAGTTACCTGTTGTCTTAGCTTTTTAGTAAAACAGAAATGCCTTAAACTTGTTATAGAAGAGAGAAAGGTTTGTTCTTGAAAAACTAAAAAACAAAATACTATGGCAGCGAAAAGTAAGAAAAAAAAGAACTTCGTTTTAGATACAAATGTAATTCTGCATGATTTCAGATGTCTCGAAAATTTTGAGGAAAACGATATATACATCCCAATTGTAGTGTTGGAAGAACTGGATAGGTTTAAAAAGGGAAACGAGCAGATAAATTATAATGCCCGTGAGTTTTTACGCCATCTGGATAGTATAACCGATGATAATCTGTTTAAGAAAGGTTCGCCCATAGGCGAAGGGTTGGGGATGTTGTATATCGAGACTAAATACAATCCGAACGACCGGATATCGGAAGTTTTTCCCGAAAGGATTCCCGATCATCGTATTTTGTCGGCTTTGTTGGCTATATCGGAACGAGATCCAAAAACGAAAACAATTTTGGTAACCAAAGATATAAACTTGCGGATGAAAGCCCGTTCGTTAGATCTTTTGGCTGAGGATTATATAAACGATAAGGTTCCCGATGTTTACTTGTTCGAACAGCTTCATAAAACAATAGGCGATATGGATTCGGCTATGATCGACCGTATTTATAGCGAACCCGAGGGTGTTGATGTATCGGAATTTGATTTCGATACACCGATACAGCCTAACGAGTGTTTTGTTCTGAAAAACGGGAAAAAGAGCGTGCTTGTTCGATATAATCCGTTTACACGCAAAATTGTACGGATCGAAAAGCAGACAAATTACGGAATTCAGCCTCGCAATGCCGAACAGGCCTTTGCCTTCGATGTATTGTCCGATCCCGAAGTCAAGCTTGTAGCCCTTACGGGCAAAGCCGGGACGGGTAAAACGCTGCTGGCTTTAGCTTCGGCATTAAAGCAAAGCGACGAATACAACCAGATATTACTGGCTCGTCCCATAGTAGCTTTAAGCAACAAAGAATTGGGATATTTGCCCGGCGACGAAAAACAGAAAATAGCCCCGTATATGCAACCCTTGTTCGATAATCTGAATGTTATCCGAAGCCATCTTAATTATTCGGGAGCAGAGGCCAAAAATATAGAGGTGCTTCAGAACGAAAAGCGGCTGGAAATAGAAGCTTTGGCATATATCAGGGGGCGTAGCTTGTCCGAAACGTTTTGTATTGTGGATGAGGCTCAGAACCTGACACCCCACGAAATAAAAACTATAATAACCCGTGCCGGAGAAAATACTAAAATGGTGTTTACGGGCGATTTACAGCAGATAGATTCGCCCTATCTCGATTCGCAATCGAACGGGCTGGCATACATGATTGATAAAATGAACGGGCAGGAATTGTTTGCCCATGTGAACTTGTTGAAAGGAGAGCGAAGCGAATTGTCGGAGTTGGCGAGTACATTGTTGTAACTTGCATTCTTCTTTGTTTTTAAAGAAACAATATCCGCTTCTTTGGTGTTTAAGTAGTATTAGTTAAGATATCGAATAAAAAATTATAATTTATGGAAAAAAGAGAATTGGTAAATAATACCGAGGAAAGCCAGTACGAGTTTCATATAGGCAAATATATGGCAAAAATAGAGTATATAATTACACAAAAAGGCGAAATATACCTTACCCATACCGAAGTGCCTATACCATTGGAGGGGCAGGGTATTGCCAGCGATTTAGCAGAGCAGGTTCTGGCCGATATCGATAAGCAAGGCTTAAGATTGGTTCCCTTGTGTCCGTTTATTGTTGGGTATTTGCAAAAACATCCCGATTGGAGACGCTTAGTTATAAGAAAATAAGAGTATAAAAGAAGCAGAACTATGGATAAAGATAAAAAAATAGAATATAGTAACGGCGAGTTAACCATTGTATGGCAACCGGGGTTGTGTATACATTCGGGAATATGTGTACATACACTACCTAAAGTATATAATCCAAACGAAAGGCCGTGGGTAAAAATAGGGAACGCCACTACAGAAGAATTGATTAATCAGGTAGATATGTGTCCGTCGGGAGCATTAAGCTATCGGCTGGAGAAGAAGAAGTAATAGAACAGCTCTAAGTGAGTGAACATAAATAAAAAAAGATGGCAATTGCCATCTTTTTTGTTTCCTTATTTAAAATAACGAAGCTTAGAATATTTTGTACCCGATAGTAAGGTAAGCATTACGATTTTTGAGTTTATCTCCGCTTTCCCATTCTTTTCCGGCAAGATTAGTTAAACCAAATTCGTATCCAAGGTTTACATAAAATTTAGAGATTTCAACACCTACAGCTCCGGTTAATCCCATGTCAAACTTTTTAATTCCACCTTTGTCTTCGTCAAATGTACTTTCTTTTTGGTTAAAGCTGTATTCTGGATCAATAGGATCTACATATTTAACTTTTGTTTTACCACCAATTCCGTAAGCGAAATAAGGTCCGGCAGCAAGATTAACTCCAATTCCAGGAACACTTATATTGTATCCTGCCATAATTGGCACTTGAAGGAACATCGCATTTGACTTTTGTTCGAACTTATAGGTTACATCTTCATACTCATCGTATTCCGATTCGTCTATTTTATAGCCTTTTGTGGTTAATGCTAAACCCGATTGAATAAATATGCCGGTTAATGGAATATTTGCTTTCACATCGAGCCCTACTTGAAATCCGGCTTTTGCTTTAGTGTCAAAATCAGTTTCATCATCGTAACTTACATTCGATAGGTTTGCTCCGGCTTTAACTCCTAGCGAAATAGGTAGCTGGGCAAATGCGTTGGCGCTGATAAATGTTGCGGCAACAAGCAGTACAAGAACTCTCACAGTTTTTTTCATAATGGATTTAATTTAAATTATTACCTAAAAACGTCCGAAAGATAATTTAAATTTACATATTTTACAATATATTATTGTCCTTTTATTGCAAAAACAAATATCAAAAGACTTTGTAGCCAAGAGTAATATACATTGTTCGGTTCTTTAAACTTTCTACATTAAATACATCAACTCTATTCATTTTAGCAATATTCGAAAGTCCTAACTCATAACCGTAAGAAAGGCTGAATCTGGAATAGTCGACACTGATAACACCATTTAAACCCATGTCAAAATTCTTTAATATATCGTCAAATGTGTCAAACTCTTTATTTATGTTAGTTTGATATGGGGGGCGGCCAATGTTGAATATAGTTCTATTTCCTTTGCTTTTTGTTTTACCCAAAACTCCGTAAGAAAAATATGTACCTCCCGCCAGATTAATATTGAATTTGCTTAATTTCATATTATAGCCAACCATAATCGGAATTTGGATATATGTAGCTTTAATTTTCATTTTGGCGTCAGTCCGTTTTCTACTTATATTAACGTATTCAGCATTATTCTGTGTGAAAAAATAATATAAAGCACCATTCGATTTTAAATTCCAATCGAAACCTTTGTTTGAGAGGGTAACACCTGATTGTACGAAAAAGTTAGAGGAAGGTATATCCATTTGAACATCTACTCCTAGCTGATACCCAACTCGGGAATCGATGCTATGTCCCGATCCGTTATTACTTTTCCAATTTTCAATATATTGGGCTTCCATATCTATGTGTGAGATGTTTGCGCCAGCTTTGGCTTTTATCGATATTGGAAGGCGTGCCGAAATATTGGACGTAATAAACAGCGCACAAATAACAAGTAAGGCTTTCGGTTTGAATTTCATTATAATTGTTGGTAATAGTTAAAAGCTCAAAAATAATATTTTTTGACATACTATTACATAAAAAAACAAAAAAAACAAAAAAACAAAAAAACAAAAGGAGCGGATATATAATCCGTTCTCCTCTTGCTTGCAATTTAAATATTGATAACCCAAAATATTATTTTCGGGTTAAGGAGTGTATTTTATCGTCAAACGCTCATAATTTCTTGCTGTTGAGAGTCTTTAAGTTGGGTATAAAGAATTTCGTTGTCGAGCGAAAGTGTTATAGCATTGTTTTTGAGCATCCAACCTAATGTCATATATATGAATGCTTCAGAACAATTGGTCTGTTCACTCAGTTCTTTTATGTTAAGTTTTCCATTACGCGACAGCAATACCCATATAGTCCACGCATTTAGTTCAATATCCTGCTTCAACATATCTATCTTTCGTTTTTATCGATTCTTATTCTGTTAATGCTTTCGTCCTTTCCCCTTTGTTATGAGGTCTGATCACTTTATCAAGAAATAACAGGAGAAATATCTTCATCAGATAGAGGATATTGTCTCCTGCTTTCTTCGGTTAGGTATAATGCTTCTTAGTTAAGCTTCTTTTTAGCTGCATCAAGAGCCTTTTGGGTCTCGGTTTCTGCTTTGTCAACACTTTTTTGTATTTCACCTTTAGCGTCTTTAGCAGTTTGTTCTATCGACTCTTTTGTGTCGCTCAGCGTTTTTTTTGCGCTCGAAACTCCTTCGTTAACTTTTTTCGAAGCGTCGTCGGCAGCCTTGTTAACCGATTCTTTTGCGTTTTCGTAGCTTTCGGTTGCTTTTTCGGTTGCCGTATTCACGGTTTCGTCTATTGTTGAAGATGCCTCACTTGCAGCTTTGTTAACCGATTCTTTAGCTTCTTGATAGCTGTCGGCAGCTTTTTCTTTTGCGCTCTGATCGCACGATGCAAATGTTAGAACAGATGCCACAGCAAATATTGTTACAAATATTTTTTTCATTTCGATTTTTGTTTTAAAATTGTTCAATTAATATCTATTATTCAATGTACATAATTACGGCACGGTTCCATTCGGTTGTGCTGAAAGGAGGATTAGCCATACCTTCCCATTCAACTTTTACGCGTTCGGGGCTGATACCATATTTTCCTGTTATAAGATCTGCAACATTCTGGGCACGTTGTCTCGATAGTTTTTCGTTAATAGCGGGTGTTCCTGTTGCTTTATCGGTGTATCCGATTACACGAACCTTAGCACTTGCGTTATCTTTCAAATATTTAGCAACGTTGTAAATATTTACTTCCTGATGCGATTGAATTTTTGTTCCGTTTAGCGGGAATAATACCACGTTGTTAACCGGTTCTTGCGATTTTTCTACAACTTTCACAACTTCTTTTACAACAACCTCAGGTTCCGATTTAACAGCCGGACGGTTCGTTAAAGACGCTATTTGAGCACGTTGATTGTTAATTGTGTTGTTTAATGCATCAATTTCGGACTGATCTCTTAATTCGGCAACTTCGAATCCTTTGTTTCCTAAAGTATAAACCAAACTAGCCGAAGCCGATCCTAGTACGTCGTAGCTGTGTTTTGTGTGAGATCTTCTGTCTACTTCGTCTTTCAATAATTTACCCGAGAATTCGATATCCAAAGCTAGTTTATCGCTAATCAAATTGAACCGGTTTATAATACCCACGTCAATAGTGGCACTGTGTACATGGTGAGGAGAACTTAATCCGCCAAGATTTTTATAATCGTAAGTATAAGTCCATCCTGCGCCGGCAAAAGGTATAAAGTTATAAACGCGGCTTCGGTTGTAGTTCATAAAATAGTTTGTCATGTTCCACATTAGAGTAACGTCGGTACTTACAAACTTGTTACGAGTCATTGTTGAAGCATTGTTGTTAAATGTGTGAAGATTTGTTAACCCCGAAGCTCTCACTCGTGCTCCGAAATACGGATTAAACCATTTACCAAACTGAATTGTAGGTGCAACGGTTATACGATCGAGAAATTTTGCATCGGCATCGTCGTCACCAAAATATACATTTCCGCTGGCACCGGCTCCAATAAACCAGTTATCCCAAAATCCATTCTTTACAAAGGTTGTGTTTCTGCCCGGTTCATTATTTTCAGTTTGGGCCGAAACAGTAGCAACTCCCATAGCAATAAATGCTAAAAAAAATACAACTTTTTTCATAATTCAAAATTTTTATATACAACTTTTTTTATTAATAATTTGTTATTTAGTGTTTTAACGAGTTCGTTCCTCATTCTTTAAAGGGCGTAAAAGCTAACCTCTACAGAATATCCTGTAACAGTATCTTTCTTTTATACGTATCGGGGGGTGCTTAAGCTATGCGCTTAGAAGACCTTTTTTAAATTCCAGTTGTCCCTCTGTTGTTTATTAAGCGCCTCGAGCCTTTATAACCTTCTTTAATCCCTAACCTTTCTATAAACAATCAATTCCGATCTTATGTTTACACTATTCATCAACTCCTGATAAATTCTTGTATTGTGTCTAAAAGATCGTTTAGTAATTAAACATTAAAAAAAAAAAAATGTTCATTTCAGTTCTTCAAATAAAAAAATAATACGGGTTGCATTTTGTGTTTTCGGGTAGACCTATTGTTCTGAAAACCTTTTTGGGAGAGGCTTGTGCGAATTAATGGTTGGCGGGTAAGGCTTTTTTTAGCTGAAAAAATATTTTTAATAAATTATAGCTTACTACAATATTTTGTAGCCTTTATAGCCTTTCTTTCATCCGACCTTCTAAAAAGATATTGAAATTAACAACCGTAATTTTATCGATAACGATAAATTTTAATCGCTCTTGTAGTGTTTCTTCAGGTATTTTAGGCGCTAAACAAACAGCATTGAATTTTTGAGTATTTAAACATTAAAAACAGCATATTAATCTCCTTATTTTTCATTAACTTTGCAATCCAAAACAATAGAATATCAGTAATAACATATATTGTAAATATGATTTCTTTTTTTAAGACCTCATCGGGGAGTATTATTGCTGTACAAACAGCCTCCAACCTTTCATCAGAAAACATTCAGCGTTTAATCTGGCTTTTTAGCGAAGCACAACCTATGGATGCCGAAACAGTAGACGGCTTTTTTGTTGGTCCTCGCCGCGAAATGATTACGCCATGGAGTACCAATGCCGTAGAAATAACCCAGAACATGGGTGTGGAAGGTATTGTTAGGATAGAAGAGTTTTTTGCTGTAAACAGTAAAGATGCCGAGCACGACAGTATGCTTCAGCGAGTATACGGAAAGCTCGATCAGGATATGTTTACCATAGATAAAAAACCAGAGCCTATTATCGAAATAGATAATATTGAAGCTTATAACAAACAGGAAGGTTTAGCCCTGAGCGAGGACGAAATAGACTATCTGAACGGTATAAGTAAAAAGCTGGGACGAAAACTTACCGATAGCGAGGTTTTTGGATTTTCGCAGGTAAACTCCGAGCATTGCCGTCATAAAATATTCGGCGGGGTTTTTGTTATCGATGGAGAAGAAAAAGAAAGCTCGTTGTTTAATCTGATAAAGAAAACATCGAAAGTAAACCCGAATAAATTAATTTCGGCTTACAAAGATAATGTAGCGTTTAGCGATGGCCCTAGCATTGAGCAATTTGCCCCTGCAAGTGGCGATAAGCCCGACTTTTTTAAAACAAAAGCTATAAAATCGGTTATTTCGTTGAAAGCCGAAACACATAATTTCCCAACTACAGTAGAACCATTCAATGGAGCCGCAACAGGATCGGGAGGCGAAATACGCGACCGCTTGGCAGGAGGTAAAGCCTCGTTGCCAATTGCAGGTACGGCTGTTTATATGACATCGTATCCGCGTACAAAAGAGGGACGCGATTGGGAAAACGTGATGCCCGAAAGACCTTGGTTATATCAAACTCCGGAAGAAATATTGATTAAAGCATCGAATGGTGCTTCCGATTTTGGTAATAAATTCGGGCAACCGCTTATCTGCGGTTCGTTACTGACATTCGAACATCTTGAAAATCAGAAAAAGTTTGCATACGATAAAGTGATTATGCTTGCCGGAGGGGTTGGTTTTGGAAACAAACGCGATGCCTTGAAGGGCGAACCCGTAGCCGGAGAAAAAGTAGTTTTGCTTGGTGGCGACAACTACCGTATCGGTATGGGTGGTGGTGCTGTTTCGTCTGTCGATACGGGAGTATATTCGAGCGGAATAGAACTAAATGCTATACAACGATCGAATCCGGAAATGCAAAAACGTGCATCGAATGTAATTCGTACACTTGCCGAATCGGACGAGAACCCGATTGTTTCGATTCACGACCATGGTGCAGGAGGACACTTAAATTGCCTTTCGGAGTTGGTTGAAAAGACAGGGGGAGTTATCGAAATTTCGAAACTGCCTGTGGGCGATCCTACTTTGTCGTCGAAAGAAATTGTAGGAAACGAAAGTCAGGAGCGTATGGGGCTTATCATCCCTGAAAGCGCAGCCGAAAAAATGCAGCAGATAGCCGCTCGCGAACGTTCGCCTATGTATATTATAGGAGAAACCACAGGCGATATGAAGTTTGTTTTTGAACAAGCCGATGGCAAACGCCCGATAGACTTGGAACTCGAAGACTTTTTCGGGAAAGCTCCTCGTACAGTAATGACAGACACTACTGTTGACGAAACATATACAAACCCCGATTATAGTATCGATAATCTGGAGACATATCTGAAAGATGTTCTTCAATTAGAGGCTGTGGCATGTAAAGACTGGTTGACAAATAAGGTAGACCGTTCGGTTACAGGTAAAGTTGCACGCCAGCAATGTCAGGGCGAAATTCAGTTGCCATTGAGCGACCTTGGAGCTGTGGCATTGGACTATCGCGGAAAATCGGGTATTGCAACATCTATAGGTCATGCACCTCAGGTAGCAATGGTTGACCCCGAAGCGGGTTCGGTTATGGCTATTGCCGAGGCTCTGACTAACATCGTATTTGCTCCGTTTACCGAAGGGCTTAAAAGCATATCGTTAAGCGCCAACTGGATGTGGCCTTGTAAAAATCCGGGCGAAGATGCCCGATTATATAGTGCGGTTCAGGCATGTTCTGATTTTGCTTGCGAATTAGGAATAAACATACCTACAGGTAAGGACTCGTTGTCGATGACTCAAAAATATGGCGACGAAAAAGTTTATTCTCCCGGAACGGTTATTATATCGGCAGCCGGCGAAGTTAGCAATATCCGTAAAATTGTGTCGCCAGTATTGGCTTATATAAAAGGTACATATCTTTATTACCTCGACTTCTCGTTCGATTCGTTCAAACTTGGCGGTTCGGCTTTTGCTCAAACAATGGGTAAGTTGGGCGAAGAGGTTCCTACGGTGAAAGATACAGAGTATTTCAAAAATACGTTTAACGCGGTGCAAGAGCTTATTAACCGTAACCTTATTATTGCAGGGCACGATGTGTCGGCAGGGGGTATGATTACTGCTATGCTCGAAATGTGCTTCGCTAATCCTCAGGGTGGGCTTGATGCACGTCTCGATAAATTGCAACACAGCGACATTATCAAAATATTATTCTCCGAAAATCCGGGAGTGCTTATTCAGGTAAAACACCACCATTTGGTTGAGAAAATCCTGAACGATTATGGTATAGGTTATGCAATTGTTGCACGCCCTATTGAGGAACGTAAACTGATAGTTTCGAAAGATACTTATACTAAGGAGTTTGATATTGATAAACTTCGCGATGTGTGGTACGAATCGTCTTATCTGCTCGATCGTAAACAAAGCGGAGCAGAATTGGCTAAGGAGCGTTTCGAGAATTATAAAAACCAACCGCTTCAATTCAAATTCGATACCGAATTTACAGGGCGTCTGGCTCAGTATGACTTAAGCCCTAACCGCGAAGCTCGGTTAGGAACTAAAGCTGCTATTATTCGCGAAAAGGGTACTAATGGCGAACGTGAAATGGCTTATTCTCTTTACCTTGCAGGGTTCGATGTTAAAGACGTGCACATGACCGACTTGGCTTCGGGCAGGGAAACGCTGGAAGATATTAACCTGATTGTTTTCTGTGGAGGTTTTTCTAACTCCGACGTACTTGGCTCAGCAAAAGGATGGGCAGGAAGCTTTATGTTTAACGAAAAAGCAAAAACTGCATTAAAAAACTTTTATGCACGGAAGGATACTTTAAGCCTTGGTGTTTGTAATGGTTGCCAGCTGATGATGGAGTTAGGCTTGGTTTATCCCGATCATGAGGAAAAACCAAGAATGGATCATAACAAATCGCATAAATTCGAATCTACTTTCCTTAGCGTCGAAATACCTCAGAATAACTCTGTTATGTTCGGCTCTCTGTCGGGTTCGAAACTAGGTATCTGGGTTGCGCATGGCGAAGGCCGCTTTGTTTTACCTAAACAAGAGTCGGAATACAATATTGTAGCTAAATACATCTACGACGGGTATCCCGGTAATCCTAACGGTTCGGATTATAATACTGCGGGAGTTTGTTCGGCCGATGGACGTCACTTGGCTATTATGCCGCATCTCGAACGTGCGTTGTTCCCATGGCAGTGTGCATATTATCCGTTCGAGCATCGTAAAGACGATGTTACTCCTTGGATCGAGGCATTTGTTAATGCCCGTAAATGGATCGAAAACAGATAAGAATATCTCTTCAATATATTGAGTTAATATATCATTTATCGAAAAAGTAAGAGTCCGTACGAGGGCTCTTACTTTTTTTGTATAGTGTTGAATAAAATTACTACCTTTACTTATAATTGATGTAGGTGTTTTTTATTTCTTTTTTATTGTTGTAAAAAATAGGAATATGCATTGGTTGGAAAGTTTATTGTTTGGCGATGGTGTCGCCCATAGTATTTTACTCTTCGCGCTTGTTATAGTAACAGGTATTGCCCTTGGCAAATTAAAATTTAAAGGAGTTTCTTTTGGGATAACATTTGTTCTTTTTGCCGGACTATTGGCAGGGCATTTCGGGATGAAAATAAACCCCGAAGTACTACATTTCATGAAAGAGTTTGGGCTTATACTTTTCGTGTATTCGATAGGATTGCAGGTTGGACCCGGATTTTTGTCATCGTTTAAAAAAGGCGGGCTTCAATTAAATATGTTGGCTACAGGCATCGTTTTTCTGGGCGTAACAGTAACAATAGTTTTACATTATGTAACCGATATTCCTATGCAAACTATGGTGGGTATTATGTCGGGGGCAGTAACTAATACTCCCGGTTTGGGTGCTGCACAGGAGGCTTATTACGATATACATGGTGTTTCCGATACGTCTGTTGCAATGGGCTATGCTGTTGCTTATCCGTTGGCAGTTGTGGGTATTATAGGCTCTATTATTTTTATAAGGTATGTTTTTCGGGTAAACATGGAAGAAGAGTCTGCTAAATTGTCCGATCCTCAGGGTAAAAAATCGGCAGTCGAACTTTTATCGTTGGAAGTGAATAACCCGGCTGTTTTTGGGATGACCATCCGCGAAATAGCCACATTGCTCGAAGGTAAAAAGTTTATAGCTTCGCGGGTTTTGCATAGCCGGAACGAGCAGGTCGAAATAGCATCGTCTCAAACTGTATTAAACAAGGGCGATAAAATATATGTGGTAACCACGCCTAAAGATCGTTATACTATTATAGCGTTTGTGGGTAATAGTATCGATATGTCGACCGACGATTGGGATATTCTCGATAAGCAGCTCGTATCGAAGCGTGTATTGGTAACACGCTCAAAAGTGAATGGTAAAACGATAAGGGAACTTAACCTGAGAGCTAATTTCGGTATAAATATAACACGGGTAAACCGCGCCGGAGTAGATTTAATAGCCCAACCCAATCTGAAATTGCAAATAGGCGACAGGGTAACAATTGTGGGCGATTCCAATGCTATACAAGGTGTTATAGAGGCTTTGGGCAATAAAATGAAAAGATTGAATGAACCTCACCTTATTTCTATTTTTATAGGGGTGTTTCTTGGCGTTTTGCTGGGTAGTATTCCTTTTACACTACCGGGAGTTCCCCAGCCAATAAAATTAGGATTGGCAGGAGGGCCTCTGATTGTTGCCATATTAATGAGTGTGCTGGGGGCAAAGTATAAGCTTATTACCTACACAACAATTAGCGCAAACCTTATGCTGAGGGAAATAGGCATTTGTTTTTTTCTCGCATGTGTAGGCTTGAGTGCAGGAGAAGACTTTGTGGGAACCATTCTGTACGGGGGAGGACTTTCTTGGATTGGCTATGGCATTATTATAACTCTAATTCCACTTTTTATTGTGGGAATGTATGGGGGATAAAACAAAATGTGCATGTGTAAATGTGCGTAAAAACGCATGAATTATATAAGTATCAATCAGTTATATGTAAAAGTAGCACTGTGAGGTGCAGAAACGAAATGTACATTCCATAGTGATTGGATGGTGATTATAGAGTGAAAAGGATGCAGTGATGTGTCCTTTTTTTGTATTTGTGCCTGAAACAGCACTAAAACAGGCTATTTCGGTGCTTTTTGCACCTGATTGAAGTTGCTTAAATGCCATATAAACCTTCTTTAAACTACATATAAAAAGAGTACAGAATGCGTGTGAATATATTGATTTTTTTCAGCACTACTGTGTACACTTCTGCAACACTTCTGCAAAAAGTGCATATTTTTATTGTTGGTTTATATATCATACTGATAAAAATATCCAATAAGAATGGTTATAGTATTTGAGATTGCACCCATAATCAGCAATAAAAAACAAACTCAAATAGCTTAATGTATTGATAAACAAATGCTTTACTTTGTTTAGTCTTGTTTCGTATTCACGCACCGAATGAAGCGATCTATTGGAAAACTATTTGTACTAAAATCGCATTGAAATAATGGATCAACTTTCTTTGACATGTATTTGATTGCTTCATTGCTATCTGATAAAGAATAATCTCTTTTTAATACCTGAACAATATTGAATTTGTTATCAGTCCAGTCATTAGGTGGAAAAAACTGCTTCCAAAATGGATCATTAGGTGATAATGTAAATTCTTCACCTTCATATTCTCGTAACTGCCAATGATATCTATCACCATCCGCTTTGAATTCTTGCGATTTTGGATATAATAAAGCACAAGCAATTGCCAAATTATATTCACGCTCTAGCAGGTCACATTCACAGTTAGGATGCAATTTTTGAACTTCCTGATAGAATTTATAGAATGGTTTTATTTCATTGGTGTCAGTTAGAAGCAAAATGGATATCTTTTGCATTTCTTCTTTCGTTTTACAAGTAGAAAAGAAAAAAATATTGCTTTTTATATATTCTGTCAATGATTTAGGTACTTCATATTGAATGCCAAAATTCACCAATGGTTTTGCTTCTACTTTCTTTTTACTAAAAAAACTAAATAGCTTCATATTCTTATTATTGCATTGTGTTATATCTAATACTTGCTTTCACCAATGCAATAGTTGATATTGCTGAAATAGGGATGTCCATTGGCTTGAAGTGATCATTGTATGAAACTAATTTTACATAACCTTCTTTGTTTGATTCATTCACATATTTCACAACAACATATTCATCACCATTGATTTCATAAGCAAGTATGTATATATCACCTAAATGAAGATAATTGATATCATGTATCATCTTGAAAACAACAATGTCGCCTGATTTCAGCAATGGATACATACTATCACCTGTGATAAACACTGCACCATCAACCTTTGAAAGATTTGGAATTCGCAAAGTATCAATCACATTCTGTTTTCCACCTGCAAAAAGTGATTTCAATCCTGCTGCTGCACTTATTTCATACAATGGAATGCTTTGTATATCATAATTTTTTTCAACCACCTTTGGCGAGCGTTTGTAGTTTGTTTCAATTTCTTCATCAATCTGTTTTATCATACTTCCTTTTTCAGAAATAAGCCAATCAATATTAATTTTGTCAGAATATTCTGAATCCAATAATCTTTCAAAAAAGTCAAAACTTGGTTTTGCTTTTCCATTGATTATGTCATAAACCACCTGTGAACGTTCATATCCTAATGACTTTGCAAAAGCATTCCTATTGACACCTAAGAAATCTATCATTTGTTCCAATCTTTCAGAAACATCTGTATTTTTTTTCATTTTTATTTGTTTATTCAGAATATTCTGTATTTATTTGTCGTTGTGATTGCGACAAAATTAATCAAATAATATAAATAGTCTTGAATATGACGACAAGAATTTTTTCATCGGAAGATATTAAGGATTTGAAAGTTCCTGCATTAGCTAGGAAACACAAATGCTCGGAAGATTATGTTCGTAGGGTATTAAAAGGTGATAGAGAAAGAAATTCTGAACTATCACAGAAAATTCTGAAAGATGCTATTGATTGGGTAGAAATATTAGAACGTGAAACAGTAGTTGAATTATGAAAACACAAGAATTGAAATGTGATGGTGTGTATAAATACACAGATCACAGCAAAAGCATAGATGTGATGTATTATGGAATGAATGATGAAGGCTATTTATTTATTCCATATAACAAACAAAAAGGACACTACAATGGTATTCCAAACACTTTGACCGAAAGTGAAGTAAAAAAACACATTTCTTGAATGGTTGCATGGGTGGTTCGATTCCACCCACAGGAGCAAAAAGCATTGATTAGTTATGAAAAAAGAAAATCCATACGAATATCACAATGAAACTTTAGGTGTGCAAGCACGCTTCTTATACAGTGGAGATAAAGTTTGTGAAGCACATGAAGATAGTTTGTGCCTTATTGGATATAAAGGATTAGCAAGCAGGATATCACGTGGTTCAATAATACGAATTCGACCACAAGCACCTAACACACCAATGTTAGTTTCATTTGATTCATTGCCTTATAAATGGCAGGAAGCAATTGTGCGTGTTTGGGGCAATGCACCAAAGTTGATCCAACAAACATTGTTTGAAAAGAACTTTGTGCGTGATTATGCTGCTTTTGACTTTTTCTGTTATCACAGATTTGAAGATCAATCAACTATTGAAAGACACCGAATTGACGAATATACACTGAATGCATCTGTATTGAACACTATTGAAAAGGTTTATGCAGAACGTGCAGCACTTCAACGCAGTTTGAGAAAAGGACGTGTGCGTGCTGATATATGGGAATCAATAACCAAAGATTGCACGCTATTCAAACAACAAATTCCACACACATTGCCTGAAAATGAACGCAGATTGCGTGAAAAATATAATCAATACAAAAAAGAAAGTTATAAATGCCTGATTCACAAAGGAAGGTTGAATGCTAATGCACTGAAAGTGGATGATGATCATATCACACTGCTGAATAATATGTTTGCAGGTATTGAACACAAACCGACCTATGCAGAAGTTGCACAGACTTATGAAGGTTTTTTGAATGGCTATGTTGAAGTGATCAACAATGAAACTGGTGAAATATACGATCCTAAAGCATACAGCACATTAAGTGTTGGCACTGTTTGGAATCACCTGTCTAAATGGGAAAACAAGATTGGAAATGAATTGGCACGAAGCGGTGACAGACAGAAATACATGGCAAAATTCAAGCCTTATCACAGACTGTTGCAACCACAATTTGCAGGATCATTGATTTCTATTGATGACAGACAGCCAGTGTTTGAGTATGCACCAGGCAAAAGAATGTGGTTCTACAATGGTATTGATTTAGGAAGTGAAGCATTTACATGTTGGGTTTGGGGCAAAAGCAAAGAAGGAATCATTTTGGACTTTTACCGACAAATGGTGCGTAATTACGCAGAATGGAATTTACCACTTCCTGCTGAATTGGAAGGTGAAATGAGTTTGAACTCTAGTTTCACAGATACTTTTCTAAAAGAAGGAAATATGTTCCAATATGTGAGAATCGAAGCAAACAATGCACGTGGTAAGCGTATAGAAGCATATTACAGACAATTAAGATATCAATACGAAAAGAAACGTGAAGGATGGTTGGCACGTCCATTTGCGATCAGTGAAGCTAATCAGGCACGCACGGACAAAAAACAAGTTATTCCATACGAAACTATTGTTGAAGGTTGTTTGCGTGACATTGAAACATGGAACAACAGTGAACACAGCAAAATAAAAGGAATGAGCCGTTGGGATGTGTTTGTAAGCATGCAGAATCCGAATGTGCGTCCGACCAATTATCATGGCATCCTTCCATATTTAGGATTCAAAGAAACAACATCAGTGAATGCAGGAATAATGAATTTCAGAAGTTCAAAATATCTGCTTGGATTGGATGGTGTGATCTGCACTGGTGACAGCCTGATCAAACTGATGCAACTGGTTGAAGGAAGTGATGTGGATATCTATTGGCTTGATGCCAATGATAGCAACGTACTGAAAGCACACATCTACATTGACAATCAATTCATCTGTGAAGCAATAGAACATCCAGGATATGGACGTGCAAGAATAGAACGCACGAAAGAAGATATGATCAACCGTGAATTGGTCAGCAAATATGTGAACACAATTGAAAGTTACGGACGCAGAAGCAAAAACGAACTTGAAAAAATCACTGTGATTGACAATATACCTGTGACAATTGGCAATTCATTCAAAATGCCTGGTCTGAACAAATACACACCATCCACTGAATCTGCAAAGGTATTATCAAATATAGATAATGAAGAAAATGAAATGCCTTTAAACAACAATAAAACATCGTTTAAACGAAGTTTAGCAAGCAATTTTTAAAATAATTAAAAGACTAAAAATATGGAAATTACAAGTTTATTCAAAGAAAAGGTTGTTGAAGATTTATTGATCAAACGCAACAATTTTGGTGGAACTGATGCTGCATTTGCACGATCAATGGAAATCAATCCATCTGTTTTCAGCAGACTGCAAAAAGGTGAACGTGACAAACTACTACCTGACAGTAAATGGTTACGTCTTGGACGTGAATTGGGTGTTCATGCAAATAAGCGTGATTGGGTATTGGTGGAAACTGATGTTTTCAGTCAGATACGTGAAGAAGTGTTGTTTTGCAAACAGTATTCCAAAAGTATGACATTCGCTGATGAAAGTGAAATTGGCAAAACTGAAACGCTGAAATACATGGCAAAAAGCCTAAAAAACTGCTTTTATATTGATTGCACACAATGCAAAAAACCAAATGCTTTCATTAAAAAACTTGCAACAGTTGTTGGTGTCAGTCCGAAAGGAAAATATGATGACATGAAAGAAGATACTAAATACTATCTGACATTACTTGAAGAACCAATTGTGCTGTTGGATGAATTTGGTGCTTTAAATAAAGATGCAAAAGGTTTGGTTCAGGAATATTGGAATGGCACAGAAGGACAATGTGCATGGTATGCAGTAGGTGGAAACGCTTATCGAAATCAATTGATAAATGGTGTTACAAATGATAAAGATTTCTTTCCTGAACTGTTTTCACGTTTTTCAGGCAATGTCAGTTCAATAGTTCCAAAAGAAAAGCACGAAAGACAAGATTTTTATAAAAAACTGGTAACAGATGTTTTGTCTGCAAACATTAAGGACTGTATAATATAATTGAAAAGTAGTCCACTAAAATAATTGAAAAGTATACCACCAGTTAGGTAAAATGTGTG
>NZ_QVMM01000024.1 GCF_010501065.1 Dysgonomonas sp. 216 | reverse complement strand
ATGCTATTCTAGAGAGTTTTGTCTTGTTTTGCCGGAAAATTGTCTGTTAGTTTCCGATCTTCCAGTGATCCCGCTGGGGCTCGAACCCAGGACCCCATCATTAAAAGTGATGTGCTCTACCAACTGAGCTACGGAATCTCCCTGTTTTGCTTTTCAAAAGCGAGTGCAAAGGTAAACCTTTTTATTTTATTTGCAAATAAAAAATAAAGAAGCTCTAATAAAAAATAAACAGAATACTTGTATAGTGCAGAAAATAAGGACTGTAAAGCTGAAAAAAAATAAAGAAAAGCTTAACTATAGATTATTACTAAACCATAATTTAAATTTATACTCATTATCAATTGCCCGAAATAGCTTTTTTCATAACTTTGCCTTGCAAAAAAGAATATACATAACAACGTAATATGGCAAAAGAACTTAAAGAGCTGACTTCGAGAAGTAAAGATTACAGTCAGTGGTATCAGGATTTAGTGATAAAAGCCGATCTTGCTGAAAATTCGGCAGTTAGGGGATGTATGGTTATAAAACCTTATGGATATGCTATTTGGGAGAAAATGCAGCGCCAACTAGATGACATGTTTAAAGAAACAGGACATGTAAACGCATATTTTCCTCTATTCATTCCAAAATCATTTCTAAGTAAAGAAGCTGATCATGTTGAAGGGTTTGCCAAAGAATGTGCTGTTGTCACTCACTATCGTCTGAAAAATGATCCAGAGGGTAGAGGTGTTGTTGTTGATCCCGAAGCAAAACTTGAAGAAGAATTAATTGTAAGGCCAACGTCCGAAACTATTATATGGAATACTTACCGCAACTGGATACAGTCGTATCGCGACTTGCCTATATTAGTAAACCAATGGGCTAATGTTGTGCGATGGGAAATGCGTACACGTTTATTTTTACGTACTGCTGAGTTTTTGTGGCAAGAAGGGCATACTGCTCATGCAACACAAGAAGAAGCTGTAGAAGAAGCCCGTCGTATGCTCGAAGTATATGCTTGTTTTGCCGAAGAATATATGGCTGTGCCTGTTGTAAAAGGAGTAAAATCGGCATCGGAACGTTTCGCCGGAGCTGTTGATACATATGCAATAGAGGCTCTTATGCAGGATGGTAAAGCTTTGCAAGCAGGAACGTCACACTTTTTAGGACAAAACTTTGCGAAAGCTTTCGATGTAACTTTTGCCGATAAAGAAGGAAAGCGTGAACACGTTTGGGCTACATCATGGGGGGTATCTACCCGTTTAATGGGAGCGCTTATAATGTCGCATTCCGATGATAATGGATTGGTTTTGCCTCCAAAACTTGCACCATATCAGGTTGTTATTGTCCCAATTTATCGTAGTGAGGAACAACTTGCACAAATTGACGAGAAAGTTGAAGGTATAGTAAAGGCTTTAAAGGCTTTGGGCGTATCTGTAAAGTATGATAATGCTGACAATAAGAAGCCGGGATGGAAATTCTCGGAATACGAACTTAAGGGTGTGCCTGTTCGGTTGGCTATGGGAGGTCGTGATTTAGAGAACAATACAGTAGAAGTTGCTCGCCGCGATACTCTTACAAAAGAAACCATATCGTGTGACAATATTGATGTATATATTAAAAATCTGCTTGACGACATCCAAGCTAATATTTATAAAAAAGCATCGGATTACAGAAAAAGCCATACAATAGAGGTTGATACCTATGAAGAGTTTAAAGAAAAAATAGGAGATGGAGGTTTTATATTGGCTCATTGGGATGGAACTCCCGAAACAGAAGAGTTAATAAAGACAGAAACTAAGGCTACTATACGCTGTATTCCTTTAGATGGAGATAAAACTCCCGGAAAATGTATGGTTACAGGAAAACCTTCAGTTCAAAGAGTTATTTTTGCTCGTGCTTATTAAAAGAGCATAAATAAAAAATGACAAAATCGTTACAATTTACACTTGTAGAAATAGCGAAAGCCCTAAATACTTCAGAAATACTTTGGAGTGTTGGGGCTTCTGTCTTGTTATATAAATATGGGTTAACAAGTACACCAAAAGATATTGACATAAGTGTGTCGGTTCAAGATATATCAATTGCCGATAAAATTCTTTCGTCTATGGGCGAAAAGATGAAAGAAAAAAAATCGGAGATATACCTGACAGAATATTTTTATGAATATATCATTAATGGTATAAATGTAGATTTAATGGCTGGCTTTAAAATAAAAACTAAAGTCGGCGTTTTTGAATATCAATATGACAAACTTTCAGTACCTCACCTTTTCGAAATAGACGGAATACTTACTCCTTTTTCGACACTCGAAGAGTGGTATGTGCTTTATCAACTTATGCCCGATAAAGAAGCAAAAGTTAGAGCTATTAAAGAGTATTTCAATCAAAAAGGTATTCAATACCCCGAATTGCTGAAAAGAATACAAGAAGATGCAAATAACGTTTGTTGATACCAATATTATAAACTATTGTTTATCTATATATTGAGTACTTTTAGCGTAAATAACAGCTAAGGGCAATTGTAAATCAAATTATATGACATTAAGCATTTATGTAGACGGGAGCTGGATTTTTAATACCATATTTTATTTTTCAAAGTAAAAGTGTAAGATTTGTCAGGTTTTTATTTATTATAGGTTTCTGAATATTTTGAGTAATGCTTAATTCTATGTAAGTAGAATATCTGTAACAGGAATTTATTTTTAATTTAAAGCGCTTATTATATTTTCACAGGTCTGATAAATTTTATATTTTTGGGCTTATTTTTCGAACGAAAATAGAAATAATAATATAAATCGTCTCTTTCTGTAAATAGCGGACAAAGAGCTAAAGAAAACATTATATGAATATTTCATACAACTGGTTAAAAGAATACTTGAATTTTGATTTAACACCAGCAGAAACATCAGCAGCATTAACTTCTATTGGTTTAGAAACCGGAGGAGTTGAAGAAGTTCAGTCTGTTAAGGGAGGCTTAGAAGGTTTGGTTATTGGCGAAGTTATCACTTGTATCGATCATCCTAATTCAGACCATTTACATATTACAACAGTAAATGTTGGCCAGCCCGATTTATTACAGATTGTGTGTGGTGCTCCGAATGTAGCAGCAGGGCAAAAGGTTGTTGTAGCTTTGGTTGGTACAATTTTGTATTCGGGAGAGGAGTCGTTTACAATAAAAAAATCGAAAATAAGAGGCGAAGAATCTTTTGGTATGATTTGTGCCGAAGATGAAATTGGGATAGGTGCAAGTCATGATGGAATAATAGTGTTACCTGCCGATGCAAAAGTTGGAACATTAGCAAAAGATTATTACAACATAAAAAGTGACTTCATACTTGAAGTAGATATTACCCCGAATCGTGTAGATGCATCGTCTCATTATGGCGTTGCTCGCGATTTAGCAGCTTATTTACAGCAAAACGGAAAGCTTTCAAAATTGACATTGCCTTCAGTCGATGAATTCAAAATAAACAGCGATGTACAAGGAATAACTGTAAAAGTTGAAAATACGGAGGCTTGTCCTCGTTATGCGGGAGTAACAATAAAAAACGTAAATGTAAAAGAAAGTCCTGATTGGCTGAAAAAGCGTCTGACTAATATCGGTTTACGTCCGATAAATAATGTAGTAGATGTTACTAACTATGTTTTACACGAGTTGGGACATCCACTTCATGCTTTTGATGCGGCATATATAACAGGAAATACAGTAATTGTACGGACAGAACCCGAAGGTACAAATTTTACTACTCTTGATGGTGTAGAACATACATTGAGTGATAAGGACTTGATGATATGTAATGACAAAGAAGGAATGTGTATTGGCGGAGTTTTTGGCGGGCTTAAATCGGGAGTTACAGAAGAAACAAAGGATGTGTTTCTTGAATGTGCATACTTTAATCCTACATGGATACGAAAAACAGCACGTCGTCATGGTTTAAATACAGACTCTTCATTTCGTTTCGAACGTGGTGTCGACCCTAACGATACAATATATGTGATGAAACGTACCGCTTTACTTATACAAGAAGTTGCAGGAGGCGAGATTGTAGGAAATATTCAGGATGTGTATCCTCAAAAATTTGATAACTTCAAGGTAGAACTTAATCTCGATAAGGTTAACAAACTGATAGGAAAAAATATTGACCGTGAAACAGTAAAATCTATACTGTCGAGCCTTGAGATGGTTATCGAAAAGGAATCGGGAGATAACCTAACTCTTAGTGTACCTCGTTATCGTGTAGATGTTCAGCGCGATGTTGATGTTATTGAAGATATATTAAGGATATATGGCTATAACAACGTTGAGATTGGCGATGATGTAAAATCGAATCTGTCGTATAAAACAATAACAGACCGCAGTACCGATTTACAGAACCTTATATCAGAGCAGCTTACAGGAGCCGGATTTAATGAGATATTAAATAATTCGCTGACAAAAGAATCGTACTATGCTAATTTAGAAACATATCCCGAATCGAAATGTGTAAGGTTATTAAATCCGTTAAGTAGTGATTTAAGCGTAATGCGCCAGACTTTATTATTCGGAGGATTAGAAAGTATTGCTTACAACCGAAACAGGAAAAACAGTAACCTTCGGTTTTACGAATTAGGTAATTGTTATTATTACGATGCCGATCGCAGAATAGAAGGGGAGCCATTGAAAGAGTATTCGGAAGAATTGCATTTAGGTTTATGGCTGTGTGGAAATAGCATCGAAAACACTTGGGCTGCTGAAAATGAGAAAATGTCGGTGTACCAATTAAAAGCTTATGTCGAAAGCATATTGTTACGATTGGGAATTTCACCACAAAAATATGAATATAAGCAATTCTCGAACGAAATATATAACGTAGGCTTAATAATAAAAAGTCATACACGAGAATTAGGTACTTTAGGTATTGTAAGTAAAAAGCTACTTAAAGAAACCGACATAAACACAGAGGTATACTTTGCCGAACTCAACTGGAATGCTTTAATGAAAGAGATAAAGAAGCATGTGGTTACATACAAAGAAATATCAAAATATCCGGTAGTAAAAAGAGATTTAGCTTTACTTTTGGATAAAGGAGTGTTATTTGATGATGTTAAAAGAATTGCGCTGAAAACCGAGAAAAAACTATTGAAAGAAGTTAAATTGTTTGATGTATATGAAGGAAAGAATCTTCCCGAAGGTAAAAAATCATATGCGGTAAACTTTGTAATACAGGATAGTGAAAAAACACTGAATGATAAGCAAATAGATGATATTATGCGAAAAATTCAGATGCAACTGGAAAAAGAGCTTGGTGCAGAATTAAGAAAATAGTTTAACAATAAAAAAGGAAAACAATATATAACTTATGGGAAGAGCTTTTGAATATCGTAAAGCAACGAAAATGAAACGCTGGGGAAATATGGCCCGCGTATTCACAAAGTTAGGAAAACAAATAACAATGGCCGTTAAAGACGGAGGTCCGGAGCCGGATACAAATCCTCGTTTGAGGGTTTTGATGCAACAGGCAAAGAAAGAAAACATGCCGAAGGACAATGTTGAACGTGCCATAAAAAAAGCAACATCGAAGGACGAGGCTGATTATAAAGAGGTTGTATACGAAGGATATGGACCTTTTGGTATTGCAATAGTAGTAGAAACGGCTACCGATAACCCTACTCGTACAGTTGCTAATGTACGGAGTTATTTCAATAAGCATGGAGGTTCGTTAGGCACATCGGGAAGCCTTGAGTTTTTGTTCGATCATAAATGTGTATTTAAAATATCGCCAAAGGATGGTATTTCGCTTGAAGACCTTGAACTAGAGCTTATTGACTTTGGAGTGGATGAACTGGTTCAGGACGAAGACGAAAATATTATATTGTATGGAGAGTTTAAATCGTACTCTGATATTCAAAAATATCTGGAAGAAAATGGTTTTGAAATACATAGTGCAGAGTTCGAACGTATTCCTCACGAGTTAAAGGAAGTAACGGAAGAACAGCGTACTACGCTTGAAAAACTTCTTGATAAATTTGAAGAAGACGATGATGTGCAAAATGTATTCCATAATATGCAAGAATAGTATAATATAGGCTGAAATATAAAAACTGGCACTGGTCTTGATGAAATTCCGGTGCCTATTTGTTTAATTTATAGTATGAAAGAAGGACAGAACGAAGTACGCATAGATAAATGGCTTTGGGGTGTACGCTTATTTAAAACCCGTTCGATGGCTATTGAAGCCTGTAAAAAAGGGAGGGTAATGATTAAAGGTGTAAATATAAAACCATCGCGAATGATAAAGGTAGGCGATGTTATTGAAATACGTAAATCTCCTATTACATATTCGTTTGAAGTACTTGCGCTCACAGAACGACGAATGGGGGCTAAACTTGTACCTGAATACATGAAGGATGTAACTCCGGCTTCTGAGTATCAGATACTGGAATTATCAAAAGCCAGTGGCTTTATCGATAGAGCAAGAGGTACAGGGCGACCAACAAAAAAAGATCGTCGGGAGCTGGAAGATTTTACAGATTTCTCATTCTTCGATGATTTTGATGAAGAATAGAGCCTGATGACTAAAAAAGAAATCCTTTCAAAAACACTCTTGATAATGAATGGTTCTGAAAGGATTATTTAATTTCCAGCCTTTCTTTTAAGCTATATCAATAATAGAATGGTATTTATTTTTTAATGAAGTCAACAATCCAATCTCCAACATCGGATGTTGAGTAAGCTTTACTGCCTGATGCGATATCCTCAGTAACAATACCTTCTGCCATTGAAGCATCAACAGCTTTGCGGATAAGTGAGCCTTCTTCTTTCAGTTCGAAAGCATATTCGAACATCATAGCAGCAGAAAGGATAGTAGCTAAAGGATTTGCTATGTTTTTACCGGTTGCTTGAGGATATGATCCGTGTATAGGTTCAAATACAGAGGTATGTATACCAATTGATGCCGATGGAAGCATACCCAACGAACCTGTTATTACTGATGCTTCATCGGTTAATATATCACCAAATAAATTCTCTGTAACTAAAACATCGAATCGTTTAGGCCATTGTATTATCTGCATGGCTGCATTATCGACAAACATATATTCAGTTTCAACATTAGGAAACTCTTTTTCTATTTCCTGTGAAACCTGACGCCAAAGACGTGATGTACATAAAACGTTAGCTTTATCTACTATAGTCAATTTTTTACGACGTTGTTCTGCGAATTTGTATGATAAGCGAACAATGCGTTCTACTTCTTCACGGGTGTACACACAAGTGTCGTAAGCGGTGTTCCCGTCTTCGCTTCTTCCTTGTGGACGTCCAAAGTATAAACCACCTGTAAGCTCGCGCACACACATAAAATCGGCCCCTTCTACCAGATCTGCTCTTAATGGAGATTTATGAATAAGAGATGGAAAGGTTGATACAGGACGTAGGTTAGCATATAATCCCAATTTTTTGCGCATAGCTAAAAGCCCTTGTTCAGGACGAACTTTAGCTGCAGGATTATTATCGAATTTAGGGTCGCCAATAGCACCAAACAGAACAGCATCAGATCCCATACACAATTCGTGTGTTTCATCAGGGTAGGGGTTACCTACTTGATCGATGGCTGATGCACCTACTAATCCGTATTTATAGGTAAGTTCGTGACCAAATTTTTCACAAACGGCTTCTGTTACTCTTAATGCCTGGCCTACAATCTCAGGACCAATTCCGTCTCCGGGAAGTACTGCAATGTTTAATTTCATTTTAGTTGTTTATTTATATATATTCGTTTTTAGTTCATATCTTCAATTATATTCAGCATTTTCTCAGTTGCTTTAACTGCTGCTTCAGTTTGGTCGGCATCCAGTCCTCGTGTACGAAATTCCTTACCATTAAATTCCCATGTAGTTACAGTCTGAACCAAGGCATCGGTACGTCCACCAGGTGGAATATATACCGAGTAGTTTTTTAAAGTAGGAATAGGCTTATTCAATTTCTTATATATCTTATATAATGCTTTGGAAAAAGCATGATACTGACCATCACCCGGTGCTGTCTGTTCATATTCTACTCCATCAACTTCTACACGCACAGTTGCTGTAGGGCGTAATCCTTTAGTTAAGACAAAAGCAAATGTTATGATTTTGACTTTTCTTTCTTTTTCGTTTTGTTTCAGAACATCCGAAATAATATATGGCAGATCGCTTTGAGTGATGATTTCCTTCTTATCTCCAAGCTCTATTACTCTGCTTGTAACTTTGGCCATGTCTGTTTCGTCGAGTTCTATCCCTAGGGCTTCTATATTTTTACGAATATTAGCTTTACCCGAAAGTTTTCCTAAAGCATATTCGCGGACACGCCCAAAACGATCGGGGTGTAAATCGTTGTAATATAGATTGTTTTTATTGTCTCCATCTGCATGTATTCCAGCGCATTGTGTAAATACATTTTCGCCGATAATGGGTTGGTTTGCAGAAATGGTTTGACCCGAATAAGTCTCTACAACACGGCTGACCTTGTTTATTTCCTCTTCTTTTATGGATGTTTTTATTTTAAGATGATCATGAAAGACTGCAATAACACTTGAGAGAGAGGCATTTCCTGCGCGTTCGCCTAGTCCATTTATTGTTACATGGACTCCGTCTAAACCCACTTCTGTTGCAACCATTACATTAGCTACTGCGAGATCATAATCATTATGGGCGTGAAAATCGAGATGTAAATCAGGATAACGGTTTCTCATCCTACGACAATAACGCCATGTTGTATGAGGATTTAAAATGCCTAAAGTATCGGGTAACATAAATCGCTTTATGGGTAAATCTTTCAGGTTATCGACCAAGAAATATACATATTCCTCGGAATTTTCCATTCCGTTTGACCAATCTTCGAGGTATAGATTTACTGTTATACCCATCTTTTCAGCAAGGTATACGTCTCGTTTTATGTCTTCAAGATGCTCTTCAGGTGTTTTTCTTAACTGTTCGGTTACATGCTTAAAAGAGCCTTTGGTTAGTAGGTTTATTGTATTACAACCAACATCTTGTATCCATTTTAACGAAGCTCCATTGTCGATAAAACCAAGTATTTCTAGTTTATCGGTATATCCTGCTATCTTTGCCCAATCTGCTATTTTTTTTACAGCAGCAAATTCTCCATCCGAAACACGGGCTGAGGCTATTTCTATCCGATCAACACCCAAATCGCTGAGGAGCAGATTAGCTATACTTAGTTTTTCCTGTGGAGAGAACGACACACCTGAAGTTTGTTCACCATCCCGCAGGGTTGTATCCATTATTTCTATCATGACATATCCTGATCGGTAAGTTTCATATGTCAATGTGCCAATTTATATTGACACATTGAAGATTGTATTAATTAGAATGTATGTTCCTTTTCATATTCTTCTATTTGCTCTTTCTTCGAAAGCAAATAGTCTATGTCGTCCAATCCTTTAAGCAAACATTCTTTTTTGTAACTATTAATTTCAAACGATTCACTTTTTCCGGTTGCATCATTCATTATTGTTTGAGCATCAAGGTTTATCGTTAATGTGGCTTTAGGATTTTTACTTACACTCTCGAATATTTCAGCAAGAAATTCAGGACTAATAACAACTGGTAGTATACCATTATTAAGAGCATTATTTCTGAATATGTCTGCAAAAAAACTTGATACTACGGCACGAAATCCATATCCACCAACAGCCCATGCTGCATGTTCGCGGCTCGATCCGCTACCAAAGTTTTTACCGGCTACCAAAATACTTCCGCTATAAATAGGGTTGTTTAGTACAAAATCAGTTTTAGGACTTCCGTCTTTATCGTATCTCCAATCAGCAAAAAGATTGTTTCCAAAACCTTCTTTGTCTGTAGCCTTTAAAAATCGTGCAGGTATTATCTGGTCAGTATCCACATTCTCTATAGGCAGTGGGACATATGTTGATGTTAATGTTTGAAATTTTTCCATAACTTTTTTCTATATCAATATGCGTAGAATATTAGTATTAAATTAAATTTTCCTTGGATCTGTTATTTTTCCGGTAACAGCTGCAGCTGCAGCAACAAGAGGACCTGCCAATATTGTACGAGCTCCCGGGCCTTGACGTCCTTCAAAATTACGGTTAGATGTAGATACTGCATATTTTCCGGAAGGAACTTTGTCGTCATTCATTGCCAAACATGCCGAACATCCGGGTTGACGTAACTCGAAACCTGCTTCTTTTAATATATCAAATAAGCCTTCTTCTTTTATTTGTTGTTCTACCATCCAACTACCCGGAACTAGCCATGCAATAACATTATCGGCTTTTTTCTTACCTTTTACAAATTTTGCAAAAGCGCGGAAGTCTTCGATACGTCCATTTGTACAACTACCAAGGAAGACATAATCTATCGATTTTCCTTCGATTTTTTCGCCTGGTTCAAATCCCATATAATCCATCGATTTTCTGAACGATATGCGTCCGGCTTCGTCAATGTCTTCCAAGGTAGGAATCGAATCATTTATACCCATTCCCATACCCGGATTTGTGCCATAAGTGACCATTGGTTGTATATCCGCTGCATCAAATTCCAATTCTTTATCGAATTTAGCACCTTCGTCAGTTTTTAATGTTTTCCAATATGCTAATGCTTTATTCCATTCTTCTCCTTTAGGGGCAAATTCGCGTCCATTTACATATTCAAATGTCTTTTCATCCGGAGCAATAAGTCCTCCACGAGCGCCCATTTCTATACTTAGGTTACATAATGTCATACGTTCTTCCATCGACATATTCCGGATGGCTTCACCTGCATACTCTACAAAATATCCAGTTGCACCTCCGGTTGTAAGTTTAGATATCATATATAGTGCTAGGTCTTTTGCGGTAACACCTTCTCCCAATTTGCCGTTAAATGTAATACGCATAGTTTTAGGACGCGATTGTAGGATGCATTGAGTAGACAATACCATTTCAACCTCAGAAGTTCCTATTCCGAAAGCAATAGAGCCAAAAGCTCCATGTGTTGATGTATGGCTGTCGCCACACACAATAGTCATACCCGGTTGAGTGAAACCATTTTCGGGGCCAATAATATGAACTACACCATTCTTTTTATGACCTAATGGATAGAAGAAGGGCAAATTGAATTCTTTAGCGTTCTTCTCGAATGTATCTAATTGATTTTTTGATATTGGATCTTTTACTGGTTGATCTTGGTTTATTGTTGGAGTGTTATGGTCGGCTGTAAGAGTTGTTTTCTCTGGACGAAATACTTTCAAACCGCGTGCTCGTAATCCGTTAAAAGCTTGAGGACTGGTAACCTCATGGCAAAAATGCCTATCAATATACAACTGAGTAGGACCGTTTTCAACGGTTGATACCACATGGGCATCCCAAATTTTGTCGAATAATGTTTTCATTTTTTACTAAGTTCTTATTTTTTTAGTTGCTCTTATTTCACAAATTTATTCACTGCATTTATAAATGCTTCGGCCGATGCTACAACAATGTCGGTATGAGCCGCAAAACCATAATATATTTGTCCACGGTGTTCGACTTGCATGTGTACTTTTCCAACATCGTTGCTACCTTTGTTTATAGCCTGTATAAGGAATTCTTTAATTTCAGTTTCTCCGTCTTTTACTGTAGTATTATTACATATAACTTGCCATACAGCACTTATTGCTGCATCAACAGGCCCGTTACCCGACGATGCTGCATCAAATTTATCGCCGGCAATATCAATGCCAACATTAGCAACACGACGTACACCTCCGGTACCGGAAGTTACTTGCAGATAATCTAATTTTATGCGATGGATATTATTTGTTTCTTTTCCAGCAAGAATTAGTAAGTCTTCATCTGCAATATCTTTCTTTTTGTCTGCAAGATCAAGAAAACGTTGATATATGTCAGTTAATTCTTCATCGTCAACTTCAATACCTAATATATTCAAACGATTTTTTAATGCTGCACGACCACTACGAGCTGTTAGTACAATTGCGTTATCGTCTATACCTACATCTTTTGGGTCTATAATTTCGTAGGTTGATAAGTTCTTTAATACGCCATCCTGATGAATGCCGGAAGAGTGTGCAAAAGCATTTCGTCCAACAATAGCTTTGTTTGGTTGAATAGGCATATTCATTAAACTTGATATCATCCGGCTTACAGGATATATTTTTTGTGTATTAATATTGGTCTCTATATTTAGCTCTTTATGGCTCTTTATTGCCATTACAACTTCTTCGAGCGAAGTATTTCCGGCACGTTCGCCAATACCATTAATAGTAACCTCTACCTGCCGTGCTCCATTCAAAACTCCCATCATGGAATTAGCAGTGGCCATTCCTAAGTCTTGATGGCAGTGAGTGGATAGGATAGCATTGCCCATATCTACATTTTCAATAAGATACTTTATTTTTGCTCCATACTCTGTAGGCAAACAATATCCGGTTGTGTCAGGTATATTTACTACCGTTGCACCGGCTTTCACTACGGCCTGTACTACACGAGCCAAATACTCATTATCGGTACGTCCAGCATCTTCAGCATAAAACTCTATATCTTCAACAAAACGCTTTGCATATTTTACTGCCTTAACAGCTCGTTCGATAATCTCGTCCTGATTCGAATTGAACTTATGTTTTATATGGTACTCCGACGTTCCAATTCCGGTATGTATACGTTTCTTTTTTGCATATTTTAGGGCTTCGGCTGCTACTTCAATATCTTTTTCTACGGCTCGTGTTAAAGCGCATATTGTAGGCCATGTAACGGCTTTTGATATCTCCACTACCGAATTAAAATCTCCGGGACTCGATACCGGAAAGCCAGCTTCAATAACGTCTACACCTAACGCTTCCAATGCTTTTGCTACTTCTATTTTTTCGATTGTATTTAATTGACATCCAGGAACTTGTTCGCCATCCCTCAATGTTGTATCGAAAATAAATAATTTATCCATATTTGTTTCTATTTGTTATCTTATTAAAAAAAAAGCCTTTCCCATATTTAGTGAGAAAGGCTTTCAGTTATACTATATCTTCAATCATCATTTTACTGCACAGCATTGCTCACTCCAAGTTTTGCCCAGAGGAGGAGAATAATAATGCTGATATTGTTTATAAAAGATGTCATTCTTTATGTTTTATCGTTTTTGTGATGACAAAGTTATAATATAAATTTACGAAAACAAATAAAAAGATAGAAAAAATGCAGAAAACAATAACATACTTGTTATGCTAATACTAAATACTTTTCATAAATTTGTGCATTATTATCTATTTAATCTTACTAAAATTTCATTATGAAGATAGCAATAATAGGTGGGGGCAATATGGGGGCAGCCATAGCATGTGGTTTATCTACCGGTTCGTTTTTCGGGTCAAAGGATATTAGTGTAATAGACACAAACAGGTTAAGTATTGATAAAATTAAACAATTTGACAGCGATATTAACGCTGTTATAAATGATTATGAATCGATATCGGAGGCCGATATTATTGTAATAGCTGTTAAGCCGTGGCTGGTAAAAGAAGTTTTAACTGCTAATCAGGGTAAACTTAAGTCAAAACAAATAATTATATCTATTGCCGCGGGTGTTCCTTTAATCGAACTAGAAGAGTGGGCTCCATTAAATACTCCGATATTCAGGCTTGTCCCGAATACTGCTATTGCCGTGAAACAAAGCATGACGTTTGCAGCTTCGCTTAATGCAAGTAAAGAACAAGAGAGCCTTGTTATTAAAATATTCAGTGAATTAGGTAAGGCCGAAATGATAAAAGAAGATCTTATACCTGCAGCTACGGCGTTGTCATCGTGTGGAATAGCTTATGCATTCAGATATATAAGAGCTGCAATGGAAGGTGGTGTTGAAATGGGTATATATCCCGGACAGGCTAGGGACTTCGTAGTGCAAACTCTAAGGGGTGCTATTGATTTGATTGAAGCAAATGATTCGCATCCGGAAGTAGAAATTGATAAAGTTACAACAGCCGGAGGTATTACAATAAAAGGTTTGAACGAAATGGAACATGCGGGTTTCAGTTCGGCGGTAATAAAAGGGCTAAAAGCCAGCAATGTAAAATAGCATCAATGAAGAGAAAGACCTTTGTAATATCTATTTTAGATAAATAAGAAGTATAGTATTAGACTTTAATTAATAAAAATTCCGGATTGATTGCGATTTTAGTATCAATACCGGTTTTTTTATAGACTATAACCTCACAACTGCAAAAAGAAGGAGATGCCTGATTGGGACATCTCCTTTCATTATATTAAAGATAAAATAACCGATATATTTTACTTTGTTTGCTCTAATTTCAAAGTTACTGTTGGTTGATCGCAAACTTCTGTAGGTCCGAAGTATTGGATAGGGCCCGGATATACATATTCTGTGTTAACAGCCCATTTTTCGCGGTTAGCAGCAAAGAATTTAAACGGAGCGCCATCAAGTTTTACCAATGCTTTTTGGATAACAGGTTTCATTTCGCCATGGCGACGTTCCATATTCATCATCATAGTAACGGGTACTCCTCCGGCAATCCATTGATCGGCTGGAGCAATAGTGTTACGTACAGATGACATATATCCTGTTTTTCCGGCACCGATAAGAGCTGCAGCAGTATATCCTAAAGCATAGCAATAGTCGGCATCGTAGTTCGATGGTGCTGCACAACGACCTTCGTATCCGAAGAAGTGTACCTGAGAAGCAAATTTACCTGAATATTTACCTTCTTTCTTCATTTCGGCAAGACGTGCACCTACCATTTCGGCAAGAAGCTTTTCTGTTTCAATCAGTGATACCTGTACGTTTCCGTGTGGGTCACGATCTAAAGTCAACTGACGGGCAACACCTTCAGGAAGGCTAGCGTATACGGCAGCATTATCAGCCGATAAGTTATCAATGATATATTGACGTTGTTTGTCTTTAGCTACAGCATTAAATTCGTCCTGATGATGAGCTAAGAAATCGTTAAGCTCGGTAATCAAAGCTTTCATTGCAGGAATGAACTCAATAAGACCTTCGGGTATTAGTACTGTACCAAAATTATCGCCTTTTTCGGCACGTTTAGCTACTGCGTTTGCTATATCATTAACAATAGAGTCTAATGATTGTTTTTTAGCTTCAACCTCTTCCGAAATTAAACAGTAGTTTGGTTGAGTTTGCAATGCACATTCAAGAGCGATGTGTGAAGCCGAGCGTCCCATCAGTTTTATGAAGTGCCAATATTTACGAGCCGAGTTACAGTCGCGTTGTATGTTACCGATTACTTCGGAATAAACTTTACATGCAGTGTCGAAACCAAATGATGTTTCAATCATTTCATTTTTCAAGTCGCCATCAATTGTTTTAGGGCAACCAATAACTTGTACTCCTGCATCAATGGCTTTGTAATATTCGGCCAATACACAAGCGTTAGTATTTGAATCGTCTCCACCAATGATAACAAGAGCTTTGATGTCGAGTTTTTTTAGAATTTCTAAACCTTTATCAAATTGCTCTGTTGTTTCAAGTTTTGTTCGTCCCGAACCGATAATATCAAAACCTCCGGTATTACGATATTCATCTATAATATTGGCCGTCAGTTCTTGATATTTATGATCTATTAAACCTCCGGGACCCATAAGGAAACCGTAAAGTTTACTATTGTTATTAAGATTTTTAACACCGTCAAAAAGTCCGGCAATTACATTGTGTCCTCCCGGAGCCTGACCTCCTGATAAAATAACACCTACATTAATAGCAGGAAAATTAGTTTTTTCCGAAGTTTCAACAAATTTAATAATAGGCATGCCATAAGTATTAGGGAAAAGTTTTTTTACTTCTTCCTGATCGGCAATCGATTGAGTTGCAGCTCCTTCTTCAACTTTTACTGCACCATATAATGCCTTAGGCATTTTAGGCTTATATGCAGCTCTAGCTACTTGTAATGCACTTTTTGTCATTGTTTTTATTATTTTATTGTTTACAGTTATCAAGAGTCGCAAATTTCGTCATTTTTTTTCAATCATGAAAGTAAAAACAGAAGCTCAATAGTTTATTTCTTCACATTTTGATATCTCTGTATGACAATCCGTCTTTTGTTCATAAGGAGGTTTGCTTCTTGTGAATTTTCGAATCTTCGTTGTTTTTTAATTCTACTTACATAGGATTGACGACCAGTTATGATACTCTACAAATTGTATTAATAATAAAACCTGACAGTTCTGACGGTTTTAGCCTCTTTATAGTTTCCAACAGAAGTGGCATCTTCTCTATTCCTCTAAAGCAATGAATATTCTGACAAAAGCCTCCTGTTTTTCGATGACGAATTGTAAACTATTGAAGTTAAAGTTCTCAGCATGGTTGTTTTGGTAATTTTCCATGTGGGCAGATACAGAGGAACTTAACCGCCATAAGCCAAACATTCTTCAATGCAAGGCCAGAAAAGGAAACTAAAAATGTAATTGTTCTTTTAACTGCCGCGCATCTTACCGATGCTTGCCTTCGTTCATTTTGCCTTGATGCAAAACGAACCAAAAAATCAAGACTGCGCCTGCTGTGCGACCCGCCATTTAGCTTGTTCACTGAACAAAAAATAACTCGCACAAAAGATTGTGCTGACTTTTAAGTCAGGCTATGCTCAAACAGCTTTTTGTTCCGGGCGTTCACTTCGCTAAGCGGGTACCCCGCACATACGGCGAGGTCGGTCCTTTTTGCGAAGCATTGTCTGAGAGCGGCCTTAGCTTCGACGGACAAAGCCTGCAATGCTGTCCCCAAGAAGGTATAGCCGCAAAATGCCTTTTTGATTCCTTTTGCGGCATAGGGCAAAAGGAATGCAAGTGATCTTCGATCACGCGCAGTAGCGGCAGTAAGTATAATTAAAAAGAACGTTTTTTAAGCAATAAAACTACCCTTCGTAATCGTCGGGCATGGGCTGGTAAACGTAGTTGGGGTCGTTAAGACGGCGGGGTAATTGTTCCATCTCCCATTTGGTTTCTTTGTCTACAACTTCTACAATGATGGGCCGACGGCTTGGCGAGTTCTCCTTTTCTTCCTTTTCGGCTTTTTCGCGACGTTCTTCACGCTCCATTTTCAGTATATGGGCAATGTCCGAAGCTTTTGGTTCGCAGTGTTTTTCGGTTACAATTATTTCTTTCAGTTCCATCTCTTCGGGGTCGAGTGGGGAAGGGATGTATTTCTTTTTCACTATTTTCTGGGTATAGCCTTCCATTTTTCGACGCATGGCATTTCGGGCTAGTCGGTACAAGCGTTCCTGACGCTCTTCGATTGCTTCTTCAACAGCCTGAGCAAATTCGGGTTTGTTTTTCTTCCATTCGTAAAACGTTTCGCGGCTTATTTCTACTGCATCGCACACGTTAGCAATCGACAAGTAATCTTCGGAGATAAGGATGCAAATTTTTTCTACTGTTTCGGGGGTATACTTAGCCATAATTCTAGTGATTTTAAATATTAGTTTTTTAGTTATAGATAAAACCAGTAAAATTTCTTTGGTAATAAATGAAAAGAGCCTACTCTGAAATAGAGTAGGCTCTTAATTATTAGAGTTTTATAGCTTTTTATTCAGCAGCATTCACATCTACATCGGCTGCCATACGCAAGTAGCTCTTATAGCGCCATTCGGCATTCTCTTTGGCTCCTTCAAATAACATTTGAGCTTCGGCAGGATTAGAGTTTTTCAACGATGTGTAACGAACCTCACCTTGAAGGAATGCATCGAAGTTTTCCCATTTCGGAGGTTTGCTATCCAATGTGAACGGATTTTTACCTTCGGCTTCCAACATTGGGTTGTAACGCCACAAGTGCCAGTAACCACATTCAACAGCTAGTTTTTCTTCGTCCTGAGAGTGTCCCATACCTCTTCTTAAACCGTGGCTGATACATGGCGAGTAAGCAATAATCAACGATGGGCCCGGATATTCTTCAGCTTCTTTCAGAGCTTTAAGGAACTGTCCTTGGTTTGCTCCCATTGCCACTTGTGCAGCGTATACATAGCCATAAGTAGCAGCTATCATACCAAGGTCTTTTTTACGTACCTTTTTACCTCCAGATGCAAATTTAGCAACAGCAGCTACTGGAGTAGATTTTGAAGCCTGACCTCCGGTGTTTGAGTAAATTTCGGTATCGAGAACAAGTATATTAATGTCTTCGCCCGATGCAATAACATGGTCAAGACCTCCGAAGCCTATATCGTATGCCCATCCGTCGCCACCAAAGATCCAGATAGAACGTTTAACGATATATTGTTTCAGGTCGAATATTTGTTTGCAAAGGTCGCAAGCATCTTTTTCGGTGTTCAACAAAGGCTCCATGCGTGCATAAATTTCTTTAGTAGCATCGGCGTTGTCTTTGTTTTCGATCCACTCTTTATAAATAGCTTTCAAATCGGCAGAGCATTTGTCGCACGATTGAGCTTCGGTCATAAGCTTAACCAAACGGTCGCGCATACTCATGTTTGCGATAGCAAATCCAAGCCCGAATTCAGCATTATCTTCGAATAACGAGTTTGCCCAAGCCGGACCTTGTCCTTTTTCGTTTGTAGTATAAGGAGTTGCCGGAGCCGAACCTCCATAAATTGAAGAACATCCTGTTGCATTGGCAATTAACATACGGTCGCCATACAATTGGGTAATCAATTTAACATATGGAGTTTCGCCACAACCCGAACATGCACCCGAGAACTCGAATAATGGAGTTGCGAACTGAGAGTTCTTAACATTTAATTTGATGTCGACAAGGTGAGCTTTGCTTGTAACATTTTTCACCATGAAATCCCAATTGTTTTGCTCAGGATATTGTGTTCCGATTTCGACCATCGAAAGAGCTTTTTCGCCTTTCTTACCGGGACATACATCGGCACAGTTACCACAACCAAGACAGTCAAGAACGTCAACCTGAATACGGTAGCCCATTCCTTCGAATTGTTTTCCTTGTGCTTTTAGCAATGCTGCCGATTCGGGGGCTTTCGATTGCTCGTCTGCATCTAATACGAAAGGACGGATAGTTGCGTGAGGACAAACGTATGCACATTGGTTACACTGAATACAGTTATCCATATTCCAAACAGGAACAAATGCTGCAACACCACGTTTTTCGTATGCAGTGGTTCCGTTATCCCAAGTTCCGTCTTCGCGACCTACGAATACCGATACGGGTAAGTCGTAACCTTTTTGAGCATTAACAGGACGAACAACTTTTTGGATAAATTCGGGAGCATCGTCTTTTGCTGGCTCGCCTATTGTAATGTTTGCCCATTCGGCAGGAACTTCAACTTTTTCAACCTCAACACCACGGTCAACGGCTGCGTAGTTTTTATTTACAACATCCTCACCTTTACGTCCGTACGATTTAACAATGAATTTCTTCATTTGCTCAACCGCCAAATCGTAAGGAATTACGTTTGATATTTTAAAGAATGCCGATTGTAAAATTGTATTTGTACGGTTACCAAGACCAATTTCGGTTGCAATTTTTGTTGCGTTTATAATGTAGAAATTGATGTTGTTTACAGCCAAATATTTTTTTACCGAATCGGGTAGGTAGTTGCCAACTTCGTCTTTAGTCCATACCGAGTTAAGAAGGAATGTTCCGCCTTTTTTCAATCCTTTAGTTACGTCGTAAAGGTGAAGGTAAGCAGGAACGTGACATGCTACAAAGTTTGGAGTATTCACTAAATAAGTAGAACGAATTGGATGATCGCCAAAACGTAAGTGCGAACAAGTGAAACCTCCCGATTTTTTAGAGTCGTATGCAAAATATGCCTGACAATATTTATTGGTGTTGTCGCCGATAATTTTGATAGTATTTTTATTGGCACCTACTGTTCCGTCCGAACCAAGACCGTAGAATTTAGCTTCGTAGTTTGAATCGTCTACAGATATTTCGTCTTTCAACGGAAGCGATTTAAATGTAACGTCGTCAACAATACCTACAGTGAAATCGTTTTTAGGCATAGCCATCGCTAGATTTTCGTATACCGACATCATTTGCGAAGGTGTAGTGTCTTTTGACGAAAGCCCGTAAATACCCCCTACAATTATAGGTGCATCGGGTTTTCCGTAGAAACTGTCTTTTACATCGAGGTAAAGTGGCTGACCCGGAGCTCCCGGCTCTTTTGTGCGATCGAGAACAGCAATACGTTTAGCTGTTTTAGGTATAGCACCCAAAAATGCTTCCACTTTGAACGGACGATACAAGTGAACGGCTACAAGACCAACTTTTTCGCCTTTAGCATTCAAATAGTCAACAGTTTCGCGGATAGCTTCTGTTACCGAACCCATAGCGATAATCACACGGTCGGCATCTTCTGCTCCGTAATAGTCGAACAAGTTGTATTTACGTCCTGTTATTTTAGAAACTTCGGCAAGATATTTTTCAACAATTTCGGGAACCGCATCGTAATATTTATTTGCAGCTTCGCGAGATTGGAAATAGATGTCGTCGTTCTGAGCAGTACCACGAGTAACAGGCTTGTTAGGGTCTAAAGCTCTTTCACGGAATTCGGCAAGTGCTTTTTGATCGATAAGAGGAATCAAATCTTCTTGTTCCATCAATTCAACTTTCTGAATTTCGTGTGAAGTACGGAATCCGTCAAAAATATTCATAAACGGAATACGAGATTCAAGCGTTGCCAAGTGTGGCACAGCCGAAAGGTCCATAACTTCTTGTACTGAGCCCGAGAAGAACATGGCAAACCCTGTTTGACGGGCAGCCATCACGTCCTGATGGTCTCCAAATATAGATAAAGCCTGAGCAGCTAGTGCACGAGCCGAAATGTGGAATACCGAAGGAAGTAATTCTCCTGCAATTTTATACATATTAGGGATCATCAACAACAATCCTTGCGAAGCTGTATATGTTGTAGTTAATGCTCCTGCCTGAAGCGATCCGTGAACTGCACCTGCAGCTCCTGCTTCCGACTGCATTTCCTGAACTCGAAGAGTTTCGCCGAATATATTTTTACGTCCGGCTGTAGCCCATTCGTCTACATACTCCGCCATAGTTGACGAAGGTGTGATCGGATAAATTGATGCTACTTCGCTGAACATGTACGATACATGAGCCGCAGCATAATTGCCGTCACAGGTTACAAATTTTTTCTCTTTAGCCATACTGTTTATTATAGTTATTATTTAGTGATATTAAAAACATACCTGCTCTAATTGTAAAATTCACAACTTGGGGCAGTCTCTTATTTTATTGTATAAGTTTTTAGGCTGTTTCTTAGTATAAAAAGCCGAACAACCACAACGGAATAATGCATTCTTCGCCTATCTCCATCATTTCTACGGCGTAATACATGTCTCCTTTTTTCTTACTTTTTGCTTTCGAACCTTCTATCTTGAAGATGTTCGATTCGTTTCCTTTTACTATGAAAACCCCGTTTTTATTACCTTTTTTCAATTTGCAATTGTGATGGTGCAATTGGTTATAAAAAAATGTTTCGCGCAGTGCCTGATCTTCAATCAACCGGGGCTTTAACGCAAACACAAGGTTTGTATTATGCATATATACCATATCGGGCTTTTTAGGGAATTCTTCTCCCTCGCGATACAGCATATTTATTAGGCGGGCATCTTTCAGATATTCGAGGTAGTTTGTTACTGTTGCCCTCGATATATCGCAATCGACGCTTAACTGGCTTATGTTAGGTTTGCCGGGCGACGATAACGACAAAAGATACAGCAATTTTCTCAGCCTAGGCAAGTACGATTGCTCTATCTGCCTGATGGACAGTACATCAACCTCAAGCATCATGTTCACTGTTTTCAGAAGATTTTCCGAAAAGTTTCGTCTCTCCAAAAAGAAGGGATAGTAACCGTGGTGTATATAATCTCTGAAATAAGCCAGTGGTTTTACTCTGGAGCATATAGATGTGGCAATCTTTTCGTGATTCGTTAATATTTCGTCCAACGTATACGACTCGAAGTTGCTACCTGTTATTATATTCAAAAACTCGCGGAACGAAAACCCCCTTAAATTATATGTTTTTACAACCGCCGATATCTCCTTGCTTTCCTCAAGAGGCATAACTGTAGATCCCGAAAATATTATTTTCAAGTCGGAAAAATCGTCGTAACATTCACGAAGTTCTTTCGCCCATTCAGGATATTTAAACATTTGGTCGATGAGCAGTATTTTTCCGCCTTTAAACCTGAACTCTTCGGCAAAATCCCTGAGAGTTTTGCAGGTAAACGAAAAATGGTTCATATTTATATATAAACAATCCCGTTTATTAAGGTCGGTAAAACGCTTGGCATATTGCAAAAGAAAGGTTGTTTTGCCAACGCCTCTGGCTCCTTTTATGGCAATAAGCCTATCGTCCCAATTTACTTCATCCATTAAACGCCTGTTTACTAACTGGTCGTCCAAATGTTCTACCAAATACCGATGTGTCCTGAAAAAAGATTCCACAGTATATATTATTCCTATATAATTAATTTATCGCAACGAAGATAGTTCATTTTTCAATCTATGCAAAGTCAACTTGGCAATTTTAATGTTTTTTTATCACACATGTAGTGCAAAAAATAAGTCGGTTTTTCTTCTTTTACATAAACGATTGATTAACATTATTATAATCGAAATGAAAAAATAAAAACAAAAATAGCAATATTTTTCTTCTTTTGCATTCAAATATTCAAGTTATTGAGATAAAATTTTCTTTTTATCAAAAAAAGGAAGCATTCTTATTTATCCCGATAATACATAGTGTAAGTAAATGAATCGCTATAAATATGAAATAAGACTAAAAAAGCATTATTTTGATAGCTTATTTTCGGATAACTCAGTATCTTCGTAAATAAAACTATTATTGAAAATAAAGTTGTAATTATGAAATTTTCCGCAAAACTTTTTTTAGGTTTGGTTATTCTGATTGTAATAGCCATAGCTCTTCTTGTTTTTCGGGGAACAAACAAAACCGAACAATTTGAGGTCAGACACGATGCTATACTCACTCAGGTTGAAGAATTGGGGAGGCTCGAGCTTGTTAGATATAATATACGCGATATTGTTGAATATAAAAAGATAAGGCAATGGCTGCCAAATTCAAAAACCGCATTAATTGTTGTTGGCGAAGTTACAGCTTGTGTAGATCTTACAAAAATAGAGAAAGAAGATATTAATGTAGTAGGCGATTCGGTACACATTACGTTGCCCATACCCGAGATATGTCATTTTAAAATAGATCATTCTCAGTCGAGGGTGTACGATGTTCAGTTCGGGTTGCTCGAAACCAGCCGGCTTGTTGACGAAGCCTATCGGGTGGCCGAAAAACAAATTTATAACCATGCCTTAGAAATGGGAATTGCAAACGAAAGCAGGGCTAGTGCCGAAAAATTGTTGGTTCCTTTACTCAAAGCTTTAGGCTTCAAAAAAGTATCTATTGATTTTAGTGAGTTAAACAAGTATAAACAATCTCAGGAACAAGAGAATACAAAACTCTTGCTGCCGAAGTAAAAAAAGGAAAGGGTAAAAGTTATGATTAGAAAAATGACTGATGCAGACATTGATGCTGTTATGGATATATGGTTAAAAACTAACATTGCGGCGCATGATTTTATTCCTGAAAATTACTGGATTGGAAATTTTCATGCAGTAAAAGGGGAGTATTTGCCCAAGTCCGAAAATTATGTGTTCGAGTCGGACGGTGCGATCAAAGCCTTTATCAGTGTAGTAGATAATTATTTTATAGGGGCCTTATTTGTTTCGTCCGATTATCAGGGGCAAGGCGTTGGGCAAAAGCTGTTAGATTATTGTAAAGACAACTATTCGCGTCTCGAAGTTGCCGTATATAAAGACAATATTGCGGCTGTTGGTTTTTATATGAAACTCGATTTTGTTATTAAAAAGGAGCAAATGAATATCGATTCGCGTTATGGCGAATATATTATGGAATGGGGTAAGAATTAATGTTTCGGAGAATATAAACAAACAGGCGGCTATTATTTAATAGCCGCCTGTTTGCATTTGTATTGTATTATTCTACTCTGTTAATAGCCTGATTTCTGAAATTTTGGTTGTTATAGAGTTTGATTTTGCGACAAATTTAACTTCCAGAATATCTTTTGTATATTCAGCTTCGGGAACCGATATGATAATAGTCTGTAAAACATCTTTTTTGTCGCCTGACATCGCCATTTGCTGAACAACAGAACCGTTTATCAGAATCTCAAAATTCCGATCCCTGTCTTTGTCGAAATAACTTATATGCAATTTTTTTGCCTTTTTAACTTCATCTTTTAATTGGTAGCTGAACCACCCTTTGGCTTCGCGCCAATGTACATCATCGATAAAGCCTGTCGACGAATTATCCATTTCAATAAAGTGATCCGATTCGGGTTGTTGCTCCCCGCATACCACTTTGTCGATGGTAATAGCGTCTAAAAGAATTTTATTTCGTTCTTTTTCTTCAATTGCTTTCTTCAAAGCTTCAACTTCGTTTGCTGAAGCCTGAGGCCAATATATAATATAACGAGACTCGTGAATTCTGAAAAATGGCATTAACACCATTTGTTTGGGGTAGTTTTCCGAAAACAGATTGCTTATCGTAAATGTCATTGGTTTTCCGTCAATAGGTTTAATCAGCGATGGGATATCTTTTGGTTCGGAAGCGATAATAGGTATGTCTTTCATCGGTATTTGTCGTCCACGAGCAATATGTCCACCTCTGCTATCGTCGGCAAACAAATCTTTTAATTCTCCATTCTGTATTTTTGCAGCCAATACTATCGGGCCGTAAAGCACTGAGTAGTAATTCGATTTGTCGGGTAATTGCTCCACTGTAACATGCATAGGCATGTCTATAGCTATTTTGTCGCCTTTTTTCCATTTTCTCGATACCGAAATATAACCGTTCTCATCAATATTTACAGCTTCGTTTTTACCATTAACAGTAAGACGAAGTTCTCCTTGTTTTACCCAATTGGGATAACGTAGTTTTAAAGCAAATTTCTGGCTCTTTTTAGGGTTTACTGTTATTTGGGTTTTTGCCTCGTCGGGGAAATTGTTTTCCTGAATAACTTCAATGTTTTTTTCTTTCCAATCGAGTTTCGAAGGAATGAATAAATTAACATAGAGTTCATCTTTACCGTGTGCATATATCATTCCTCCGTATTTAGCATGATTTTCCATACCTGAACCAACGCAGCACCAAAAACTGGTGTGAGGTTGTGAGTATACCCTGTAATGTCCCGGACGCATTTGTGTGAAATAAACGAGTCCTCCGGTATTTGGGTTTTGAGTGGATAGTATGTGGTTATACAAGCCTCGTTCGTAGTAATCCATATATTTTTTATCGCCCGATGTTTGGTATAACATCTTGGTTAGTATCAGCATATTATAAGTGTTGCATGTTTCGGGGCCTTCGGTGTGGTTTATCATTCTCGAAAAATCGTGTACGGGATTAAAATGTTCCCCTACGCTGTTTCCGCCTATACAAACCGAGCGATGTTCTACTACATTTTCCCAGAAGTATTGTGCGGCTTCGTTCCACGAATCGTTTTTCTCAAGGTCGGCAATACGTTTGAATCCTATAACTTTTGGGATTTGTGTATTGGCATGCAAGCCTGTTAGTTTATCTTCGTGTTTCAATAGCGGGTTCAGTATTAGTTTATGCGAAAATTTATTAGCCAGTTCCAGATATTTGTCATCGCCTGTTATTGCTGCTACATCGGCAAAAGTTTCGTTTAGCCCTCCGTGTTCGCTTCGTAGCATGTCCTGTATCTGTTCTTCCGACAGGTTTGCAACCAGCTTAATTGCCCAATCGGTCATTTTTACCAACATGTTTTTTGCCTGCTCGCTATGAGCATACAGGTAGGCATCTCTTAAGCCGGCATACGTTTTGTGTATGTTGTAAAGAGGAACCCATTTGCCGTTAAGGTTAAAATTTCCTGCCTTTATATTACCTTCGGTTACTTCGTCCCAAATGGCTTTTCCTCCGGGAACGCCTCCGATGTATCCATTGCCATTAGCATCCTGACAAACTTTCAGCTCGTTTAACATATAGTCGAGCCTTTCTTTTATTTGCTCGTCTCCCGTAGAGGCATACATTAGCGATAGTGCCGACAGGTAATGACCTCCGATGTGCCCGTCCAATCCTGTACTTTCCCAATTGGTATAGGAGTCTGTTGCTGGTAGTCCGGCTTCACGCTGAAATGGGGCTAAAAGCCTGTTGGCATCAAGTTCTAGTAAATATTGCTTATCTAATTGTTGGGCGTTTTTGAACGGACTGTCTAATAATTCAACATCTTGTAAATTAAAATAGCGAATTTTAGGTTCAGTGTTACTGCTTGCCGATAAAAACTGAAAACATAAAAAAGAATACACAAGAATAAATAGTCTTCTCATTTTGTAGTAGGTACTTTGATTTAAAATTTAACTTTTTAAGGACATAAAGATAGCTCTTTATTTCGACTTGTAGCATGCTAAATGGTATAAAATAAGTCAAATAACGATCTATTTTGAGTCATCTTTTATTAATGATGCAAATTGTTCGGGTTTTTGATTAAATTTGTCCTATATGATATTTTTTGGCTGAAATGTGTGGGAGTTATTTTTTATACTTCAGCCTAGTCTAATACCTAAAAATATTGCTAAATGAGCACATTTACTTCTATTGTAAAAAAATCCATTGCTTATTGCACTTGGGTAATTGTTAGTTGTTTTGCATTGCAAGCGCAAGAGCAGCTTACAAATATTCCTACTTTTTATATAAACACCGATGGTGGTGTGGCTATAACAAGTAAAGAAAATTATGTGACCGGAACTTTAACCGTTAAAAGTTCGGACGAGACTGAAGTTCTCGACAATGTTGTTACAGAGATAAGGGGGCGAGGAAATTCGACGTGGAATATGCCTAAAAAGCCCTACCGGATAAAACTTGACAAAAAAACGCATCTATTAGGCTTGCCCGCTAAAGCAAAAAATTGGGTGTTATTAGCTAACTATGTAGATAAAACTTTGATAAGAAATGCAGTAGCATTAAAAATAAGTACGCTTGTAGGCTTAGAGTTTTCGCCCTCGGCACGGTTTGTTGATGTAGTGCTGAATGGCGAATACCAAGGTAACTATATGGTGTCGGATCAGGTACAGGTTGCCGGTTCGTACCGGGTTCCGATCGAAGAACAAGCCTTGGATGCCGTTGCATTGCCCGATATATCGGGTGGATACCTGCTCGAAATAGACGGTTTTGCAGCATCGGAACCGGTGTGGTTTACAACTCCACAGGGCTTGAAGATAACAGTAAAATACCCGAAAGACGACGAAATAAACAATGCTCAGTTAAACTATATAACAACCTATGTCCACGATTTCGAGAATATATTGTTTTCGAGCAATTATGCCGATCCCGAAAACGGATACAGGGCTTTTGTTGATACAACAACATTGGTAAACTGGTATATTGCCTGCGAGCTCACAGGTAACTCCGATTCGTTTTGGAGTACATATATTTACAAAAAGCATATGGACGACAAGTTGTACTTCGGGCCTATGTGGGATTACGATATAGCATTTAACAACGATAATCGTTTAGATGATGCCACTACCAAATTAATGCGCGATTATGCGCATAATCCACGCACTTGGGTGCAACGTTTTTGGACCGACGATTGGTTTATTACGGCTGTTAATAAGCGATGGAAAGAGTTGGTGGCTGCTGGTATAGAAGAGGCTTTGTTGGAGTACATAGACGAAACCGCAAGCCTGATAGACGAATCGCAAAAACGAAATTTTAATAAATGGAATATATTGCCATGGAGGGTATATAAAGAAACATTCTTGTTTTATAGTTACGCCGAAGGGGTAGATTATCTTAAATCGTATGTTAGCAGCAGGATAGATTTTCTGACCGAAAGTTTCGAGGCGGCAGCACCGGCGCTTCCATCCGAACCTTTTGTTGCCGAAGATTATTATTATATGATAATGAACTTCAAGTCGAAAAATGTAATTCAGGTAACAGATAATTCACTGGCTCTTAACAGCCCGCTTTACTTGTGGACTCCCGATGCTAATGATGATTCTGACGACGGTCAGCTTTGGACTATAGCCAACTTGGGCGACAATTTATTCAGAATAGTGAATAAAAACTCAGGATATGCAATGGCCGGAAACGGAAGAGGTTCGAACCTGATACAGAAAGAAATAAATAATAATGATGCAAGTCAGAAATGGAACATCCTGCCGGTGTTTACGGGGAATATATACGGTATAGTGAATAGTAGCACCGGATATTCGATCAACAATAGTGGAGGAAGCTCTGTGCCGGGTACGGCTGTAATAGAGTGGGATAATGCCATTTATCAGCAATCGAAACAAAATCAACATTGGTACTTCCTTAAGATGGATAAGGTTGCTACAGGAATTAACGTAGGAAACCACTTCCAAGACTTGAGATTTAATGTAATGGCCGGAGCATTGTATCTGTGGAATCTGCCTGAAAACGCAGAAGTCGACATCGTGAACATTCAGGGTGTAACGGTAGGCTCGTATCGCAATGCTGTTGATGGTAATGCTATGCCACTCCCAACATCCGGAGTTTATATCGTAAAAGTTAAATCGGGATCGAACATCCGATATGTGAAAATAAACAGGGTTAATTAGTATTTTTAGTTTAAAAAATGAAAGAGAAAGGTTGTGTAATAAAACATAACCTTTCTTTTTTTATAAAGAAAAAAAGAGATAAAATATTTGAAAAAAGAGATATTCTATTATATTTGTAAACAAATTAGTATGAAGTCGAATTCCGGATTCGGCGAATGCATACTGCATAGTATGTGTGGATAAATGATACTATATTTTCTTAAATCTTGAATTTTGATATTATTATCAAATACATTTTGATTGTTAAAACTTAGGCTATTCAACAAAACCCTCAGATAAATAGAATATAAAAATAGGTTGATATAAGTATCTGATTTTAATTCTAGTTTCTAGTTAGTGTAGTTATGTTTTTTTTGTTTACAAGTTAAAATTATGACCTTAGACTTTGAATACAACAAGGCTCTTATTGATGTGCTAAACAATAAGATTCCTAAAAAGAGTGATCAGATGTCACTTATTCTAGAAAAAATGCCAATAGGGCGAGAAGCAGCATATCGTCGGCTTCGGGGAGATGTTCCTTTTTCGTTTGCCGAAGCATGTATTCTGTCCAAAGAATTAAATGTTTCATTAGATAAAATTGCAACAACAGGTACTCTTAATAATCCTGTTTACGAGCTGAAAATTTCGCCTTCCGACTTAATCAATTACGAATATCACAAGTTATTCGAGCACGAAGCTTCGTTCGATATGCTTTTAAGCGATTCGGTGGTATGTATACAATCGGTTTGCAGTACTATTCCATATTCCTTTTTCTTTTCGTATAAACATTTATCCAAATATCGAATGTTCAGGTGGAAATATCAGATGAATAAAAGCCTTACACCTATAAAGCTTTCGGACATTGTTATCCCTCCCGAGATAATTGAAAGGCAAAAAGCCTTAGGCAAAAAAGTTATGCAAATGCCCGAAACAATACTGATATTCGATAATTATATATTCTTCAATTTTATACACGAAGTAAGGTTCTTCTACAATTTAGGATTAATTACCGACGATGAATATGTAGAGATAAAGGAAGAATTAGTTGAATTGATAAAAAGTCTGGAAAATGTTGCCAATCAAGGCAAAAACGACAAAGGGGTAAAGGCATGGATGTATATCTCGAATATAAAAATAGATTCGAATTATACATATGTGCAAGGTGTTGATTTCGAATGTGCGTATATGGATGGGATATATCTGATGGATACGTTATATTCTTGCGACTCTCAAATATGCCAGATACATAAGCTGTGGATCGATACCTTGCGTAAGTATTCTGTGCTTATAAGTGTTAGCGATGAAGCCGAGCGTAAATCGTTTTTTAAACTACAAAAAGAAATGATTTTAAACTTGGAATAACGCAATTTAGCAAAAACTTATAAATAAAACAATTATGCCTAAAAGCCTTAAATTTAATCAGAAGCTTATTGATACTTTAGCTGAGATTTATCCGAAGAAAAACGACCAGTTGGCTCTTTTAATGGAATTATTGTATCTGGGTAAAGAGGCTGCATATCGCAGATTGCGGGGAGAGGTTGCTTTTTCTTTTTCCGAAGCCTGTGTTATAGTTAAACACTTAAACCTTTCGTTAGACGATATTGCATATGGGCAAGAGAGCGATTTAGTAACATTTAAAATGAAAGCTCCAACTGCCGATATTATGCATTATCACGAAATTGTTGTAGATGATCATATTACCATTTTTAATAAAATCATTCAGGACCAAAACGCAACTATTGTGGCAGCATATAACATGATACCACATTCCTTTTTGATGTCATTCGAAAATTTGTCGCGATTCAGGGTGCTGAAATGGAATTATCAATTGCTGTTGGTCGAAAATGAAATAAGCTTTTCCAATATAGAAATTCCACACAGGGTATTAGAAAAACAAAAAGAATTAGTAGGGCTGATAGATATGGTTGAAGACAATACGATAATCTTCGACAGATTTATATTTATATCGTTTGTTCGCGATATATGCCATTTTTATAATCTTGGAGTGTTAAGCAAAGAAGATGTAGAACTACTGAAGCATGAGTTGAACAGATTGCTCAATTGGTTTGAAAAAACCGCACTAACAGGCTATAACGAGAGCGGTAAACGGGTATGGTTATACTTGTCTAACACTAACTTCGAATCGGAGTATATTTATATAAAAAGCAAGACTATGGAAACAGCCTATCTCGATGCTTACTTAATGAATTCGTTATATACGTCCGATCCTAAAATGTGCGAACTTCACCGAAACTGGATAGAATCGTTGCGTAAATATTCAACGCTGATATCGGTAAGTTGCGAAAAAGAACGGATGCATTTTTTTGATAAGCAAAGAAAAGTTGTAGAATCGCTGCTGTTAGCCGATTGCAGTCAAGTTCAGGCTCATTATTTTGACAGATAATTTTTCAAGCCTTCCGAGGCGATAGTTTCAATTTGTCCTTCGGGGGTTGCATACATAAGCAGAAAATCCAAACCTTGCGAATAGGCAATTTGCTTAGCCTCTTCTAAGTTCGTTAGCATAAAAACTGTAGCAAAAGCGTCGGCAGTCATACAATCATTGGCAATAACAGTCGAACTCAGAATACTGTTCTCAGATGGATAGCCAGTCTTCGGGTTTATGGTATGAGCATATTTTTTTCCGTCTTTTATGTAGAAGTTCCGATAATTACCCGATGTTGCTACCGCCTTGTTGCATATAGCTAATATAGTTTGTAATTCACGGTGGTTCGTATCCGGATTTTTCTCGTCGATAGGCTTGTCAATACCTATTCGCCAGCATTCGCCTCTGGGGTTTACTCCTTTGGCTACAATTTCTCCGCCTATTTCGCACATGTAGTTTTCAATACCTTTCGAGTCGAGCAAACGGGCTATAACATCAACCGAAAAGCCTTTTGCAATAGCCGAGGTATTAACTTGCATGCGAGGATCGTTTTTTAATATATGTCCGTTCTCATATTTTATATTCTCGAATCCTGTGAATTGTTTTAAACTATCAATTGTCCATTCGGTCACATTATCCATGTTTTTAAAACCGAACCCCCATGCATTAATTAACGGCGAACATGTTATGTCGAATAAACCATCCGAAATAACCGAAATTTCTTGCGATTTATTGAATACTTCGAGAAATAAAGAGTCGGGAACGGCAGTTACATTATTGTTTATGTTATAAATAACCGAACCATCCCTGAATGGATTCAAAGATGCATCAAACCTTTCCAACTCTGATAAAATCTCTTGTGTAAGAGGCTTCGAATATTCATACTTTATACTATAATCTGTGTGAAAAATTTCGCCTTTATCCACAAAGTAATCAGTGCGCTTGCCACAGGATACCAATAACACTGAAAGTAAAAAAACACTACAATTTCGTATCATGACTTAAAAAAATAATGATGGGCAGATGATCGCTATACCCATTTATAAATGTATTTCCCGAGAACGAACGAAATGGATATCCGCGGAAAGCACCTTTGTGCTGAAAAAGAAAATCGGGGTTAAAAACTTCGGCACCAACATATTTCAGTGCCGATTTTTTATTTAGTAAACTTTCCGATATTATTATCTGGTCATACATATTCCACTTGCGCTGGTAGCGATACGAACCTTCTCCTTTTTTATACAAGCTCCACATTGTGTTGTAAAGACCTCCTTTTTTTACCGCACTTACAGATTTCCTAGCCTTTAACATTAGGCGGCAACTATTATCATCCGGGTTATCGTTCAAATCTCCCATTATAATAATTTTCGATGTGGGTTCCTTCTTGTAAATCGAATCGTGTATATGTTTGCAAACAGAAGCCGCATATTCGCGCAATTCCGAAGAGCTTTCGCCTCTGCGCGAAGGCCAATGGTTTACTATTATATGAACTTTTTCGTTTGCGATACTACCACTTACTAACAGAAAATCGCGGCTTTTATACCAAGGACTATCGGCCGATGCAAATTTATATGTGGAATATCCCGATGGTTTAAAAATTGACGGATTGTATAATAAGGCTACATCAATTCCTCTTTTGTCGGGCGAATCGCGATGAATTATTTTATAGTTATTCTTTTTCAGATTTTTACTGTGAATCAAATCTTCCAGCACAGCTCTGTTCTCAACCTCGGCAAGCCCAATAATGCAGGGTTGTAAGCGTTTTGTGTTGTTTCCTAGCTTTGCCAGTACCTCAGATATATTCTCTATTTTTTTCTCATATTTATCATTGGTCCACTTTTTTGCGCCTTGTGGAGTAAAATCTGCATCCTCGATACTCTTATCTCTTTTAGTATCGTAAAGGTTTTCCACATTATAGAATGCTACAGAATACAACTGTGCTTTCTCTTGAGAATAGCTTAATATATGAACCGATAGAATTATTATAAAAAACAACAAACGCATAATGTCAAAAATATTTCAGCAAATATATAGATAAAACATAAAAAAAAGTTGAAATATTAAATAACATTTTATACATTTGAAGTTCGCTCGTTTTATTGCATGCAAAAAAGATGATTTTTAAATGGCTGTAAAATAGCGAGTAACAAATAAAAATGCTTTTTCTTCAAAAAAACCTCAATAATAATTTGGAATTAGGTAAAAAAAGTATTTATCTTTGCACCCGCTTTGCAGGAGA
>NZ_QVMM01000023.1 GCF_010501065.1 Dysgonomonas sp. 216 | reverse complement strand
CTTTTTGTTCCGGGCGTTCACTTCGCTAAGCGGGTACCCCGCACATACGGCGAGGTCGGTCCTTTTTGCGATGCATTGTCTGAGAGCGGCCTTAGCTTCGACGGACAAGGCATGCAGGCGGCAAAGGCGTTAAAAATTAAAAGCTGTTTGAGCAGCTTTAGCTGCGAGTTATTTTTAATTTAGCCTTTACGGCTGCAATGCTGTCCCCAAGAAGGTATAGCCGCAAAATGCCTTTTTGATTCCTTTTGCGGCATAGGGCAAAAGGAATGTAAGTGATCTTCGATCACGCGCAGTAACAACAGTTAATTAATAAGTATAATTTTAAAGAACACTTGTTATTTGCTATTCTATCAATATAGAATTATACACAACTTACAATGCCATAAAATGCATATAATCAAAAAAACCTGACATACCTGACAATAATTTATATTTTTTGATAACCAATTATCATTTGTTGTTAACTAATAGCAGGGCTTCACAACTTATAGATAATATAACTTTGATTATATTGGCTCATAAATGGGAAAAGCGACAATTTAAGAGATTTCTTAAATCGTCGCTTTTAACTGTTTACAACTTCCCCTTGCAAAGTTAATTATATGTCTAAACAGAATATTTATTTAGTGACAAAAGTATTTAATGAATGAGTTCCCAACATAACTTCCAGATTTTTATTTCCTAGTTGTATATTTAGCGTCCCACTCTAACTGGTTGAAACAAGTGTCTCCTTATTTAAATGTCACTAACTTTTTTCATGCTCATCATTATAATTTAAAGGTTATTTAAATCTTAAAACAGTAAAAGAATAAGCCGGTAGTTCCAGATTGTCGATATCTTCTAACAAAACTTTATCGCTTAAGGGATGAGCACCCCTATCGTCCGGTTTTCCTTTCAAAATTGTTCTTTCAACTTCCGATCCCATAGTTCCTAATTCGTCGGCATTTAGTTTTGCTTTAACTTCAACAGGAAGTAAGTTTACAATTTTTACAATTGTGTTTCCTGTACTACTATCGCGAACAACAGAGCAAGCCACCCGTTTCTGAACCTTATTGTTACCATTTGCGACACTGACAGCGGAAGAGATATATTCAGTTCCGGCATTTTGCCCAAATAATTGCTGAACGTAATAACCAACAGTTGGTTTTACTTCCGAGTTATTAAAATAAATTAAATCGGGATTCCACTGAGTAAATTTCTCTTTTGCTAAAAGGGGTGCATACGAGGTCATTTCTACTACATCTCCATTACGTTCGCACGAAATAAGATGAAGAGCTTCGGTTAAAGCTGTCTCAATATTATTAGGACGACCCGGTAAATGTGAGGCATACTCTCCCAAATAAACTTTCGCTTTATTTCTATCGTAACGGTCGTAATAATCCTGATTGTAGATATACCATCCCGGAGGTTGATAATAATGCTCGTCCAACATCGGAATACCTAATTCGGAGGCAAGTTCCCAACCACGTTCATAGTCCGAACCCTCGCAGAAAGGCCCTGCTGTTCCTATAACTGTAATTTCGGGATGTTTTTCTTTCAGAGCTTTAAATATCATCTCGAAACGTTCCTCAAAAACTTCCGATATCAGGTCTTCGTTACCAACCCCGATGTATTTTAAATTGAATGGTTTAGGGTGCCCTGCATCGGCACGCATTTTTGCCCATTTGCTTTTTTTAGGGTCGCCATTCGCCCACTCTACCAAATCTACTATATCCTGAACGTATGCATCCATTTCTGACAAGGGGATACCTCCTTGTTGTCCTCCGATAGCACAACCATGATGAGCCGAATTCTGGCAAGGTACACCTGCTGCAACAATAGGTATAGGTTCGGCTGCTATATCTTCGCAAAACTGAAAGTACTCGAAATAGCCCAATCCTGCTGTTTGATGATACCCCCATATGTTTCGCTGAGGCTTACGTGCTTCTAGCGCTCCCACCGTATTCTTCCAATGATATATATTGCCTATACCATCGCCATGAGCTACACAGCCTCCGGGAAAACGTACAAATTGAGGCTTCAGGTCTGCTAATGTTTGAGCCAAATCGGCCCGAAGTCCGTTCTTTCTGTTTTTAAATGTTTTTTGAGGGAATAACGAAACCATATCTAAGGCTATTTTGCCTTCTGTTTGTGGTGCAATTTCTAAACGGGCATTTGTTGCGTTTTCTTTTGCTGTTATTACAGCCTCATATTTTTTCCAGTCCTTCGACAGACCGGAAATGTTTGTTTCGCCCAATATTTTTCCGTTATGGTCTATCAAGCGGATTATCAATTTCCCCTTTTTACCATCTAGCGAACGGGCAAATAACGAGAAGTTATATTTTTCTTTTTCTTTCAGAACAATGCCATCAAAGCCTTCGTTACGTATGCCTGCGCCTACTTTTTCTACAGTTAATACTGCATAATGCGAATTGTTTTCGTGGATAGGGTTTTCCGTTCCAATTTCAAAATTCATATTATCGCCATTCAAATTCCAGAACGATTTTGAATTCCACTCCCGACGGTCGGCCGAAGAATATTCAAAATCACGATTCTGAATCAATTCGGCATAAATGCCTCCGTCGGCCGAATAGTTAATGTCCTCGAAAAAGATACCCAATAGCTTATCACTAATTTTTTTACAATCAGTAACATCTATCGAAATAGTAGCCTCCAGAGGCTTTAAATCGGCAAAACGAGCATGGTCGTCTTTCATCGTTTCGGAAAACAGTTGATTACGGTAATTTGTCCATACAACCTTTTTCTCCAATTTGTCTATAACATCCCACGAAACAGGATGCACAGTTCCAGTCTCCGGTTTATTTGCAACTAAAACAGTTTTGCGTTGCCCTATACGATCCGATTTCGATATTTGTTTTGCTTTGCTATATGTCTTGAAATCGGGGGTTGTTACCGCACTATAGGTAGTGTCAGTTCCATTTATGCTTGCCCACGACACAGTATAAAGCCCATTATTAAACGACAATTCGGTTTGCATGCAATTTTTTCCTTCAGCAACTAACGGATAGGCCTGAGGTTTCCAATTAACCAAATCTTCAGAAAAAGCATAAGCAAAGGCTCCATCTCTTTCGTTCAGAGTCCACACGGCATGCCAGTTAGCATTCTTATCCTGAAACAATACCGGAGATAACATTCTCTTTTCGGACCCCCAGCGACTATAATCCGATTTCACAAACGAAAATTCAGGACCAATAGGGAACCATGTTTTCTGATCGATACTCCATGCAAAATGCAACCCGTTATGGTTGTTATTCTGTCCGGTAGCATATGCAAATATGTAAGCCGATTTTGGTTCATTTGCATACAGGTTTATACTTACTTGGGTAAGCATAAACAACAGTAAAAAAGAAAAGATTTTTGTTTTCATGTTTATTATGTTCGATAAAAAGTGATATAGTGAAATCAGTCGCCGATTATTTCATTCCCCAATGTTTAGATAATTTATCTGCTTCTTCTTTGGTTAAATGAATAATAGCGCCATGTTTTGGCGAGGTAAAATTTGTTGTTCTCATCACCCCTTCGTTAAAGTGTTCCAAGTTTTTAAAGTGAACAAAATCCGATGTTTCGCTAAATCCGAAATTATGAACTTTCTGCCCATAACAATCATACATTAACACCCATTTTTCTTCGCCTATACGCTTCCATACATTAGGAGCCTCGCAAGCCCTTGGTTCAGGATCGTACCAACGCGAGTCATACTCATAATTACCATTCACTTTGTCCGAAACAGCTTGTTTTATTCCGGCAACACCATCGTGAGCCACATAAAACATTCGGTATTTTCCGTTTATTTTTGTTATATCGGCATCTATGGCCGACACTTTTTCATTTGGATATTCGAACAAGAGTTTAGGCATTGACTCTAAGCGGTTATAGTCTTCGTTAACATAAGCATAATATAATTTATTAGGCTCGTTTTTATAGCGCATAGTAAAGTAAATCATCAACTTACCCGACTCTTCATCGTATACGGTTTCGGGAGCCCATGCACATCCGATTTCCTGAAATTGAGCCGAAATTTCGTTAAAGCGGATATTAGTGCGTTTCCAATTAATTAAGTTCCAAGATTTCATCAATATCAATCCTCTGTTATTTCCCCAGCCATATATCTTTCCATCCCGTTCCCACTCTTCGCTTCGTAGTCCATCGCGTTTGGCAAACACGTGTAAGTCGGTCATTGCCATATAAAAAGCACCGTCGGGACCGCGATAAATATGCGGATCTCTTATACCCTTCTGGTCGGCAATTGTATCGCCCGACATTATCGGTTTCGCATCATTCAGAGCAGTAAAACTATATCCGTCGGTACTCAATGCCATATACAACCCATGAGTGTCGTCTTTATGGAATACCATAAGGTAGGCACTCATATCTTTTTCCTGAGGAACGGCATTTTTGTACTGAAATTGTTTGAATTGCGCTTTACCCTTTCCTGAAGAAACTAATGCCGGACGTAAGGCAAAAAATCCTTTATAATTATTATGATGCATATTCGAAACATCAATATTCTCGGCCAAAATTGTCCAGTTATTTCCATCTTTACTTGCCAAAAATGTACAGTTATTTCCCTGATTCAGTATTTTCAGAAAAGAGCGTTTACCAATCTTGTTCGGAATGTTTATTCGAGTCTCTGCATTTTTATAAATAGTGAATTGTTTTCCATCGGAAAGAATTCCTGCGAATGCCTTTTCATTGTAAAATAATATTAATCCTGCATCATTCCCTTTATCCGATCGAACCTCTACTTGTACTTCATAAGTTTTATCGGTTGCCGTAACCAGTAATTTTCGGGCATCGGCCGGAGTTGTACCCATTGCTTCGAGGTACAATGTATTGTCTTTCAAAATAACCGAACGGGGAGTATATTCTTTCCAGAAAGTCCATTGCAATCCTAATTCTTTTCCGCCAAAATTATCCGATAGTTCTAAACCATGCTTTACCTGTTTTTCCGGAATAATGGGTGTTACCTCAGCTGTGGTACGACACCAACCATCAGAAGTCCACTCAATAGGCTCTATTAAGGTTTGTCGCCCTAAAGCATGATAGCCATTAGCATAAGCATGGTAAACAACCCACCAATTACCATTTATATCGTCAACAATTGTTCCGTGCCCTTTCGACCACCAATTGTCGTTAGCACTGTATGTGTGAACAAGCGGATTGTATGGAGAGTTTTCCCATGGACCATGTACGTTTTTCGACCGCGCAACGACAATCATGTGGCTGGTAGGAGGTCCTGCTGTTCCGCCTTGTGCCGAAATCATATAGTAATAGCCATCTTTAAAAATCAGTTTAGGAGATTCGAGGTACATCCCTTCAGTTTCCCATTCTTTCGGATATTGCCATCCTTCGTATACCAATTTTCGTTCACCAATGGTAGACAACCCATCATCTGATAGGCGAATAACATATCCTTTATCTACATACAGATAACGTTCTCCGTTATCTTTCACAACATGTCCGGGATCGATACCATTTACTTTAAGATCGACAGGCTTGCTCCAAGGGCCTTTTATATCATCTGCCCAAACTACCCAGTTTGTTCCTTCCGATGGAAAATAAAGGTAGAAACGTCCGTTGTGTTTAATTAAATCGGGAGCCATTGCCGAACCGGTGTATTCGGGCACTGCACGACAAATGGGTTGCCAATTGATTAAATCCTGAGAATGCCAGATAAGAAAGCCCGGCATATAATAGAAGGGCGAATGAGTCATATAATAATCTCTTCCATCGCGCACGATAGACGGGTCGGGATAATCTCCGGATATTATTACTTTCGGATATTCTTGTGCTTTTATCTGAAATATTGAACAGACAAAAACAAATAATAAGGAACATAAAAAGCTTGATCTTACCATAAGTGCAATGTTAATATTTGTTATTATTTTGTACTTCAATTTGATATACCCCGGCCGACAGTTCGAAAGCATATGTGTTTTTATTTGCTTGCAAATACTTTATGCCTTTCGACTGAGCTAATGGTTTCTTTCCCTCTTTAATGTTGTTTAATGAAGGTGCTTTTAAAAACAAGGTTGCCGAAGTATTAGCAGGGACAGTAAATTTGTAAAGACATTTATTTCCGTCAATTTGCCAACTGCTTTTTATCCTTCCATACATTGAATCGTAGTGTCCTTTTGCATAAGTCATTTTTCCGGTCGGATCGGGTTCGGGCTTCAATATAAAATGTTTAAATCCCGGATTGCTCTCATCCCGTTCAATACCCAGCGAATAGTTGTACATCCATGCACATACTGCACCAAAAGAATAATGATTAAAAGAATTCATCCGGTTGTTGCCTCCAAATCCATTGGTGTGGGTATACGAATTTAAACGTTCCCATATGGTGGTTGCTCCTTGTTCTACCGAATATAACCACGAGGGATAGGTTGTTTGCTGAAGCAGATCATAAGCAATATCTGTATATCCATTATCGGATAAAGCTTTATTGATCCAAGCCGTGCCAATAAAACCAGTCATGAGAGAATAAGGGGGGCACATTGTTTTATTGTCGGCCATATTCTCTCGTTTTACAGTATTTACAAAATTAGATACAACTTTTTTGTTAGTCGCCTCGTCTATAATGCCGAATGCAAGCGGAAGAACATAAGAAACTTGTGTATCAACTTTCTTTTCTTCCAAATTTGGGAAGATCGTTTCTCCTGTTTCTTTATTTATGTAGGTTTTATTAAAGAATTCTTTTCTTTCAGTATGCAATTTTTTGAATCTTTCAGCATCTCCATTTTCGCCTAAAAGCGAAGCTATTTTATTCATAAGTTCTAAATCATATATGAAATAAGCTTCCCATAACAATGATTTTTCATTTCTGTCGTATTCGGGGCTGAGCCAATCGCCTAGACTGCCCCAATTTCGTACGTATTTCTGCCCGAATATGTTTGTTTTCCCATCTATTTGTTGTAACAGATAATCAATATAGTTTTTCATTGCAGCATAGTGTTCTACAAGCAACTCCTTATCTCCATATTGTTGAAAGCTTTCCCAAGGTACGGTAATAGCGGCGCTTCCCCACAAAACTCCACCAAACCCTCCACCTATGGGTGCAATATCAGGAAAACGGCCATCTTCGCGTTGCACATCACGCATTGCTAACATATGTCTTTTCAAGAATTGCGATATATTTGATAAATAAGTAGCAGTACGTGAAAAAATAGAAATATCGCCACTCCAGCCTAGTCTTTCGTTTCGTTGAGGACAATCGGTAGGGATAGAAATAAAATTACTGTATGTAGACCAAACTATGTTTTCCCAAAGCTTATTTACTTTGTTATTAGATGTTTCGTATTTAGAGGACAGTTCGAGAACAGAACTCAAAACTTCGCCTTTCACTGCATTTAGAGGTAAGGCTTCGGGAATCCCTGTTATTTCGACAAAACGATATCCATGAAATGTGAATCGTGGGCTGATTGTTTCATTCCCGCCTTTTGCAATGTAAACATCCTGCGACATAGCTGCACGAATATTTTCGAGCATAAGCATACCTACATTCTTTTCATATTCGGGTAAATCTGGATATTTAACTTCGGCAAAACGCAAAGTAATGTTTTTACCTTTCTCCATTCCCGACAGTTCAATTTTAGGAACTCCTGCCATATTTTGCCCCATATCATAAACAAAAACACCGGGACGGACTTCTTCGACGGAAACGGCAGTCAACTCCTTTATCTTTTTTACTGTTTCACCAAATTGCCCAACTAAAGACAAATTACTGTAATCGTCTATCATAGGCATATTATAATGCTTATTCGTTTCATCGTAACTTATATGTTTTTCAAGCCCTACTTCAATAGCTTTAGTCCAGCCCGAATCGTTGTAAGTGCCAGTAGCCCAGCCCGTAATCAGGTGTTCTTTTGTTGCATCATAAATTTCACCCTGAAAAAAACTTCCATAAAGCAGAGGTCCATTATTAAAATAATTCCACGTTTCGGGGTTTGTTATAATCACATCTTCTCGGCCATCGGTATAAGTGATAACCAATTTGGCTAATAGCGATTGCCTGTCGCCAAAAAAATTCCAGAAATCGCCCATGTAGGTTGCACCTCCGCTCCACCAACCTTCGCCCAAAATAGCACCTATTGCATTTTTACCCGAAATAATATTGTTGGTAACATCGTAAGTTTGGTACAAATGAGTTTTATTATATTGAGTTAATCCCGGATTAAAATAATCGTCACCAATACGTTTCCCGTTTATAAATATCTCATACACTCCGCGCGAAGTAACATATAAACGAGCTTTTTTTACTGAAGAATCTGATACCGAGAAAGTAGTACGCAACATAGGCATCGAGTTTTGCTGAGGATTAGCAATAACAAAAGCTGCAGAGTTTTTACCTCTCACTTCATAAAGAGAATTTGATACAGTTATGTTATCCGATGTTTCCGAGAATATACCGCCGTAAGGCTGTTTGTTAAGGTCTTCTGTAAATAAGATATTGGACGGGCTTCTGTAATTTCGAATTTCAATGTCAGAAAATCGGCAAGCTTGCCCTTGAGCCACAGAAAATCCAATTTCAGAAAGCATTGGGAACGCAATAAAGTCACCTCCCCTTCCTAATGGATTCAGGTTTATTTCTCCAACTCGGTTTTTACGCCCTTCGTTATCAATATATATTTGGGTATATCCCAAAACAGAAGTAACAAAAATAGTTTGCTTCCCATACTTATTTTTGTCATTAATTATTTCTGTAGGAATCGGAAAACTTTTCAGAGGTATATTTTTTTTGTCGTCGGGGTGATAGCCAGTTCTATATATGTGTATTTGCGCAAGATTACCCGAAAATAACGGCTGAATATCTAATTCGACTAACAGATAAGATTCGTTTAATTTGCTTTTCAAACCATAGAGGTTTTTATTTTTATCCATCAGTCGGCTATCGTTTGCTCCATAAACAAATCCAGCTTTGGTTGTTTGCGTCGCCTCATCCAGTTGCAGCGAGTAATTTAACTTAAATACAGGAAGATAATATGGATACAAAGGCAAGTCGCTGTCTGTTCCTCCTATCCATTTGGCTCCATTCCAAGCCAACAGATTTGAGTTAGGGTTCATTAAACCTGTTTCGAACCATGAAGTGGCATCTTTCTTTTCCTTCCGATTATTCCATACTGTTAGTTTCCAGTTGTAACGTGTGCAAGGGCTTAACGGATGGCCTGCGTATTTTATATTTAAAGAAATATTGTCATTCACTTTGCCCGAATCCCACACTTTTTGATTGAATTCGTCAGTAACAATTATTTGATAAGCTGTTTGGGAAATACCTCGTTCTTCGGAACTCATTTGCCAACTAAAACGGGGGTTTTCAACGTCTATGCCTAAAGGTGTTTTGGTGTATTCAACTTTTAGGTTTCTTATTACCTTAACTTTATTGGTGGCAGACAGACTACCACAACAAGCAAATAAACATAAAAAGAGCAATAAAATAAATAGGAATTTATGAACAACCTTTAATTCTGCTATTAACTTCATAGCTTTATTTTTCATCTATAAGAATTTGAAAGTTAAACAATTGTTTTTCTTTACAGGTATTTGCTTATTAGTTATAAAACACTAAAGCATTTGAGGTTTTAAATATATAAAAATTATCGGATAAATTCGGCTTTTATCCGATAAAATGTTTAAAATACACTTTCTGCTTATTGTTTGAAAATCACTTTGTTCTTTGGCTTTGATTTGAAGCACGAAGTGAAAGGCAAAGTCAAGTTTGTACACAAATTTTTTGTTTTAATTCGCATCGAAAAGAGGGGCTACACATTCATAAATAGTATATCGTTATGAAAGCTTAATACTAAGTCGTAAAAAATTTATCATAATATATTTTATAAGTATCTTTGTTTATAATACTATATCTAAATCATATGAATACTTTGATAGCCGAAAAACTCAAAGCTTTATCTGAAAGTGATTATAAAGCATTTAATGAAAAACTCATCCCTACCAGTTATGAGATACATGGTATTCGCATGCCTGCATTGAAAAAACTGGCAAAGGAAATATCTGTCAGTGCAGATATTGAAATCTATCTGAGAAATGCAGAATATACTACTTACGAACATATTCTACTATATGGTCTTGTATTAGGTCAGCTAAAAAAGCCTTCTTTGGAAAAAATATTTTACTACTTAGACCCTCTGATTTTGAAATTCGACAATTGGGCTCATGTAGACACTATTATTTCTTCGCTGAAAGTTTTTCAGAAACAACCAGAAGAGGTATTGACTCACTTTCTGCCTCTCAAAACCCATAATGGAGAATTTACAAAACGCACCTTCGTCATTCTCCTGATGGATTATTTTATGAGCGAAACGTATATTGATTCAACTTTAAAGCATTTGTTGGAAGTGCCTCAAGGACAGTATTATGTAGATATGGCTATTGCTTGGGCTATAAGTGTTGCACTGGTTAAATTTTATGACGAAACTCTCCCGATATTAGAGCAGAGGACTTTCTCAAAATTTGTACACAATAAAGCTATCCAAAAAGCACGCGAAAGCTACCGTATAACACCGGAAAGAAAAGAATTTTTGAATAGTTTAAAGATGAAATAATATTATCTAGCCATTCAACTTAGAGGTTTTTCCTTGCCTCATTTTTCTGTTACTATCTACTCCACAGCTTTTTCGAATAGCTGGATAGTCATGTTGTTGGCATCAAAACGGGCTTTTAGCCCAATAGGGAAAGTAAAGTTATTAATATTATGCCCAAACGATAATCCGTATACTGCAGGGATGTTTAGTGGTTTTATCCTGTCCTCAATCACTTGCCTTAGGGTAAACGAGTTAAGTGTTTTTGTTTTATCCGATTTGTCGCACCCTCTACAAATACCGAATACAATTCCTGCAGCCTTTGTCAGTTCGCCACTTGCTATCAGCTGCGTCAACATTCTATCAATCCGGTAGGGCTCTTCGTTAATATCTTCAATCATCACAATTTTACCCTTCATGTCAATCTGATATGGAGTTCCTATCATGGAGCATATTAATGTGAGATTTCCGCCAACTAACTCTCCCTGCGCTTTACCTGCAGTAATGGTATACCTGTCGAGAGTTTTATTGTTTGCCGACTTTAGCAAATCTTCGGCAGAGCTTTCAATCACATACTTATCTATCGGGCTGACTATTATGTTTTCGAAATGTTCCTGGTTATATCCCTTATGTATTGTTCTGGCAATTGGTCCATGAAACGTAACCAAGCCCGTTTTCTTATTTATAGCATTAATAAGGGCTGTATTATCGCTAAATCCCATTATTACTTTAGGATTTTTCTTTATCATATTGTAGTCCACCAAATCGAGAATGCGGGTACAACCATATCCGCCACCTGCAAATATTATCCCTTTTATGTCGGGATTCTTTACCATATCGTTAAAATCGGCAGCCCGTTGTTCGTCTGTACCACTAAAATAGCCATATTTTCCATGTATTTTGTCCGAATAAACAGGTATAAACCCGAGTTGCCTTATTTTTTCGACCGATGTTTGTAGATCTTTCTCGGTTATAAACGAAGCCGATGCAACCAAACCTATTTTATCGCCCGAACGTAACCTTTCAGGTTTTACGGTACATGTTGTTCTACTTGTTATGTTTTGGCCTAGCAGTATGCCCACATTAGAGAGCACCAATATAAGCCCGATTATACAGATTAAGACGCTTCTTTTATTCATGCCATTTTTTTTCGTATTGCTGTTTCCCGAAGATATAACAAAACCGGTTCAAAGTGAACCCTTGGAAAATAATTTTCTTTTAAAATCTTAGTTTTAAAATATCGTATTGTACCATCTGCTGCAAATTTAACAAATAAGCTTTCAAATCAATACAAAATCTTGCTTTTGTGCAATGTTGTTTATTACCTGCGGGTTTAATTGCCGATAACCAGCAAATTGTAAAATAGGCTATTCTCGATATGAAGAATAGCCTATTAATAGTCAATATATTTTTAGATTATACCCAATAGTTAAGGTATATATCTTTTTCCGATAATCAGTTTATCGCCCGAATCGTCAACCTCAAATAAACAAGGTATACGGTGATAATGTCCGTTTACATCCTTATGACTATGCACCGACATCAAAAGTTTCCCATCGAAAGTACGAAAAAGCATGCCATGCCCAAAATTGGGTGGTGTAATTGGGTCGGGCTCGTGAATCCACGGACCATCAAGAGTTCCGCTTTCGGAATAGGCTATACCTTGGGTATATGTAGAATAAATCCAACTTGTCCAGATCATACCTAAACGTCCTGTTCCTGTTTTAAACAAGTAAGGCCCGTCGGTAACTTTGTTAAAAGTATCTTCTCCCTTTTCATTCTTTTCTCTGCTCCATGGCGAATCGCTGGCTTTAAACATCAGTTTCGGTTCTCCTACCGATCCGCTCAGGTCGGGCTTTAACTCAATCTTTTCGATAGTTCCATTCATATTCTGCAACCATTCGTAACAATATACCATATAAGGTTTTTCATCACTGTCTATCCAAAATGTGCCATCCAGTGTTGGCATATTGGCAGGCAGATAAGTCTCATCCTTCATTGGCAGATACGGGCCATCGGGCGTATCACTTACTAAAATATGCGAGGCTCGGCGTTCAATAGCATTTCCTGCTACCGTATCAATTATTACGTTTTTATTGGTAAAGGTAGCAAAGTAGTAATATTTACCTTTATATTCGTGTAATTCGGCTGCCCATATCATAGGTTTAGGCCCCATCCACGAAGTAGAATCTGTTTGTGCCACATCATAAGGGCCTTCCCAAAGTTTCAGATCTTTACTTTTCCATAACTTACCTCCTGTTCCTGTCATATAATACATGCCAGTTTTATTGTCCGGCAGAATAGCAGGATCACTTAACACGATAGAATCTATAGGTGTCAGTTTTTTTTCTGTTAGGTTCTTATTAGCTGACTGGTTCGAACAAGCACAAATGACGAGGCAAACCAAAAGGAGCAAAAATGTTTTCTTCATACTTTCTGTGATTTTTGTTTAAAAATAATCAGAATTATCGATTAAACACAATGAATGGAAAATTATAAAAAAGGTTTAGCAATGCTAAGCCCTATGGAAACGTTGGTATATCGAACGTCATGTTTATGGTATTCCCTGAGATTCTTTAATTGTACAATGTACACCTTAAAAAGAATAAATGGAGATTTTCATGAAAAATCTCCATTTATTGAGTTAACTTAGGTATTAGTCTTTAAGGTAAAAAGATTGTTTTAGGTTATCTGATACAAAGAAAGACTATTATTCTCAGATTGCAAAATAAAAAACCATATTATAAAACATATAATTTTTTGTGAAGAATCTACAAAAAATTATGCAAGAAGCTTACTTTTTATTGCTGAGTCGAATGTATTTCATATACCAAATATAACCTAAAGGTATATAATAAAATAGGGAATCGTTATTTTAAATAAGCAATTCCCAATATATGTAATGGTTTATAGAGAATAACCGAATATTATCCGGTTGGTAAAACCTAAATTAGTCTTTAATAATTTTAAACGTTTCGTTTTTACCGTTAGAGCTTAACACACCTATGTATAAACCTTTGAACATACCAGACATATTAATTTTGTTTTCGCCGGCTTGGCATGATCTGGTTTTTAATGCTCGACCATCAAGGCTATACAATGTAAATTGGGTATCATTACTTGACGTTTCAGCGATATTAACAATCAGGTAATCCTGAACAGGATTAGGATATACAGCTACTCTATTGCCGCTTGTTATATCTGAAATTGATGTATCGTCTATTTTTACAGTATATGTTAATGAAAAAACGAAGGTTGTATCAGCCTCAGGGTAAGTATACTCAACAGAATAAGTACCTCCACTTTGAATATTGTTCAATTCAATCTGACGGTTTGTGCTGTTATCGCTCCAAAGCCAAGTGCCTCCGCTCATTCCTTGTACAACAATAGGCCTTAACCTTAAATTCTTACCCGCCTCAATTGTGATTTCGCTTCCGTATTTAGAGGCTCCGCCATTGACCGAGTATGCCGGAGTAATATAAGAAAGAACATTTGTTCCCGGCACAGAAGGCTCTTCAGCCCAAGGAACAGTAGGTGTTATAAGAAAAGGATAGCCATCCTGTACGTCTGCACCTTGCGAAATACCTGCTGTCGAAGTTTGCCAGTATTTAGTACCTGACTTTCCTCCATTTTGTATTGCATAAAGGTTTTCGCCATCCAATGCATAAAACGTATAAGTATTCCATTCGGGATAATACGGATTAGTCCCGAAATCGCCTTTTTCATTCACATAGTTCCCATCTTTTTTTGAAACAATCTTAAAACGTCCATCGGCATTCGATGCTGTTTCTTTACTTATTGTCCATATTTGGGAATCTGTGTCGGTTTCGTTTTTGTCGTTAAATAAAGGTTTTTCTTTTGTTGTTGCTGTTGCATTATGATTGGTCAGGTATAATCCGTCCGATGCACTCTGAATATAATAGTCTCCGTTTGGCATCTGAAAAAAATCTTTCTTTACCGAAACGTAAAAATCCAACGTGTCGATAGTTGTAACACCACTTGTATTGGTTAAAGTATAATAAACCTGAAGGTGCTGCGATTTTTGTATATTCAAAACAACGAGATTTTTCGACGTATGGCCTGTACTCCAACGATAAGTACCCCAATCATAGCCTGTGCCGGTTTTTGGCTTTAGTTCAGCAAATTGACCAGTTTCGACTAAAACACGATTTGTTGTTTGTGCATCACCTCCATCTACCGAGATAGTAGGCGTTACATATCTCATTTTTACATGAAAATTAACAGTTGTTTTATATCCACCATCATTATAATGCACTACTGTAAACACCGAATCTTTTGAAACCCCATTATTTACAGGTAAGCTAAATCCGGTAGCACCTACATCCCATTTGGCAGAACCACGGTTATAATCTCTGGTACCGATACTCAGCGTAAATTTTTGGAAAGGCAGAACCTTGATTATTGTATCCTGATAAACATCGTCACCTACAGTTATACTTGGTATCAACGGTTCGGGTGTACAATCTCCCCAAACTGCTATGTTAAATGCCTGACGGCTTCTTACTCCGTTAGGCGATGTGTAAGTTACACGATAGATCCCGCTTTTTTGAACATTAAATGTAAGTTCGCGGGTAGTTTCTCCGGTTTCCCATTTCCATGTTCCTCCTGTGTCAGCTCCATCAGGTAAAGATGGACTCAACGTTATAGAACTACCTTTTTCTACTTTATTAATGCGGTTATCATTAATAGTTTGGCTTCCATAAATAATTTTTGTTCCAAGAGTCACAGGTAAACGTCCCGGCATAGGATACATTGTTTTAGGACGGTAGTTGGTTATAGTAGAAAAACCAAGGTGGTCAAATCCTCCGCTATTGCCTCCGTAGTCGCCACCACCACCATCAACACCCATTTTATCTCTCATTTTACGCGAGTAAGTCATCGAAATACCTTTCTCCCCTTCGTAATGAGCGATAACACGATCCCAAAAAGGACGACCAGCACCGCGACCTCCTATACCCATCACTGTTTTTTCTCCAGCTTCGGCAGAGTATTTTACATAAGTAATAAAAGGTACTGAATCGGCAACTTGCTCATCAGTTTCCAGAGTATTGGTAAGTGCAACATATTCGATTCCGGCAGCAATCCGATTGTTCATATATGCATATAAATCGTCGCCCTGATTCCATGCGGTTTGACATATATCGACACTCAACCCCGTCTCCATAAGTGTATGTCCTTGGTCGCGTCCACTTTCCTGCATCTGCCCTAAAAAGCCGAAAGGGCCACGAGGATCAGGGTGCATCCATACAACATTATTACCTAAAAACTCGTTATATCCACGTCCATGAACTTTTTCGTCGGCCTCCAATTGGTCGGTAAAAGTCCCTATTTTGTCATCCTTATAGAACGAAAGTCCTTGGTTGTAAATCGAAACATCATCGCATAAAATACCAATGCTTATCAATGCCAATGTATTACATAGCCCCCAGTTTGCCCAATAGTGATTAGGTATAGTGCCATGCCGATTTTCAAGAAAATACATAACCCGAGGATACCATAAATTACGCATCCAATCTTGGTAAGCTTTGAAATCGGCTTCTTCCCAACCCGAATAACCACGTAAAAGCTCTCCGGCTTGAGCAAATTCATAGCCATAGATACCCGATGCTAATGAGGCATTTGTATTTCCTGTGATTGCTTTACAGGTTCTTGCCCATGCATTAAGAATACGAACAGCACAATCGGCATGACGCGTATCTCCGCTAATACGCCACATCAGCGCATTTTGGTAAGCGGCAGCTACCTGATTCATTGCATTGCCATAATTATCGCCACTTAATCCTCGCTGAATATAAGCTGTGGCATTAGGGCTATAATTGAAGGATGCATGTCCGTTTGCTTTCAACTTGTTGTAGGCTGCAATTATTGTAGGGTCTTTTTCCAGATTAAGCAGAAATTGCGTCCTGTCAATGTCTTCCTGAGTAACTAAACCTCCGGGATGAATGAAGGTTTGGCCTAAGGAAATGTATGGGTGCGCTACTAATAACGCACCCAATACAAATAAATTTATTAAGATTCTTCTCATTCTATAGTTTATTTAACTACCACTTTTCCTACAGCAGTTTCTTCACCTTGAACTTTTACAATATATAAGCCCGATTGTACAGGTATTATCTGTTCTCCCGATACCGAAACTTGTTTAACTAATGCTCCGGAAATTGAATATACTGTTACTGTTGCAGATGTTTCGGTTACAACTTTAATAGCATTGTTATCGGCAGTAATTTTCACACCATTGCTGTTAACTCCATTTTCAATACCATCACCAGTAAAAGGTATAAAGTTGAATATAAATGGAATTTTAGCACCAAAGGCTAAACTTTCTTTAGTAGCATCATAAGTCCAGTCTCCTTTGCTTGCTGCTGCTCCTGCACTCTGAACTGCATAACCAGTTCCATTATAAAGAATATTAAATGTACGCCAATTGTTGTCTGAACCACCCCATGCACTTTGAAGAACAGCAGTTTCTGTTAAATGGCGTTTTACTCCATTTTCATCTAGTTCGCTATAAATAGAATAACGGAAAGGATCAAGAGCCATAACTTTAGTAAGTTTCCAAGCTTGTGTATTATCTGCAACTTTTGTAGCAGACAATCCTCCATTTGCAATAGTTAAAGTTTGTTTATCGGCCAAAGCTTCAGCTCCGGGATTTGTAAGATAAAGTGAATTATTTACTGTAATGTAATATAAGCCTTCGTCCAATGTATTAGCTTCGTACACAACTGATACACTAAATGTTTGGTACGCAGTATTTAATGCTTTAACCTCTACGTCAAGTCTAACCTGAGATACATTGTCAGTATTAGCAAGTTCGTCTGCTGCTGCTATACTGGCTTTAAACGCATCTATAGCTTCTTGAGGATATTCACCTGTAGCTTCACCTGCTACCGCTGCATCTGCAATCGCTGCATATTTTTTAATTAGATCTTCCAATTCGGTGTAATCTCCATCTGTACCAAAGTTAGTTGCATTGTCTAATGCCAAAACTGTTTCAGTCCATGTTGTTATACTGTCTGTATTAACCGGGAAAGCGTAATTGTAAACACGGAAATCGTAAACCATTGTTTGTTGCAGATATCTGTCACCTCCGAAAGGTGGGCGTCCAATCCAGTTGTAAGCAGTAGGCGCAGTGAAATTTAAAGATGGTTTAGTTAACTCACCTGTTATAACTTCAACACCATTTACATAAATTGTACAAGTTTCACCTGTTTGTTGGATAACTAAGTGTTGCCATTCTCCTTTTATAGGATCTGCATTTCTATTTAACGTTTTCTCAGTACTCCATCCAGCAGATGCCATGCTATATTTTTGTCCCGGTACACGATAGAAAACATATTCTCCGGCTGTTGATGCATTTGCTTCAAGAGAAGAGAATGTAAACAACATTCTTCCGTTACCCGAAATATCGGCATTTGCGTCGATACGATAGTAAGTCGAAATTGTATAATCGCCTGTAGTGCAGAATGCATCGCCAACAGTTGCGCCCATGTCTAAATAACCGTTTTCGGTTCCAAGTTCCAGAACATTGAATTTGCCGTCGCCTAAAGCCTTAATAGTTGCTTTATTTAATTTACCATCATTTCCTGTTCCAGAAACGTCAGGGACAATATTATCTGTAACATCGTCGAATAAATATCTTACTTTTAAGCCAACAGTTGATGCGCGACAAACAGCAATTATTTTATCAAACTCTTTAATCACTGAAGGGATTTCCATCGATTTAATAGCACCGGCAGTTAAACGGCTGTCTATAAGCATATAATAAGCTTCTAATGCATCGCGCGAAGCTTGTGAATACTCAAAGTCGTTGATAACAGATTCCGCTTCTGCCATTTTGTCTTGCAGTTCAGCTAAAAGAGTTGGATTTTCGTCATAAGGGCTAACAAATTTAGAGGCGTTGGCTTTTGCTGTAGCCTCATCAGTTTTTTCTACAACAAGATTCGACCATTTAGTACGGGCATAAGCTCCACGTGGAGTATTTTCTCCGTTGTTAGTACTGCGTGCATCTGTTTCAAACGACAGTTTGTCGCCCTCTTTAGCGTAAAAATAAAAATATTCAGTAGTGCTACCTGTAGGTAATCCACGCAAAGGCTGTCCACCGCCATTAACTACTTGTGGAAATTCAGGAATAAGTGCAACATATTTATTATAAAGTTCTAAATTTTCGGGTTGTACAAGGTCAATACCCTGTCCAATACCATAGTCAAAGTCTTGTCCCATTGGGTATCCTGGTCCTTCGCCTTCATAACGGAAATACTGATAAACTTTCATTGGGCCAATTTTGCTCCACAGGTCCATGCGGATTACTTTCATGTCTACTTTGTAATATCCTGTTTCAGGAACAGTAAAAGTAATAGCAGCACTAACTCCTTTCGAGTCTGCATATACTTCATATCCCTTCAGTGTATCAGGATAATTTGTTCCATAAACAATATTGTCGCCTATTGTAACATCATCGGCGTACTCGTGTGCTACATAAACAAATTCGTTTACAGCAGCATACCAGGCAGTTCTTTTTTGCTCATACTGAGTACCACTTGCCGGACGATTCATAATTGGATACAAATTGAAACGTTCGGTAATGTATTGGTCATAAAAGTTTACAGCAGTACTGTTTTCGTCACATGTTGTAAACGACGAATAAACGTCAGAATTGACATCATGACGTTCAAAACTCCACTCATCGGTACCACCCGATACAAATTGATCCATTGTTAAATCCTTTAGGTCATAGGATTGGGCCTTACTTACGACTACTGATGCGAAAATCATCAGCAAAGTCATTAAAAAGTAACTTTTTTTCATGATAATAAAATTAAAATGTTTACTAAGGTGCTTATTCGCTACAATTATAAATTAAAAAATCTCCCACAGCCTATGCAACTTCGCCCAGTTGCTTATTTTGTGATTATATTTCTCAATAATATTTTATATCGAATGTCAAATTTAGCCGAAACAATGAGAAGTATATGGGATGTAACATCTCATTTTATAGGATATTTTGTGTCAAACCATCTTTAAAGAAAATAACAATGTCTAACAAAAAGTATATTGCAGCTCCTAGAAATAATAATCGGCGATATTAATAACACCTGCACAAATGGCATAACAGATAGCCTCGTTAATATTACTCACATCTATTTTTCTTAAAATATTTTTCTGCGAGTTGCTATTTGTATGTATACTAATATTTCGAAAACGAGAATGTTGTGCAGGTTGTAAATAATCAGATTACGAGGCATAAATTTTATCCATTATTAAATCCAAAAATTGGATATACAGCATAATATTAAAGTTAAAATGTTCTTCTAAAATATTCTACTAAATAACGTTAAGCCGTGAACAATTTTCAAAAACAATAACAGGTTGATAATTAGCGACATGTAAATAAAACAAAAGAGCTCCGAATGTTTTTTACAGTGTTAAATAGCAGAAAATAACTCGCTGATAACTTGCTTTTTAATAAATAAAATAATTATCTTTGACAGGATTCATAAAAAAACGACTTTTTTGCAATGGAGAAAACCCTCATCATTTTAAAGCCTTCGGCTGTTCAGCGTAATCTAATCGGAGAGGTTACTTCAAGATTTGAACGCAAGGGGCTTCGGCTGGCAGGAACTAAAATGATGCAATTAAATGATGCAATACTGGATATTCACTATGCCCATTTAAAAGAAAAGCCTTTTTTCGATAAAGTAAAACAATCAATGAAAGCCACTCCTGTTATTGTGCAGTGCTGGGAAGGAATTGATGCCGCAAGGGTTGTTAGAAACCTTATAGGAAAAACAAATGGAAGAGAAGCTCAAACGGGAACAATAAGGGGCGATTTCGCTGTAAGTTCGCAAGAAAATATTGTTCACGCATCGGATTCGGCTCAATCGGCTGCCATCGAATTAAAGCGTTTTTTTAGAGATGATGAAATTTTTGAATACAAACTTTTAGCCTTGCCTAATCTATACGCAAGCGACGAACTTTAAATAATGGAGAGTAAAAAACAACCAATGTTAATAAAAATCAAAACCTTTTCGCTCGCAGCTTTTATGCTACTTCCGCTATGTGCATTTGCATCAGGAAACGAAGAAAATAAAGATGCCACCGAAAACAAATCGGTACCAGACACACGCATAGAGGTTGCTTTTAAGCAAAGACACAGTCGCTCTACTACAAGCCAGAACTTATATGCCGACGGAATAAAAATAAAACGCGACTTGTCGCTTATCGATAAAGCTCGGGAAGAACGAATTCTGGATGCTGACGAAATTCCGGCTGACGAAATATATGGCGGATTGTGGAGTGCCAGCCGTGTAAATATTTACGGAAATCTCACAAACATCCCTGATACTTTTAGCGTAGACCTTTCGAACTTCACAATGCCCACGATGGGACATGTGACGTCAAATTACGGAAAACGTCGCCGCCGTTTTCATCACGGAATCGACCTAAAAGTACAAACCGGAGACACTATATATGCAACTTTCGACGGAAAAGTAAGGCTATGCAATTTTGAGAGAAGAGGATACGGATATTATGTAGTTCTACGTCATCACAATGGCCTCGAAACCGTGTATGGCCATCTTTCTAAATTTTTAGTAAGCGAAAACGATGTTGTAAGATCGGGAGATCCTATCGCCTTAGGAGGAAATACAGGCCGTTCTTCCGGTTCGCATTTGCATTGGGAGTTTCGTTTCTTAGGGCAGCCGTTTAACCCAAACCACATTGTCGATTTCAAAAACAAAGTATGTCATCGCGATTCATACACAATTTCGAAGAGAACATTTAACGATTCAGGGGCATCAAGTACTGTAACCAGTAGGTCGTATGCAAAAACACCAGCCAATCAAAACAAGTATATTTCGGGTGGTGTAGGTTATCACCGGGTAACAAAGGGTGATACATTATCGAGAATAGCTAAGGCGCACGGAACATCGATACGTAGTTTATGCCGTTTAAATAATATCTCCGAAACAACAACATTGCGATTAGGACAATCGATAAGAACCAAGTAGCAATTTAAGCTAAATTAGATATATAAAAGCATAAGGAAAAGAACTTATGCTTTTGTTTTTTTCATACCTTTGCATGCAGTAAAAAAAGCACTATAATTTTCATTACTAACCGAATGGCAAAAAATACGCAAGAACAATTCGATCATGTTATTTCGGGATGCCGGAATCTTTTTGCAAAAAAATTGAAAGACTATGGTCCATCGTGGCGAATAATGCGTCCACAATCGGTCACAGACCAAATTTTAATAAAAGCCAGACGTATAAGGAGCATCGAAGAAAAGGGTGTAAATATGGTAGGCGACAGTATATCGTCCGAATTTGTTGCTATCATAAATTACTGTATTGTCGGGCTCATACAACTCGAATTAGGTTATACCGAAACTGTTGATATGGACGAGGATAGTGTTCTTAAACTGTACGACAAATACGTAGCCCAAACAAAAGAATTGCTTTTTGCTAAAAATCACGATTATGGCGAAGCTTGGAGGGCTATGCGGATAAGCTCGTATACCGATCTTATCCTTACAAAGCTTCTCCGTATAAAACAAATAGAAAGCAATAGTGGTAAAACTATCGTGTCGGAAGGCATCGATGCCAATTATATGGATATATTAAATTATTCTGTTTTTGGACTGATAAAAATAGAATTTCCTGAAGAATAACGTCTTCTTTGAGAGTTTTTATAAAGATGGATAGTAAGAAAATATTAAAAAAAGTACTAGTCGAGCTTTCCCGTATAATAATCGGGGTTACATTCACATTCTCAGGATTTACCAAGTCGGTCGATCCTATGGGAACTACTTATAAAATACAGGACTACTTCACTGCTTTTGGGTTCGAAGCCTTTAACTCGCTGGCTTTGCCTGTAGCAATAGCATTGTGTGTAGTAGAGTTTTCGGTTGGGGTATTCATGCTGTTTGGAATATATCGTAAGTGGACATCGCGAATGGCCCTTCTTATTATGATATTTATGACGCCATTCACGCTTTATCTGGCAATTTTTAATCCGGTAAGCGATTGCGGATGTTTTGGCGATGCTTTTGTTATTACAAACTGGCAAACATTCTTTAAAAACATAATCCTCCTTGCTGCGGCTATCGTATTATTTTTCTGGCACGAAACTATTACCAATTTATACACAGGTAAATTTTACTGGCTGGTAGCATTCTATATTATTGCTTTTGGTATAGCTTTTTGCGTATATAACTCGAATGTAGAACCTGTAATAGATTTTCGTCCATATAAAATAGGAGCTAATTTGCCCGAGCTGATAAGCGTTGAAGAAGGCAAGGGCGATGTTTACGAAAATGTATTTATTTACGAAAAAAACGGAGAGAAAAAAGAATTTTCGGACGACAATTATCCGTGGCAGGATTCGACATGGATATTTGTTGACAGAATAAATAAATTGGTAAAAGAGGGTGAAAAACCACAAATAACCGATTTCGAAATAAACAGGTTGTATTTCAGCCCCGACAGAAAAGAAATAGAAGATGAAGAAAACATAACAAGTGAAGTTCTCGAATCGTCTAATTATACATTTCTGATGATAGCATATTCTCTGTCGGAAATGAACGAAACTTATCTCTCTCGTTTCGAAGATGTAAATAACTATGCAAAAGAATATCATTACGATTTTTATTGTCTGACAGCCTCTTCCACAACAGAGATACTGGAGTGGGACGACGAAAATCCTGTGAACTTTATTTTTTGCCAAACCGATTCGCGAACGCTTAAAACAATGATTCGCTCTAATCCGGGGCTAATATTATTAAAAAACGGTGTTGTAATAAATAAATGGCCTGATATAAGAGTGCCTGCGGAAGAACAATTAAGTGCGCCGCTTGACAAGCTTCCTCTTTCTCAAAAAATAGATACACAGGAACAGAATAAAAATACAATGCTCGTTTTATTAAGTATATTTTTTATACCATTGCTACTGCTAACAAGCCTCGATTTGCTTATATTCAGAAAAAAGCAGCCACCAATGGAGAACAGCAAAAAGACAACAGACAATATAAATTCTTAATTTTTATATATCAAATAACACTATCATTATGAGAAAAAACATTGTAGCAGGAAACTGGAAGATGAATAAGAATCTTCAGGAAGGTGTAGCTTTTGCTAAAGAACTTGAAAAAGCATTAGCGGGAAAAACATTAAAATGCGATGTCGTTATTGGCACTCCTTTCATTCATCTGGCAAGTGTTGCTTCTGCAATCGATACAAACAAAATCGGAGTTTCGGCTCAAAACTGTGCCGACAAAGTATCAGGAGCTTACACAGGTGAAGTTTCGGCAGCTATGGTTGCTTCTACAGGTGCCAAATATGTAATATTGGGACACTCGGAGCGCCGTGCCTATTACGGAGAAACCGATGCTACATTAAAAGAAAAAGTATTATTAGCTCTTGAAAATGGGTTGAAACCAATCTTCTGTATTGGCGAAGTTCTTGAAGAAAGAGAATCAGGAAAACAAAACGAAGTAGTTAAATCTCAAATAGAGAACGCTTTATTTAATCTTTCGGCCGAGCAATTTGCAAACATAGTTCTTGCTTACGAACCTGTTTGGGCTATTGGTACCGGAAAAACTGCAACACCTGCACAAGCTCAGGAAATGCATGCTTTCATCCGTGAAACTTTAGCTGCGAAATTCGGTAAAGAAGCTGCCGATAATACAACTATCCTTTACGGAGGTAGTGCAAATGCTTCAAATGCTAAAGAATTGTTCTCGAACCCTGACGTTGATGGTGGTTTGATTGGAGGTGCTTCTCTTGATGTTGAGAAATTCCTTCCTATTATCGAAGCATTTTAAGTTATAAACAGTATATTCGATCGCAAGAATCTCCGTATAAGAGATTCTTGTGATTGCTTTTTTTATTTTTCTACATTCAAAGAATGTCAATTATGAGAATTTTAATCGGCATATTTTTATTTACCATAGCAACCTTGTGCTCTTCAATTGTAGCACAAACTACTATAATTAAGGATTTAAATGCCTCTAAACCAGGACAAGGAAGTGTGGTTATATATCAGGATGAAGCTATTGAAGGCCTCATCGGTACTCGTACATCTTCCTCCCCAATCCCTTCGCCGACCGATCAGGGAAGCATATCGGGTGAAATAGAAAATGGAACAAATAAATCCCAACCTTCTGGTTTTATCAGAGCAAAGGGATATAAAATACAAGTGTTTTCGGGAAATGACCAGAAACGGTCGAGACAAGAAGCCGAAAGCCGTAAAAGTAAAATAGTATCTGAATTTCCGGATATGGAAGTCGCAATTATATTTAACTCTCCCGTGTGGAGAGCACGCGCAGGTAACTTTAAAACATACGAACAAGCCTTTCAGGCTCTGAACGACCTGAAGAAAGCTTTTCCGTCTTTCGGACGTGAACTGCAAATTGTTGAAGATGTAGTAAAATTGCCAATCGAATAAATCAGGCTATTGTATTAAGAAAAGAAGGGAAGAAAGTAAATGTCGGAGCACGGAGAAAAAACAGAAATATTAGCAAGTCACTATAAAGAAATCATTAATGTACTCGGAGAGGATGTTAATCGTGAGGGCTTATTGGCAACACCCGAACGGGTTGCTAAAGCCATGCAGTTTTTGACAAAAGGATATCACGAAGACCCCGAAGCTATTTTATTGAAAGCTCTTTTTAAGGAAGATTATCGCCAGATGGTTATTGTAAAGGATATTGACTTCTACTCACTCTGCGAACATCATATGCTTCCTTTTTGGGGAAAAGTACATGTAGCCTACATTCCCAACGGATATATAACAGGTTTGAGCAAAATTCCCCGTGTGGTAGAAGTGTATGCACGCCGTCTGCAAGTACAGGAAAGACTGACTTCGCAAATAAAACGGTGTATACAAAATACTCTGAATCCACTTGGTGTAATGGTGGTTATTGAAGCACAACACATGTGCATGCAAATGAGAGGAGTTGAAAAACAGAACTCGCTTACTACAACATCCGATTTTACGGGAGTTTTCAATCAAGCCAAAACACGCGAGGAGTTCATTAATCTGATAAAATAATACATATAAGGCTTATTATAAAAACAGGTGGGAATATTTGATAAGATATTAGGTAGAAAAAAGAGTACAGGAGCAGAAGAAAGCCCTGATGCTTATCTTCGTTGTGAACTAAAGAGCCGTTTGGTAGCAGCAGGACATAAAGTAGAGATAGAAGACGCATCGGTTATAATAAACGATAAAATAACATTACGTACCGAGATTGTAAATAACCCAAACCTGCATCCGCTAATTATGCATCTGCATACCGAAATTTATGTAGGTAACTACTTTCCCGGAGGACTTGCCGAGGATCTTGTTGGAATAGGTGAAGATCTACCTAAAAAAGCAGATTCGGTTCTGGCAAATTTTCTGAATGTGTCGTTACCACCTATTCTCGATGCATTTACCGATAGCCATAATCCTGATTTGGATTTTGAAACAACAACCAATGGAAACCGAAGGCTACTTTGGCATCCCAAGGTTGGCGATATTGGTTATCAGGGACAATGGGATGAATCGGAAACAATAACACCTGACTATTTGCTTGGTGTATTAAAAAATTCTTTAGCTCCCGAACTTATCGATAGAAAATTTAACTGGCTAAAACTATATGTTGCCAAGCAGGCCGACGGCTCTATATCGGGCGAATGCTCGTTAAACAACCAATTATGGGATGCGGGATTCGATATGCTGAAAAGCTATGCCGAAACGTGGAAAAATCAGGATGGATTCAGGGCAATAAAACAGTTTATTGTTTTCAGGCTATGCGACGCTTGCGATGAACAATAATAGAATCAGAAAAATAATCAAAACAATATAAATATTATTTCAGAAAGAAAACTATGGCACAAGAAGACGTTTTTAAGAAAATTGTTTCGCATTGTAAAGAGTATGGTTTCGTTTTCCCGTCAAGCGAAATATACGACGGGCTGGGCGCCGTTTATGATTACGGGCAAATGGGCGTCGAGTTAAAAAACAATATAAAAAAATACTGGTGGGATAGCATGATACTACTTCATGAAAATGTGGTAGGTATCGATTCAGCCATTTTCATGCACCCTACTATATGGAAAGCTTCGGGGCACGTTGATGCCTTTAACGACCCGTTGATAGATAACAAAGACAGCAAGAAACGTTACCGTGCCGATGTTCTTATCGAAGATTATCTGGCGAAGATTGACGAAAAAATAAATAAAGAGGTTGAAAAAGCCGCAAAGAAATTCGGAGATAGTTTTGACGAGGCTATGTTCCGCGAAACTAACCCCCGTGTTAAAGAACAACAAGCAAAGCGCAACGAAGTACATACACGTTTTGCAAAAGCTTTGAACGATAGCAATCTGGAAGAACTACGTCAGATTATTATTGATTGCGAAATCGTAGACCCAATAAGTGGAACACGCAACTGGACTGATGTGCGTCAGTTTAACCTAATGTTTGCTACCGAAATGGGTTCTACTGCCGACGGAGCAATGAAAGTTTACCTGCGCCCCGAAACTGCTCAGGGTATTTTTGTAAACTTCTTGAATGTACAGAAAACCGGGCGAATGAAAATACCTTTCGGTATTGCACAAATAGGGAAAGCTTTTCGTAACGAGATTGTTGCGCGCCAGTTTATCTTCCGTATGCGCGAATTCGAACAAATGGAGATGCAATTCTTTGTTCGTCCGGGCGAAGAGTTGGATTATTTCCGTCAGTGGAAAGAAATACGTATGAAGTGGCATAAATCACTTGGTTTTGGCGATCATAAATATCGTTTCCACGATCACGACAAATTAGCTCACTACGCCAATGCTGCAACCGATATTGAATTTGAAATGCCTTTCGGATTCAAAGAAGTAGAAGGTATACATTCGCGTACAGATTTTGACTTAGGTAGCCACGAAAAATACTCAGGTAAGAAAATGCAATACTTCGATCCTGAATTGAATAAATCGTATACGCCTTACGTTGTAGAAACATCGATAGGTGTAGATCGTATGTTCTTATCTACCATTGCGGCATCTTATTGCGAAGAAACACTCGAAAATGGCGAATCACGCGTTGTTCTTAAGCTACCTGCGCCACTAGCACCAATTAAGCTAGCAGTGTTACCTCTTGTTAAAAAAGATGGTTTACCCGAAAAAGCCCGTGAAATTATTGATGCATTGAAATTCGATTTCAAATGTCAATACGACGAAAAGGATAGTATTGGAAAACGCTATCGTCGTCAGGATGCTATCGGTACTCCTTATTGTGTTACTGTAGACCATCAATCGTTAGAAGATAATACCGTAACCATACGTTACCGCGATACGATGGAACAAGAGCGTGTAAGCATTAACGATCTGCAAGGTATTATTGCCGAAAAAGTAAACATGAAAAAACTTTTAACAAGTATATCATAACAAGATTATAACTTTAGTATACAGAGAAACCGTGAGTATTGACTTGCGGTTTTTTTATTTTCTTTTGCTATTGTTTCTCTGCTGTTTTTCAAAATATACAACACCTTTCATGCTATCTTTCGAAAAAGGAAAATTTCCTCTTGTAAATACTCATTTAAAGCTCTACTGTTAAAAAGCTTTTGCCATACTTTTGCTAACAGAATTTAGCACTTCCTTTTATCTATATATTAGGAAAGTAAACAATAGTCCAATAAAAAAATAAAAATGAATAAATCTTGTCAGATCTGTCAGGTTTTTCAAAAATCATACTGCTGAATACTTTAAAACTCGCATGTTATTATAGTAATGTAGAATAATTATAGGTTTAATTTTTTTAAGTATGAATAAGATTTTCTCTTTCTCCTTATTTTTTGCGTCTCTATTTTTTGCTTCCTGTAGCAACGATTCCGGTAATGAAGATGAGCCATCACTAGGTTCCGACAACAAAATAACTTCGTATACTATCGAGGCATCTAAAAACGGACTCAGTGCTAATATTGAAGGCATAATTAACGATGAAACCAAAACAATAACCCTCGGTTCGAAAGTGCCCGCATATAAAGATTTGATAGCAACATTTACCTCCGAAGGAGATGCATATATTGGGTATATAAAACAAACCAGCGGAAAAACAGCAGTCAATTTTGCCGAAGAAATCAGTTACAATATTATTGCTGAAAATGGTGATACCAGAACTTACAAAATAATAGCTACTCCCGAAAACGACGGGGAACCTCTGAATAGTTTTCAATTAAAAATAAAAGAAAAAGGAGTTGAAAAAACTCTTTCTGGGGTTTATAATAGCAGCAATACTATAATCACGTTAAATGCTCATTGTAAAAATTGGATCGAGAACATAAATCAAGCGGTCGCTCTATTCGAAACCGAAGGCAAAGTTTATGTGGGAGAAGCAGAACAACAAAGTGGAGTTACCGCAAATGATTTCAGCAAAGAACTTATTTATAAAGTAACCAGTTCGGGAAAACCGGACAGAAAATACAGGGTTATATTGGTTTCTCCTCAGTCAACAGGCTTGCCAATTATGAGTATTGAAACCGATAACAGAACGGAAATCAAAGATAAAGAAAATTATATACAGGCTCGTTGTCGACTATTCGACCCTAATAATACTCAGAACAATATAGATGAGTCCACGGGCATACGTGGACGGGGAAACTCTACCTGGACATTATATCCTAAAAAGCCTTACCGTCTGAAATTTGAAAACAAAGTAGGTTTATTTGGATTAGGAGAAGCTAAAAGCTGGGTTTTAAGGGCAAACTATCAGGATCCCACATTCATTATGAACACTATAGCTTTCGAGATAGGCCGGCGTTTAGGGCTGGAGTTCACAAACAATGCAAACCATGTGGAGCTGTTTGTTAATAAGCAATACAAAGGAAGCTATTTATTAACCGAACAGGTTCAGGTAAACAAGCATCGGGTTGATATTGACAAGACCAACGGTTTTCTGATAGAACTTGACAACTACTTTGACGAAGAATTAAAATTCAGGTCGGCAAGAAACTTACCTGTGAATATAAAATCGCCCGAAGATGCCTCCTGTGTTGAAGCAGTTGAAAAAATATTTAACGATTTCGAAAATGCAATGTATGCAAATAACGGCAAACCTTCGGGAGGTTATAAAAACCTTGTCGACATCAATTCTGTTATCGGGTATTTATTAGTCAACGAAGTTACTTATAATGGCGAAATTGCTCACCCCAAAAGCCTGTATATGTACAAAGACAACAATAAAAAGATTCATTTCGGTCCTGTCTGGGATTTCGATTGGGGCTTTTGTCATGCCGAAGACGGCATTAAATATTTTGGAGAAACAGGTATAAGATTATTTAGTAGCCAAACAGGTGGTTCGTGCGGATATCTTATAGCTCAGTTCTTTAAGGATGCCGAGTTTAGAAGTGCATACAAGGCCAAATGGAATTCGATAAAACCACAGTTATACGATCTGGATCAGTTTATTGCCGATTATGGAACATACCTACGCAAATCGGGAGCTGCAAATTTAGCGTTGTGGTACAACGAAAAATATTACAACTACAACTACGATGAGCAAATAAACAAAATGAGGCTTTGGTTAAAAAACAGGATAGATTATCTTGACAGGGAAATTAACGCCGATTAAAATAAAACCTTGTACTACTACTTTATAGATTATGTCAAAAACCGGATACACTTAGTGGTACCGGTTTTTTATTATAGAAACACCGCAGAATAAACGGATTAAGAGTTGGCCGATTCTAACAAATCGACTATTACTTGCGGAAAATATTTATACTCTAATTCGTGAACTTTCGCTGCCACATCCTGATAAGTGTCTGAAGGAGTTACAATACATTTAGCCTGAAATATAATGTTGCCTTCGTCGTAATTCTCATTCACATAATGGATGGTTATGCCCGATTCCTGCTCGCCTGCTTCAACAACTGCTTTGTGTACATTATCGCCATACATACCTTTTCCTCCATATTTAGGAAGTAAAGCCGGATGTATATTTATTATTTTATTGGGGAAATTATCTATAAGATGTGCGGGTATTTTGAGTAAAAAACCTGCTAAAACAATAAAATCTACATTTCTTTCTTTCAGAAAGTCTAAAACTTTACTGTTTTCTGTAAAATCAGATTTACTGAAAAAGAAGGATTCTATACCTAGTTTTTTGGCACGTTCGTGAACATAAGCATCGGCCTTATTTGATAGGATTGAGTCGATGGTAATGTTCTTATTACCAATCAGATGATTTGCAATATTTTCGGCGTTCGAACCCGAACCTGAAGCAAAAATAGATATTTTAATCATTGTTAGAATATTTAAATGTTCTGCACAAAAAAGAGATAATTGTGCAATTTTTAAGTATTTTCTTGATGAAATATTTGTTAGATATAGAGAAAAAACTGTTACTTTGCACCGACAAAATTAAAAATAAAAACGAATTATTAATTAAAATCAAAAAGTTATGTCTGAAGTAGCATCAAAAGTAAAAGCTATTATTGTTGACAAATTAGGAGTTGAAGAAACTGAAGTAACTGAAACTGCTAGCTTTACTAATGATTTAGGAGCTGACTCTCTTGACACTGTAGAGCTTATTATGCAATTTGAAAAAGATTTCGGAATTTCTATTCCAGACGATCAGGCTGAAAAAATTGCAACAGTAGGAGACGCTATCTCTTATATCGAAGCAAACGTAAAATAAATTATTTTCCACTGAAATTCAATTATGGAATTAAAAAGAGTGGTGGTAACAGGTCTGGGCGCAGTAACCCCAATTGGTAACGATGTTGAAACAACGTGGACCAATGCAATAAACGGTGTTAGTGGGGCCGGACCTATTACTCAATTTGATGCATCAAAATTCAAGACTCAATTTGCTTGCGAAGTAAAAGACTTCGATCCAAGCAAATACCTCGACAGAAAAGAAGCACGCAAGTGCGACAGATATACACAGTTGGCTATTGCTGCCGCAGAACAATGTATCGAAAACTCAGGACTTTTGGCTACAGAAGGCCTAAACAAAGACAAAGTTGGAGTTATTGTTTCGGCAGGAATCGGAGGTATCAAAACATTCGAAGCAGAAGTAGGCGATTACTATGTTCATGAAGAACTAGGCCCTAAATTCAATCCGTTTTTCATTCCAAAGATGATTTCGGATATAGCTTCGGGTCATATCTCTATCCGTCACGGGCTTCGTGGTCCTAATTTCGGAACTGTTTCGGCTTGTGCCTCATCAACTCATAGTGCAATAACAGCTTTCGACCTCATCCGTTTAGGTAAGGCAAATGCTATTGTTGCCGGAGGAGCTGAAGCTGCTGTATGTGCATCTGGTATTGGTGGCTTTAATGCACTAACAGCATTATCGACACGTAACGATTCGCCCGAAACTGCTTCTCGCCCTTTTAGTGCAAGCCGCGATGGTTTTGTATTAGGAGAAGGTGCTGCATGTTTAATGTTCGAAGAGTTGGAGCATGCTCTGGCTCGTGGAGCAAAAATATATGCCGAAGTTGTGGGCGGCGGAATGTCGGCGGATGCTTATCACCTTACGGCTTCTCATCCCGAAGGATTAGGAGCAAAACTGGTAATGAGAAGCGCTCTTGAAGATGCTAGTATGAAAGCTTCCGAAATAGACTATGTAAATGTACATGGAACATCTACTCCGGTTGGCGATCCTTCAGAGATCAAGGCTATTAAAGAAGTGTTTGGCGAACATGCTTACAATATGAATATCAGTTCAACAAAATCAATGACAGGTCACTTATTAGGTGCTGCCGGAGCTGTTGAAACCTTATTCTGTGTATTGTCGGTGCAAAACGACATTGTTCCTCCAACAATCAACTTCACAGAAGGAGATGAAGATCCTGAGATTGATTATAACTTGAACTTAACCTTTAACAAAGCACAAAAGAGAGTTGTGAATGCTGCTCTTTCTAATACCTTTGGATTTGGCGGTCACAATGCATGTGTGATAGTTAAGAAGTATACGAAGTAAAGAAGTGTTTAAGAAACTATATCGAAACATAAGGCTTTTCCCGAAAAGGAAAAAAGAGCCTTATGTTTCTTTTTTTAAGATATTAGGGTTCTATCCGTACAATATAACTTTGTACGAACAAGCTTTATTACACAAATCTTCGTCGATAAAACTTAAAGATGGTAAATGGATAAACAACGAGCGTCTTGAGTTTCTTGGCGATGCAATACTCGATGCCATTGTTGCCGATATAGTATTCAAACAATTTGAATATAAGAAAGAAGGATTCCTTACTAATTTACGATCAAAGATCGTACAACGCGACACTCTTAATAAACTAGCTTTAGAGCTGGGGCTTGATAAGCTTATTAAATCGTCGACTAAGAACACAACCCACAAAACACATATGTATGGAAATGCACTCGAAGCTCTTATTGGCGCAATATATCTCGACCAAGGCTATCGTGTAGCAAAAAGTTTCGTATATGAAAAACTCATCCTTGAGCTGCTAAATCTGGAAACGGTTGTGAAGCACGAAGTTAACTTCAAATCGAGGTTAATAGAGTGGAGCCAGAAAAACAAGATAGATATTTGTTTCGAACTTATAGAGTATTTTGTTGACAGCGACAATAATCCGATATTTCAGACAGCTGTTATTATTTACGACAGGCAAGCCGGAGTAGGTACGGGATATTCTAAAAAAGAGTCGCAACAAAATGCATCTAAAATGGCATTGAACAGAATTGATACCGACAGCGAATTTAAATTATACATTCTTGAACGGAAGGAAGAAGAGTCTCTGAAAGAAAACAATTCGGATATGTCGGAAGATGAGTCTGAGAAAAGCATATCCAACGATACGTCAGTTATAGCAAAAGAGAATTTTTCGGAAGAAGGCAATAACAACCCTGTTTAGTAAAGCATTGCATAAGTATATACTCCAAAATATACGATTGTAGCAACAATAAAAAAGTACATTTTCCACTTCTTGTCGGCCAGAGCAAAGAAATGCGCAAACGAAAGAGAACAAGCTACAAGTGTAACCATAAGCCAAATCTGGAAGTGCTCATTCAGGAAAAGATACCCAGTTATAGACAAAAATCCCATCAGGTTTAAATACATAATGTTTGCCCTGACTCTTATTTTATCTTTATACGAATTGCCTAAATAATCGATAAGGATAATCAATATGGTAATCATCCCGAGCCCTAATAATATTACGTCATCGATATACATTTGCATGATAGATACTTCTCTCATCCCATTCCATGTATACAATAGCTCGGAGTATATAATATTAATGTCATTAAAAGTCAGGCTGTACATCGCTGCCAACCAATAAACAAGAAATATACCAAGCAAGGATGCTAAAAGAGCTTTAATATTAAAGCTTCTCATGAACAAAAATCCAAGCCAAAATATAAAAACATACAAAAATAAGCTGGGAGTAAATAAACTGCCGATAGATAAAAGGAATGCAATACGAAAAGATGCCCACGAAGCTAACTTAACTTGATAGCTATCGAAAAGAATGTCAAGACACCGTAATAGGATAATTACACTAATATATGCCGGCGACATAAAAGCCATATCTCTTGAGAAACTGAATAACAAAAGTACCAATACATAAGGAAAATTGCTGCGAACCCTTATTAATGAATACTTATTACTCAGAAACATCACATAGAGGGCTATGCCAAAAGTAAATAACAGCCCAAAAACAAAAGAGATATACTCGTTTGTGAATATCTGATCAATAAACTGCCATAATAAACCTCCGTCGGAAACGTGAAGATTGTCTGTTGCTGCAAACGATATACCCCGCAATACTAAAGCTATAAATGTTGCGGGATAAATTATATTACGGTTTTCTGCTATGTGCTTTGTGTATTGTTTAAACACTATACTTGTTTCAAATCACTTATTGTAAATCGAAGCCTATATCCTTTCTGTAATATTTTCCTTCAAACTGTATTTTTTCGGCATTCGCGTATGAGGTTGTCAATGCCTCGGATTTTGAATTTCCATAGGAACTGATAGCCATTACTCGTCCGCCATTTGTCAATATTTTTCCATCAGAGCATTTTGTGCCTGCATGAAAGACTATGCTACTATTAATAGTATCAAGATTTGATATCACATCTCCTTTCTTGTAATCTCCGGGATACCCTCCTGCCACAAGCATAACAGTAACTGCATATCTTTCATCTATCTCTAGTTTTTTAGATGCAAGTTTGTTATAAGCAACACCTTCTAGTAAATCTACAAAATCGGATTTTATACGAAGCATCACAGCCTCAGTTTCAGGGTCACCCATGCGAACATTATACTCTATAACCATAGGTTCTCCTTTAACTTCAATCAGTCCGAGAAAGATAAAACCTTTATAATCTATTTTATCCTTTTTTAGCCCTTCCACGGTAGGGATAACGATACGTTCCTCAACTTTATTCATGAATATGTCATCGGCAAACGAAACAGGAGATACAGCTCCCATACCTCCGGTATTTAACCCTGTGTCTCCTTCCCCTATGCGCTTATAATCTTTTGCTACGGGCAGAATCTTGTACGAATCGCCATCGGTCAGAACAAATACCGAACATTCGATCCCCGACAAGAACTCTTCTATCACTACGGTTTCACTAGCCTCTCCAAACATTCCGTTAAGCATATTGTGAAGTTCACGTTTAGCTTCGTCAATATCATTGATTATCAACACGCCCTTTCCGGCTGCTAGTCCGTCTGCTTTCAGAACATAAGGGGCATCGAGCTGCTCAAGAAACTCATAACCTTCTTTTATATTATCTAACGTAAAACTCTTGTATCTTGCTGTAGGAATATTGTGGCGAAGCATGAATTGCTTTGCAAAATCTTTGCTCCCTTCCAATTGTGCACCTTCTTTCGATGGGCCTATAACAGGAATATGATTTAGCTGCGAATCGTTCTTAAAAAAGTTACTAACACCTTTTACTAACGGGTCTTCAGGACCTACAACAAGCATATTTATGTTATTCGTTAAAACAAAATCCTTTATTGCCTCAAAATCGGTTGCATTTATTGCTACATTTTCAGCAACCGTAGCGGTTCCTGCATTACCCGGGGCAACATACAAGTTGTTTATTTTTGCACTTTGCTTCATTTTCCATGCCAAAGCATGCTCGCGTCCTCCGCTTCCTAATAGTAAAATATTCATATAGTTATAGTTTTCTCGAAAAGACTACAAAGGTACATGATATTTTTATAAACATCATTCTGTCATCTGTAAAAACAGACAATTAATAATGTGTTTTATCTATAAATATATAAGTTGGCTACACCTATTTAAGGAGGTACAATCAGAAAACAGAAGAAAGTTTATTAAATCTCAAAAATATTATGCTTTGGTATTGATAAATAAAAACAATGAATTATATTTGCATCGCAATTCGTTTTAAGACTTGCCAGGGAAGTGTGGGTGAGTGGCTGAAACCACCAGTTTGCTAAACTGACGTACGGGTAACTGTACCGGGGGTTCGAATCCCCCCGCTTCCGCAACAAAGACTGATTATCAGTAAAATACAAGACAGGGGGACTAAAACAAGGACTATAACCTTTTTTTAGTCCTTATTTTTTGCGGTAGATAAAGGAAACACTAGCATAAAAATATTATTACCGTAAAAGTTTAGAAATAGTATCTTTAGCCTGATGATATATTAATCCTAATTGCATAGTCAATAATATGCTTTCCTCATTTCAGTATATTCTCTGAAAAGTATCTTGGCTCTTTTTTATTTGTACAATATTTTGAAGCGGATTAGATATATGTCTGTTTTTTACAATTGCAGAATTTTTGGTATATTTATATTTGTTGTTTTAGACTGAATGATGGAACAATTTGATGTAATATATCCTAGCCCTTTATTGTCTCCTTATATAAAGCATTATTGGACTCTTAGGGCTGAAAGCTCTGATGGTGGCTCTGTAGGGGAGCGTACAATACCTACAGGTTGTATTAGTCTGGTCTTTCATCGGGCATCACGCATGTATTCGTCGGCTCAAGATGTATTATTGCCGCAATCTTTTGTTAGCGGACAAAGTTCGGGTCATACCGATTTATTGGCAAAGGGTAGGGTAGACATGATAGTGGTTGTTTTTCAGCCGGCAGGAGGTAGGGCTTTTTTCGATATACCGATGAATGAGTTTGTGGGGCAGGATATTTCGCTCGAAGATATAGGAGACCCCCTATTGCTAGATTTAGCCGATAGCTTGTTTTATATGAGAAATACCACATTTTGCATAAAGCGTATAGAACAGTATTTTATAAAACGATTAAATATAACTAGGCAATATAATTTCGAGCGGTTAGATGCTGTTATAGCGAATATTAATAATAAGCCTAAATTAAGTATTGGTAATTTAGCCGATATATGTTGTCTGAGTAGCAAACAATTCGACCGGATTTTTGGAGAATATGTTGGTACTAATCCGAAAGAATTTTTATGTATAGTCCGCTTTCAGCGTGCATTGTTTATATTACAATCTTATTCCGGCCTTAACCTAACCCAGCTAGCATTAGAATGCGGTTATTACGACCAATCTCATATGATAAACGAATTTAAGCGTTTTTCGGGATATTCTCCGCGCGAATATATGGCTGTTTGTAATCCTTATTCCGACTATTTTTTTAAGCCTTAAGGAAGATGTCTTTTATTTCCAAGTTTGGGAGTAGGGCTCTATCTATTTTTGTAAAGTCGATCGATGTTCTATTAATTAACAACAAACAAGATTTTATGAAAAGATTAATTGATTTTTTTGAAATTCCGGCAACAGATTTCAGTAGGGCTGTAAAATTTTACGAAACCATATTTGGAATAACAATGGCAACCTTTGATTGCGGTAACGAAAAAATGGCTTTTTTCCCGGGAAATAATGGAAAGTCGCAAGGGGCTATATCGTGGAGTTCCTGTTTTGATTTCACACCTTCTGCTCAAGGAGTACTTATCAGCTTAAACTGTGAGGACATAAGCAGTATGCTTGAACTAATAGAAAAAAACGGAGGCAAAACTCTAATTGCAAAAACAAAAATAGAGTCCGACGACCGTGGATATTTTGCAGTTTTTACCGATTGTGAAGGAAATCGGTTAGGGTTGTATAGCGAGTAAATAGTGTGTATGCCAGATAGTTGAAAGTGTAGTCGGTCAACTATCTGGTTATTTGTTTTATTTAATGACAGTAGCTTCGAGCCACAATTTCAACAGAGATAACATCTGGTTGTGGTATTTAAAATTAGTGTTCATACCCCAGCCATGTCCACCGGTAGGAAATACATACATAGTTGCCGGAATACTGTTCTTCTTCAGGGCATCATAATACATAATACTGTTTTGCGGAATAACCGCTTTATCATCGTCGCTAAGCATGATAATGGTAGGTGGAGTATTTGCATTTACCTGTTTTTCGTTTGAATATATATGCAAGTCTGATAACGAAGGACTTTTTCCTAAAAGGTTATACCGCGACCCCCCATGTGTTATTCCTTCTTTCATTGTTATAACAGGATAAAATAGAATCGAAAAATCGGGACGGGTATTTCCTGATGTAAAATGAGTGGACGCCGTAGAAGCCAAATGTCCTCCGGCCGAAAAACCGGCTATACCCACTTTATTTTGGTCGATATCCCATTCATTAGCTTTACTTCTTACTATGCTGATTGCTTGTTGAGCGTCTTGTAAAGGTATTTCTTTGTACCCGTTTGGGAGGCGATATTTAAGTATTATACCGGCAATCCCCTGCGATTTCAACCATTCGGCAAACTGTATGCCTTCGTGATCGTATGCAAGGCGCGAATATCCTCCTCCGGGGCATATTATAACAGCTGTACGCGTGTTTTTACTCTTTTCGGGCAAATATACTGCTATATCGGGTTCGGTAACGTTCGAAATACGCCAGTTTTCTTGTTTTTCCGACTCGGTTATACCATTGCTTGTTGGCGGATTTCCATTCCATAATTTTAATATTGTTTGCGCACCCACATCTGTTGCAAATAAACAGATTAATAAAAATAAGCAGGTCTTTTTCATGTGTGATGAATATTTGTTGTGGTTAAATTATTGCTTTATTAGTGCCAAAGCTTTGTTTTCGCACAGTGTCATTTGTTCCTGCTCTTCATCTGTCTTGTCGTTAATACCGCAAAGATGGAGGATTCCATGAATGATAACCCTGTGCAGTTCGGAATTATAGATGGTATCAAACTGTTCGGAGTTGCTCTTTACTGTATCAAGGCTTATAAATATATCGCCTGATATTACATTCCCTTCGCTATAATCAAAGGTTATTATATCGGTGTAATAATCGTGTTGTAAGTACTCGTTATTTACCTCAAGTATTTTTTCGTCCGAGCAGAATATATAAGAAATATTTCCTATTTTCTTTTCGAAGGATGCTGCTACCTGCTTTATCCAATTCGATGTATCCCTGCGTTTTATCGCAGGAAATTTAATGTCAATATTTTCGTACGTTATCATTTTCTAATTTTTTATTTAGCCGAAAAATATATATGAAACCCAAATAGCAGTGATTACACCAACAAGGTCTGCAAATAAGGCGTAGGGTATAGTATAGCGGCTGTTTCGTATGTTTACTGCTCCATAGTATACAGCAACAACATAAAATGTTGTATCTGTTGATGCTTGAAATATTCCCGCCAATCTTCCCGCAAAAGAGTCTGCTCCGAAAGTATTCATTGCATCTACCATCATGCCTCGTGCTCCGCTTCCACTCAGGGGCTTCATCAAGGCGGTTGGCATTGCGTCAACCCAATTGCTGTTATATCCTAGGCCTTCGACGGCAACCCGTAACCAATCAACTAAAAAGTTCATTGTTCCTGATGCCCTGAACATGCCTACAGCCACTAGAATAGCAACAAGATAAGGGATAATGCGGATAGCTACCAAAAAACCGTCTTTTGCACCTTCGATAAAAGCATCGTATACATTTATTTTTTTTCTGACACCGCTTAGTATGAATACAATTATAACCGAAAACAGTATAAAACTGGCAACTATATTCGATACTTTTTGTGCTTTCTCCGGACCCATTTCATTGAAAGCCCATATAACTCCGGCTATAAGCAATGCTACAGACCCGAATGTTCCAAGAATAACTTTATCAAATAATTTTATCCGTTGCTTTATACATATTGCAAATACCCCTAGCATTGTGGATATGAAAGTGGCTATCATTATCGGGACAAAGACATCGGCAGGGTTCGATGCTCCCATTTGAGCACGTATTGTCATTACCGATACAGGAATAAGGGTAAGCCCTGAAGCATTCATGACCAGAAACATTATCATAGGGTTCGATGCCTTGTTTTTATCAGGGTTTATTTCCTGTAATTCGCGCATAGCCTGTAATCCTGCCGGAGTGGCGGCATTATCGAGTCCCAGTATGTTTGCCGACAGATTCATTAGTATTGATCCGCCTGCCGGATGATTTTGAGGAATATCAGGAAATAATCGCCTGAACAAGGGGTTAATGGCACGCGAAAAAAGCTGTATCATGCCTCCTTGTTCGCCAATTTTCATCAAGCCCATCCACAAAGCAAGGACACCTGTTAATCCGATTGATATTTCGAATGCTGTTTTTGCTGATCCGAATGTTGAATTTATTGTAGCATTGAAGGTTTCAACATCGCCAAATACGATGAGGCGGCACAGTGCAACTACAAAAGCCACAATAATAAAACCTATCCAGATATAATTAAGAACCATTGGAGTATATTATTCTGTTCCAAAGATAAAACTATTTGCTGTTAAAAGGCACGTCAATATCTTATTTTCTGTTTAGCCCAATCCATGTTGCTTTTTTCCATATGTATTCGAAAGGTCCGTGCTTATGCTTTTTCATCCACCAATGACAAAATACAAATTGTATGAGAAATAATAAAACTCCTACAAGAAAACTGTGAGTGATACCGAGTTTGTTGTGTAGCCCGAAACCCCAATTATAGAATAGCATAGAGCCTATTATAGACTGAGTAAGATAGTTTGTTAAGCTCATTCGTCCATAAGAAGAAAAATTCATCAGGAATTTTCTTACTTTATCGAAAGTGTAAAACAGTAAAATAACGCCTGATAATAGAATCAGCATAAAGGAAAACTTAGCCAATGATGTAATGATAAGATTTGCCGAGAATAAAGCTTGCTTGTTTTCCATAAATTCGGGCAACATATCGGCAAAACCTTGTAAAGGGAAATAACATACAATGCTTATTGTCAGTACTTGCACCCAAATCTTCATGTTTTGTGGCGAATACAGGAACAGTCCTTTACGTCCTATAATCATTCCAAAAATGAACAGCGCTGCTGTCTGAAACATCCGTCCGTGTTCCCATGCCCATGTAAGGCTGGCTAGCTGTCCTTCCCAAAGATTCATTCTAGCAGTTTCGAGAAATGTTCCGTTTTCCTGTACTTTATAAGCTTCATTAAAGTAATATCCTGCAAGGCTACCTGTTGTTTCAGCCGATGGGTTGAGCAGTGTTTCAAATAGTTTCCACCACTCCATTGGTTGTAAAAGAAGCAAAATTGCAATAGCAATCAGTACCTTGTTTGGTAAGCGGCAAACTAACACTAACACAAAACCTACAAGTGAATATAAAACAAGTATTTCGCCCGTAAAAAACATGGCATTAAAGTTTCCGATTATGAATAATAAGACTAACCGCCACATAAAACGCATACGGAAATCGCGTCCCCTTCTTCTCTCATTATCATCTTGTATGAAAAAACTGAACCCGAACAGTAAGGCGAAAACAGCATAAGCTTTTCCTCCAAAAGTGAAAAATAACGAATCCCAAATAGCTTTATCCGTAAAATTCAAGAGGTCGCTTTGTGTGCTGGTATCGGGGTACGAGTAAAAATTGAAATGTTCTATTGCATGTAATATGATTATGCCCATAACGGCAAGTCCTCTTAATACATCGGCGATATCGATACGTGAATTTGTTTTTATAAGGTTGTTTGTCATAGTTGGTTTTTTATTATAAAGGCACAATATTTTATTCTAAGAATGCAAATATACATAGTATAGCTTTAAAAATAAAATAAGTAGTTAATGATCTGTTTCTTAACCGATTTAAAAATGAATTTGTGTTTCGTTCATTAGAGTCCGGCTTAAAAACAGACTTTAGAATGTTGTATGCAATACTTAAATGAAGAGAGTGGGACGATTGTATGTGAAAAGAAAAATTATATAAATTCTTGTGGCGGTATTATTCAAATAACCAGACGAATAAGGCGACTAGCCCTCCAACTAACGAAAAAGCGAACAAAAATCCCCCAATTATATCTGTGTAAAAGGGGCAGTATAAATAGTGTAAAAAGCACGGGCGGCATTTTTTATTTGTAATTAATTGATAATGACAACGAAAAACGCAAAACGCATTTTTTTTGATTGCTAACAAATCGTGCAAGTGCTTTAAACTTGATTGATTTTACTTTAAACTTTTGCGGGATATTTAAAGACCGGCTTTAATTCGTATTTAAACAGCGATTAAAGTCGGTTTAAATTTTAGAGTATGGCAGTTCTTTTTCTTTCCATTTGCCGCGCTCGCATTCACCGGCTTTGTATGCCTGATTGCATTCGTCATTTAATATACGGCGAATATCGCCAGTTGATAAGGTTTCTTTTTTGGATATGATTATACGGCTTGTAATGTAGTCGAAACTATCGAAATCGTGCTTTTGTAGCTTTGATTTGCTCGCACCAAGCGTTGAGGGTTCGTTGTCCTCTATTAATGCAGTGAGTGATGAATAAACTTTTATTTTTAGCGGCTTTTGCAGTATCAAAACATAGACTTTCATTTGCACAATATTTTTTATTTATGCAAATATAGTATATTATATTTGCAAATACAGCAAATAAACGCCCGAATTACGATATAGTGTTGTAACGAATAGAGAGTTTAACCAAAGCCAATGATTTTATATGCGACACATGTTCGTCTTTTGGGTCGTGGTGCGGGTTTTGACTGTATAATATAATTGAAAAGTAGTCCACTTAGTAATTGAAAAGTATACCACTAAGTGTCTCGGACGAGATG
>NZ_QVMM01000022.1 GCF_010501065.1 Dysgonomonas sp. 216 | reverse complement strand
CATACAGGGCGGATGGAGATTACTTTACTATTTTTTGTCTTAAGTTTTTTGACCTTAATTTCTTAAAATAGTTTTGTATCTTTAAATATTGAATAAGACTATCATAATTTATGGATAAGAAAAATATTGAATCCGCAGCAATTTCAGAAATAAAAGACTCTATTTTAAGTTGCGACATACTTTCTCCCTATATATCTGAGAATGATAAAGAACCATCTTGGGATGGTTTCATTTATATCTATAAAGATAAAGCTCGTAAAAAGGAGAATATACAAGGAAGAGTGGCTATTCAAGTAAAAGGAGAAACGAATTCTGATTTTACTCAATCAGAAATTAGTCATCCGGCAGATATCTCAGATCTAAAAAATTATCTAAAAGAGAATGGTGTCATATATTTTGTTGTATACATTAATAAGAGAAATCCACGACAAAGGAAAGTGTACTATGAAACACTAACTCCTGTAAAATTAGCTTTAAAACTGAGATCAAACGAAAATACAACAAGTCTAAACATAAAATTAAGAGAATTCCCGAATGAACCGGAAATACAAAAAGTCCTTTTTCTAAATTTCCTAAAAGATTCAAGACAACAAGTTAGTTATGCCCCTCATAACATTATCTCTATAGATGAAGTAAAGCAAAGCAATATCAGAGGTTTTACATATTTACCAGAAAACTACAAAGTTTTAAATACCACACAAAATTTATTTAATGTATTAAATAGGAATGAAATATATTTCTATGCCTCTGATAACAATAAGAATCTAATTCCAACAGATCTTTTTACGTCATCGCAGTGGAAGCTAAATGTTATGGACACTGTTGATAATTGTCCCATATCAATAAATGAAAAAATTTATTATAATGGTTTTAAGAGAGTTTTCTCGGAAAAAGGCATGACCATTCATATAGGAAACTCTATGTCACTCTCTATTAATGAACAGGGAGGCAGCAAATTTGATTTCAAATTAGCTTCATCTGTTAGAAAAAGTATTGCTGATTTAGCCTTTTTTGTAGAGACTGTAAAAAATGGAAATAAATTTTCAATAAAAGGTAAAGATTTTACTTTTTCTATAGTTAACAGTACTATTGAAGATCACCTTGCTTTTTTGGAAGATAAGCTAACTTTTCTAAATAAGGTAATTGATTTATTTACGATTCTCAATATTTACGAAGATTTGGATTTGGAGATATTATCTACAGAGGATCAAATTTATTTAGATATTCTATTTAAAGCAATATTGGATAAAGAGAATGTAAATGTTAACGTTGAAGGTAATGACAATACCTCAGTAACAAATCTTAAAATAGCCAATATCCTGATTAAATTGATTATTTTCAAAAACGGTACAGACTCATATACGATCAAAGATTTTTTCAGTTCGGATCTTCAGGCAATGCTACCAAATGACAATGGAGATATGCGAATTATGAGTCCGTTCTCAATTATGGAAAAAGAAGACTACATGAATATTTCAAACATTAACTATGAAGTTATATTGAATTCCTATAAATCTTTATCTCATTTTGATTACATATATCAGATAGCAATAATAGATATGTTAAAGATGTTGTCTGCTTATGATAATAAGCCAAATGCAAAACTATTCAAACTAATAAAAGATATTTCTAATTGGATATTTGAAGAATCAAAAGACAATGTACCTATGGAAATAAAATTATTGAATAGCTTCCAGATAATTAAACGGGAAAGAGATTTTAATGATGAAGAGAAAGCTCAGTTAGTAGAATTAACTGAGAATTCCAATATTGAATGTAAACTTGGAGCAAATATCTTACTTGGCTATAAAGAGGCATCTAATATTTATTTCAATAAATTGACAGATGAGCAACAAGAAGTTTTTAAGTCATTTCCAATATATAAATTTTACGAAGAATAAATCAGGTCATCTCTTTTTTCAAGAATATTCAAATCTAATCGTTATGAATAAAATCACAGAAATAACAAGAAGGGATATATATGAGCTATTCAGGGATGGCTTCGATATCTCATCCGGTTTCCTTGGTGATGAGAAAATTATTTATTATTACTATGGAAGATTAAGCGAAATATCCTTTCTCAGAAGGTTATATCCGTTAAATCAAATGGATAGCTCTGATCCGAAATATAAGAATGCAGACGATGATATTTGGCAACATACAGTAAACAATCCAAATGATTGGGCATATTGTTGGATTTTTGAGGATGAACGTTTTCCTCTGAAAGAAGGAAGTGATGAAGACATGCTCCGGTTTTTATGTGAAGTATTTCATCCGGCAGTCCGATATGAAGATGGTTATTGGAAAGAATATCTCAGGAAAATAAATAACTTTATTCGTGCAGATGGTTATGAATTATATGAGAGTGACAAAATATCAAACAGAGATGTATATTCCTGGAGACAAATATCAGCAGAAGAATCACAAAGCAATAGATTTATTCCTTTTTCTATAAGAAATAAAAAAGTAATCGAAGAGAAGACCTTAATATTACCATCTATTTCTAAGAAAAATAGAACAGATGTTATTAATTTGTTTAACCGGTATGATGAAACCCTGTACAGAACAACGGAGACAAACTGGAACTATACGATTAATACCAAAAATGCAGTAATTGAAGATTTAAACAATTATTATGCTCCAAAGGCATTTGCCCCATCTCGTAACTACATAGAAACGGGAGATTTGGATGATTTTGTGATGAATAATTATCCATATTGTGTTTTTGATGTCATTGAATTATTTGAGAAATACAATAAAGAAAACAACTTCACGAATGAAGTAAATCTTATTTTCCAAAACAGTAGTTTGGCATTCCGGTTATTAGGTGGAAAGATAGAATCTTCCAAGGGGAAAATAGAAATCAAGCAATCGGTTAAAGAATATGGGCTTAAGGAATTATTAGAGCAAGCTGTTTACCTGTACAATGACAAAACAAATGAGAATAAGCAATTAGCTGTTGAAAAATTATGGGATGCTTTTGAGAGATTAAAAACATATTATAAAGATTTAGATAAGAAAAAGTCCATAGAAAAAATAATCAACGAAATATGTCATATGGATGTAGATTACATTACTCTGTTGGATGAAGAATTTAAGAAATTAACAACAATTGGGAATAACTATCGCATCAGGCATCACGAAACTGGTAAAATAGATATATACAACAATAATTTCTATGATTATTTTTTTCAAAGATGTCTTGCTTTGATTGAGTTATCTCTCAAGTATTTAAAATGAAAGATTTATTTTAGTAAATCCTAAGCGATGCAAAAATGAAATTTAACCCGTGATGCATTTAAGCGATAACGGTTTTTTAAATTATTTATATTTCTGTTATTTAGTTTGTTTATGAGTTGTATGGCTGTAAGAGCCATTTTTTCGATAATATTCTGTTTTTGAATCCATCAAAAGATTTGGCATAATTCCTACGAATCATAAATTGGTCACACAATTGCGATGTATAATATAATTGAAAAGTATACCACCAGTTGAGTAAAATCTGCAAGAGCATATAATACATCTCTGTGTTTTACTAACAAATATTAACATTATAAATTCCTTTGTGTGTTATACACTAACACAGAGGTTAAAATGATAACAATGGTGGAATAACAAACAATTATTCACATGTACCGTACGGTTGGGTACAGTAAACGCGCTATAGCCAGGGAGTTGGATATCAGCCGTAAGACCGTTCATAAAATCATAGCCGATTATGAAAAATATTAAGTGCCAGCGATGCAATGGACGACGAAGTTATAAAAAAATTGGACTGGGCCCGAAAGAAAGCAGACTGGTTAGATCCGTTTATTGATGCCGAAGATGAATATTTGGATGAAGATGATAAAGACCAAAGAGTAGAACCTGTAAAAACAGAATCAAATGCACGTCATTCATCCACTACAGAAACTGAAAGATACAATTTCTGGACCAGGCCATATCGTTGGTTTAGTAAGAAAAGATAAGATGTCGTCGCAATTGACTATATTTGTATCAGCGTGATTATCATAATCAAAGGGTTAAAATAATGAATAAAGGAGAAGTTATAATATATAAATCGCCTGATGGCACGACCAATTTGGATGTAAAATTGGAAAATGAAACAGTTTGGCTTTCACAGGCTCAGATGGCAGAATTATTTGAGACTACACCTCAAAATATAACATTGCATATTAGTAATGTTTATAAAGAAGGAGAGCTAGAACAAATGTCAACTTGTAAGGATTTCTTACAAGTTCGACAAGAAGGAAAAAGACAGGTGCAAAGAAACCTCTCCCATTATAACTTGGATATAATAATATCAGTCGGCTACCGAGTAAAGTCTCAACGAGGAACTCAATTTCGTATTTGGGCAAATAGAGTTCTAAAGGAATATCTTGTAAAAGGCTTTGTTATGAATCGGCAAGCAAAGGTTAAACAATTACAGGAAGCTTTGGATTCAATAAAAATGCTGACTGGTATTGCATCAAAACCTTCTATTTCCGATGATCAGGCGAAAGGTATACTACAAGTTATTACTGATTATGCACATGGTTTGGATATTCTGGATCAATACGACCATCAGCAATTGACTATTGAACCAAGTGATACCAAAGAACAATTCAGAGCAACTTACGCGAGTGCAAAAGACGCAATCAAAGAGCTTTATAAAAAATTTGGAGGAGGTAACTTGTTCGGAAATGAAAAAGATGATTCATTTAAAAGCTCTATTAATACCATATATCAAACCTTCGATGGTATAGAATTATATCCCGGTGTCGAAGAAAAAGCAGCTATGCTTTTGTATTTGGTAACCAAAAATCATTCGTTCAGTGATGGAAATAAACGCATTGCAGCATTTTTGTTTATTTGGTTTTTGGATAAAAATGGGATTTTATATAACTCGGATGGCTCAAAACGGATTGAGAATAATGCATTGGTGCCACTTACTTTAATGATAGCTGAAAGTAAAACAGAAGAAAAAGATATGATGGTAAAAGTTATTGTAAACTTAATTGGATAGCCTCTATATTAACCAATATAATATAGACAAAAATAAGTTTATTACCCGAATAATTATCTGTATATTTGTAACTAGAAGTTAGGCTCACAGCGGTCTGCCAACACAAGATAAAAGACATTTTTTAATCGTTACGAATTCGTTACGGCATGTCTTTAAAGGAAATATAACAAGCTGAAAATTTAGCTATTACGAGATAAAAAAGCGATCCCGCTCGGATCACTAACAAGTAAACGTTTTAAACTTAATGGTTTAGGGCGTTTTGTTTTTATTTATATTATTAATATAAACCGTTTTTAAACTAAAATCACTATACTTGTATGTACTTTTAGGTATGTAGGTTGGGTATAAGGAATGATGTCGATTATGGAACTTTTTTTAATCTTTTGAATAACTGTTTTTTTATTTTATTGCGGCAAAATAGCTTTACAGATAAGTCAAAGAATAAAAAATATACGTGAAATTTGTTGTGTCCTGTAGAAGGTCCCAAAGGCAAGTGAAACGAAATAAAAATACATCGTAATAAGTGGTAAATCTCAGATTTGTAATCAAGAGCCTTCGAATATTTATATAAATCCTGTAAACCTATTATATTCGTTAAGTCGGTCTATAATAGTATTTTCTTTTTGTATTTGCCGGGACGCTCACCTGTTATTTTAGTAAAGAGTCGATTAAAATAAGAAACATTATCAAAGCCTAATCCATAAGCAATGTCTTTGATGCTGACATCGTCTATCAAAATACGTAATTGGGCTGTTTCTATTTTTTTTTGATTAATGTATTTGCCGGGTGTACAATTCATTTCCTTTTTAAAGAGCCTGATAAAGTGATCTTTTGTTAAGCAACAAATTTCAGCTAAATCATGAATATCTATGGTTTGGTCTATGTTTTTATGAATGAAATAAATACACTTTAATATTCGTTTTTCAATATTTTCATTTTTATAAACAGCTTGAACCATAAACCGTGATAGTAACTGGTTAATGATACCATGTGTTTCCATCTCAAAAGCAAGAGGACTTTTTTGCTGAATTGCAATATTATAAGCAACTGTGTCGGAATTATCGTAAGAGCGCGGATCGTAATATTTAAGTTCTCTTTCCGGATTTATATTTATTAATCGTTCTATAAGTTGTATATCCAAAGTATCTGCCTTTATTTCAACAGGAAAATCCATCATGTCGAAAAGACTGAGATTTTTACCAAAGTCTTCATAAAGATGAATATAATATAATTCGAGGATATCATTACATTCGTAACCATGTTTTGTATAAGATGGAGTCAGGTAGAGATGTCCTTTTTTTAATTCGTAAACACCATCTTGTCGTATAATTTTAGCATTACCATTCTTTACATAATGTATTCTGGCAAAAGGGCTCTGGATGTTCTTCCAGTTCCAGTCGGCATTATGATTAGCATATCCTACATTTAATAAAATGAAATCCTGCTTTAACTCTTTTCTATTCATTTTCAGATGTATTTGAGTCTAAAGATAAATAATAATGTCGATAAAGTGCATTTTTTAATCGATAAAGAATAAAAATAATCATTTTCATATATATAGTTTTGTGAACAAAGATTATTTAATTTAAAATCATGGAATACAGAGAAATCGGAAATACAGGCATGAAGGTGTCTAGCCTTAGTTTTGGTGCATCGTCGTTAGGAGGTGTTTTTCATTCCCTAAAAAAGGAAGAGGGTATACAGGCTGTATATACGGCAGTAGAAAACGGCATTAATTTTATAGATGTTTCGCCTTATTATGGACATCTGAAAGCTGAACTAGTACTAGGCGAAGCCTTAAAAGGGATTGGCCGAGATAAGTATTATTTGTCGACAAAAGTCGGTCGCTATGGTGCAGACGGGAAAAACTATTGGGATTATTCTGGAAAGAAAGCTATAGAAAGCGTGTATGAAAGTATGGAGAGGTTAAATGTTGATTACATAGATCTTATCAATGTACACGATGTTGAGTTTGCCGATTTGAATCAGGTTTGTAATGAAACGCTTCCGGCATTAGTAGAACTGCGCAGTAAAGGAATTGTAAAACACGTAGGTATTACTAATCTTACTTTAAGGCATTTTAAATATATAATAGATAATGTACCTGATGGTACAGTCGAAAGTGTATTATCATTCTGTCACTATTGTTTGAACGATGATGCCTTATTAGATTATCTCGACTATTTTGAGCAAAAGGGGGTTGGGGTAATTAATGCTTCGCCTTTTTCGATGGGATTATTAACCGAAAGAGGAGCTCCTGATTGGCATCCCGCTCCTAAACCCTTGCAAGATGTATGTAAAAGAGCTGCCGAATATTGTAAGTCGAAAGGTAAATCAATAGAGCAACTCGCTGTAAAATTCTCAGTCAACAATCCGCGCATAGCAACTACATTATTTAGCACTACTCGCCCGTCGGCAGTGTTGCAAAATATAGAATGGGCGAATGCTCCGCTGGATGAAGAACTATTGGAAGAGGTAAAGACGATTCTAGAACCTCGTTTTCGCGATACATGGTTAAACAGTTGAGAAATATAGAATCATGGAAAATAAAAGGACAGGATATAAATCTAATCAATATGATTTCCCCACTAAACATTATTGTCAAACACTCGATCTGAAAGATGATAAAGAATTGATTGAAGAATATGTGAAGCGGCATAGCCAAACTGAACATTGGAAAGAAATACGTGAAGGGATACGGAGCGTTGGGATATTGGAAATGGAAATCTTTTTACAGGGAACAAGGCTGGTAATGATCGTAGAAACGCCATTTAACTTTGAGTGGGATGATGCTTTTCAAAAGTTGGCAGGTTTGCCTCGTCAGGCCGAATGGGAAAAATATATGTCTGTATTTCAGCAGGCAGAAGCAGGAGCAACCTCTTCTGAAAAATGGAAGCTGATGGATCGGATCTTTAATTTATATGAATGATGAAAGCAATACAGATAACAGGCGAACGAAAAGTTGCAGTAATAGAAAAGGAAAAGCCTCAATTAAAACAAGGGGAAGTACTTGTTAAGATAAAATATGTTGGTTTTTGCGGGTCAGACTTGAATACCTTTCTGGGTAAAAACCCTATGGTAAAACTACCTGTTGTTCCCGGACATGAGATAGGTGCAATAATAGAGGCTGTAGCTGACGATGTGCCGGAGATATTCAAACCGGGTACACCTTGTACAGTCAATCCGTACACAAGTTGCGGACATTGTACATCTTGTCGAAATGGTCGACCAAATGCTTGTCGCTACAATCAAACATTCGGGGTACAGCGCGATGGAGCGATGAGTGAATATATTGTTGTTCCGTGGCAAAAAGTAATTACCGACACTGATATAACTCCACGAGATTTTGCATTAATCGAGCCCATGAGCGTTGGTTTTCATGCCGTAGCACGGGGTGAAGTAAATGATTTGGATATCGTGATGGTAATTGGGTGTGGTATGATAGGGATAGGTGCAGTTGTTCGTGCAGTGTTGAGAGGTGCGCGAGTTATAGCTGTTGATATGGATAATGAAAAATTGGACTTAGCCAAGCGATTAGGAGCAACTTATACAATTAATTCTAAAACCGAAGATGTTCATGCTCGTCTGATAGATATAACCGGCAACAACGGCCCCGATGTTATAATTGAAGCCGTAGGTGCACCAACAACCTATCAGATGGCTATTAATGAGGTAGCTTTTACCGGCAGGGTTGTTTGCATTGGATATGCTAAAACCGAAATAGCTTTCGAAACAAAATATTTTGTGATGAAAGAACTGGATATTCGCGGTTCGCGCAATGCTATGCCCGAAGACTTCCGGGCGGTTATGGAATATATAAAACGAGGAACTTGTCCTGTTGATGAGCTTATTAGTGGAATATATTTACCCGAACAAGCACAGGATGCATTAGAAAAATGGGCTGCCAATCCGGGAAAAGTATTTAGAATATTAGTAAGTTTTGATTAAAAATTTGTATACATTTCGATAATTAACCTTTAACCATAGAATAAAATGAACGTAAAAAACATTATTCTTTTATTATTAACCGGAAGTTTATTAATAGCCTGCCAACCGAAACACGAAACGATGTTGGAGGGGAAGTATGAACCTACTTGGGAGTCACTGTCTCAATACGAAGAAGCTCCTGAATGGTTTAGAGATGCCAAATTCGGAATATGGGCGCATTGGGGGCCTCAATGTGAACCTGAGGCTGGAGATTGGTATGCCCGTCATATGTATGATGAAGGACATTGGCAATATAAGTATCATCTTGAAAAATATGGTCATCCTCCGAATTTGGCTTCAAAGATGTAATTAATGCATGGAAAGCAGACAAATGGGATCCGGAAAAGCTGATGGCACTTTATAAACGGGTGGGCGCAAAATACTTCTTCGCATTGGGCAATCATCATGATAATATGGACTTATGGGACAGTAAGTATCAGCCGTGGAACTCGGTAAATATGGGACCCAAAAAAGATATTTTGGCAGGATGGGAAAAAGCAGCTCGCGCAAATGGTATGTATTTTGGCGTAAGTATTCATTCGGCACATGCATGGACTTGGTACGAAACGGCGCAACGTTCGGATAAAAACGGCACCAAAGCAGGTATCCCTTATGACGGTAAGTTGACCAAAGAAGATGGAAAAGGCAAATGGTGGGAAGGATACGATCCTCAGGAATTATATGCCCAAAATCATGAATTAAGCGTAGAAAGTGAAAAAACAAATAAACTTCACAGTCAATGGGCTTGGGAGAATGGAGCATCGATTCCGACAGAAGAATATTGCCAGAATTTCTTTGATAGAACTGTCGATATGATGAACAAATACAACCCTGATCTCGTGTATTACGACGATACCAGCATGCCTTTATGGCCTGTCAGCGATGCAGGGTTGAAGACTGTTGCGCATTTTTATAACAAAAGCATGAAAGACAACAAGGGTAAGAATGAGGCTGTTGTTTTTGCTAAAATACTGACAGAGGATCAAAAAGAAGCTCTTGTATGGGATGTGGAGAAAGGCGTTCCCGATAAGATGCAGGAAAAACCATGGCAAACATGCACATGTATAGGCACATGGCATTACCAAAGATCTTTTTATGATAATAATCGGTATAAATCGGCGAAAACCGTTGTACATATGCTTGTAGATATTATCAGCAAGAACGGAAATTTATTGTTGAGCGTGCCTGTGCGTGGCGATGGAACAATTGATGATAAAGAAGAAGCTATATTAGAAAATGTTGCTGCATGGATGAACGTTAACGGAGAAAGCGTATTCGGTACAAGACCATGGAAGATATTTGGCGAAGGTCCCGTAGCAGAAGAATCTAATCCGATAAGATCACAAGGATTTAATGAGGGCAGACATAAACCGTATACAGCCCAAGATATTCGTTTTGTGACAAAAGGTAACACCTTGTATGCACACGTATTGGCATGGCCGGATAATGATAAAGTAGTTATAAAATCGTTGTCTACAGGTAATCCCCTGTATGAACAAGAAGTGAAATCGGTTAAACTTCTCGGCAGCAACAAAGAGGTAAAATACACAGGAACGGCTGATGGTCTGGAGGTTGAATTGCCACAAGATGAAAAACCGAACGATATCTCCTTTGTGTTGGAAATTAACTAAATTATTTCAGAGTTATGATATACCCAATAATAGATACACATGCCCACCTCTGGCTTCGGCAGGATGCCGTAGTGGATGGGTTAAATATCAAAACATTGAATAACGGTAAATCTGAGTTTATGGGGGAAGTGCGCCAGATGCTTCCTCCTTATATACTGGATGGACAAAATACAGCGGAGATTTTCCTTTCTAATATGGATTATGCACAGGTGTCGGCTGCTGTTATAACGCAAGAATATATTGATGGCATCCAAAATAATTACCTGTGGGAAGTACAGCAAAAATATCCCGAACGTTTTCTGTGCTGTGCTATGGTAGATATGCGAAAATCTGGTTACTTGGAACATGCGGAGCAATTAATTGCTCAAGGTTTCAAGGCTATAAAAATTCCTGCTCAAAGGCTTATAACCCAAAATAACAGGGTTTACCTGACTGAAAAAGAAATGATGCAGCTATTCAAGTTGATGGAACAGCAGAATATTATTCTTTCTATTGATTTAGCAGATGGAGCAGAACAGGTTGCCGAGATGAATGAGATAATTCAGGAATATCCAAAATTGAAAATCGCTGTAGGGCATTTCGGGATGGTTACACGCCAAGGTTGGCAGGAACAGATAAAACTGGCACGAAATGAAAACGTAATGATAGAGTCGGGGGGGATTACATGGTTGTTCAACGACGAATTCTATCCGTTTACAGGGGCCGTGAAAGCAATAAAAGAAGCCGCTTCGTTGGTTGGTATGAATAAACTGATGTGGGGTTCTGATTATCCACGTACTATTGTGGCTATAACATACCGCATGTCGTATGACTTTGTAGCGAAGTCTAAATTAATAACAGAAGACGAAAAAGCTGCATTTCTAGGATTGAATGCCAAACAGTTTTATGGTTTTGAGAACCATATTGAATTACCTTATATAAAAAATATGTCGGAATAAACCGAGAGAAAATTTCATATCATGAATAATAACAAAAATAAATACACTGTTGCTTTAGCCCTTATATTTAGCTTATTTTTTATTTGGGCTATCAGTAGTAATCTATTGCCAACAATGATTAGGCAGTTGATGAAAACATTCGAATTATCGGCCTTTGAAGCTTCACTTACCGAAGCATCTTATTGGATGGCATACTTTATTTTCCCTATCCCGATAGCTATGTTTATGAAACGGTACAGTTACAAAGCCGGGATTATAGTCGGCTTGTTAATTGCAGCGGCAGGAGGACTATTGTTTTTTCCGGCAGCTATCATACAACAATATTGGGCATATCTGGGTATTTTCTTCATTATTGCTACCGGTATGTGTTTTCTCGAAACGGCTGCAAATCCGTATGTTACAGTATTAGGTGATCCGGAGACTGCACCTCGTCGCTTAAACCTTGCTCAATCTTTCAACGGATTAGGCGCGTTTATTGCAGCGATGTTTCTCAGCAAGTTGGTACTGAGTGGTAGCGATTATACTCGCGAAACAATTCCTGCCGATTATCCGGGCGGATGGGAAGGTTTTGTGCAATTTGAAACAGATGCAATGAAATTGCCTTATCTGATACTTGCTGCCATCTTGATTATTATAGCTTTGGTTTTTGTTTTCTCACATTTACCAAAAATAAAAGAGGGAGAGCATGAAGAAGGAAATGTAAAAGGGGAAAAACTTATCGACTTCGGCGTGTTAAAGCGTTCACACTTACGCTGGGGTGTTATTGCTCAATTTTTTTACAACGGGGGGCAGACGGCCATCAATGCCATGTTCCTTATTTATTGTTGTAAGTACGTAGGGCTATCTGAAAGCACAGCTACTACCTATTTCGGGTTCTATATGTTGGCTTTCTTATTGGGACGCTGGATAGGTACGATGTTGATGGTTAAATTCAGACCACAAAATATGTTAGTTGTTTATGCCATCGTTAATATTGCATTGTGCGGAGTGATTATGGCTTTCGGCGGAATGATTGGTTTGTATGCCATGTTAGGAGTATCGTTCTTTATGTCAATTATGTATCCAACACAGTTTTCGTTGGCACTCGAAGGTTTGGGTGGTAAAACTAAAAGCGGTTCGGCTTTTTTGGTTATGGCTATTGTCGGTAACGTTGTGTTGCCTCCGCTAACAGGGCATCTTATGGATTCATATCCTACTGTTTATTATGTAGCTTATATAATTCCGCTCATCTGTTTTATTTTCTGTGCCTACTATGGATGGAAAGGTTATAAGGTTGTAGACTGAAACCTGTCCTAGTAGAATTTCGGTTCGTTTACTCTTATTCTGGATATATTTAGAACCAGCCTTTTCGCTTTAGAAACAGAATTGCTATTAATGCTATTATAACCAAAGTTATCCACGAAACATAATAACCATATTCCCAGTCGAGTTCGGGCATATATTTGAAATTCATACCCCAAACACCAACCATAAATGTTAGAGGGATGAATATAGTAGAAACAATGGTTAAGCGTTTTATTATTTCGTTCATCCGTTGGTTGTTATTATTGAAGTATAGGTCCATAAGGGATGCTAATGTTTCGTGTATAATTTCAAGCTCTTCGAGTGTGGTTCGCAGGCGGTCGTCAAAATCGTCGAAATAGATAATATTTTCATCCAGAATAAGGTTATTCGAATTGTGAAGTAAATTTTTATATTCTTCTCTGAGAGGCATAACTGAGCGACGGATGATTGAGTAATCGGAACGTCGCTTACGTAAAAAACGCATAACATAGTTGTTGTCTTCTTTGTCGTCCTGATTTATAAGCTTATCTTCCATATAATCTAACTTTTCTGATGTTTTTCCGATAATGTCGTTATATCCCGAATGAACACAGTTAAGGAGGAAATAGAGTAGGTGATCGGCTCCTTTATTTCTTATTTGTAAAGTTGGATTATTGAGTGCAGTAATAATTCCGTCGAATATAGGCGAGCTGGTTTCTTGAAAGCTTATAACATAGTTCTTTCCTAAAATGAAGGCTATTTGTTCAACAACAACACAATCGTTCTCGTCGATGAAACACCCCGACATCATAATAAATGTAACAGTTTTGTAAGTTACAATTTTAGTTACCTGTAAGTTCGAAAATAGATCTTTGATGTCGAATCGCTGTATTCCAAATTTATTGCAAATACGATTTATTCTGTCAACATCAGAAAATCCTGTAATTTTAAACCAATAAACATATCCGTCTTTTATTTGATCTATAAGGCGTTCTTCTTCGGATATAGCTTTTTTTAAAATTTCTTTTTCATTAAATTTTATCATTTCTACTTCGGTTGCTACATTGTAACTGCCTTGGTATGATAGGTTTTGAAGTAAATGTGTATTCCCTTGCCGAACGTATGATTTGTGTGTGGTTTTCTTTTGCATGACCATATGTTTATAGTAAAGAAACGAGGTGCTTGTTTATAAAACACAAAGCAGAATCTTAAAGTTCATTCAGGTAGCTAAAGATTCTGCTTTATCCGAAGGATTATAATATATTATATCAAGTTTGCAGCAAGAAATTTTCTTACATCAATCTCTTTTTCTCCTCTTTTCTTAATATAATCGTTGGCTTGTTCTTCCGATATTTGCCCAATGGCGAAATATTTCGATTGAGGATTTGCCATAATGAAACCACTAACCGATGCGTTAGGGAGCATTACTCCGTTTTCGGTAAGATTAACACCTATTTCTTCCGATTGAAGTAAGTCTTTATTCAACAAGAAGTTTATAGATTGATCGGGAATAGAGGGATAACCCACTGCGGGACGTATTCCCCGATATTTTAGGGAAAACATTTCTTGAATGTCGAGATTCTCGTCAGAAGAAAATCCCCAGTATTCTTTACGGATTTTTTCGTGCAGATATTCTGTTGCAGCTTCAGCCAAACGATCTAAAACCGATTTCAACAGTAGTGCCTGATATTCGTCGCCTGCATCTTCATATTTCTTCATCAAAAAATCAGCTCCTGCTCCTGCTGTGACGGTAAATCCTGCAACGAAATCTTTAACATCTTTTTCTTTTGGAGCAACAAAGTCGCACAACGAGAGATATTCGTCTTTTTCGTTTTTCTTTTGTTGGCGGAGCATCGGGAATTTTATTCCGTTGAGGTATATGTTCTCATCTTCGGAATAAGCTTCGTAAATACCAAAAACAGCTTTTATATATTCGGCCTTAATATGTGCCAGATGCCCAAGTAATGCCTGCGCATCTTTGTACAATTTCATTGCTTCCGATGCTTTTTCCCTTTCGCCTTCAGGAAAAGAACTGAGCCACGATGCACGACAATTTGTACAACTGTCAACAAAATGTATGCTGGCATAACGCGCTGACAGATTCCACGAGTGGAAGAAGAATTTCCAATCGATATAAGGGATAATATCTTCTACGGGAATATAAGGTAAAACTGTACGCCCTAAAACATTTGGTACAGGTGTTTGAAATTCATTCCAGTCTATTTTTAGGGCTTTGGATTTGGCCTCATCTAAAGATAATAACTCTATTTTTTTATTCTTCTGAGATTTACGGAGTCCAGCATACTCGCTTTTTATTTCCTCAATATATTCTGCGCGGGTAAGTTTATTAATGAGTTTCGATACGGTAGACGGAGCTTGTGATGCATCTTTTACATAAACTACTGCACCACTGTTATAGTTCGGGTCGATTTTTATTGCAGTATGAAGTTTTGACGTGGTGGCACCTCCAATCATTATAGGAATAACAAATCCGGCTTTCTCCATTTCGCGGGCAACAATAGACATTTCTTCTAACGAAGGGGTTATAAGTCCGCTCAAACAAAGTATATCGGGTTGATGTTTTTTTACACTTTCAATGATTGTTTCGGGCGGAACCATTACGCCAAGGTCAATAACCTCGTAATTGTTACAAGCCAGAATTATAGCTACAATATTTTTACCTATATCATGTACATCGCCTTTAACGGTAGCAATAACAAGCTTTCCTGCTTTATTGCTCCCCGATACTTTTTCGGCTTCTATTGTTGGTTGTAATATGGCAACGGCGCGTTTCATTGTTCGGGCTGTTTTTACAACTTGAGGTAAAAACATTTTGCCGGCGCCAAATAGTTCTCCTACTTTATTCATCCCCGCCATCAACGGCTTATCTATTATATCAACAGCTTTTGGATATATCTTTAGAGCTTCCGCAAGGTCTTCTTCAAGATAATCGGTAATTCCTTTAACTAAAGAATGTTCGAGTCGTTCGGTTAGCGAGAGGCTTCGCCATTCTTCAATTTTTTGTTCGCTTTGGTTGGTTTGCGAATCCTTTAGTTTTTCGGCATATTCAATAAGTTCATCTGTAGCTTCTTCCCTGCGATTGAATATTACATCTTCAACCAAATTCCTTAAGTCGAGTGGGATATCTTCATAAAGAACAGATTCGCCCGGATTTACGATTCCCATATCCATGCCTTTTTGAACAGCATAATAAAGGAATACCGAATGCATAGCTTCGCGCACATAGTTATTCCCCCTGAAGGAGAATGATAAGTTGCTGATACCTCCGCTTATTTTTGCATGCGGCAGATTTTTCTTAATCCATTCTATGGTGTTAATAAAGTCTACAGCGTAGTTTCTGTGTTCTTCTATACCTGTTGCTATAGCCAAAACGTTGGGATCGAATATTATATCCTGAGGATTGAACCCATCGTTGATAAGAAGTTTATAAGCCCGTTCGCATATCTCGATCCTGCGTTCAAATGTATCTGCTTGTCCGGTTTCATCAAAAGCCATAACTATAACAGCAGCTCCGTAACGATGGATTAAGCGAGCTTGGCGTATAAATTCTTCTTCTCCACCTTTTAGCGAAATAGAGTTAACTACAGGTTTACCTTGTACACATTTAAGCCCGGCTTCTAAAACCTCCCACTTCGAAGAATCGATCATTACAGGCACACGTGATACATCGGGGTCGGAGGCCATCAGGTTCAGAAACGTAGTCATTTCTTTTACACCATCAAGTAAACCATCGTCCATATTCACGTCTATAATTTGTGCGCCATCTTCTACTTGCTGGTGAGCGATGGATAGGGCTTCTTCATATTTTTCTTCTTTTATCAGACGTAGAAACTTACGTGAGCCTGCGACGTTACAACGCTCGCCTATGTTTATAAAATTGATTTCGGGTTTAGCTTCTAGCAATTCGAGCCCCGACAGCCACATATATTGAGGTTTACTAGCTGGTATGTGGGGTTTTGCACCTTTTATCAGATTGAAGTATGTTCCTATATGAGCAGGAGTTGTTCCGCAACATCCTCCTAAAATATTAACTAAACCTTCGTCGATATATTCTTGTATTTGCGATGCCATTTTTTCAGGCGTTTCGTCGTATTCCCCAAACTGATTAGGCAATCCTGCATTTGGATATGCCGAAACAAACGAAGGAGCCAAACGTCCGAGTTCTTTTAAAAACTGTTTCATATCGGATGCCCCGAAAGAACAGTTCAGGCCTACTGACAGGTAATCTATATGGCTTATAGATGCTAAAAATGCCCCGATAGTTTGCCCCGATAATGTGCGTCCACCTTTATCGGCTAAGGTAACGGATATCATAATCGGAATATCCTTGTTTCGTTCTTTACGAACTTCATCGGCTGCAAATAATGCCGCTTTGGCGTTTAGAGTGTCAAATATGGTCTCGATAAGCAGCAAATCAACCCCTCCGTCTATTAAGGCTTCTGTTTGTTCCTTATAGGCAATATATAAATCGTTGAATGTTACAGCCCTGAATATGGGATTTTCAACCTCTGGGCTCATGGATGCAGTTTTGTTTGTAGGACCGATTGATCCTGCTACAAATCGGGGCTTTTCGGGGTTTTGAGTTGTGAAATCGTCTGCGGCTTTACGTGCCAATTTTGCCGATTCGATATTCATTTCTTTAACAAAAGCACTCATGCCATAATCTTCCATTGATATAGTGTTGGCATTAAATGTGTTTGTTTCTATTATATCGGCTCCGACCGATAGATATTCGCGATGTATCGCTTCTATAACATCGGGACGGGTAAGCGATAATAAGTCGTTATTGCCCTTTAGCAATATATTCCAATCTTTAAAACGGTCGCTTCTGAAGTCTTCTTCTTTCAGTTTATAACGCTGAATCATAGTACCCATAGCCCCGTCGAGGATAAGTATCCTTTCCTTTAGTATATCTTTTATTTTACTCATTCTTCACTTCCTTTATATATTACTGCCGAGTCTTTTATTATTGTTATAGATTTTACACCTTTATATTTTCTGTAGCATTCGCAACGCCAGTCATCTATTTCACTGGGGAAATCTCTCATTTTGGGAACAATTATCAACGGATTTTTTTTTCGTTCATATTTCCCGTATAAAATAACATCCTCAATCCCTTTGTTTTTCTGTTCGTTAATACAAGTTTCCCATGTTTGAAACAGTTCATGTGTTTTTTTGAGTTCATTTACGCTCATAACATAAGTTATTCCAAAGAATAACAGCCCAAGTATAAGTGCGACCCTTTTTGTGTTTTTCAGGTAAATATTCGAAAAATTAATTTTAGAATATAGCATTGCCGAGGCTAATATTATAAAAGTAATAATACCGAACCATGCACGTGGAGGAAACTTGGGAGAACCAATCATTACGATAACGGCTATTTGCGCCGATGCGAAAAATAACAGGGCTAGCTTTATTTGCAGGCTTTTAGCCTCTTTTTTGTTGGTTTTATAAACAAAGGAGAGCAGAATGCAAAAAATAACTGATGGGAGTAAACCATAGCGCAAGTATTTTTTCAGAACTTGGGCGGATGTTGATAAGAAATATAAAAAACCACCTTTACCATAATCTCCTATCTCTTCTAACCTTACATAATTTCCGGGAGCAGCAAACAAAAACACCATGCCTATTATAAAACCTGTACAGCCCAATATAGCCCATAACGGTATTTTTCTTTTATCGGCTTTTATCAAAAAAAATAACACGAAGAGAAAAAAAAGTGTAGCTAAGGACATGTTTTCGTTAGTCCATCCGGCAATTAGTCCAGCAAAAGGTAATAACGCATTCAAATATTTATTATTAAGCTTGCATCCTTTCCTGTAATAATTGCAATAAGGTACTAAAAAGAGAAGGATGATAAAGCAACTCCACATATAGTTGCCACTGCCTGTTACCCATAGGGTTGTTTCTCCATACTCTGACTGAAAAAACCACATGAATAAGAATATAAAAAGAAGCAACGTTATATTGTGTTCATTCTTTTCTTTGGCCGATAGTTTATAAATAACAATAATCAGCGAGGTATAGATAATTGTATTCAGGATATTTGACCATCCTTTTCCAAACCAAAGCAGGCTTTGCACTATTGTATGAGCCACAGAACGGCCTCCCCATTCGAAATAGTGATGGTATTGACTCGCAATAATATCGGCGAAACTGTTTATTGAGCCTCCTGACCAAGTGAATGCGTAGACCCAATCGTCAGCTATTAATGGATATAAAAGATTGAGCGCATAAGACAAACAAAAAAGTAATAACAATACCAACACAAAGGATATTTTACTTTGTATACTGCTTTTTGTTTCGGGTAAATTTGTGTTTTTATTCATTACTAAAACTTCATAACCCTATCCATCATGCGTTTGTCGTCTTTTTCTTTCAGGGATTGGCGTTTATCGTATTGTTTTTTGCCTCGGGCTATAGCTATTACTAATTTGGCTAAACCTCTTTCGTTAAGAAAAAGCCTTACGGGAACTATAGTGTTTCCTGTTTCTTTAACCATACGTTCAATTTTTCTGAGCTCTTTCTTTGATAGAAGAAGTTTTCGTTCGCGACGAGCGGCATGGTTATTATACGAACCGTAAAAATATTCGGCGATGTGCATGTTACGCACCCATAGTTCTCCCTTCTCAAGATAACAAAATGTATCTACCAAACTGGCTTTTCCCAAACGGATCGACTTAATTTCGGTTCCGGTTAGTACAATGCCGGCTGTATATGTGTCGAGCAATTCGTAATCGAAGGTTGCTCTTTTATTTTTTATGTTTATTGCGCTTTGTTTCATTTCGTTTGTTATGTCTAAAATGGCTAACCCATTAAATGTTCATAATAATGGATAAGCCCGATTTAAGTATGAGTGGCATTCCTAATATGAATGCCGAAGCTAATAGCATAAAGTTTGTTCTTCGTTCGGGTATTATACCATAATATATTCCGGCGCCTATGTAGACAATATAGGGGGTATAAAATGCGAATAACCAAAGAAAAAAAAGATCGTCGAATAAAGCTACTGCTATTTCTATAAGGTATATGACCGACGACGAATAGGCCACAAAAACCTGAGTTTTTTTTAGGTTTTTTCCTACATCAGTGAGTTTTCCTGCATATTCATTCATAAAGAATGAAGATATATGGAAGCTGGCGAAAAGAATGAGCCCCTCGGCAAGTAGGTTTTTAACTCCTAATTCAAAGCTGGCGTTATAGGTAAAAAAGCATCCTCCGATGAACGATAAAACCAATATGACACCCCATATTGGGAATAAAAATTCCCGATATATATTATGTTTGTTCTCTAAAATATTTTCCCATGCTTCGGTGGGAGAGAACATCACTTGAATAGCCGACTTAAAAGCGCCTTGTATCATACTCTGTAAACACAATCTACAAATATAAGCATTTTAGCGGATAACATGTTTATGTATGCTTTAAACTATTCTATAACTTCGAAACGGGCAAATTTTAGCAACAATTGCTTTATTCCCGAATTTTCGAATTCGACGGTTGCCTTTCTGTTGTTTTCATCTCCTTCTATCGCCTTTATTGTACCTATACCAAAACGTTCGTGCTTTATTATTGTTCCTGCTGATAATCCCGATGTGTTATTGTTTACAGCTTTAGGGGTGGCATTTTTTACATTAACGAAACGAGGCTGAGGGTATGTAGGTTGAGGAGTAGATGCCTGAACAGGCTCTTTTTTGCATTGTTCTTCTCTTTGCTCTCTATTTTGCCTCACAGTATCCCAAAATCCTCCTTGTTGGTTTGGTTGGAATCCTCCAAAACCATTCTCAAATACAATGTTGTTTGCTTTTAAATAGTTTTTATCAATCTCGCGTAAAAACCGACTGGGATTGCAGGATATTGTTTGTCCGTTTTTAAACCGACTTTTAGCAAATGTAATCATACAGAATTCTTCGGCACGAGTCATAGCCACATAGAATAAGCGGCGCTCCTCTTCCAGTCCACGCATTTCGGCTTTAGCCATTGCCGAGGGAAATAAATCTTCTTCCAGTCCGACAATGAATACATTCTTAAATTCCAGCCCTTTTGATGCGTGTATTGTCATCATTGTAACTTTATCGTTTTCGGCTTCTTTATCCGTGTCCTGATCGCTGAGAAGTGATACTTCGGATAAGAAGTCCATCATTCCTATATTTTCAATTCCTTCTTCCTGACGCATTTCACAAAATTCGTGAATACCTCCGAGTAACTCTTGCAGATTTTCCTGACGACTCATGCCTTCAGGTGTCTGGTCCTGATATGCGTCGTGTGCTATGCCTGTTTGTTTTACTACTAAACTAGCAAGTTCGTAAGCATTGAGTACTGATAGCTGTTCTATAAAACTGTCTATCATTTCCCTGAATCCGCTCAGTTTTTTTGCTGTTCCCGAATTTACTTCCAAATTGTATTCGAGAGGTTTGTTTATTATCTCCCAAAGACTAACATTATGCAATCGGGCAACAGATACTATTTTGTTTAAAGTAGTTTGTCCAATCCCTCTTGTGGGGTAATTAATAATTCTTTTAAAGGCCTCTTCGTCAAAAGGGTTTACTATAAGGCGGAAATAGGCTATAACATCTTTGATCTCTTTGCGCTGATAGAACGAAAGCCCGCCGTATATGCGGTAGGGTATGTTTTTTTTACGTAACGATTCCTCAAACACACGCGATTGTGCATTAGTGCGGTAAAGTATCACAAAATCTTTATAAGGTTCGCTTTTAGCATGCCTTAGTTCCAGTATCCTGTTTGTAACAATAATTCCTTCTTCAAAATCGGAGAATGCACTGGCTAGCTCAATTTTTTCACCCTCTTCTTTCTCCGAATATATATTCTTCTTTATTTGTTCTTTATTCTGGCTGATGAGGCTGTTTGCCGCATTTACTATGTTCTGTGTAGAACGATAATTTTGCTCCAGTTTAAAAATACGGGCTTCGGGATAGTTACTCTGAAAATTCAGTATGTTATCAATGTTTGCGCCACGGAACGAATAAATACTTTGTGCATCGTCGCCAACAACACTAACCCTGTGATGCGCTTCCGCCAATTGTTTAACTATCAGGTACTGAGCAAAGTTTGTATCCTGATATTCATCTACCAATATAAACTGAAAGCGATTTTGATAATCGGATAACACTTCGGGATAATCGCGGAATAATCGGCTTGTATAAAATAAGAGATCGTCGAAATCCATCGTGTTTGCAGCTCTCAAACGGTTACGGTATTCCTTGTATATATCCTTAACCATCGGAACTTTAGCTTTACGGTCATATTCCAGAATTTCGCGGTTTTGTGCGTACATTTCGGGCGAAAGTAAAGCATTTTTCGAATTCGAAATAAGTGATTGGATTTTAGCCGGTTTATATATTTTATCATCAAGTTGGAATTCTTTGATGATAGTTTTTATCAGGTTTCGGGAATCGGCAGAATCGGCAATTGTGAAATTCGAATTGAAACCTATTTTTTCTGCTTCGGTTCGTAATATTCGGGAAAATATGGAGTGAAAGGTTCCCATCCATAAGCGACGGGCTATCTTTTCGCCCATAAGCTCGGCTATACGCGATTTCATTTCGCGTGCAGCTTTGTTTGTGAAAGTCAGTGCCAAGATATTTTGTGGAGGCAGTCCCATTTTTAACAGGTATGCAATTTTATATGTAAGCACGCGGGTTTTACCCGATCCTGCTCCTGCTATAACAAGCGAAGGTCCGTTGTTATATTCTACAGCCTCTTGTTGCGACTTGTTTAGTTGTTTCAATAATTCGTCCATGTCCCGATTTTATATAGCCTACAAAGATATAAAAAGCAGTTGTATAAATTATTGTTTGTTGATAAGTGGTTTTACTAAATAAATTTGGTTTAGTCGTATACTGAAATAAACAGTCCCGCAATCAGTTAAGATACGGGACTGTTTTTATTTAGAAAGCGCTAATTAATAGCCTTTATTTGAGTTTGGCTTTATTACATCATGCCGCCCATTCCTCCGCCCATTGGAGGCATTGCAGGAACTGGGTTATCTTCTTTCTTATCTGCAATAATGCATTCTGTAGTCAAGAACATACCAGCGATAGAAGCTGCATTTTCCAAAGCAACACGGGTTACTTTAGCAGGGTCGATAACACCCGCAGCGGCTAGGTCTTCGTATACATCCATACGTGCATTGTAACCAAAGCTTCCTTTTCCTTCGCTCACTTTTTGTACAACTACTGCGCCTTCTTTTCCACAGTTGTTTACAATAGTACGAAGAGGTTCTTCGATTGCACGTTTTACAATCTCGATACCTGTTGTCTCATCGTCGTTTTCGCCTTTAAGGTTTTGGATAGCCTCAATAGCACGGATATAGGCTGTACCTCCTCCCGGAACCGTACCTTCTTCGATAGCAGCACGAGTAGCAGAAAGAGCATCGTCAACACGGTCTTTCTTCTCTTTCATTTCTACTTCCGATGGAGCACCTACATAAAGAACTGCCACACCACCAGCTAATTTAGCAAGACGCTCTTGCAATTTTTCGCGGTCGTAGTCTGAAGTAGTTTTTTCGATCTGAGTTTTGATTTGTCCTACACGTGCAGCAATGGCAGCTTTGTCGCCAGCACCATTTACGATAGTAGTATTGTCTTTGTTGATTGTAATTTTATCAGCTGTACCTAACATGTCTAATGTTGCAGCTTCCAGTTGAAGCCCTTTTTCTTCCGAAATTACTGTTCCACCTGTAAGAACTGCTATATCTTCAAGCATTTCTTTACGACGGTCTCCGAATCCGGGAGCTTTAACAGCTGCAATTTTCAATCCTGCACGAAGGCGGTTTACAACAAGTGTAGTTAACGCTTCTGAATCAATGTCTTCGGCAATGATTAATAATGCACGACCCGATTTAAGAGCAGATTCAAGTATTGGAAGAATATCTTTCAATACAGAAATCTTTTTGTCATAAATCAAGATATATGGATTTTCAAGGTCTGCTTCCATTTTTTCTGTATCGGTAACAAAGTATGGAGAAATGTAACCTCTGTCAAATTGCATACCTTCTACAATATCAACGTATGTATCGGTTCCTTTAGCTTCTTCTACAGTGATTACTCCTTCTTTTTTAACCTTATCCATTGCTTCTGCAATCAGTTTTCCGATAGTCTCATCGCCATTTGCTGAAATCTTAGCAATATTTTCGATTTTCTTCAAATCGTCACCGATTTCAACCGATTGAGATTTGATACTTTCTACAACTTTAGCAACAGCTTTGTCGATACCGCGTTTCAAATCCATAGGATTAGCTCCGGCTGTAACGTTTTTCAAACCTACACTGATGATTGATTGAGCCAATACAGTTGCAGTAGTAGTGCCGTCGCCGGCGTCATCGTTTGTTTTAGAAGCTACTTCTTTTACCAGTTGAGCTCCCATGTTTTCGAATGGGCAATCCAATTCTATTTCTTTTGCTACAGTTACACCATCTTTTGTGATATGAGGGGCACCGAATTTTTTCTCGATGATAACATTACGACCTTTAGGTCCAAGAGTTACTTTTACTGCATTTGCCAACTCGTCAACACCTTTTTTCAGTTGGTCGCGAGCATCGATATTAAACTTAATTTCTTTTGCCATGATTTAATATTTTTATTTTTTGCTTTTTAATGAATAAAGATTCTTATTAGATAATTGCCAAAAGGTCGGATTGACGCATAATAAGGTATTTTTTGCCATCCAATTCAAGCTCGGTTCCGGCATATTTGCCATATAAAACATTATCTCCGGCTTTAACAACCATTTCTTCATCTTTAGTTCCGTTACCAACTGCAATAACTTCGCCTTTCAATGGCTTTTCTTTAGCTGTATCGGGAATTATAATTCCACCTACTGTTTTTTCTTCAGCCTCAGCTGGCTTAATAAGCACTCTGTCTGCTAATGGTTTAATGTTCATAATCTTAATCTTTATATCGTTATACTTAATAAATAAATTAATGTTCTGCTAACATTACATGCTAAATCCGTGCCAAAAATGAGAACTGACAAAAAAACAGTCTGAAAAAAAGTAGGGGCAATAGATTGCGACAACTTGGCATCTTTTCTATTACATTTGTATGTATTAGAAAATGAAGAGAGAATGAAACTTATTATAGAAAGCGGATCTACTAAAACAGAATGGGTGATTATTCAGGATGGAGAGATTAAAACCCGGAGTATGACCGATGGAATAAACCCACTTATGCAATCGGCGGAGTCGATATCCGATACAATAAAAAAGCAGTTGGCTGATTCGTTCTTTGTTAATGAATATGCTTCGGTTCACTATTATGGGGCGGGTTGCGTGTCGGACGAAGTAAAGCGAACGATTAATGACATTCTATCCGAGACCTTTTTTGTTACGGCAAGTGTCGATACCGATTTGCTTGCGGCTGCCAGATCCTTATTACAACATGAAAAAGGAATAGCTTGTATTTTAGGTACAGGGTCGAACTCTTGTTTTTACGATGGGCACGAGATAATAAAGAATGTGCGTTCGCTTGGATATATATTAGGTGACGAGGGTAGTGGTTCGGTGTTAGGCAAGATGTTTTTAGGCGATTGCCTGAAAGGTTTGGCTCCGGACGACATAACACAATCTTTTTTTAGTACATATAGTTTAACTTACGAACAGCTTATAACACGTATTTATAAGGAGCCTTATCCCAATCGTTTTCTGGCAAGTTTGTCTGAGTTTTTGAATACACATATCGGACATGAGTATGTACATGGACTGGTTTATGCAAACTTCGAATTGTTTTTTAAACGTTGTATTTCGCAATACAACCATGAACAATATCCATTGGCTTTTACAGGCTCTATCGCTTATTATTATAAAGATATACTTACAGAGGTTGCTGAACAATACGGGGCGCAGATCAGCAAAATACTGAAATCGCCCCTTATAGGATTGGTTGAATATCACTCTTAAAACGGCATCGGGTCATTACCTCCTCCCGGTGTTAACGATGGGGGTGCAGTACTTATTTTAGACCGGAACTCGTTTACACTGTTATATTCGTCGTCAACGTTCTGAAAACGGGCAAATTCGCTTTTGAAACGCAAAAGAACGTCGGCTGTGGCACCGTTACGGTGTTTTGCTATAATAATTTCGGCAAGCCCGATCAGTGAATTTCCTTTTTCGTCTTCAAATATTTTGTAATATTCGGGGCGGTGTATAAAGCAAACCATATCGGCATCTTGCTCAATTGCTCCCGACTCACGAAGGTCGGACAACTGAGGTCGCTTTCCTTCTGCTCCTGTACGTCCTTCAACACCACGATTCAGCTGCGACAGGGCAATGATAGGGATGTTAAGTTCCTTAGCTAAACCTTTCAACGATCGCGATATCATACTTACCTCCTGTTCGCGGCTACCATAATTCATCCCGCTGGCATTCATTAACTGAAGGTAGTCGATTATTATAATTCTCACACCATGTTCGCGAACAAGTCGGCGTGCCTTTGTCCTAAGTTCGAATACCGACAGACTGGGGGTGTCGTCGATAAATAAAGGAGCGTCATAAAGTTCCTTTATCTTAAAGTCAAGTTGTTCCCACTCGTAAGGTTCGAGCCGTCCGTTTTTTATTTTTTCGCCCGGAATTTCGCAAGTGTTCACAATCAGACGATTAACCAGCTGAACGTTCGACATCTCAAGCGAGAATAATGCAACAGGAGTATTGTAACTCACAGCCATGTTTTTGGCCATAGATAGTACAAACGCAGTTTTACCCATTGCAGGACGGGCAGCAATAATAATAAGATCGGAATTTTGCCAACCTGATGTTATCTTATCCAGACTTTTGAAGCCTGTTTCCAAGCCGCTCATACCTTCGGGTTTACTGGCCGCAATACTTAATAAGTCGAGAGCTTCTTTAATTACAGGGTTTATTTGGGTAACGTCTTTCTTTACATTTCTTTGCGATATTTCAAATAACTTTCCTTCGGCTTCCTGCATCAGGTCGTCTACGTCCGAAGTTTCGTCGAATGCTTTATTTGTTACTTGCGAAGAAAAAGAGATAAGCTCCCTTGCCAGATATTTTTGGGCTATGATGCGGGCATGAAATTCGATATGTGCAGCCGAAGCAACTTTTTCGGTAAGCTGGGCTACATACACAGGACCACCAACCGATTCGAGTTCTCCTTCTTTTTTAAGTTCTTCTACAACGGTAAGCATATCTACCGGTGCCTGCCTTATAGCCAGGCTTACAATGGCACGGTATATGATTTGGTGTACATTGTCGTAAAAACTATCGGGTTTCAATATATCACTAACCAGCGAATATGCATCTTTCTCAAGCATCAAAGCTCCAAGAACAGCTTCTTCTAATTCTCGGGCTTGTGGTTGTATCCGCCCTATATCGGGAATAGTTATATCTGAATCTTTCTTTGTTCTGCGCTGACCTTTTTTATTATTGCTTTCCATTCTTTTTTGTAGTGATTTTCCAGATTCAAAGATACTGGACTTTTATCTTCCGTATGCTCTTTTTTCTTTAAAAGTATGAACAGGTTTTTAACATCAAGGATTGTACCCCGAATCTTTTAATAGTTGTTGCGAAGCTGTGTTAACCAACTGTGATAACGATGCTTTATTTTTTGTCATATATGCTTTAACTATTTGCCATCCAACCCATATTCCGGCTCTTCCGGGCGAATCGGTTGTTAATGTTGCTGTGTAAGGTGCATCGTTAATATATTTATTAATAATTTGATAGTCTTGTTCGTAAAGATGATTCTTCTTTATGATAATTTTCCATATATCTTTTTCATTATCTGTACACCATTTCATCTGATCGGAAGTGTAACTAATCAGATTCGTTTCTTCCCAATCGGGCAATAATTGCGAAAGGATGTAAAGTGTTTTGCCTTCCTTTATCATTTCGTCGAGTAACGAAGGGGTTTCTACAGCTTTCACTTGTTCCGATAATATCCAAGCCCTTAAAAAATCGCGTGTTATAAGGTTAGGCTGCATTTGTATACGTTGGTAATCTTCGAAGAATTGCTTGTATGCCTGATAATTTTGCCCAAGATATTTATCGACCGAAAGCGATATTACACCCGGCAGAACCATGACGTTTTCTTTAAACCCCGATACATGAACAAAAAGAAACGGTAATTGCTGATCCTGAAAGTTTTCTATAATCAGTTGGTTTGCTTTGGTTAGTTCCTTTTCGTATGAGCTGAAATCGGAAAAAGTGGTTAAAGCATCGTCATATATCTTCGATAACATTTGATTCGAAAAATACTGACGTAGACGGGTATAAAATTCCGAACGGTACGAGTCGGAATTATTTATTGTGACACGTCCGAATGCCGGCAGAAAATTTTTGTATTTGTTTTTTAATCCTGTCAAATTACTCTCACTCGGATCTTTAATATACGAATGTAAGTCTTTATCGAAACGGATTATAGATATTTGATCTGTATTGTGTGCTTTGTTGTTTGCTGCACGACTATCAGATTGTCCTGTGCAACTAATAAGCGAAAGCGAAAGCGCTATATAGCATATGAGATATTTCATAATTCTTCCTGATTCAAATTCGACCTGTAAATATAGCATAAAACTACGTCATCTATAACAAGAGTAGAGCTCTGTTCTGTTTTTTTAATATCTCAATTTGTATGAGTTATATTTCGATTGTATTCTATTCTGGTAGAATTGTGTCGTTGTTATAGTGTGTTGTAGCTAGTGTATTTTATAAAACCTGACGGTTCTGACAGATTTTCGTTCTTTAAAATTATACTTATTGCGTGTGATCGAAAACCACTTGCAGTAACAGTAAATGAGTATAATAAAAAAACACACTTATTCTACTTGTGTAGAGTTATATCTTGCCGAAAACACTCTAAAAGAACTAAAATTTCAAAACCTGACACACCTGACAGTTTTTAGCATATTTCATAACTGTTTAATTGTTGTTGTAAATAAAATATAACCAACAGTCAATATATAGATAAATTTCACGGCCGATTTTTTGTTAAGAAACTCGTATATATTTGCTTCTGCTTTATTTTTAGATTGAATGAATAACTTCGGTTAGTTATCTAAACATAGTTAATCATCACATTATTGCAATAACATAAAGTTTATTCTTTAATTTTGTAGCCTTGAATAAAACAACGCATTTATTTTATGATTACAATACTAGGTATCGAATCGTCGTGCGACGATACTGCTGCTGCGGTTATACGTGATGGTATTTTGCTGTCGAATGTAGTGTCGAGCCAGAAAGTACACGAAAGTTATGGGGGAGTTGTTCCCGAATTGGCGTCAAGAGCGCATCAGCAGAATATAATACCTGTTGTTCACGAAGCCTTAAAACTTGCAGGGGTTGATAAAGATGAACTTAGCGCTATTGCTTTTACTCGTGGTCCCGGACTAATGGGGTCGTTGCTTGTAGGAACATCATTTGCTAAAGGTTTTTCTACAGCTTTGCAAATTCCTTTGGTTGATGTAAATCATTTGCATGCGCATATTTTAGCTCACTTTATAAAAGCAGAGGGAGAGGATAAAAAATTTCCTGCTTTTCCTTTCTTGTGTTTGTTGGTTTCGGGTGGAAATTCGCAGATTGTACTTGTGAAATCGTACAAAGAAATGGAAATAATAGGACAAACTATTGACGATGCCGCAGGCGAAGCCTTTGATAAATGCGCAAAGGTTATGGGTTTAGGTTATCCGGGTGGTCCTATTGTCGATAAGTTAGCAAAGGAAGGCGATCCTTCGAAATTCAAATTTAATAAGCCTCACATACAGGGTTACGATTACAGTTTTAGCGGATTAAAAACTTCTTTTTTATATTTGCTGAGAGATGAAGTGAAAAAAAATCCCAACTTTATAGAAGAAAATAAGAAAGATTTATGTGCTTCGTTGCAGCAAACCATAATCGAGGTGCTGATGGATAAATTATATAAAGCTGCAAAAGACCTTAAAATAAAGGACGTGGCAGTAGCCGGAGGAGTATCGGCAAATTCAGGGTTACGACAGGCTTTTGAAGACTACAGGCTGCGTTATGGATGGAATATCTATATCCCGAAGTTTGGCTATACAACCGATAATGCGGCGATGGTAGCAATATCGGGCTATTATAAATATTTAGATAACGATTTTTGCTCTATCGATGCTGCACCTTATGCCCGATTAACAGTCTAGCATTCACACATATATACACTAGAACTAACTATAACACTAACTTAAAACACTTTATTATGAAAGATGGAAATTCGGAAATCGGAGATTATGATTTTGGCAGTGACGATGCTTACAAAACAAACATGCAGGATGGAGTAGAAGATAAATTAAATTCGGCATTTAATGGTTTTGTACAAAAGGATGAAAATATTACAGAGGCTGTTGTTGCTGAGCCGTTGAGTGCAGAATCTTTAGATACAACGTTGGAAAGAGTAGAGGAAATTGATTCAGCTTACGAAGATAAGAATTTTGCAGGGGCTATACTTGGAGGAATTATTGGTACTGTTGTAGGTGCACTAATATGGACACTGATTACTGTTATAACAAACTATAAAATAGGATATGCTGCTATTGGGGTTGGTTTATTAGTCGGCTTTTTGGTTTATCGCATGGGTAAGGGCAAATCTTTTATGTTTGGAATAATAGGAGGCTTGTTTGCTTTGATTGCCTGTGTAGTTGGCGACTTTTTTAGTGTTGTTGCTATAATGGCTAACGAGCTCGAAATGTCTTATTTCAGCTATCTTACAGGACATGGTTTTGCCGATTCTATAGATATAATGAAAGCATGGTTCGAACCTCTGGATTTGTTGTTTTATGGAATAGCCGCGTATGCAGGTTTTAAACTTTCGTTTAAGGACTAGGATATTAAACATGCTTTTAATAAAATAAATAAGCCCAAAAGAAATTTTCTTTTGGGCTTATTTGTGTAGAAATATTTTTATTCTGTTTGTTTATTTCACTCCGTTTCTGTCGAGCAGTGCATCAACAGTAGGTTCGTGTCCTTTAAACTTAATGTACAACGACATCGGATCTTCGGTGTTACCTTTTTCTAAAATGTTTTTGCGGAACGATGTTGCTGTTTCTTTGTCGAATATTCCGGCTTTTTTGAATGAGGCAAAAGCATCGGCATCCAATACTTCCGACCACTTGTAGCTGTAATATCCTGCGGCATATCCGCCAGCGAAAATGTGGCTGAACGATACCGACATATTTGTGCCGGGAACAATAGGAAGCACAGCAGTTTTACTCATCGCTTTTTGTTCGAAATCCAGAATGTTGCCGGTATAGGCTTTGGTTTGTGTGTGCCAAGCCATATCCAGATATCCGAATGATAATTGACGGTAGCACAAATATCCTGCAAGATAATTTGAAGCATCTACAAGTTTTTTCACTAATTCGGCAGGAATCCGTTCGCCAGTTTGGTAATGTACCGCAAATTTATCAAGGTAGTCTTTTTCTGTCAGCCAGTTTTCCATCACTTGCGAGGGTAGTTCTACAAAATCGCGTGCTACGCTTGTTCCCGAAAGGGTTTCGTATGTACACTTGCTCAACATACCGTGTAGTGCATGTCCGAATTCGTGTAAGAAAGTTTCCACTTCGTCAAAAGTCAGTAACGCCGGTTTGTTTTCGGTTGGACGAGTGAAGTTCATCACTATTGAAATATGCGGGCGAGAATCTTTTCCGTCACGCATATACTGATCTTTATAGCTGGTCATCCATGCTCCCTGACGTTTTCCATCACGTGGGTGAAAATCGGTATAAAGAACGGAAAGGAATTTTCCATCGGCATCGAATACTTCAAACGCCTCTACTTCGGGATGATATACCGGAATTTTCGAGTTTTTCTTGAACGTTAATCCGTATAAGTCGGTAGCTAAACCAAACACACCTTTTTTTACGTTTTCTAATTCAAAGTATGGACGTATCAGTTCGTCATTTACCTGATATTTGGCATCTTTCAGTTTTTCCGAATAATAAGCCCAGTCCCAAGGTTGAATCTCAACCGCACTGCCTTCCATTCCTATAGCAAAACCTTGAACTTCTTTTACATCTTGTCGTGCGCTTAGAGCGTATGCCGCATACAATTTATCCAATAAATCGTAGACCGACTCTTTGTTTTTGGCCATTTTATTGCGTAAGCTCAATGTGGCATAGTCAGGGTATCCTAATAAATTGGCTATTTTAAGGCGGGTTTCAGCTATTTTTATAACATTTTCTTTATTATCGAACTCACCACCTTTAACACATTTCGTGCAGTAAGCCATATATAGCTTTTCGCGAAGATCGCGACGCGATGAATATTTCATAAAGCCGATATAGCTGGGTGCAGAAAGATCGAAGCGCCATCCTTCCTTGTTTTTCGATTTGGCACTCATTGCTGCAGCCTCTTTAATGCTTTCGGGTAGTCCGGCAAGGTCAGCTTCATCGGTTAAAACCATTTCGAAGAGGTTGCTTTCCTTTAATACATTCTGCCCGAAGTTTAAAGTCAACTTGCTTAATTCTGTCGAAAGTTCACGATAAATAGCTTTGTCGGCATCGCTAAGGGTGGCCCCACTGTTTTCGAACCCTTCGTATATTTTTTCAACCAAACGTATCTGCTCGGGATTTAGGCCCGATTCGTTACGTTTGTCATATACGGCTTTTACTTTTTTAAATAAGCCTTCGTTAAGGGTTGTATTGCTCGAATGCTCCGATAGTTTAGGGGAAACTTCTTGCGATATTTGCATCATTTCGTCATTACTTTCAGCACTCAACAGATTGAAAAATACTGTTGTTACTCTGCCTAACAAATCGCCCGATTTTTCGAAAGGCTCAATTGTGTTTTTGAAAGTAGGAGCTTCTTTTGAATTTACTATTTTGTCTATTTCAGCCTGATGGTCTTTTATTCCTTTTTCGATGGCCGGCAGATAATGTTCGTTCTTTATCTTATCGAAAGGAGCGGTTGCATGAGGCGTTTTGTAAGCTTTAAAAAATGGATTTGCTTGTATTGTAGTCATAGCTAACGTTAATAATAAAAAAAGTGATAATTTTCTTTTTCTCATATCGTAATATTTAAATTATAGAGTTTCGGGTTTTGCTTAATTTATTTCCATTGGGTTATTTCTTCGGCCGAAAAGCGTATTGTGTCATGCGGTGCTTCATCAGCTTTTCCTATCGAAATAAGTATCATAGGTATATAACGATTGGTGTCGAGCCCTAAAGCTTCGGTCAGTTCTTTTTTCATATATCCGCCTATAGGGTTTGTGTCGTATCCATATGCTTTGGCGGCTAACATAATTTGCATAGTTATCATACCGCAGTCGAAAACAATAACATCTTTAGCCTTTTCGGGTGTGTAGCTTCCTGCATATTGTTTTATTTTAGCTATGCGAGCCTGAGCATGCTCTTCGCTCATAAGTCCCGTTTTTACCGATTCGGAAACAATCTGTTCGGTATATGATGCGTTTTGCATATCGCCAAAAACGGCAATTATTGCAGCCGAAGTGTCGCATTGCACTTCGTTGAACATCATAAAAGGTTTTATTAATTTCTTGCCCTCTTCGGAGTCGATAACAACAAAACGCCAAGGTTGTAAATTAAGCGATGATGGCGCTGTTATAGCATCCTGAAGAAGATTTGTCATTTCTTCTTTGCTTATTTTTACCGATGGATTATATTTTCTTATCGAATACCGGTCTTTTAATAGAGTATTTGCCGGATTTATTACATCTTTAATTTTCATATGCATTAATTTTCTGTATATTAAATCGGATTTATTTTCACAAAGATAAAATAAGTAATTCAAAGAATTTTATCTTTGCAGATTAATATAATTAAAAAGAAACCGATAGAATACAACAATATATAAGAATGTATAATCTCATGATGTTAGAAATGACATGTTTAGTGCGTTTGGTTTTTTTAACGAAATGCAATGATTGAATAAACTTAATAGAGGGTTATACGTTTTTAATATTTTTGACGTTGTTATTATAAGGTAAAAGATTTGTAGTTCGATGATAGATTATATAAAAGGAGAAATAGCAGAATTAACACCTGCATCGGTAGTAATTGAAAATAACGGAATTGGATATCTGCTTCATATTTCCCTGAATACATATTCGGCGCTTAACGGGCAAAAGTCGTCGAAGTTATATGTTTACGAAGCTATAAGGGAAGATGCTCATTTATTGTTTGGGTTTAATGACAAACACGAACGGGAGTTGTTCTTATTGCTCATAAGCGTATCGGGAATCGGGGCAGGAACAGCCCGGATGATATTGTCGTCAATGAATCCGCACGAATTGGAATCGGTTATAGCCTCGGGCAATGCCGATATGTTGAAAACAGTGAAAGGTATTGGGCTGAAAACAGCTCAACGGGTTATTGTTGATTTGAAAGATAAGATAAGAATATCGGAAGGTGTTGGCATACCATCGGTGGTTGATAGCAAGATTGTTGAGGAATCGGTTGCTGCACTTGTTATGTTAGGGTTTCCTCAAAACGTTTCGCATAAGGCTGTTTCTAAAATATTGAAAGATAAGCCCGATTGTACTATCGAAGAGGTTCTTAAATTAGCACTTAAAATGTTATAATCTTTTCAAAACTACAGGATTGATAGTTGAATAGAATTCTTAAATATGCTTGTTTATCGGTACTCTTAATGTTAGGGGTACTGAGTTTGTTTTCCGGAACTTCCGGCAGAACAGAGAGCGTATTATTGCAGCCCGAAGTACAGCAAACTCCTCCTCAAAACCAGAATGACGAGGATTCGGTAGCGGGTGCGCGTTATCCTGTGAAAAAAACACAAATATCTACTTACGAAGATTTGGAGAACCGTACACCGATAGATTTACGAGATCCGTCAAATGTAAAAACCGAGATAGAATACGACCTTAAAAATAATGTTTACCTGTTTAAATCTAAAATCGATAATGATGTTTGGGTAACACCTTTTACCCTTAACGAAAAGCAATATCAGGATTATACATTAAAACAATCGATGTCGGAATATTTTAAATTGAAAAATTCGGAACTGGTTGAAAAAGGAAGTACAACGGAAGATTACAATCTGAAAGATATAAAAATCAATATTGGTCCTGCCGAAAAAATATTCGGTCCCGGAGGTATACGTTTTAAGCCCCAAGGATATGTTGAATTGTCGATGGGTGTGAGGCATCAATCGATTGACGACCCTACTATGCCGCAAAAGGGTAGGAGTAATACTACATTCAAGTTCGATGAGAAGATAAAGTTAAGTGTAAATGCGTCGGTAGGAGATAAAGTTAATTTCGATCTGAATTACGATACGGAAGCAACATTCGATTTCGATTCGAAGAAAGTAAAACTTGCATACGAAGGAAAGGAGGATGAGATAATACGTTACCTTGAAGGAGGGAATATTAGTTTTAATACAACAAACTCTCTTATTCCCGGAGTCTCGTCTCTGTTTGGTATCCGTGCCGATCTACAGTTCGGTAAGTTGCGTGTAAATACGGTAATCTCGCAACAGGAATCGGAATCGCAGACTGTTAACTCGAAAGGCGGTGTACAAACAACGTCGTACGAATTTAAAGCAGACCAATACGATGAAAACCGGCACTTCTTTCTAGGTCACTATTTTCGCGATCAGTACGATGAGGCTATGAGCCGTTTGCCGTATGTAAAGTCGCCTGTTATAATTTCGCGAATGCAGGTTTGGGTTACAAACAAGAGGGGGAATTTCGATCAGGCACGTAATATTGTTGCTTTTGCCGATTTAGGAGAGCCTAAAGTGATAAAAGATAGTACAATATGGACAGGAACAGGGATATACCCCGAAAATAGAGCGAATACACTATATGAAGAAATGACAACTACTTATGCCGATATTCGCGATATAAGTAAAGTTACATCTACTCTTAGCACTGTTGGTGGAACAGGGCTTACTGCGGGCACAGCCTACGAAAAGCTTGAAAGCGCTCGTCTACTATCTTCCAGCGAGTATTCTTTTAATCCGCAGTTAGGATATATATCGTTAAACAGCACCTTGCAATCTGATGAGATTTTGGCTGTTGCTTTTGAATATGAAGTGTTGGGAAAGACGTATAAGGTTGGAGAGTTTGGTGCAGATATTGTTGATAAATACGATTCGGGTAACCCAAAATCGGGAGCATTGATCTTGAAATTATTGAAGCCGGTGTCTATGTCTCCTAACTCTTACACATGGCATCTGATGATGAAAAACGTTTATTCGCTTGGTGCGTACCAACTGCAATCGGATAAATTCAGGCTTAATATTTCTTATCAGAGCGATACAACGGGAACATATATAAATTATATACCCGAGGGCATTTTAAAAGATACAGTGCTGCTGCGTGTGATGAACCTTGACAGGTTGGATTCGCAAAAGAGGGAAAGAGCAAATGGTGATGGTATATTCGACTTTTTAGAAGGGTATACGGTTATTCCTCAAAATGGTAGAATTATTTTTCCTGTAATCGAACCGTTCGGGTCGCATTTAAGAAAAAGGATTAAAAACGATGATATTGCTGATAGGTATGTTTATCAGCAGCTATATGATTCGACTTTGACTGTTGCCCGTCAGAATGCGGAGAGAAATAAATTTAAAATATCGGGGACATATAAGGCTAGCAATAATAACGAGATATTCCTGAATGCGACCAATGTGGCACGCGGGTCGGTTAAAGTTATGGCAGGAGGGGTGCAATTGACAGAAGGAACTCACTATTCTGTCGATTATATGTCGGGCATTGTAAGGATAATCGACCAAAGTATAATTGATGCGGGAACATCGGTTAGCGTTTCGCTCGAAAACCAGTCGTTTTTCAGTATGCAAAAGAAAACGATGTTAGGTCTGAATCTTAGTTACGAGTTTTCGAAAGATTTTAATATAGGGACAACCTTCATGCATATGTACGAAAAGCCTTTGGTTATGAAAACTGAGGTAGGGGGCGAATCGGTAAAAAATACGCTTTGGGGGGTAAATACATCATATCGCACCCAATCGCAATTACTTACCGATTTGATTGATAAGCTTCCCTTTGTAACCGCAACAGCTCCATCGCAAATAGCTTTTAACGGAGAGTTTGCCCACATGATTCCCGGTCACTATACAAATAAATATGCAGGCGGGTATTCTTATCTCGACGATTTTGAATCGTCCCGTTCCCGCTTATCATTGAGTGACCCATATAGTTGGAATTTAGCATCTACTCCGTCTATGTTCGACGAATCAAAAAGCGATAGTGTAGATTATGGATATAACAGGGCGCACATGGCTTGGTTTAATATCGACAGATTGTTTACCCGCCGAAATTCGTCGCTCACACCTTCGCACATAAAAGAGGATAAAAACCAATTGTCGAATCATTTTGTGCGTGAAATTAGTGTTACCGAACTGTATCCTAACAGGGAAACCCTTTATAGCGAGAATGCAATAATTACTGCATTTAACGTTTCGTATTACCCTGAACAACGGGGGCCATATAACCTTGATGCTGTAAATATATCGAACGAAGGTAAACTGAAAGATCCGCAAAAGCGTTGGGGAGGTATTTTCCGAAAAATGCCTGTTCAGGATTTTGAAAGTAATAACTACGAGTATATTGAGTTTTGGCTGATGGATCCCTTTACATATAATGATACAATTACTAATGAGAGTGATAAAAATCATGGTGGGTATCTTTATTTTAACTTGGGCGATGTGTCGGAAGATATTTTGAAAGACGGGCGTAAATTTTATGAAAACGGTCTGCCTGTAAGCGGCGATTTGTCTCAGGTCGACTTTACGGCATGGGGTAAAGTGCCTAATAGGCAATCGACCGTATATGCATTTGACGCCAGCCAGAGTAATGCATTGTATATGCAGGATGTGGGGCTTAATGGTTTGAGAACCGAAGAGGAGCATGAATACTACTCGTATAAAAACTATGTTGAGAAATTTATAGATAAAGTACAAGGGAATGCAGATGCCTACATCCGTTTGCAAAACGATCCTTTTTCGCCACTGAATGACCCTGCCGGAGATAATTATCATCATTACAGGGGAGCCGATTACGACAGGGATAGGGTAAGCATTCTCGATCGTTATAAGTACTATAACGGAACGGAAGGTAACTCGACCAGTACCGATAACGACATGATAAATACATCGCGGAGGGTACCCGATGTGGAAGATATAGATCAGGATTATACCTTAAACGAAAAAGAATCGTATTACCAATATAAAATTCATCTGAAACAAAGCTCTATGGCTGTTGGTAAAAACTACATTACCGAGGCCCGGAAAGTAAAAGTGAAGTTGGAAAACGGTACAGATGGTGAAGTGACATGGTATTTGTTTAAAGTTCCGCTTAGGGATGATGCGAAAGAAAAGGTTGGGTCTATTCAGGATTTTAAATCGATACGTTTCATGCGTATGTTTATGCATGGGTTTGAAAAACCAACATTCCTCCGTTTTGGTACGCTCGAACTTGTGAGGGGAGAATGGCGAACATACACCCAAAATCTGAATCATGATATAAATACTCCTAATGGAGGAGAAATAAATGTCTCTTCGGTAAGTATAGAAGAAAACAGCAATAAAGAGCCTGTTAATTATGTTTTACCTCCGGGAGTAACCCGTATACTTGATCCTAGTCAGCCTCAATTACGGCAGGAAAACGAACAAGCGCTATCTTTGCAGGTTATTGATTTGGATGGCTTTGGAGCTACACGTGCAGTTTATAAAACATCGTCTTACGATTTACGCCGGTTTAAGCGTTTACAAATGTTTACTCATGCCGAGGAACTTATAAGTGGTTTAGGCGAATTGAAGAAGGGAGATTTGAGGGTATTCATTCGTTTGGGTTCCGATTATAAGAATAACTATTACGAGTACGAAATGCCTTTAAGCATAACACCTCGCGGAAAATATAACGAAAAAAACGAGGCAGACCGTTTAATTGTGTGGCCTCAGGAAAATATGTTCGACTTTCCTCTCGAACTGCTTAAAAACGTGAAAGTTAATCGTAATAGGAAAAAACGTCAAGCCGGATCGTCTTATTCATATACAACGCCATATGATGAAGAGAAAGATCCGGAGAAGCCGACTAATAAAGTGACGGTAATGGGTAACCCTTCGTTAGCAGAGATTAATGTGATAATGATCGGGGTAAGAAATACTTCATCACGAACACATTCGGCAGAGATATGGGTAAATGAATTACGGGTTACCGATTTTGACGAAGAAGGAGGATGGGCAGCACAAGGAAATCTTAGTATAGGTTTATCCGATATTGGGACGGTAAACGTTACAGGACGAAAAGAAACCGCAGGCTTCGGTTCGATAGAGCAAAGCCTGATGGAAAGAAGACAGGACGACTATCATACATATAGTATAGCTACCAATGTCGACTTAGGGCGGTTTTTACCCGAAAAAGCTAAGATGACAATTCCGTTGTACTATACTTATACAAATGAAACAACAACTCCACAGTACGATCCATTAGATCAGGATGTTTCGCTCGATGAGGCTATGTCGGCGGTAAGTACTAAAGCCGAGAAAGATTCTATAAAGAATTTGGCTCAGACTAAGACTATCAGCAAAAACTTTAGTTTAAGTGGTGTTAAGGTAAATATTAAGAGTAAAACCCCAATGCCTTACGACCCGGCTAACTTTACTTTCGGGTATGCTCAAAGTTCGGTCGAGATGTCCGATCCTACAACGGTTTATGATCGTACCGAAGATTATAAGGCGAGTGTAACTTATTCGTATTCGCCGTTGATGAAAACATGGAAGCCTTTTGGCGAAACGAAGAGTAAAGCTCCGATGTTGAAATATGCAAAGTCGTTAGGTTTCAATTATTTGCCAACTAATATATCGTTTAATTCGTATTTAAGCCGGTATTATACCGAAACAGCAGTAAGGGATCTGGAAAGTTACGTTCTGGGTGGAGATAATAAAGACAATGAGTATTTGTCTTTCAGTTCGAATTTCTATTGGGACAGAAGTTTCAGTATGACATGGGACTTTACAAAAAATCTGAAAACGAGTATACAAACCGGAACTAAGGCCGAAATTTATGAACCTTATCTGCAGGTAAACAAAAAGCTAAATCCTGACGATTATCAGCTGTGGAAAGATACCGTAATTCAGAGCTTGAAGCAATTGGGTACTCCGTTGTCGTATAACCAAACTGCAAAGGTTACTTATGCATTGCCATTCTCAGATATTCCATTCCTCGATTGGGCAAATTCATCGGCTAATTACGAGAGTTCTTATAGCTGGCAGCGGGGGACTGATGTGTCGAACGAGTATAAAGTGGGTAACTCGTTGAGTAACAGTTTGACTTTTGGTTTGAATAACAGATTTAATATGGTGACTTTGTATAACAAGTCGGCTTTTTTACGAAAAGTGAATCAGAAATTTAATATGTCAAGCTCTCCTCGTACGCCTCAAAGACCGGTGCGTGCCGAAGCAAAGAAGCCCCGAAAATTTGAGCGAGAAGTTACATTAAATACCGATTCGGCAACAGTTATAAATCATAATTTAAAAACAAAGAATGTTATTGTTTCGGCCAGACGTGTGTCGGATGGGAAAATATATAAAATCAAGTTTAAGAAAACAGATGATAATACAATTCGTATCAATGTTAAAGATACCGTAAAACTGAAGGTAAATGTTTTGCAGGGGCCCGATCCCGAAGAACAGCTTTGGTATAAAGTGGCTCAATATTCGGCTCGGGGGCTGATGTCGTTACGTAGTATATCTATTAATTATTCGAGACGTAAGGAGAATCATATTTATGGGTTCAAACCTAATGTTGGCGATTTCTTTGGACAAAACAGCAGAGATGACGGAATGGCTCCCGGTGTGGGGTTTGCCTTTGGATTTGATGGCGGGGAAAAGTATGTGGATAAATTACTGTCTAAAGAAGAATCGTGGTTACTTCTCGATAATGCAATGAATATTAGTCCGGCTATATTTAACTCAATGGAGAAACTTGATATTAAAGCTGATTTAGAACCTATAAAAGGACTGAAAATAAACTTATCTGCTTTAAGGGAAACGAACGACCGCACAAGCTACAAATACATGTACGACGGAAAACCTAAAAGTTATGGTGGTAGTTTTACAATAACAACAATATCTATAGGTTCGGCTTTCGAGTCTGTTAATGCAAATAATGATTATTATTCGAAGGCTTTCGAAAAATTTGTTGGTTACAGAACACAGATAGCAAACCGTTTAGAGAATAAATATCAAAATAGTAGATACCCAGAAAGCGGCTTTCTTAAAAATCATAATGCGAGCAAGCCGGGTGGTCCTAATGGTGGAGTATACGACCCTGTTCTTTATGGAGGTGTAGATAAAAACTCTGCCGATGTGTTAATACCTGCATTTTTGGCAGCATACACAGGTAAAGATCCTGATAAAATATCCTTATCCCCTTTCCCTTCGCTTAGTTCTTTGGTGCCTAACTGGACTATAACTTATGATGGGCTTATAACACTGCCTTGGATAAGAGACAAGTTTAAGTCGTTGAGAATAATGCATGGTTATACCAGCCAATACCGTATCGGTTCGTACGAGTCGTTTTCTAGTTGGGTTAGTGCCGGTAACGGGCTTGGTTTCACTCAGAATTTAGCTGGTAATCCAATGCCTTCTTCGCCTTATAATATATCGTCGGTTAGTATTGTTGAACAATTTAACCCGTTATTTGGTACCGAAGGAACTCTTAATAATAGCCTTACATTGCGTGCCCGCTATAATACACAGCGAAATCTGAATCTGAATATAACTTCGTATCAGATTGTAGAATCGCGCACAAAAGAAATTGTTGTAGGAATGGGATATACTATAAACGAATTTAATCGGGTGGTAGGATTAACTTCTCGTAATCAGGGCGGATTTAATAACGATCTTAAATTAAGTGGCGATTTATCGTACCGAAAAACACATTCGTTACTACGAAAAATAGAAGAATACTTCTCGCAGGCAACCGCCGGTACAGAAGTGCTTACAATAAAACTAGCTGCTAACTACGCATTAAGCCGTGCATTAACACTTAGTGCGTTCTTCGACAGGGCTGTTAATACTCCTTTAGTGTCGGCATCCTCTTACCCAACCACAAACACCAATTTTGGGGTAAGTATTCGGTTCAATTTGACACAATAATGTTTTGAAATATTAAAACTCTAAAAAACAGACTAATTAGAAAGGGTGTTTTATAACAAAGTTGTAATTTTTATAAACAAAAGGCTTCTTTATTTGTTAAAATACTAAATCTTAATTAAATTTACATGTCGTATCTATTGTGTAAATGAAATTAAGGTAAGGGAAACTGAATGAAAAAGTCGACTATATGGATATTAGCTGCGATAATGGCCTTCGCGTTTTTTGGGCTCATATATCTGCAAATTAACTTTTTCAGATCGGCAGTCCTCATGCGGGATAATCAGTTTAACGAAGCTGTGAGCAGAAGTCTTTATCAGGTCTCTAAAAACTTAGAACTGGAACAGACTAAAAAGTATCTTGATGATGGGCGAGCAAAAGCAAAGAACAAGGAACGTATTTCGCTAAACCAAATGGGTGAGTCGACTACTACTATCCAGCAGAAGTGGAAAATTACAATGCCCGATGGAAGTGGAAATGTTGATGTTCAGGTTGATCATACTGTAAGGAAGAGACCTTCGGGTTCGGTTTTTTTATCGCCTAATCATGGGTCTAAGTCTATCTCTCAAAGGTCGTACGAATTGCAAGAAGCCGAAAGGCAACGTTACGAGTACGAAAAGGCTTTGTTAAACGATGTACTTAACAATTTGGTAAATGCGCCTAGCAAAGTTCTGTTTGAAGAAAGGGTCGATTTAAAGAGCTTACAGAACAACATAAAGGACGAGTTAAGATTTAATGGCATAGAGTTGCCATTTACGTTCGAAGTAGTAAATAAGGATGATAAACCGATTTATCGGTCGGAAGATTTCAGTGTTGAAGATAGCAGGGCTTTATACAGGCAGGTTTTGTTCCCGAACGATCCGAGAGATAAGCTAAATTATTTGAGGGTTTATTTCCCAACTAAAACAACTTATATACTGAGCGAAACGAGGGAGTTTGTTCCCATCATCTTGTTTACGTTTGTGTTGTTGATAACGTTTATTATAACGATATATTTGATATTCCGCCAGAAGCGTTTGTCGGAAATGAAGAGCGACTTTATGAACAATATGACGCACGAATTGAAAACTCCGGTGTCTACAATATCGCTGGCAGCCCAAATGCTGAGAGACAGTTCGATATTGAAATCTCCGGATGTGTTCAAGCACATATCAAATGTGATAAACGATGAAACAAAGCGTTTGAGTTTTCAGGTCGAAAAGGTACTGCAAATGTCGTTGTTTGAAAAACAGAGGGCAACGCTAAAGCAGAAAGAAATGGATGCGAACGATATGATTGTCAGTGTGGCTAATACGTTTCAGCTAAAAGTTGAAAAATTTGGCGGACATATTGATGTTGATTTGCAAGCAACAGAATCTACTATTTTTGTAGATGAAATGCATTTTACAAATGTATTGTTTAACCTGTTGGATAATGCAGTGAAATACAGGCGGGAAGATGTTCCGTTGGAGTTGATGATCAGGTCGTGGAATAATGGAAGTAAAGTTTATATATCGGTAGAGGATAACGGAATTGGTATAACAAAAGATAATCTGAAAAAGATTTTTGAGAGGTTTTATAGAGTATCTACCGGTAATTTGCACGATGTAAAAGGATTTGGTTTAGGTTTGGCTTATGTGAAAAAAATAATTGAAGATCATAAGGGTACCATAAAGGCCGAAAGCGAATCCGAAAAAGGCACTAAATTTATTATTTGTTTACCTATTATAAAGTAGATTAGTTATGGAGGAAAAGTTGAAATTATTTTTATGTGAAGATGACGAAAATCTTGGTATGTTACTAAGAGAATATCTTCAGGCTAAAGGATTCGACACAGATTTGTATCCCGACGGGGAAGCAGGCTATAGAGGATTCATTAAAGAGAAATACGATTTGTGTGTTATAGATGTTATGATGCCGAAAAAAGATGGTATCAGTTTGGTAAAAGATATCAGAGGTGTTAATTCGGATATACCTATTATATTTTTAACAGCTAAAAATATGAAGGATGATATTCTGGATGGTTTTAAAGCCGGAGCCGATGATTATATTACTAAGCCATTCAGTATGGAAGAACTTGTTTTACGTATCGAGGCTATTTTCAGACGAGTGAAAGGTAAGAAGGTTAAAGACCAACAAACCTACCACTTCGGAAATATGGATTTCGATACACAAAAACAAATACTTAATATTGATGGTGTAAGCACTAAACTGACAACTAAAGAATCGGAACTTCTTGGGTTGTTGTGTGCTCATGCTAATGAAATATTGGAAAGAAATCATGCCCTTAAACAAATTTGGGTTGATGATAACTACTTCAATGCTCGTAGTATGGACGTTTATATCACAAAACTACGTAAGTTGTTGAAACCAGCTAAAGATATCGAAATAATCAATATCCACGGAAAAGGATATAAACTGATTGTTCCGGTTGAAGAGGGCGAAGATAAAGCTTAAAATTTTATCAATCTTTATAGGGAAAGTCATCTCAAATGCGGGATGGCTTTCTTTTTTTTCATAACTTTGATTTTCGAAAAAATAGTAGGGTAGAAATGAAACAATATATAGATTTACTGCAAAGGGTTCTGGATGAAGGAACTGTGAAAGAGGATCGTACAGGTACCGGAACTATTAGTGTTTTTGGGCATCAGAGCCGTTACAACCTGTCGGAAGGTTTTCCTTTGATTACAACTAAAAAGTTGCATCTGAAATCTATTATATATGAGTTGTTGTGGTTTCTGAAAGGAGATACCAACGTAAAATATCTTCAGGATAACGGTGTGCGTATTTGGAACGAATGGGCTGACGAGAACGGAGACCTTGGCCATATTTACGGTTATCAATGGCGGTCGTGGCCCGATTATAATGGCGGATTCATAGATCAGATACAAATAGCAGTAGACACGATAATAAACAATCCCGACTCGCGACGTAACATTGTCAGTGCATGGAATGTTGCCGATTTGCCAAATATGAATCTTCCTCCTTGCCATGCGTTTTTCCAGTTCTATGTTGCTGACGGAAAGCTTAGTTTACAGTTATATCAGCGTAGTGCAGACATATTTTTAGGTGTACCTTTTAATATAGCGTCATATGCCCTTCTGTTGAAAATGATGGCTCAGGTAACCGGTTTACAGGAAGGCGAGTTTGTTCATACATTAGGTGATGCCCATGTTTATTCGAATCATTTGGAACAGGTGAAATTGCAAATGTCGCGCGAACCCCGGAAATTGCCTCAGATGATTATAAACCCCGATGTTAAAAGTATTTTCGACTTTAAGTTTGAAGATTTTACTCTTGAAGGTTACGATCCGCATCCACATATAAAAGGAGTTGTAGCAGTTTAATAATATTAGATAAAACATTGTAAGTGAATCAATCTTTTAAACAATTAGTGAAATATGGTCTTGTGGGAGTAGCAGGGCTTGTAGTCGATTTTTTGTTTTTTATAATATTTAGGGATGTTGTGGGTTTGCCATATTGGGTGGCTCAGCCAATAGGCGCAGCATTTGGTATTCTTAATAATTTTATTCTCAATAGTTATTTCACATTTAAAACTACCGACAATATGGCTAAACGGGGAATCTCGTTTTTTGCTATCGGTGGAATAGGGCTCGTAGCTAGCAGTTTGTTGTTACCATGGTGTGTAACAATGTATAATACTTACGGACAAGGTATCTTTGAAATACAAAACCAAAAAACTCTTGAGAGTATAATGAAGATTGGCGTTACTCTTTTTGTGGCTTTCGTTCAGTTTTTTGCAAACAAATACATTACTTTCAGGCAAAAAAACGAGATGAAAAATTCTAATTCGTAATATGTTTATTTAAAATATTGAAACTATATACTGACATTATCTAATGTATTATCAATAATATCGGAGGCCACTTCTTTTTTCGATTTTAGGTCGAAATTTATTTTGTTGCCGTTTCGGGCTATAATTGTTATTTTATTTGTATCGTATTTAAAACCTGCGCCTGCGTTATTTAATGAATTGAGGACAATATAATCGAGATTCTTTTTCTCAATCTTATTTAACGCATTTTCTTCTTCGTTATTGGTTTCAAGTGCGAATCCGATGAGGGTTTGCTTGTTTGTTTTTATTTTGCCTAATGTGGCGGCAATGTCTTTATTAGCAACAAGTTCTATTGCAAGATTTTCGCTTGTCCGTTTTATCTTTTCAGCGGCTTTTTGTCTCGGTTTATAGTCGGCTACAGCTGCACACAAAATAGCGGCATCGCAGGCTGGAAATTCGTTTATTGTGGCCTCAAACATTTCGTCGGCCGATTCAACATCTATCCTCTTTATGTTAGGATGGTTGACTTGTAAGTTCACAGGTCCACAAACAAGAATAACTTCTGCACCGCGTGCAGCACATTCTTCGGCCAGTGATAATCCCATTTTCCCCGACGAGTAGTTGCCGATAAAGCGTACGGGATCTATTTTTTCATAGGTCGGGCCTGCTGTTATCAGTATTTTTTTTTTTGAAAGAGATTCTTGTTTGCTAAAAAAATCTTCGATGTATGTCATTATTTTTTCAGGTTCTTCCATACGTCCTTTGCCAATTAAGTGGCTGGCTAGTTCTCCGCTGGCAGGTTCTATTATATGGTTTCCGTACGAGCGAAGTAAATCGAGGTTACGCCCTGTGGATGGGTGTGCAAACATATCTAAATCCATTGCAGGAGCAATAAAAACAGGAGCCTTCATCGACATATACGTAGTTATCAGCATATTGTCGGCAATTCCGTTTGCCATTTTACCTAGTGTCGATGCTGTAGCAGGTGCTACAACCATAGCATCGGCCCACAGTCCTAAATCTACGTGGCTGTGCCATGTGCCATCGTTAGCTGTGAAAAACTCACTAACTACAGGTTTCCCTGTAAGAGCTGACATGGTAACAGGAGTAATAAATTCTTTACCCGAAGGAGTCATTATTATTTGAACTTCGGCTCCGGCTTTAATAAATAAGCGAGTCAACGATGCGGCTTTAAATGCTGCTATACTGCCGGTAATACCTAAAACAATATGTTTTCCTTTTAATGTCATATCCTTACTTTATGGTTAGGTTCTTATTCGTTTAGCAATTGGTCAAGAAATTCATCGAATTCTTTATCCATTCTTTTCATAAAATCGCTTTCTATTCTTATTATAGAGTCATCTTCGATAGTAAGTAGTTCGTCAAGAACAATAAAATCTTCGTCGGAAAAATTAATGGAGAATGGAGTATATACTTCGAGCGAATTAAAATATCCGTTATCGTCCATTTCCACAACAACTTCTCTTAGTGCTTTTGAATAATTTATAGGATGTTCGTCGTCGAATTGTTCCCATTCTTCAATAATGCTTTTGCTTAACAGGTTCTGCTCATCGTCAAAAACTGATAATTCGCCACACTCTTCGTCAACAATTAAAAAAATATCGGTTAATGAGCTACCCTGATAATTGTTGATTAAGGAGTTGATAGCATCCGAAAGGACATCTTTTATTTTCGATTTCACATTCATACTGTTTCTGCGATTAATAATTACAAAGCGAAATTAAGAAAATTAAATCAAACCGAATACAAAATGCTTTTATTAATAAGTACCTTTGTGCCTTAAAAATAAAAAAGATGAAACTAGAACCAACCGAGGACAGAAAGTGGAAAGTGCTTAGTAGCAAATATCTTTCGCAAAAACCGTGGAATACTATTCGCGAAGAACATGTATTGCTCCCCAATGGAAATGAAATACCTAATTATTACGTACACGAATATCCTACATGGGTAAATGTTATTGCTATAACCAAAAATGGAGAATTTGTGTTTGTTCGTCAATACCGTCATGGTTTAGGGAAAACAGCATTTGAACTTTGTGCGGGAGTAGGAGAGGAAGGCGAAGAGCCTATGTTTTCGGCAAAGCGTGAACTTATAGAAGAAACCGGATATGGTGGTGGAGAATGGTCCGAGTTTATGGTATGTGCTGCTAATCCCAGTACAAATACTAATTTGGTCTATTCGTATTTGGCTACAGGTGTAGAAGTGGTTTCGGAGAGCAATCTTGAACCGTCGGAAGATATAACCGTACATTTACTTTCGGTTGAACAAGTGCGGGAACTATTATTAAACGATTACATTTTACAATCGGTAATGCTTGCTCCGCTTTGGAAATATTTTGCACAAAATAAGCTGTTATAGTGCTTTGCTTTATTTAAATATCGGAAGGGGAGTGTGTTAATGAAATGTTTTTATATATTTGCAGCGATAGATTTATTTAAAACTTTAAAAACTAGCACATGAAAAAGGCGTATTTATTTGTACTGACATTATCTGTTTCAATTATTTTTGCAGCATGCTCTGGCGGCTCAGGTGGCCCTTTAAACCCAAAGGCATTCAACGATAAAGCAATAAGCATATTTGAAGGAGCAACTAAAACACTCGATGCTTTTGATGCAAAGATCACACAAGGTGTAAAATCGAACGATTTGGCAAGTATTGGAGAGGCAGCTCAATTGGCGTTAACTGATATTGATGCCAAAATTGAGGCAATGAAAGCTTTGAACATACCAGAGGGTGCAGATGCTTATAAAGAATCTGTTTTAAAGTCTTTACAATCATTGAAGTCGATAGTTGAAACAGGCAAGAAATATTCGGAGTTAAAAGAAGGATACTCTAAAAAAGAGTTTAACGCTTTGGAAAAAGAGTACAATAATAAAAGGAAGCAGCTTTCGGCTGATCTTAAAAGTGTATCGAAAGCAGCATCTGCATTTATGAAGAGTAGCGTAAAATAAACAAATTCAGATTGAATAATAGTAAGAGACTGTTTCGATTTGGAACAGTCTCTTACTTTTTTTGTACCCCGATTAAGCTATTTATTTTGTGCGGTTATTTTTTCTTCGGGTTTATTATTTTCCAATAAGTAACGATCGCCTTCTTCGAGGTCGACTATCGCATATTTGCTTATATTACATATCAGCATTTCGTCAAGAGCATCAACCAAATTTCGGTACGACGATTTGTCTGTCGGTTTTATAACAGCAATGGCTCCTTCGTCCGATTTCTTTATCTCAATCAGTGCTTGTTTATACGCCGATTCGGTTAATTCTCCATTACGCCTTTTTTGTTTCAGGCTGTTAGCTTTTGTAACGAGCGTGCTGTTGTGTCCCAGCAAAACGTTGCGTAACCCTTCTTTACTGAAGTTTGTTACCTGCAAAGTTTCGGCAGCATCATAATCGGGTTTCCCTATGTAATAATATACTTTATTGTCTTCTCCCAAAATGAGGGTAATAGCCTTATGTTCGGGTATTTGGGTTGAGTTTTCTACCCTGTCTTTGGTTGGCATAACAATATCCATAACTTGTGGCATACTAAGCGTAGTGCAGAACATAAAGAATGTTATTAACAACATATTCATGTCGACCATTGGGGTAAAATCTACTCTAAGATTTCTTTTCGAAGGCTTGTTTCTCTTGTTGTTTCCTCCTCCATTCATATTTACTTGTGCCATGATATTTATTTTTATAGGTTAAACTTCTGTTTCTTTACTAATAAGAGTTGATGTTAATTAAAATTCCATAAGAAAACCGAGTCATTTTTTTTTCTAGTATCTTTGTGGCATGACATTATCCGTTAAAAATACATTGCCGAAGAGCGAACGAATGAGCCATACGAAGAGCATAGATAAACTGTTTTCGTCGGGTGAAGCTTTTATCAGTTATCCGTTGCGAATAGTTTATTGTAAACGCGAGCCCGATTCGTTGCCGTTGGTGTCAATAATGGTAAGTGTTCCTAAAAAGCGGTTTAAACGTGCGGTTAAGCGCAATAGGGTTAAACGCCTTGTTCGTGAGGCTTACAGACTGAATAAAAGCTTGTTCTGGGAACTGTGCGAAAAACATAATACCGCTATCGATATTGTTTTTATTTGCTTAAAGGACGAATTGCCTGATTATAAGGAAATAGAAAAGGCAATATTAAAAACAGCAACAACATTGGATAGCCGCTTGGGTGCAGGCATAGAGAAATGAAAAAAATACTGTCGTATATATTATTATTGCCTATACATTTCTATCGTTATAGTATATCGCCTCTTTTTCCTCCATCATGCAGGTATACCCCAACATGTTCGGAATATGCAATACAAGCTATTAAGAAATATGGGCCATTTAAAGGTCTGTGGCTGGCAATAAAACGTTTTTTGCGCTGCCATCCGTGGGGTGGGAGCGGGTACGATCCGGTTCCGTAGTATGATGGATTAAAATATTAAATTATATGAACAGAACGCTTTATATTCTTATTATTTTGCTTGCTATAGTAGCTCTATGGTCGGGAATAAACCATTTTGATTATTTTACATGGGTTCTTGAGGCTCTGCCCGTAATTCTGGGAATTGCTGTATTAGCCTTTACTTTTAAACGGTTTCGGTTTACCGACCTGACATATATATTTATTTTTGTTCATTGTTGTATTTTGCTTGTAGGAGCAAAATATACTTATGCCGAGGTTCCGTTATTTAACTGGATTCAGGAGCATTTCGGGCACGATCGTAATAATTACGATAAAATAGGTCATTTTGCTCAGGGCTTTATTCCTGCAATGATTGCGCGCGAGTTAATTATCAGGCTGAATGTACTAAATAAAAAATTGTGGTTGCCATTTATTGTTGCCTCGATATGTTTGAGTATAAGTGCTGTGTATGAATTGTTCGAGTGGTTTGTTGCTGATTTTACCGGACAATCGGCCGAAGCTTTTCTTGGAACACAGGGTTACGAATGGGATGCCCAGTCTGATATGTTGTGTGCTACAATAGGAGCAATATGCATGCTTTTGTTTTTATCAAAGGCTCAGGATAAGGCCATTTTAAAGAATAGTATTTAATAATATAAAGAACGTGCTATGTCGATAATCGTAAATTTAGACTTGATGATGGCTAAACGAAAGATTTCGCTTAACGAATTGTCTGAAAAGGTGAATATAACACCTGCCAATCTGTCGATACTTAAAACAGGAAAAGCCAAATCTATCCGTTTTAATACGTTAGAAGCGATATGTAAAGTACTTGATTGTCAGCCCGGTGATATATTGGAGTACAGAGATGAGAAGGAATAGATAAAGAGTAATAAATCAAATAAAACAAGTAACAATGAAAAATTTTTTGAAAACGCTGTTGGCTTCTACCGTAGGAGTCATTATTGGGGCGATAATATTTACATTTTTGATGTTCTCGTTCCTAATGGGAATCGCAGCGTCAAGTGGGTCGTCGCCTTATCTGGTAGAAGATAATACAATTTTGAAGCTGGACTTAAACGGAATGTTATATGAGCAGGCTACAGAAAGCCCTTTGGGGACTTTGTTGGGAGAGCCGGCACCACTTGGTCTAGACGATGTGTTGGTTGCGATAAAAAAAGCGAAAGAAAACGACAAGGTAAAAGGAATATATATAAAGTCGGGTTATCTGGAAAGTGGGGTGGCCGGAGTTGATGCAATAAGACGCGAATTGATGGACTTCAAAAAAACGGGCAAATTTGTAGTATCGTATGGCGATATATACAGCCAAAGCGGATATTATTTGGCGTCGGTTTCTGATAAAATCATAATGAACCCGCAAGGAATGCTCGAATTTCAAGGTTTGAGCACTAACATTCAGTTTGTAAAAAACTTCTACGATAAAATAGGGGTAAAGTATCAGGTTTTTAAGGTTGGAACGTTTAAATCGGCAGTCGAACCATTGATTCAAGATAAAATGAGCGATGCAAACCGTCAGCAAATAACATCGTATATGGGCAATATATGGGAGCATATTCTTGATGGAGTATCAGAAAGCCGTAATATCTCGAAAGAAAATTTGAATCGTTATGCCGATAAATTCCTTTTGTTTTCCGATCCCGATTCTATTTTATCATATAATATGATCGATTCTTTGTTGTATGAATCGAAGGTGGAAGAGTATCTGAAAACATTAGTGAATATTGGCAAAGACGAGAAATTGAAGTTTGCTTCTGTTCAGAATATGGTTTCGGTGCCCGTAAAAGAGAAAAATAAAGAGAATAAGATTGCGGTACTGTTTGCCGAAGGAAGTATTATAGATGACGATAGTGGAAGCCCTTTGTTTCAGGATAAGTCGATTACAGCAAAGCAATATGTTAAGGAATTGAACGATTTGCGTGATAATGACGAAGTTAAGGCTGTTGTTTTTCGTGTGAATTCACGTGGAGGTAGTGCTTATGCTTCGGAACAGATTTGGAATGCAGTTAAAGAACTGAGGGCTAAAAAGCCTGTAATTGTATCGATGGGCGATTATGCAGCATCGGGAGGTTATTATATTTCGTGCGGGGCAAATGCTATTGTAGCCGAGCCTACAACATTGACAGGGTCGATTGGTATTTTCGGGCTGTTGCCAAATGGCGAGGAATTAGCTAAAAAGATGGGATACAGCTACGATGAAGTAAATACAAATAAACATAGTTCGTGGGGAGGACGTGCGTTTGGTATACCATTTATTGTTACAGCTTTATCGAGAGGTTTGAATGCTGAAGAATCGGGGATGGTGCAGGCTTACGTTGAACGTGGATACGATTATTTTCTTTCTCGTTGTGCCGAAGGGCGTTCGAAAACAAAAGCTGATATAGATTCGATAGGGCAGGGACGTGTATGGACCGGTAATCAGGCATTGCAGTTAGGACTTGTTGATAAGCTTGGAGGTATTAATGATGCTATTGAATTAGCGGCTAAAACAGCAGATATCGAATCATACAGTATTAGTAAATACCCTGCGAAAAAACCTTTCTTTGAGCAATTGATGGAAAGCTCTATTGCTGAAACAAAAGTGAAGGTGGTAAAAATGTTTGTGAGTAACGAAGATTATGAACGCAGTCTTTTAATGAAAGATATTAACAATCTTGATATTCAGATGGCAGTTATGCCCGATAAAATAAATTTCTAAACAACTCTTTTATTGAAGTTTTTTTAGATAAACAGAACATGATTTTCGATCGGAAGATATCATGTTCTGTTTATCTATATATAGGGGGCTTAATATGGGAGGATAAGTAACTATATATTGGGAAAATGAAGATTCAGTAAATTTTGTCAAATGTGTCAGATTTGTCAGGTTTTTAGAAAAGCTCACTAAAAAAACAGAGGCATCTGAATTATTCAGACGCCTCCTGTATTAACTATTAAAGATTAATTATGAATTAAACATTCATATCCTTTCTTACTTGTTCTATTTTTGCTTCGGCAGCAGCATCTACCTCATAATATTCTTCTCTTGAAGCCAATTTTCCCTGAACCTCAATGTAGAATTTGATTTTAGGCTCAGTTCCCGAAGGACGGATAGATACCTTAGTTTTATCTTCGGTAAAGAACTGCAACACATTAGATGTGGTAGGCATTTCAAGAATAAATGTTTCGTTCAGATTAAGGTCTTGAGCCTCAAGAGAAACAAAGTCTTTGATAAGAATAACTTTCGATCCGGCAAGCTCCTTAATCGGATTCTTACGGAAGTTTTTCATTATAGCCTCAATTTCCTCTGCTCCCGTACGTCCTTTTTTCACAACAGAGATACCTTTCTCTTTCGAGAATCCGTATTCTACATAAATATCCTGAAGCATTTCGAATAGAGTTTTACCTTCGTCTTTAGTCCACGCAGCAATTTCGGCAAACATTACAGCAGCCGATACGGCATCTTTATCGCGAACAAAATCTTCGGCAAGAAATCCGTAGCTTTCTTCTCCTCCACCTATATATTTGCGTTTGCCCTCAAGCTCGCGCATAACCGAAGCAATCCATTTGAATCCTGTATAACATTCGAACATTTCAACCCCGTTCTTCTCGGCTATAACCTGAGTTAATGCGCTCGTAACAATAGTGCGAACGGTATATTCTGTTCCCGTAAGTTTACCCGACTGTTTCCATCGGGTTATAATGTAATAAATAAGGATTATCATAGTTTGGTTTCCGTTCAACAGGATAAACTCACCCTTGTCGTTACGGATACCTGCTCCAAAGCGGTCTGAATCGGGGTCGGTAGCAAATACAAGTTCGGCATTTGTTTCAATCGCCTTTTGTATAGCCATAGCCATAGCTGCAGGCTCTTCAGGGTTTGGAGATACAACCGTTGGAAAATCGCCGCTTACAACATCCTGTTCAGGAACATTTATGATATTCGAAAAACCGCAGGCTTTCAATGCCTCAGGTACTATACGCACACCTGTTCCGTGTATAGGAGTATAAACAATCTTTATATCTCCGTGGCGTTTAATACTATCGGTCGATAGCAATACTGTTTTCACATCTTCGATGTACATATCGTCCATCTCTTTACCCAAAGTTTCAATCAGGGCTTTGTTTCCTGTGAATTTGATATCGCTAACCGATTTTATCTTATTAACCTCGCCAATAATATTCTTATCATGAGGAGGTGTAACCTGTGCTCCATCGTTCCAATATGCTTTATACCCGTTATATTCTTTCGGGTTATGCGAAGCTGTAATTATAATACCGCTTTGGCAACCCAGTTTGCGTATAGCATACGAAATTTCGGGGGTAGGCCTTAAATCGTCGAACATATAGGCTTTGATTCCGTTTGCCGAGAAAATATCTGCCGATATTTCGGCATACTTACGGCTGTTGTTACGGTTATCGTGACCTATTACTACTTTAATTTGGTCTAAACCTGAAAATTCTTTCAACAAATAGTTCGATAATCCTTGTGTCGCATTACCGACTGTATATATATTAATACGATTAGTTCCAACACCCATTATGCCACGAAGACCGCCTGTACCGAACTCTAAATCTTTATAAAAAGCATCTAATAGTTCTGTTTTGTCTTCATTGTCTAGCATTCTTTTTACTTCTGCTTTAGTTTCAGCATCATAATCGCCCGATAACCACACATTGGCTTTAGCTGTAACCTGTGCTAGTAATTCGTTATTTTCCATTACTGTTTTATTTAGAGATTTTTGATTAGTTATTTTAGAGAAAATAAGCTACAAATATAAGAAGTTTTATCTATAAACATGATATAAATCCCATGTACAATATCATTAAATATCGAAAAAAATGTTGATAGAAACTGTAGTTATTTGTTTACAAAAACTTATTCTTATTTCAGAAATCGGTTCCTTCGTAAACAGATATCCCATCCCTCCAAACATCGGGAATATCCATTGATGTTTGCAACTGAGCATTGTAAGCAACAATTATAGAAGTGCAACGGCATTTTATTTCCTGAGTTTTAACATTACGTATCTGTTGAAGCAATGTAAAACTTTTGGTCCCTATTTTTTTTACCTTGGTTTCAACCACAATAGATTCTTTATAATAGATAGGCGAAAGGAAATCGGTTTCGATACGGGCAACCACAATAATGCCTTCGGTCCAGCTGACATAAGAAGCTTTCAAGTCCTCGAAATAATAAGTTTTACCCAAATCGAAGTAACTGAAGTATATATTGTTATTTATGTGCCCGATAGCATCAATATCGTTAAACCGAATCTGAATAGGAAGAGAGTGCCTGAAATGTTCAGTATTAATATCCATTTATCTAAAAATTATGTTATTTACAATATCCATCCCTGCATATTTATTTAATGCAGTAATCATCCGTTCTTTACTCATTATAAGTTCGGAACGAAGAACCGATGATGTAAGATGAACATATAATATATTATTATTCAAATATAAGTTTGATGTATACGAAGCTATTGCAGGACCAAATAGCTTTGCCCAACCCGAAATAATCCGGTTCTCGGCGATTTTTCTCTTTATAAATTGATTTTCCTCGAAAAATTGCTTCAGAACGTCGCCAATCGATTCGGTGTTTTTTTTTCTCATGGCTGTTCTTTTATCTGGTTTATACCGCCCTTATCAACGTTGTACAAATGGTACGAGCTTGTTGTTTTCTGTAACAGATCGTCTAAATGCTCACGATTTGTGTCGGTTATAAATATTTGTCCGAAATCGTCGCCCACAACAAGTTTTACTATCTGTTCAACTCGCGACGAATCCAGTTTATCGAAAATATCGTCCAATAATAAAATGGGGGTTGTTTTTCCTGCTTTCAGTAGAAAATCGAACTGGGCTAATTTCAGAGCAACAATGTAGGTTTTACTTTGTCCTTGCGAACCTACACGCTTCATCGAGTAATCGTCCATCTGCATATCCAGATCGTCTTTATGAATTCCGGCTGAAGTGTAACCTAATATTTTATCGCGTTCGCGCCGTTGCTTTAATAGCTCCGAAAAATCTGTCTCATTCAAATGAGATATGTACGACAATCTCACAACTTCGTTAGATTGACAAATAAAATCGTAAAACTTTTGAAATGTAGGGATAAACTGCTCGATAAATTGCTTGCGGCGCTGATGGATGATAATAGCCTCCCTTGCCATTTCGTCTTCCCACAGTTCGAACAGCGTATTATCGGTTTTTGTCTGATCTGCTTTTAACAGGGCATTGCGTTGCTGCAAGGCTTTATTATATTTTATAAGGGAATGCAGATATTCTTTATCGAACTGCGACAGAACTACGTCCATAAGCTTCCTTCGCTCGTCGCTTCCTCCCGTTATCAGGTTCGAATCGGCAGGCGATATCATTACCAAAGGCAATAAGCCTATATGCTCCGATAACTTTTCGTATTCCTTCTTGTTTCGTTTAAAATGCTTCTTTTGGCGGCGTTTCAGACTACAGAAAAATTCCTCTTGTTTTTCGTGTATGTTGTACCAACCCTGAAGCATCATAAAATCGGCATCGTGATTAATGTTCTGCGAATCGATAGGGTTTGTGTAGCTTTTACAAAACGAAAGGTAGTAAATTGCGTCGAGAAGGTTTGTTTTACCCATACCATTATTACCTAAAAAGCAATTTATTTTAGGCGAAAAATATAAATCAGATTGCTCTATATTCTTATAATTTAGTATGGACAGATGTTCTAAAACCATTCTTTTTTTGTTCTCGACGATAAATAAATCGAGGGATTCAAAGGTACGAAGAATTTATGATTTTCGCGTAAAAACAGCACGGCATGTATTTTTTTTATGGCAGTTTATCTTTCCTCTGAGAATTGGTTCGTAATTCTTATTTTTCGTTTCGATATGCATCAATTGCTTTTTTTACGGAACCATGTAATAGTAAAAGTTTTTTTGCTTGCTCATATTCCAGACCTAATTCTTCGATTAGCATTCGTATGCCTCTGTCAACCAATTTGGCATTTGATAGTTGCATATTCACCATTCGGTTTCCTTTTACCCTTCCCAGTTGAATCATGGTTGTCGTAGATATCATATTCAATATCATTTTCTGCGCTGTCCCCGATTTCATGCGCGAACTTCCTGTCACATATTCGGGGCCAACAACAGCTTCAATTGCAATGTCGGCTTCTTTCGATATGGGAGATTCCGGATTAGCAGAAATCGAGGCAGTTAAAATTCCATTCTCTCGCGATTTGTGTAATGCACCTTCAACATAGGGTGTTGTTCCTGATGCAGCAATGCCTATAACAATATCTTTATTATTTATCTGATGTTCTTGCAGGGCTTTCCATCCGGCAAACAAATCGTCTTCGGCGCCTTCTACAGGGTTACGCAGTGCAGGCTCGCCTCCGGCAATAATACCCACAACAAAACCCGAAGGCATTCCGAATGTTGGAGGAATTTCAGATGCGTCCAAAACCCCTAGTCTTCCGCTGGTTCCTGCTCCTATGTAAAACAGCCTTCCGCCTTGTTTCATACGAGAAACTATTTGTGCAACCAGTAGTTCTATTTGAGGAATTACTTTCTGAACGGCCAAAGCTACCTTTTGGTCTTCGTTATTTATATCCTTTAGAATCTCGGATATTGGTTTTTGCTCAAGATCGTTATATAAGGACGATTTTTCGGTTATCTTATCAAATGCCATCTTTACCAATTTATAGATTCGAGCCCTCTCGATTGAAGGTAATTATTAGCCTGGCTAAAATGTTTACAGCCAAAAAATCCGCCATGAGCCGATAGTGGTGACGGATGCACAGCTTTCAATATCAAATGCTTGTCAGGGTCTATAAATGCTGCTTTCTTTTGGGCATAAGCACCCCATAACATAAAAACAATATTTTCTCTATTGTCGGCAAGTTTTTTTATGGCTGCATCGGTAAAGGTTTCCCACCCTTTTTTCTGGTGAGAACCTGCAATATGAGCCTGAACCGTAAGCGTTGCATTTAGCAGCAGAACCCCCTGATCGGCCCATCGGGTCAAATCTCCCGATTGAGGAACGGGAACGCCTAAATCGGAGTTAATTTCTTTAAAGATATTTATGAGAGAGGGAGGAAAGCGTACCCCTTCGTTTACGGAGAAAGATAGTCCATGAGCCTGCCCTATATTATGATAAGGGTCTTGCCCTAAAATAACAACCTTCACTTTGTCGAACGGAGTATGTTCAAAAGCATTAAATATAAGCTTAGCCGGAGGAAATACAGCTTTTGTTTTGTATTCGTCCCGAACAAAATCGGTTAACTTCACAAAATACTCTTTATTAAATTCGTCTGACAATTGATTTTTCCAGGTTGGTTCAATCTTTACATCCATACTACGATTCTGTTTATAATTTCATCAAATATAAGTACATTCTATATTTTAACAAAAAAGGAGAACTTGTAAATTGAAAAAAATATCCTACTTTTGCATCCTGTATACATACAGTATGCAGATATGGTCCCGTAGTTTAATGGATAAAACGTAGGATTCCGGTTCCTATGATGGGGGTTCGATTCCCTTCGGGATCACAGATACATTTTGCAATCCGCTGATTTATAACAATTAGCGGATTTTTATTTGTGTAGATTGGAACTTATTTTGGAACAAACCGTATATATTACTTATTATCGCTTGACATAAAATCCCCTTTTCCTAACATCAACCAATCAAGAGAAACATTATAAACCCTATGTAGAGAAAGAATATTTGTTATTGTAGGTTCATTGGTAGATCCTTCAGCAATCATTCTATTAAGATTGCTTTGAGTTGCTATCCCAACAGCTTCACAAAATTCTTTTTTTGTTTTTACTTTCTTTCTATATCTTAATTCATTAAAAGATTCAACAAAACGTGCTACTACTTCTCTTGATTCTTTTTGTGTCGCTTTTATTGTCATTGTTTTGAAACAAATTTGTTTTTAAAATGTTAAATCTTTACAACTCCACTTGCTGCTTTAAAATTTTATAGATTGTTAACTGGTGATTCTTCATTGGTCAGTTCAGCCTTACCCTTGATATCCGTAAAAGATTCCCCTTTTTTATTCTCGGTAATATCATCATCTTTTTTCACGCCTTGACTACAAAGATAGTTTACAAGCTTTGTTATATTTTCAGTTTGTTGCCTTCCTTGAGCTATTAATTCTTTTATATTCTCGGTCATTAAAGCAACATTTTCAGCATTAATTTTTTCACTTGAAGACAATTTGTCTACAGCATTTATTAATTTATCTACACTTGAAAAACCAGAATCATTATTGCTTTCATTTGATGACATTTCGCTTTTATTACCACTGCATTCATTAGAATTGGATTTCACTGAATTATTTGAATCAGATAATAGCATATCCCCCTGACCTGTTCTTAACCATACTATATTTAGGTCCCTAAACGATTTAGATATTTTATCTAAGGATGAATATCTTGTGTTATCTCCTGATTTATCAACAAATCCATTGGCTAATCCTGCAGTCCTTTCAAACTCAGATTTTGCAATACCTAGATGGTTGATGTATAAGATCAATCTTTCTCTCAAGTTCATACAATATAGTTAAATAATACTAATACTAAATTAATTTAGATAAACATCTTTGTTATCCTTAGATATATATCTATATTTGTATCATAAACATAAGAAACACTAAAGTTTCTTCATGATTTCACAAAGTAAAACAAACAAATATAATTAAAAAATAACTCAAAAGGAGTAGAAAAAAATCAAAAAGATTATGGATAAGCCTAAAAAACCCAAAAAGAGCTATGCTTCTGAGGCCTGTAATTCAATCGGAGTATCTGAGACTGTATTTTATACAGCTAGGAAAAAATTCAGGAAGGGTGTATAATATAATTGAAAAGTAGTCCACTAAAATAATTGAAAAGTATACCACCAGTTAGGTAAAATGTGTG
>NZ_QVMM01000021.1 GCF_010501065.1 Dysgonomonas sp. 216 | reverse complement strand
CATCTCGTCCGAGACACTTAGTGGTATACTTTTCAATTACTAAGTGGACTACTTTTCAATTATATTATACAATTTATATGTGCAAATATATAACAAAAAGCGTGCAACTAAGTTGCAAACTTATCACAATTGCCACAATACCCTTTAATAACCAAATTTACGCTTTCGACCTGCATTGTTGAGGATAATTCAAAATTAGGTATGGATATATTTTCCAGACAGAATGCCTTCTTACAATAGTTACAATAGAAATGGGCGTGCAAATCGTTTATGTCACAGTTGCAGTCGCTATTGCATATCGAATATTTTACAGAACCGGAGCCGTCATCAAAACTGTGTATCAATTGATTTTCGTGGAATAGGTGTATAGTACGTGATATCGTTGATTTATCCACGGTTTCAAGCTTTATCTCCAAATCGGATAAGCTAAATGCCCTGTCGAAATCAATCATTGCTTTCAAAATCAATATACGGGTGGATGTCGGTTTTACGTTCCGGTCTTCCAATAATTTTATAATACTTCCGCTCATAATCAGTAATTATTAAGTACAAATTTACTATATAACAAGTTAGAATCCATTAATTTCATATTTTTTAAAACTGCATTGAAAAAGCCAGCCCTCCTTGTTGTCCATTATAGAAAGGAGATAAAGCGATATTTTGTTTGTTCTTTTTTCCCTGACCGCCATTAAACATTTTCTTTTCAACGGTTGGATATAACCAGTAGGCAAGTTTTGTACTTAATATTCCAATTCCTGCACCGAAAGCAACATCGCCAACCCAGTGTTTGTTATTATAAATTCTGAAAGCTCCCGTCCCGGCTGCAATAGTATATCCTGCAACTCCATACCAAATAGAAACATCTTTGTATTCCTGCCATAGAAATTCAGCTCCCATAAAGGCTATTGCCGTATGTCCCGAAGGAAATGAATTTTTTGCGGACTTATCAGGTCTTTCAACTTTCGCTGTATATTTTAACCCATTCACTGATGCTGCTGTGAACAGGCTTGCCATTCCTAAAATAATTGTTCTGTCTTTAAAGTTGTGCTTACCTTTTATCCCGACTAAGTTTAAGGCATATACACTGGCGGCAGGAACATATTGTGTAATGTCATCAATCTGAAATCGTTCGGGTGTATGCGTTATCACTTCATGTCCGATAGCATAATTTAACAGTCGGTTTTTAGGAGCGAGGGTTGCTTCAATAGTTCCGTACAACATCAGAGAGGCAGGGACTATTAATTGTTTACAGGAAAACGTGTGTTCATCGGAGACAGGAATGCTGTCATTGAAGGATAATTCGATTTCGGCAGTTTCAGCCAAAGCTTTTACTGGTATTAAAAACAAGGATGTTATCGTAATGAAAGATAGAATTATTTTTATTTTTTGATACATGGTTTTCAATTTTAACGTATATATTAAATGAAATAACTAACAATCAGCTCACTTGAAAATACCATAAGCAGCATATAGACTGAAATTGTTATTGTTAACAGATTTATCTGTGCTGTTGGATAAAATACTGTTACTGTGTCTGTTTCATAATATTGAATTATTTTCTTTCTACCCAACTGATATAATTTATAAACAAGTGCTCCTAAAATACTTCCGCTGATAGCTCCTGCGATAATGTCTGATATAAAATGTACTCCTAAATATACCCGTGAGTAGGAAATCAATACTGCCCAAAGGAGTATAACAATGCTATAATACCTATTTCTGAAAAGAAGCAGGGTAAACATAGCGAAGCCGAAACTATTGGTGGCGTGCCCAGAAATAAAACCATATTTACCTCCGGTATATCCATTGAGAGTTCTTACATTTTCCATAATACCGGGGTAGTGTGTGGGGCGTGGTCTTTCAAATAATGGCTTCATCAAATGACTGGAAAACTGGTCGCATAATGTAAAAACAACAATAATAGCAAGTAGTATGGGAAGCCATTTTGTCCATGACATTTTATATATGATGTTAATAATCAGCACAAGTGTCATCGGCATCCATATTTTTAAATCGGAGAATAGCCACATCGTATTGTCCCAAAAATAGGTATGTGTTCCATTTACAAAGAGAAAGAGGCTCTTTTCATATGGGAGAAATTTATCAAGCATATTGTTAGTATGTTTATTGGTTGTATAATAGTTTATCTGTACGAACAAGGGCATAGGGATCGCCTGTGATTTCAGAAAAAACCAAATACTTCAGAGATACTACAAGCATACATACAGATATTTGCGACTATACTTGTAGCAAGTTTATATTATGAATATGATTTGAAAATGCCATTTCCCTGATGTATCAGGCAGGCAAGTACGGGGGAGCACGTAAACCATTATAGTGATTTACGTGTGCAGATTGGTAGTTCAGTATATACTCTCCAAAATCATTATCAGAGATCGTGGAGTCAACAAGGACATTTAAATGTGTGGGAAGTAAGAAGAATAGGTTAAGATTATCTTTAGCTGATAATATTTTGAATATCATTTCGTGGTCTAAGGATGGCACGATAATATCCAATTCGGTAATGCATGAATAGTCATAAGTGTTTTGTCCCGATATATCTTTATGATAGGTATGTTCATCATTATATGTATCATCATCCTCACAAAGTTCCGTAATAACACAAGCTATCCCTTCGTGATGATGATGAGGTATTACTGTCATAACCAACAGTATAAATATGGACAACGACAGTATTGATAAAATGAAATACCTTTTCATACCTTATAAACTGTAGACTGAATAGATTATTGTTTCAAACATTTTAAATAAAGGATTCAATAAAAGACTATTATTTCCTTTTATTGAATCCCCACTGAGAATATTTTAGTGATGATTACCATCATGCGAACCGTGTGAATGGCCATTCTGATCATGCGTACCATGATCGGTTCCGTTGTGATGTGTACCGTCATGGTTTTTCCCCGAATGATCGGAATATGCACAGGCTTCATGTGTGCCATCTTTATAAATATCGCAATTCTCGTGATTTCCTGCAACACATTGTTCAGCTACACTTGCTTTATAAGCGGCAACGTCATCAAACCCTAAGGCGGCTGCTCTTGTTTCAATGTCCTGTTTAGCCGATGTGCCAAAATCGTCATGGTCATCATTACTGCATGCTACAAATGATACCGCAAATAATACTACTGCCAACGAATAAAATAATTTCTTCATTTTCTTTTTTTTTTTGAATTAATTAAACTGTTTGTTACTGAAACGCTTTCGTATAATTAACCGCACAAAGTAGGATTTACCCTACCACAAATCAGAAAATAATTTCAAAAAATACAGTTGGAGTAAATGGAGTAGCTTTAGTGAAGATATTGGTAGCAGTATTCTGACCGGAAACCCGATAATTGTATTTTATATTCTTAGTATCGAAAACATTCAGAAGCGATACGCCTGTTTGCAGTTTTATTCTCTTTATTTGCTTTCTGTATGTGACACCTATATCAAAACGGCTATACGATTCATCGGAAGAATCTGTATGTCCATATTCGGAGTTGTGTTGTCCTTCTTCATTACCTTGTCCATGCCCATGCCCATGCCCTCCGGTTGAGGTATATGTAAAACCTGTACCGTAAACGTAACTCAAAGAAAAGTAGAATGGATCGAAAGCACCGATACCTCCGACCTTTATCTCATGTGAAAGTTCATTTTGAGGTTTCCGAAGGTTATTAATAGAATACGAACCATACAGGGTGTGGTTTTTAATCTGCTTTTTAGCATACAGATCTGCACCTAAAATTGTGTTGTCTATCTTATAAACTGTATTATCCAAAAAATACTGCCCGTTTTTTGTCTTTTTATAATATCCTTCCAGACTTACCAAAAAACCGTTTTTACTATATGCAATGCCTGCGGTAGTGTGCATTGCTTTGGTAAATGTGCTATCTGCCATCGTCCACACCGTTTGAAATCCCGATTCATCATATTCATAGGCAGTACGGGTAAGGAATTGGTTATAGATTCCCCATGAAGCCGTTGCTGTCAGTTCTTTCGATAGTTTATATCTTCCTGATAGACGGGGTTGTACATACACTTTTTTATCAAGCGGCATATCTACTCTTACACCTGCGTTCACAGACAATTTGCCTAAAAGGATATTGTCTGTTATATAAACTGTCGGTTTTTCCAGTTCCCCACACAGGTCATTCAGACTTACCCTGTATTGCTGCCATTCTCCACCGATTTGTATTTTATTACGGGTTCCAATGGAAAAATCGTGATTGAGTTTTATCGAATATTCTTGTACTTCATTGTCCAGATGGCTAACATCTTCGTTTGTTGGTTTTTTATCGCCAACGATTGTGAGGTTATCCAATAAAGAAGTAAGACGAGAAAAAGTTGCAGTGATCTTTGTCGTTGAGCCGTTTTCCCATACTCGTTTATAGGAAGCTGCTCCACCATATTGCCTGTTTTTTTCAGAAGCATTGAGGTCGTATTCTTCCGGTTGCTTTACCGAATATTTGAAACGGTCGTTGGCTCCGTAGAGACTGATGTAGTAGGAATCGTCCTTAAATGCTTTTCCTGATAATTTTACATTGGCATCGTTAAAATGATAATCAGGCTTTATATATATATCGGAGATGCTTGGTGTAATATTGTCCTTGTTGGAAAAATCAACATTCTCTTTATTGTACAAATTGTAAAATGTCTGCCTGTAAGCGGCAGATATATTCAGCTTCTTAGTCAGAGGAACAGAAGCGAAAAGATTCATTGTATAATTGCTGATGCTTGCTTTTACCGAAGGTCTGAAAAAATCACCATCTATACCTGTAATCTCTGTAATAGCTCCAATACGCCCTCCCTGATTGGAACTGTAACCTCCTTTCATAATGCGGATATCTTTCACCATGTAAGGATTGACAGAACCTATATGGTCATTATAATTCTTTATACCGAACAGCGTATATCCGTCATACGTTATTTTGCTCTCGCCCATATTGCTGCCCCATACAATCATATCTTCCGATGGTTCTCCCGATGCTCTTACACCGGGCATCATTCGCATAAGATTAAACACGGTATTGTCGATGCTTCCCGGCAGATATTTTGCAACCTGATGATTGATGCGGATTTCACCTGCGTTATTTCCCGATTGCATAAGCATGGTTGCAGACAAAGGGCTGACAATGACTTCGTCCATTGTATAAATAGTGGGCAGTAAACTTATCTCATTTAATCCCGGAGATAGGATAGTGTCCTGTACCTGATAGCCTAAATATTGAGCCTGTACATGCAGCTTCCCTTTTCTTTCAGTTCTAAACGAAAAAAAACCAGCTTCGTCAGTCGATATTATTCCTTCGGGAGTGGTAATATAGGCGTAAGGCAGATTTTCTCCGTTTTCGGCATCTTTTATTATTCCCGAAAACGTATAGTATTTTTTAGCTTCAACAACTAACGGCAGCTCTTTCTTTTCAATGTATGTCGTTATAACATAAACCCCGTTTATATTCTCAAAGCGAAACGGTTTATCTTTTAGTAAAAAATCAAGTACTGAATGAGGGCTATTAAATGTTTTATTGACTGATACCTTATATTTGGATAGTGCATTGTCATCAAATGAAATTTCTACGGACAAACCTCTCAATACATCATTCAAGGGTTTATCTTTAACAGCCAAATGCAGCTCTTGTGAAAAAGCTGCAATAGTGCTTACAAAGATTATTGCCAATATAGCAAATAGTTTCTTCAATTATTTTATCTTAAATTCGATTCCGAACGGAGTACCTACTATTTTAAGAACATCGTTCGGATCATTCGTTTTTGTAAAATTACCTGAATATGAATAATCCGGAATTGAGTTTGGCAATACTTCAATGTTGTACTGTCTTTCAATCTCCTGAATTACATCCGGTAAAGGTACACCAACGAAAATAAATTTCCCCTGTTTCCAGTTGATAGATTCTTTTGCATCATCTATATCCTTTGAAGTCAATTTGCCGTTATCCCATAATGCCTGCATGTTCGGGGTAAGTATTACTGATTCTAATTTATCAGAAACATTCACTTTTCCTGTCAAACAAGTTACATTATATTTCCCGTCACGACTGAATATATTGAAACTTGTACCCAACACACTGACTGTATATTCTCCTGAACGTACATCAAAAGTGCTTCCTTTTTTGACTTCAAAGTACGCTTCTCCTTTCAGTTCCACATCACGGGAAATATGCCACCATAAAGGTTTATAAGTTATTTTACTTTCGGCATTCAAATCTACTGTAGAGCCATCAGGTAGTACAACAGCCAGATGCGAGCCTCTACCGACAACCTCATTTTTGGTATAGAAAAATGCTATACTGGGCAACAGTATTATAATGGCGGCAACTGAAGCAGCTACATAAAACCGAAGGGATTTTCGTTTCGGTTCTATCCCTTGTGTAGTGGTTTCTTCTGTCAAGTCAGCAAAGGTTTCATTCCATATCTTATCTTTGCTCTTTTCCCACCGGGGTTCTATTTTTATTTTGTCGGTATTCATATACATACTTTTTAGAGTAATTCTTTTTTCAGATAAGCCAGTGCTGTACTGATTCGCTTTTCTACAGTTTTGATGCTAATGTTCAAGTTTTCCGCTATTTCGTGATACTTTAAACCCTCGTTACGATTCATCAGAAATGTTACACGCTGATTCTCCGGCATATCGGTTAAAGCTCTTGCATAAGAGGATTTTAATTCTTCGAACTGTACCATTTCTTCGGGAGATGCATCATAATCCTGCTCTATGGTCATACTCTGTTCAAAATTAAGCTGGGTTTGTTCCTTGCGATAATTCGATATAGCCATATCATTCGCCATCTTATAAAGTAAGCTTTTAATATCGCTAACTTCAAACTGCTTGTGTTTTTCCCATATCTTCATAAAGACCTCCTGTGTTATATCAGATGCGGTTTCTGTATCTCCGCATCTGTAATAGACAAAGTTTCTGATCGTATCGAAATAGTTGTCAAACAGTTTTTGAAATTCTGTTTTGCTTATCACTTCAATGATATCTTTTTATTTATGTACCGCTTGAAAAAGAAATTACCCTACCAAGATATTCGTTTTTCTGAGTTATCTTATCTATATCAGTTGTTTTTTAGTGGATATGAGCAAACTATCCTTTAAGCTATAAGCTTATCAAAAGAGCCAGAATTACGATAGAATATTTATTGGAATGTTCATACTTAAATCTATTATTTACAATATACCGTATGAGAATCTATAATCAACTCATAATTTGTACTTCTGCCACCTTGTGCTTCTTTGCGAAGTATTCCTTTATCCATCAAATCTTGTATATCCCGTATAGCTGTATCCTGTGAAGTCTTTGCCATTTTAGCCCATTTGGAAGATGTCAGTTTCCCGTCAAATCCGTCCAACAGCTTATTTAACATGAAGCGTTGCCGATCATTCAACGAAGTCTGACTATGTTTCTCCCAAAATTTAGCCTTAACCAAAACAGAATCTAATACTTCCCCGCTATTTATGAGTGCATTTTCGAGGCAAGATAAGAACCATACCAGCCAATTGGTTATATCACTTGTTCCTCGCTGAGTCTTTTCAAGTATCTCATAATACTTTTTACGTTCGGTAAGTATCTGGCTCGACATACTGTAAAAACGTTGAGGACTTCCGTCACTTCGAGCAAGTTGCATATCTGTTATGGCACGTGCGATACGTCCGTTCCCATCGTCAAAAGGATGGACTGTTACAAACCAGAAGTGAGCGATAGCCGCTTTAAGTACCGGATCTGTTTCCGATGTATTATTAAACCATTCCAAGAATGTATTCATTTCAGATTCTACCTGATTTGCTTCAGGTGCTTCGTAATGGATCTTTTCTTTACCCATTGCGCCGGAAACAACTTGCATATCTCCATTTCTGTATTTACCAACTTCTATTTTATACATGCCACTGTAACCTGTTGGAAAAAGAGCAGCATGCCAACCGAATAATCTTTTTGTTGTTATGGATTGCATATAATTTTGTGTTGCATCAAGCATCATTTCCACAACACCATCTACATCTCGTGGAGAATCAACCAACCCCGATACCTCTAAACCCAATTTTCGGGCAATAGACGAACGCACCTGATCTTTATTCAATATTTCTCCCTCTATTTCTGTCGACTTTAACACATCCAAAGTGAGTGTAGAAAGTACGGCTTCTTCTTTCAATTTAAAGCCTAAATTCTCCATTTGCCCCAATAAACGCCCTTGCAAATGCCTGACATTAGCTAACAATGTAAGCAGCTTGTTATTATCCCAAGTGAAGTTAGTCCAATTTTTATGTTGATGTATATACATAATCTCGCTTTTTATTCTACGCAATATTTGCGATAAATATACAAATTTTTCTTCGCATGAGAAATTTTCTTCGCATATTTTGCAAAATAAAGGTTACAACTAACGAGATTATCGAACAACAATCATTTAATTCTATGATATATAGATAATTATAAAAATAGTCTGAAAAAATAGTTCTTATTCTCAATAAATATAGTATATTTGTAATGAGTAAGTTATGTGTGGACAAGAGCGTCCAATACTAAGCCAAAATGTGATATTTTGAAATGTCCTACAGTGTTCACCTTTACAGAAATTGGTAGGACAAATATTTGATATGTAGCTATTTAACTAAGAGATAATGGATTCCGTCCATACCGCCAAAGAGAAAGCTAATAGTCTTTAATACAGATTGTTAGCTTTTTTTGTTTTTCTATATCGCACAGTATTTACACACTTTTAGAAATAATATCGTCGAATGCCCAAGAACGCTATCGAATCCAAATCAAAGATGTGGAACCTGTGGCATGGCTGTCATAAGCTGAGTACAGGTTGCCAGCACTGCTACGTCTACCGAGGCGATTCGAAGCGCGGTATTGACAGCAGCATTGTTACCAAAACCAAGAGCTTCGATCTGCCCATTCAAAAGAAACGAGGAGGCGAATACAAGATTCCTTCCGGTTCGCTGGTCTATACCTGTTTCACTTCCGACTTCTTTCTGGAAGATGCCGATGAATGGCGTACCGAAGCATGGAAAATGATACGCATTAGAAGCGATTTGCGATTTATGATGATTACCAAACGTATCGATCGTCTGACTCAATCTCTACCCGAAGATTGGGGTGATGGATATGAGAATGTAACCATCTGTTGCACTGTTGAGAATCAAGACCGCGCCGATTATCGCCTGCCTATTTACAAAAACGCTCCAATAAAACACAAGATCATTATCTGTGAACCACTTTTGGAACGAATAGATTTAAGTTCGTATGATATTGGTTCGTGGGTAGAACAAGTCGTTGTAGGTGGAGAATCGGGCTATAACGCCCGTCCCTGCAATTTTGATTGGATAATGGAACTCCATAATTTATGCGTAGAACAGAATGTTTCATTCTGGTTCAAACAGACCGGAGGCAAGCTTATCAAAGATGGTAAACTGTATAATATAAGCCGACGATTGCAACATGCACAGGCTCGCAAAGCGGGGATTAACTTCAATGCTTGAAGAAATACAAAAAAAAATATTACTTTTACGGTCTATGTATAAAACAAAGAAGGAGTCCGTGAAGTAAATAACCTTTGGCAAAGTCTTGTCAGGGTTATCCCTCAATTCATACTCAGGCATATTCTTGCCCAAGTTATTTTCGTATTTTACAATCAAAACAATTGCATATTTGTGGCGTATACACAGCTACCTGCACATATGCGTGCTAAAAAACAATGAAATGATAAATTTGAATAATATACAGATAAGAGAAACAAACACAAACGACTTCAAGGACATAATAACTGTCGAGAAACAAGCCTTTGGCTATGATAAAGAAGCTCAATTAGTAGCCGATCTATTAGCTGATAAAACCGCAGAACCCATGCTTTCGTTACTCGCTTTTTATCAGGATGAAGCTATTGGGCATATCCTTTTTACCAGAGCCTATTTTGATAATCAGGAAACACAACCGATGATGCACACTCTCGCCCCTTTAGCTGTCAAACCCGAATACCAAAGACAGGGTATTGGTGGAATGCTGATACAAGCGGGCATAGAGGCACTGCGAAAAAAGAGTTCAAACCTTGTGTTTGTATTGGGACACAAAGAGTACTATCCGAAATATGGTTTCCTGCCAAATGCGACTCGGTTGGGTTATCCGGCTCCTTATCCGATTGCTGAAGAATACAGTGATTATTGGATGGTTCAGGCAATCAGTCCGAAAGGATTTGAGATAGGCAAAGGAAAGATCCGGTGTTGCGATGAATTGAACAAACCTGAGCATTGGAGGAATGATGAATCGGATAGATAATAATACAATAATCAGAGGGATTCGTCCCTCTGAATTTCCTTTAACTATTCTCTTCTCCCTTATGGCTTAAAAACTATTCCCCGGTAAGATTGTTTTACCAATAACATCTTATAGAATACGATATGGAATACGATAAAACGGTAATGCCTGTTTTGTTTATTGGGCATGGAACGCCTACAAACGCTATTGAGGATAATTTATTCTCAAGAGAATGGAAAAGGATGGGAGAAATATTGCCCTGTCCCAAAGCCATACTCTGCATCTCTGCTCACTGGGAAACTGAAGTGCCTATGGTTACGGCGATGGATAAACCTAAAACTATCCACGATTTCGGAGGCTTTCCTGAAGAATTATATCGGCAACAATATCCTGCTCCGGGTTCACCACGGTTGACAGATATGCTTCGGGATAAAGTAAAAATGTATGAGATAGAAAAAGATTACCGATGGGGATTGGATCATGGCACATGGTCGTTTCTAAAACACATGTACCCGGATGCTGATATTCCGGTAGTACAACTAAGTATTGATTATTCCCAAGATATGCAATACCACTATAACTTGGGGAAAGAATTGTCGTTTCTCCGCCGCAAAGGTGTGTTGATTGCCGGAAGCGGCAACATGGTACACAATCTGCGCCTTGCTCATCCCAACGAACCATTACACCTCTGTAATGTCGATTTTCTGCAAGTTCAATATTCTTCGAAAAATCAAGTAATAGAGAATCTATGGCAGGGGTTATATCAAACGGAATCTCCAAAATATTCATTGGCGTATCATCAAGCCAAACACAAAAATTTTCTTTATAATCAACAGCATAAAATAACAGTGGAATTTGCCTACCTATCGTATCACTTTTAATGGTATATTCGATAATATATTTAGCTGTCCGGAAATGCTCGTCAATTTGTATACAAATATTTTCGTGCAGAATATCGACATGCCTGCTCGAAAAAGGACTGCTAACCTTTGTTCCATCAACGTATGGCGAAGCCATATTTGCGTTTACAGTATTTCCTGCAAAAAGTAATGTTAAGTAAAGAATTAACCTTGTAAATATTTTCATTGTATTTTATGCTTTTTCTAATTTACCAATTCATTATTACACCTTCATTTTCTTCGCATTTATAAGTCTATATTTTTCTGTAATATTAGTTTTATTTCAAAATAACTATATTAACACATAGCGTATTCAAAAAAAACAAAACCACTAATTTTCAGACACATACATAAACAACCACATTCGAAATTACGAAAAAACATTGAAAACATTACAATATATAGAAAATCGGATGATTTTTTTGAATCAAAAAAACCGATGAATATAAATCCATCGGTTCGTCGAATATTTTAATATAAACCCTGTCAAGCTATTTTAGGGTGCAACATAAGTATCTTTAGATTCCCATCCGGAAATCGGAAACACTCTTTTGCTCCAAATGAAGCTCTTCAAAAGTACTGCTACTTCCTTTATCTTGCGGACATTGGGTACTAATACCCATCCAGATTTTAGCCGGATAGTTATTTTGATACACACGTACCATCTGCCAGTTTTTATTATCGAGAGAATAATAAGATGCTATTGTATTTGTGTCCGAGGAAATCTTCATATAAATAAAAGGTTGTTCAACTATATCGTGGTTGTTATCATCCGATGTTCCTATGGTTCGTACAGTTACTACACGATGTTTACCGCGTTCATCTTGCTCAAAGCATAGTTTCTGCCAAAAATTATCGTGTACATAAATATATAACACCCCTGCATTGTATAGTCCTGTTTCGGTAAACTCAGGTGTTACCTTTGCTGTTAAGGTAAAAGGTTTGGTATTATCTACTTCCGACAATAAGATAGGGGCTGTTCTATTCGACAATTTATTGTCTGGATCAGCAAAATAATCGGTTTTTTCTCCAGTAGTAAATATCACCTTGTTATTCTCTTCAATAGATATAAGCGAAGCTGCATTATTTATTGACTTGGTAAAATTAATTCCGCTAATGTTTACATTGCAGTCAACACCACTTATTTGTGCCGAATCAGCATTAATAGCTTTTTCTGGTTCCGGCAAATTTGCGTTTTTATTTGTACAACTATTGAATAATAACATTCCAAATATCGACAAAATAATAATGTTTCTCTTTTTCATCTTTACTGTTTTTTTATATGTATTAAATAAATATTTGCGATTTCAACCACGGCTTTTCATCTTGGTGCCAATATGGATAGTTTTTAGGCGTTTTACTTACCTCATCAAGGCGTTCGATTTGCCCTTCTGTCAGATTCCAGCCAACGGCTCCTAAATTTTGTTTCAGTTGCTCTTCATTACTAGCTCCGATTACCAAACTGCATACAGTAGGACGTTGCAGTAACCAGTTCAACGCTACCTGAGCCACAGTCTTCCCTACTTCGCCTGCAATTTCGTCAAGCACATCCATAATATCATACAATCTGTTGTACGAGACTACGTTATCAGGAACCGGAGCACCACCACGAGCTACCCTTCCATCCTTGGGCACTGGATTATTTCTACGATAACGTCCACCCAATCTTCCGGCAGCCAAAGGGCTCCATACAAATGTGCCAACTTGTTGGTCAAGACCTAGAGTCATTAATTCCCATTCAAATTCACGGTTGAGTAAAGAGTAATACACTTGATGGGCAACATATTGATTCCATCCTTGTTTTTCTGATATCGAAAGAGATTTCATCAAATGCCATCCCGAAAAGTTAGAACATCCTATATAACGAATTTTACCACTGCTTACTAAATCGTCCAAAGCCCGCAACGTTTCTTCAACCGGAGTGTTTGCATCAAATCCGTGCATATAATACATATCTATATGATCTGTATTCAATCGTTTTAAGCTGGCTTCGCAGGCATTTATAATATGCCAACGCGAACTTCCCATATCATTCCGGCTTTCACTCATCGGGAAAGTTGCTTTTGTTGAGATAAGCAATTTATTTCGTTTTCCGTTGATTGCTTTTCCGAGTATTTCTTCGGAATAACCTATTGAATAAATATCCGCCGTATCGAACATATTCAGTCCGGCATCCAAACAAATATCTACCATCCTTGTTGCTTCTGCTACATCTGTATTTCCCCAACCTTCAAAACCATTGGTTCCACCAAATGTACCAGTACCTAACGTTAACGAAGGAACAAATAACCCTGACCCATTTAATTTTCTGTATTCCATCTTTTTTTTGATTTTGAGTTTATATTATTAACAATAGAACCGATACAAAAGTCATAATTATCGTAAAATATCTGAATCCTTTTTCCGGAAGCTTCTTTACCAATTTAATGCCCGATATTCCTCCAACAACAACAAAAGGAATAGCCAAGGAGCCTAATATTAAAGAGGAAGTGTTTATATTGTTCCAAACAATAACCTGAACAGGCATTTTTAAATAATTTATAACAAGAAAAAACCATGCATTAGTTCCAACAAAGCTATATTTAGGCAGTTTCATAGATAGAAGATATATAGCTAAAACCGGACCGGCAGCATTGCCTATCATTGTTGTAAAACCTCCCAATATACCAAACGATGGAGCATACCACCAATGAGCGGATATATTATTCTCCTTTCCCTTCAATTCAGCCCAAAGCATAAACAAAAAAACTACCAGTAAGCAAATACCCATCAATTGTTTAAACTCTTCGGGTGGAATTACCTTATCAACTAATAAGGCAATACTAACCCCTATCAAAGCCGATGGTAATAATTTGAATATATATTTCCATTCGGCTATTCTTCTGTAATAAAGTACAGCCATCAAATCAGCAAAGCATAAGATTGGAAGCATAATTCCTGTGGAAGGTTTTGCACCAAAAATCATAGCCATCAAAGGAATAGACAGCAAACTAACACCCTGTATGCCCGTTTTGGACATACCGATGAACAAAGCAGCCATAAAAAATATCAACCAATCAGAAGGCGAGAGCATCCATATCGAAAAATCCATTTCCCTGTTATTTGAATATTCAAATAAATACAAACTCAGCTATTAAACTAGCATCCAGAATTATATAAAATTATTGTTCGACAAAGTTAGAGGAACTATTTCTTATTAAACTCTATTTTATTTGCAGTATACTTTCTTATATTTGCAATAAATAAAAAATCAATCTATGGCTATTTTAGAACGAAAAATCATCCATAGCATGAGCACCTTGTGTAGCCATGTACCCTATCCGCAGTTTGTATTACCCCGTCATAAACATCCCGAGTTTGAAATAATGGTTTTTAACCAAGGTAGTGGAAAACAGTTTGTAGGAGAAGGTGTTGCCGATTATAGCCAAGGCGATTTAGCCCTGATAGGCAGCAATGTTCCTCATCTTCATTTATGCAATACCAAACTAAATGATTCGCCGGAAACCGAAATAAGCGGAGGAGACACTTTACAATTTCTACCTGAAATTTTTCCCCTGAACATGGAAAATCTTCCTGACTATCGGGATATCTGCGAATTGCTATATAAAAGCCAGTATGGAATACGGTTCTACGACAAAGAACTTTATTTTAAGATAAAGCAAATGATTCGGGAAATAAATGGGTTGGAATTTACTGCACGGTTAATCCACTTATTCCGTATTTTAGAAAAACTATCACTATGTAAAAAAACAAAATTACTATCCCATACAGCTTATAATAGCTCTAATATTATTGACGAGGTAAACGATCCCATCAATAAAGTTTATACTTATCTGTTTAATCATTTTAAAGACAAAATTACATTAAAGGATATTGCAGACTATGTAAACCTGAATCCATCGGCACTTTGCCGTTCTTTTAAACAGAAAACAGACAAGAGTATATTTCAGTGTCTTGCCGAAATCCGGATTGAACATGCTTGTAGGCTGCTCTCTTACTCCAATCTGACAGTATCTCAAATCGCTTATGAATCAGGCTATAATAATATTCCTTATTTCATTAAACAGTTTTACACTATAACCAATCGAAATCCAAAGGAATACAGAGAACAGATTAACACTTGATTCGAAAGTTTTTTTTGAACTGCAGGTAAAACACTTATGTTTGTAACTTGAAAACAGGAAATAAAACCCAACTGGTACTGCCCGACAAAGAAAAAGACCCGTGGGTAACACACGGTAATGCCTATGAATCGGTTTTTATTAAAGATAAACAAAGCAGATATTATATTCTTAGTTCCACAGAGGACAAGTCTTGTGAATTTAAAATAAAAGCAGAATAATTAAATAAACAGATAATGAAAACATCCTCCATATTAAACAGCATAATTGTACTGTTATTACTAATTACATGTAACGCTTTTCGGATACAGGCACAAGAGAAACAATATCGCATTAGTCCCAAAGCTTTAGATATTGGAGTTTACGATTATAGTAAAGTAAAAAAATGCCCCTATAAAATTTATTACGCAGAAGAAGCCGATGAAAAATTCAATGAAAGATTGATGTCTGACGAAAGGCTTAGAAATTTTAAGCCTTTCGCTGAATATATTACTATCGTTCAGGAAGATGATTCGACAATTTACGTCAGAGAACAAGAGGCATACGAATATTGTCCCGAATTGGAGTATGTGATGATAACAGGCGGACACGGATTTGTGTCGGCATACGATTTAAGAACTTCAGAAGAAATTTTCGTCAATCCTTCAAGTTACGTCTATTCCCCTTCGGGTAAATACCGATTCGGTACTTTTGAATATGATGGAATGAACTATTATATCGAGGTAAAAGAGGGTAATAAATACGTACCATACGGCATTGATCAGATGAATACCGACTTGACGGGGGTGTACTGGGTTGATGATAACACAATACACTACCTTAGTGAAAAAGAGCGAGCCGATGGCTCAAAGTATCATATAGGCTATTCTACAAAGTTTTACAGATCAACAGGAGAAAATATTCCGCTTGAAGGCATTCAGGCTGAAAATGAAGTAAAAACAATGGATAACAGTATCAACTGGAAAAACCGCAGTAAGGTTTTTTATACAACATGGAAGGGCGAAGACGGCAAAGGCTATCATGTTTCCAAAACAAGACGAATATTTATCGTTGACGATCAGGTATTTATACGAGAATTTATTCACGGCGATTCACGTATGTACAAAATACAGGAATTAAATTATCAAGGAGATTCTGTTATTACGGCTATGATCGATTTCGATTACATGGCTTTTGCACAATATCCCGACGTATTGGCTGGTCGTCAAACTCTCGATTGGAAAGAGATGCACAACCCAGGAAAATCGATAAAAAAAATCGTCCTAACAAAAGATAAATCAACTTTACTCTGGTCTATCAATACCGAAGATTTTGCGTCAGACTCCTCCTTGTGGATCGATAGCTACGATATACTTCCGTCGGGACACTATTATCAAAACCAACGCACAACACCGCATAATCCGGATAATGAAAACTTTTTGCCTATTGAAAAACCTCTCTTTTCCGGCAAGTATGAATTGGATGAAGAACCCATAGAAATTGATTTGAATACGAAGACGTATAAAACAATGGAGCACCCTTACGAGGGAACATGGCTACATATTAGCAAGACAGATATCGGCGATGTGGTGTACGATTATCCTGCACGACACGATGAAAGCAACAGTTATGACCGCCTTATAATCAAGATTAAAGGCGATGTTATTGCGGTCAGGTATCTAAACTCTATGAGTATGACAGATTCGATAAAATTTGATCGGGTATTGTTTTACCCAAACAGTGGATCATACCGCTTCTATCCTTGGGCCGAAATGTGTTACGAATTTAAATGGATTGACAAAAAGAAACACATCTGCCAATGGACAATATATCACATAAACTGGAACACAAGACACACTAGCATCTGGGGGCAAAGAACTTACATAAACAAAGCTTACAATAACCTGCCCGTAATTACCTACGATTGGGAATAGTAAAATGAAAGAATAGTCTTGACATGTATGAGAAATAAAAATTTATACGTAGCCATAATCATACTCATCCCAATATTCATTGTTTCGGTAATGGGATTTATGCAGGGTACATGGTTCGATGCTGAAAACCTAATGGAACGCCCCGACATAGAAGTATATGTAAAACCGAAGTGGCAGTACATCGTGTATTTTAGCACATTACTCGCATTGCTTTGCCTGCAAGCCTTGTTTATAAGGTTATATTTACGGCGTTCAGGTAGCCGTTACAAGTATGCTTTTGTCATAACGGCAGCCACCGTTACTATTTTGTTGTGCATCATCGAAACATACATGATAAATTAAAAAATAACGAAGTCAACAAAAGACACCCGATATAGAAACTATCAACTAATCGTCTTTTTTAACAACATTCCGGGCTACCTCTATCTTGTACTTTTTGCCTTTCATTTTTTCATCTCTGATATTAGATAAAAGAGTTTTCACTACAGATAAACGAACGGCAACAAAGGAGATAAAATCCTTAACTTCTATCAACCCAATATCCGCTTTATCCAATTTTCCTTTTTGCAAAAAGAAGCCAACAATATCGCTTTTATTCAGTTTGTTTTTCTTACCGCCACTCACATAAATCGTTTGGTATTCGGGGCGTTTCGGTAACGGACTACCCGTTTTTACAGAATATAACTCTAAAGATTGAGAAATGTATTCCGGAGTTTTGTCTCCCTTATATAATAAAACATATGCCGTACCGGATGCATGCATACGAGCCGTACGACCATTGCGATGAACAAATTCGCTTTCCTTGGCCGGAAGATGATAGTGAATTACATGTTTCATCTCAGGAATATCCAAACCTCTGGCCGCCAAATCGGTTGTAACCAAATAATTGAGGCTGCCATTTCTGAACTGAATAAGTATTCTTTCCCTGTCATCCTGATCCATACCTCCATGATAATATCCTGAATATATCCCTTTTTTATTTAACAAGTCACTGATACGTTCTGCTACCTCTCTATGGTTACAGAAAATAAGTGCAGGCTCGGATTTGAAAGAGCATATAAGCTGAAATAAAGATTCTATCTTGTCTTTTTCAGGAGACAAAACAAGTTTGATTGAAAGAGTATCACTTTTTTCTTCTTGTATGTAATCAAGAACTATAGGTGATTCCATCTTAATAAAATCAGGAATTTCAACATCGGATGTTGCCGAAAGTAAAACTTTTTTTTGTAAACTGGGCAATCGATCGATAATCGTATTCATATCTTCCTGAAAGCCCAATTGCAACGACTTGTCAAACTCGTCCAACACCAATACTTTTATGGAATGGGTATCAAAAGATTTTCGTTCCAGATGATCTGTTAATCGTCCGGGAGTTCCGATAAGCAAAGCAGGAGGGTTACTAAGATTTTTTAGTTCTGTATCAATAGAATGTCCTCCATAACAAACATTCACTTTGAATTTAGTCCCCATCTTTTTCCAAACCTGTTCTATTTGAAGAGCCAATTCGCGCGATGGTACAATAACCAAACATTGTACAGTTTTTATATCCTCTTTCAGCAACTGAAGGATAGGCAATAAATAAGCAAGAGTTTTCCCCGAACCTGTTGGGGATAAAAGCATTGTATCTTGGTTGTCGACTATTGTTTTTTGTGCAGCAATTTGCATCTGGTTCAATATATCAATACCCAGATTAGATAATATAGTAGCTGTTTGATTTTCTGTTTTCATCTGACAAAGGTAACATATTATATCTTAGCCATCTACTTTGTCTTTTTTCTTTGCAAATTTTACTTACTATTTTCGCTATAGTCTTCAACTATTTTCTTTTACTAACAGCAGATGGTCCCCGCTTAGGTTTTGGTTTATTAGCTGCTACTTTTTGTTTACCAACCCTCAACCCACTCGCCGGTTTTCCTTTTGCTTTCGGCTTTTGTTTTCGAATTGGGCTATCACTTTGTTCTTCCGATACTTGTCTGGGTTTTTCGGTTTTTTTTGTAAATTTTGAAACACTGCTCGCTTTACGATAATTCTTTTTCAGATCTTCTTTTTCCAGAGCCTTATTTATTCTCTTATTGCTGTTGGGATCTTTCTTCGACTGCACTGTGCTTTCCGAATCTTCCAACATATCAAATAACCCCTCCAATTCCGTTTCGGTAAGGTTGCGCCAGTTTCCTTGTCCAAGGTTATTTAATTTGATATTCATTATCTGAATGCGCTCCAATTTTACCACCTCATAATCAAAATATTCGCACATACGCCTGATCTGTCTGTTTAAACCCTGAATAAGTGATATTTGAAACACATAAGGGTTTATTTCAACAATTTCGCATTTACGGGTAACCCTGTCTAAAATAGGAACCCCGTTAGCCATACGGGTTAAAAACTCTTTTGTTATGGGTTTATTTACTTTAACTAAATAATCTTTCTTATGATTATTACCAGCTCTCAGTATCTTATTTACAATATCACCATCATTAGTCAGTAAAATTAAGCCTTGCGAGTCTTTATCTAAACGTCCTATAGGAAATATACGTTGTTCATGCCTGATAAAATTGATAATATTATCCTTCTCCTGAGGGTCTGTAGTACTCACAATACCTACAGGCTTGTTAAAGGCAATGTATACAGGCTCGATGTTATTTATAATGAGTTCGCCATTTACTCTCACTTTTTGTCCGGGAAGAACGCGCATCCCTACCGATGCTCGTTTTCCGTTAACCGTAACTTTGCCTTCTTCGATAAATCTATCCGCATCGCGACGGGAACAAAAGCCTGAACTACTGATATATTTATTTAACCTATATTCCATTTTCTGTCTTTATTAAAATAACAATGAATACAAATGTACGACGAAAACACTTTTTACCAAATTATTACCAGAAAACAAAGTATTTATTACTTTCTATCTTCCAACAAACTATAAATTCTCGATTCGCATGCATTTTTATATGCCGGACGAATTATACGCCGTTGATTAAAATTCAATTCCTCGTTACGATGCGCACACCATCCAACGATACGAGCCATAGCAAATAACGGAGTATAAATATCCTGAGGTAAGCCTAGCATATCATATACAAATCCTGAATAAAAATCGACATTTGCACATACCTGTTTACCCGAAGCCTTACCCTTAAATTCCATAAAGTTATGTATAGCCCTTTCTTCAAGCAAACACATAAAATTGAATTCTTCTTCCCTACCTTTTTCTAAGGCCAAATCGCGCGCCATTTTTTTTAGTAACATGGCTCGAGGGTCCGATATTGTATAAATAGCATGTCCTATACCATATATTTTACCGGTTTTATTATATGCCTCCTTACGAAGAATTTTTTGTAGAATATCGTCTATTTCGGAAACACTGGTCCAATCCTTTATAGTTTTTTTCAAATATCTAAGCATATCGCCAACCCTAAGATTTGCGCCTCCGTGCAAATGACCTTTCAAGGCATTTATACCCGAAGATATTGACGCATAAGTATCTGTTCCGGCCGAACTTGTAACCCTCACTGTAAACGTAGAGTTATTACCTCCACCATGGTCGGCATGAACCATAAGTGCCAAGTCGAGTATTTTTACATCTAACTCGGTATAATTTTGCCCTTTAATCATGTAAAGAAAATTCTCGGCCAACGATAAGCCCGGTTTTGGGTGGCGAATATGAAGCGATTTACCTCTGTTATGCCTTAATGCATTATAAGCATACGCAATAATAGTAGGGAAAGTTGCAATTAGATTTATCGATTGCTTTATCAGATTCTCCTCCGAGGTATCGTCAGGATTCTCATCAAAAGTATATAACTCTAATACGCAACGTGCTAAGATATTCATAATATCCTGACCTTCAAGATCGAGAATATGCATCGTAATTTTAGAATTCAGATCCATTGTCTGGCTCAGAATCTTAGAAAATTCGTCCAATTCTTCTTTTGTAGGCAATTCTCCTGCCAAAATAAGGTATGCAACTTCTTCGAATCCCAACCTGTTCTCCTGTTGTACGGCTTTTACCATATCCTCAATATCAATACCACGATATAGTAACCTTCCGGGAATAGCTCTGGTAGTTCCATCCTCGTTACGTTCGTAACCTACAACATCTCCCACTTTGGTTAAACCAACAACAACCCCTGTATGATCTTCGTTACGAAGCCCGCGTTTTACGTTGTGCTTTTTAAACAATTCGGGATCTATCTGGGTATTATCCCTTATTGTTTCCGATATTTTACCTATCAAATTTTCCATAATACAACCTCATTTTTGTTTGTTATAAATTCTCTGCCAGTAATAAGGTAAATTCCGATGTCGAATAACTTTGTCCGTTATCCATAAAGCGAGCAAGATCGGCTGTTGCTTTTCCTGCACCATACAATTTACAAAGGGCGTTTGTTATTAGTTCCGCAGCTTCTGCCCATCCCATATATTCCAGCATCATTACAGCTGACAATATAACAGACGATGGATTTACAATATTTTTACCTGCAATATCGGGAGCCGTACCATGAGTGGCTTCGAATATTGCATGACCTGTTTTATAATTTATGTTTGCACCCGGGGCAATGCCGATACCTCCAACCATAGCAGCTAACTGATCGGAAATATAGTCGCCATTCAGATTCAATGTTGCTATCACCGAATACTCGGCTGGTTTCAACAGCGTATTTTGAAGAAAAGCATCGGCTATTACATCTTTAATTATAAGCTTTCTGTTTTTCTTGGCTTCATTCAAGTGCTTATTGGCTGTATCTTCGCCCTGTTCTTTTTTTATTCTGTCCCATTGCAGCATGGTAAAAACTTTATCGCCATACTCTCGCTCAGCTAGAGTATACCCCCATAATTTGAAACCACCCTCGGTAAACTTCATAATATTACCTTTATGAACAATGGTTACCGATGGCAGATTATTTTCTAATGCATAATCGATAGCAGCCCGCACCAAACGCTCTGTACCCTCAACAGATACGGGTTTTATACCAAACGATGAAGTTTCGGGAAAACGGACTTTTTTCACCCCCATTTCGGTTCGAAGAAAATCAAAGATTTTTTTAGCTTCGGGTGTTCCCTGCATCCATTCTATTCCGGCATAAATATCCTCGGTATTCTCTCGGAATATAGTCATATTCACTTTATCGGGAGTCTTTATTGGCGATTCAACACCTTCGAACCAACGCACAGGACGAACACATGCGTACAAATCCAAATCCTGACGCAACGCAACATTCAAGGAACGGATTCCTCCTCCCACGGGAGTAGTAAGAGGACCTTTTATTCCGACTAAATATTCGCGAAAAGCAGCCATAGTTTCATCGGGTAACCACGCTCCTGTCTTATTAAAAGCCTTTTCGCCTGCAAGTACTTCAATCCAGTTTATTTCGCGTGTTCCACCGTATGCCTTTTCCACAGCTTTATCTAAGACGGGCTGTACATTTTTCCAAATTTCCTGCCCTACTCCATCCCCTTCGATAAATGGTATTGTTGGATTATTAGGGACATTTAATTCGCCGTTTTGTATTGTAATTTTTTGTTGCATATGCTATTATTCTTTTTATATCCTGTTAATACATTGATATTTACTATCAGATATTTCGCTTTGCATGAATCAAAACTATTCTTTGTCCTTTATGATTTATTCGCCGTTCCATTTTATAAGGAGTGAAACCATAATCTTCGTACAATAACAAAGCAGATGTATTATCTGAAAAACAAGATAAATGAATTTCTTTTGCTTTATAAATCTCTTCCAATTTCAGCGACATGATTTCCAGAATATACTTACCAATTCCTTTATTTCTATAATCGGGATGAACAATAACATTTCCAACAAACCCAAGTTTTTCATTCTCTATATGATATAAATTAGCATACCCTGCAATTTTACTGTCATACATAAACACGGTAGGCTCCAGTCGTTCTTTAGCACATTCCTTCAATTTTTCTGCAGTTAAAGGATATTGTGCTTTAGGAAACATATTAAACAATTCATCTTCGTTCTGTGGAAAACAGCAAATCAATTCAAAATCATTTTCTTCTATATCCCTGAAACTATATTTCATTTATCCCCGTTTCATATAGTTAAGAGCACTTCCGGCTTTAAACCACTCAATCTGTAAATCGTTATAAGTATGAGTTACGTCGAACGATTCGATAGTTCCATCGCTATGATTCAATTGAACAGTAAGGTTTTTACCGGGTCGGAAATCCGTTAACCCAAGTATGCTTAATTTATCATCCTCACGTATTTTATCATAATCATTCTTATCGACAAACGTAAGGGCTAACATACCCTGCTTTTTCAGATTAGTTTCGTGAATACGAGCGAACGATTTAACGACAATAGCTTTCACGTTCAGAAAACGGGGTTCCATAGCAGCATGTTCACGAGACGAACCCTCTCCGTAATTTTCTTCCGCAACAACTATCGAGCCTATATTTTCTGCTTTAAACTTGCGGGCAAGTTGGGGCACAGCTATATATTCGCCCGTTTTGACATCCAATACCGAATTTGTTTTATCGTTAAAAGCATTCGCTGCACCAATCAACATATTATCCGATATATTATCCAGATGTCCGCGAAAACGCAGCCAAGGCCCGGCCATCGATATATGATCGGTTGTACATTTTCCTTTAGCTTTTATCAATAAAGGTTGTTGTTCTATATCTTTTCCGTTCCATCGAGCAAAAGGTTGCAAAACCTGTAAGCGTTGCGAATCGGGGGCAATCTTCACTTCTATTCCACTACCATCTGCAACCGGTTCAATATATCCAAGATCCTCAACACCAAATCCTTTTGCTGGAAGCTGCTGCCCTTCCGGTTCTTTTAACATCACATCTTCGCCTTTAGCATTCTGCAATGTATCCGTCATCGGATTGAAACAAAGGTCGCCTGCAATAGTCAGAGCCGCCACAATTTCGGGCGAAGTTACAAACGCATGCGTGTTAGGATTACCATCGTTACGTTTTGCAAAGTTGCGGTTAAAGGATGTCACAATGGAATTTGGACGATCGGGATTATCTGTGTCACGTTTCCACTGACCAATACAAGGTCCGCAGGCATTTGCCATAATTGTAGCACCCGCATCTTCAAACACCTGTAGTATTCCATCACGTTCCGATGTATACCGTACTTGCTCCGAACCCGGATTTATAATAAACTGAGCCTTTACCGATACTCCTTTTTCTTTAGCATCTTCAACTATCGAAGCTGCACGGGTCATATCTTCGTACGATGAGTTTGTGCACGATCCGATGAGCCCCACTTCCATTTGGCGAGGATATCCTTTTTCTTTCACCACTTTTGCAAACTCCGAGATAGGGTACGCTGCATCAGGCGTAAACGGACCGTTTACATATGGCTCTAACTCCGAAAGATTTATTTCTATAACCCTGTCGTAATATTTTTCAGGATTTGCTACAACCTCAGCATCAGCCTTTAGATAAGCCGATATCTTATTTGCCATTTCGGCAACATCTTTACGCCCTGTTGCAGCAAGGTATTCTGCCGATTTTTTGTCATACGGAAATATCGATGTGGTTGCACCCACTTCGGCACCCATATTGCAAATAGTAGCTTTACCGGTTGCCGATATAGACTTTGTGCCTTCTCCGAAATATTCTATAATCGAATTTGTTCCTCCTTTAACTGTCAATATACCAGCTAGCTTTAATATAACATCTTTTGACGATGTCCAACCCGACATACGTCCGGTAAGCTTAACACCTATTAGTTTTGGCATCTTCAGTTCCCAAGGCATACCGGCCATAACATCTACAGCATCGGCTCCACCTACACCAATGGCAACCATACCCAAACCTCCGGCGTTAGGTGTATGCGAATCTGTCCCAATCATCATACCTCCCGGAAACGCATAATTTTCTAATACTACCTGATGGATAATACCCGCCCCCGGTTTCCAGAAACCAATTCCGTACTTATTAGAAACTTCGCTTAAAAAATCATATACTTCTTTATTCGTTACTTCTGCCGTATGTAAATCTTCCTTAGCCGATTTGTAGGCTTGAATCAAATGGTCGCAATGTACTGTGCTTGGCACTGCAACCTTAGTTCGCCCCGAAGTCATAAATTGCAATAATGCCATTTGTGCAGTTGCATCCTGCATAGCAACCCTGTCGGGCGAAAAGTTAACGTATGCTTCTCCCCTTTCGTAATCGGAAAGCTTTTCACCTCCCGATAGGTGTACATACAATATTTTTTCGGCAAGAGTCAGTGGCTTTTGCAAGGCTTTTCTGGCTTCGTTCACTTTTTCCGGAAACGACCGATACAGCGTTTCAATCATTTTAACATCAAAAGTCATATATTAATTTCTTTTAGTTACTATTTTTATAGAATACGTTTCTGTTTGCAAAGATAATAAGAATTAGCAACTTTAATAGGCAAGTTTAAAATATGCACCTTATTTGATTCGCTAAATACTCAAACATTGTTTGAAGTTTTTAATTATACTATTTCTTTTTCAATGTATTTTTTTTGTAGTAATACCGTACCAGAAAAAGAAAATAAGAAGAAAATATTAATAGCGAAACCGCCCTTATATAGTCCGAAGTATTGGTTTTATTTATTATAATGAGTACAACATTAAGCAAAACACCTATTGTTGACAAAACAAACATTATAAGACTAAACCTGTACATATTAACGCATTAAATATACCAACTCACGTTACCGATTATTACTTTATCTTCCTATAAAAGTAATAAAAATATGTTTGGGAACATATTTATTGATAATAAAAAAGCAAAAACACGTCTTTAACAAGCCCTACTTATTTATTTGTAAAATAATAGACTCTTGTTTCGTACCTGTCATAAATCAGCTCCAATTTTCCGTTAGATTTTAGTAAATCGAATAGAGGTTCAATGCCTTTATATTCGTCGTACATGTTAGATGTAAGAATATAGGTCGGCTGATTTGACAGTATATAATCAGCATCATCTTTACTCTTTTCTTCCGTAAAAGAAGTTTTTCCAAATCTCACATTTTTGTCATCGAAAAAAGTATCTCTGTTTTCCTTGAATTTTGTTTTGTAATAAAAACTTGGAACACTATAATAGTACAAATACAAACTTTCGTTGCTCTTTATTCTCCCCGAAATATAATCTAATGCCAGATTTGTTTCGCCCATAGGCATATATGCACTATCGCGTGTCCGATATTTAACAATTCCGTCAGTCATAAATAAAAGCATAACAGAGAAAGCAATTACCAGAACATATTTTTTCTTATTCCCCCACGACAATAGCATGTTGAGATAATAAAACAAAAGAACGGCTAACAATGGGTACACAAACAGGAAAAGTCTGTTTTTCATCGGATAAAAGCCCAAGTATGAAGCTATAAGAGATATAATAATACCAATATAAATAACACTAACATACCTGTTCCTATCTTTTATCAGGTTTATGATAAATCCGATACCTCCGGCAAGAAAAAGCACAGGGCCATTAATTAAACCCATTGGGTATACAATTCCACGCAAAAGAATAAACTGATTTTTTAGCTCCTGAACACTTAGCGGTAAAAAGTTGAATTTAGCATTTTTCCAATATTCGCCCATGTCTCCCGCATCAATCACAGGCTTTAGCCAATAGGCATAATAAGCGACAAAACTTACTAATGCGAAAATTCCTACAACAATGCTGTTTTTAACTCTGCTATACTCCTTCCTTATTAAACCTGTTACAAATTCGAAAATAATGATACCCGATATAAAGAAACATGCCGGATTTGAGTTCCATATAACAATGGCATAAATTAAGGATAAAACATAAACATTTATCTTTTTCCCACAATAAAAATAATAGCACAGGATAACTAATAACACAGAAAAACAATCGCTCATATACGGCTTAAACTCAACAGAATACCAGATTAAATATGAAAGATTTGCAATAAATGCCGTACCTAAAAGCGGAAATCGGACAGGTAATATTTTAGTTAAAAACTTATAGCTTATAAATATAAGTAGAAGATAGGAGATAAAAGACCACAACCGAAGCGTAATCTCCGTATTTCCAAACAACAGAGTTATAGCCTTAACTATATAAAGATAAACAACTGGTGCAGATTGCATATATTCGAAAGCTGATGAAGTAAGACCAATAAAAGGCCTTTCGCTAAACGAATATGCCAATGCCGCTTCGTCGAGCCACAAGCTTCGTCCAACCATAAGCATCGAAAAACCTGTGTAAATGGCAGCTACTATAACAAGAAGAAATAAAATATTCAATATAGTGTACTGAATAGGATATTTTTGCGGATATAGCAAACTTCGAAAACTATAAATATCTTGTTCTTTATTAAGCATATCTTAAAAGCAAAAAGCTTCTTTGTTGTTGTTTATATTGTTACCCTAATTTTACAAAAGTATAAAAAATAGTCTAACGAGGTAAATACACTTATAAGTACCCGTTATTTTTGAAAAGCAAGCTCTACCCTATTTATCCCCTACAAACATCTATTCTCAATAGCGAAATAAAAAAGAGGCAGAAAACCTCCACCTCTTTTAACACTTACAACTACAAACAATTATATAACACCCTGAGCAATCATTGCCCGGGCAACTTTCATAAATCCTGCAATATTAGCTCCTTTTACGTAGTTAATATAACCATCTTTTTCCAAGCCATACTCTATACACTGGGCATGTATATTCGCCATTATCTGCCGCAATTTCGAGTCTACTTCCTCGGCCGTCCACTGTATATGCATCGCATTCTGGGTCATTTCTAGCCCCGAAGTAGCAACCCCGCCGGCATTTACAGCTTTTCCGGGTGCAAACAATACCCTATTGGCTATAAAATAATCTACAGCCTCGGCAGTACAGCCCATATTCGATATCTCAGCAACACACAACACACCGTTTGCTTTCAGCATCTTGGCATCATCTTCATTCAATTCATTCTGAGTAGCACAAGGCAAAGCAATATCTACTTTTTGTTCCCACGGACGTTTTCCCTCAAAAAACTTAGCTTTGGGATATTGTTCTGCATAAGGTTCAACTATGTCGTTACCCGAGCTGCGCAATTCGAGCAAATAATCTATTTTTTCGCCCGAAATACCATCGGGATCGTACACATAACCATCAGGGCCCGATATTGTTACTACTTTTGCTCCTAATTCGGTAGCTTTAATTGCCGCTCCCCATGCCACATTACCAAACCCCGACAAGGCAACGGTTTTTCCTTTTATGTCGATTCCGTGTTTTTCGAGCATACGGTTTACAAAATACAAACCTCCGAAACCTGTAGCCTCAGGTCTGACTAACGAGCCTCCATAATCCAAGCCTTTACCGGTAAATGTTCCTGTATTTTCACGCGCCAGTTTTTTATACATTCCATATAAATATCCAACCTCACGTGCACCTACACCTATATCCCCTGCTGGAACATCGGTATCGGGCCCTATATTACGCCACAACTCAAGCATGAACGATTGGCAAAAACGCATAATTTCGGCATTGGATTTTCCTTTCGGCGAAAAGTCGGAACCACCTTTTGCTCCACCCATAGGCAAAGTTGTTAAAGCATTTTTAAATGTTTGTTCGAAACCTAAAAACTTCAGGATAGACAAATTTACCGAAGCATGAAAACGCAAACCACCCTTATAAGGACCTATCGCATTATTAAACTGAACCCTGTATCCTAAATTCACATGAATATCCCCTTTATCGTCGACCCAAGGGATCTTAAATGTAAATATCCGATCCGGTTCAACAAGGCGTTCAATAACACGTGCCTTCTCAAATTCGGGATGTTCGTTATAAATACCTTCTATCGAGATCAAAACCTCTTTCACAGCTTGCAAATATTCCAATTCACCCGGATGCCTAGCCTCCAATGATGACATAATGTTATTTATATTCATACTTAAACATCATTTAAGTTACAACTATTTACTACAAATATATAAATTTAGACGAGAAACTATCATTTTCACACAACTATTTTATTCCTATTTTGCATTTATTTTTTGCATCTCCGTCATGTGTTTATAATATAGCTGTATGCATCGAAACAATTAGCTTTTTTTTCCTATTTTTGCTATAATAAAAGCTCATAACAAAGATTTGCGATGAATAATATATCCCGTATTGCAGGACTGTTGAATGCTAAATCCAAAAGCCTGCCTATAAACAAAATAGAACTAGAAAATGTTTTAAACATTCTTTTCCACAGAATATTATTCCCCGTATGCGACGAGGAATGCAAATCCGAAAAGAGCATCTATTTGGTCTATTCGGTTCTGCTCGAAAACTTATCGAACCTGCTAAACAAAAAAGAAGCAGAAAAAATAGTTGAAAAGTTTATAGAAAAACTACCTCAGCTACAATCGGCATTATACGAAGAAGCAAAAAACTTTCTGAAAAACGACCCTGCCGCACAAACCGTGGAAGAAATTATATTGACATATCCCGGTTTTTTTGCGCTAACAGTACATCGCATATCGCACGAACTATACAAACTTAAAGTACCTATCATACCCCGATTGTTTTCGGAATATGCCCATTCGAAAGTAGGAATAGACATTCATCCGGGTGCACAAATAGGCCCTATGTTTTTCATAGACCATGGAACAGGTATTGTTATTGGCGAAACTGCAACAATTGGCGAAAACGTAAAAATATATCAGGGAGTAACACTTGGTGCTTTATTTGTTACCAAAAGCCTGAAAAACAAAAAACGACACCCCACTATCGAAAACAATGTTGTTATTTATGCAGGAGCAACCATTTTAGGCGGAGATACGGTTATAGGACACGATTCGACAATAGGCGGTAACACTTGGCTTACAAAAAGTGTTATACCCTATTCGCTGGTATTCCATAATGCTGCTGTAAAAATAAAAAACACACACGACTTTGATGAGCCAATAGATTATGTAATATAATACCAAACTTAAAACTACTAAATTATGGGATTTGACATAACTTATCATCCGATAACCGAAGACGAAATATCGAAATGGTATTTCGATGTACTAGAACAACCCATCTTAACGGAAACACTTGGAAAAGAATACAACATCGATCAGTTTTACATCGACAAGTACAAAAAAACAATATCGGTAGCACTGCAAACAGAAAACTCCGAAACATTCGAGAAAACTCACGGGTATTATATAGCTGTAATACAAGGCTTTTTCCGTAAATTCTTCTACATACGGGGGGCAGCTTTTTCGTTCCTGATAGAACAAGATAGCAGTTACACGCGTTATACAAAAGGATGGGAGACTTTTATTCCGGCTAAGTATGTTAACGAAAAAGCTAACCGAATAGTAGAAAACTATTCATCAGGGGTATTTATACCCGCCGATAAGGTAAAAGAACTTCTGGCTGATTACGAAAATAACGAGAATATACGAAAAGCTTTAAACTATTTTTATTCGCACAGCAGGATAACCGTCTTTTTAGAAGCTCTTAAATACAGTGCTGAAAACAACTTGGGGCTATTGGAGGCTACTGAAGTAATGGAACCTAACCCGTTCGATCTAAACAACTCCTCCTGTTATTCCGATTTATTTAACTGCGACCCTTCGGGAGCACTCCTCTACAGAGAAGCGGCACTGGAGCAAATAAGAGAAATAAAAGGCAACGAAAACTTAACAGATAGCGAAATAGACAGTAAAGTAACATACAACCGTATAACTCCGAATGAGAAATTTTAAACGGAGAAAAAAGAAAAGATAAGTTTTTGATAAAAATATTTAGAAAATGAAATACAACAGTATACTCGAATCGATAGGGAACACCCCTCATATTCGTTTAAATAAATTATTCCCCGAACATGAAGTTTGGTTAAAACTTGAAAGGCAAAATCCGGGAGGAAGTATAAAAGACCGCATAGCCTTGGCAATGATAGAAGACGCCGAAGCCAACGGCATTTTAAAACCCGGAGGAACAATAATAGAACCAACCTCAGGCAACACAGGAATAGGTTTATCGATGGTAGGAGCCATAAAAGGATATAAAGTTATTATAACCATGCCCGAATCGATGAGTATTGAACGAAGAAAAAGCATGTCGGCATTTGGTGCCGAATTTGTACTGACTCCCCGCGAGCAGGGAATGAAAGGTGCTATCGAAAAAGCAAAGGAATTGGCCGCAACTATTGAAGGAGCATGGATTCCCGAACAATTTGAAAACCCGTCCAATCCGGCTATACACCGTACTGCCACAGCACAAGAAATTATAAAAGATTTCCCCGATGGCTTCGATTATTTTGTATCGGGTGTCGGAACCGGAGGACACATATCGGGTATTGGCGAAACACTAAAACAATGCTTTCCAAATATAAAAATAATAGCAGTGGAGCCGGAGCAGTCGCCTGTACTTAGCGGTGGAGCACCAGCACCACATCCTTTACAGGGAATAGGAGCCGGTTTTATTCCTAAAAACATGAATACAAAAATACTTGACGGAATACAAACCATAAGCAAAGACGATGCTTACGAATATGCCCGCAAACTTGCTAAAAAAGAAGGTATTTTTGCAGGAATTTCCACAGGTGCTTCGCTAGCTGCCATTGCCCGTATTTTAAACAAATCGAATATTGGAACAAAAATAATAAGCATAAACTACGACACTGGCGAGAGATACCTGTCGGTAGACGGATTATATTAAACATCTCCTGAAAAAACATCAAAAAAGAGTAAATAAAAAATTTTATTTACTCTTTCTTTTTTTTTACTTTTGCTAGCTTATCAAGATGTCAAAATGGTAGCAACTTTAAAAAGATATTTTAACAGGTTTCTTACATGGAAAAACAAGAACATAAAGGAACAACACTTTCTTATGTTCGTAAGTTTTCTGATAGGGCTTTTTACTGCATGCGCAGCCCTTATATTAAAAACACTTATACACTTTATTCAAACATTTCTTACCGATAACCTCAATCCCGAAGGAGTAAACTATGTATACCTGATATTGCCGATTATAGGTATTCTGCTAGGCGGGCTATATGTAAGGTATATTGTTCGCGACGATATCAGCCATGGGGTTACCAAAATATTATACGCTATATCTCAACGAAAGAGTTATATAAAGCCTCACAACATGTACACTTCGGTTGTAGCCAGTTCGGTTACCATAGGATTCGGAGGATCGGTAGGAGCCGAGGCTCCCATTGTGCTTACCGGTGCGGCCATCGGGTCTAACTTAGGACGGGCTTTTAAGCTGGAGCCAAGGCATCTTATGCTACTTTTGGGATGTGGCGCTGCCGGAGCCATTGCGGGAATATTTAAAGCCCCCATCGCAGGTCTTATATTCGTTATCGAAGTTTTAATGATAGACCTTACGCTAACAACAGTACTGCCACTGCTTGTATCTTCTGTTACTGCTGCTACTTTTGCATATATCACTACAGGATCGAATGCCATGTTCGAATTTTCGCACGGAAACCAATTCGAAATGGAACGCATACCGTTCGTTATACTATTGGGGCTATTCTGTGGTTTAGTCTCGTTATACTTTACCCGTGCCATGAGCTTCTTCGAAGATAAAATGCGCCCGCTCGGTTATTGGACAAAATTTATAATCTGCGCATGTATATTAAGTATACTCATATTCTTTTTACCCCCATTGTATGGTGAAGGATACGATACCATTAATCAGCTACTTGTTGGCTTAACCGACAACACAGGACTTATGGATGGAAGCATATTCTACCAATATAAAGATTTTAAATGGGGTATTATCTGGTTTTTAGCCCCTGTACTATTACTTAAAGTATTTGCATCCAGCTCCACCAATGGTGGTGGTGGAACCGGAGGTATTTTTGCACCTTCGCTATTTCTCGGTTGTGTTGCCGGATATATATTTTCCTATTGGGCAAATAATGTAGGATTCGGGCCGGGATTGCCACAACAAAACTTTGCACTGATGGGTATGGCAGGAGTTATGGCAGGAGTTATGCATGCACCCTTAACAGGAACCTTTCTTATTGCCGAGTTAACGGGAGGATATGAATTATTTCTACCTCTGATGATTGTGTCTATGGTGTCGTATGCTACTATAAAACTTTTCGAACCGCATAGTATATATGCAATGCGCTTGGCTAAAAAAGGCGAATTGTTGACCCATCATAAAGACAGGGCTATATTAACTCTTATGTCGAGAAAAGAACTTATCGAAAAGAACTTCGAGACAGTGAAGCCCGATATGACTTTGGGCGATGTTGTTACTGTTATTTCGCGTTCGCCACGTAATGTGTTTCCTGTGATTGATGATAACAACAAGCTGATGGGTATTGTGCTTATTGATAATATCAGGAACATAATGTTCCGCCCCGATTTATACGACCGATTCAAAGTAAAACGCTTCATGGTATCGCCTCCTGCTGTTATTGTTGTAAACATGACAATAGAAAAAATAATGAGGTTGTTTGACGACACCAAAGCATGGAACCTACCTGTAGTAGACGAAAACGGAGTATATCAGGGATTCTTCTCCAAATCGAGCGTATTAAATACTTATCGGGAGGTTCTTGTCGAAAATTTCTCGGAAAAAGACTGATACTAAAATCAGAAGCCGTAATACAACCCTATAACTTAGAGATATGCGCTGTAGCGTATTTCTAAGTTTTTGATTACTTTTGAGAATAAAACTTTTTTTCGTCCGTTTATAGAAATAAACAATTTAGCAAAAGATGAATTTGCAGGAACATAACAATTTATTCAAATACCTGTTTATTGCTGTTGCGGTTATTATTGCCACATCTTCGCTGGTTGTTTCAAATTATCTTATCGAGGACTTATCAAGAGAAGAAAGGCAAAAAATAGAACTCTGGGCTGAGGCAATGCGCATTGCTGCATCGACCGAAGACGAAAATACCGATACCAACATCATACTCCGTATACTTTCGGGAAACGAAACCGTACCTGTTATCTTATGCGATGTTGACGACAATGTTATGTACCACATGAACATAGACATGAAAGATGTTCAGGATTCGGCATTGTACCTCAAAAAGAAAGTTATAGCTTTCAAGAAAAACCACGATGCAATAGAAATAGATAACGATGCTTTTAAGCAATACGTGTATTACGACGACTCTTATACACTTAAACGCCTTCAGATATATCCGTTCATACAATTGGGAGTGCTAACCATATTCATATTAACTTCGTTCCTAGCCCTGTTAAGCACCAAGAAAGCCGAGCAAAACAAAGTATGGGTGGGATTATCGAAAGAGACTGCGCATCAATTAGGAACACCCATATCATCGCTAATGGCATGGACTGAATACATGAAGCTGAAAGACCCCGACTCGTCCATTGCACGCGAAATGGACAAAGATGTGGAACGCCTGCAAATCGTAGCCGACCGCTTCTCTAAAATAGGCTCGATGCCCGACCCCGATCTGCACGAATTTAAAGAAGTGGTAACAAACTCGATAAACTATTTACAAAACAGGATTTCGAAAAAAGTAAGCTTTTCGTTTAATTTTCCCGAAGAAGATATTTATGTAAATCTCAATAATTCGCTTTTCAGCTGGGTTATCGAAAACCTTACAAAAAATGCGGTTGACGCAATGGAAGGCAAAGGTTCTATCAACTACACTATTACCAAATCGAACGGAACTATATTTCTTGATATCAGCGACACAGGAAAAGGTATTCCAAAATCGCGGTTCAAAACAGTATTTTCACCCGGATTTACCACCAAAGCCAGAGGTTGGGGACTCGGGTTATCGCTAACAAAACGTATTATCGAATCGTACCACAATGGTAAGATATATGTAAAATCGTCGGAAATAGGAGTTGGCACAACTTTCAGGATAGAACTGAAAGCTGCAAAACAGCAATCCTAATATTGCGCTTGTATAAAACGCAATTGCTTTTCGAGCATACTGATTTTTGCCATATCGAAACCTGCTTTTGCCGCAACCCGAATAGGGCGTGAGTAAATATAATCAATCTCCAACGGGCGGCAATTATCAAAGTCGAGTTTCATACTGGGCGAATACGGAGTCATTACTTCGGTCATTTCAAGCATTTGAGTTGCATAAGATTCCGAAATCGAAAAACGCCCTTCCCCTACTCTATTTCCTCCTCTGATAACTTCCAGCATTATTTCATAAAGAAGTTCCTTAGAGCAAGGTGTATTCATTAATTTGTCGGTAGTAGTGTTCAAAACCACAGTTATCCCGTTATATGGTATATTCCATACAAGTTTCATCCAACGGGCAGGCTCTAAATCAACCAAAACCGACTCAATACCTGCATTAAGCATATCTTCGCAAACCAGCTTCAACGTATTAAGCCCATTACGGGAATAAAGCCCCATACTTAATTTACCATAATCAAGATGAGCGATGTAGCCTTCGCTTACTTTATTCGAACATATAAAAGCTAAACCTCCAGCTATATTCAGGTCGGGGAATTCACTCTGAAGATCTTCTTCCAATCCTAATCCATTCTGAATCAAAATAACAAGAGTATCGTTATGCAACAAAGGAGGCAACAAATCTTTCAACAGATAATTATTCGTCGATTTTAAACAAACCAAAACAACATCACACGCCGGCATATCAGCCGTATTATTATATGCTAAAAGATTATCCAGATGAAAATTACCTTTAACCGAATCAACCCTTAATCCGTTCTGTTTAACATATCCGTAATCAGAGTTAAATAAAAAATGAACCTCTTGGCCTGCCTGAGCCAACATTCCGCCATAGTATCCGCCTATGGCACCTGTACCTATTATCGCATATTTTAAAGACATATCCAGATTTTTTTCAGCACAAATTTATAAAAACCTTATTTATCTCAACAATAAAAGACATATCAATTATAAATATCAATAAGCTCCATATACTCTACTTCATGTTACGAAAAAGCCGGCAATACCGAAAGCAAACTTATAACTATCGGGAGCTTTAACATTCTGAAGAAGAAACTGTGAATAAATAACCCGAATACCCTCCCCTAAAAAGAAAAAGAGCTGATCTTGTTCATAAACCAGATCAGCTCTTTTACTCTATATGAGAGTTTATTTAAACATCCCGACAATTCTATTCACTCCATCTACAAAGATATCAACCTCTTCTTTTGTATTATAAACGGCAAAAGAAGCACGCACTGTGCCTTCAATGCCTAATTCCTCCATTAAAGGTTGAGCACAATGGTGCCCTGTACGAACTGCTATACCCATTTTATCGAGCATCATTCCCATATCGTAATGATGAATATTGCCAACAAGAAACGATATTACGCTGCTTTTGTTGAGTGATGTTCCGAAAAAGCGAATACCATCAATTTCCTGAAGCTTAGACGTACAATAATGCAGCAAATAGTCTTCATGTTCTTTTATTTGTTCCAAACCGACCGAAAGCACATAATCTAAAGCCGTTCCCAATGCAATTACATCTATGTAGTTAGGCGTACCTGCCTCAAATTTAAATGGCAACTCGTTATATGTTGTTCCTTTAAACGATACGTGCCCGATCATTTCGCCTCCACCCTGATATGGTGGCATCCGGTTCAGAAATTCTTCTTTTCCGTACAAAACGCCAACACCCGTAGGCCCGTATATTTTGTGACTCGAAAAAGCAAGAAAATCGCAATCGAGCTGTTGCACATCAACAGGGATATGTTGTACCGATTGCGCAGCATCTATCAACACTGGAATTCCATGCCGATGTGCGATATCGATAATCTTCTCAATAGGGTTTATAGTACCCAACACATTCGACACATGGGTAACCGATACCAAGCGGGTTTTAGGCGAGATTAACTTTTCGAATTCTTCCAGAATAAGTTCGCCTTTCTCATTTATAGGTATCACTTTTAACTTCACCCCCGATATATCGCCCTCAATTTGCCAAGGTACAATATTGGCATGATGTTCCATTGCCGAAACTATTATCTCGTCTCCTTCTTTGCAAAAGCGGCGGCAAAAACTCGAAGCTACTAAATTGATACTCTCGGTTGTTCCTTTTGTAAAAATGATTTCGTGCGAATGCTTTGCATTGATAAAAGCCTGCACCTTTTTGCGAGCCTGCTCAGTCAGTTCTGTAGCCTCCTGACTCAGTGTATGCACCCCCCGATGAATATTCGCATTACAGGTATAATACAGCTCTTCAATTTTATCTACTACACATCTGGGTTTCTGAACAGTAGCTCCGTTATCTAAATAAACAAGAGGCTTCCCGTATATCTTTCTGTTAAGTATAGGAAAATCCTCCCGTATTTTATTTATATCGAACATATATGTATGTTATTTGCAAATCAAACAATTTCCGCAGCGAGCTGACTCTCCTTTAAAACGTTTTTCGACAAGCTCGTACAAACGTTCTTTCAATACGTCCAAACGGATTAAATCGAGTACTCCGCTTGTAAAAGCCTGCATAAGCATTAAACGGGCCTGTACTTCGGGAATACCCCTCGCGCGCAAATAAAACAACGCATCTTCGTCCAACTGTCCTGTAGTTAGTCCATGCGAACACTTTACATCGTCGGCATAAATTTCGAGCTGTGGTTTCGAATACATATGCGCCTTAGCCGATGAACAAAGATTATTGTTCGATTGATATGCAATTGTTTTTTGTGCATCTTTTTCAACCAGAATACGCCCGCAAAACACACCTAACGATTCGTCCTGCAACACATATTTAAATAACTGGTTACTATGGCAGTTTGGTTTAGCATGATCTACAAACACAAAATTATCGACATGTTGCTTCCTGTCAGCAACAACTACGCCGCATACATGCCCTTCGGCATACTCGCCGGCAAAAGTCAATCGATAGTTATTTCGGGTAAATCCGCAATTCAGAGTCACATTATTAGCCATTACATTCGAACCTTTATCCTGACGGATAAAAGTAGAAGCCAAGCGTGTAACCTTATCCGAGTTCTCTTCCAATTCGTAAAAATCGACATGGGCGTTTTCGTCCGCAAATATCTCAGTTACCTGAGTTACTAAAAATTGAGAGTTATCGACAGCATGGTCACAAACCAACACTTTAAATTGCGAATTTTTACCGGCAATAAGCAACAAACGGCGATTCACTAAAAAATCGGCGTTACTTATCAGTATGTTTATTAGTTGTATAGGCTGTTCTACAATAACATTATCAGGAACATAAACTACAAATCCATCCTGTGCAAACATTGTATTGAAAGCTACAAGGCTATTACCCTCAACATTGGCAGTTTGCCCGTAATATTTTGCACACACATCGGGGTATTGTCCGGCAAACTCTTTTAAGCTTCCCACAAAAACATCCGCCGGGTACTCCATTGCGGGTAACGATTTGTTATACAACGAATCGTTCAACATAAAGTACAGATTGGTCGATAGTTCGGGAATATTACATTTAAAAGCCACATAAGGGTCTATATTCGGAATAAGCTGACGAATATTCAACCCATAATCGGGCACAAACTTTTCTGCAATATCCGAGTTTTGATAATCCTCAAGCTCTTTCGTCGGAAATCCTTCTTTTTTAAAAGCCTCGAAAGCCTTATCTCGCAGATTATTCATAATACCCGACGAATGTTCGTCTATCGTTGTACGGTATTCGGTGAATAAATCTATATATTGGGTTTCAATCATCTCTTAATCTTTAATTTCCTTTATAATCCAGTCGTAACCTTTTTCTTCAAGTTCGAGCGCCAATTCAGGCCCTGCACTTTTCACTATGCGCCCTTTATAAAATACGTGAACAAAATCGGGCTTAATGTAATCCAATAAACGCTGATAGTGAGTAATAACTATAGTTGCATTATCTTTTCGACGTAATTTGTTTACTCCTGCCGCAACAATACGTAAAGCATCGATATCGAGCCCCGAATCTGTTTCGTCAAGAATAGCCAATTTAGGATCGAGCATAGCCATTTGGAATATCTCGTTCCTTTTCTTTTCTCCACCCGAAAAGCCTTCGTTTACCGAACGGCTGGCCAACGAACTGTCGAGTTCAACCAACTCACGTTTTTCTTTCATCATTTTTAAAAAATCCGAAGCCGGTATAGGCTCTAACCCCTTATGTTTACGGGTTTCGTTAACAGCCGCACGCATAAAATTAACCATGCTAACACCCGGAATTTCAACCGGATACTGAAAACTAAGAAACACTCCTTCGCCTGCACGTTCTTCGGGCGACATATCGAGAAGTTCTTTTCCATCGAAAATAACCTCTCCCCCCGTTACTTCAAAATTAGGATGCCCTACCAGAACCGATGCCAGCGTACTTTTACCTGCTCCGTTAGGTCCCATAATAGCATGAACTTCTCCTGCGTTAACCGTCAGGTTCACACCTTTCAATATATCGTTGCCTTCAACCTTGGCCTGTAAATCTTTTATTGTCAACAAACTACCCATATTTATATGTTAATTGTATTTTAAATTATTACTTAACAACCACTATTAAGTTGTAAAAGTTCATTTCTATTGCAGATTATGTGCAAAAATAACAAATAAAAAAGGAATAGCCTACTTTAAAAGTAAGCTATTCTCATTCATTTTATTTATATATCATTTTCTGAATTTATAAGACGCAAATTCTGTTCTCAAGGTAGGCATATAGCGTTTTTTCAATTTGCTTTCTGCTCGATATATCTCTTTACCTGATCGCTAATCTGTTTCATCCCTTTTATCGAAGGATGGCTTCCTTTCTTATCAATATTCTGTAATTCGATACAATCTATATTGTAATGCTCACATATAACTTTAACCGATTCATTAATTTCGTCTTTCAACTCGGAATTTAATAGGAAATAAATCTCAACATTCGGGTAATAGTCTGTCATCTGATGCAGCATATACGCCATCGCGGGACGGAATTTATACAAATCATCCTTTGTCCACGCTTCGTATCGATAGTCTCCTATAGGAACATTTGCCCAACTATCGTTTGTTCCTCCGAATATAAAAATAACGTCAGGACATCCCAGATTATTCATACGTGTAATGAATGAACGATCTGTATAATCTTCCTTACGGTATCCTGTATTACAAATAGTAGCCCCTGAAAAAGAATTATTTACACAAAGCTTGTAGCCATTTTGTTTAATAAATTGATGCCACCAAGTTTGCCTTACCGAATTCACATCCGTTTTATGTTTTAAATGTGTAAAGTACCATACACTATTGGTATCGGGTTTCATATATCCATCGAAAGTAGAATAGGAATCGCCTAATATAGATATGGATTTAAGGCTTTGAGCAGAGCAAATACCTCCACAAAAAAACGTCAGTAGCAGCAGTAAAAGCTTCAATGTTGTTTTCATAAAAATATCATTTCAATTAATATCAATTTCTAGATATCCATCTCTACTACCACAGGGCAATGATCGGAATGCATAGCTTCGGGTAGTATGGCAGCTCCCTTCAGACGATGGCGCGCTTCTTCCGAGATAAGATGATAATCGATGCGCCAGCCCAGATTTTTAGGACGTGCACCGGCACGATAGCTCCACCAGCTATATTTTTCGGGGCTCTGATCGTAAACCCTGAATGTATCGACCATACCTGTTTCGATAAAACTATCGAACCAAGCCCGCTCTTCGGGCAAAAATCCCGATGATTTAGTATGCCTTTCGGGATGATTTATATCTATCGGTTTGTGGCAAATATTGTAATCGCCACAAATAAGTATTTCTTTACGTTCTTTCCGCAGTTCGAGTATGAATTTTGTGAAATCGTCAAGAAATTGCATTTTAAAATCCTGACGAATATCGCCTGTCGTCCCCGATGGTATATATACGTTAATAATGGTCATATCTCCGAAATCGAGACGAATAACACGCCCCTCACAATCGTAAATATCCATATTCATTCCTATTTTTACCAAGTCGGGTTTATGTTTCGAGATAACTCCCACCCCGCTGTAACCCTTCTTTACTGCCGGATGAAAACAAGTGTAGTTATACCCCATGGCTTGCAACGATATCACATCTATCTGTTCTTCCTGAGCTTTTAACTCCTGAAAACAAAGAATATCGGGATTTTCTTCCTGAATCCATGTATACAGCCCCTTATTTATGGCCGCACGAATTCCGTTTACGTTGTACGATATTATTTTCATGATTCTCTTGCTGCTTTTTGTTGTATTTCTTTCACTTTCTTAAATAAGTCGGATGCAAAAACAAAATCGTTTAAGGCTTTATTTGTCGCATCCAATATATCGTCTTTAGTACCCAGCCACTCAAGATGCCCCTCTTTAATGAAGCATATTTTCTCGCCAATATTCATTACCGAGTTCATATCGTGGGTATTAATTATAGTCGTTATATTGTACTCTTTGGTTATTGAATGAATCAGATCGTCTATAACCAATGCCGTCTGAGGATCGAGCCCAGAATTAGGTTCGTCGCAAAACAAATATTTAGGGTTCAACGATATAGCTCTGGCTATTGCAGCTCGCTTCATCATCCCTCCACTGATCTCCGATGGGTATAAATGCCCTGCATCGCCAAGGTTTACCCTTTCGAGGCAAAATTCGGCACGTTTCATTTTATTGCTTTTCGATAAAGGAGAAAACATTTCGAGGGGAAAATATACATTTTCAAACACGGTCATGGCATCGAACAATGCCGACCCCTGAAAAATCATTCCCATTTCCTGACGTAATGCTTTCATATCCGAAGACGACATCTGCGGTAAATTACGTCCATCGTACAAAATCTGTCCTTTTGTCGGGCGCAACAACCCTACCAGATTTTTCAACAAAACGGTTTTTCCCGATCCGCTTCGCCCTATAATCAGATTTGTTTTTCCCTCTTCAAAAGTTATGCTTATATCGCGAAGCACTTCTCTGCCTTCGAATGATTTTACTAAATTCTTTACTTCTATCATCCCATCATTAATTGAGTGATTAACAAATCGAAAACAAGAATAAGTACACTACTTAGTACTACTGCATTTGTGCTGGCACGCCCAACATCCAGCGATCCGCCACGTGCGAAATAACCGTAATATGCCGCAACCGACGATATAATGAACCCGAATATTATGGTTTTAAATATTGCGTACCAAATATAAAACTGCTTAAAGAACATTTGGATACCATATTCGAAATCGGATACTGCAACCACATTCGTAAATACACACACAGCAAAACCTCCTACTATCCCGAAAAACATACTTAACACAACCAATACAGGCACAAAGCTCATTAAGGCTGTTATTTTGGGCAGAATTAAATAATTGGCCGAATTTACGCCCATAATTTCCAATGCATCAATCTGTTCGGTTACTCGCATAGTACCTATTTCGGAAGCAATATTCGAACCTACCTTTCCGGCCAGAATAAGGCTCATTATTGAGGAAGAAAATTCGAGAATAATTATTTCTCTAGAAACATAACCAACAGTATATCTTGGCATTATAGGAGAATCGATATTCAAGGCTATTTGCACTACAATTACAGCTCCAATAAAAAATGAAATTATAATTACAATCCATATCGAATCGACTCCTAGTTTGCTTATTTCGCTTATATATTGTTTGAAGAAAACATTCCATTTCTGAGGTTTGGTAAACACCTTCTTCATTAAAAGCGCATATTCTCCTAATTTTTCAAAAAAATCTGCTATTAACATACGTACATTTTAAGTAATTTTCGGTTACGAAAACTGCTTTTACCGAACAGTTTTCTCTTCATAAAATGAATAGAAAAGAACCCTCTTCGCGCAAAACAACCTTGTTACCTTAATTGAGCAAAGATACTATTTTTAACGAAAAAGGGACGGCATGCTGTTGCGAAAAACAAGTTAATCACAAAAAATATAGAATGATTAACACTCTGTTTCACCTTTTTAGTTCGTCGAGCACTTCAATTAGTTTCCCCAAAGATGCTAATTCGTATTTCAGATGACGATCTATGTAGTCAAAATCGAGGCGGTTCACAAGTTTTTGAACCTGCCAATAACGTTTTGTATAAGATTTGCCTACCAAATGATAGATATTATTTAAGTCGCGCGAAGGATGCCTTCTTTCTTCGGCATTAATACTAAACGGGTTAAACCCCAACCGTTGATGTATGAACGAACCCGTAAGCCGTCGGTCTACTTTTCGGAAATGATGTGTCTCGGCCAGAAACCATGTTTCTATTTCCTGAACCACAACTATCAGATTGTAAGCATCTTTATGCTTTTTCAGATGCGATGGCAAAAAAGTCAGACCTTTTTCAAGACGCGACAGTTCTTCGATGGGTAAAGGATACAAATCGCGCAAACCTACAATATGCGAATAACCGCTTTCGGTAAGGCTTTTCATATTTTCCAGAATTTCGGTTTTTACCCTGTTATCGGCTCCGCAATCATATATCAACACATGAATGTCCGGATGACGAGCAAAAGAGGCGCTTCTTACCAATTCTTGTTTAGGCGCATTAGTTCCGCCAACAAACCGTTTGATTATTATAGAAATGCGGTCTTCACCCAAAACATTTCTAACCAGTTTATCGACGAAAATCTGCTCGGTTTGCCCCTCTACAAAAAAAGCAATTTTCTTCATCCCCTTTCTTTTTCTTTACTCCTCCTCGAAACCGTCAACATAAAAATCGGATGCCAGAAAATCGAAATTACTAAGCCCCGTATATTTAAAATCGTCGAATATTTCCTTCGAATTAAAATAGTTGTAAAACAATGTTTTATTCGGATAGCGCCTCAACACAGTCCAATATTGCAGAGGCAACTTATTCATTATATATCTGTCGTTGGTTGTTATAAACACTTGTATGCTGGTATTATCAAGATCTTCGACAATCATATCTATTAAAGTTTTCGAACGTTCGAAATCCAACCCTTCGCCAAGATCGTCGACAAGGATACAAACCGAAATTTCGCTTAGCATCACAAAATTGAGCAATACGATAAAAGACAATGCCCTGAACATACCCTGCGACATTTCGAGCTGGCTCGTCACATCGTCAAGTTCATCTTCTTTCACATGCAAGCTGTATCCGCCTTTACCTTCCAGTATATCAATAGTCTCGATAGGATACCCCATCACTTCCATACCCTTTTTTATCTTGTCGATATATGTTTTACCAAAACGCAATTTACCCTGCCAAAAAGTTTGAAGAAGTGCCACAGGCTCTAACTTTTGAGCATACAAATCGCTGTTAAGTTCCGATAAATCTTTTACCTGATAGTTTTTTTCCAATTGATTGGTAAAGGCCGAGTTATGCAATGAACGCCCCCAAACAACAAGTTTTTCGATAAACGGATGCATTTGAGCATCGTATCCCTTAGTGGTAAGGTTATTTTCATCGAAAAGAAATGGTACTAAATCGTCAAAAGCAGTAGAGTACAACCTTCCCTTACTCCTGTCGAGCCTAAGTTCGCCATTTATAAAGAGTTTTTCGTCTGTTACTTTATCATTAGTGTAGGCAAATATATATTCGTAAAGGTTTCCGCCGTCTTTAAACTCCAGCTCGTATCCGGCATTATCGTATGGCATGTCCTGAATTGTTTTCGACCCGGACAATAAGTTTGCAATTTCTCTTATTACAGCCAAAGTACGGCTTTTACCTACCGCATTTTTACCTACAATAAGATTTATATTACCAAAATGTACCCTATCTTCGTTTCGCCCTTCGATGACCCATTCTTTGGCTTCACCCTTCGAGCGTATATATTTTAGTGCATTCAATATCATATCTTCTATAATTTAGGGTTACACATAATAAATATTACTTATCTAATGTAAACGATCGCGACCCGATAAGGCTTCCATCAGCAAATATATCAGCCCGATAAGTGCCCGGCATCAAATATTCCTCTACGGCCCAATATAAAGTAACGGGCGTTTCTTCTCCGCCATATTCAACCGATCGTTTCATCGAATAATTTATCTCGCGGTTTTCGTACTGAAAAACATTAGCCCTGCTTTTAACCAACACCTCGTCGTCGGGCTTCATTATCCGTACATATATTGTACGTTCTCCCGGTTCAGCTGTGATATTTTTGGTAAGAACAAACGAAACGATAAGCTGTTCAACGCTCTTTATTTTTTTCTGCACCTTCCCCTTCGAGTTTGTTGCCGACACTGAAACCGCAGCAGCATCGAGTTTGGCTGCCAATGTTACTTTTTCGGTCAGGTTCTGTTTTTCCTGTGTAACCTTGCTCAAAGTCTGGGTAGTTTCCTGATATTTTTTTGTAATAGCCGCCTTCTCCTGAGTTAAACGTTCGTTCGCCCTGTTCAGCGAATCGATCTGTATTATGTACGATTTCAATATTTTCCTCAACGACGACAATTCGTTGTTCAACCGTGTAATTTCGGCCTTATTTGTAGATTTAACAGTACGAAGTTCCTCAAGCAAACGCTGCACCTTTGCCTGTTCGTTATCGAGCATGCGCAACAACGAGTCGTTCTTCACACTGAATTTAAAACCTTCGTATTGCATCGAAATACTTTCATATTCGTCCTCCAGCTGCTGTTTGGATATCTCGCTCGATTGTTGCAGTTCTTCTATTTCGGTATTTTTCTTGAATATAAAATATCCTGCAACACATAAGCCCAGCACCAAAAGAACAATAGCTACAGCCAAGTACTTAGTATAAGTATTCTTATTTTTATCCATAAAGTTATTATATTCCTAATTCCTATAACAAATATAGAGCTTTTAGCTTTAATTATACAAAACGAAAGCGACCTTTCAAGTTTTTTAATAAATATACCGAATTTTACTACTAAAAGACTTCGTTATTTACAAATAAGAACCTAAATTTGTTACTCACTTTTTCAAGATAAAACGATCTTAAATATATAACAAAATACAAAAATTTTATCATTATGTCTAAAGTAACAGTTGTTGGTGCCGGAAACGTAGGCGCAACTTGTGCAAATGTCCTTGCATTTAACGAAGTAGCGGACGAGATTGTAATGCTCGACGTAAAAGAAGGTGTTTCGGAAGGAAAAGCAATGGATATGAATCAGACCGCCCAACTTTTGGGATTCGATTCTAAAATAATGGGAGTGACAAACGATTATGCGGCTACTGCAAATTCGGATGTAGTTGTTATCACATCGGGAATTCCCCGCAAACCGGGTATGACTCGCGAAGAACTTATCGGGGTTAATGCCGGTATTGTGAAACAAGTAGCCGAAAACATACTGAAACATTCGCCCAATGCCATTCTGGTTATTATATCGAACCCAATGGACACAATGACATACCTTACCGCAAAAATAACAGGTTTACCTAAAGAACGTATTATAGGTATGGGGGGAGCTTTAGACAGCTCGCGTTTCAAGTACTACCTGAGCCAAACTTTAGGTGTAAATGCCAACGAAGTTGAAGGAATGGTGATTGGCGGACATGGCGACACAACAATGATACCCGTTACCCGCTTAGCAACATATAAAGGAATTCCGGTTACGGAATTACTGACACCCGAAGCTGTTGATAAAGTAGCAGCCGATACTATGGTTGGTGGTGCTACCTTAACAGGACTGTTGGGTACATCGGCATGGTATGCACCGGGTGCAGCTGGAGCTTATGTAGTAGAAGCTATTCTGCACGACCAAAAGAAAGTGATACCTTGCAGCATACTTCTTGAAGGCGAATACGGACACGAAGATTTATGTATAGGTGTGCCTGTGGTATTAGGACGTAAAGGTTGGGAAAAAATCATCGACCTGAAACTTACTGCCGAAGAAAAAGCTAAATTCGACGCATCGGCTGCAGCTGTGCATAAAACAAACAACGTTTTGAAAGAATCGAATATAATCTGATTATTGCTGACAGATACAAGACACAAAAAAAGGAATCAAATTAAAATTGATTCCTTTTTTATTATATGCTTAATACTTACGAAGTATTTTATTGTCTTCCGCTTGTAGCAACTTCTCTGTTTATTTTCTTTGCCAAACCTTGAAGAACTGCACCCGGACCTAATTCGATAAACTCGTCGGCGCCGTCTGCAATCATGTGTTCAACCGACTGTGTCCATTTCACAGGAGCAGTTAATTGCGCTATAAGGTTTTGCTTAATAGTTGCAGGATTGGTTTCGGCAACAGTTGTCACATTCTGATAAACAGCACAAATAGGTGCACTAAACTGTGTTTCGTTAATAGCTTTCGCTAATTCTTCTTTAGCAGGGTTCATCAACGGAGAGTGGAAAGCACCACCTACACTAAGTTTTAAAGCACGTTTTGCTCCGGCTTCTTTCATTAGCTCAATCGCTTTATCTATACCTGCATTCGAACCCGAAATCACAATTTGCCCCGGACAGTTATAGTTAGCAGGCACAACAACCTCATCGGTAATAGAAGCACATATTTCTTCTACCTTTTCGTCGGGCAAACCTAGAACCGCAGCCATAGTAGACGGATTCAGTTCGCAAGCTTTTTGCATAGCCAATGCACGTTTGTACACTAATTGCAAGCCATCTTCGAACGACAGCGCGTTTGCTGCAACCAACGCCGAAAACTCGCCCAACGAGTGACCAGCTACCATATCGGGTTTAAACTCGCTACCCATTGTTTTAGCCAAAATTACCGAATGCAAGAAAATTGCAGGTTGGGTAACCTTTGTTTGACGCAAATCTTCGTCAGTTCCCGCAAACATAAGATCGGTTATGCGAAAACCAAGTATCTCGTTTGCTTTTTCGAACATTTCTTTAGCTACCTCAGATGTTTCGTACAAGTCTTTACCCATTCCTACGAATTGGGCACCTTGTCCCGGAAATACAAATGCTTTCATATTACTTTTTTGTTAATGTATTTGTACTTGATGTTCAGTTTTTATAGGCTGGCAAAGTTAATAAAAAACCTTTAATTCGCTTGTCGCATTTATTTATAGTTTTATTTTCATCCTTTTTGTTTATTCGCCTAAAAACTGTATTATTGTATATATTTATTCTTTAATTACCACAAAAACACAAAGAAGTATGCGTTATATCCCTATTTTGTTGATTTTTGTTATATTATTTTCGTCGTGTGGCACTACCTATTATTATGGGATGTTCGACTCGAACGACCCATATATAGAAAAAGACGCAAAAGAAAACTTTGTTGTAAACGGCGACGATGTAAAACTCACGTTTTCGTTCTCAGGCGAAGATGCTCAATCAGATATTACTGTCGAAAACAAAACCAACAGAAAGTTATATGTAAATTGGGAAAACTCGTGGCTATACATCGGCGATGGCGATAACAATAAGATAAAACTCTCGTCGTATATGAACAGTAAGGAAAGACAGATGGTATTGGACTCGGGAGCAATAAAAAAACAACACATTTTGGAATTTTCCAATCTCGGACTTGAGCTGATTGATTACAATAACGCAGACAGCCTTATGTTGAAAAAAAATAAGGTAGCAGCTACTCAATCAACATTATTTACAGAAGACGACACTCCCTTGTATATCAGGTATGTTATCGAAATGAGCTTCGACAAAAAAGGCGAAGAGCCATATATTTTCGAAGAAGACTTTTATATTTCGAAAGTTACCAAAGCACCCGGCATCAAACCTAAAAAAATAGCTTCGTTAAACCCGAAAGAGGGAAATACGTTCTACGTAAAAAAAGACAATAACCCAAAAATAAAGCAAACAGCATATATTGCATCTGTTTTAGGTGCTACAGTAGGCCTTGTTACCTTTCAAATAATATCGATACAGTCGGGTAATAGCTGGTGGTAAAACAGCAACACTCTGTTTTAATTTAAGGAATATCTCATATATAAATCGGAACTAATTATGCGCCATATTACTCTCATTGTTTTAATGTCTATTCTTCTATCGTCATGTCATTCGCTATATTATTATGCACAATTCGACACCAATAATCCTTATATTGAAAGAGATGAAAAAAACAACTTTGTTGTAACAGGTGGGCATGTAAAACTCACTTTCTCGTTTCATGGCAAAGACGCCCAATCGAAAATCATTATAGAGAATATCGGTAACGAAAATATATACATAAACTGGGAAGATTCGTGGATATACCAAAATGAAAGAAATTCGCAGTCGTACAAATATAGTTATTCGCACAGGTTAACAAACAATACAAATATAGAAAACAAGCTGACATTGATAGAACCGGGTGAAAAAACAACGCAGTATTTGCTAAAACTCAAAAATATACCTTTGCACAAAATAGATAATGAACTTTTTACGGAAGACAGCATTGCTTTCAAACACAAAGGAATGGCAAATGTAAAATCATCCTCTTTTAAAGAATATGACTCGCCTTTCAATCTTAAATATACTATAGCTGTAACAATAGGCGAGAATACTGAAAACACACATATGTTTGAAGGCGATTTTTTTATTGCGAATGTTTCGAAAGCAAATGATATTAACGCTAACCGCCTGGCTCCTTTTCATCAAAAAGACGGCAGTTTTTTTTACTACGAAGAAGAAATCAGCAATCCATTTAAAGAAAGCCTGGGCGACCTTATAACATTTGCGGGTAGCCTTATTATGATCTTAATAGCCTTGTATGCTTAATTTTGCTAGATAAACTGACATAACGGAAAACTACCGGCTAACAAAATCGTAATTTAATGACACCTAAAACTGTATAATCAGAAAAGATATGCTTATTGATTATCGTAATATTCTATTTTTCTGATTGTCACATTATCCAGTTCTCCCTCCGGTGTTGTACGCTTACGTATTATCCAATTATCATTATGGTCATATTCGTACTCAAACAACATTACAACAGGATCTGCGTCAAAATAAAGTTTAACACAACTAACATCTCCTTTATCATTATACTCATTACTTAGATGGGCAGTAGGATTCATTTCAAATATCACGCGTCCGTCTTCATCGTATTCCATCGAACAATACTCGATTTCCATGTTTTCGCCCATACATTTTTTTATCAGATTCCCTTTATCATCGTATACAAATGATTTTATATCCTCGATTGTATTATCATCATTGCTGATGACAGTTTTTGCCAACACCCCATTATCGGTATGCAAATAGGTAGTTTTCTCCTCTCCGGTACAACTTTCTATTAGTTTTCCTTCCTCATCATAGATAAAAGTTTGCTCCGCTGAACTGAAAAAAGACTCTCCGTCGATCTCCATTTCAGAAGAAGAACATCCATCCTCTGTGTCAGCAAGCTGTATACTTCTTTTTACCAACAGGCCTTTATCGTTGTACTCACAAATAACAGTTCCTAAACCATCCTTGTCAGACTTCAAAAGCATTCCTTGTTTGTTATATGAAAATATTTTATTGTCAGTATGTTTAGCCCAAACTACTTTTTCTTCGATGGAAGATACCTGCCCTTTTAAATTCTCTTTTTTAAGGTCTGTTACTTTTTTACAGTTGTCCGAAATCGAAGTTTCCTGAACATCATCTTTTAACTGTTTTTCCGTAGGGTTGCAAGAAGACAAACACCCTATTAATAATGAAATAATCAGAACCGGATAAATTAATGTTTTTAGTTTCATAAGTTATTATTCAGGTTAGATAAAGTTATTACATTGCCCGACTTAGCAAATATAAGAGATTTAGAATAGAAATATCAGTATGGGGAGAACTTATTATTAAAAAAATAAGATTATTTAAGCAACTCGCTCTCTCTGATTTGAATAGGTTAAAGACAACAAGTAAAATTCGCCCCCACTGTTATTGATAAAGTTTACCTTGGCGTTATTCATTACCCAAAGCTTCTTTTCTTGACTGGCTGGCATGGATAGTATAAAACTTGGCATCCGTTTTTAGGTCATGAAAACCAGCTTCGTCCGGCTCCACCACCTCCGAAGCGGCCTCCGCCACCTCCACCAAAGCCTCCGGAACTGCTACCACCTCCAAAACCACCACCCCGGGTTGGAAAAAACGGAGGAATCCATCCGCCACGCCCACCCGACGAGTCGCTGTCGTCGTCGTTTCGCCTGTTGTTTTTACTAATAATATATATAATCAGTATAAACAAAACAAGTGTGAATATCCACGAGAACACACTGTCTCCCTCTTGATAGTTGTCTTTATCTGCCTTAAACTCGCCCGAAAGCAATTTTATCATAACCTCGACGGTAGCCTTTGTTCCTCCGTAATAATCATTTTTTCTTAAATACGGAATCATGTAATTATCTAATATCTGACCGATGCGCCCATCTGTAAGAAATGGCTCCAGCCCATAACCCGTAGCAATAAAAACATTTCCTCGCGAATCGCTGGTTTTCGGTTTTATAAGTATTACAGCACCGTTGTCTTTTCCTTTTTGCCCTATACCCCATTTTTCGCCTAAGCGTGCTGCATAATCGGCAATATCATACCCTTCGAGGTCTGACAACGACACAACATAAATCTGGGTAGACGTAGTGTCGTTATAGCTTTCCAGCATCTGTTCCAACAGGTTTCGTTCGGCATCTGTGTATATCCGGGCAAAGTCGTTAACCAAACGGGGCGGAAACATTGGGTCGGGTATATTCTGTCCGTATATATTTATATGAACGAAAAAAAATAAAGCAAATATTAGGCCTGAGAACAGTTTCATAAATATACAACGAGTGCTACTCTTATTGATCCTATTTTTATTAAAATTCTATTTTGGGAGCCGTTTGGCTTCCTGCGTCGGCTTCGAAGTACGGTTTTTTATCAAAATCGAACCATCCGGCATATATATTACGCGGAAACTTACGTATATATTGATTGTAATCCCTTGTTATTTCGTTAAACTTGTTTCGCTCTACCGCAATACGGTTTTCGGTTCCAACTAAATCGTCCTGAAGTTTAAGAAAATTTTCGTTAGCCTTTAAATCGGGGTAAGCTTCACGAACAGCCATCAGCCTACTTAATGCCGAACTTAAATCGCCTTGTGCCGCCTGAAATTTCTTTAGGTTTTCTTCGGTCAACTGACTGGCATCGAGTTTTATTTCCGATACTTTAGCACGAGCCTCTGTTACTGCCGACAGTGTTTCTTTTTCGTGAGCAGCATATCCTTTCACGGTTGCCACAAGGTTGGGAACCAAATCGGCACGACGCTGATATGCATTCTGAACTTGTGCCCATTGCGAGTCAACAGCCTCTTGTTTTTCGACCATTGTATTGTACGAACAGCTCGACATAAAAACTGTAACTAAAACAGCTACAACTAATGTTATTTTCGATAATTTCATCTTTTCTTCTTTTTTTATTTTTAAATCATTAAATGCTCCTTTGTTTTTAAAACAATAAAAACAGGAATTTGTTTAAAAAATCGCGCAGCACTATCTGCAAAAAACAGGGCTACGAATAGCTATAAATATAAAGGATAAAAATCCCCTTCAAAATTTACTTTTATTTTAAGTATAAATTTGAAAGGGATCTGAATTTGATGAATAGTGTGTCTGTTGGTAGGTTTGAACTATTCTTCAAGCGAGTTTAGATTCTCGTCAACCAGTTCGATCTTTTTGACAATTACATCCAACTCGTTTTTAAGATTTTCCACACGGTGATTCATATCTTTCAGCAAACTGCCGCTACCTTTCGATACCGATAAAAATCCCATATTATTTTCGTAAGTCTGCAACTCGGCTTTTACCTTATTAAACTGATGCATCAACTTATCGCGTTCTTTATACAAAGCACCTTTAGGCCTGTCGGCTTTCGAAATATCCGTTACCGACGATTTATAACTTTGTAAACGTCGCTCACTTTTACTTATTTTCATTTTATCGAAGTAAACGTCCAGCGCAGCCTGATATTCTTTATAAATCTTGTCTTTTTCCTTAAACGGAACAAAACCTATCTGGTTCCATTTATTCATCAGTTCGCGAATCTGAGGCATTAATGCATCCGGTTCTAAACTGTTGTCTAATTCGGTTATTTGCTTAATTATATCTTTTTTAAGTTCCAGATTAGCAACCTCTTCCTCTTTCTGCGATGCCTGCGACTTATTCTTTTGTTCGAAAAAGTAATCGCACGCTCCAATAAATTCTTTCCACAATGCATCGGAATATTTACGCGGAACCGGACCTATCGTTTTCCATTCTTTCTGAATTGCAATAAGTTCGTTGGCTGCTTCTTTCCAATCTATGCTATCTTTCAAAGCGTTTGCTTTTTCGCACAAAGCTCTCTTTCGTTCCAGATTTTTTTCCATTCCATCTTTTTGATGACGGAAAAACTCGGCTTTTTTCTCAAAGAACGAATCGCATATCGAACGGAATTCTTCAAATATCTGAGTATTTACTTTACGAGGCACAAAACCTATAGTTTTCCACTTTTCTTGTAAGGCGATAACCTCTTTGGTTTTTTCGTCCCACTCTTTAGCGCTTGTTAATACTGCATAGTCTATAGCCTTAAGGGTATCTATTATAGCAGTCTTTTCGGCAAGGTTATTTTCTTCCTGCGATTTCAGATCGATAAAATGCTCCTGATAGTTTTTATTTATTGCAGTAGATGCAGCTTTAAACTTCTCCCATATTTCATCTCTCAGTTCTTTAGCCACAGGGCCTATTTCGCGCCACTGTTGATGAAAGTTTTGTAATTGATGGAATGCCGAAACAATATCGGGTTCATCTTTTAATCTTTCAACTGCCTCGCACAATGCAGTTTTCAGTTCCAGATTCTTTTTGAAATCATAATCACGCAACTCGTTGTTTATCTTCAACAAATCGTAAAATTTCTCGGTATAGATCTGGTACGAACGCCACAATTCTTTAACTTTACCTTGTGGTATATTTTTTATATCGCTCCATTGTTGTTGCAAATCTTTAAAATCCTTATAAAGTTTGCCAAAGTCGTCCGAACTTTCGGTCAGATCTTTTATTGCATCTATTATCTGCAATTTCTTTGCCAGATTTTCTTCCTTTGCTTTCTCGTCTTCCGCTATAATTCTAGCCCTTTTATCTTTTATTTTTCCTAGTATATCCTTAAATTCTTCTTCGATAGGACTAGCTTCTTGCACAAATTCTTCGGGCACACCTCCATTTTCGACAAAAGCAGCTTTAGCCGATTCTGTTTCGGCAGACCTCAACTTATAAAACACTTGCTTATAAGCATCGGTTACCGAGCGCGGCGGCATTTCATCGCCTTCCTGAATTTCTTTCAGTTTAGCTACAATTTCTTCTTTGGTCAAATCTTCGGTTACCGGCAATTGAATTTCTTTAGACGATTCGGGTTGCACATCATTATCTAAATTTGGCAACTCTGGAACAATATTCTCACTCATAACAGATACTAAATATTAAAAATAGGTCAATTATACATTTCCTAGCAAATTAACAAATTTTTTTTTGTATATCGGCATAGTCTCACTTTTTTTCTCATTTAAAAAGGATATTTTAATAATTATAAAATATAACTTTGCATTTACAGTTTTTTGAAAGCAAAATTATGAATGAATTGTTAATTATAGATAACCTGAAAAGCAGCTTCAGATACTTAGGCATTACAGTATCGGCTGTTTCGGCGGCTATATCGCTCGATATAACTATCCGCCAATTTGTGGCCGGCGTGTATAACTACATGTTTTTTGCAGCATTACTGCTTCTTATCCTATCGGTTATACTATTTTTATGTTTCGCTATATGGGATAAAAAAACTTTGCTGAAAATAAACAACATGCAACTTGTTTCGAATCTTCAGGGCGAAAAAAGCCTGAATATAGAATGGAACGAAATATCAGGAATAGGAATAGGCCTCAGCAGTTTGGTTTTCAACACCAAAGCAGCTAAAACCTACACCTTGGATATGGGAACCCTAAGGTATAACGACATTAAAGACATTAAAAGTAAAATTATAGAAATCTGCGAGTCGAAAAGTATCGAATTTTATAATATATAAATAGACTCTTTTTTAAGAGACGTAAGATATTCTTTAATTTATAGAAAAAACTTTTTACATTTGTGCATGCATTAGAAGCTATGCAAAAAAACGAATTATAAAACTATACTAACAATACATACAAAACTTAACTTAAAAAGAAAATGGCTAATAAAACTTCGTATTCATATCAAACAGAACTGTTGACGCGAATGAAAGAGCAATTGGAAACATTCAGGGAAGAACTATCTTCGGTTTCCAGAAAGTACAAAAATACTGTACAAAACCTACACGAAAATGAAGGCTTGATGGACGAGACTTACGACGAATATTACACCAATTACATGAAACCTACTATCGAAATAATAAACAGCATTATTGAGAGAATGGATTCGGAAGATTTAGTATTTGTCGAAAAAGAGCTTAACTTCTTAATAAGCAGATAAATAAAAAAACACCACAACATAATGAAAGAGCGGGACTTGCTCGAAAACATAAAAAACAATACAAAATCAGGGCTTGGAGATTTGACTGATGACGAATTGAAAAAATTGCTGCATACTACTATTGCGGCAATAGATACCGTTCTCGAAAAAGAAGATACTCTCGAAGTCGATGATTTTGGGACTTTCTCCAGAAGAAAGCAACACAATGTATCGGTTTCATTTTTCAAACCTTCGGATAAGCTTACAGAGCGGATAAACAGAAGAAGATGAATGACAAGAGGAATTTGTTTAATCTAATTGACATTGTTTCGGCTCAGACAAATACTGACCCGAAAATTGTCAGGCTATTTATAACCCAACTCTTTAGAGAAATCGAAAAAGAGCTGGTCGAATCTTCATATGTTCAAATAAACGGTCTTGGGATATTCAGGATAATAAAAAGTTCGACATCCGAAAAAATTCTCTTTTTGGGTAAATTCAGAAAAGACATTGAACTTGCCAAAGAAAAAGAGCGTATCGATCCTGATAAATATGCACTCATACCATTAGATGACAAGGAGGAAGTAAAAGAACCGGAAGCAGAAATACCCGGCATCGAAATAAACATAGATGAACAAATTTCGCCACCATCCGATTTTAACACAAGCGATTCGGAATCTGTATTGTTTATACCTATCGAAAACGAGAATAATGAGACAACAGACCCTATTGCAGAAGTAGAAGAAAAATATACTCAAGACGTAACTACTTCGTCAGAAGAAACCCAAACATTTGTTGCTAACGACAACAACGACGACGAGTATTACATAGACGACCCCACTGAAGAAAAGACAAACTGGAAAAGAAATTTCCTGTTGGTGCTTTCGACTATAATATGTGCCGTTGCGCTTTTATATTTATTATACCCGTCGGAACCAATAGTTATTGACGAAAAATTACCTTACACAGAAATTACAAACCCTGACACTATCAACATACTAAAGGTTATTAAAATAGAAGATAATACGAACTTCCTGTTTCTTTCGAAATATAATTACGGGCACGAAATATTTTGGTCGTACATATACAATGCAAACGAAAACGGAGAAGTTATTCCTTTAGATATAAAGAAAGGCACAATTATTAAAATACCAAAGATAGAGGATTCTCTTCTGGACTTTAACAACGAAGAAAATGTTGAGCGAATAAAATCGTTAAACGAGCTGATATTCGCCAAAATAAGAAGTTTCAGTAAGGAAAAAAGGTAAGTAACAAGTATGTAATTTCGAAAATAAACATGTCTAAAAAAAGAAGAAGCTCATCGTCGAGAAGAGGTGGCAAAAAATCAAAAAAGAATTTTATTGCGTTCCTTATTATAGTAGCTATAGCTGCAATCGGTTATTATTATATTACCGATCTGGAAACACAAGATGCTGCTACACAAGCCGGAATTGAACATAAAGAAGACTATATTTTATTAGAAAATAACGATTCGGCTAAATACAAAGCCCAAATTATTCTCAATAAAAAATTCAACATTTTGGATTTGTCCAAAATATTCTACAACAGCGATATATTTTGGCCATACATCATACAAGCCAACCCTACGTTAGAAAACCCTCTTAACATAGAGAAAAACACGCTGGTAAAAATACCCTGTGTTAAAGATTCGTTACTCGACACCGACAACGAACTGGTTGTTGAACAAATAAAATTGGTAGGCGACAGCATAATGAATGTTATTGCCGAAAAAAGAAAGCCTAAAGTTTACTCCGAGTAGGCAATAGCTTTAATACATTCTTCCAGCGAAAGCTGGCTTTGTTCTCCTGATATCATATTTTTTACCGATATCAGGTTATTTTCTATCTCGTTATCGCCAACTATCGCAACATAAGGAATGTTTTTGTTATTGGCATACGACATCTGCTTTTTCATCTTAGCGCCCGAATCGGGATATATTTCAACTGCAATTCCGGCTTTTCGTATTTGCGATACTAAGGGAAAAATATAATCCTCTTCTTTCGACCCGAAGTTCACGAATAATATTTGTGTGCTTTGTCCCTGACTTTTTGGATACAAGTCCAGTTGGTTCAACACATCAAATATGCGGTCGGCCCCAAAAGATATACCAACCCCCGATATATTGGGTAAGCCAAAAATACCCGTAAGATTATCGTAACGGCCACCTCCCGTAATGCTACCTATCTGAACATCCAATGCTTTTACTTCGATAATGGCACCCGTATAATAATTTAGCCCGCGAGCCAAAGTCAGATCTAAATCTAATTGAGTAGTTATATCGGCTAATTTAATTTTATTCAGAATAAAATCGAGTTCTTCTACGCCTTGCAAGCCAACTTCCGATGTGGCTAATGTAGAACGGAGGGTTTCCAATTTTGCATCGTTCTCCCCCTCCAATAATATAATAGGTTGAAGCATACTTACAGCCTCTTCAGATATACCTTTCGATAAAAGTTCTTCGTTTACTTTCTGCAAACCTATTTTATCCAGTTTATCTATCGCAACCGTTATATCGACTATTTTTTCGGGCTCACCAATAATTTCGGCAATTCCGCTCAATATTTTACGATTGTTTAGTTTTATGGCAACCCTTATTCCAAAACGTTTGAAAACCTCATCAATAATCTGTATAAGTTCAACTTCGTTTAGCAACGAATCGGAACCAACAATATCGGCATCGCACTGATAAAACTCCCTGTAACGCCCCTTCTGTGGACGATCGGCACGCCATACAGGCTGAATCTGGAAACGCTTGAACGGAAACGATATCTCGTTCTGATGCATTACCACATAGCGAGCAAACGGTACTGTAAGATCGTAACGAAGTCCTTTTTCACAAATTTTCGAAGCCATTTTCAAAGGATTCCGTTCGGCCATATCCTGTTCCGATATATCGGAAAGAAAATCACCCGAATTCAGAATCTTAAACAAAAGTTTATCGCCCTCGTCGCCATATTTACCCATCAGTGTCGACAAATTTTCCATCGCCGGAGTTTCAATCTGAGAAAAGCCGTAAAGTTTATACACATCTTTAATTGTATCGAATATGTAATTTCTTTTAGCCATTTCTACTGGTGAAAAATCTCTCGTTCCTTTGGGTATAGATGGTTTTTGCATAACTCTAAATTCGTCTAAGTATTGATTATTGAAATTATTTTCGGACGCAAAGTTAAATAAAAGATTGCACTTTTCCCTACCCTGTTCAATCAGAATAGTCGCACACAAAAAATAAAGTATAATCGCCCATAGTGTCTATACCAACATTTACCCAATTCACTGTATTTTTATTAGGTTTTGTAGCCAATATTTTCTGCCCGCGCTTATCATAGTCGGTAACTTCGAGTATCCGATATCTTTTATTCGGGCAATCAAACTCGTACAAAGCTATGTTATAACTAAAGTTTTCCCATTTTTTTATCTTTTCGTCAGCCTTTTTGTTGCCTTGTTTTTCAAAAACCTTCCTTATTTTGTTCACATATACCGCACGGCTATCATCCGTAGTATAAACATTCTTCACATAGGCATAATAAAGGCCGTTTTGCTGCCTGATATCGGTTGTATCTACAAAAACCTCCAGATCTTCTATAACAACTACATCCTGCCATCCATACTCGGTTTTACTTTGGCCTTGCTTCTGAACTGAGCAGGATGAAAGAAAAGCCAAACCAATCAAAAAAATAAAATATTTCATAATCTTCATTTGTTTCTGTTATTAACAAATAATAAATATTTGCATTATGTAAAGGTATATTTATATTTGCGAGAAATACTGAATAACATAATAAAAATATCATTAATGAAACGAATAACTGTGTTCTGTGGTTCAAATTCGGGAAGTAATCCTCTGTTTAAAACACAGGCCATTGATTTGGGAAAAGAGCTGGCTACAAGAAAAATGGAACTTGTATACGGAGGTGGAAAAACAGGCTTAATGGGTGCCGTGGCCGATGGCGCACTCGATAACGGAGGCAAAGTAACAGGCGTGTTGCCCGGTTTTATGAAAATAAAGGAACTTGAACATGAAGGAGTTACCGAAATTATAACGGTAGACACAATGCACCAACGAAAATCGATAATGTATAGCTTGGGCGATGCTATTATTGTATTGCCGGGAGGATTTGGCACTATGGACGAAATGTTCGAAGCCCTCACATGGGCACAACTGGCACTCCATTGCAAACCTGTGGCTTTGCTGAATACAGCCGGCTATTACAACAACCTGTTGAAATTTATCGACACAATGATAGACAACAGTTTTCTGAAAGAAGAATACAGAAACTTGTTTATTGTTGAATCCGAAATAGATAAATTATTCGACAAAATAACAAACTTTGTTCCCATCGATAACGAAAAGTGGTTTGAACTAAAAGTAAAATAAGCCTTTGGGCTTGTTGAAAAAGTATTTTGTACGGAAATAAATAAAAGAGTATCTTTGAAACTACATTAAGGCACCTGCCCTTAATGCCTACCTTGCAAAGGAAAAAGCAAGATATTACATTCAAAAAAAAACACCATTAAATACTTATAATTACCTAGATAAAAAGGATTTAATACATGACTTTAAAAGTTGGAGATAAAATACCAGCAGTGCTTGGTATAAATCAGGACGGAATTGAAATTAAGGCAAGCGACTATGCCGGCAAAAAATTAGTACTTTATTTTTACCCGAAAGACAGTACACCCGGTTGCACGGCAGAAGCGTGCAATTTCAGAGATAATTTTTACGAACTGCGCCACGCAGGATACGAAATTCTGGGTGTGAGTGTAGACAGCGAAAGTTCGCACAAAAAATTTATAGAGAAGCAAGAACTTCCATTTCCGCTAATTGCCGATACCGATAAAAAACTTGTCGAAACATTTGGGGTTTGGGCCGAAAAAACATTAGCAGGACGAAAATACATGGGAACCCTGCGCACAACTTTCCTTATAAACGAAGAAAGCGTTATCGAAAAAATAATTGGCCCGAAAGAGATTATGACCAAAGAGCATGCCGAACAAATATTAGACATGATTAAATAAATAACAACAACAAATAACAAACACAAATGGCCGAAGAAAAAGAAGAAAAAAAAGCTCCTAACGCAGAAAAGCTGAAAGCGCTTCAAGCTGCAATGGACAAAATAGAAAAGAGCTACGGAAAAGGCTCTATTATGAAAATGGGCAACGAAAAGCTGGAAGATATTCCTGTAATACCTTCGGGCTCGATAGGTCTGAATGCGGCGCTTGGTGTTGGCGGATACCCACGGGGGCGTATTATCGAAATATACGGGCCCGAATCGTCGGGTAAAACAACTTTGGCAATCCATGCCATAGCCGAAGCTCAAAAAGCAGGTGGCATAGCAGCATTTGTTGATGCAGAACATGCTTTCGACCGTTTTTACGCCGAAAAGTTAGGCGTAGATATCGAAAACCTTTACATATCTCAGCCCGATAGTGGCGAGCAGGCTCTCGAAATAGCAGAACAGTTGATCCGTTCGTCGGCTATCGACATTGTTGTTATCGACTCGGTTGCTGCACTTACCCCAAAAGCCGAACTCGAAGGCGATATGGGCGATTCTAAAATGGGACTTCAAGCCCGCCTAATGTCTCAGGCATTACGTAAACTTACGGCTGCTATAAATAAAACAAATACAACCTGTATATTTATCAACCAGCTACGCGACAAAATAGGCGTAATGTTCGGTAACCCCGAAACAACCACCGGAGGTAACGCTCTTAAATTCTACGCGTCGGTACGTCTCGATATCCGCCGTATAGGGCAATTAAAAGACGGAGATCAGGTTATGGGTAGCCAAACACGGGTAAAAGTTGTAAAAAATAAAGTTGCACCTCCCTTCCGTAAAGCCGAATTCGATATTATGTATGGCGAAGGTATTTCGCGTCCGGGCGAAATAATCGACCTCGGTTCCGAACTTGGAATAATAAAGAAAAGCGGTTCGTGGTACAGTTACAACGAAACTAAGCTGGGACAAGGACGTGAAGCTGCTAAAGATTGTGTAAAAGACAATCCCGAACTAGCCGAAGAACTGGAACAACTGATATTTGCAGCTCTTAAAGAGAAAAAATAACAAAACCAATTCATAATCGTAAAAAGACTACCCTATCCACAGGGTGGTCTTTTTTTTGTTTTCCAAAGAAATTTCGATGGTTTTATCTATTAGGAAAACACTAATATTTAAATTCTAACGATTATGGCAAAATATACCCCCGAAACAGTAGAAAAAATTTGCATCCTTATCTCCGAAGATTACCTGTCGATTGCTAACGTGTGCGATGCAGCAGAAATAAGCCGCGAAACGTTTTACGAATGGAAGAAAAACAAACCCGAATTTGCTCAGGCTGTTGAAGAAGCAATCGAAGAGCGTCAGGAACGCTTGTACCGTCTTGCACGAAATGCCATGCGCCGCAAAATGGAAGGCTATACCCAGAAAATAGTGAAAAAGAAATATGTCCCTTCCCCACTCGACCCCGAAGAGATGGAACTGAAAGAAATAATTGTAACCGAAAAACACTGTGAACCAAAAGCTTCGGACATTGCCCATATACTGAAAATGGAGCGTGAAGAACGTCGCGAAAAAGCCGAAAAGGAAGAAAAAGAGAACTCGCCAAGCCGTCGCCCCATCATTGTAGAAGTTGTAGACAAAGAAACCAAATGGGAGATGGAACAATTGCCCCGCCGCCTTAACGACCCCAACTACGTTTACCAGCCCATGCCCGACGATTACGAAGGGTAGTTTTATTGCTTGAAAAACGTTCTTTTAACTGCCGCTACTGCGCGTGATCGAAGATCACTTGCATTCCTTTTGCCCTATGCCGCAAAAGGAATCAAAAAGGCATTTTGCGGCTATACCTTCTTGGGGACAGCATTGCAGGCTTTGTCCGTCGAAGCTAAGGCCGCTCTCAGACAATGCTTCGCAAAAAGGACCGACCTCGCCGTATGTGC
>NZ_QVMM01000020.1 GCF_010501065.1 Dysgonomonas sp. 216 | reverse complement strand
ACACATTTTACCTAACTGGTGGTATACTTTTCAATTATTTTAGTGGACTACTTTTCAATTATATTATACATACCATAACAAAAGAAATCAAAGACCTTATCCGTATTCTTCTTTCCTTTGAAGTTCTCAATAATGAACAATGGTATGTCTAACAGTGGAATATGGCATTCAGTCGTTGTCTTCGTCCTTTCTTTATAAATCCATTTATATCCGCTTTTGTCCGTTCTGATATCAGACCACTTCAAATTATAAATATCTGCGTAAGCTAATCCGGTAAAGACTGAAAAAATGAATAAATTTCGCACCTTATTTACATTCTTCACGGGATGAGGTTTTGCCAATATCGCATTCAAATCTTCCCTCGGAATCCAACGGCGAGAAGACTTTCTTCCATCGGCATAGAATCGTCGGACGGGATTACGATAGATTATTTCCTTATTAACTGCACGTTCGATTGTATGTTTCAAGAAACGAACATAATTCTGAATGGAATAAGTTGAGAAATTACGGACAGTAAGCAGATAGAAGTGATAATCTTCCATGAACTGTTTATTGATTCGGGAGAACTCAACGTCATCAATACCATATTTATACTTTAGGAAATCACGGATAACATTATATGCATTCCCATATCTGTAATAGGTTTTTTGGGCGTGGGTAATCCCAATACCATTTTTTATTTCTTCTTTCATCAGGTCAAATTCTTTCAAGAGCGTAACCTCATTCGTTCCTATACCTTGAATGGTGTTTTTGATGCCATCAGCCGTAACATATCCGCTGCGTTCAATGTCTTTTTGGTAAGACAGTCCTATTTCCCTTTTCAGTTCATCCAACCGGAGATTGATACGTCTGCATTCGTTCCCTTTTCCCGAACAGCAGCCCTCTTTTGGATTCCAGAACTTTGGCTCGATTTCTTCTTTTGCACTATACTGAACGACTTTCCCGTCAATAGTAATACGTCCCATGATTGGGCATTTACCGTTTTTCTTTATTTTCTGTCGGTTGATGTAGAATAATATCTTGAATGTACTTCTCATTTCTTTATTGTATTAGTTGATTAGAATATATTTGCCATTGATTTTCTCGGATAATACCAGAATATCTTTCAGTATTTTATCTGTTGATACTTCTGCGTAAGTTTGAGTTGTCGTAATATCCTGATGTCCCAGCATTTTACTGACCGTCTCAATCGGAACTCCCTCTGATAGCGTGATTAAACTTGCGAACGTATGGCGGCTCATATGGTAGGAGAGATTCCGATTCAGCTTGCATTGCCTGTCAATCTTTTTAAGATGATTGAGAACGGTTTGGTACTGTGGAACAGGAAATACCTTTCCATCCGTTCTATGGTTTCTATACTTTTCAATCAAGGAAAGGGGGATTTCCATTAAACGGATATTGGATGCGCTACCTGTCTTTTGGCGATGAGTCATTATCCAATAGCTTCCGTCTTCCTGTTTGACGATGTTTTCATACGTTAGATTTTTAACATCTATATAAGCCAATCCGCAAAAGGTCGAGAAAACGAATATATCACGGACAATCACCGTCGTTTCATTGTCAAATACCTCTACCATGATCTTCTCCAAATCTTCCCGACTGATATTGCGATGTTTTATTGTAGAGGATTCCAATTCATAGGAAAAGAAAGGGTCTTTACCTATTATACCTTCATCAATAGCTTCGGATATAGCTTCGCGCATTCGACAAACAGCAAAACTGGTTGTATTGATAGCTAATTTCCGAGTAACACGGAGATAATGGACATATTCTTCAATAAAGGAATACTTCAAGGCTTTGAAGGAAATATCATTCAATTTGTACTTCGTTTGGAGGAATGCGACCAATAAAGAATGGTAATGCTTGTAGCTTGTCAAGGTGCTTAATGCTCTATCCTTTCCTACACGGGCAGCAAGTTTCTCATTCATTTTAGCCATATAAGCACAAAGAGATTCCTGTGCTTCGGCAATACCTTGTACGATGATTTTCAAATCGGTTGCCGTAAAGTCTTTCCCGAGACGTTTCTCCTCATTATAGCGAGAGTAGATGAGTAAGTTTACCTTTTCGATTTTCTTGTTCACATCGTTGGCAAATCCGCTTTTCCCTTTAAGCCTTCCGGCTTTAGCATCCCACAATTCGACATCGGCATCAATCTTTAAGCTGAATTGAGCCATTGTTTTTCCGACATGGATTCGTCCCATGACGGGACAAAGACCGTTTTTCTTTCTCTGATTCTTTTTGAGGTAAAAGAGTACCTTCAGTTCATTTGTCATAACACTCATTTTTTTAGTTTTAAAATTACTTTCAAATGAGTTATTTGAGTTATGAAAAATGAGCGGTCTGCTATCAATGAGCCAAGCGTAGAAGTTATTTCGATACGAATCGCTCAGATTTGCACAATCAGTTATATTCCAATTTAATAGATGGCATTTTGCCGTATTCTGCACCACCCAAAACAGGTAATGACTTGGTAACGGAAAGGCAACGAAAACAACTGATTTTTGCGTTTTTCAGGTTAGGACAGTTTCGGACAACCTCTGCCTATAAGACTAAATATCAACGGGTTCATCCTTTTTCGCATTTAATCACTTTTTTGCAGAATCATAAAAACAAAGATAGCTATCGGGTTAACCCGACAACTATCTCACAAATTATTAATATTTTGCTTAATTAAATCCGTAACACATTTTCAGGATTAGTCTTTATTTTTAGTTATTAATCTAAAGGCTTCTCCAATCTAACAATAGCACAAACTTAATATTTAAAATTTCACATCTGTTTTTTTACCTTTGTAGCTTACAGTTTTTGTTGTACCATCCTGAAGCACAATAGTAAACTTCCTATTTTTCAGCATACCATTATATGCACCTTTTCGATCTCCGATTATTAATTTTCGGGCTGCATCTTCCCAAGTAAACAAAATCTCAGAGTAAGCACCTTTTTCGTAATTGTAATTATCAAATTCATCTTCATATAAGATAAAGCTACCATCAGCTCCAGCATAAACCTTTACTTCAAGATTGTTCCACTTCTTTTCGGTTGAATATTGCACTCTTGGCCCCCAAGGTATAATTGAACCGGCTTTTACATAAAGAGGGACAATATCAATTGGTGCATTTGTCGCAACAGATTGCCCTCCGGCAAAACGTTCGTTAGTCCAAAAATTATACCAGTCGGAACCCTGAGGAAGATAAACCGGCCATGTTCTAGCCTCGTATTGGGTAACCGGAGCAACTAAAAGAGAACGCCCAAACATATACTCATTACCTATATCATGTGTGTTTTTATCCGCCACAAAATCCATAACCAACGGGCGCATAAATGTTCCGTCATTACGACTTACATCCCAAGATGTGCTGTAGATATAAGGTAATAAACGATAGCGTAGATTTATAGCTTTCTCCTGTGCATCGAAACACCATGTCCCTCTGTCCCCAAAGTTCCATATCTCGCGCGGTAGTTCTGTCCCATGCGAACGCATCATAGGACTGAAAACGCCAAACTGCATCCAACGGACATACAATTCCTGATATTCCGGATTTTTCGGTCCTCCATCGCGATTCCATCTACCGGCAAAGAAACCACCTATATCACTGTTCCAGTTAGGTATTCCCATCAATGTAAAGTTCAACGCCGCCGGTATTTGCTTCTCTAGCATATCCCATGTCGACGCCACATCACCACTCCATGTATTAGAACCATAACGTTGCTGCCCTACAAATCCCGAACGGGTAAGAATTACAACACGTTTGTCGCTGTTTTGTGCGCGTTGATTTGTGGCAATTCCTTTATTATGCATCAAGCTATAAGCATTTTTCACACTGCGGTAAGTACCCAAGTGTGTTGGCAGCATATAATCAGATTCTTTTCTATTAATATGATCGGGTTCGGTAGAATCGAGCCACCAACCATCATTACCTATATAACTGAATATTCCTTTATCAAGATAACTCCAGTAAATTTTAAGAGCTTCCGGATTATATACATCATATGGACGTGCACCACTGTTAGGCGGCCATGTATCAAAATTGATAATCATATTTTTACTATCAAATTCTTTACGCTGTTCTGTTTTGGGACCAAATCCCGGCCATGTTACAATAAGTAGCTTTGCATTCAGTTTATGAATCTCATCTGCCCATTTTTTCGGATTGGGGAAGCGCTCAGCATCGAAACTTTGTGAATTCCATGCACTATCGGTTTTATTGTATTCAGGCCAATATCGCCAATCCTGTATCATTACATCGATAGGCACATTCAGTTCTCTATATTTCTTCAGCACCGACAAGTTTTCTTCCTGTGTATGGTAACGCTCCTTACTCTGAAAAAAACCGTAAGCCCATAATGGAAGCATTGGAGCTTTACCCGTCAGATTACGCACTTGAGCAATAACTCCGTCAGGATTTCCACCATACATAAAATAGTAATCGGCGCAATGCCCTATACCTTCAAATGAAAGTTCCTGTGGATTATCATTGAATTTAGATATAGAATAATTATCCCAATATACAGCATACCCTTTTACCGACATGAAGTAAGGAGAATAAGTAAACATGTTTTCGTTCTGCATACGATGGGAAGAATTACGACGATTAAATTTATTATCCATAATTTGCCCCACTCCATAAATTGCTTCATCTTTATCTAGCAAAAAACCCTCTCTTATAGTATAAGATGGTGTTCCAGCATCATCTAAAGGCGAAAATTGGGTACCATAATCCTTATCTGTAAGCAAGGATTTTCCTGCCATATCATAAAAATAAACACCTCCTGTTTGTGAATTTACTTCCACTTGAATAACATCGCTTTTCAGCTTTAGATTATTCCCTTTTTGCTCAAAAGTGACAGATACATTTTCGGGCGATTTAACTACATTCAAACTTTTTTTAGTATATGGAACACCCTGTGGCGTCTTATATACCCTCACTATGTTTGATGAATAAAATTCAACCTGAATATCCAACCCTTGTGTGGAACCTTTTACCCCTTGCGATGTTCTTTCAAAATTTTGGGCTTTTCCACTCATTACTGTAAGCATTGCCAGCAATGCCCAAATACTGTTTTTTGTAATAAATTTCATTTTCATGGTCATTCAATTAGAACTATATTTTTAGTAAAACAAATGTATCGAGCAAGAACAAAAACAAGACAACAACCATGTTGAAACAAATTGTAATTATGTTGATTTTTCACTTTTTCGGCATATATGAGACACCCGGCAACTGCCCCACATTTACACCGACACTATCTAAACAAATTGTGTTACTCAAGACAACTTTATAGATAATTGAAAAAGAATTATTCATTTTTTGAAAACCCTCAAAGTTATATGTGTATAACTTAATTTATATATCAATTTATCCAAAGTATATCAATTATCAACCAAATATATCTTAATGCATTGTATTCTATATTTTTAGCAGATATACGATATTATATTAGTTTGTTTTTATGACAAATCATTTGCCTTTTTTGAACTAATTTTGTTATAAACCTTACTGAAAAAGAACTACCTTTGTCGACTTGTAAAGTACAATATATTATAAAATTTAAATTCTAAATTTATAACATGAAACCTACACTTTTTGTATTGGCTGCCGGAATGGGGAGCCGTTATGGAGGCCTCAAGCAAATGGATGGTCTGGGTCCCAATGGGGAGACTATTATGGACTATTCAATCTACGATGCACTTAGAGGCGGATTTGGAAAAATTGTTTTTGTTATCAGAGAGTCATTCGATAAAGAATTCCGTGAAAAGATTATCTCAAAATACGAAAACCATATTCCCGTTGAAGTTGTATACCAAGAACTAAACAATCTGCCGGAAGGCTTTGAACTACATCCCGACCGTGTAAAACCTTGGGGTACAAACCATGCCGTTATGATGGGTGAGAGTGTTATTAAAGAACCTTTTGCTGTAATTAACGCCGATGATTTTTATGGTCGTGAAAGTTTTGCTATTATCGCAGATTTCCTTAAACAAGTAGAAGGCAAACAAAACCATTATTGTATGGTAGGTTATCGTTTGCATAATACACTTTCGGAAAGTGGCGCTGTGGCACGCGGAGTTTGCGAAGTTGACGCAAATGATTTCCTTAAAACTGTAACTGAAAGAACTCATATTGAAAGAGTTGATGGCGTCATCAAATATAAGGATGCTGAAAATCATTGGTTCGATTTGGGCGAAGATACTCCTGTTTCGATGAACATGTGGGGTTTCACCCCTGATTATTTTGAATATTCGGCTAAATACTTTGTGAAATTTCTTGAAGCCAATATAGGAAATCATAAAGCTGAGTATTTTATACCTTTAATGGTTGACCACCTTATTGAAAACAAGACTGCTGACGTGAAAGTTTTAGATACTCCTTCAAAATGGTTTGGAGTTACTTATTCGGAAGATCGTCCGTCGGTTGTTCAAAAATTAGCTGATTTGGTAGAAAAAGGTGAATACCCTTCTCCTCTTTGGAAATAAAAGTATAAATTTTTGTCAAGGTAAAAAGGCAGTGTGATTTTTCATACTGTCTTTTTTTATTATTGAAAACTCTTGCCTCATTATTTTATGTACTGTTGAGGATATAATTATTTTTGTAATAATCGTTCTCTTTATTCACAAATTCAATTATTTTATCATCTGCACAATTTCCCATATCGCAAACCACATCGAGCAGCTCATTTTCGTTTTGGAAAACTTTTACGCCTACAAATTTAAACACATCGTTACAAATCAACGAATTACATTTTGTTTAAGAAAACTTTACATTTGAATTAACAAACAAGATACTCCCAAAACTTGTTTAATGTATGATTAATTCGTAAAATTGTATTCTTAATAGTAAGAGTAGGAAAAACGGTATATTTTTATTAATCTCCTAACATTATACAGATAAAATGGCTCAGAAAAATTACACTTTTGATCAAGCATACGAAGCTGCGTTAAAATATTTTGACGGAGATGAACTTGCAGCAAAGGTATGGGTAAATAAGTATGCCCTTAAAGATGCTTTGGGAAAGATTTATGAGCAGTCGCCCTTAGATATGCATTGGCGTTTGGCTAATGAAATTGCTCGTATTGAGAAAAACTATAAGAATCCTCTTTCAGCCCAAGAGTTATTCGACTTATTTGATAAATTCAAATATATAGTACCACAAGGTAGCCCTATGACAGGAATAGGTAATAACTTTCAGATTGCATCGTTGTCAAATTGTTTTGTTATAGGATTAGACGGACCAGCAGACTCATACGGAGCTATTATTCACATTGATGAAGAGCAAGTACAATTGATGAAACGCCGTGGAGGTGTAGGACATGACTTATCACATATCCGCCCTAAAGGTTCTCCTGTAAAAAATTCGGCATTGACCTCTACCGGCTTAGTTCCTTTTATGGAAAGATATTCGAATTCGACACGCGAAGTTGCCCAAGACGGACGTCGTGGAGCTTTGATGTTAAGTGTATCTATTCAACATCCCGATTCGGAGTCGTTTATAGATGCAAAAATGACAGAGGGTAAGGTTACCGGAGCTAACGTATCGGTAAAGATTGACGACGAGTTTATGCAAGCTGTTGTTGATAAAACACCTTATGTTCAGAGATATCCTATAGGTTCGGACAACCCCATCTATACGAAAGAAATCAACGCGTCGGATTTATGGGGAAAAATAGTTCATAATGCATGGAAATCGGCAGAACCCGGAGTTTTGTTTTGGGATACGATTATAAAAGAGTCTGTTCCCGATTGTTATGCCGATCTTGGTTTCCGTACGGTTTCTACTAATCCTTGTGGAGAGATTCCTCTTTGTCCGTACGATAGCTGTCGTTTGTTAGCGATAAACCTATATTCGTATGTTGTTAATCCGTTTACAGAAGAGGCGTATTTCGATTTCGACTTATTCAAGAAACATGTACGTTTAGCCCAACGTATAATGGACGATATCATTGATCTGGAGATGGAAAAAATTGATAAAATTCTCCTGAAAATTGATGAAGACCCCGAATTGGAAGAGGTTAAAACAACTGAACGCAATTTGTGGCAAAAAATACGGACAAAAACCCTTCAAGGACGTCGTACCGGTGTTGGCATAACAGCAGAAGGCGATATGATTGCCGGAATGAATTTATGCTACGGCACAGAAGAAGCTACAGATTTTGCCGAGCAAGTACACAAAACACTTGCAATTGAAGCGTATCATTCTTCTATTAAGTTAGCAGAAGAGCGTGGCGCTTTCGAAATATTTGATATAGAAAGAGAAATAAACAATCCGTTTATCAAACGTTTGTGTGATGCCGACCCAACATTACTTGAAGCAATGAGGAAACACGGGCGAAGAAACATTGCATGTTTGACTATCGCGCCAACAGGAACCACAAGTTTAATGACTCAGTCTACATCTGGTATCGAACCAGTATTCTTACCCGTATATAAGCGTCGTCGGAAAGTAAATCCGAATGATGCCCAAGTAAAGGTAGACTTTGTTGATGAAAATGGAGACTCGTGGGAAGAATATATTGTTTTCCATCATCGCTTTGTTACTTGGATGGAGTCGAAGGGGCATTCAACTACAAAAAAATACACAAACGAAGAAATTGATACTCTTGTAGCTGAATCTCCTTACTATAAAGCAACTTCGAATGATGTTGATTGGTTGCAAAAAGTTAAAATGCAGGGTCGCATACAAAAATGGGTAGATCACTCAATAAGTGTAACTATTAACCTGCCTGCCGATGTTTCGGAAGATTTGGTTAACCAACTATATGTTGAAGCTTGGAAATGTGGGTGTAAAGGCTGTACCGTTTATCGCGATGGTTCGCGCGCCGGAGTACTTATTGCTGCTGATGACAAAGATAAAAAAGATGATTGCGATTGTTACGAGCGTCCTCTTATCATACCCTCTCGTCCAAAAGAATTAGAAGCCGAAGTCATTAAGTTTCAGAACAACAAAGAGAAATGGATTGCATTTATCGGATTATTGGATGGACGTCCATACGAAATATTTACCGGATTATTGGATGATGACGAAGGCATTATGTTGCCCAAAAATGTAACTAGCGGGGTTATACTCAAAACTTACAACGAAGATGGTGAGCGAAGTTACGACTTCCAGTTTAAAAACAAACGCGGCTATAAAACCACAATGGAAGGATTGAACAGTAAGTTTAATCCTGAATATTGGAACTATGCCAAACTTATTTCGGGTGTGTTACGTTACGGAATGCCTATCGATCAGGTTGTAAAATTAGTACAAGGGCTTGAACTTGATAGTGAGACTATCAACACATGGAAGAATGGAGTTGAACGTGCCTTGAAGAAATTCTTACCTAATGGTGCCGAAATGAAAGGACAGAAGTGTCCGGTATGTGGTCAGGAAACACTTATCTATCAGGAAGGTTGTTTAAAATGCACCAACTGTGGTGCATCAAAATGTGGATAAAATTTCTATCTAAATAAATTAAACGGGCTATTCGGAAACTTATAGTCCGTTTTTTATTTATACGAATCAGCATTATTGTTTCAGTTTATTAATTCTACCAAAATAGAATTACCAATCAATTAGAATACCTTACAATAAACATTTATTGCAAAACCTGACATACCTGACAGAAATTTACATTTTTCAAATATATGTTCGTAATCTATTGCTTATCGGCAATTGATTTCTATATCACAGATAAATTACAAAAGGGATTCCAATAAATTTATGAATCCCTTCAGTCTATTTTAATATGTACAAAAACTTACTCTGCCAACGCTTTTTTCAAGTTGCTTACAGCTTCTTTTATACTTGACGAATCTTTCAGTAATGTAATAAATTTACTTCCAATAATAGCACCACTTGCATTTGCCTGAGCTGCTTCAAATGTTGCCTTATTCGATATTCCGAAACCAATTAAACGGGGATTACGCAAATTCATCGAATTAATTTTTCTGAAATAAGCCTGCTTTTGATCGTCAAAACTTTTTTGCGCACCTGTTGTCGCCGCCGACGACACCATATAAATAAATCCATCGGTATGTTCGTCAATCAAACGTATACGTTCGTCCGAAGTTTCGGGCGTTATCAGCATTATTATTTTGACACCATATTTATCGGCTATCGGTTTATATTCTTTTATATAATCATCGAACGGAAGATCAGGCATAATTGCCCCGTCGATACCAACCTCGTTACACTTTTTACAAAAAGCCTCGAATCCGTATTGCATAATCGGATTCAAATACCCCATCATTATCAGTGGTATCGAAACATCCTTACGTATATCGGCCAATTGATCGAAAAGGATTTTCAACGACATACCGTTATGTAAAGCAACAGTTCCGCTTGCCTGTATTGTTGGGCCATCTGCCATAGGATCGGAAAAAGGAATACCTACTTCTATTAGGTCAATACCATTAGCTTCAAGTTCTTTTATCACTTCACAAGTATCGTTCAGATTCGGATAACCCGCTGTAAAATATATAGATAAAATATTTTTGTTTTTTTGTTTAAATAATTTTTCAATCCTGTTCATAGCTTTATCTCTTTTATAAATTGTTTCAATAACTGAATATCCTTCGATCCCGGTTCCAGTTCGAAGCGGCTGTTTATGTCAACGCCAAATAGTTTTGGGTGGTTAATCTCCTTTATCTCGTCAACATCTTCAACCGAAATTCCTCCACTAAGCCAAAAAGGAGTGTTTCCTTTATAATGTTCAAGTATCGACCAATCGAATTTTTGCCCCGAACCTCCATGCTGAGATGTTTTGGTATCGAATAAAAAATAGTCGGCAACTCCGTTGTAACTCTCCGTTTTTTTCAGGTCATCCACTTCACTAATACTAAAAGCCTTAAATACAACTGCATGTTTTTTTAGGCTTTGTACCATATCCGTATTTTCGTTTCCATGCAATTGAACCACATTCAGACTATATTTATCTATCGTTTGTAAGACAAAATCACGATCGGCATTTACAAACACCCCTACCCTTTTCTTTCCTTTCGTTAAAGATTGATTCAAATCTAAAGAACTTAGAAGCCCTGCATATCTTGGCGACTTCTCGTAAAAAATAAAGCCTATATAATCGACCGAAAGCTTATCCAACTCTTTTATGTTGTCAGGATATTTCATCCCGCAAACTTTTATTTTCAGTTTCATTGCAATTGCGCTATAAAATCCTCAAGAGCCTTACCCGGATTATTTGTCTTCATAAAGTTTTCGCCCATTAAAAAGCCTTTAAACCCTGCTTGCTGCAAATCAATAACCGTTTGTGGCTGAGAAATTCCACTTTCCGAAATCTTCACAAAATCCGTAGGTATTTTATCTGCAAGATCAAAAGAAACTTGTATGTCGGTAACAAATGTTCCTAAATTACGGTTATTTACCCCTACTACATCCACATATTCATTTATATGATTCAGTTCCTGTTCGTTATGTATCTCTAGTAATACATCTAATCCTAATTGTTTAGCTTTCTGAGCCAATTGTTTTGTTTGCTCTACAGTTAAAGCCGAAGCTATCAGCAATATGGCACTTGCTCCATATTTCACAGCCTGATAGAGCTGATATTCGTCTATAACAAAATCTTTTCTTAGCAAAGGGGTTTGAGTTAAACTTGCTGCTAATTCCAAATCGGCCAACGTTCCTCCGAAAAAATCTATATCAGTAAGTACAGATATTGCACTTGCTCCGTTTTTAGAATATAAAGGAATAACCTCTTCAACCTTAGCTTCTTTAAAAATCCAATCGCGCGAAGGCGAACGACGCTTAAACTCTGCAATAATACCTGTCGAAGATTTTTCGAGAGCCTGCTTAAACGATTTAGGCTTTACAGCATCTTTTATCTGATATTCTAAATCGGATATAGAAATCTGTTGCTTATACTTCTCTACTTCTACTTTTTTATTTGCGATTATTTTATCTAAAATATTCATAGTTAATTACCTTTTTTATTTAATCCTCGTTACGAAATACTTTTATTTTCGAAGAGAGTAAAACAATACAAATACCTGATAATGCAATTATACCGAAAGAGTAACGTAAATTAGTTGCTTGCGAAATATAGCCAATTATAGGAGGTCCCAGCAAAAAACCGAAGAAACTGATACTCGAAACGATAGTCAGAGCCAAACTAACAGATATATTTGTGTGCTTTCCTGCAACGCTATATATAGACGGAACTATACTTGATGTTCCCAAGCCTATAATCATAAAAGCAATTGTTGTTGCTATAATATTAGGTAAAACAGCCGAAATAAACAGACCTATAAAGATTAATGCTCCGCAAACCTGAACAACACGCAACCTGCCCCATCGGCGAATTGCCGAATCGGCAACAAAACGACCGGTTGCCATAGTTATCATAAACGACGCAAAACCTATAGGTACAAGATTAGACGATACTTGCAACACATCCTTAAAATAGACCCCGCTCCAATCGAACATCGAACCTTCGGCTATCATTCCGCAGAATGCAACCAGACCTAAAAAGTAAAGAAACGACTCAGGTTTATTCTTTCTTCGCTTTAGTTTTTCGTCCTCATTCTCAACACTTCTACTTTTCTTTATATCGGGTTGCAAATATCTTACATTTATCAGTATTAATATTATTACTAATACCGACACTATAAGAAAGTGATTATATGTCGTTAATTTTAAATTTATCATTAATAAACCTATTAACGACCCGACAAAACCTGCAAGACTCCATGCCCCATGAAACGAAGACATTATAGACTTTCCATACATATTCTCGACATTCACCCCCTGAGTATTAACTCCTATATTACAAAAATTACCCGCAACGCCAAATAATATAAGACTGAGTATTAAAGTATGTAAGTTGGTCGAAAAACCAATCGCAATAAGAGCCAGCATATAGGCCGGGTAAGCAATGCGCAATATTAAACTACTACCCCAACGTGCTATAACAAAACCCGAAAAAAACATTCCACATAATTGTCCTATGGGAATCATAAAAAGCATTGTTCCCCATGTTGCATCATCCATTGCAAATGCTGCCTTTATATCGGGAATACGACTCGCCCAGCTGGAAAACACAAGTCCCTGACTGAAATAAAGGAAAAAAACTGCCCAACGGATACGTTTCAACGATTGATTGCCATTCATAAACGAGAATAAATCAGGTATTGAATTCTAAAAACTTACTAAACGTTCTTTTTGCATTTCCGCTTTCAATCGATTCACGGGCTTGCGAAATAGCCTCCTCAAACGACAGACTATTATTTATTGTTTGTATAGCTACCGCAGCATTAGCTATAACCGCATTTTTTTGAGCATCGGTAGCCTCGTTATTTATAACGTTGTCAAATATTTTTGACGCTTCTTCGGGCGTATCGCCTCCATTCAGGTCTTCTTCTCGGCAACGCACAAGTCCTACTTCTTCGGGCGAATAGATAATTTCTTGAGTCTTATTAATTACCTTAAAATCGCCAGTAAGCGAAATTTCGTCATACCCATCCAAACCATGAACAATAGAGAAATCGCAATCGGTTTGCTGATACATATAATGATACATTCGCGCCATTTTCAGGTTAAATACCCCCAGAACATTTCGCTTCGGCATTATCGGGTTTACCACGGGGCCCAACATATTAAAAAATGTGCGAACGCCCAAATCCTTACGCACCGGAGCTACTATCTTCAATGCATTATTAAAAAGCGGAGCATGCAGATAAGCTATATTGGTTTTGTCTAACGACTTTTCTAGTTTACTAACATCCGATGTAAATTTAACCCCGTGTTGCTCCATCACATTCGAAGCTCCACTAACAGAGGTTGCCCCATAATTACCATGCTTAGCCACCTTGTGACCTGCCCCTGCAACAACGAAACACGACAAAGTAGATATATTGAACGTATTTTTATTATCGCCTCCTGTACCAACTATATCAATTGGATTGTAAGCTGAAAGTGTATCAACATTCATTCTTAAATCGAGCAAAGCATCGGTAAAGCCCAAAAACTCGTCGATACTTATGCTGCGCATCAGGTATACACTGATAAATGCTGCTATCTGGGCATTATTATATTCACCTGCTGCCATCCGAGTCAAGATATCCTTCGACTCGGAACGGCTCAGATGCTGATGGTTAAATAATCTGTTTAGTATTTGTTTCATGATTGTTTATAATCTTACTTCACCAGTTTCTCCAATGTATCGGTGCTTTTGGCAATCTCTTCGCTGGATAACTCATGGTTGGTCAATTCGCCATCAAAATAACGGTCGTAAGCAGCCATGTCGATAAGTCCGTGCCCCGACAGATTGAAAAGGATTGTTCTCTGACGACCTTCTTCCTTTGCCTTCAATGCCTCCTGAATAGCTGCATAGATGGCATGCGACGATTCCGGCGCAGGAATGATACCTTCTGCTTTAGCAAACAATACACCTGCCTCGAATGTGTCGAGTTGTTTCACATCCACAGCTTCTATATATCCATCTCTTTTCAGTTGGCTGACAATAGTTCCTGCACCATGGTAGCGAAGTCCACCTGCATGAATATTGGCCGGTGCAAAATTATGCCCCAGTGTAAACATTGGCAAAAGAGGTGTATACCCGGCTTCGTCACCAAAGTCATATTCAAACTTACCGCGAGTCAATTTAGGACACGATGCCGGTTCGGCAGCAACAAGGCGCACATCTCTTCCTTCGGTCAATTTATGACGAAGGAACGGAAAGCTTATTCCTGCGAAGTTAGATCCTCCACCAAAGCAACCGATTACAACATCGGGATATTCGCCTGCCATTTCCATTTGTTTTTCGGCTTCCAATCCTATAATAGTCTGATGAAGTGCAACATGATTCAACACACTACCCAGCGTGTATTTACAGTTTGGTGTATTCATTGCCAATTCTATCGCTTCCGAAATAGCTGTACCTAAACTTCCCTGATAGTTAGGATTTTCTGTGATAATTTTACGTCCGGCTTTCGTACTCATACTTGGCGAGGCTATAACTTCGGCTCCGTATGTTTGCATGATTGAACGACGATAAGGCTTTTGATGGTAGCTGATTTTTACCATATAAACAGCCAGATCCAAACCAAAATGGTTTGCAGCATACGACAGAGCAGCCCCCCACTGTCCTGCACCGGTTTCGGTAGTGATATTTGTTATACCCTGCTCTTTGCAATAATATGCTTGTGCTATTGCCGAATTCAGTTTGTGCGAACCCACAGGACTAACACTTTCGTTCTTAAAGTAGATATGAGCCGGAGTATCCAGAGCTTTTTCTAGTCCGTAAGCACGTACCAATGGGGTTGGACGATAATTTTTATACAGTTCGCGTATTGGTTCAGGAATTTCAATCCAACGATCGGTATAATTTAACTCTTGTTTTGCCAATTCGGTTGCAAATATTGGCTCAAGATCGCTTACCTCTAAGGGTTTCTTTGTTGCGGGATGAAGTGGACGCAAAGGCTTGTTTGCCATATCGGCCACAATGTTATACCATTTCTCAGGAATTTCGTTTTCGCTTAAAAGAATCTTTTTGTTCATAGTGCTAGTTATTATTTAATTATTTGTTAGAAAATTTTTTAATATCGTTTTGCCGTCGGGTGTCAACACAGATTCAGGATGAAACTGTACACCATGCACATCGTACTTCTTATGCTTCATCGCCATTATCTGTCCGTTTGCATCAACTGCTGTTATTTCAAAACAATCGGGTAAGTCCTTCGAATCGACTATCCACGAATGATAGCGTCCTATTTCCTGTTGTTTTTCCAAACCATCAAAAATATAATCATTGCCCATAATGTCAGAAGTTGACGATATACCATGATGAACATCTTCGAGATTTATCAAATTCGCCCCGAAAGCCACCCCTATTGCCTGATGCCCAAGACATACACCCAATATGGATTTCGTTTCGGCATATTGTTTTATCAAAGGTAATAACAATCCCGCTTCGGACGGAACACCCGGACCGGGCGACAGTATTATTTTATCGTATTTTTCCACATCAGACAACGAAATTCTATCGTTTCTGAAAACATCTACCTCAGTGTAACCAAGTTCTTTAACTAAATGAACAAGGTTATATGTAAACGAATCGTAGTTGTCAAAAATCAGAATTTTCATATCATTAAGCTTCTTATATCTTTTCTGCAAAATCTATGGCTTTTTTCAAAGCACCCAGCTTATTTTTCACTTCCATCACTTCTGTTTCGGGATTCGATTTGGCTACAATACCACCGCCCGCCTGATAGTAAAGAGTATTGTTTTTACTCAAGAATGTGCGAATTGTTATGGCCTGATTTAAATCGCCGTTGAACCCTATAAAACCTATACATCCACCATAAACGCCGCGCATGTCACCTTCTATATCATCGATAAGCTGCATAGCCCTTACCTTTGGCGCACCCGATAATGTACCTGCCGGAAATGTATCGGCAAAAACCTTTATACTGCTCGTTCCTTTATCTACAGTACCACTAACACGCGACACCAAATGAATTACATGAGAATAGAATTGTACATTCTTATAAAACTCCAATTTTACGTTATGACAATTACGGCTCAAATCGTTACGTGCCAGATCGACTAGCATAACATGTTCGGCATTTTCTTTTTCGTCTTTTAGCAGTTTTTCCGATAATATGCGGTCTTTTTCATCGTCACCTGTACGGAAATATGTTCCTGCAATAGGATCGATAAAAGCTTTCCCCTTCGATACTTTACAATGAGTTTCGGGCGAAGATCCAAATACACGGAACGAGCCAAAATCGAAAAAAAACAAATAAGGCGATGGATTAATGGAGCGTAAAGCCCTATATACATTAAACTCGTCCCCCTTAAACTGTTGGCTAAAACAACGCGATAATACAATTTGGAATACATCGCCACGCCTACAGTGCGAAATTCCTTGTTTTATCATTTCGATATGTTGCTCATCTGTTATGTTTGAGTATTCGCTACCAATGCTAGCGAACGGATATACAGCTATATTGTTATTAAGTAAAACGGTTTCTAAATCGTCCAATTCCGAAACTTCTCCATCCGGAATATTTTCAACTATAACCAGTTCGTTTTTCAGATGGTTAACTACAATAATAAATTTATAAAGAATATAATAGAATTCGGGAACATCGGCATTCTCTAATTTATTGTTATCAGGAGTTACATCTTCAAAGTAACGAATTGCATCGTACGATGTATAACCAAAGAACCCATTCATGCCTGTAGGGTTTTCGCCCTGTATATCGAAATTGTTAATATACTGTTGGAATATATCCGTCAGCCTATCCGAATTTTTCAATATATACTCATCTGATTTTCCATCAGGATATTGTTTGTTTACCCTTTTGTTATTCACAGTAAAACGAGCAATAGGATCGAGCGCAATAAAAGAATATCCATTATCTTCGGAATGGAAATCCGAACTTTCCAACAGAGCCGATTCGGGATAAATATCTCTTATTTTTAAATAGATACCCACAGGAGTTTGAAGGTCGGCAAGTAAAGTCTTTGTATTTACATTTATTTTGTAACCCATTTTAAAAGCCTCCTTCTTCTTTTAAACGAACATAAGTTTCCATGTCCTTATCGCCACGCCCCGAAAGACAAAGTACTACAACGTCATCGGGCTTAAATGTTTTCTTCTTTAAAACTCCTAAAGCATGAGCCGATTCTATAGCAGGAATAATACCCTCCAAGGCTGTCAATTCAAAAGCAGCTTCGATAGCTTCATCGTCATCAATAGCTAATACCTCCGAGCGCCCCGATTTTACAAGATGCGCATGCATAGGCCCTATTCCCGGATAATCCAAACCTGCCGATATTGAATAAGGTTCTTCAATTTGTCCGTCTTCCGACTGCATTATCAGTGTTTTACTACCATGTATAATTCCCTTTTTGCCAAGCTGTATAGTAGCAGCCGACTCGCCTGAATTTACGCCCTTTCCTCCGGCTTCGGCTAGAATTATTTTTACATTAGGTTCATCCAAAAAATGATATACCATTCCGGCAGCATTACTGCCACCTCCAACACATGCTATCACATAGTCTGGTGTTTCACGCCCTTCTTTTTCAAGAAGTTGCTTACGAGTTTCTTCGCTAATAACCGATTGCAGGCGTGCCACCATATCGGGGTACGGATGAGGTCCGACTACTGAGCCAATAATATAATAAGTATCCGACGGATTACAACACCAGTCGCGAATTGCTTCATTAGTTGCATCTTTCAGAGTCATATTTCCACTGGTAACAGGTATTACTGTAGCTCCCAACATTTCCATTTTCTGAACATTCAGATGTTGACGTTCAATATCAGTTTTTCCCATATACACCACACATTCCATATTCATCAGTGCACAAACTGTAGCTGTTGCAACGCCATGTTGTCCGGCTCCGGTTTCGGCAATAATACGGGTTTTACCCATACGACGTGCTAATAATATTTGCCCAATTGTATTATTTATTTTGTGTGCCCCCGTGTGGTTCAAGTCTTCCCGCTTTAAATATATTTTGCATCCGTATTTATCCGATAACCTTCGGGTTAAATACAAAGGAGTCGGACGTCCTACATAATCGCGTAATAAATCGTTATATTCTTTTTGAAACAATTCATCATCCAATATTTTCAGATATGCATTTTTCAAATTCTCAACATTATCGTATAATATTTCAGGAATATATGCACCCCCAAATTCTCCGTAAAAACCGTTTTCGTCTACTCTAAATTTTTCCATTTATATATTTCTTTTATTTTTTGCCACACTAAAAAAGAAAAAGCCTACCGTGAGAACGATAGGCTTTATGTATTATTATAATAAACTTTCTTTTTTATACATACCTAGAACGGCTCACGACTTTTGAAGTTGTAAGCACCACCACCAATATGTATTTGTCAATTGAAAATTCATTTCCTGTATCTTTTTGATAATGCAAAATTAAAAAAAAATCAGAACATACAAATAAATAGCTGAATATTTTTTATTTTATTCTACAATCTTTATTCCGTAAAACTATACTCTCGTTAACCTTTGCATTTTCACAACACTCGTACCTCAGTCACAATATCTTACTCATTACCCTGCCACTTCATGCATATATTATAATGCACTACCCCAATAAATACCAAGCCATACTGCTGTTATGCCTAAAACAACACTCGCCAATATATATATAACCATTGTTGCGATATGATTGTATTCGAGCAAATTCAGATTCTCCAACGCAAATGTAGAGAAAGTTGTATAACCACCACAAAAACCTGTTATTAATAACAATTTCAGATTTGCATTTACAGGAAAGTGTCCTGCCAATAGCCCCGACAAAAGCCCTATCAGAAAGCATCCTAATATATTAACGAAAAATGTAGCTATGGGAAAACTACCAACATAAAATTTTGCAGTATAAAAAGACACTATATAGCGCAAAATACTTCCAATACCACCCCCCAAACCAACAAACAATACCTGTTTTAACATCTCTTTATATCAACAATTATCAATATCTGACTAAAACCTCACTTTATGTAATAGTAATGTATACAAACTTACCAAAATATCTGACTTATTTGCAATATTTAAAAGATAAAAGATTATATTTGCAGGCTCGGAAGCTTGTGTATATGGAAAACAACCACTTCTTATGTGTCAATCGCCAATATGCAGCATCGGGTAATGTTTAAAGCAAAATATTGTAAATTAAACAAATAATAACCATTAAAATAATAAAGTAAAATCTAAAATGCAAAACAAAGGATTTGTAAAGGTTTTTGCCGTTTTATTGACGTTGGTTTGTCTTTATTACTTGTCTTTTACTTTTGTAACCAGACACTATGAAAACAAAGCCAAAGAATATGCCAACGGCGACCTGAAGGCAGAGAGTCAATATCTTGACTCGTTAGCAACGGAAGTTGTATACCCTATTTTCGGTTACACTTTAAATGAGTGTAGAGATAAAGAAATCGGTTTAGGACTGGATCTTAAAGGTGGTATGAACGTTATTCTCGAAGTAGATGCTTCGGCAGTATTACGCTCGCTAGGTAACGAAGACGACCCTCAGTTCATTCAGGCTTTGCAAGAAGCTTCGGCTGAAAACCAAAAAGGTAGTAGCAAAGATTTCCTTACTCTTTTTGTAGAAAAATATCAAGCGATAAACAGCAATGCACGTTTAGCTAACGTATTTAGCTCGAAAGTAGCCGATATTGAATCTACTGACGATAACAACAAAGTTAAAGATGTTCTGGAAAGAGAGCTCAAAGGTGTAACTGACAATTCGGTGAATGTACTTCGTACGCGTATCGACGGATTTGGTGTTGTTGCTCCTAATATTCAAAAACTACAAAACAGGTCTGACCGTATTCTCATTGAGCTTCCGGGTATAAAAGACCCCGAACGTGTAAAAAAACTACTTCAGGGAAGTGCAAATCTCGAATTCTGGAAAACATATAGCCAATCAGAGGCCCAACAGTATATAACCAATCTGGATATAAAGTCGGGAGAGCTTTTAATATTGGCAAACAAATCGGTATCCGATTCTACTCAAACAGATTCTATTAAAGTTCAGTCTGTAAAAGATTTAGGATTTAATAAAAATATTCAGGCTTACTTTGCTAAACCTGAACAATTGCAAGATCCGAAGAAAGAATATGCAGTAGGAGGAGCAGCATTCGCTTTAGTTCATAAAAATGATACTGCAGCCGTTAATGCTATCATCGCTCGTTTTAAAGATGCATATCCCAGCGATTTGAAATTTAAATGGGGCTTTAAACCAACCGATAAAAAAGAAACTTACTTCCAACTTTACACTTTACGTGGCGACGGAACTAAAAAAGGTCCGGCTTTAGATGGCGATGTTATTGTTTCGGCTAAAGCAGACCAAGTTGCTGACGGAGGTTCGGCCTGGGGTGTTAGCATGCAAATGAACTCTACCGGTGCTAAAAGATGGGCTAACATCACAGATATTGAAGCCAAGAAGAAAAACGATCCTAACTTAGGTCAGCCGGGAGCTATAGCAATCGTACTTGACGGATCGGTATACTCTGCACCTAGTGTTCAAAACAAAATTGAGGGAGGAAATTCTCAAATTACCGGAAACTTTACTGTCCAAGAAGCTAAAGACTTGGAGAATGTATTGAAATCGGGTAAAATGAAAGCAGGAATCCGCATCATACAAGAAGATATAGTTGGTCCATCACTTGGACAAGAAGCTATCAACTCGGGTGTTATATCCTTTATTATTGCTCTTATTGTACTAATGATATACATGTGCTTGGCTTACGGATTTATTCCGGGTATGATTGCCAACGGCGCATTGATTCTTAACCTATTCTTTACGATGGGTATACTTGCATCGTTCCATGCTGTAATGACATTGCCCGGTATTGCCGGTCTTGTACTTACTTTAGCTATGGCTGTTGACGCGAATGTACTTATTTACGAACGTACCAGAGAGGAAATAAGAGGAGGTAAAAGTATTCGTGCTGCAGTGATGGATGGTTACAAACATGCTTTCTCTGCAATTTTCGATGCCAACCTTACTTCAATCATAACTGCTGCTATACTTATATATTTCGGTACAGGACCAATAAGAGGTTTTGCAACCACTTTAATTATAGGTATTTCTGCATCGTTCTTTACTGCTGTATTTATGACTCGTTTGGTTTACGAATGGGGATTCTCGAAAGGTAAATTTACAAACTTAACTTTCTGTACATCCATTACTAAAAACCTGCTGGTTGACACTAAATACAACTTCTTAAAAGCAAGTAAGAAAGCTATTATCATTTCGCTAGCCGTTATCGTTGCCGGAATAGCCTCTATATTTACTTTAGGGCTTAACCAAGGTATTGATTTCACTGGTGGACGTAACTATGTAGTACGCTTTGACGAGCCTATTAAAACAGCTCAGATGGAGCAAACACTTATACCATCGTTCGAAGGAGCTACTGTTCGTGTTATTACAATAGGATCAAGCAATCAGGTTCGTATTACAACCAACTACAAAATTGATGATAAAGGCGAGGATGTTGAACTTGAAATAAGAGAAAAATTAAACAGCGCACTTAAAGGTTATATGAAACCGGGAGCTTCTATTGACGAGCATATTCAAAGTTCTCAGAAAGTTGAAGCTAGTATGGCTAAAGATATGCAAGTTGATGCAACGTTTGCTGTTATTGCTGCAATTATCTGTATGGCTTTATACATCCTTATCCGTTTCCGCGACCTTGCATTCTCTATAGGTACATTTGCTGCTGTTGCGCACGATGCTGCAATAGTTATATTTATCTACTCATTCTTCCATAAGATAATGCCATTCTCTATGGAGGTAGACCAAACATTTATAGCTGCAGTACTTACGGTTGTGGGTTATTCGATTAACGATAAGGTTGTAATTTTCGACCGTGTTCGTGAATTTAGAAAACTATACCCAAAACGCGACTCATTCAGTATAATGAACGAATCGTTGAATACTACCATCACACGTACATTAAATACAACTCTAAGTTCTATGATTGTTGTATTATGTATCTTCATCTTAGGTGGCGAAACAATCCGTAGTTTTACCTTCGCATTGTTTATCGGTATTTTCTTAGGTAGCTATTCTTCGCTATTCATTGCAAGCCCTATTGCTTACAAAATGTTGGCAAAGAAAGATCACAAAGAGGATAAAAAATAAATATACTGGTATATTATAAAAATAGGGTGAACCATAACGAGTTCACCCTATTTTTTTTCTATAGATTCTTAAGTATATATAATCAGTTATCGGTCTGCTTTCAAGCTAAGTTTATCAAGGCTAATAACAATATATTTTTCGTCAATAAGCAAACGTAAAACATCCTTTACCTTCGAAACCTCAAATGTATTAATTAGCTCAAGCAATTTGTTCAAGGTCATATCCTCTTGCAACAGTATATTTGTAATCTCTGTCCGAATAGCAACAAACTCATTTTCGTCCAATATTGTTCTACGACGAGATAAGCAAACATCGCATCGTCCGCAGTCAATTGAATTTTCTTCTCCAAAATAATTAAGCAACAACCTGCTCCTGCAGACATCCATACGCTCTACATATTCGGTCATAGCCTCAATACGAAGTTTAAATCTGCTTTTTCGGTCTTCGTATACTTTTTTCGGAATACTCACATGACGAATATCAACTCGTGGAGAAGTGTATACAATTAATGGAGTTTTCTTATGAGGAATATAATCTATAATTTTTCGTTTCGACAGAATTTTCAGCATTTCATAAACATCTTTTCTGTCTTTACCCATTCTAACGGCAACTGCAGCTTCATCAATTGTTGCATAATCCGTAAAAAGGCCAGTATATAAACGTAAAATTGTATTTATTAACAAGTCATACCCTTTTTCAAGCTCTATATTATACAGTTCGTCCCGATATACTGTAAAAATAAGCCTCGATCGATTATCTATTTCTTCAGTATATTCAATATATCCTGCCAAATCGAGAATTTTCAATGCATTATGAGTAGGAAGTATGGGATACTTATAAACATGACAAAACTGATGTAGATTAAAATCGAATACCCTATCAAATCCTGCACCCTCTGCAACTTGTAGAAAATATGCAAGATGTTCATATACTTGTAAAATGAAATCTCGCTCAGGAAATTCGTCTGCTATCCGCTTCTTCAGTTTTGTAGAATCAGGACGCGAATAGAGTATAACAGCATAAGAATCTTCTTCATCCCGACCTGCCCTACCCGCTTCCTGAAAATATTCTTCAATTGCATTAGGCAAATCCATATGAACAACTAACCGTACATCCGGCTTATCTATTCCCATTCCAAAAGCATTGGTTGTGACCATTATACGACACATATTGTTTTTCCAAGCATTTTGTTTTCTGCTTTTCTCTTCTCCGCTTAAGCCTGCATGATAAAAATCGGCCGAATAACCCGCCTTTTGCAAATCCTGAGCAAATTCCTTTGTTCGCTGCCTGCTACGAACATACACAATAGACGATCCCTGATATTTATTCAGAATTTTCATTAATGCACCGATCTTATTTTCGGTGTTATAAACAATATAAGCAAGATTAGACCTTAAAAAGCTCTTTCTGAATACATTCTCTTTTCTAAATTTTAAGCTTTTCTGTATATCTGTCACCACCTCCGGTGTAGCCGTCGCAGTTAAAGCTAATATAGGTATTTCAGGAAAATAATTACGGATATCTACAATGTTCATATATGATGGACGAAAATCGTATCCCCATTGAGATATACAGTGAGCTTCGTCAACCACCAGCATACAAACATCCATACTTTTAAGTTTCGATAAAAACAAATCTGTGCCTAATCGTTCCGGTGATATATATAAAAATTTGTAATCGCCAAGAATAGCATTTTCCAATGTGGTTATAATTTCCTGACGAGTCATTCCTGAATAAACAGCCAATGCTTTTATCCCTCTGGCTTTCAGATTATCAACCTGATCTTTCATAAGAGCAATCAAGGGAGTTATAACAATACAAATACCCTGCTTTGCCATGGCAGGAACCTGAAATGTAAGAGATTTTCCTCCTCCGGTTGGCATAAGCCCTAACGTGTCATAACCTTCAGCAATAGAATGTATTATATCCTCCTGCAAAGGCCGAAAAGATGTGTATCCCCAATATTTATATAATATTTTGTGATATATATCCTGCATCTGTGTCAGTTGTTGTTTCTAAAACCCAATGACGAAGTTAATTAAAAAAGGATAAAACAAAACCCGTAGGGTTTGAAATCCTACGGGTTTTATTACTCAAATATTTTCTTTATAGATGATATAATGCTTAAAACATTCTTATACGATAATCTTCAACCTCCATTTTTTCTTTCAGCACATTAAATATTTGTCCCATCATACTATAGATACGATTTTGATCCAAACCTTGTTTAATGGCCAATGCATCATATTCTGTATCTTGTTCGGTACGATCCAATACTTTCAGAATGTATACTCCAATATTTCCTTTTACAGGTCCTACCAATTGATTAACAGGAGCAACACCTGAATAAGCATTCAGAATAGGCTCACGACCAACTTTTGAAATAGAAGCTGTTGAGAAATTAAGGAAATTAACAGTATCAACTCTTGCTGCACCTATAGCCTGAACATATCCATCAAGACTTGTTATATTTTTAGCTTTAAGGTCAGTAATTATCTTCTCTGCTTTTTTATCTTTAATCAACTCTGCTTTCAATGCATCGTTAACCTCAGAAACCGGAATATATCCTTTATCTATTTTGCTGTTGATACGTGCAACAACACGAAGATTTGACTTATTAGCTGTTATTTCAAATTTCTTTATAGAACCAACTTCTTCTCTGAAAGCCCATTGTACAATTTGTCTAGAATCAGCAATCGAACCTATATTGTAACTACGAGGCGATACAGTTGCATCTGATATTAAATTATACCCTTTTTCTGTTGCATTTTTAGCAAATTCTTTTCCATCAGCATTCTCTGCGATAAACTGATTAATTTCAGAATCTACAATATTTTGAGTTTTTTCGCTAATCTCAATAGGCACCTGAATTGTAGCAACTTTATATTTAGTTACAGGACGTGTTCTGTCTTCTACTTTCAGAATCTGAATCATTCCTCTAAAATTAAGTTTCGCTATTTCACCTTTAGGTGTTTCGAAACATTTTTTCAGAAGTTCGTCATCAGCCGAAGCTAACATCTGTTCAGTAACCCAACCAATATTTCCTCCATTTGCTTGCGGATTAATTTCGTTTGCTACTGTAGCAAAATCTTTTCCTCCTTTAAGCACATTTAAAAGACTGTCAGTTCTTACCTCAGCTAAAGTTTTATCTTCACCCTCTGGTAAAACTATCATCTGTAACTTAACCGAGTCTGGAGCCACAGTGTTATCAACTAACTTCATTACTTTGAATGCATCCGATCTTTTAACAGGAGCTTTAACATCGCCAACTTCAGCAGTCTTAACAAATTCCTTCTCCTCATTTCCTAAAGATTGTTCCGATAAGAATACATCATAATATGGTACTTCCGGATAATCGGCAGCTAATAAAGCCGGATTTGTTGTAGTTTTCAAATTTTCGTATACTGCATCAATCTCTTTTTGAGCTTTGGCAATATCATCGGCACTTGGATAAATATTTTTAACAAAGTATGAAACCTTTCTGGAATCATAATCCGTTTTATAGTTGTTCTTACGTTGCTTGTATAAATTATCTATTTCTTTTTGACTTACGGATATAGTAGAATCTGGTATTGAATTATAATGCTCCATTACATAAGCTACATTCGAACGATATTTCGAATCTTGGAAATTTTCTTTTGCATCTACATCATTTACTAATCCAGCAACAGCAACAAGAGCAATATATTTCTCTTCCAAACGGTTATACTTCATCATATTTTTTAGCATAGCCCATTGCCTTTGTATCATTTGCAATTGCTCTCTTTGCTCAGCAGGAACCGATTTAATGTCGGTTTGCGCAAAATTGATAAAATTAAGCATTCCTTCACGGTTAAATTGTCCGGTCTGAGGATCGTTAAACAAACCCATACCTGTCAATACCGGAGAAATATCTTCTCCATTAACCATGTCGTTCATTTCATCCTGAGTTACAGCCAGTCCCAAAAGTTCAGCTTGTCTATCCAGCATCTTTTCTTTTACCATCTGTTCGAAAACATACTCGTAGATCTGGTTTCTTGTAGCTTCATCAACAGGTTTGCCCATCATTTCCTGAAAATCAACAAGCTCATTCACTCTTTTTTGATATTCTAGAGGTGTAACAGACTCTCCATCTACAACAAATGCTTTATTCGGAGATTCATTGAAAAACGCCATGACTTCGTTCCATGGAATAACAAAAGCCAAAAGAGCCACAGCTATAACACCGACCAAAAGGCCCGACTTATCTCTAATTTTCTGTAATGCAGCCATTTAATTCAAACTATTTATTATATGTTTATTTGTTTATTAATTTCACAGTTTTATCAGGGCACGAAGATAATAATTTTAAGGTGTAAAACAATTCAATTTATAAAAAAATGTATCTACACTTATATATTAAGGTTTCCTTGCCAATGTATTGACACTATCGGTAACCTGAACAGCAGTAGAATCAGCTTTCTGCACCTGAGCTTCATTCTCATTATAATATAATTCACTATCGAAGGGCTTTCTTACTGTATATTCGGTCATACTCTGATTAGAAACAAAACCTATTCCTTTTAAGGTTAACTTCTCCGGTTGGTTTATTTCTATATATTTGTCAGAGTATATTCTGCCTAAACGTTCATCCCAAAACATTTCGTGAGTAAAAAACGTTTCGTTTTTAGAATTGCGAACAAAAACATTTCCCTTTAATTTCCACAGCCTTTTCGATTTAAAATTCCAAACAGTATCGGCTATTATAGTTGTTTCGATATTAAATGCTGTATCAAACTTCTCCACATACAATCCATTTGGAAAGTACCAATATGGTTCCGAAACCTCTTCAAAAAACAGCCATGTTTTGGTTATAACTTTATAACGTATCAGCCCCGAATCAGAAATCAGCTCGGTAACACTGTCTACCGCCATTGATGGAATTGTCTCTTTATCAAAAGGTACGTCCACATAGTTTGTGTTGTCACCTCCACACGAAATAAAAAACGTAGTTGCAAGTACCATAACAATACCTGCAACTACGCTTCTTTTTAAAATATTTATTGGCTCAAACATTTTGCTCTTTTTGCCTTCAATTTATCTAAACTTATTTTTCATGAACCATAGTTCATTGATATTCATGTTTAGCGATACTCCAAAGTAGTCTTCTTTAACCATTGCGCTATTATCCGGCTTAATCTTCGTATACTCAAAACTCAGATTTATGAACGAAACTCGTTGCGAATACATATCGCGCGATATAGGTATACCAAAACCTATTGTTGCTCCATATTCTTTATATCCATCCACCACACCATTCGATTTTACATTCATGTACGAATTGCTGTAGTTTAAACCTCCACGCAACCTTAAACGCTTAAAGAAATTTCGGTCTAAAGGGTCTTTTACATATTCAATCCCTGCATTTACACGTATTCTGTCATTAAAGCGCTCCGATTTTGTCAATCCATCGTTCAAATATTCCTCATCTCCCGGATAATCAAGATCCGACCACTTTTGATATGTAACATCCGCACCAAACAATAAGTGCTTTTTATCGGAGTATGTAAAACCCAACCCATAGGTTGCTGGTAGTTGTGCATCAACATTTGTACCGGGAAGTGAATCAACTACAATCCCTGATGATAATATATTTCGCCAAGTAACCCTTGTTTTAGGACTTAATTGAGGTGAAAAGACCGCACCCAATACTAAACTTTTATTATTAGGTAAGTTCATCTCATATTGTGCACCTATATCGAATTTAAGAGCATGAATAGACATTTGCTGATAACGCCCCCTACTATTTGTTGACGACACAGACGAATAAGATAAAACCATATTATGCTTCAATGTACCGAACATATACGAAACATTAGCTCCAACCGATAGCCCTTTTATTGGCATTTCGTACGAAAGCCCTCCGAATACCTGACTCAAATTTCCCGAACCCGAATAATTATGCACCTCGGTAATACCATCAGCCGTCACTGTTTCTTTAAAACTGTAGCCGGTAGACGAGTAAGGCAATATACCAAAGCTCACCCCCATCTTTCTCGACACAGGAAAAAGCATGGTTATATAATCAAGTCCTCCGTTATCATCCGATTGAGAACCACTTCCATCACTCAATTTGTTTTGAGAAAAAGACACTCCCATATCAAATATAAAAGTAAGAGAATCGACCGCCGAATATGATGCCGGATTACCGGGATTTGTGCTCTGTCCTCTAACTCCGTACGATATACCACCCATACCTTTCGAGGTTCCGATAGCTTTATCTTTCAACATTCCGTAACCGTGGCGGCTGTAAGGTGAGGTTGTGTTTTGAGCATTTACGTAAAATACAGCAAAGGCTAAAATGGCAACCAGTAATAGTTTTTTATTTCCTGACATTATATATTCAATATTCGAGTGTTTGGTTATTTTTCCGATTCTCTAAAGATTTTCGATTACAAAAATATTATTTTTTGCTTGAGTTTTTACCAAATCGGCTTATCATCAATTAAAATTACCGCAAATTTGTATATCTTAACTTATATTCATCAATTATTAATAAGGAACAGATGTACCAATAAACCGCTGCAAAGTAAATTAAAAACTTAATATACCAGACATTTGTTATTATATATAATTTCTTTTTATATTGAAATACTGATAAGTTTTTCTATTTTTGTGAACTAAATAATGGGTTCAGTTAACACAAATATAGACTCTATACGCAAACTGATTAAGCAAAACAAGGATATCCTTTGTTTTTTGGCTTTATTTTTCTTTTTCGACTTTGTTTGGAAATTATGTACATCCGAAGGCGAGAACCACGATTCTTTGTTCATTTTTGGAAAAGACTACTCCGAAGCAGTAAAACCATTGTGCATTATGGTAGCAAAATCGGTGCATTGGGTTACTAGTGTACTTTTCGGGTACGACAATTTCCTCTATGATGATATTGCTATTCGTTTCGAAGGCGCATTCTTAAAGCTCCGCATTATTTGGGGATGCACCGGTGGCAAACAAATACTGATGTTTACATTCATTATGTTATTCTTTTATGGTCCATGGAAAAAGAAGCTATGGTTTATCCCATCATCTATTATATTCCTGTATGTACTGAATGTTTTTCGCATATCGGCAATAGCAATTATTACAAAAGATTTTTATCCTAAATGGTTTATAGGTTTTAACGAATGGTATAATGGAAGGGTATGGGATTCCAGCGTAGAAACTCACCGCTTATTTCAAATAGATTGGTTCGAATTTTTTCATCACGATATTTTCGGTTGGCTTTATTATCTGGCCGGAATATTCCTCCTATGGCTATTCTGGCAAGAAAAGATAAACCTGCCTTACCAAAGAAAGAAAAGTGCAAATATTAAGGATAACCTGAATATAACAGCTACAACAGAAAAAACAGACACCTCTGTTAACAACAAAGATGCCTGATTATTTGTATTATGAGGGTTAAGCTATTTTAGGTTGAGCAATTGTAAAGCCTTATCCATGTCATCCGGTGTATCGATACCGATAGTCTCTATGTCTGTAAAGCCTACTTTTATTTTATAACCATTCTCTATCCACCGAAGCTGCTCTAGCGATTCGGCTTTTTCGAGCGACGAAACATCTAAACGTGTAATCTCTCCCAATACATCAACACGATAAGCATACATTCCTATATGTTTATAAAAAGTATGCCTGTCGAGCCATTCGGTATGATGCGCATTTCTTATATAAGGAACTATAGAACGGCTGAAATAAACAGCTTCCTGCATTTTGTTAATCACCACTTTGGGCGAATTAGGATTAAACAATGCATCAAAACCGTCTTCTTTCCTGAATGGTTTCACTAGAGTTGCAATTTGCACTTCATCACCTGTAAAACATGCTTTCAGAGCTTCAATCTGTGCTGGTTGTATAAAAGGCTCATCGCCTTGAATATTGATAACAACATTACAATTATTTCCTACTTTTTGGCAAGCCTCGTAACACCTGTCGGTTCCGCTCTGATGATCCGGCGAAGTCATAACCACATTTCCTCCAAAAGCTTCAACTACATTAAATATACGTTCGTCGTCGGTTGCCACCCAAACATCATCTAACACCAACTTTACTTGTTCATAAACACGCTGAATCATTGGTTTGCCTGCCATATCGGCTAATGGCTTACCCGGAAAACGAGTTGAAGCATATCTGGCTGGGATTATTCCTATAAATTTCATATCCGAATTTTTCCTTATTTATTCCTTTATAACTGAAACATATACCTGCGAATTCTCATATTTCATAACCTTTATAGCCTGACCTTTCTCTATAAATCCGCCATTTGACACGGCATCGTAATACTCGTCATCAATAATAACTCTGCCCGAAGGGCGCAACACTGTTGCCGCTATGCCTATTTTACCAATAAGTTGCCTTGGAGCTTCGGACACAGATATAAAACCTTCCTGATCGGTATTAAGTGCTACATTTCTGAATATTCCGTCTTTTCCTATCCTGCTGGCCAAATACACAATCAGCACAGCCGACATAATAACTCCCCCCGAAACCGTCAACACAGCTCCTGTAACATTACCTAACGAAACACCTTCGAAGTTAAAATCGATATTACCAATCAGGCTAAGGAACAACCCGACAACAGCAAACACAATTCCGGCAATTCCGGCAAAACCAAATCCCGGTATGACAAATATTTCGAAAGCAATGAGAATTAAACCTACAACAAAAATAAGAATCTCCCAATTTTGAGCAAATCCATCCATATACAAAGGTGTAAAATACAGTATTGCAGCCGTAACAGCTACAGCCGAAGGCAACCCAAATCCGGGCGTTTTCAGTTCAAAATATATTCCACCTATTATAAACATAATAAGGAATGCCTGAACGGCGCCATTCATAAGAAACCCTTTTATATTATCGAATGTGGTAGGATTATAAGTTTTTATTTCGTAATCACTTAGCCCTATATGCTTAGTTATTACTTCGTTTACATTTTGCGCTATTCCATCGCAATACCCAAGTTCCAAAGCCTCGTTAGCGGTAAGTGTCAGAACCTTTGTAGAATCTATTATACCCGGCACAACCACACGTTCGTCAACCATGGCTTCGGCTATACGCGGGTCGCGTTTCCATTTATAAACAGTATCCCCTTTTTGTTCAATTATAGTATCACGCCCATGACTTTCGGCCGTAGAACGAATCAATGATCTCATATACGACTGATATTTGTCGGGAGCCTTTTCGCCCGTTCCTCCATCTACAACCGTTGCAGCACCTATATTGGCACTCAAAGTCATAAATATTTTATCGCAGGCTATCGAAATTAAAGCTCCTGCCGATGCTGCATTATTATTAATAAATACATATACCGGAATATGAAAATTTAAAATTGCAGTACGCATAGAATCGGCTTCCATTACAGCCCCACCATACGTATTCATATCTAAAAGAACATAGTCGGCATTCTCTTTTGTTGCATGATGCAATCCATTCTGTAAATGGATTAATGATGTACTGCCTATTTCCTGCTTTATGTTAATCTTATAAACCAGCTTCTTATCAGTCTCGGCTTTCAACTGAAAGGCTAAAACCAATAACAGTAATAACGAGAAAAATTTATTCATTGCTATTTTGTATTGAATCAAAAACAAAGGTAATTAAATTGTCGGATTACAGACCGACAATCATTATGGTTTTTAACTGACCTTTTAAGGCTTATATATAAAGAAAAATATTTGCTTATCCGACAATATTACTACCAAATAATAAACAGAGAAGCTACCTTATATAATAATATGATTATAAAAAGGGGTATATTTAGACCATTTCTAAATATCCCTTTTTACTTTTAGTGCTTTTCTGATGATTTTACTTTACTTTTGTATGTAATTAAACTCTATAAAATTTCTGAATAAAAGATTTTAACTATGACTATAAGAGGTATTTTATTTTCTATACTTATTGTATTTTCTGCAGCTTTATTCGCTCAGCGCAAAATATCGGTCGATAGGGTATACACAACAAAACCTATCGATGTTGTTATGCCGGTAATGTTGGACTCAACAAATTTGAAAGGAGAAAAATTCGAAAACAAGAACCTGCTCGAAACCTTCATTAGTATACCACCTCAAAACGCATTTACCGAACCACTTTCGTCCGAAGTTACGCGCGATTATTTCTTTTTTTCCAAACCTCAGTCGGGGGCACGTTTTCATCTGCTCTCTTTCCAATTAAATGCCGACCGCTATTGCAAAGCTAGGTTAAAAGTGACATCGCCCGGAATGTTTGAAGCCTATATTAACGAAAAGAAAGAAATCACAAAAACTTCTATCGAAGATAGCCTCAAAAATGCCAAAGTTATGGATAAGGAGTTTACAACTACTCCCGGAACAACAACATTTTTTATTAAGTACATGAGTTTATCTTCATCAAAACTTGAAGACGAAGGTGTAAAAATAGCTATAGAATCAGAAAAGGACGACAGTATTACCGTTTTTAAAGTACAACCCACAGGTAAACAGCTGATAACAATACAAGATATTGCCCGGGCAGACAGAGTAACCGATGCCCGCATATCTCCTAACGGACGCTTTGTTTTACTACGCTACAGAATATATGATAAGGAAGGAAAATCTTCGGATTACTCCCAAATTTTAGATATTCAAACTAATCGCAGGGTAAATTTAGGCTCTAAATATCCAAATTGGATGCCTACTTCGAATAAAATTTATTACACAGAAAGCCGAAACGGTAAATTACATTTCATTACTCTCGACCCTGAAGTACTTACCGAAACAATAGTAGCTACAGATATACCTAGCGGAGGTTTTTACATATCGCCTGACGAAAAGAGTTTATATTACACAGATAAAGAATCGGGGAACGAACAGAAAGGTGATTTAAAACGCCTGCTTTCGCCCGAAGACCGACAACCGGGTTATCTCGATCGTTATTTCATTTATAAATACGATCTGAACAGCGGGTTAAAACAACGCCTGACATTCGGCAAACATTCCACATATATAAACGACATAAGTGCCGACTCGCGTTATTTACTATTCTCCACAACCAAGGAAACCACAACCGAACGGCCATTCCGCAATATATCTATGTATAAGTTGGATGTAAATACTTTGGCTCTCGATACAATATGGAAAGACGAAGCTTTTGCCCATTCGGCTTTATTCTCGCCCGACGGCACAAAAATACTTATAGGAGGTGCACCCGAAGCATTTGCTGGTATTGGTTTGAATGTCCCCAAAGACGAAATACCAAACAGTTACGACGGACAGGCTTACATTATGGATTTAAAAACAAAAGATATAAAAGCCATCACAAAGGATTTCAATCCTTCGGTAAGTTCGATGCGTTGGAACAACTCCGATAAAATGATTTATATGCGGGTTACCGATCGTGATTACGAGTCGGTTTATCGCTACAATCCACAAAATGGTTCATATACACGCTTAGATTTACCGGAAGAAGTAGTACAACTATTCAGCCTGTCGCGAGGGACGACAAATGCGGTTATTACAGGCGAAAGCACTTCAAATTTTTCACGTGCATATTATTGTGATCTGAAAACAGGAAAATCAACGCTTATAGCCAATCCAATGCAGGAAAAACTAGATAATCTGAATCTGGGCGAAGTCAAAGACTGGAACTTCACTTCATCAGACGGAACCACAATCGAGGGACGCTACTATTTACCTCCAAATTTCGATAAATCGAAAAAATATCCGGCAATTGTATACTACTATGGTGGCACTATGCCTACTTCCCGTACTCTTGTTTTCCCCTACCCTATGCATGTATATGCAGCTATGGGATATGTTGTATATGTTTTACAACCTAGCGGAACAATCGGGTACGGACAAGAATTTTCGGCACGGCATGTTAATGCATGGGGTAAACGTACTGCCGATGACATAATTGAAGGTACAAAAAAGTTTATTGAAGAACACCCCTATATAGATGCATCAAAAATTGGTTGTATAGGAGCTTCGTACGGAGGATTTATGACCATGTATCTGCAAACACAAACAGACATGTTTGCTGCCGCCGTTTCGCATGCCGGCATCAGTTCAATATCAAGCTATTGGGGCGAAGGCTATTGGGGATATACCTACAGTTCGGGGGCAAGCGCTTTTAGCTACCCTTGGAATAATAAAAAAATGTATGTAGACCAGAGCCCGCTGTTTAACGCCGATAAAATAAAAACGCCACTACTGTTATTACACGGAACGAACGATACCAACGTGCCCATTGGCGAAAGCATCCAAATGTATACAGCCCTTAAAGTACTCGGCCGACCGGTAGAGTTTATTCAGGTAAAAGATGAAAACCATGGAATATCGAACTACAAAAGACGCATCGAGTGGAATTACTCGATATATGCATGGTTTGCTAAATGGCTGAAAGACGATCAAACATGGTGGAATAGCCTATATCCTGAAAATAAAAAATAAATCATTATGTGACTTTTGGAAACAAAAGCCGACATATAACAAACAAATACGAAGAGAATATTTAATAAAATAAATTCGAACAGAAATTATGAAGAAGACTTTGCTTTCTTTGGGGCTTTTAGTTACAGCCATAACTGCAACTTATGCTCAGCATGTCGAGTTTGAGGAATACGACCTCAGTAACGGCTTGCATGTAATTCTACATCAGGATAAATCGGCTCCTGTGGTTGCAACCTCGGTAATGTACCACGTGGGTGCTAAAGACGAAACTCCCGACCGCACAGGATTTGCCCATTTTTTCGAGCACTTGTTGTTTGAAGGCACACAAAATATAGGACGTGGACAATGGGATAAAATTGTAAGCTCGAACGGAGGACAATCAAATGCCAATACTACAGACGACCGCACCTACTATTACGAAATATTCCCTTCAAACAACCTTGAGCTTGCAATATGGATGGAGTCGGAACGTATGTTACATCCTGTAATCAATCAGATAGGAGTAGATACTCAGCGCGAAGTTGTAAAAGAAGAGAAGCGTATGCGTTACGAAAATGTGCCATACGGTCAATTATTACTGGCGGTAAAAAACAATTTATTCGAAAAACATCCTTACCGTTGGCAAACTATCGGGTCTATCGAGCACCTAAATGCCGCTACACTTGACGAGTTTATAGCTTTTCACGATAAATTTTACATACCTAACAATGCCGTACTGGTAATAGCCGGAGACTTTGACAAAGCCCAAGCTAAAAAATGGATAGAAATGTACTTCGGTTCTATACCTAAAGGCACGGATGTTGTAAAAACAAAATACGAAGAAACTCCTATCACAAAACAACGTAACGCTGTATTCGAAGATCCTAACATTCAATTACCAATGTTATTGACTGCCTATCGTACACCTTCGATGAAAGATCGCGATGCTTATGTTCTGGAAATGATAGCATCGGTGCTTAGTGGCGGAAAAAGTTCGCGCCTTTATAAAAAACTTGTAGACGATGAAAAAATAGCATTGGAAGTAGGCTCTTTCAACTTTAGCCAAGAAGATTACAGTACTTACTTTATTTTAGGAATACCCATGTCGGGAAAAACTAACGAAGAAATGTTAGCCAGTATAGACGAGGAAGTGAAAAAGATACAAACCGAACTGATTTCGGAAGAAGACTATCAGAAACTTCAAAATCAATTCGAGAACGAGTTTATCAATCAAAACTCTACTGTCGAAAACGTAGCAAGTAGCCTTGCTTCGTATTATATGTTATATAAGGACGTAAACCTTATCAATAAAGTTCTTGATATTTACCGTTCTATCACTCGCGAAGAAATAAGAGACGTTGCGAACAAATACCTGAACAACAATCAGCGTTTAGTGCTTGATTATGTACCTGCCGCTACAACAGCTCAGGAATAATAATATAACAAATTTAGACTATCGAATAATATGAAAAAATTACTATATATATCATTAAGCCTGTTGCTTACATTGTCGCTTCAGGCACAGGTAGACAGATCGGTTCAGCCCAAACCGGGTTCTGCACCAAAAGTAAACCTCGGTAAACCTAAAAGCTTTGAGTTACCGAATGGATTGAAAGTTATTGTTGTGGAAAACCACAAACTGCCAAGAGTTTCGTTTACCCTAACAATAGACAATAAACCATCGCTCGAAGGGGAGCTAAAAGGAGTAGATAACATTGCCAGTAGCATGATGGGCAATGGGACAAGTAAAATCAGTAAAGAAGAATTCAATAAAAGGACTGAGTACTATGGATCGGGGATCTATTTCAGTGTGCATAATGTAAATGGTTCGGCACTTTCCAGATATTTTCCTGAAATACTTGAACTGACTGCTCAGGGAATGTTAGATCCATTATTTAATCAGGAAGAACTTGATAGTGAACGGGCTAAGTTACTGGACGATATGAAAGCCAACGAAAAGAATATTAAAACTATCGCTTCGCGTGTCCGTCGGGTATTATTATACGGAAAAAATCACCCAAGTGGGGAATATATTACACCCGAATCTGTCGCAAATATAAAACTTAGCGATGTAAAAGACTACTATTCTAAATATTGCGTTCCCGAAAATGCATACCTAATAATTGTAGGCGATGTGAAATTTAAAGATGTGAAGAAACTGGTAGAAAAAAACTTCTCATCGTGGAAAAAAGCACAAGCTCCTGTATCAACATACACCGAACCGGTTAACATACAACAAACCCAAATAGATTTTATAGACGTGCCTACTGCTGTTCAGTCTGAAATAGCCATATGTAATATTACTAACCTTAAAATGACCGATCCCGATTATTTTGCTGTATTAATGGCTAATCAAATATTAGGTGGCGGCGGCGACGGATACTTATTCCAAAACCTACGCGAAACACATGGTTGGACATACGGCTCTTATTCCCGCATTTCGGGTAGCAAATACACCTCGAATTTTGCAGCCACAGCGGCCGTACGTAATGCTGTAACCGACAGTGCCATTGTTGAAATGATGAGCGAAATTAAACGAATAGGAACTACAGAAGCTACACAAGAGGCTCTGGATTTAGCAAAAGCCGTATATATAGGAAGTTTTGTTATGAATGCCGAGAAACCACAAACCATAGCTTCGTTTGCCCTACGTGAAAAAACGCAGTCGTTACCTGCCGATTATTACGAAAACTACATAAAAAGCATTAATGCTGTTACTTTAGAACAAGTGAAGGAAGCTGCAAACAAATATATGCTTCATAATGCATCGCGCATTATTATTGCAGGCAAAGCAACAGAAGTATTGCCTTCGCTCGAAAAATTAGGTATTCCAATCAATTATTACGACAACTACGGAAACAAAGTTGATAAACCCATATTGAAGAATGTTGATGTAAAAAAAGTATTGGAAGATTATATGATCGCCGTTGGAGGCCGAAAAGCAATGCTAGAGGTTAAGAGTATTGTTACAACAGCCACAGGAGAAGTTCAGGGCAATGCATTAACAATGATTCAAAAAGTCACTAATGATGGTAAATACTATCAGGAAATGCAAGTAGCAGGACAAACCATGATGAAAGTTGTTTATAACAATGGCAAAGGTTACATTGAAGCCATGGGACAAAAAAATGATATACCTGAGTCGGAGATCAAAGCCCTTAAATATAACGCGTCAACCTTTTCTGAACTTATTTTAATAAATGAAGACATAAAATATGTCGGAGAAGAAGACAATGCATATATACTTGCACTTAATAACGATCATAAATATTTTTACGATAAAACAACAGGCTTAAAAATAGCAGAAGAAGTTACCAAAGAAATGAACGATCAGCTTCATACTCAAAGAGTGAATATAGGAGATTATCGTTTGGTTAATCACGTTCAAATACCTCATCTGTTATCGATGGATATAATGGGCATGAAAGTTGAATTTAGAATAGCAGATGTAAAAATAAATGAAGGTGTTACCGATGCCGACTTTGAGTAAATAGAAATTTATTCATCTCAACAATAAATACGAAAACGTTATTCTCCACACCAAAGGAAGGTAACGTTTTCTTTATTCGTTTACATCTTTTTATGTAAATACATTATTAAATATTTTACTTAATTTAATCGTTCGTAAACTTGCGAATTAAAAATCTATTCGTATATTTGCGAACAATAAATATAAACAATATGCCAAAGAAAGAACTAACAGCCGAACAAGAACAGCTTGCGCGCTTCGCTAAAGCATTAGGACACCCTATCCGTATAGCTATATTAGAAATGCTTGCCAATCAGTCGTGTTGTTATCATGGCGATATGTCGGAAATACTGCCTATTGCAAAAAGTACATTGTCGCAACATTTGAACGAATTGAAAGATGCAGGGCTGATACAGGGAACAATAACACTACCTACTGTAAAATACTGTATAAATCAGGATAATTGGAAAAAAGCAAAAAATATGTTTTCATCTTTCTTTGTAACTATTTGCAACGAAGACACTTGTAATAATAAATAAAAAATTTAGCTACTTAATTCGTTTTTTTGCGAACAACTATTAAAATATATAACATGAAAAAATTAATCCTACTCTCATTATTAACTACATTTCTATTTTCCTGTAGTAATAAAACCGAAAACAAACAGACGGAAAACCAAGCGCAGGAACCAACCATTACAATGGCAGATGCCTCGGTTATAAATGTCTATTATTTTCACGGCAAACAACGTTGTAAAACCTGTATCGCGGTGGGCGACTTAGCAAAAAAGACTATTGCAAAAGTTTATGCAGGTAACGAAAAAGTAAAATTTACTGAAGTAGATACAAGCAATAAACAGTTTGAAGAATTGGTAAACAAGTATGAAGTATCGTGGAACGCTCTAATTATCTCTAAAGGCGATAACTCTGTAGATATTACCGAACAGGCTTTTGCCAACGCCCTAAACTCGCCCGATGTATTAACCAACTTAATCAAAGAAGAAGTTGATAAACGTGTTGACTAATGGAGTTGCTTCAACAAATAGTAGATAATTCGGATATTCCTTTACTTACAGCTTTTATATTGGGATTAATGACTGCTATAAGTCCTTGCCCATTAGCCACCAACATTACGGCAACAGCATACCTGAGTAAAAATATAGCCGATAAAAAACGCGTACTGCTCAATGGTATATTTTATACACTTGGACGTACCTTTAGCTATACAGCCTTAGGATTGATATTCTATTTCGGGGCAAGTAAATTTCAGGTAGCCAAATTATTGCAAAACATCAGCGGTTTATACTTGGGTATAGCTTTAATTATCATTGGCATTCTGATGCTCGATGTTATAAAATTCAATATTCCCGCATTAAACAAAATTACATCAAAAGTCAGCGAAAAGAAAATGAGAAAAAACTACCTAAACGCTTTTCTTTTAGGTGTATTGTTTGCACTGGCATTCTGTCCATATAGCGGCGTATTGTACTTTGGAGTACTTATTCCTATGACAATCAGTAGTGCATCGGGCTTACTTTTGCCTCCCGTATTTGCTATAGCAACAGGTCTGCCTGTTATTATTATCGCTTATCTGATTGCTTATAGCATGTCGAATGTAGGCAGGTTTTATAACAGGATGAAAAACCTCGAAATATGGTTTAGGCGTATTGTGTCGGCTGTGTTTATTGTAGTTGGAATATATTATATAGTAATCAATATTTAGCTTAAAGTTCTTTTTATAGCCAAATTAAAATAAAACAGATATGGAAATTATAATATTGGGCACAGGTTGTGCCAAATGTAAAGACGTTTACAATAGAGTGAAAAAGGTTGTAGAAGAGTCCAATATTGCAGCCGATGTAAAAAAAGAAGAGGATATAATGGAGATAATGAAATATAATGTTCTCTCCACCCCAGCCGTTGTTATCAACGGTAATGTTCTGATACAAGGAAAAGTTCCGAGCGAGACAGAAATACTGGATGCTCTGACTCTGAATGAAAACGAAGCAAAAAAAGAGCTTGTAAAACAACGTTATAGCGAATTAGCTTTGAACTCTGACGAATTAAAAGGCAAATGTTGCTGTGGCACAAATCCCGCCACACCATCAAAAAAAGTCTATACCATTATGAGCGAAGACTATACCAACTTAAAAGGCTATGAAGCCGATGCCGATTTAGGCGTAGGCTGCGGACTACCAACCCAATATGCAGGAATAAAAGAGGGCGATACGGTTTTAGATTTGGGATCGGGGGCAGGTAACGATTGTTTTATTGCCAGAGCCGAAGTGGGTGAAACAGGTAAAATTATCGGTATCGACTTTTCGCCGCAAATGATAGAAAAAGCACGAAAAAACGCTATTAAGCGAGGCTATACCAATATTGAGTTTATTGAGGGCGATATTGAAAATATGCCTCTCCCCGACAGTTCGGTCGACATAGTGGTAAGTAACTGTGTATTAAATCTATTACCCCAAAAAGATAAAATATTCAGCGAAATATACAGGGTACTGAAAAAAGGTGGTCACTTCTGCATTTCGGACGTTGTACTGAATGGTACGTTTCCGAAAGAATTTACCGACAATGCTTCTATGTATGCAGGCTGTATAGCCAGCGCCATACAAAGGGAAGATTATTTGGGTGAAATAGAAAAAGCGAACTTTGTAAACATTAAAATTGAACGGACAAAAACGGTACTTATACCCGACGAAGTTTTAGAAGAGCACTTAGATAAGTCGACAATCGAAAAATATAAAGCAGGCAATGTTGGTATTTATTCGATTACGGTTACAGGAGTACGACAATAAATACTACCAATATCACACACAAAGTATGAACCGAATTACACTATCCGGTTCATACTTGCATTATAGCTACACCATATTTACAGGCAAAACATATTTGTCGAACATTCCTCCATACCTCTCTAACAACTATTGCAAATACAACTATATATCTTAGTCAATCTGCTAAAAGTAAATGGTTTTAACAAATATTAAAAAGTTTAAGATGTTATACTAGTAGAAACAAGCCTTTTTACGTTTTTTTGCAGGTCATAACTTTGATATAGTGGAAAAGATTTACTTATTTTGCAAAAGTGAACAATTAATTTTTTATGGACTTATACGACATACACACTCATGACAGCAGCAGCACTTCAGCTGACGAGGGTGAGCCGAGTCACCCGTATATTTTAAATGTATACCCCCTTGGTTTCGAAGATGCGAAAGACGCGTTATTAGGTTGCAGTTTTTCGTGCGGTGTACACCCTTGGTATTCTGAAAACGCCGAACCCCAGTTAAAATTTTTAAGCGAAATTGCAGGAGATTCCCGCATAGTTGCAATAGGCGAAGCCGGTTACGACAAATTGAAAGGACCTGAGTTATCGATTCAGCAACATGTTTTTGAATACCAAATAAGTTTATCCGAAAAACTAAAAAAACCGCTGATTATACATTGCGTAAAAGCATGGGACGAGTTAATAGCCTCAAAAAAGAAGTTCAACCCTAAACAAGCTTGGATTATACATGGCTATAAAGGAAAGCCCGAACTAACAAAACAACTATTGGCGCATGGTTTTATGTTTTCGGTAAACGATAAATTTAATATCGATTCGGTAAAAGTAATACCATTAAATATGATGTTTTGCGAAACCGATACTCACGACATATCCATAGAATCGGTATACGAAATTCTTGCCGATGCATTGGAAATGCCGATCGAAAACCTGACCGAAAAATTAGAAAATAATATAGCACGTACTTTTCCTCAATTAATTACTGTAAATGTTTCGTGATAACCGAAAAATAACTAATTTCGTGGAAATAAAATAAACGATGGCTATACAGCATTTTCGTGTAAGCATAATCAATAGTATCAGAATAATATATGCATACTTTTTGTTTGAAAATAACATAACTAATCTCAAAAATATCCTCAAGAAAAGAATTCTTTTTTGAGGATTTTTTTTACACAAAAACAATAAAAAAACATATATAGAGTATGAATAAGAGAAGTTTAGTATCAATTACCGATTATCAGAAAGAAGATATTCTGAGAATTCTGAAATTGACCGAGAAATTCGACAAAGATCCTAACCGGGATTTACTAAAAGGCAAAGTATGCGCCACTCTGTTCTTCGAACCGTCGACCCGTACCCGCTTAAGTTTCGAAACAGCAGTCAATCGTTTGGGAGGACGGGTTATCGGCTTTTCGGATGCATCAACCACAAGCTCCACTAAAGGCGAAACATTAAAAGATACAATATTAATGGTAAGCAATTATGCCGACCTTGTTATAATGAGGCATCACCTCGAAGGAGCAGCCCGTTATGCATCGGAAGTTTCGGGTGTTCCGGTCATAAATGCCGGAGACGGTGCTAACCAGCATCCAACACAAACCATGCTCGATATATATTCGATTTATAAAACGCAAGGTACACTCGAAAACCTGACAATAACAATTGTTGGCGACTTAAAATACGGGCGCACAGTGCATTCGCTCATTATAGGCATGTCGCATTTTAACCCTACATTCAACTTTGTTGCTCCGGAGGAGTTAATGCTTCCCGATACCTACAAAGTATTTTGTGACAAACAAGGCATAAAATACACAGAGCATACCGATTTCAGCCCCGAAGTAATAGATAATGCCGACATACTGTATATGACACGCGTTCAACGCGAACGTTTTACCGATTTAATGGAATACGAAAAAGTAAAAAATGTATATATCCTGAAAAAATCGATGCTCGATAATTCGCGCGACAATCTTCGGATACTGCATCCCCTACCCCGCGTTAACGAGATACAGCAAAATGTAGACGACAGCCCAAAAGCTTACTACTTTGAACAAGCAAAAAACGGAATGTTTACCCGTCAGGCAATTATTTGCGATTCGCTAGGTATTAACGTCGACTAAAACAGAAAGTTATGTCAGAAAAAAGAAAAGAACTGCAAGTTGCAGCATTATGCAATGGCACTGCAATAGATCATATACCATCAGATCAGGTATTTAAAGTTGTTTCGTTATTGAGATTACAAAGCCTTCAAAACCGAATAACAATAGGAAACAACCTCGAAAGCAAAAAAATGGGCACAAAAGGCATTATCAAAATCCAAGATAAGTTTTTTGCAGAAGAAGAAGTCAACAGAATATCTCTTGTTGCCCCCAATGTAGTATTAAATATTATACGCGACTATCAGGTAGTTGAAAAACGGAGGGTTGCACTGCCACAAACAATAACAGGTATTGTTAAATGCAACAATCCTAAATGTATTACAAATAACGAACCGATGCTCACACGTTTTGATGTAGTGGATGCCAAAAAAATTGTTTTAAATTGCCATTACTGTGATATAAAAATACAAAAAGAGGACATAATCCTCAAGTAATGTAAAATATACATATTTTCGTCAAAAAAACGACGATTTGTAAGGAGGTTAGTCTAATTAATACGCTATCTTTGTGTTTTAGGTTTTCAATATGATAGATTCTAACGCTAATATCCTGTTAATTTATACCGGAGGTACAATCGGTATGGTAGAAAATAGCGAAACCGGTTCGTTAGAGGCTTTCAATTTCAGTCATCTAACAAGCCACATACCCGAATTGCAGCGTTTGAATTTTACCATAAATACAATTGTTTTCGATCCGGTTATCGACTCGTCCGATGTTTCTACTAAACATTGGGTAGATTTAGTGAAAATAATTGAAGACAATTACCATTCGCACGACGGTTTTGTTATACTACACGGAACCGACACTATGGCGTTCACGGCTTCGGCACTGAGTTTTATGCTCGAAAACCTGAATAAGCCCGTTGTACTTACCGGAGCCCAGCTCCCGATTGGTAAACTACGTACCGATGCTAAAGAAAATCTTATAACAGCTATGGAAATAGCTGCCGACAAAGATATAACAGGCAGCCCCATAGTTCCCGAAGTTTGTATATTTTTTCAGAACTATCTGTTCAGAGGTAACCGTACAACAAAAGCAAATGCCGACAATTTTAATGCTTTCCGGTCATATAATTATCCATATCTGGCAAAATCGGGAATACATATCCGGTACGACAGGAATAATATATTGCCCCTTCCTGAAAAAAAAGTAAAGTTTCATTACCAGATGGATAGCCATATTGCTATTTTAAAACTTTTCCCCGGAATAAACAAATTAGTAGTCGACAGTGTTCTACAAACGAAAAATTTGAAAGCTGTAATTCTCGAAACGTACGGATCGGGGAATGCACCAAGAATACCATGGTTTATAGACGCATTGAAGGATGCTGTAAAACGAGGACTTTTAGTAGTTAATATAACACAATGTGCCGAGGGAAGCGTAGAAATGCAACGCTACGAAACAGGAAGAGAATTGTTAAAAGCAGGAGTAATAAGTGGTTTCGACCTTACAGTTGAAGCCGCGATAACAAAACTGATGTTCCTTATAGGGCATCGTTATTCGAAGGAAGAAATAACAGTAAGGATGCGGGTACCCTTAGTAGGAGAAATAACTCGTTTAGATGAAAGGGAAATTTAACAAGTATGCCGATTTGAAACTTATGACAGAAAAAGCAACGCCTTCTTTTTTGTCATATTTCAAAAAGAACAAAAGCCGTTTAGCTAAAATGGACACGGTTGTGCACATTTTACACAACGAAGCATTCGAGAAAATCGATTGTTTGGAATGTGCGAATTGTTGTCGCACACTAGGTCCTGCCATATACGACAGGGATATTGAACGAATGGCAAAAGCCGTGAAGATGAAACCTTCGACTTTTGTTGAGCAATATTTGCAGGTGGACGAAGACGGCGATTATGTATTTAAAACAATGCCTTGCCCTTTTCTTATGCCCGACAATTATTGTTCGATATACGAAGCCAGACCCAAAGCGTGCAGGGAATATCCGCATACCGACCGAAAAAAGTTCAGTCAGATATATAAACTGACAGTAAAAAATGCGAGTACATGCCCTGTTGCATACGAGGTTTTAACCGGATTATTAAACAAGTAACCAATATTATAACAACATATTAGTCATCTGAAAAATGAAAAAAACACTGGCCTTTTTCTTCATTTCATTAGCTACAAGTTATACCTTGCAGCTCGCTGCTCAACATTCCGACTCAATACACATACACAACTCCAAACACATACACAGGGGCGACTCGGCGAAGCACTCTCAATTTTCGAGAAGGGCGCAGGATGTTCTAACTACTGTTTTCAGGCAAGACGAACCTGTACTAAATAACGCAGATAGTATTATCAAGGTTTTTGACAATTTACCTAGCTTCGGGATATATAAAAACAATTATATAGTTACCGGTACAGCCCTCAACGAAGAACCAACCCGCTACAATTCGGATGCAAAATTCCAGATAAGTGTATCGCAAAGGTTAACAAACAGTGTGCTACCGTTCCGTACTTATCTAATTCTTACGTATACCCAATTAGCCTATTGGAACGTATATCAAAAATCTTTTCCCTTTGGCGATATAAATTATAACCCTACCATAGGTGTAGGTAAAGCCTTAACATACAAAAACAGATTTTTGGGAACAGTATCCATGCAATTCGAACATGAGTCGAACGGTAGAGACGAAGACGAATCGAGAAGCTGGAACAAAATAAGTTTTTCGGGTATATTTAAAATAAACCGGTTCTGGACCGTTCAATCTAAAATGTGGATTCCCATAGTTGATGGCGAAAACAACCCTAACATTGTCAGGTATAAAGGATGGGGACACATAGCATCCGATTACAATTATAAAAACAAATACAATTTCGGGCTGCTGATAACAAAAAGAGGAGGAGGATTTTTCGACGCCAATATCACAGCCAATTACTCGTTACGCCTGTTTAAAAACGAAAATCAGTATCTGTTTCTTGAATATTATAATGGATATGGCGAAAACTTACTCGACTACAAACGCTACAGGCACATGCTACGTATAGGATTTGTTATAAGTCCAAGTTTTTTCCATATATATTAAGTTCAATTTTGTGCTGTTTGCAGTTGGTTAAATCCGGTTTTATTTCAGCTTATTTATAGCATTTTATTTTCGTGTTTCGTATTTATTTAGTTGCTTTGCATGTTTTTTCTAAGCAATCTTTAAGAAAAGATCATAAAATATAGCAAAATGGTTGTTGTTAGTACAATTGTAGATTTACAAAGCAGGCTCGATTCGATAAAAAAATTATCGATTGGTTTTGTTCCTACAATGGGAGCATTGCATCAAGGACATATATCGTTGGTAAAGAAAAGCATTGAAGAAAACGATATTACTGTAGTTAGCATATTTGTAAACCCGACACAATTTAACGATAAAAACGATTTTCAGAAATATCCACGTACCCTTGAACAAGACGCAAGCCTTCTCGAAAAAGTAGGAGTAGATATTATATTTGCACCTACCGAAAAGGAAATCTACCCCGAACCCGATACACGTAAGTTCGACTTCGGGATGCTGGATAAAGTAATGGAAGGAAAATTTCGTCCCGGTCATTTTAATGGTGTAGCTCAAGTTGTAAGTAAGCTTTTTGATATTGTTAAACCCAATAAAGCCTATTTTGGCGAGAAAGACTTTCAGCAGCTTGCTATAATAAGAACAATGGTAAAACAATTGAATTTACCATTAGAGATAGTAGGAATGCCCATAATGCGCGAACAAAGCGGTTTGGCTATGAGCAGCCGGAACGAAAGACTTACAGCCGAAGAAAGAGCTGAAGCTGCAATTATATATAAACAATTGTCCGAAAGCTTAAAATATTCGTCGGATCATAATATTGAAGAAACAATAAAGTATGTAACCGAAGGTATAAATGATGCAAAGCATCTGGAAGTTGAGTATTTTGATATTGTTGACGGAAACACCTTGCAGCCAATAACCGACTGGAACAGTACAGATTATATAGTGGGCTGTATTGCTGTTTTTTGTGGAAATGTAAGGCTGATTGACAACATAACATACAAAAGAACAAATTAATTTTTATTATTACGTTTTTCAAAGAAGAACAAGACTCGATAATCAGAGTCTAAATTGTCAGAAAAATGAAAATTGAAGTTTTAAAATCGAAAATACACAGGGTTACAATAACCGAAGCCAACCTAAATTATATTGGAAGTATTACTATTGATGAAGATTTGATGGACGCAGCCAATATTATTGAAGGTGAAAAAGTGTATATCGTGAATAATAATAACGGCGAACGCCTCGAAACCTATGTAATAAAAGGCGAGCGAGGATCGGGTATGATTTGTTTGAACGGTGCCGCTGCACGCAAAGCTCATCCGGGCGACATTATAATTATTATATCGTACGCTATTCTCGACTTTGAAGAAGCCAAAACTTTTAAACCCTGGGTTGTATTCCCCGATACCAAAACCAACAAACTAGTATAAAACTGTGTTCTTGGGATGTTCGAATTCGGAAAACAAATATCAGTCTCAATGGCCGATTATACTGAATTTTGTGCAAATCATAGCACCAAATTCAAGATAAAGCCCTTATTTATATGGGGGGCTGCATTTTTGTTTACCATACTCATCTATCTTGCAGGAATAAATACCGAGCTGAAATACGACACAATCGGATTCAAAGTATTCTTATTCCTTTTTATTGCCGTATTTGTTAGCGGTTTTGTTTGGGGTGTATATTTCATCATAAAATTTAGCTCAAAGCTTTTAGCTAATCTCTTAAGCAGAATAAACTATAAGCAGCGAGTCAAGTTTAAAGAAGCCGAAATATTAATCAACAACAGAGGCATCCAGATACAAAATGAGAGTAGTACATTTGCAGTCGTCTGGGATCAAATAATAAAAATAGATGAAACCCGAAATGCTTTATATTTTTACCATACCCAACAAGCAGCATTTATTTTACCGCGAAGGTACATCGGATCGCTTAACGAATTATACGAACTAAAGTCATTTTTAGGCGAAATTCGGAAAAACAGTATCCTTACAAATTACAACTAGTTTTACCCGTTAGTATTTGTTGAGGTAAAACATACACAAACCAAAATCATTTACATTTATGTATTCATATAGAGACATATGGAAAGTTAGCTTTCCTATTGTATTAGGATTATTAGCCCAAAATGTTATACAAATAACCGACACCATATTTTTAGGAAGAGTGGGCGAAGTAGAATTTGGAGCCGCAGGACTAGCCGGAATCTATTATATTGCTTTTTTTATGCTGGGATTCGGATTCAGTATAGGCGGACAAATAATGATAAGCCGCCGAAACGGAGAACGCGAATACGGACAAATTGGAAGCATAGTAATACAAGGAATACTATTCCTGCAATTTTTTGCACTTGCATTATATTTCCTGTCATCTTTTTTTCAGGAGTCGTTGCTTTCGTCACTAATCAAATCGCCTGCGGTATATACCGCTGCATCCGATTATCTTGAATGGCGTTCTTTCGGGTTCTTTTTCTCGTTTATAAACGTTATGTTTCGTGCATTTTATGTGGGAATTGCCCGCACATCGGTGCTTACCCTCAATGCTGTAGTTATGGCTATTGTAAATATTATAGGCGACTACGCTCTCATTTTCGGAAAACTTGGTTGCCCCGAATTGGGTATTGCCGGAGCAGGAATGGCTTCAGTTCTGTCAGAATTAGCATCAGTTTTGTTTTTCGTTATATATACTTACAAAAGAGTAAACCTTAAAAAATACGGATTTGCAAAACCTAAATTCAATTTCGACGTAATTCGCCGTATACTGAACATATCTGTTTTTACAATGGTGCAATATCTGGTTTCCATGTCAACATGGTTTATCTTTTTTCTGGCAATAGAAAATCATGGCGAAAGAGCCTTAGCTATAACCAATATTGTGCGTAGCTTCTACATGGTGTTCTTCATACCCATGAATGCACTTGCTACAACAGCAAATACATTGGTAGGTAACACCATGGGGGCAGGAAACTTAAATACAGTTATACCCTTAATAAAGCGGATTGGTTTTTTGAATATGATTATAGTTGTAGCAATGGGAGTTGTTGTGGCTATAGCACCCCAATTCTGGATATCGTTACTGGCTTCGGACAAAAGTATATCGCTTGTGCAGGAAGCTGTTGCCCCATTGTTGGTTATAATAGCAGCGCTGCCCATATGCAGTTTTAGCACGGTAGCATTCAATGCTATTTCAGGAACAGGAAATACACGTATGGCCCTCATTCTGGAGATGATAACAATGGCTGCTTATGTAACATCAATGTTTGTTATTGTTATCTATTATCAATCGTCGGTTGCGGTTTGCTGGACTGTCGAATATTTTTACTGGGGTCCCCTGCTTATTTTATCCTATATTTATTTGAAAAAGGGAAACTGGCAAGCCAAGGAAGTATAAAAGTTAGATTTATCTATACATCAGGGAAGTATACAAGAGTAACTGCAAAGAAAAAGAAGGAGTGCCGAAATAATAAAACTTGTCAGATATGTCAGGTTTTGTGGTTTGTAACTAGAAGCTAAATATGTATCTTTGTCCATCCTTTTTTTGTTCAGCCTCTTATTATGCTCCTTACAGGAACATGCATTATTTTGTGCAAAAAAACAGGAATAAATATTTAACTTGAAACAGAAAACAATTAAATAATTAACCAAACCAACACAAAACAATATGTCGAAATTTAAAGATTTTTCTCGAAACATTATTGCAAAAAAGTGGTTCGAACTGATAATTGTAGGCGTTATCCTCATCAATTCATTTCTAATAGGAGTCGAAACATACACCCACAATACTACAATAAAATTTATTCAGAATATTATTCTGTGTATTTTTACTATCGAAATCGTTCTCCGTTTTATTGCCCGTCAAGATATCAAATCGTTTTTCAAATCGGGATGGAACAACTTCGATCTTTTTCTTGTGCTTATCAGTTACATACCCGAAGATTTATTTGAAGGTAGTTCCACTATAATGGTTGTACGTATTCTGCGGATATTCAGAGTATTACGTTTATTACGTACTTCGAGCGAAATTAAGCTTATTATAGCCGTACTTTCCAAATCGTTCAGTGCACTGTTTTACAACGGAGTGTTCTTCTTTATATTTCTGTATCTATTTGCAATTATAGGTACTACATTGTTCCGCATGCCCTCTGTCGAAAACCTCGACAAAGATGCAGCAAGCCGTTACGAACGATTAATGGCAGTAGCACCCAACAGCCCCGAATGCTCGCCCGACCCATACGGAACATTGGCCGAATCGATGTTTACTTTGTTCAGGGCTTTAACAGGCGAAGACTGGACCGACTTGCGCTATAATTTGGTAAAAGCTTACGAGTATAAACTGGTTAACACCCCTCCTATTATTATTACAAGTTTTCATGTACTGTGGTTTATTTTAGCCGCATTCTTACTGTTAAACTTAGTAGTAGGTGCAATTGTAAACAACTATCAGGTAATAATGGAAGAAAACAAAGCCAAGATAAACTCGGGTAGTTGAGTAAACCATAAAAAAAACGTTCAAACTGTCAGAAGTGTCAGGTTTTATGACAAACATGTGTTGGGCAGTATTAAGGCAAGGCTAAAATTATACACAAGTAGAATAGTCATAAAATATTGCATAATAAAAAAACTGTCAGGTTTGTCAGTTTTTTAAAGAATTAGATATTAAAGGTTACCCATAATTTGAATATCTTTGCCTGCGGAAAATCAGGTAATCATTCTCAAGAAAAAATATAAAATGGGACGTTTAAAGTTTTTATTCATTTTGTGGGTATTTCCGTTGTTTTGTTATAGTCAGTTTTTAGGATTTGCAGGACAATACACACCGGACAGTGACGGGCAGTTTGTTACTAACCTTTCGTTTCCGGCATACCACAAAAAAAACAAGCTGAACGCATATATTTCGTCAGGGTTGGAATATTCCACACCGGGCGGTGCAAAAATGAGCGGTTTAAACATAAAGCCCGTACAGTTTACAACGTTTTTCGGAGAACGTTTTTTCAGCACCAGCAAAGTAACTCTATTACTTAGTGTCGATGGTGGTTACCTGTTCGATTTCAGAAGAAGAAGCAAAGACGGTATATTAATAACACCCAACTTATATGCCGATTATAAGTTCTTTTTTGTGAAAGCCGGATACGATTTTGATGTAATAAACGGACGAAATCAGTTTTTTGTACGAGCCGGAATATCTTTGGGAATGGGCATATTTAAATCGTTTGCAAAAACCCAGATTTGGTAATTTAGACTTGAAAGGACATTAAATTTATGAAAATAGCTGCTCTTGTATCGGGAGGTGTCGATAGCTCGGTTGTGGTACATCAACTAAAAGAACAAGGATACGACCCTACAATATTTTACATCCGGATAGGGATGGAAGATAAAGATGGGTATATTGATTGCCCATCGGAAGAAGACATTGAAATAACAACATATATAGCAAAAAAATACGGCTGCAAATTCGAAATCGTTTCTTTACACGAAGAATATTGGGAAAACGTTGTAAGTTACACAATAGATGCAGTCAAGAGGGGATTAACTCCAAATCCCGACATGATGTGTAACAAACTGATAAAGTTTGGTTGCTTTGAACAAAAATGGGGACACGAATTCGATAAAATAGCAACAGGTCACTATGCTACAACTACCGATATAGACGGCCAAACATGGCTATCGACTGCCAAAGATATGGTAAAAGACCAAACATATTTTTTGGGGCAAATAAGCTATATGCAAATATCGAAACTTATGTTTCCTATCGGAAACCTGTTGAAAAGCGAAGTACGGACTATTGCCGCCGAGCAAAAGTTACCCTCGGCACAACGTAAAGACAGTCAGGGCATTTGTTTTCTCGGAAAAATAAACTACAACGATTTCATTGGCAGATATCTGGGCGAACGCCCCGGCAAAATAGTGGAACTGGAAACCGGCAAAGTAATAGGAAAACATAAAGGTTACTGGTTTCATACTATTGGACAGCGTAAAGGCTTAGGGCTTAGCGGAGGTCCGTGGTTTGTTATAAAAAAAGATATTAAACGAAACATCGTATACGTATCGAACGGATACGACCCCGAAACCCAATACGGAAAAATTGTAGACCTTGCCGGATTCTCTTTTATTACACAAGATATATGGGGCGATTTTTCGGGAACAAGAGATGTAACCTTTAAAGTACGCCATACGCCCGAATTTACAACAGGGCGGATAGAGAAAATAGGCGATTTATACCGAATTCATTCCGACGACAAAATACAAGGTATAGCAGCAGGACAATTCGGGGTTGTATACGATTCCGAGTCGCAGCTATGCATAGGCAGCGGAATGATTGCTAACGAAGCAAGTGAATAATTGATTTTGTTTTTCGAAATATATAATCAAAGCATTGGGTTATGGATTTCTTTCTTGATTTCTTCAGTTTCTTTAACGATATAGAATTTGTCGACATTATAGAATTTGCAGGAACATTTGCATTTGCAATAAGCGGTATACGTTTGGCTTCGGCAAAACAGTTCGATTGGTTTGGTGCTTTGGTTGTTGGTTATGTTACCGCAATAGGTGGTGGTACTTTACGCGATCTATTATTGGGAGTCACACCGTTCTGGATGCTATCGAGTGTATATCTTTGGTGTACGGTACTGGCATTATTTTTTGTTATTCTATTCAAAAAATATTTGGTACACCTCAACAATACATTCTTCTGGTTCGATAGTATCGGGTTGGGCTTATTTGTTGTAGTGGGCGTTGAAAAAGCAATGGAATTGAATCATCCCGTATGGATTATAGTTCTGATGGGTACTATAACTGGTATTTTTGGCGGAATTATACGAGATATACTTATAAACGAAGTTCCTATTATTTTTACGCAAGAATTGTATGCTGTTGCGTGCATTATTGGTGGTATTATATTCTGCACACTTATATACTTTGGCGTAACACTAAATGTTTGCGAAATTATAACAGCAATATCCGTATTCATTGTTCGCATTCTGGCAACAAAATTTCAGTTAAAGCTTCCTACACTCAAAGACGTGGATTAGCTGTAAAAACACATATAGCTTTTATCTATACCTCGTAATAATTATCTATTTGATTTATATACCCCAAGCACTTACCTTTGCTTTAAATATATATAAATCAAAAACTAAAAGATAAATATTATGTCAGTACTTGTTGGAAAAAAAGCACCAGTGTTTAAAACAAATGCAGTTATAAACGGTAACGAAATAGTCGAAAATTTTTCGTTAGATCAGTATTTGGGTAAAAAATATGTAGTATTTTTCTTCTACCCAGCCGATTTCACCTTTGTATGCCCTACCGAGTTAATTGCTTTCCAAGATCAAATAGCCGAATTTGAAGCTCGTAATGTAGCAGTAGTCGGAGCATCTACCGACTCGGCTTTCTCGCATTGGAAATGGCTACAAACACCACAAAACGAAGGAGGTATAAAAGGTGTGAAATATCCGATCATCGCAGATCAAACTCTTATGATCTCGACAAACTACGATGTTTTGGCCGGATCGCTCGAATATAACGACCAAGGTGAAGAGTATTTCGAAGGAGTTCCTCAAGCCTACAGGGGACTATTCCTTATTGATAAAGACGGAATTGTTCGCCATCAGGTAGTAAACGATATGCCATTAGGCCGTAATGTAGAAGAAGTATTGCGTTTGGTAGATGCACTTCAATTTACCGAAGTACACGGAGAAGTTTGCCCGGCAAACTGGAAGAAAGGTAAAGCAGGATTGAAAGCAACACAAGAAGGCATTTCGGATTATCTGTCGAAGAAATAAATAGAACAGTTCAGCTGTTAGTAGTAGAGATGTAGTTTTAAATTAGAAGAATGTGGTATCCTGTGACAGGATACCACATTTGGTGTTAAGCTCTCTTGAAACAAAAAAAGGAGAAAACGCACACATCGTTCGAGCATAAAGAAAAAACGGGACACTTCGTTTCGAAATGCCCCGTTTCGTTATTTAACAATATATATCGAAAACAGATTGTCGTTATTCGGCAACTTTAGCTATAATAGTAACTTGTAGTTCAATATCATCATTTATAAACTTATCCTTCAAATCGGCAAATACATTTTTCGACCCATAATTTACTCCCCATTGGGTACGATCGATAGTAAACACCTGTGTTTTGGCTTTATAAAGGTTTCCTTCTTTTGTAACCTTTGCCCCAAAGGTTATATTCTTAGTCACATCCTTAAGCTTCAAATTTCCGCTTATCAGATAGTTTACTGTATCATTTACTATCGGTTCTGTTTTTGTTACAACAAACTCCCCTACCGGAAACTTAGCCACATCAAAAAAATCGGCACTCTTCAGATGATCAACCAGCATCTTATTCATACTTTCATCAGTCAAGTCCAGATTAACAATCTTGTTTAAGTCAAAAACAAAATGTCCCTCTTTAATTGTAGAACTGTCCACAACCAAAGTTCCGCTTTGTATGGCTAAAGTTCCAACATGGCTACCTCCGGGTTTAAACCCCTTCCACATAACCTCCGATTGCAAAGAATCTACAACTAATGTTTTTCCTGCGCCCGACAAAGCATCTTGAGCTTCGGCCGCATCAATTTTGTTTTTGCCCGAATTATTACAAGCACCTAAAAACAACACTGCGAATAATAACGCATAATAATAAAGTTTCATACACAAATTGTAATATTGTTTATAATAATTTATCTATATCTTGGTATTAAACAATCGATCTTTGGTTTTGTTTACAGACACTTATTTTTCCGATACTATTTTGAAGATATTTAAAATTATTTTCGCTGTATTTTTTTTAACAAATACAGGAATAAAATTTTAACTTTGAGAATAAAAATAATACAGTATTAAACCGAGAACATAATAATATCCGGCCAGCTATTAAAAAAGAAAACTTGTTTGAAAAATGGAACAATTATTGCATTATATCTGGAAACATCGTCTATTTCAAAACGACCTGAAAACTACCGATGGCTTACCCATCGAGGTTTTAGATACAGGCATAGCAAACACCGACGAAGGTCCTGATTTTTTTAATGCTAAAATAAAAATAGATGGTAAAATATGGATAGGAAACATCGAAATACATAAGCATTCGAGCGATTGGTATGCTCATAAGCACGACACTAACCCTGCATACAATTCAATAATTTTACACGTTGTTGAAGTAAACAACCGGGAAATTATAAATCAGGCTAATCGGAATATTGTGCAATGCCAGATTAATTGCCCACAATATTTAAAAGATAATGTTGAATACTTGCTTAATGCCGATGTAAATATACCTTGTTACAAGTATATAAGCACAGTTCCCCAAATTCATCTTAACAGTTGGTTAAATACATTGCTTATTGAGCGGCTTGAACGAAAATCGAACGACATAAACAAGCATCTACAACACAGTAATGGATCGTGGGAAGAAGTTTTTTACATACTACTGAGCCGTAATTTTGGATTTGGTCTTAACTCCGATTCTTTCGAACGACTTGCTTTGAGTCTACCTCTGCGTTTTATTCAAAAACAAGGAGACAATATAACACAAATAGAAGCTTTGCTTTTCGGTCAGGCCGGATTACTGGAGGACGAAGAACAACCCGACGAATATTCGAAGAAATTAAAAAAAGAATATAACTTTTTACGGAACAAATACAGTCTTACCCCTATCGACTCTTATCTATTCAGGAAGATGCGAGTGCGCCCGTCGGGGTCGCCACATATACGAATAGCCCAGCTGGCAGCACTTTTATATAACGCACACGGATTATTTTCCAAAATATTAAAATCGGAAGATATCGGGCAAATACGTTTGCTTTTTCATCAAAACACATCGGAATATTGGCAAACTCATTATTTGTTGGGCGAAGAATCGCCCCGCAAATCGAAATATCCGGGAAACTCATCACTCGATATTATTTTGATTAATACGGTGGTTCCAATATTATTTGCATACGGAAAAGCGACAGGAAATGAGGCCCTATGCGAAAGGTCGTTCCGATATCTTGAACAGATAAAACCCGAATCGAACTTTATAACCAAAGATTTTGCCGCATTGAAAATCGAAGCGAAAAATGCTTATGACTCCCAAGCCCAAATTCAGCTCAGACGCGAATATTGCGAAAAGAAAAAATGTTTATTTTGCCGTATAGGTTACCGCATGTTGTCAGAGAATAAAAAGTAAATATTTTTGTTATAAATATAATCCTCTTTAAATAGAAAAACCGGCACGCCCTCACAGGAGTACCGGTTTAAGAAAACTAACAAACTACTAAAACACTTCGAATTATACCTTCATAGGCACATCTATAATTAATATACGTGCATTGTCGGTATTTGCTTTCACACTTACACTACTAGTTTCCCAAATTCCCAGACCATCTCTATGATTAAGATTTTTTCCGGCAACAGTAAATTGGCCTTCTATAACCATCGCAAAAACCCCATTACCTCTTTTCTTTATCTTATATTCAAGCTCAGTGTCACGATCTAGTGTTGCAATACTAAACCAAACATCTTGGTTGAGCCATAAGCTATCATCCTTCGAATCGGGCGATACAATCGGTATAAAACGACCTTTATCGTGTATAAAATCAAAACTCTTCTGGTCGTAACGGGGTTTCACGTCCTGTTCACGCGGAAATACCCATATCTGTAAAAAATTCAACGGCTTATCTTCACTCGAATTATATTCGCTATGCATCAATCCCGTACCAGCACTCATTACCTGAACTTCTCCTGCACTAATAACACTGGTATGTCCCATACTATCACGATGTTCCAAATCGCCATAAAGCGGGATCGACACTATTTCCATATTATCGTGAGGATGAGTTCCGAATCCTTGACCAGCTTCAACAACATCATCGTTTATAACCCTCAAAGCTCCGAAGTGTACACGATCCGGATTATAATAAGTTGCAAAACTAAAAGTATGATAAGTATCTAACCACCCATGATTTTTATGCCCGCGCGAAGCGGCAGCATATAATTCTGTTTTCATAACCTATACCCTTATATTTTAATTGTTTATCATATAACATTAAGGCATATCTTTTTGTTTTATCTATATCTGATAATTATAGAGTATTAGGGTTTAATCAAAAAAATATGTCAAATCACATACTATTTTTTAACACAATAACACGCTTTAAATTATAACATATTGATACATTACAACATACCCAACACGAGTGAAATAAATAATAAAAAAACTGAAAAAGGAAATAAAGTTCTCGTATATTAATATTATCTTTACCAAACTAGAACATAGCAATATGATCGTATTTTCCGCATATCAAGAAGCAAATTTCAATAGCTTTGTTTCAAATCTCACATAAGAGGTAAATTATGCGTTTTTTTCAGTTCTTTTTATAAAGAGCCACGAAGCAAGAAGAAAGAAAAACAATATATAATGATTTACAAATGGAATTATCAACCCCTAACAAAGCAAGAAACAGAGAAAAGAGATAGTTTAGCAAAAGAGTTAAGTATAAACCCTATTTTATGTCAATTACTTATTCAAAGGGGAATTACTTCAACCGAAGAAGCTAGAAAGTTTTTTCGTCCCGACTTGAGGGATTTGCACGATCCGTTTCTTTTACCCGATATGGATAAAGCCGTCAGAAGAATAGAAAAGGCTTTAGGTAATAAAGAACGGATTCTTGTATATGGGGATTATGATGTAGATGGTACTACAGCTGTAGCACTTGTGTATAAATTTTTACGACGATTTACAACAAATCTCGACTACTATATCCCCGATCGTTACGATGAAGGATATGGAATTTCAGAACAAGGTATCGACTATGCATCTTCTACAGATGTTAAACTTATTATAGCGCTCGATTGCGGTATAAAAGCTATAGAAAAAATTGAGTATGCAAAGAGCAAAGGTATAGATTTCATTATCTGCGACCACCACATGCCTGACGATACACTTCCTAATGCAATAGCAGTAGTAGATGCCAAACGAACCGACTCGACATACCCATACGAACATCTTTCGGGCTGCGGTGTTGGTTTTAAGCTTGTTCAGGCATTTGCTCAAAACAATAAGATAAAGTTCTCGGAACTATACGACCTGCTCGATTTAGTTGCAGTAAGCGTTGCTTCCGACATAGTTCCGGTTACCGGAGAAAACAGAATTCTAACCTACTATGGTCTGAAACATCTGAACTCGAATCCCAGCCTTGGACTAAAAGGCATTATTGATATTTGCGGACTCAACAATAAAACTATTACCGTAAGCGATATTGTTTTTAAAATAGGTCCCAGAATTAACGCTTCGGGTCGTATGATGAATGGTAAAGAAGCAGTAGACCTGCTACTTGCCGGCAGCATAGAAGAAGCTTTAGCCAAAAGCCATAATATCGATCATTATAACGATAACAGGCGTGAGCTAGATAAACGCATGACTGATGAAGCTAACACATTTATTGATGAAAGCATTGATATAGGTGAGCAAAAAAGTATAGTTATATACAACGAGCATTGGCACAAAGGTGTTATCGGGATTGTAGCATCACGATTGACCGAGAAGTACCATCGTCCGGCAGTTGTGCTTACCAAATCGAACGGACTTATAACCGGATCGGCTCGTTCCGTTATGGGTTTTGATGTATACAAAGCAATTGAATCGTGTAAAGACATACTCGAAAACTTTGGAGGACATACATACGCCGCAGGCTTATCGTTAAGAGAAGAAAACCTACTTGAATTTAAAAGACGGTTCGAAGCACTTTCGACACAAATGATAGCTCCCGAAATGATGCGTCCACAAATTAATGTAGATGCACTGCTTTCGTTCAAGGATATTGATAATAAATTTATTGGCGACCTTCTGAATTTTGCTCCGTTTGGCCCTGAAAACACCAATCCTATATTTGCCAGTTCCGATATCGTAGACTACGGCACAAGTAAACTGGTGGGTAAACATGCCGAACACATAAAATTGGAAGTGATGGATAAATCTTCGGTTCAATTATTACATGGTATAGCATTCCGCCAGAAATCGAACTTCGCTATAGTAAAAAACGGATACTTCGACATTTGTTACACTCTGGAAGAGAATGTTCACCATGGCAAAACCAATATACAATTATACGTTAAAGACATTGATAAAGGACAACTATAAATTCTAAAAAGAATGGATAAACCAATTTTTCAATACAAGATGAAAGTTCGCGATTACGAATGCGATGCACAAGGCATTGTTAATAACGCAAACTATCAGCACTATTACGAAGTTGCCCGTCATGAGTTTTTAGACTCCTTAGGACTTAATTTCTTCAAACTTCACCAACAAGGCATAGATGCTGTTGTATCTCAGGTTACCATAAAATATAAAAACTCGTTATACGGAGGTGAAGAGTTTATCTGTACTGTCGATTTCGAAAAAAAAGGGGTCAGGTATTTATTTAAACAGCAAATAATCAGAACATCGGACGAGAAATTATGCTCAGAAGCCGTGATAGAAGTCGTTACTTTAATAAACGGAAAATTATCGCGTCCCGACTTTTTCGACAAAGCATTTGCTAAATACCTATAATCTATATTGCATATTTAGATAAATTATATGGGGCTGAATTCTAAGTCTTCTGCTAGTAAATATGCTTAAAAGGAAGTAAAGAGAATGTATTTTACATTCTCTTTTTTATTACAAAATGTCTGCCTAATACCGAAATAGTGTTACAAAAAGAAGTAACATTATAGCAAAACAAATCTGCTAAACTTTAATAAAAACAAAAAAGCCCGCGAAATCTCTTCGCAGACTTTCTTTCTTAACACAAACTTTACAAAACTACACAATTGAGTTAATTGTAGCCTGATAGTTAGGCTCTTGCGTAACCTCAGAAACTAACTCGGTGTACGATATATTTCCTTCGGGATTAATAACAACTATTGATCTGGCTAATAAACCTTTCAATGGTCCGTCTGTCATTAATACTCCATAATCTTTAGCAAACTCAGGGTTTCGAAAAACCGATGCCGGAACAACATTTTCAATTCCTTCGGCTGTACAAAAACGTGCACTTGCAAAAGGTAAATCTGCCGAAACGGCCAATACTATTGTATTTGGCATATTAGCTGCCTCCTTGTTAAATCGGCGAACAGATGCAGCACAAACGCTGGTATCTAAACTTGGAAAAATATTAAGTACAATATTTTTACCTTTCAAATCCGACAACTTAACTTCCGACAAGTCATTTTTCACTAACGAAAATACAGGAGCAGGAGATCCTGCTTTTGGAAGTTCACCCGATGTATTAACAGTGTTTCCTTTAAATGTAATTTTTGACATAATTGTAAAATTTACTGCCCCTATAATTATCGGGGACAAATATAAAACATTTTTTTTATTTAAATACTACCATTGTGTCACATTTACGTAAAAAGAATATCTTTAACTATAATTCCTCTTTTAAAAAACCGGAAGTAAAACCTTTGCCATCTTTTACTATCTTTTCGGGAGTCCCTTCGCAAACAACTGTTCCGCCTCCGGCTCCACCTTCAGGCCCCATGTCAATTACATAATCTGCACATTTAATAATATCAAGATTATGTTCTATCACAACAACTGTATTACCTCTCTCTACCAATTTGTTAAGAACTTCGAGCAGGACTCTTATATCTTCGAAATGCAACCCTGTTGTTGGTTCATCTAAAATATATAAAGTATTGCCTGTATCTATTCTTGCCAACTCTGTAGCTAGTTTTACCCGTTGCGACTCTCCCCCTGACAAGGTAGTCGATGGCTGTCCAAGTTTTATATATCCTAAACCTACCTCCTGTAATACTTTAACCTTATTTAATATAGTTGGCGTATTTTCGAAAAATTCAACAGCCATATTAATAGTCATATCAAGCACGTCGGCTATAGATTTTCCTTTAAAGCGTACCTCTAAAGTTTCCCGGTTATACCGTTTTCCATGACACACTTCACATGGAACAAATACATCGGGCAAAAAGTTCATTTCAATTGTCTTATATCCGTTTCCACTACAGGTTTCGCAACGTCCTCCTTTTACATTAAAAGAAAAACGCCCGGGCTTATATCCCCGTATTTTTGCCTCCGGCAGATTCACAAATAAATTTCTTATGTCGGAAAATATACCTGTATATGTCGCCGGATTAGACCGTGGGGTGCGTCCTATAGGAGACTGATCTACACTAATCACCTTATCTACATGCTCTATACCTTCTATCGACTTATAGGGCAACGGATCTGTTAGCGAACGATAAAAATGCTGGCTTAATATAGGTTGCAAAGTACCATTCACTAAGCTTGACTTCCCGCTTCCCGAAACACCGGTTACACAAATAAATGTACCAAGAGGGAATTTCACATTCACATTTTTAAGATTATGCCCTGTTGCACCTTTCAAGGTTATTTTATTGCCAGTTCCTTTTCTTCTTTGTTTCGGGTATTTAATTTCAAGAGTCCCATTAATATAATCGGCTGTTAATGTATTTGCTTTTAACATCTCTTTAGGTGTTCCGGCAAATACAACCTCGCCCCCCTTACGACCGGCATAAGGCCCCATATCTACAACATAATCTGCCTCAAGCATCATATCCTTGTCGTGCTCAACCACGACTACCGAATTACCCGAATCCCGCAATTTCTCAAGCGACTTAATAAGCCTCACATTATCCCGTTGATGCAAACCTATACTCGGCTCATCCAATATATACAATACATTTACCAACTGCGAACCTATTTGCGTTGCTAAACGTATACGCTGGCTTTCGCCCCCTGACAATGTAGCAGATCCCCTGTTTAAAGAAAGGTAACTTAATCCGACGTCCAATAAAAACGATGTACGGGAAAGTATTTCTTTATTTATTTCAGTAGCTATATGCCTTTGTTTGTCCGAAATATGGTTATCTAAATCCTGCATCCACTCATAAAACTGTTGGATGTCCATTACTGAAAGTTCAGCTATATTTTTTCCATTTATTTTATAATGTAGTGCTTCTATATTAAGCCGTTGGCCATTACAATCTGGACAAACAGCGGTTTTAACAAACTGTCCTGCCCATTTTTGAGCCGAAGCCGAAGCGTCCGACTCTTGTTGCATATTTATATATTTAACCACTCCGTCGAATGCAACAAGATAATTGGAATTACCCAACGATTCGTTTTTTATCTGTAACCGATCATCCGTTCCGAACATTATGTCATTCAGAGCCTCTTCGGGTACATCTTTCAATGGAGTTTTAATAGTCACATCATATTTTTCGCAGATAGCCTCTATTTGCCAGAAAAATAAAGAATTTTTGTATTTACCTAATGGAGCTATTCCACCGGCATATATACTTAGTTCGGGCTTAGGTATTATTTTAGTCATATCAATCTGATTCACTTCTCCAAGCCCTTTACATTTTGGGCAGGCTCCATAAGGAGAATTGAACGAGAAACTATGAGGAGCAGGCTCACTATACGACAATCCCGATGCAGGATCCATCATTTGGCTACTATAATGACGAACATCACCCGTCTCTACATCCTGAATCATAATCAGTCCTTCGCCCTGTTTCATTCCTGTACGGACACTCGCTTTTAGTTTTGCCTCAAACTGGTTCGAAACCACCAGTTTATCAACAAGTATTTCGATGCTATGGTTTTTGTACCTATCAACTCGCATTCCCGGAAGTATTTCCCTAATTTCTCCGTCAACACGTACTGTCAGGTAGCCTTTTTTTCGTATTTGCTCAAACAGCTCCTTGTAATGTCCTTTTCTGTTCCTCACTACAGGAGCAAGCAAATATATCTTTTTACCAATATAACGAGTCATTATCAACTCCAGAATTTGCTCTTCGGTATATCTAACCATCTTCTCACCCGACAAGTATGAATATGCTTCTCCTGCACGTGCATAAAGCAAACGAAGAAAATCGTAAATCTCGGTTGTAGTACCCACAGTCGACCGGGGATTTCTGTTTGTTGTTTTTTGCTCGATTGATATAACCGGACTAAGCCCTGTTATCTTATCGACATCCGGACGTTCCATTCCTCCCAGAAAATGGCGGGCATAAGCCGAAAAGGTTTCGATATAACGCCGTTGCCCTTCGGCAAAAATAGTATCAAATGCCAGAGATGACTTTCCACTTCCGCTTAATCCTGTAATAACTACCAGTGAATTACGCGGTATCTCTACATCTATATTTTTAAGATTGTGTACACGGGCTCCGAAAACGTTTATTTTTTCGGTATCTTCAATATAATCTTTCATTATTTTTTTCAGTAGCTATTATTCGGTTATCCACCTTTTATCATGAACCTTAATTTTTTCTCCTTTTTTGTAATATAACGATTCCTTTTCGGGTATAAGAAGCGTATAACTTTTTGGAGACTTCGTACTTATTGTAAGCTTACGGTCGCGTAACCACGAATTAAAGTCTTTAAGCTGTGCATATGTTATGTCATAAGTTTGTGCAAATGCAGCCAAGTCCGAAATGCTTTCTTTAACTTCCACTTGTTTAAACTTAATAGGTTTATATAATTGATCTGCCTTTAATACAAATCCATACTTATACGGATTTTCGAAAATACTTTTAGCAGCCATTATACGAAAAAAATAACGCGAAGTTTCCTCAACCAGCCATAAATCAAGTCCGTCCTCCGCTTGCTGAGAACTTAATTCGTTCGTTATCCGTCCTTGACCTGCATTGTAAGATAATGCAGCACTCGACCAACTCTGATATTTTCGGTAAGCATCATTCAGATATTTACATGCCGCCTCTGTCGATTTTTCAACATTATACCTCTCATCTACTTCCGAACCTACTTCCAACCCATATATTTTTGCAGCACTTTGTATAAATTGCCACATTCCCGAAGCCTTAGCCGACGACATTGCTCTGGGGTTAAGCGAGCTTTCGATTACTGCTAAATATTTAAAATCGTCTGGAATACCGTTTTTTGCCAATATAGGTTCTATGATAGGGAAATAACGATTTGCACGCTTTATCAGTAACAAGGTGGAAGAATGCCAATAAGTAAAACTATTTATTTCGCGATCGAATCTCTCGTGCATGTCGTAACGAGACATTTCGAACTTTTCATCTGCAAAAAAAACTTCGTCCGGCACCTCTACCGAAACTGTCATTGATGCAACAACCGGAGCCCGACGATCAGTCGGAGCATTTTTAGAACTCTCTGATGATAAAAAGAAAAATCCCAACAAGCAAACAATGACTGCGGGAACAATTATATATATATACTTTTTCATATTGCCAAATATCAAATTAATTAATCCACAAAGATAAGGATTTGTTTAGGAGTTATAAAACCTCGGTCGTTCTTTAAAGAAGAATTAAGATTGATTAAAGCAAGCGTTAACTTAGTTAATATTTCTGACTAGTATACAGATAAAAAATCCGGATTGTAAACACAACCCGGATCTCCTATTTTTCAATATATTCAAATTTTATACTTGCTGAGTTTCAATTGTATCAGGCGTTGAATTTTTAATAGTTGCCCAACCAGACAAAATCATGAAGAATACGATTATATCCAAAACAAGAGCAAAAACCCAACCTATAAAAGGAATAAAACCAAATACAGCTGCCACAATCATTAATATCATAGCTGTAAACAATTTAGATGCCCCATTGCGAGCTTTATTCGGGAATGTTGGAGAATTTTTCAATGCCGAATATCCTATCATCATCATTATAAACGAAACAATATTTATAATTGTTCCTACCCATCCTAAAAATGGAATAAAATCGACAACCGCTGCTACAATCGCCAATATAACTGCAAGACGAATTTTACCTACAGCCTCTGCATCCGCTACCGATAACATAGGTTTAAACTTATCTAACCCTTTTAGAAATAGATAATAACCATAGATTAACCCTGCTAAAAATATCCAACAAATTACATCTAAAAATCCGATACCTGTGTCAACTGTTCCACTTTCAGCAAACGACATTAAATTAGACGCACCACTAACTAAACTGTTAATAGAATCGAAGATAGAATACAACAAATTTGCAAGTGTATACAATAAAACTCCTTGATAAATTTGTTTTGTAGTTTCCTGCCACCGTAATAATACTGATTGTTCCATAATAATAAAAATTAAGATTAAGATATAAATTCTCGCAAATTTATAAAAAATGAATATATAAACGATAAAACATCAATAGAAGTATTATGAAATCGAAAATATCTATAAAATCCCCTCCTCTATCAACAAACAAGAACCATTATTCTTTCGAAGAAGATAATATGGAAGCAATAAGTAATTCTTGTAGTTTTTCGGGCGAAACATTTGCTTTTAGTTCTCCTTTATCTACAAATGATATTTTCCCCCGTTCCTCTGATACAACTATTACCTTAGCATCGGTTTCTTCTGCTATACCCAATGCAGCTCTGTGACGCAATCCAAACTGCTTTGGGATACTCGGATTCTGAGAAACCGGAAGAATACAACCTGCGGCTGTTATTTTACCTTTCGATATTATCATTGCCCCATCATGTAACGGGCTATTTTTAAAAAATATATTTTCAATGAGTCGGGTACTCATATCTGCATTTATTACCTCTCCGGTTTCTTCAATAAAGCTTAAATCTATTTCTTGTTCTAACACTATTAACGCCCCTGTTTTCGTTTTAGCCATATTTAAACAAGCCAAAACTATTGGAGTAACCTCCTCTGCTGTCGCATTTTTACCTTTCTTCAACCCGAAAAGTTTTGACACAAACTTAAAAGTCCTGTTAGAACCTAACGACATAAGAAATCTCCGTATTTCGTCTTGGAATAAAAGGATGATAACCAAAAAACCCAGATTTTTCAATGTATCTAAAATACTTCCTAACAGGCGCATTTCAAATACTTTCGATACTAAAATCCAGATAATTATAAAAGCAATTATACCTTTAACAATAGCATTAGCTCCTGATTTTTGAACAAGATAGTATAACTTGTATAACCCAAAGGCTACCAATAATATATCTATAATATCTTTTATACCAAAGGGCTCGAGCATAAGCCTTACAATATTACTTTTATTTGGTTTGTTTTAGCTTCTCAACAATTTTCACTGCTTCAACCGCATGTTTAACATCGTGAACCCTCAAAATGTTTGCACCATTTAGTAGAGCATAAGTATTTAAAACAGTTGTGCCGTTTAAACTCTCAATCGGCGATCCTCCAAGCAGATTATATATCATCGACTTGCGGGATACCCCGACAAGCAAAGGTAATTCAAAAATATCAAAATCTGTAAGCCTCGACATTAATTCATAATTCTGATCCAGATTTTTACTAAAACCAAAGCCGGGATCAAGTATAATATCATTTACACCGTACCGACGTAATAATGCTATCTTCTCTGCAAAATAACGGTAAATATCTTCAGGGTAATTATTATAATCGATCAGATCCTTCATTGTTTGAGGCGTACCTCGCATATGCATCAAAATGTATGGAACATTTAATTTTGATACAACTTCAAACATATTAGAATCGATCTGCCCTCCCGAAATATCATTTATAATTGCAACATTATACTTTTCGACACAAAATTTAGCAACTGATGCGTAAAAAGTATCAACGGATAACACAGCATCAGGATACTCTTTTATTATTATATCTAAAGCAAAATCAAGACGTTCTATTTCTTCATCTGCCGTTAGTAATTTAGATGTAGGTCTTGTCGATTGCGCACCAATATCAATTATAGCTCCCCCTTCCATCAATATTTCTTGAGTCCTGCTTATAATCTGATCGGTTGTTTGCATTCGGCTACCTTCGTAAAACGAGTCGGGGGTAACATTAAGTATACCCATAACTACAGGCGAAGACAGATCGAATAATTGCCCTTTTACGTTTATTGTATAATGACGCATTTTTCCTATTATTACAATTCTATTATATCTTCCTCAAATACAGTTAACTTTTCTACTCCGGAAGCCGTCACCAAATAAGTATTTTCTATCCCTACAGCACCAACTTCGGGTATTACAAATTTAGGTTCCAAAGCAAAAATTGTATTTTCTTCTAATAATTCTTTCGAACGTGGCGTAAGCACAGGCGGTTCGTTTATTTCGAGACCAACCCCATGCCCTATAAATTTGGCTTGTTGTTTTGTACCCATAAAGTATGCGCCCAAATTTTGTTTGTCAACTATTTCCATTGCCATATTATACAAGCGAGAACATTCGACGCCCGGTTTCGAAATATCAATCAATAAATTATGAATATCAATCGAAACCTGATGTGCTCGATACGCTAAGTCCAGTGTTTTTCCCAATGAATAGACCCTTGTCATATCTGTCATCCAAGGAGTATAATTTCCTGCCATATCTACCATTATGGTTTGCCCTTTCAATATTTTCGAACCGGACGCTCCAAGCGGAAGAACAGGTGATGTTCCTGCCCCACCCAACGCATAATCGAACGGCGATGGAGCTTCTGCATTTTCGCCTGATAGTAAACTCCCCATAAAGATATCCATATTTTCGCCATAACTGCGAAATATGCCTAACGATCCATGCTTGCGCATGACCTGTTCAATCTCTATTTGTAGTTCAATATCTGTCATGCCAATTTTAAACAACGACGGTATTTCTTTATATACAGCTGCATGCTTTTTTGCACATAACCTCACTTGCTCTACCTCGAATTGCGACTTTATGCTCCTTAGTTTACGCATCATTGTCGATGCGTTTGAAAATTCTTCTACTTGTAACGATTTTTGCAACCTTAAACATTCGGAGTACGACATAACATCAACTTCGGCTAGTACTTTTGCTGGAATTGGCATTCCACGCTCTTTTAATTCCTCCACAATTTGTTCCGGTTTTCTTATATACACAGTATTAGGTAAAAATATTCCGTTCGGCCTTTTTACAAAATGAACAGGGTCACCTTCTGCCGGTAAATAATAATATCCGTTATACACCATACCTATTGCATAAAAGATATTCACTGAGGTATTTAATAAACATGCATCAACACCCAAATCTCGTATAACTGATTGTATCTTATTTTGGCGCAACAACAAATCTGTCGCCAACTCTTTCTGATAGTTCATAATTCTTTGATTAAAACTTTTCCGGACAAATTTACTAAAAAGAGAAAAGAGTAAAAGCCTATCGAGTACTTTAATTTTATAAAAGAATTGATAGTGATATCTTAAATTAAATAAGTTAGTGTATTTTTGTATTCTAAAATTTATAACCCTATAATAGGAGATTCCCAATGCCTTGTATATTAAGTATTGAAACTTCAACCAATGTATGTTCTGTTGCTGTAGCTATTGACGGAAAAAATATATTTGAGAAAGAAAATATCGATGGCCCTTCTCACGCAACGCTACTCGGAGTTTTTGTACAGGAAGCTGTAGATTATATCCAAGAAAATGGCATGGCTTTGGATGCTGTTGCTGTCAGTTGTGGTCCCGGATCGTACACAGGTCTGCGCATAGGGGTATCTGAGGCGAAAGGATTGTGTTATGGCTTAAACATACCCCTTATAGCTTTGAATACCTTAAAAATAATGGCATCGAAAGTTAGTAAAAACGCTACAATCGATAATGAAAGCTTACTATGCCCTATGATTGATGCCAGACGAATGGAGGTATATGCAGCTATTTATGATTTAAATTTGAATATAGTAAGAGATATTCAGGCCGACATTGTTGACGAAAACACATATGCATCCTTTTTGCAAGCAAGTAAAATAACATTCTTCGGCAATGGGTCTGCTAAATGTAAGGACGCAATAAAACACCCTAATGCCGTTTTTCTCGAAAATATTTACCCTACAGCATCAGATATGTCGTCTTTAGCCATAACAGCTTTCGAGAATAAAACTTTCGAAGATGTTGCATACTTTGAACCTTTCTACCTGAAAGAATTTATCGCAACTACACCTAAAAACAAAATACTTTAAAATAGCCATATTCTTCATGTTTCCGAACTTTTTCTGCGATTCATTGTTTAGAATAACAAAGATCAACTAAAAAATTATAGTTATGGAAGCAAAAGATTCTTTGTTGAAAGTAAGAATTTTGCCCAACGGCCCTATTCTTGTAGACGGAAAAGTAGAATTAACATTGTCAGACGGAACAGTTGTTGAAAAAGACAAACTACACTTATGCCGTTGTGGTGCATCAAACAACAAACCATACTGCGATGGTTCGCATGTAAAAATAGGTTTTAAAGGATAATTAGCACCTAAGCAACACAAAACATAATAAACCCTGCAAGTTATTATTGCAGGGTTTATTTATTATAGATATACTATTTATTCAATTTAAAATGAACTGGTAATGTAAAATAAACTGCAACTGATTGCCCATTTTGCGAACCGGGAATCCAATTAGGCATTTCATTCACTACTCGCACAGCTTCGTTATCGCAAGCAGGATCAAAACCTTTTATTACCTGTGCATTCGAGATTGCACCTGTTTTACTCACAACAAATCTTACAATTACACGTCCCTCAATTCCGTTTTCGGCAGCCATAGCAGGGTATTTAAGATTTTTCTGCAAAAACTTCATCAACTCTCTCCGTCCTCCCGGAAAATCGGGCATAACCTCTACCGATTCAAGTATTCCATCTCCTGTTCCCGTACCATTGCCGCTACCATCTCCTGTTCCGGCAATGTCCCAATGCTCACGTAACACATCGGCGGGATCAACACCTTCTGTATTATCTGTTTCGTGATTATAAACCGAAATCACTCCTGTTGATTCCAACAAATCAAGCTGATCGCGCATTTCCCTTTCAGATACCACATCGTCATCGTTAGTTATAACAGGAGGGGTAAACGACTCTGTTCGGATAAGCGGAGGAGGAGGCGACGACATCTGAGGCTCAATAACAATGGGCTCTTCAATTTTCTTTTCAGCTTTGTCTTTCATATTCATTAATTCAATAGTACCACCATATCCTGTTAATCCATCATCAGTTTCTACTGTAGTTACAGCATTTATCAATTGTGGAACAAACACAAATAAGGATACTACCATCAGAGTAACAACAAAAGCCCACACATGTCTTTTTGATGATGTAAGCCGCATCTCATAAGCACCATATTCTTTATTCTTTCCATCGAATATCAAGTTGCACCAATCGCTCGAATTTAAATTAATGTTGCGTGTCATGACATTTAATATTTATAGGTTAATAATTAGTTTCTCTCTTTTACCCTATAGAGTAAACTTTAATCATAAATCCATAAATATATTTTCATAAATAATTTTTACTATTTATTTTGTACTTGTAAAAAGTACAAACATTTAGATATATTTCACGAAACATTATTTTTTTTAGCTTTATTTACTTTTTCTTAATCCTTAATTTGGGTTACTGCCTCGCTTTACTTACATTTGAGCCCGAAAATCAATTTAAAAACGTAATGATCAAGAAAAATCTATTTATGCAATGCATTATGGCATTGTTATTATTTAGTGCATGTGGAAGTGATTCGAATTCAGACTCTGATGATGACGATAACCCTACCCCGGCAGACACAATTGTTAAAATTCCTCTTTATTTCGAAGACTCGTTTTATAATGTAAAAGCGGATTATCAGGCTGTAAGGATAGGCGAATACTTGTGGATGAATCGGAATTTCAATCACTATTTATCAAACGACAGGTATAACACACCAACAAGAGCACAATTGAACAAAGTGTTGGAGATATACCGTAGAAAAGTGAGTTCATTTCAAGTTAATATGGACGACTTCACAAAATACTTTGGGTTGTATTATAACAGAATGGAGGTTGAACATTTATACGGACACGCCGGATCGTGTGTAATGTTCGAAGGCAAGGACAGGGTTATTGTTAGACAATCGACCGGAACACCTGGCGATTCGATAAGAGCTTGGGGCTTACCTGCTGATAACGACTTCCGCCAATTATTTGCCATGTGTGGAGAAGTTACAACTAGTTCTATACGTTTTGCCTTATCATGTAAGCCATACGAAAATCCGGTAGCAATACCCATCCCCGAATCATATTGGTTTTCTAGCCGTAATACCAACAGATACGAATTTAATTTAATGCCTGGTGGTGCACGTTTTCACACAAAAACCGATTGGGGACTTTGTTTTCAAGGAAATGAGGACTGTCATGATTATGTAGGATCAACCGGAGATTTTTATATGTTTTACGAAGCTGTAAGATGGGCTGCCGATAATTCTAAAACCGTATCAGTTCATGATTTTGTTGATTGTAAAGAAGGCAAATTATGGCATTGGTTAAATGTTAGGTGGTGTAGAAAACTATCGGATAAAGAACTCGGATACAAATTATTTATAAATGCAGAAAGAACCAATATTCTTAAATTAGGTTTGGAAGAAACTGTGCCTGCAGGATATAGCGAACTAGCGAATGGCTATCTTAGAGGATTCTATGTATTTTATATACTCGACAGAGAACATCCTCTCAAAACGATCAGAGAAATCGTAAATATGGCAGACGAAGCGATGAAAGATAACGGATAAAGCTAAGTAGGCATATTACAAATAATAATAAGTACTATAAATAGAAAGCCAGGATTTGATTATTAAATGGCAGTATCCCAAAAACTGTGTAAATAGGAATAACGGAGGGTTTGCAAACCCTCCGTTATTTTTTTGTATA
>NZ_QVMM01000001.1:282973-358458 GCF_010501065.1 Dysgonomonas sp. 216 | reverse complement strand
ACACATTTTACCTAACTGGTGGTATACTTTTCAATTATTTTAGTGGACTACTTTTCAATTATATTATACATGTCATTTCCATACGACAGCCACTTATGTGTAACGATGGTGTCCAAGTTAGATTCTCAAGGCAATCACCTTCTTGTATACCCTTAGGTAAGGGTTTCGATAATTGCACTTTAATCTGCCTGTCGGATATACGTTCTGTTTCTTCAACAGTCGAAAATCCAATTTTTCGTAATGTTTCGGATTGAATAAAAGCAACGGTGTCGTTTTTAAAGAAAGCATCCATTCCGTACGTCTGCCCATGCATAAAACGCATGGTAACAACATTTGGAGAATGAATTTTTTCAATCCTCAGATATGTTCCATGCACGTTTATAGGATCGTCGTGCAATCCTTTAAAATTACAATCTTCAATTTCGACATGTCCCTTACAACCCGAAAAATGCATACCATCGGCAAAAGCTGCAATAGTTCGCCCGCGAGAAGGAACTATATGCACTTTTTCATAATTCAAATTCTCCGAAAATTGAGAAACTATACCCAAACCGTGCATATAATGTAAATACATATTTTCGAGTTTCACATTCTTCGACCGATTTACAAATACTCCAACATGGTCTCTTATATGACATCGAGTAGTCAGGGTTTGACCCTCCTGGTAATTTTCGTTACTAAAATTATTTTCCAGTTTTAGTTTGAATGGTGCTATTTCGGTAGCCTGACTGTTGCCTATAGGGTCCCACGATGAGTAAACATTTGTTCCCTGAAGCGTATCGGTTTGTATACTGAAAAAGTTATCATTCATACCCCAACCTTCGCCATAAAAACGGATTCGTCCATCAATAACGGTATATTTCGAATCGGGGTGAACAGTAATCAGAGCATGATTTGAAGATAATTCATCAAATGTAAATTCGGTCATAGAAGGACGCTCAAAATCGACACTCACATTTTGTATAGTGATATTCTCCGACTGATCGACAGCAAACGTTATCATCTTTCCGTGAAATATAAACTGAGAACCGTTTCCTTCAACAGTCACATCCTTTATTCCTTCAAACAGTAGGCCTATGCTTTTTACCTTTGAAGGACAATCGGTTTCGGATGATGTGTTTGATACAAAATATTTACGCCGCTCGGCATTAGTATCCCAAAAGTCGTAACGACCTTTGGGAAATACCAATGTTGAACCCGGATTATTTTTACATTCCTTTATTGCCTTTTTTACACTTTCTGTTACATCCTGAAACGTATTCGGATAAACACCGAATTCCGAAACGTTTATTACTTTTGCTTGAATTGAATACCCAGCAAATAAAAAAAGAAGAATTAACAATGTTTTTTTCATGGTAGCAACCGAATATTAATCAGGTCTGTCCTGTTGTTTAGTACCCCATTTCGAGGGCTTTTTACCCATTTTGAACTCAAGAACACCTCCGTTCATAATATCCTGATGAAGTATGTAGGTATTGTCATACTTCTTTCCATTTAATTTTACTGACTGAATGTAAATATCATCAGCGGTATTTTTAGGAGCTAAAACTGTGAAAGTTTTGGCATTCCCAACTTCTATTACAGCTTTTTCCAATAACGGCGAACCTATCACATATACCCCGTTAGCAGGATTTACAGGATAGAAACCCATTGCACTGAAAACATACCATGCCGACATTTGTCCGCAATCTTCGTTTCCTGCATAACCTGCAGATGTTGTATTATATAAATCCTTCATAATTTGAGACGCATATAACTGAGACTTCCAAGGTTGTCCGGCATAATTGTACAGGTAAACAACATGATGGCTAGGCTCGTTACCATGAGCATACTGACCTATAAAGCCTGAGGCATTATGATTTACATCTCCATCATTATCTGTTAAAGTAAAAAATGTATCGAGCTTATTAAGAAAGGCTTTATCGCCGCCCGTTAAACTTATAAGATCCTTCACATCTTGTGGAACATACCAGTAATATTGCCATGCATTTCCTTCGGTAAACGGTTGTCCTCCATTGGCACCATATTTCAGAGGGTCGAATGGTTCAATCCAATTTCCTTTATCATCTTTCGACTGAAAAAACTTAGTTTGCCCATTATGTAAGTTACGATAGTATTGCGAACGAGCAATAAAATGTTCATAATCGGCTTGTTTACCTAATTTCTTAGCCAACTGAGCAACACACCAATCGTCGAAAGCCATTTCCAATGTTATAGAAACCGACTGTGTTTGTATATTTTCGGGCATATAACCATACTTTTCCCAAACCTCGAACGGAGAGTTCAAATGGCTTGTTAACGAAGAGTTTTTAACAGCTTCGTAAGCTTTTTCGGCATCTAAGCCCGGTATACCTTTCATTACGGCATCTACCACAACAGGAATAGCGTGATTTCCTATCATACAATAGTTATCTTGCCCCCACAATTGCCATACAGGCAAATATCCTTCGGTATCGTATTGGCGAATCATACTTTTCACAAAATCGGCTGTTCTGTCTTGTTGAACAAGTGTATACAGCGGATGAACAGCACGATAAGTATCCCATAACGAGAACAACGAATAATGAACACCCTTACCACTTGTGCTTACATTGCTGTTGTTAAAAGCGGTAGTCATGTAATCGCCATTTACGTCCGACATTGTATTAGGTTGAATAAAGGCGTGATAAAGACCTGTATAGAAAATAGTTTTTTGCTTTTCGGTCCCTTCAATTTTTATCTTTCCTAATTCTTTTTCCCATTCAGCATCTGCCGCAGCTTTAACTTTATCGAAATCCCAACCTGCAATTTCGCTATTCAGGTTATTTTTTGCATTGGCTATACTTGTCGCCGAAATGCCGATTTTAGCCAGTAAAGGTTTTCCATCTTCAGTGTCAAAATCAAAAACACCTTTCATATTGCGGCTATTCAGCACTTTAGAATCTCTATATATAAGCCCTCCGTCAGTCATTATATTCCGAACAATAGGTTTTGAGAATTTCACATAAAAATAAACTTTACGTAATCTTGCCCATCCTGTTATTGCCCTGTAACCTTCAATAGTATAGTCGTCAACCTGCCTTATCTGCGCATTTGCAATTTGAGTATCCCAACTTCCTTTTTTGCGCGAATGATTGAGGTTCACTATCAAACGGGCTTGCTTTCCCTTTGGATAATGATAACGATGAAAACCCGTACGTGTGGTAGTTGTCAGCTCCGCATTTATATCGTAATCCAACAGTTTTACCTGATAATACCCGGGACTTGCACTTTCCTGATCGTGAGAATATTTCGATTGAAAACGGGACGGATCGGTTGTCGACTCGTCAATGTTCCCCACAACAGGCATAAACAGAATATCAAAAAAATCGGCCAAACCTGTACCACTCATGTGTGTATGGCTAAAGCCTAAAATAGTTTTATCGTTATAGTCGTAACCCGAATTTTTGTCCCAATCAATCTCCGTACGCGTATCAGGACTAAGCTGTACCATACCAAAAGGCGACGTTGCTCCGGGATAATTATTCCCCGAAAGGCTGGATTCGACAGCCCCTGTCCCGATAAACGGATTTACGTAATCGGTAACCTTTTTCGTTTGAGCTTGTGCACTAAACGCAACTAATAAAAAAAATGCAACAAATAAAGATTGCTTTCTAAAAGTCATAATTATTTATATTTTGTAATTATTATTTACTTATGGGAAGAAGTTTTTCAAACATTATAATCCAACTCCATAGTTTCCCCTTTTTTCAATTCGAACGATAATAAACCATTAGCTTGTTGCTTAAGCATAATAGTACGTCCATTCTTCTTTAGTTGGGGAATAAGCTGTTCTGTATCCAATTTTATTCTGAAAGCATTATCTGATGTTGCTACTATTTTAGCTTCAGATACTTTTCCATCCTTCCATTTAAGATCAACATCGGCACCACCTCTTACGCACAAACCTTTAAAATAACCGGTATTCCACTCTTTAGGTAATGCAGGTAAAAATTCGATATATTCCAAATGACTCTGTATCAGCATTTCTACAATGCCTGCACCTCCGGCTTCATTGCCATCAAATACAAATATATCGTAAGGAGCGCCAGCAATACCTTCGGGCGAAATAGTCAACAGATTTTCTCTGGCAAAAAAGCGTTGCATATCTACAACACTGCTGTATGCCTTCTGAGCATCTTTTAGCCGGGCATAATTACAAATAAGATTTGCCCTGCTCCATTCCACATCTTCCCAACCATCGGCAGCCAAGCGGTATTCTATCGTTTTTTCGGCAGCTTTAGCCAGCTCCGGAGTCTTCTCCGGTGTTATTTGCGCAAATGGGTATAATGCTAACAGATGCGAAGTGTGCCTGTGATTAGGTTGGGCTTCCTCAAAATCTTCGAACCACTCTTGTATAGCTCCGCTTTTTCCAATCATTATAGGAGGCAATTTAGCTATAGCATTTTTTAATGTGTCGCGAAAAGCAGCATCAATTCCCAATATTTCGGAAGCTTCGACGCAGGAAGAAAAAATTTCGTAAGCAAGCTGACGGTCACATGTAGGCATCATTGATAACGATATATGTTGTCCATCATAAACAAACGAGTTTTCGGGCGATGTGCTTGGCCCTGTCATCAGATAACCATTTTTCGGATGTTCGACCATATAGTCGAGCAAGAAAACAGCATTACCTTTCAATAAAGGATATGCATCTTTTCTTAAGAAATCTTTATCGGATGTATAGCTATAATGAGTCCATAAATGCGATGCAATCCACGAACTTCCGGTAGGAAATAATCCCCAGTTTACACTAGATCCCGAAGATGTATATCCCCAAACATTAGCAACAGTATGAGCCGTCCAGCCTCTGGTTCCATACATCTTTTGCGCTGTAATTTCGCCATGATGGGCCAAATCCTTTATATACTCAAATAATGGGGCATTACATTCGTGCAAATTACCGATGTTAGACAACCAATAGTTCTGTTGAGTATTTATATCAAGATGATAATCGTTTGTCCACCCCATATTACATGCCAGATTATCATTCCAAACACCTTGCAATGCAGCAGGAAGAGGCGAATTTTCGCGAGAACTGGCTATTAATAAATAACGAGCATAATGAAAAAATAAGGCATCGAGCCCAATATCGTTTTTTCCGCTTTTTACATTTGCCCAACGAACATCTGTTGGTAAATTATCAGCTTCACTTTTTCCGAACGAAAGTTCTACTCTGCTAAACAATGCAGAATAGTCTTTTATATGTTTATCCTTTAACCTGTTATAATTCTGTTGTATACTTTTCGATACACTATTTGCACAATCAGACTTATAATTAGGGTTCTTATAGTCGGTACGGATATCTAAAGCTATAACAGCTTCTGTAGCATCCTTTACTGTTATTTTTCCGCCATTAGCCAATATTTTTCCATTATTCACTTTAACAGTTACTTTCCCCATAAAACCAACCCCTCCGGGGCCTTGTTTCGGAAAAGATACTGTACCCGTAAATTCAATACCATTATCTTGTGATAGTACCTGAGATTCTCGTAACAAGTCAAAAGACAGATCAAAATTCAATTTACCTTTTTTGTCCGATGATAAACGGATAATAACCACATCGTCAGGATTCGAACAGAAATATTCACGCTTATAGCCTACATTTCCGGCCTTAAACGAAACCTCACTTACCGCATTTTTCAGATTCAGTACCCGTTTATAATCCTTTATCTCTTTGTCGGTATATTTAAAATCTATTTTTAAATCGCCTACAGGAACATGCGAACCAAAAGAATGTGGTAACCCTGCTAAAAATTCAGAAGCAATATGGTTTCCTTCAACATATTTTCCGTCAAAAAACAATTGTCGAATATCCGATAAAACTTCTGTTCCACAAGGACGCTCTTGAAATTTATCGTGTTGCCCCGACCACATTGTTATTTCGTTCAATGCAATTGTTTCAGAGTCTATGCCGCCGTATACCATCATACTAAGCCGCCCGTTTCCGAGCGGCAAAGCTTGCATCCATTCTGTTGCAGGTTTATCATACCATAGTTTCAGCGGATTAGAATTGTCTGACATTGCTATTAATGGCAAGCCGAAACATAATAATAGAACGAATGTTTTTATTTTCATCTCGTTTTACTTTGTTATCTTTATCAATCTTACATCTTTTCCCGGAACCACAAGAGAAGCTTTCAGATCAAGATTCTCACCACTCCAAAGATCTTTTAGCGAATATTTATGCGACGCATCAAGACCAATTCTTTCCAAAGGAACATTTATAACTTTACTTTCCTCTTCGTAATTGAATACTACAAAATAAGTTGTATCGCCGTCTTTACGGATAAACTTATTCTCCGATTTTTCGCCATCACCATCAATTGGACGGAAAGATTCTCCTGTTGCTATTTTATTAATTTCGGCATTTGTAAGGTATGCTACCGATCGTTTTTTACCTTCTTCCAATCCTTCTTTACTGAAATCGTCACCTGCAATATAAAGTCCTGTAATGATAGCCGAAGTAACACGTGCTCTGTTTTCGCCTTCTGTTGCATCTTTCAACACTATGTGGTCAGCATCGTTATACTGATATACTCTGTCTATCCACCAACCATACGAAAGAGCATTCATTGTATATTCCGTATCTTTAATTTTATTCCATGCATCGCAAGCAATACGGCGCGATTGAGCATAATGCGCAGGGAATATCGGAGATATAGACAAATTGAGATACATATCGCCAAAATACTTGTTCAACAACTGCATTCCGTAATTGTAAGCCTGTGTTCCGGTCTGTATATCCTCTTTATACCATTTGTCGCCTTCCATAGCCCCATGCGTCATAAAGTCCATCTTCACATACTCGAAGCCACAACGGCGGAACAATTCCGATGTTTGTTTCATCCTTATCTCTACAGAAGGGTGAGTAGGGTCAATAGCATAAGCACCATCTAAACTTTGAGGTTTGCCATTTGCATATACATATATATCTTTATTTTTATACTCGGGAGCTTCGCCAACAGTTCTTTCCGGATCGCGGCTCCAATCGGTAAACGGTGTCCAGTATATTCCTGCAATTTGTCCGTTTTCCTTACATTTTTTCACGAAAGATTTTAGTTCATCTTCAGAAAAACTATTCCAACCCGAATCTAATCCAACATAAATAGTTCCATCCTGATTCTGGAAATTGTTATTCTGTAAGTGTTCTTTAAAAAAGTCCGAAACTTCCATCGCTTTTGCATAGGTCAGTTTAAACTGTAATACACCCCAGCTATTCCAACCAAAAGGCATTGCTTTATTCCACTCTTTAGGAGGAGCAACAATAGCATTTGCATCGCCATACACTTCCAAACCATTACGCCAGTCATTGAATAAACCGATTAAAACTTTTGGCGATTTTATAGCTTTCCCTACTAATGCACCATGAGGTTTTGAATCGCGGGTTGTAGAATCGGCAACACCACCATAACAAACAAGCGAACCAATGTTATTTTCGTCGCCTTTTTCCATTTTCACACCTGTTTTCCAGTTGTCGTGTTCAATAGAACCTACAACAATACCATTCCGATCGGCATTATTAAATATAGCTGTAACTTCGTAACTTGTTAAGTTATCGAATGTAAGCGGATGCGATTGATATCTAATCCAGCAGTCGTTATCGTAAGGAATAAACAGAGCCCTGTTGCTACCAGCATTTAGCACAGGTTTCATTTTATCGATATTTACCGGAGCCATATAGTTTGACGCTATTTCGTCGTTCGAGCTCAACGAAAAATCTGTTAACACATAATCTTTATCCTGATATACATAAAAGATTTGTGTAAGTGTAGGCAGGCTTTTTTCGGTAAAAATAAATTTGAAAGCCTTACCTTTTCCAAATTCGTCGTTAATATTTTCTTCTTTTATATCAACGTTAGAATAATCTTTAGACGAAACAACTCGCTCACCTAATTTATATGTTGGATATAAATCATTGAACACAAGATTCGAATCTTTAGTTATGTTTATACATTTTTTATCAGTATCGTAATCCAATGCCCACTTTCCCGAAACAAAAGAAGTTTTGTTTCCACAAGAAAACAGCAAAATACCTAACAGTAGTAATGTTACAAATTTGTAATTTTTCATGATTTAAAATTTTCAGTTAGAAATCCTTAAATAAGGACTTTTTTATATTTATACACAAAACATATAAGTAGTATCGTGAGGATGCCTTAATAGGCATCGCTCAACGATATTACTTTTAATTGTTTATTAAATTCATTTTCAGGAAGTGTAGAAGTAACCATAACTGTTACCGATTGGCTTGGCAAAAGGTCAAAATAGTTGTTTTCGAAGAAATTGTCAATTCCTTCAATCGACATAAACGCAGCCCGTGCAAAATTGTCAGACTTCAATGTAACTTCAAAACCTCCCGAAACAGGTTTTACTGTTTTAGTTATATTGGCTTTCGGGAAGTTAATGTCTTTTTGTTGCAATAAGAAATAATTGTTCTTATACTCTTTTCCTTGCGAATCTTTTAACGAAGCATGAACAACAACATCGCTTTTTGAAACACCTCCTAATAATTTAGCAATATCAGACGAGAACACAACTTTACTTGTATTTACCGGTATATTTACCGACATCTTTTTCTCGTTAACAACGGTACCGTCCAATTTCATTACTTTTAAAACAAGCGTACCTTTCGAACCTTTAAGCCTGTCAGAAACAATATAGATATCAAGTTTGTCATCTTCAGCTATCGGAGATACCAAAACATCTTTATATGCTTCGCGGGCAAAATAATGCTGAGCTTTCCATCGTCCATAATAGTCGCGGCTAGCCCACGATGCTACCGGCCAGCAATCGTTATGTTGCCAGAATAAAGTACCCATACAAACAGGCATATCTCTACGATGCGATTCCATAGCTATTTTAATAGCATCGCCCTGTAACACATGGTTCATATACAGGAACGATTCAAAATCTTTCGGTTTTTGATATTCTTTCAATAAATATTCTTCAATAAGTTCGTTTGCATACGATCCGGCACGTTGATGCGCCATCATTACCTCCGAAGTGATAGCCCAATCCTTAGGGTTTGGAGCATATAACTTTATCGATTCAAATTCGGGGAACGATTGGAAGCCATATTCACTGAAAAAACGGCTTTTCTCTTTATTATACTGAGCTATTGGCTGACGTCCATGCCATACACCCCAATAGTGACGGTCTCCATGATTAGGATCATCGGCTTCTCCCGGATATCCGTATGGCGACGAGGCCCTGTAAACAGCCTCGGGTTGATATTCGGTTACCATATCGGGCAATAGTTTATGGAACAAATCGAAATACTGACGCATGATAATCTGAGCATATTCAGGGTTTTGATCGGCATAATTCTTTTTCAAGTTCCAATTATACATGAAATAGTAGGCCTCGTTATTTCCACACCACACTGCTATAGACGGATGATTACGAAGACGTTTGATATTATCGATCGCCTCATATTTTACAGATTCAAGAAATTTTCCTTCAGACGGATAAAAGCTACATGCAAACATAAAATCTTGCCAAACCAATATTCCGTATTTATCGCAGAATTCATAGAAGTTATCATCTTCATATATTCCACCACCCCATACACGCAACATATTCATATTCGCATTTACGGCATCTAATACCGATTTTTCGTGTTTTTTGCGTGTTACACGAGGTAAAAAGTTATCATCGGGAATAAGATTTGCTCCTTTTGCAAAAACAGGCACGCCGTTAAGTTCAAAATAAAGAGGCGAACCTTGTTTATCTTCAGCCGTTACAACCTTTATCGAACGTAAACCTGTTTTTATAGTATGGCTATCCAAAACATTCGACCCAATAGCCACATCGGTCTGAAAGTCATACAAATGAGCTTCGCCCAAGCCGTTCGACCACCAAAGTTTAGGATTATTAACCGTAAAATCAACTACAACTTTGTTAGAACCTTTTTGCAAATCGGCAGTTGTTGTTCCATAAACAGTTCCCGAATTTTTATCTTTCACTGTTACCTTTGCACCACGACTGTCATTATCTGCTAAAATCTCTGTTTCAACCGAAATTACAGCTTTCTTGCTGGTCACATCTTTTTGACGGATAAATACATCTTCCAGTTTCAAATCGCTCCATGCCTCAAGATAGACAGGACGCCATATACCCGAAGTAACTAAACGTGGACCCCAGTCCCAACCATAATGATAACCAGCCTTACGGGCAAAAGGGCTTACCGTTTTATTAAAAATACCTCCGTGATGCGATTGATCGGGGCCCGTTTGATAACGGTATGGATAAGAATCGAACTTAGGTATATCGTTTTTTATGGGCGATATAAAATAAACTTCCAGTTTATTATCCTTAGCTTTAACTTTATCCTTAATATCTATTTTATATTCGCGGAACATATTGTCGCCTTCAAGAATACGTTGCTCATTCAAATATACGTGAACATATGTATCTAACCCCATAAAGTGCAGGCGAATATTGTCTTTTTTAAACATATCGTCACTCACATCAAAATGAGTTTCATACATCCAGTCTTCTTTATCTATCCACTGAACATTTCTTTCATTCATTCTAAAAAACGGGTCCTCAATTATCTCATTTGCCATCAAGTCGGTATGTACTACTCCCGGCACCGTAGCAGGAAACCAATTTTGAGAACTTCCCTGACGAAAACGCCAATCCTCTTTTATTTCCCTTGATAAAGGATTTGCAACAATAATGCCCGTACAAAACAGAGCAAAAACGATAAACGTCGTTTTCCAATAGTTAATTTTCATTTTTTATGATATTTATATTTAAGAGTCAAATATTATAATTATTGTTCAGTTATCAGCAACACTGCACTATCGAACGGATTTCCGATATTCAGATTTACACCTATTTTCATCAGATAGTCGCCCGAAAACACCTTGCCGTTGCCGTTGAACGAACTATGTCCCGAACGGCTATTTATTTCTGTAACCTTATAGTTTTTATCGGGGTTTAAACCCTTTAAACGCGTATCGAAATAAGTTGTACGTCCATGATATTTTAAACTATAAGCAAAAAACACCGATTGTTTTTTATCTTTAGATACATACATATGCGATGCCCATGAATTTACATCGTAAGGTGATACCAAACGATACAAATCGCCAAACTGCACAATAGGGCGTATTTGCTTATATGTTTCTATTGCTTTTTTCGCAAATCCGTGATCGTCGCCTACAATATCTTTAGGTTGTAATTCAAGTCCTAAACGACCTGACATAGCAACATCGAAACGGAATTTAATTGGTATAATCATTCCTGTCTGGTGATTCGGGCTTGTCGACACATGCGAACCTGTTGCTATTGCCGGAAAAAACGTGTTAGTTGCATATTGTATATATATGCGGTCGAGAGCATTGGTGTTGTCGCTAGCCCAAAATTCGTCATGGTATTTTAACGCACCATAATCTAAACGTCCTCCACCTGACGAACACAACTGAATCATCACATCAGGATACTTTGCCCTTATACGATCATATACAGAATAAAGGCCTTTTACGTATTCGTACCAGAAATGAGACTGTTCATTTTTAGCCAGATAATCAGAACCGGCATTATCTACATGCCTGTTTGCATCCCACTTAACATAACTTATATTAGACGACATAGCCAAAACTTCGTCAAAAGTATTAAATACAAAATCCTGAACTTTTGGATTACTTAAATCCAACAACCACTGGTTACGCATTGGTAAAATATCGCGTTTTCCACTTTTTACTATCCACTCGGGATGTTTTTTAGCCAATTCGCTATCAGGATTAACCATTTCCGGCTCTATCCATATCCCGAATTTAAGACCTTTATTTACAGCGTAATCAGCCAGATAATTTATACCTCTGGGCAGTTTCGTTTTATTTACCTGCCAATCTCCCAATCCTGCATTATCGCCATTACGAGGATATTTATTCCCGAACCAACCATCGTCAAGCACAAACATTTCAACACCAAAACCGGCTGCATCGTCCATCATATCGGTTAAGGTTTTTTCGTTGAAACTAAAATACGCACCTTCCCAGCTATTCAATAGTATTGGACGAAGCTCATCGCCATGTGCCAAAGAATATTTACGTGCCCAATCGTGAAAATTACGGGTAATTTGTCCTTTCCCCCGATTGCTATATGTTAATATCATTTCCGGAGTTTCTATTTTTTCGCTAGCTTTTAAATTATACAATGCAGCAAACGGATTCATCCCTCCCAATATATTAAGGCTACCCGTTTCGTCTAACTCGAAAGATAACTTATAATTACCTGACCAAGCCAAACATCCGGCATAAACATCGCCTGAGTCTTCTTGAGCTTTAGCATTTAGCGAAAGTATAAAAGAAGGATTTTCGGATTGAGTAGTCCTCACTCCTTTTTTCGATTCTATAACTTTCACTCCGTGCGTAAGCATTTCTTCTTCCATTTGCATTTCTGCCGCCCAAGTTCCGTTAAAATGAGTAAGGTAATACGATTCGGCATGCAATGGAATATATGCTGACGCTATATTCTCAACCTGAATTCCTTTTTTCTCCTGATGGGTAATGCTAACCGATTGGCTGATTATATTTTCGGCCCGAAATGCAATAAACTTCACATCTACAAAAACAGGATATATTTTATCTTTCAGGCTAATAACTGTTTCTGTTCTGTTCGAGTCCAAAACCTTAGTTTTAGAACCCACATATACAAGATCGGTTGTTAGTACGCCATCTTCGTGTGTTAATTTTAATGCCGGATTCAAGTAATAACGCCCTCCATAGGCTGGGTATAGCTGTGGCACTAATTCGTCATTTGTATCCGGTTGATTTTTAAACCTCCTATCAAGAACAGGTGTTATATTATTAACTTTTTCACCCCAATAATGATACACAATTTTACCATCTGTTTCTGCGGTAAAAATCATAGACAAATCGTTGGTCTCTACCCTAACAATTTCTTTTTCATTACTCAAAACACTCGATAGTGTTAAAAATGAGAACAAAACAGTCGTTAATAGATTTTTCATAAGTTGGAATTTTCAATATTTTATTTACTTTTATTGTCTGAGCAATTATTTATTAAAAGCTGCTTAAGATTTATTCTTGGGCTTTTTGGTTTTCCTCGGTGTCACATGGTATAAATGAAGCGAAGCTATTCGAATGATTAATAATAAATCTTAAACACAAATATATATCCCTTCAATCACCTTATTAAAAAAGCTTGCACCAAATAATAAAACAAGCGTACTATTTTGTGCGTCACATACAAAGCCCGTCGGGCTGTGCGACAATTCTTTTACTTTTTGACACCGATTTCTCTGTCAATATGTTTATATTTGTATTTAGCAGAATTGATTATTTTTTATATAAGCACACCAACCATGAGAATCTTTTGTTTGCTTTTTGGAATTATTTTAAGTTGCTCGTTAGCCTCTGCTGCCGAAGCTGTTAGCAATTTCAATTACTACTTCACTAAAATAGATGGAGAAAAAGGACTTTCCCAGAACAATGTGAAATCTATTATACAGGATAGCTACGGATTTATGTGGTTTGGCACCCGTAACCGCCTGAACCGATACGATGGCACATCTATTAAAGTATACGATTGCTACGACCCAGTGTCTGAACGGGGAAATAACAATATAGCAGTACTTTACGAGCATACCGATAAAAAAATGTGGTTAGGAACCGATATGGGTATCTTTATTTTCGATCCTGTATTAGAAACGTTTACCTCGTTTAACGACAGTACATCCAATAACATATATATTTACGACTGGGTTGCCGACATAAAATCGGATTTAGACAATAACATATGGATTATTATACCCAATCAAGGACTATTCAGATATAACACTATCGAAAAAAAACTACACCACTATGCCATAGGCAGTACGGATTTGCCCGATCAGGGAAATCCTCAATGTATGTGTATTGAACAAAACGGAATGGTTTGGATAGGAACCAATGGTGGTGGAGTATATTTATATGACAAAAAAAATGATTCGTTTGCTCAATATCTGGGCGACCGAAACGGCGATTCGCTTAAAGATGAAAACATATATACAATGTGTGATTATGGCGATGAACTTGTTGTTGGAATACACGAAGGCAGGCTCCGAAAATTAAATAAACGCCGCAACACCCTATCAGATGTTAATGCCCCCGATGTACACTATAAAATAATACGACATCTTATTTGTATTAAAGACGAATTATGGGTTGGAACTCAAGCCGGAGTATACGTTATTAACGAACTGGAAGATAAAGTTAGCCGTATCCATGTCGATTTAATGTCTTCGTTTTCTATTTCGGACAATGTTATCGAGAGAATTTACAAAGACAGAGAAGATGGCATCTGGATAGGAACCAATTTCGGTGGTGTAAACTATTTACCAAAACGGGGAATGGAATTTGAACGCTTTGTACCTCTCAATAATAAAAATTCGATCAGAAGTAAACGTATAAGGGAATTACAGGAGGATAAGGATGGCAATATATGGATTGCAACAGAAGACGCCGGCTTAGATATATATAATCCTAAAACAAATACATTTACTAAAATAGGCAGTGGAGCCGATGGCCCATTGTACAACAACAGCGTTTTAGGCTTTTTGTTAAACGACGATAGAGTGTGGGTAGGATACTTTAAAAACGGGCTTGATGTACTTCAATTACCACAAATGACAACACACCATTATTCGGGAAAAGACCTCAACCTTAACGAATCAAGTATATTCGAAATATGTGAAGGCCGTCACAATCGGATTTGGATAGGCAATGCATGGGGAGTTTATTTAGGAGACAAGAGCCTCAAAAACTTTGTTTTGCAAGATCAGTTCGGACTTAGCTTTATTTATGACATAATGGAAGATTCGGAAGGCAATATATGGGCTGCAACCATGGGGAATGGTGTATTCAAATATAATCCGAAAGCAGACCAAATAGAACACTACCTTAACGACCCGAAAAACCCAAAATCTTTAAGTTCGAATTCGGCAACCGATATTACAGAAACCAGCACAGGTGAAATATGGTTTTCGACCGACAGGGGAGGTATATGCCGATATAACAAATCGCAAGATAATTTTACAACATACTCAGTAGCCAACGGGCTACCCGACGATGTAGCCTATAAAATACTAGAAGATAAATCACGAAGTTTGTGGTTTGGGACAAACAACGGATTAGTCAGGTTTAACCCGCTTAACGAAAGTGTAAGAGTATTCACTAAAAACGACGGATTACCCAGTAACCAGTTCAATTATAAATCGGCACTAGTTTCCAGTTCAGGCAAGCTTTATATTGGAGGCTTGGAGGGAATGATTGCTTTTAATCCAGACCAATTTAAAGAGAATACCTTCATACCGCCCGTATACATTACTAAACTTACAATATTTAACAAAGAAGTAAGACTGACAACCCCCGAATCTCCTCTGTCTAAAAGCATTATTCATACTGATAAAATTACACTCGATCATACCCAATCGAATATTGGTTTCGATTTTGTTGCCTTAAGCTATGTTGCTTCGTCGGCAAACAAATATGCATATAAAATGGAGAATATAGACGAAGATTGGACATACACAACCAATAACCACACTGCATCGTATGCAAAGCTCCCTCCGGGAAAATACACATTCAAGGTAAAAGGCAGTAATAACGATGGTGTATGGAACGAAGCCGGAACATCTATCGAAATAACAATATTACCACCTTGGTGGCAATCCAACCTAGCTATAACAATCTACCTGTTCATGGCTATTTTTGCTGTTTATTATTATGCTTACTGGTACAAAAAAAGAACAGACAAAAGCCATAGCGAGAAACAAAAACTATTCGAAATAGAAAAGGAAAAAGAACTTTACAGTTCTAAAGTTGAGTTCTTTACAAATATCGCACACGAAATACGCACCCCGATAACATTGATTAACGGCCCTTTAGAGTCGATGCAGGAAATGGAAATTAACGATCCGGAGATAAAGAAAAATCTCAATATAATGAGTAAAAATACCTCTTCGCTACTAAGTTTAGTCAATCAGTTATTAGATTTCAGAAAGGTAGACAGCAATAATTTTCTCCTTAATTTATCTATTATCGATATATCCGAATTTGTTAGTAATATATATAACCAATTCGAACAGGCTGCAATACATCAAGATAAAGAGATTAAACTAACATTGCCTCAATCAAAAATATTTGCTCCGGTTGACACTGAGGCCTTCACTAAAATACTGAACAACTTGTTTTCTAACGCATTGCGTTATTCAAACAAACACATAGATGTGGAACTATTTATACATAATTCGCATTTTATTATCAGATTTACAAACGATGGAGAATTGATACCCAAAGAATTGGGCGAGAAAATATTCGATCCATTTTATCAGGTCAACAAAACAAGAAATGCAAACTCCAGTTCGGGTATCGGGCTGTCTTTAGCCTTATCGCTAACCAAACTACACGATGGAGAATTGTATTTTAGAGAAAAAGACAGCCTCAACGAATTCATTCTGGAGCTACCGTTAGAAAATAAAAAGGCCGGAAAAATTGAGGAAAACGATGAAGACGAAAACTACATATTAAAAGAATCTGAAATCGAATCCGAAAGTAAAACGAAAAAATCGAATGCCGATACAATACTTATTGTTGAAGACAATATTGAAATGCAAACATTTATAGCCGATAAGCTTAACGAGCAATATAATATTGAAAAAGCAACAAACGGAGTTGATGCATTAAAAATACTGGAAAAAAATAGTATCGGCCTAGTATTGACTGATATAATGATGCCCGAAATGGATGGCTTTGAACTGTGTAAAAACATCAAATCGAACTTAGAGTACAGTCATATTCCGGTTGTATTGCTTACAGCTAAAAACGATTTAAACAGCAAAATACATGGTTTAGAAATGGGAGCTGATGCTTATGTAGAAAAGCCATTCTCGCTAAATCATCTGCAAACTCAATTAACAACATTATTGAGTAACCGCCGACGCGAAAAAGAAGCCTTTATGAGAAAGCCATTCATTCCGATACAACATATGGGCATGAACAAAGCTGACGAGCAGTTTATGGAGAAAGTAATAAACACGATTCAGGAAAATATAACCGATTCTAATTTTAATGTCGAAAAGTTAGCAGAAAGTGTTTTTATGAGCCGGTCGAGTTTGCATCGCAAAATAAAAGCATTGACAGAATTAGCACCCACCGACTTTATTCGTCTGATACGTCTGAAAAAAGCAGCCGAACTTATTCAGAGTGGAGAATACAGGGTTGGTGAGGTATGTTATCTGGTGGGGATTAATTCTTCGTCCTACTTCATAAAACTATTCCAAAAACAGTTTGGAATGACTCCTAAAGAATTTGAAAAGCAACATAACGCATAAAACGCAACCAACCGTAAATGTATTTGCCGAAGATAAAATACACTTGCGGTTGGCTTAAAACATATCTTTTTCGAGTATATAATTAATTAGTAACGATATAAGTATATAAATGAACTGTGCCCATTCGCACTATTCAATAATTAATTCTATTATATCTTTAACCGATTTTTTATTATTCAACCCAATATCTTTTATAGTTTTCGAGTTGCCAATAACAATATCATTTTCATTAAGTATTTTCTCCACTTCATCATAATCGAGTTTCAAAATACTAAAGCTTTCCGAAATCGGAGCTTCCGCAAGTTTTTCCATCACAATTTGTTCGTGGTTGGGGTGTAACTTTCCTGCTAAAACAAATGCTGTTGAAAACAGTAATATAACGATGCCCGAAATAATAAACACTTTATTTTTAAAATGGCTTTTAAGGCTTTTCCAATTAAGAATTACATGAAAAATGGAAAACAAAACAAATACCGCCCCCAATAATTCGTGAACCACCTTTGTGTAATCGTCAAAAATATGAAAAAGCATAAGCATGCCCGAAATAGCGACAACCACAAATAAAAACGTTAAATATGGAGTAATAACTTTTCGTTCTAACTTCATAATATTTTATTTTAAATCGGAGACCAAAGGTTTTAACAAATCGACCAAATACGTATGGAAGTGCCCATTACTGGCAATCAGATTATGTTCGCCCCATTTAAGATTTCCTCCCGAGAGGTTAGTTACTGTACCGCCTGCCTCTTCTACAATTAACACACCCGCCGAGTAGTCCCATGTTTTCAGGTAAGCCTCTAACCATGCTCCATATCTGCCACAAGCAACATAACAAAGCGACATTGCCGCCGAGCCATTAATACGCAGACTACTGGCCTTACCATATAAATCATTTATCAGGTGGATAAGAGCCGGCTTAAACGACACATTATAAGGCAATTCCAACCCTATCAGAGATTTACCCATATCTTTTATATCGGAAACCTTGATTTGTTTACCATCTAAATACGCCCCTCCTCCTTTATATGCCGAAAAACACTCTTTACGGCAAACCTCATAAACAACGCCTATAAGCAGTTCTTCTTTATTCTTTAGTGCAATACTAACGCAATATGGAGCAAAATCGTTTATAAAATTTGTTGTTCCGTCCAATGGATCAATAACCCAGCAGTATTCTTCATCGTTAAATACACCAAATCCCTCTTCGGTTACAAACCCTGCCTGTGGCAGCAATGCCGACAATTCGTCAAGCAAAAGTTTTTCGGTTTGTTGATCCACATACGAAACATAATCATGTTCCTGCTTTTCTTCAATTTTATCTGCGTCAAAATTCAAACGCTGTTCTTCTAAATACTTTCCGGCTTTTACAGCTACTTCGCAGACCTGATCGGTCAGTTTTTTTAGTTCCATTATGCTATTGTTAGTTTATTTCGTAATTAAGATGTTTGCTATATTCGTCTAGTTTTTCTGTACTTTTAAAAATCATCTTAAAAATTTGTTTAGCTAAACCAGTACGTTTACTATAAGTAGCAAATGTATCCGATTCTTTATTAAAATCCGATTTCCAATAAAATTCGGGAGAAACATAGCAATATGCCAAAGCTGATATTATAGAACTACCTTTTGTTTGTTTTGGCGACATTACTTGCTGCATAGACGGAGCCAAACAGGTTATATTCCGAGAAATAGCTTCTTGCTTTACTTTGTCAATAACATCGTCATACCTGTCAACAAGAGCCGAACGGTCGTAATTATTATACTCGGCATCCCCTATATTCTCAATAGGGCGCAATTGCAGTATATCTATATTAATATCTCCGAATACATTGAACAGATTATTCAAATCTTCCAGATTTTTTTCATTTATAGTATAGTTTATCCTCAGTTTAAAATTATATTTTCTTTTTGCTTCCGATATTAGGTTTAACACACGGCAAAAGGTGTCGTAATCGGCATTGGTCATAAAATACTCATATATATCCTTTGTAACCCCATGCATCGATATTGTAAATTCATCAAGCCCGGCTTCAAGATAGCTTTTCACTAATTCCTCTGTCAATAAATTGGCATTGGTTGTTATCGATACATACGGAACCTTTTGTTTTTTAGCCTCTTTTATTATATCTGGAACAGCCTTATACAAGGTAGGTTCGGCACCGCAACCTATTTGCACCTTCACGGCTCGGCTAAAAAAGGCCTCGCTAACATGTTTTACCTGCTGGGCAGTCATTATTCCTTTCAGTTCCTTACGCTTCTTCTCATCGCTGAAATAGCACATCTTGCATCGAAGATTACACGCTAAAACCGGATCGAAGAACACCCCGATATATCGCCTTCCTGTAACATGCATTGCCCACAATGCCAAAAGCTTTAACCTGACATTATCTATCTGGTTAAACTTCTTCATATATCTATATATATCCATAAAACGCCCTATTTAGTATTCAAAGATAATTATAATAAGTCCGAAATTTCGTTTTTATTTTCCAAAAATCTATATTTGCTATAATGAACCAACAATCGCAGTTATTCTATCAGATAGCCCTCACTCAAATAAAAGGAGTGGGCGACATTATAGCCCGTAACCTTCTTGATATAATGGGCAGTGAAGAAGCAGTTTTTAAATCGGGGCGTAAAGCCTTGATGGCTATACACAATATATCGGCTAAAATAGTTGATGCCATTCTCGATCCCGAAGTCTTTCGCTTGGCAGAAAAAGAAATGAAGTTTGTGGAGAAAAACAAACTAAAAACATACTTTATAAAAGACAACAACTATCCTTTACGCTTAAAAGACTGCACCGATGCCCCTATCTTACTCTATTACAAAGGAAATGCGGATTTAAATAACCAGAAAATAGTGAGCATAGTCGGTACACGTAAATCGACAAACTACGGTAACAGTTTTTGCGAAACTTTTTTACAAGATTTAGCATTAAAACATCCTGATGTATTAATTGTTAGCGGCTTAGCTTATGGAATTGATATACAAGCCCACAGATCGGCACTAAAAGCAGGGCTTCCCACAGTAGGTGTGCTTGCTCACGGGCTCGACAGAATATATCCGTCTGTTCATCGGAAAACAGCCGTAGATATGCTTGAACAAGGTGGATTGTTAACCGAATTCCCCAGCAATACCGAACCCGACAAGCACAACTTTGTTCGGCGTAACCGTATTGTTGCCGGAATGGCCGATGCTGTTATAGTTGTTGAATCGGATATGAAAGGAGGTTCACTAATCACAGCCGACATTGCCAACTCATATAACAAGCAGATATTCTCCTTGCCGGGACGAATTTCCGACCCTTATTCGCGAGGCTGCAATAAATTGATACTAGACAATAAAGCGGGAGTTATTTTATCGGCCGATGATTTTATGGATAATATGAATTGGAGCAACACCACAACCAAAACAGTACCGAAACAGAAAGAATTATTCCTTAACTTAACCGAAGAACAACAGAAAATATATGATGTTCTGCAACAATCCGACTCAACACATGTGAACCTATTATCGGTCGAAACAGAAATCCCTGTTTCTCAACTGTTTTTTATTCTGTTGGAAATGGAAATGGCGGGGCTCATAAAACCTCAACCCGGAGGGATGTACCAGTTAATTTGAATCGGCTATTTTACCAGATTTTGTAAGACTCCATTACTCCATACACCTTTCTGGGCTTTACCATTTTTATGATAATAAATGCCATTACCATGAAATTTCAGGTCAACAAACGAGCCTTCGAATCGCCAGCCTTCCCTTGAGTAATAAATACCCTGACCTGTTCCTTTTCCGTTTATCCAGTTTCCGGTATATTTATTTCCGTTAGCCCACTCATAAGTACCTTTTCCATGGCGCTGGTTATACTCGTTTACATAACCCGAATATCTGTTCCCGTTTCCGTATACTTCTACCGTATACCCCGGTTCTCGTCTCTGTGGAGGCTCTTGTTTTGGAGGCAATGATGAATTTACTGCAGGTTTCGGCTGAGAATTAGATTGTGTTTCAGGGCGAACAGCTGGTCGAGGCGTTTTTACATTTTTGGGGGGCACTTCCCTATTCGGAGACGTTACTGCTGTACGAGTTGAGCTACTGCTACTTTTACTCTCAATATCTTGTATCTCTGTTTTCTTTGTTTCCTGTTGTTTTGCAACAGGTAGCGAAGTATTGGTTCCATCTTTGGCAAACAACCAGCGTTCGCCCTTATGTTGCATTTCGATGAATATGTCGTTATCAACCAGATAAACATCTGCATCTCCTGCCGATTCGAAATTTATAGCAAGCGAAAGCGAGTCTAAATAAAAATCGTTGCGCAGTTGCCTTGGTACCACAAGCTGATATTTTCCTTCAACAAGGCGGTCGGGAACAATTGAAGCCTGATGCTTCAGTTCTGTATAATTAGATTTATACACAGTTGCCACATAGTTGCCGGTTATTAACGAAGCACCTAGAGGAGCTGATACTTTCTCGGCACGGATTTTAGCTTCCTCGTCGAACTTATACCTGTGAAAAAAATAACTTCCGCCTAACCCCAACATGCAAAATATCGGAACCAGAATTAAAATAGATAACGATTGTTTCCAATGCCCGTAACTATGGAGCTTTTTAGCAATGTAAAAATATGTAACTGCATTACTTATAACAAACGGTGTTAAAATAGCAATAAACATATATATCATTGTTACAGGCATAAATAAAATAGCAAATAAGCCTACCGTTCCCACAAACTGCCCCAATGCTTCGGATGTATTCTGAATATCAGATTCTTCTTCCGTTTTATTTGCCACCCGAATCAGTTCCTTTGTCATTAGTTTCAGCACACTGCGTATTACATACAAACTAATAAACAAAAGGCCTAACCAAAAACTCGACTGCATTTCGTAGGTCAGATATACCTTGTCGAGATAGCCTACATTGCCTAAATTATAGGCAGAAATACTAAGCATGTTTTCCATGCTGGGTACTCCTACAAAAAATATAGCCGAGGTTATTACAGTTATTAAGAGCGGGTTTATTATAAAAAAGTTAACCAAAACGTATGCGCCGGCCTTAGTTTGTTCGTTCTTTATTTTACGGTAAAAGAAAGTCCTGACGCTCATTTTTATTATTACAACTAAAATAGCCACAACCAACAATGTCCATTGTAACGACCCGATAAGTTTTAAAAGGCTATATGCTATTATAGTCGGTATTTTGAAAAACAGTTTAAAAGTCCATTTATCTTTGGGCGTAACCGACGACGTAAAAAACTTATTGATATATGTTTCTATATCCGATATTTGTGTATTATTAAACCCTTGTGCTTTTTTATGATGAAGACTTCTTATTCCCAAATCGAACATACGAATGGTTACATAATCGAGTCCCTTGTCCGACACTTGTTGCTGTGTTTCGTAATATTCTTTTCCGGGGCACAAGCCATTTGTTCGTGCTGCAAGCGAATAGTAACTTCCCAGTCTCATTTGCACCAACTGTGGGTTTCGGCTAACTATAATCAGCATACCCATATCGTCAAACCCATCAATCAGGTCTGTATAATGTTCGAATATGCTATCAGTAAACGATATTAGCTGTTTCTCGTTAACGGACTCAGTAGTATATATTACAGGAATAATATTGTCCGGACATTGATACTTAGAAAGGTATATTTTAGTATTTTGCTTCAGTATACTATTGCCATCCTCTATTTTTACCTGAAAATTCACAGGGTCGCCCTCTCCGCAAGAAGATAATGCGAATAGAACCACCAAAGAAATAATAATTAAGTTAATGTATTTCCTCATAGTACGTTATGCTACACACGATTGTTAAAAACTCAAACAATATGCAAATATAACGTAAAATACAATAAAAACAAGCGTTTATACACGAACCTACATCGTATTCTGCAATCCTTCCAGTTCGGACGAAAGTTCTTCCCAACGGATCATTTCATGTTCCAATTGTTTTTTAATACTGCCATGTTTTTCATATAACGCTGTATCGGACACATTTTCGGGCTTTGCAAGAAGAGTTTCTATTTCTGCTACCTCCTGTTCCATTTTTTCGATATTCAATTCGGCCTCAGCTACTTGTTTTTCCACACGTTTTATAATGCGCGACCTTTCTTTACGCTCTTCGTACGAAAGTTTATTATCCGAAACCGTTTCTTCTACCTGTATATTAGCCTTAGTTTCAACCTGCTTTAGTTCCAATTCGTGAAGGCTATCCATTTTTTTCCGTTCAAGAAATTCATAAATCCCTCCAAGATGTTCTTTTACGCGTCCGCCACCAAACTCGTATACTTTATCGACCAATCCGTCAAGAAACTCACGATCGTGCGACACAACAATTACAGTACCATCAAAATCTTTAATAGCATCTTTCAGTACGTCTTTCGATTTCATATCCAAATGGTTGGTAGGCTCATCCAGAATTAATAAATTAACAGGTTCGAGCAACAAGCGGATCATTGCTAAGCGGCTACGTTCTCCACCCGACAATACTTTCACTTTCTTATCCGAAGCTTCACCTCCAAACATAAATGCTCCTAATATATCGCGTATTTTTGTACGTATGTCTCCTGTAGCTACATAATCGATAGTTTCGAACACTGTTCGTTCTCCATCAAGAAGTTGGGCTTGGTTTTGAGCAAAATACCCTATTTTTACATTATGCCCGAGTACGAGTTTTCCGTCGAACGAAATTTCGTCCATAATACATTTTACCAAAGTAGACTTTCCTTCGCCGTTTTTTCCGACAAATGCAACTTTATCGCCCCTGTTTATTGTAAAAGTAACATCAGAAAACACAAGATGATCGCCGTAACTTTTTGCAAGGTTTTCCACTATCACTGGGTAAGAACCTGAACGTGGAGCAGGCGGAAATTTAAGATTCAGAGATGAATTATCTTCCTCATCAACTTCAATCCGATCAATTTTCTCAAGTTGCTTTATACGCGACTGCACTTGCACTGCCTTTGTGGCTTTATAACGAAACCTTTCGATAAAATCTTCCGTATCCTGAATTTGCTTTTGCTGATTCTCGTATGCCCTGAGTTGCTGTTCGCGCCGTTCTTTTCTTAATTCGACGTATTTCGAATAACTCACTTTATAATCGTAAATCCGCCCGAGCGAAATTTCTATTGTCCGCTGTGTTACTGCATCAAGAAACGCCCTGTCGTGCGACACAAGCACCACTGCATTAGCCCGTGTAGATAAAAAACTTTCGAGCCATTGTATCGATTCAATATCGAGGTGGTTGGTAGGCTCGTCCAACAGAAGTACATCGGGCCGTTTAAGCAATAGTTTCGCCAACTCGATACGCATACGCCAGCCACCACTAAATTCGCTGGTTTGCCTTGCAAAGTCTGAACGTTTAAAACCAAGACCGAATAATGTTTTTTCAACCTCTGCCAGAAAATTACCGCCTCCCGACATCATATATTGTTCATTCAGATAAGAAGACTTTTCAATCAGATCATGATACTCTGCCGATTCATAGTCGGTTCGTTCCAACAATTGCCGATTAATTAATTCCAGATCCTTCTCTAACTTTTGCACATGATCGAACGCCAGAGAAGCCTCTTCCATTACTGTATTACCATCAACCAATTGCATTTGTTGCGGCAGATACCCAATAGTTAAATCTTTGGGCATCGATATTCCACCTTTTGTAGGTTCTTGTAAACCTGCAAATATTTTGAGCATCGTAGATTTGCCCGCCCCATTTTTTCCGACAAGAGCTATTCTATCTTTTTTATTAACAACAAACGATATATCTTCGAAGAGAGCCCGTCCTCCAAACTCTACTGTCAACTTATCAACTGAAATCACTTTTATCTATTTATTTTATCCGGATAGCTTTTCTTTCGACCCGAAATTACAATTATTAGCCAACGAAATTAGCGAATTAAACAACAAATAAGAAAATATCAACTCACATTATTTGTTTAATCGTCCGAACTTACTTTTTTTTACATGAAATAAGATTCTTGTTTATCTATATAATATGGGATAGTTACAAACAAACCTTACAACGTTCTTTTATACAGTAAAGTCAATACGAATAAGAAAAACTATTGATTTGAAAAAACAACGAAATGTGTAAGAATTGTCAGGTTCTTTGCTATTGTATACTTTTATTACATTGTAGAGGGTACATAATTCTACATTAATAGAATAATTGTTCTTTAAAATTATACTTATTAATTTACTGCCGCTACTGCGCGTGATCGAAGATCACTTGCATTCCTTTTGCCCTATGCCGCAAAAGGAATCAAAAAGGCATTTTGCAGCTATACCTTCTTTGGGACAGCATTGCAGCCGTAAAGGCTAAATTAAAAATAACTCGCAGCTAAAGCTGCTCAAACAGCTTTTAATTTTTAACGCCTTTGCCGCCTGCATGCCTTGTCCGTCGAAGCTAAGGCCGCTCTCAGAAAATGCTTCGCAAAAAGGACCGACCTCGCCGTATGTGCGGGGTTCCCGCTTAGCGAAGTGAACGCCCGGAACAAAAAGCTGTTTGAGCATAGCCTGACTTAAAAGTCTGCACAATCTTTTGTGCGAGTTATTTTTTGTTCAGTGAACAAGCTAAATGGCGGGTCGCACAGCAGGCGCAGTCTTGATTTTTTGGTTCGTTTTGCATCAAGGCAAAATGAACGAAGGCAAGCATCGATAAGATGCGCGACAGTAAATAAGTATAATTTTAAAGAACAATAAATCTGTCAGATGTGTCAGGTTTTTAAATAAACACGCATCAGACATATTACAGCCCTATACTTATTCTACATTAATAGAACGCTTTTATTTGTAGTTAATCAATCTGTAAGGTAAGTTACTTATTTCTTATGACGGCAATTATTAATATAATAGCTAGTATTCCCGCAAATAAAAAGCCAAAATAGCCAATAATAGGCACTCCGAATAAAATTGGAGGCACATTTGCCAAAACCAATATTGCAGAACCTACCCCTAACGACGAAGCCAACATTGCAACAACTAAACGGTTCATCGAATTTTTGAGTCCCTCCATTCCGTTCAGTGTATGTGTCATTTTTATTTCATCGTTGTTCATTTTTTGTATCAACGAATGAATATCGTCAGGTAATTCCTCAAAACGATCGCCCCATGCATACAACTTATTAAACACCCGTTTTGCAATGTAACGAGGATCCATCCGCTGGCGGATAAGCTTTTTCACATAAGGTTCTATATTTTGTATTACATTGGTATCTAAACCCAGTTCCAAGCCTATACCCTCTAATAATATTATTCCTCTGGCAAGTAAGTATATATATTCGGGCAACATTATGCTATTCTCGTTCAACATCCGATTAAAACGTCTTACCAAATCGGCCAAATCCAGCTCTTTTATTGTATCGGCATGAATAATATCCAAAAAATCATACAATTCCCTCTCAAAACGGTTTTCGTTAGGGATACTGCATTTTACAGCAATACGTTTTATAACCTTTATTAGCCGTTGTGTATCTTTTTGTAGAGCATGAATAACAAAGCGGCCCAGATAATCCATATCCTTCGGAAGCATTTTACCCACCATTCCAAAATCCAGAAATACAATACGCCCGTCTGTCAAAACAAAGAGATTACCCGAATGGGGATCGGCATGAAAAAAACCATGATCGATAATCTGCTTCATGTAGCAGTCAACAGCTTTAGCTGCAATATCCTTCAGTTCCAGACCTTCATTTATCAATGCTTCTTTGTCCGATATTTTTATGCCATCGACGTGCTCCATGCAAAGGATATTCGTATTCGAAAACTCTTTATATGTTACCGGAACATATATTGTTTTGTCGTTGGCAAAGTTTCGTCTGAACCGCTCCATATTGCTCAACTCCAAAGTAAACGACAATTCGGAATACAAAGCTTGCTCAAATGTTCTGACAATATTAAGCAGGTTTATTTTACGGGCAGCATCGTAATACTCTTCCAATAAATAAGCAAAGTCCTTTATTATCAGAATATCGGCTTCTATAATATCGCGTACCCCTTTTCTCTTTATTTTAAGAACAACTTTTTGCCCGTTTTCTTTTAATATTGCCGTATATACTTGCGAAAGCGAAGCCGCTGCAATAGGCTTTTCACTTATATCTTCGAAAAAAGCCGAAGGTTCTATGTCCAGTTCCTCTTTCAGAAAAGCGTATACATCTATATCAACAGATTGTACCCTGTCCTGTAGTTTTTGAAGCTCGCAAACCAATTCCTCGGGGAGAATATCGCTTCGGTTACTCAGCAACTGCCCAAGCTTCACATACGCAGGCCCCAATTCTTCGAGCACCATCCGTATACGTTCATACAAAGTGAGGGAAAAAACTTCTTTCCGCTTTTCGTTAGCCTCAATATAACTATCAGGGATAAGATTCTTTATTCCGGTTTGGGTAACAAGTGTTTCGAAGCCATACTTCGAAAGTATGCTGACCAATTTAGCCGTCCGTTTTATTTTCTTCAAATTATCTATATACATAGTTATATGAGTTACAGGGTAAACACAGTTCAAATAAACAAATTATGTTTTACATTTACCCGATAAAGCTATAAGAAAATAAAAAACTGTATCCCGGAATTCTCCGAAATACAGTTTTATCTTTATTTATGTAATGTCAGATTAAAAAGCTGCTGCGCCTATAGCTGCAGCTATAAATATAAGCAAATATATTGATAATACGATAATAGTAAATATACCGATAAACATGTAATGACTCTTCAAATTCTTAAGTCCCTGCGTCAACGACTCCGAGTCTTCGTATCTGAATGCATCAAGCGTTTTTGTTGCAAACTGATACAAATAATATACCGGAACAAAATAGATAGCAACCATTATAAGTATTATAACCATCTGCATTGTTCCCGTTGCTCCGCCATAAGCCATCGAAGACAAGGCTAAACCCGAAATTACCGCAATAAGCGCTAAAAACGATAATCCGACAAACCCGATTATTGACAATATTTTAGCCCATTTTGCAGTTTCTTTTAGAAATGCCATTGCAGCAGCATTCATTTCCAATTGTTGTTTTGTTTGTTTTTCATTTTCGAAATCCGAAAGTCCCATAATTCCTTTTATTTTAATTAACACTAAATACAAAAATAGTAAAATTATTGAATTAATACCACTAAACAAAAAACAGGATATACTTATTAAATATATCCTGCTTATATTATAATAGATAGGGTTATTAACTAAGCTTTGCCAATGTGTTTTTTAAGCGGCTCATAGCTTCTATAATGTTCTCATCGGAAGTAGCATACGAAAAACGGATGCAATTTGGCGCACCGAATGCCATACCGCCAACACATGCCACATGCCCCTCTTCAAGTAAGAACATAGCCAAATCTGCCGATGTTTCAATCCTCCTGTCTCCGTACGATTTGCCAAAATAAGAGCTACAGTCGGGGAACAAATAGAATGCGCCCTCCGGCTCGTTCACTTTGAACCCTTCAATTTCTTTCGCAAGCTTTACTATAAGGTTACGACGACGCTCAAAAGCTACACGCATAACCCCTACACACGACTGATCGCCGGTGTATGCAGCTTCCGCAGCTTTTTGTGCAATTGAAGAAGGACCCGAAGTATATTGCCCCTGTAGCTTATTACATGCCGAAGCAAGCCACTGAGGTGCAGCAATCCACCCCAAACGCCACCCGGTCATAGCATATCCTTTCGATACTCCGTTTATAATAACCACGCGGTCTCTTACATTCTCAAACTGAGCAATACTCTCATGTTTTCCAACATAGTTTATATACTCGTATATTTCGTCGGCTATAATAATAATCTGCGGATGTTTTGCCAATACATTAGCCAACGCTTCAAGTTCCTGCTTCGAATAAACACTACCCGTTGGATTTGAAGGCGAACATAATATAATAGCTTTCGTTTTATCGGTTATTGCCGCTTCGAGTTGTGCAGATGTAATCTTAAAGTTCTGTTCTATACCGGCTGTAACAATAACACTCTTACCTTCGGCAAGTTTTACCATTTCAATGTAACTCACCCAATACGGAGCAGGTATTATTACCTCGTCGCCCGGATTAACAACACTTAGTACAACGTTACACACCGATTGTTTTGCCCCGTTCGAACAAACAATTTGTTCGGGCTTAAACTCCAGATTGTTCTCTTTCTTCAATTTATCGCAAATAGCCTTTCTCAGAGGCAAATAACCCGGAACAGGCGAATAGAATGAGAAATTATCTTCTATAGCCATTTTTGCAGCATCTTTAACATGCTGTGGTGTAAAAAAATCGGGTTCACCCACACTCAGGTTAATAACATCGATACCTTGAGCTTTTAACTCGGCACTTTTTTGAGACATTGCTAAAGTCTCCGACGCCGAAAGGTTTGCAATACGATTAGATACTAGTGTCATGATTACATTTAATATATTGTTATTTATTAGTTTCTGCGACCAAATATTCTGAGAAGATATAAGAATAGGTTTATAAAGTCGAGATATAGTGATAAAGCACCCATCAGAGCTAACTTCTGAGTAGTTTCGTTTATTTCGTGCCCATGTTGACGAATCATTACCTTTATTTTTTGAGCATCGTAAGCGGTTAATCCTACAAATATAAGGACACCTGCATAGGTTACAATCCAGTAAAACGTTTCGCTCTTTAAAAACCAATTTGCAACAGATGCAATTATAAGCCCTATCAAAGCCATGAACAGTATATTACCCCACGATGAAAGGTCTTTCTTTGTTATAGTTCCGAATAATGCCATTGCTCCAAATGTTCCGGCAGTAACAAAGAAGGTTAACCCGATAGATTCTGCAGTGAAGGCAATGAATATAATAGACATTGTTACCCCATTGAGTACGGAATAGAGAACAAACAAAAGTGTTGCCGTTTGAAACGAGAACTTGTTTATACGTGCCGACAGGATAAATACAATAGCTAATTCGCCTATTAGCAATCCATAAAATAGTATATTGTTCGCCAATATAGCACCAATCATATTGGGCGAGTTTGCTACTAAAACAGCCGTTATAGCTGTGAGTATAAGAGCCAGTGTCATCCACAAATAAACATTGCGAAATAATGTGGCTTGTACCGATTTACTTACAAAATCGGATGTTTGGTAATTCGAAGTTTGTGATGTTGATCTTAAGTCCATAATTAAGTGTTTGTTTGTTGTTTTCAGATTTCATGCAGGTCGTGCCCCATTTTATCCTTTTTAGTTTTCATATAAAATTCATTGTACGAATTCGGTTTAATCTCGATAGGAACATTTTCTACAACTTCCAAACCGAACGATTCCAATCCCACTCTTTTAATCGGGTTATTGGTCATTAAACGCATTTTTGTTACCCCTAACTCGCGTAATATTGCTGCTCCTACGCCATAATTACGTTCGTCGGCATTAAAACCGAGATGCAAATTTGCATCTACTGTATCGTATCCTTCTTCCTGCAGTTTGTAGGCTTGTATCTTCGCCATTAAGCCAATTCCCCGACCTTCTTGGTTTAGGTATACAACAACGCCTTTGCCTTCTTCTTGCACCATTTCCATCGATTTATGCAACTGTTCGCCACACTCGCAACGTTTCGACCCGAATATATCGCCTGTCATACACGACGAATGCACTCGCACAAGTATAGGTTCGTCCTTATGCCATGTTCCTTTTATAAGGGCTATATGCTCAAGTCCGTTCGATTTTTGCTTAAAAGGTATCAGGCGAAAGTCTCCGTATTCGGTTGGCATTTTTACCTCTACACCTTTTTCTATTAACGATTCGCGTTCAAGACGGTATTTTACAAGATCGGCTATTGATATAACTTTAATATCATACTCTTTGCCAAACTTAATAAGTTCGGGCAGACGAGCCATTTCTCCATCCTCTTTCTTTATCTCGATAAGCACTCCGGCTGGATACATCCCTGCCAGTTTTGCCAAATCGACAGCTGCCTCGGTATGTCCAATGCGGCTCAGCACACCTTTATCTTTTGCCTTCAATGGGAATATATGCCCCGGACGCCCTAAATCTTCGGGTTTAGTTTCTTTATTAGCTATTGCCTGTATTGTTTTAGCCCTATCTAATGCCGATATGCCGGTTGTACAACCATTACCTAATAAATCGACCGACACGGTAAAAGGTGTAGCGTGTGTAGACGTATTGCTTGTTACCATCATTGGCAGATCCAGTTCGTCGCAACGCTCTGCGGTTATTGGTGTGCATATCAGCCCCCGTGCATGCGTTTCCATAAAATTGACCTTTTCGGGAGTAACGGCTTCGGCAGCCATAATAAGATCTCCCTCGTTTTCTCGGTCTTCATCATCCACAACTATAACAAAGTTGCCTTTCTTTATCTCAGCTATCGCATCATCGATAGAATCTAACTTTATTTTATCCATTGTTTAATCCTCCTTGATCTCACTAAACTAAATAAGCTTTGTTACTTTTATATTCTTTAAATCTTTTTCCATCTGTCTCTTCACATAAAAATAGACTATCGGAAAAGCGACTAATAATAAAAGAGTTATTACGATATGATATATTTTCGATTTCTTTTCGGCATTTTTATAGAATAAGAAGTAATAATTCATCGACCGAAACCATAAAGCCAAGTAAGATATTTCTACTATATTGAAGAAACCAGTCCAACTAACCAACACAAAGAACACAAATAACAGATACCCTACTATTGTTAATTTGCCACTCGACTCGAAATGCGCAAAACTCGAATCCGCAAATTTATAATCCTGTTTATCTATAATAGTCTGTATATCGGCATCGCGTTCTTTGAGTATAGCTAAAGCAGCCATTTGTACATCTTCACTATATTCATATTTTTTATAGTTTAATACAACATCCATCAATTTCAGATTATCCATAGCTATTAAACCATCTAACATGGATTGTTCTATCCGGATTTGAGATAGTGGCGGAATTTTTTTTACAATTTCTTTCCGTTCTTCCAAATCCATTTTTTGTGGAGATTTTATAAACAATATTTTGCGGATAAATCTGCCGTAAGCTTCGGGTTTGAATAATTCCGAATCGTTCATTGCCTTATAAGTAAGGAAAACACCTAGAGGGAATAAAACAAACGAACTTAACCATACACCCTGCCATATTTCAAGCACACCATCGCGTGCCATTTTAAACCCTACGTTATCAATAATATAATATACGATAAAGAGTATTACGGAAATAACAACAGGCATACCCATTCCTCCTTTTCTTATTATCGCACCTAAGGGAGCACCAATGAAGAAAAATATAAGGCAAGCAAACGACAACACAAATTTACGATGCAATTCTACTTCGTGATAACGTATTTTTTTGGCCGCATCGATTTTAGGCATCGACCTGAAAAGTAAATCATTTTTGTTAGCCTCGCTATTAGCCATCGCTGCCGAATACATACTTACTTTATCCTGAAGACTCAATTTATTTATCATCGAGTCCATATCTATTCTTGCCACCGATACAGGTAATTCAACTTTTACAGAATCCTCACCTTGCCTTGCTATTGTTTTATCAGGTTCATTATTCTTTATGTCAATAACTTCTGTTATTCTTCTATAATGGCCTCTTATAACTTTACGATCAATCGTATTCATGCTGTCAACCTCGTAACGTATCGAGTCTATCGACGCCTGCAGTTCTGCTATATTTTTAGCAATTTGCGTACTTTGCAACGACGATTCGTCCATCCGATTAAAATCGGCGTTAAAAGGTATCATAATCTCCTTTTCTCTGAAATTCTCGCGGCTATATGGAACAAACTTGTTATTACGAGTGCTTCTTGTATTTCCCGGAGTTTGAAAGTTCGAAAACTGCTGCCCATGGTATAAGTTTAACAACACATACTTCTTATTAGAAGACATTCGCATTCGTCCCGAATCGCAAACTATAACCGCCATTTGTTCAAAGCCTTTCGACAAGTCATATATTTTCACATCTTTCAGCAAACCGGTTTCCTTATCTTTCTCCTTTACGTATAGGTTATAATTTGTAATCTCGCTATAAAATGCACCTTCGGGAATATCTATTTCCAGAGACTTTTGCTTTATTGATATAAGCAACGATTTAAATTTAACATTTATGCGAGGCATAGCTTCGTTCTGAAAAAAGAATGCTCCCACACACACTAATGTTATAAAAATGATAAGCGGACGCATGGCTTTAAACAACGATATACCGGCCGCTTTAATGGCTAGCAACTCAAGGCGTTCGCCCAAATTACCAAAAGTCATTAACGACGCTAATAAGATAGCTAAAGGCAACGCCATAGGCACAAGCGAAAGTGCTGCATAAAGAAACATTTCGCCCAACACAATAGGACTAAGCCCCTTTCCTACAAAATCTTCAACGTATTTCCACAAGAATTGCATCAATACAATAAACAGGCAGATAGCAAATGTCATTAAAAACATTGGTATAAATGCCTGTAGTATATATAGATATAAACGCTTAATACGTATCATTAAAAAAGAGCTATAATTTAGCACTGCAAAGGTAGTAAAACTGTTTAAAAATGTCCAACAATTATCTATAAGTAGAGGTTAATAAATAAAAAAGATTAAACAGCAAGCTGTTTTCACCCCTAAATAAACATATTATAATGGCAATACAAATAAAAAAACAAGCACGAAAAGTATTATATATAAAAAACTTTTCCATATATTTGCATCGGTTTTGAAAAAGACAAAAGTCTGCGTTTTTATCTATCAACAAATATATTTTTTTTCTTACTTAAAGTATAAGGCATTATATTCCCATACATTATACATATAAGTAATACGTTCTTATCATGATCTTAATACATTCTCTAATTATTTTTGGGATTAATAAATAAATATAACACATAATACAATACATGCGTATATACAACATTCTTGAGCTTAACGAAAAGCTTACTACCGATCTTCGTGTTCTTGCTAAAGAACTAGGAATAAAGCGCCCCGACGCTTATAAAAAAGATGACCTCATCTATAAAATATTAGATCAACAGGCTATATTAGAGTCTCGAAACAAAAACTCGGAGAGCTATCAGACTGAAAGCAAAATATCGGAACGAAAAAAAACTCCAGCAAAAAAAACCAAAACACCCAAGGCCGAAACTCCTGTTGAAAAAACAAAAGATACAGACTTAAAGCAAACAAAAACGGAAGCTCCTGTAAACACAAAGCAGAATGTTAAACCTGCACAAAAACAGGAAAAGGCTAAAGACGAAAGTAAAAAAGAAACAAAAGCTATTGAAGCTGCAAAAACAGAAAAAAATACGGAACAGGAAGCAAAAAAAACACAGGTAAAAAAAGAACCTGAAAAAACGGATAAACCTGAACAAGTAAAAAACACACAGGAAAAACAGGAAACGAAGCAAGATCAGCCCAAAGCTGCACAACAAAAGCCGATGCAATTGGTTTTCAAATCGAGAAAACAAAGAGAAGCCGAATCTGCTGAACCTGTACCAAGTTTACCACCTTTAACAGCTGTTGAAGAAGAATTCGAAGCCCCTGCCAGTAGCCCCATAGCCGAATTTATTGCAAAGCCTCAGCATCCGCAAAATAACAACAACAATAACAACGGCAACGGAAATAACAACAACAAACAAAAACAAAATAATAACGCTCAGTCACAAGAAAAACCATTTGAGTTTGATGGCATATTGTCGGCTTCCGGTGTTTTAGAAATCATGTCAGAAGGATATGGATTCTTACGTTCATCGGATTATAATTATATGTCTTCTCCTGACGACATCTATATTTCTCAATCGCAAATACGGTTATTTGGATTAAAAACAGGTGATATAGTAGAAGGACCTATACGTCCTCCTAAAGAAGGAGAGAAATTTTTCCCTTTGGTTAAAGTCGACAAAATAAATGGACGACTACCGGAAGAAGTTCGCGACCGTGTTCCTTTCGACCATTTAAAGCCATTGTTCCCTAACGAAAAATTTCGGTTAACAACCGGACGTAACGATAACTTTTCGTGTAGGGTTGTCGACTTATTTTCGCCTATAGGTAAAGGGCAGCGCGGACTTATCGTAGCTCAACCCAAAACAGGTAAAACAGTTCTGCTTAAAGATATAGCCAATGCTATTGCGGCAAACCATCCCGAAGTATATATGATTGTTCTACTTATAGATGAACGTCCGGAAGAGGTTACCGACATGGAGCGGAGCGTAAACGCCGAAGTTATTGCTTCTACTTTTGACGAACCTGCCGACAGGCATGTAAAAATAGCAGAAATTGTACTGAACAAATCGAAACGCCTTGTAGAATGCGGACACGATGTTGTTATTCTGCTCGACTCTATAACCCGTCTTGCCCGTGCATATAATACTGTGCAACCTGCTTCGGGAAAAGTACTTACCGGAGGTGTTGACGCAAATGCATTGCACAAGCCCAAAAGATTTTTCGGGGCAGCCCGTAATATAGAAAACGGAGGTTCGCTTACAATTATCGCAACGGCTCTTACCGAAACCGGATCGAAAATGGATGACGTTATCTTCGAAGAGTTTAAAGGTACAGGAAACATGGAACTTCAACTCGACCGCAAGTTGTCGAACAAACGCATATTCCCTGCAGTGGATACAATTGCTTCAAGTACTCGCCGCGACGATCTTCTTCTCGATCCGGACACATTGAACCGCATGTGGGTGCTTCGCAATTTCTTATCAGATATGAACTCGGTAGAAGCAATGCAATTTCTTGAGAACAGAATGAAGAAAACATACAATAACGAAGAATTCCTTATATCGATGAACGATTAAGTTATTTTTTGAAAGATATTGAAACAAAACGCAGGAAAAGAATTGTATCTTTATCCTGCGTTTTTATCTATATTAAATACATTCGATATGTCACACAATCACTCTCACAACGGACACTCGCATTCGCACAGCCATAACGCCAACAAAAAAGCTCTTACCGTAAGCTTTATTCTTATTTCTTTATATATGATAGTTGAATTTGTTGGTGGGTATATCACAAACAGTTTAGCTTTACTGTCCGACGCTGGTCATATGTTAAGCGACTCTTTTGCGCTCGGCCTAAGCCTAAGCGCTCTACTCTTCGGGCAGCGTGCCGCAACTACCAATAAAACATTTGGTTATAAACGATTCGAGATACTAGCTGCACTTCTTAACGGGCTCATCCTTGTTATTATAGCCATATTTATTTGCAAGGAAGCAATAGCACGCTTTTCGCAACCCGAATCGGTTGTTGGCGAAGGAATGATAATTATCTCTACAATCGGGCTTATTATAAATCTCATTGTTGCATGGATATTATCGCGAGGCGAAGCTAAAGACAATTTGAATGTAAGAAGCGCTTTTTTGCACGTAATTGGAGATCTGTTAGGATCTGTTGGTGCAATTATAGCAGCACTTCTTATCATATTCTTCGGATGGAACATAGCCGACCCGATAGCCAGTATAATTGTATCGGTTTTAGTTCTTTACAGTGGATGGCACATTATAAAAGAATCGGTAAATATATTAATGGAGGGTAAACCGGCAAATGTTAACAGCGAAAGCATATTACTGCAATTAAGAGGAATAGGAGGTGTTGTTGATGTGCACGATCTTCACATATGGATGATTACATCAGATTTTACATCACTTACTGTTCATCTGGTGGTTGGTAAAGATGTGGATCGCGACAACATTCTGGAAAAAGCTATTTTTTTAATCAATAAAGAATCCGGAATTAAACATATAACCATACAAACAGAAGGACGCCCCCTAGACCTTCATGACGAATGTAAACTTTAGCATTTAAACACTATAGTAAAAGGTAAACAACCTAAACAATAAAATGATGACTAGTTTTATAAAAAATGGGGTTCCCGTCCGAACCCCCATTTTTTAGCAATACAGGGCTTAGCCCCTCAATATTAATAAAGCAACATCAGAAGATGTATTCAATAATACTTTTCGAGAAACACTCGGGACAAACATTCGTCCAAAAAGATTCCTCTTTTGTGTATTCAGGCAAACGATATTAACTTTTTCTCCGGTCAGAAAATTATTGATTGCTTCAATCATATCCGGTGTATCAATAAGCTTATAGCCCACATTTACCTGAGGGTAATTCTTCTCAAAATACTCTTTCATCCCATGTAATTCGGTCTCCGGCCACCGGTCCCCTTTTTTATTTATCAGATTCAGATGCACTAAAGTTATCTTAACTTCACTAAACGGCTTCAGCGTATTAACCAGAAAATCGAAAGAATACAAGTCACGCTCTTGAAAATTTGTAAGAAAAGCGATATGATGAATATCCTTAAGGCTGTTTATCGGCGAATTTTCGGGCACTGCAATAATAGGAACACTGGTTGTCTCTATTATATCTGCCGTAACATTCCCTAAAACCTTACTATTACTCGCATCTTTGCCTTTTGTCCCCAACACAAGTAACGATGGCATATACTCTTCTATAAATGTATCTATACCTTCTTCAACCGATATGCTTTCGCGTATCGAATACGAATAATTAACCGAGGGAAATTCTCCATCCGATATTCTCTTGTCGATCTCGCAACATAAGTCGAGCATTTGTTTTCTTATCTTGTTCAGTTGCTCATTACTCTTATCACCTCTCACTGTATCGGCAAAAGGTATTGTTGACGGAAAATATACGTTGTGCAAAACATGCAGGATTTTCACTTTCGCATCAATTGCCGCAGCTATATTAAAAGCAATCTGACAAGCTTTAAACGAATATGAAGAAAAGTCGACAGCCACTAAAATACGCCTTTTCCCATCGTCTATTTTGTGGGTTTGAGCATTCGTATAATTAAAAAGATTATTTGCTTCTGCCACCATCAAAGCTTTGTTCAAATCAGATTCATTTATTTTTACCGAAAACCTCGATGAATCGGGGGTGCTGATATCCTCCAAAACAACCCTAATGCCGTTATCCAGAAGAACTTGTTTCAAAATCTGAGCCTTAAGGTTTGTATGAATTGCTAATGTTATTAAATTGTTATCCATATTATTTTTTTTAGTTATCCAAAGTTCCGATTTTTGATGTAATAAATGATGTTCAAAAACACCTGCAAAATGTCCTATTATTCCATCCGCGACTCAAAACACAACAGTAATAAAGCGCATTTGATTTCCTTTATATATAGCCAATATACTAAAAAAAACCGATAAAACCGATAAGTATTACATGAAATATATTAAGATGATAACAACTAAAACTCAACAACTGTTTATCCTTGCCGCAAAAAAACTTCCAGCCCTTTACTCTACACAGATAGAATTACCCACCCATAACAACACCATCAGGCACACAATTCAATCAAAACCTGACACATCTTACACTTTTTGCATTTTCACTAATATGCCAAAAGGGTTATGGACGGAGTCCTGTTATATAGATAAAAAAAGGCAATAATAATTATTCCTGATCGGGGAAATATAAACTTTCAACTTTATCCAATCGTTCGGTAAGTTGTGTATATAAACTTTTTCTTATTCGTAAAGCCATCGAACAATTCATATCGAAATGCTGTGCAATGATTTGAGGAGCCATATCCTTCACAATCTTCATTACATCATTCATAAACGGATATTCAAATACGAAAGAAATATCCACATCTACAGTTTTTTCTATAACTTCGGCATTAGCTAAAGCTTCTACAGCAGCCGCTTTATAGGCTGTAATTAAACCGCTTGTCCCCAATTTTATTCCACCAAAATAGCGAACAACCAATACTATTATATCGGTCAGTTCGTTCGAATTTATCTGTCCTAATATGGGTTTTCCGGCCGTGCCCGAAGGTTCTCCGTCGTCATTCGCCCTGAAATCCTTACGCTCGCACCCTAACATATAAGCCCAACAAACATGGCGGGCGTCATAATACTCCTTACGATATTTTTCGACAACAATTTTTACCTCTTCCACTGTAGTTACAGGTACAGCAAAAGCAATAAACTTGCTCTTTTTTTCGGTAAAAATACCTTCCGACACATCTGTTATTGTTTTAAAAGTATCATCCATTATCTGAGCAAGAAACTTTTCGAAACTTTTAAACGGAAACCTAAGTTATCGCCAACCATTGTCGAAGAATTATCATATGCTAAAGCACCCGAAAACAACCAGCCGCCTCCCCACAATCGCCAATCGGAATAAGACAACTCCATCATAGACGAAAATTGATTTCTTATGCTTCGGGCAGGAAGTATATACGTTCCCCAGCTACGCGAGTATGTAACCATAGCACGATACGATAAATTGGAAGTTATTTTACCGGCAATTGCTCCATGAAAAGCCGATATGCGATTATTTAACACCTGCAATGTGCGTCCATTATTATAAATGGGAGATGTTAATAACGGATTCCCGAGTACCATACCATAATTAGATAACGATATATAATCGCATTGATTATAATAATTGTCGTTTCCACTAACCTGTATGGGGACACGATAATCATCGTTATATTCGTCCCAGAGGAAAGGACTCGATTGATCTTTTGTATGTATATATTCGAACAATATAGTCGACACAGGAGCAAATTTATGCAAATTCAATTCAATGCCATATAATCCATCGGGCATATTCTTAAAAAACAGGCCCGAATGATCCTCGAAAAAGTGTTCGTAATATGCTTTTATCGAGTAGTTTTCTTGCTTGTAATTCCCTATAAAATGCCAGCTTCCAAACACATTGCCTTGTATGTTCGATTCGTCTGTCGGATTTGAATCACCTCCTCCTTTCATCGGAACAAAAACTTTGAACATGTCAGACAATTTGGCGGGACTGCTGAATTTATATTCTCCTTTTTGGTAAAAATGCCCACCCCATTGAGTATTCATTTCCATACCGAGAGTAAAATTAAAAGCTCTTCGTTTATCCAATGTTGCAAAAATATATTTACGATGATAAAGTACATCGCTCGCATAAGTGCCATCGCCGGCATATCTTTTCTTAAAGTCGTCGTCAAGAAATTTACCATACGAAACGCCTCCTAACACATGTAACAAATTATTAGTATAAGGCACAGTTACATATTTGGGAAAACCTAACTCCACCTGAGGTATAGGACGAGCATTTTGCGACAAAGCCATTCCACCCGTACTAAGCAGCATATTTTTGTAGTGATCGCGTCGCTCCTTCATCCCTACCGACAAACCTAATACTTTATAATTTAAATCGGCAAACGCCTGTTGTACATATATATCCGATTGCAAATTACGAGCGGCTATCATGTCTAAACCTACAGTTATGCTAAGGTCTTTACTTTTTAATAGTTTCGTAGCATAATACACCTCGCCTCTTACATACTGATTATTTGATTTATCCGATGCTATTCCGTGATTATTATTTGTCAGCCAAAATGGAGAGTAATCGCCATCAGAAAAAACACCGGCAGACGTTGCTTTTACTTTGATTAGACTATTAATGCTATACCCGATACCAGAGACAGAAACAGTTTCGTCTACTGTTGATATTGTAATAGTATCATTTCCTTCAGCCTTAGCCGATAAAACGGCTAAACAACCAAACAAAAAGCAGAATATATTTTTATACTTAAACATAAATCTTGTTTTAAGTGTTTATTGGTCTAAAACTATAACATACGTGCAATGTGCATAAATAACTTAATTTACAAATGTAATAAAAAATAAAAGTTTGCCTTAACTAATTTTGAGCAATAAGAATAACCGGCTATAATTATGTCTAAAAACATAAATAAATACACTCAATTTTATTATATTTGCGCCAATTTTTAAGTTAACAGAAAAAGACCAGTTATGAGCAAAAAATTTGCGGAATACAATAAATTTGACTTGTCAGAAGTAAACAAGGAAATTCTGACAAAGTGGGAGGAACAAGATATATTCCAAAAAAGCCTTGACATTCGTTCAGGGTCGCCCACTTTTGTTTTTTACGAAGGTCCTCCTTCTGCAAATGGTATGCCGGGTATTCATCACGTGATGGCCCGTGCCATAAAAGATATTTTCTGTCGTTACAAAACCATGAAGGGTTATCTGGTAAATCGTAAAGCGGGATGGGACACACACGGATTACCCGTAGAGCTGGCTGTCGAAAAAGCTCTTGGTATAACAAAAGAAGATATAGGAAAAAAAATATCGGTTGACGATTATAACAATGCCTGCCGTAAGGAGGTAATGAAATATACACGCGAGTGGGAAGATCTTACCCGCAAAATCGGTTATTGGGTCGATATGAGCGATCCGTATGTAACATACGACAACCGCTACATCGAAACTCTTTGGTATTTGCTTAAACAGTTATACGATAAAGGATATTTATACAAAGGCTACACAATACAACCATATTCGCCTGCAGCCGGTACCGGACTAAGTACACACGAACTTAATCAGCCCGGAGCATACCGCGATGTTAAAGATGTAACTTGTATAGCTCAATTTAAGATAAAAACTCCGAAACCCGAAATGACAGGATTCGGAACACCTTATTTCCTTGCATGGACAACAACCCCTTGGACATTACCATCTAACACGGCTCTTGCCATAGGTGGCGATATTGCGTATGTTGCCGTACAATCGTACAATCCATACACAGGCAACCCAATGACCGTTGTTGCTGCAAAAGCATTGCTTCACAGTTTGTTTAATCCAAAAGCCGAAGGCATTGCCCTTGAGGATTATAAGGAAGGAGATAAACTTGTTCCTTATAAAGTAGTTGCCGAGTGGAAAGGTTCGGATCTGGAAGGTATCGAATACGAACAATTGATACCATGGGTAAATCCGGGCGAGAATGCATTTAAAGTTATTGTTGGCGATTTTGTAACTACCGAAGACGGAACAGGTATTGTTCACATAGCTCCAACTTTTGGAGCCGACGACGCAAAAGTTGCCAAAGCAAACAATGTTCCTGCATTAATGCTACTCGATAAAGATGGCAACCAACGTCCGATGGTAGACCTTACAGGTAAATATTTTAAGGTGGAAGACCTTGATGCCAACTATGTGAAAGCAAACATAAATACAGATTTATACAACGAGTTTGCAGGGCGCTATGTAAAAAATGAATACGACGATACTTTAACAGAAAAAGACTCGTCGCTCGACCTCGATATTTGTCTTATGCTAAAAAAAGAGGACAAGGCATTCCGTATCGAAAGACATGTGCATAATTATCCGCACTGTTGGCGCACCGATAAGCCTGTATTGTATTATCCGCTCGACAGTTGGTTTATACGTACTACCGCTTGTAAAGACAGGTTAATTGAACTAAACAACACTATAAACTGGAAACCCCAGTCGACAGGATCGGGACGCTTCGGCAAATGGCTCGAAAATCTACAAGATTGGAACCTTAGCCGTAGCCGCTATTGGGGAACGCCACTTCCAATATGGCGAACAGAAGACGGGAAAGAAGAACTGTGTATAGGTTCGTTAAAAGACCTGTATAAAGAAATGAAAAAATCGGTTGATGCCGGATTTATGAAAGAAATTCCATGGACTGATTTTAATCTCGGAAATTTATCGCTCGACAATTATAATAAGATAGATTTGCACCGTCCGTATGTCGATAACATAATATTAGTATCGCCATCGGGTAAACCAATGAAGCGCGAGACTGACCTTATAGATGTGTGGTTCGACTCGGGAGCGATGCCTTTTGCTCAAGTATTTTACCCGAACATAAAGGCCGAAGATTTTGTTAAGATATATCCGGCCGATTTTATTGCCGAAGGTGTAGATCAAACCCGCGGATGGTTTTTTACATTACACGCAATATCAACAATGGTGAAAGACAGTATTTCGTTTAAAAATGTCATATCAAACGGATTGGTGTTAGATAAAAACGGAAACAAAATGTCGAAACGTTTGGGTAATGCAGTTGATCCGTTCGAGGCAATCGAGAAATACGGTTCCGACCCATTACGCTGGTACATGATAACAAACGCCTCGCCATGGGATAATCTAAAATTCGACATTACCGGTGTGGAAGAAGTGCGTCGGAAATTCTTCGGAACATTATATAATACATATTCGTTTTTCGCTTTATATGCCAATGTCGATAATTTCGACTGCAACAGCGAATTAATCCCAGTCTCGGAACGACCAGAGATAGACCGTTGGGTTATATCATTACTCAATACACTGATAAAAGAGGTTGATGAATATTACAACAGTTACGAACCGACGAAAGCCGGACGTGCTATATCCGATTTTGTGAACGACAATTTGAGCAATTGGTATGTACGTTTGAATCGCAAACGTTTCTGGGGTGGCGAAATGACTCAAGATAAGCTTTCGGCTTACCAAACATTATATTGTTGTCTCGAAACTGTTGCCCGCCTAATGGCTCCGATTTCGCCTTTCTATGCAGACAAACTATATTGCGATCTTACCGGCGGTAAAGTTCAATCGGTGCATTTAGTAGACTTTCCTGCTTTCAACGAAAATGTAATAGATAAAGACTTGGAAGAACGGATGAAGATAGCTCAGGATATATCATCGATGGTATTAGCTCTTCGCCGGAAAGTAAACATAAAAGTGCGCCAACCTTTAGCTCAAATAATGGTTCCTGTTATCGACGGGCATCAGCAGAAAGCAATCGAGGCTGTAAGGGATTTAGTATTGAACGAAGTTAACGTTAAAGAGCTTAACTACGTAGACAATGCGGCCGGAATACTTGTAAAGAAAATCAAACCCGATTTTAAAAAACTTGGTCCCCGTTACGGAAAAATCATGAAACAGTTAGCTGCTGCAATTCAAGATATGCCTCAGGAAGCAATAATTGAATTTGAACAAAAAGACTCATTCGGGTTCGACATCGAAGGACAACTTGCGACTATCGAACTTAACGATGTAGAAATTATATCGGAAGATATTCCCGGATGGTTAGTAGCAAACGAAGGGCGCCTGACTGTAGCTCTAGATATAACTGTAACAGACGATTTAAGAAAAGAAGGTATCGCGCGCGAACTGGTGAACCGCATACAAAATCTGCGAAAATCGAACGGTTTTGATATTACAGACCGAATTTTTGTAAAAATTACAGAAATAGAAGAAATAAATAGCGCAGTTCAGCAATTTTATGATTATATTGCAATACAGGTTCTGGCAGATAAAATAGAAATGGCAACAGAACTGCAAGGAACAGAAATAGAAATTGACGATTACAAACTAAACATTGTAGTCGAAAAAGCTTAAAAACACACAGTATTAACTAAACGAACAGGAGGGTTATATTATGGCTGAAAAAACAAGATATTCGGATTTGGAGTTAGACGAATTCCGTGCCATTATTCTCGATAAGCTACAAAAAGCAAAAGAGGAATATGATATGTTGAAGGCTACCATTATGAACTCGGACGGAAACGACGTAACGGATACATCTCCAACATTCAAAGTATTGGAAGAGGGTGCATCTACATTGTCGAAAGAAGAAGCTGGACGATTGGCGCAACGCCAAATGAAGTTTATTCAGAACTTGCAATCGGCTCTTATACGTATCGAGAACAAAACATACGGAATATGCCGCGAAACAGGCAAACTTATACCAAAGGAACGCCTAAGAGCTGTTCCTCATGCCACACTAAGCATCGAAGCTAAAAATAGTGGCATTAAGTAACAGAGAACAAAGTATTTAATCTGAAGGCAATTCCTACACGGGAGTTGCCTTTGGGTTAATTAACATTTTACAAGTACTATCTTCAGCGCAAAATAACACAGATAAAAATGCCTAAATTATCAAAGGGAACTGTAGCTTTTATTGTTGTATTCTTAGTTATAATAATTGATCAAGCATCTAAAATATGGGTAAAAACCAATATGTTTTATGGCGAATCGATAGAAATCGCCAGTTGGTTTAAAATCTGTTTTGTAGAAAATCCCGGAATGGCTTTTGGGCTCGAAATCGGGGGCAAATTATTCCTTACATTATTCCGGATAATTGCAGTTATATTTATATCCTACTACTTATTCTTATTGGTAAAAAAAGGCTACAAAAACGGTTTTATAGCTTGTATTGCTCTTATATTAGCCGGCGCTTTCGGTAACATTATCGATTGTGTATTCTACGGCGAAATATTCTCGGCAAGCACACCATCCCACATTGCATCATTTGTTTCTATTGGCGAAGGATATGGCGACTGGATGCATGGCAGAGTGGTAGATATGCTGTATTTCCCATTATTCAATGGCACTTATCCATCGTGGTTTCCTGTGGTGGGAGGCGATCAGTTTATATTCTTTAGTCCTATCTTCAATATAGCCGATTCAGCTATATCGGTAGGAATAGTACTATTGCTCATTTTTTACAGAAATACTCTGAGCGAGTCGATGCAAACTCAAAAACCTGATGAAAAGAAATAAGGTTTTATATTATATTTTGGGCTTCTGCCTGTTTGCCGGCCTACAATCGTGTAACAACAACGAATATGTTATGTCGAGAGGCAAAATGGAAGATGTATTATACGACCTGCAATTAGCGCAGGCTCTTATGCAAAACAAAGCGGGGGTGTTTAATACAGACCAACAAAAAGAAGCTCTACTAAACGACATATTTCAAAAACATAAGATAACAAAAGAGGTGCTCGATTCGTCTCTCGTTTGGTATGCCGATCATATCGAAATGTATGTACGTGTAAATGATTCTGTTACAGCTCGCCTAAGAAGACAACATTTAGACGTAGATAAGATATACAGAAGAAGTTCGGACGCCAGAGATTCGAAAAGTAGCGGTATTTTACCATCTTACACTTATCTAAGTAAAGACAGGCCATTTGTAGCCTTCAACATCGATTCTTTTGCTATAAGAAAAGAAAATCCATCTGTATTTTCTATCGATTTTAATATATTAGGAGTACCGGATAGTTCGAAAGTAAATTTATCGATGCTATTTGAGTATGCCGATACTAATATTATAGTATCACACTCTTTAAACGATTCTTCGTTTTATTCCATATCCAATACGCTCCTTAACGACAGGGCATTAAATTACATATCGGGTTATGTTTATGCAGACTCATTGGATATAAAATCAAGAGTATTATTATATAATATAACATTGAAATACGATTCAACACGTATATCGGTAGATGAAACGAAAGAAGAACCCCTGCAAAAAATAACACATCGTATTAGCTCTGATTCCATTACAAGAACAACTCCTGTTGTTAACGAAAAACGACTTATAAATACTGACACTCCTATAAGCAACGATAGAATTGACAATTCGGCAAACAGGCGCAGAAATAACTTTAAAGAGCGTCAGATACCTCAACCCCAATCCAAAGATAAAAGGGATGAAAACACAATAAGGCTGAAAGATGTTAATGAACTAAAGGAAGTTAAAGATAAGAGCCTTGCCCAATAAACATTTTCGATTTGAAAAGATATTACTCACATTATACTTTTATTTATCCCAATACTCTTCTTGAAAAAACTGTATTTGAGCTAAATGAAGATGGCTTTATCGAAAGATACTTCCCTTTCGACAAAGAAATTGCAAACACAGAATTTCACTCGGGTATTCTTATATTTATACCTGAAGCTTTAGGCGAAAATCAAGACATATTAATAAACAAACTGGCTACAGAAAACGAGCAGCTTGCATTATTGTTATCAAACGGAACTGATTATTTAGTTAGGAGCTTTCGTGTATAAATAGGCTGCGATAAGAGCAAACACAACATTCGGAATCCATGCGGCAATAAAAGGGCTAACCATACCCGACACTGCAAACGTTGAGCTTATTGTCATAAACAAGATATAAGACACACTTAGCAACAACCCTATACCTATATTAAGCCCCATGCCGCCTTTAACCTTCCGCGACGACAAAGATGCCCCGATTATAGTAAGAATAAAAGCCGAAGCAATGGATGCAAAACGTTTGTGAAATTCTATTTCGAACGATTGTATTTGCCCTATCCCCCTATCCTTCTGGCGTTCAACATAATTATATAATCGAGGAGTAGGCATTTGCTCAAAATCGTTAACCGATATAAGGAAATCACGCGGCATAATGGTTAATGTGGTATCAATTTTATCGCCCACTGTTATATATTCTCTACGCCCGTCAAAAGTACGGATAGAATAATCGTGTAAAGTCCATTGATATGCCGAATCGTATTGTATACGTTTTGCGGTTAAACGCGAAACAAGCTCTTTTCCTTCAAACTTATCGAGCGACACATTACTGCCTTTCTTGTCCTTATCCGAAAATGATCCGATGTATAATATAACTCCCGGTTCGACCTGTAATTGTATACGGTCGGCATAGTCGGTTTTTTTGTTTTTTATGTACTTATTCTGAAAATCTATCCTTATTACATTGGCCGGAGGTATAATAAAACTCGTTAAAATAAACGAAACTATAGCAATAATACCAGCCGACAGCATATAAGGCTTCATCAGGCGTTTAAAACTCATTCCGGTGGAGAGCATAGCTATAATCTCCGAATTATCGGCAAGCTTCGAAGTAAAGAATATAACGGCTATAAAAACGAATAATGCGCTAAATAGATTTGCGTAATACGGTATAAAGTTCAGGTAATATTTAAACACAATGGCTTGCCAAGGCGCATCGTTCTTTATAAACTTGTCCGATTGTTCGTTCAAGTCGAAAACTACCGATATGGATATAATGAGAAGTATTGAGAACAAATAAGTTCCCAAAAACTTTTTCATTATGTATTTATCTAAAATTGATATCATTCTAAATCCTTCTCGACACGTTTTCGACCATACCGTTTTTCCATTGTTTAAAGTCGCCGTTCAATATGTGTTTACGGGCTTCTTTAACCAACCACAAATAAAAGGCAAGATTATGAATTGACGCTATTTGTAAAGCTAAAATTTCATTAACAATAAATAAATGACGTAAATATGCCTTTGTGTAAAGTGTATCGACAAACGAAGCGCCATCTTCTTCGATAGGCGAAAAGTCGTTAGCCCATTTGGCATTACGCATATTTATTATTCCGTTTTTGGTAAATATCTGTCCGTTTCGTCCATTACGGGTTGGCATAATACAATCAAACATATCAACACCCCGTTCAATGGCTTCCAGTATATTGGCGGGAGTTCCTACCCCCATCAAATAGCGAGGTTTGTTTTGAGGCAGTATTTCATTTACAACCTCTATCATTTCATACATTTTTTCGGTAGGCTCGCCAACCGCCAACCCTCCTATGGCATTACCATCTGCTTCTTTCGATGCAACATTTTCGGCTGCCTTTTTTCTCAAATCGGGGTATACACAGCCTTGAACAATTGGAAAGAGGCTCTGTTTGTAGCCGTATTCGCACTCGGTTTCGTTAAAACGAGTTATACAACGATCGAGCCAACGCTCTGTTAACTCCAACGATTTTTTTGCATACCCATAGTCTGCATCGCCCGGAGTACATTCATCAAATGCCATAATAATATCGGCACCAATAGTTCGTTCTATATCCATTACCGATTCAGGGCTAAACATGTGTTTCGAGCCATCGATATGCGAACGAAATATTGCTCCCTCTTCGGTTAGCTTGCGGTTCTCGGCTAACGAGAACACCTGAAAGCCTCCACTATCGGTTAATATAGGCTTATCCCAGCTATTAAATTTATGTAAGCCTCCGGCTTGTCTCAATATATCGAGCCCCGGACGAAGATAGAGATGGTATGTATTGCCTAATATTATCTGGGCCTGTATATCGGTTTGCAGTTCGGTCATATGAACAGCTTTCACTGCCCCCTGTGTGCCTACGGGCATAAATATAGGCGTTTCTATCTGTCCGTGATCGGTTGTTATCAATCCTGCCCGGGCATTGGATTGACTATCGGTATATTGTAATTCGAAATTCATTGATTAATCAGAAATTTTTTATTTGGACTTATCAGAGTTTTCCTCTTGCACATATTCCAAATCTTTCATCTGCACTAACATAATCGATGTTTTGTTCTTTTTCAAAACTGTAAATTCATAACCTTCATCCTCAAGCTTTTCATGAGCATTAGGTATTCGCCCGAATTTATCGATCATGTATCCGGCTAGTGTATCGTATTGTTTGGCTTTATCTATTGGTCGGGGCAATTGATTATTAATATCGCTGATAGCAGCGGTAGCTATAACAGAATATAAATTATCGCCTGTTTGCTCAACAAACGGAATTTCATTGTCGTACTCATCCTGTATTTCGCCCACTATTTCTTCCAAGATGTCTTCCATAGTAACAATACCCTCAACCCCTCCGTATTCGTTCAGCACCATTGCTATTTGTTGATGTTTTACCTGAAACTCTTTCAGAAGCTGCCCTATACGTTTAGTTTCGGGAACAAACGACACAGGACGTATGATAGACCTAATATTAACAGTACTATCTTTTTCCCGCATCTTTTTCAGAATATCTTTCAAATGGACAACCCCTATTATGTTATCGATACTATCCTCATAACATGGTATACGCGAGAATCCATCTTCTATTACTGTTTCGAGAGTTGCATCGTCATAGTCATTTACATCAATAGCCAATACTTGTGTTCTTGGCACCATAACCTGACGGGCTGTACGCTCCGAAAAGTCGAATGCGTTCTTTATTATATCGTAGTTAGCGTCTTCAATATCACCACTTTCTTTCACTTGTTCAACAAGATACTTCAGTTCGTCGCTACTGTAAGTTTCTGATTCCGAAACAGTATGCAATCCTATCATTTTCAGAATAAGATTAGCTATCCCATTCAGTGTCCAAATAAAAGGACGACATATCCAATAGAATGTTCTGAGAGGGTAAGCAATAAATAACGTTGTTTGCTCCGAACGTTGTATAGCCAACGATTTTGGAGCAAGTTCGCCAAACACAATATGAAGTATGGTAATAATGATAAATGCTAGTGGCAGTGCTATTTTGTGTGCAAGATCGGGGCTGATGGATACATTCAGCAGTTCCATAAAATTTATAATCATTTTCGAAACCACAGGCTCACCAATCCATCCTAAAGCCAAACTCGAAAGAGTAATACCCAACTGTGTGGCAGCCAGATAAGCATCGAGATGCGATACTATTTGCTTTGCCAGAATAGCAAAACGATTACCCTCCTGAGCCTTTATTTCCAATTGCGAGCTTCGCACTTTTACAATGGCAAACTCAGCTGCAACAAAAAAACCGTTTAAGAATACGAATAAGAGAGTAATAAGAATGTTAAATAACATAATTTACTTTAAATGATAACACTGCAAAGATAATATAAATGTGAATGCGTACGTAATACTACTTATTATATTTTAAATACTTATCTTAATATTTTGCTTTGGCAGTTACATGTTGTACTAAAATTTTAAACGCTGTTGTACGATCCCACGATTTCGCCATGTATGTTTCCCCTAAGTCTTCAAACCCATTCGAATACTTCTTCACCAAAAGCCTTAAAGCCTTTCGCTTTTCTTCATCCGATTCTATAATTACAGCTTCGCCAAAAGCAATAACACTCTCGTATAATGTTGTAAACTTATCGGCGACGGGTTGTGTTTTACCTACTACACAGAACGAGACTTTACTGTTTCGCTTAATTTCGTCCAGTTTCTGTCCGTCAGAGGCACAATGGAAATATAAGAAATTTGCATCCTTATCGTATACATAGCTCATCGGGACACCATAGGCGTATCCATTATCAGATACGCCTAATGATAAAAATCCGTACTCCGAAGTTTCGAGCAATTCATAAATACGCTCACCGGTCAACTCTCTGTTTTTCCGTCTTATTTCCCTAAACATACATTAAGGCTAGTATACTTTCTTTATAACGTCTATTGTCAAGCTTTCTATTTTTCCGTCAATAGCATTCTTAAATGTTTCGAAATGGTCGCTAACATTATGTGAGTCGATAGCATCCTGTGATTTCCACACTTCTAATATCACATATTTAAGAGGGTTGTTTGCATCCTGATGCAGATCGTACGATATATTACCCGCCTCTTTACGTGTTCCATCAACTACAGCTTTAAACGCCTTTTCTAATTCGTCCTGAAATTCTTTTTTGACAATAACCGTTGCCACAATCTTTAATTCGCTCATAGTTTTATGTTTTTATGAAAATAATTGTATCTATTCTTTATTCAAAATAGTAACTGCTTCTTATCAAATCCTTGTTTTGCATCTTGCGACCACCTACGTTTATGGATTCATAAACAACTCCTAAAACAACACTATGAGAATAGGTGTGTGTTTGCAAATCGTTAACCTTAGTTTGATAATACGACCCTAAATAACCCAACCTGAACGTAGCCCAGTTGGTAGGAAGATCGACTGTTATATAATTACGTAATGCTCGCTGATTATGCAATGAAGCAAAGTTTGCGACGCCAACAGTATTCCCTAGCGATATTTCGTAGTACGATTGCCCAAAATGAGGAGAGAATAGCACCCCAGCTACAGGAGAACTTACTTGCCACCTGAAAGTCGCAAAATGTAATTTATAGAAAGCCTGAACCGAAAGATTAAAATTTGCATATGCTCTTGCCGATGCCGGATTGTTAGAGTTTCGTTCATTGTAAAGAACTCCTAACGACCCGCTAACAAAACCTCCTGCTAAAAGTCTTAAATTATGAGCCTTATAAAGCTTATAATGACCACCCCAGTTATAACCGAACAAAAGCCAATATTCACGTGCATTCTTTGCTGGATTCTCAGCCCTTGCCACCTCTACTTCAAACAATTGCTGACGGATAAATCGATTGTTAAACCAACCGATTTGTTTCATCCGCTCGTTTAAAAAACGTAAGGATGTGCCCTTATATTCGAGAGGAGATAAATAAGTATCGTAAAGATTAGACGACCCTATAGCAATAGATGTAGCATTATTGGTAGGCCGGGGCATTTGTTCCTCTTCGGTTCCTGAATTTTGAGCAAAAGACACCGTACTGCAAAATAATACAGATAACAAAACTAAAACCCTTTGCCGTAAATTTGCCATTATAAAAATAAGCTATCGGTTTCGACTGCCATGCAAAGTAAACATTTTTATTCGAAAATTAATCGAAATCCAATTTTTGCTGACCGGTAATTTCATCTATAATATCAGTATCAGTTCTGTCGTCAACAATATCAGCACTATCATCGTTTGCATTTTCTTCTTCTGGTTCAGGATCAGGAAAACGCAAAGGCTCCAGTTCCTCCACCTCTTTTATTTCGTATGTCGAAAGACGTTTCCCCTTAGCCTTAAAGCCTTTAACCGCTATAAAGCTGTCAGCGTCGATATCTATTGCCTCGCGAAAGCTATCATGCCCACCAAAGGTTACTTTTATGCGAGGATAAACCGTATCGGTTAGCAATAGTAATTTCGAATCGGAATTTTCTCCTAAAATGCTTTGTTTCTTAACAGACGACTCAAGTTCAAAGCGTTTTAAATACACATACCCTTGATCGGCATCGAACAGAATGGCTGTCCAGTTTTTGTTAGCCTTAAACTTTTCTATACGAACAATACCACTTTCATAGTGATTGCTCGAATCGAAATTCGTTGTATAAAAATCGCCTGCTTCTGTAACAACAAGAATAAGGTCGTCGCTATGAAATTCGCCCAGATAATTTCCCCGTCCATCGTAATTCAAACGCAGGACATCCGGATCGAACCAAACTTTACGTCCTCCCAAAGTTGATCCGCCTTTCTGCTTCAACGATATTTTATGCACTTCTGCCTTAGTCAGTAAATTACCCATCGACTGACGCCCTTTTATGGCAATATCACTGAAGTCTTTTTCGAATACAAGTATCTTCTGGCGAGGCTTAGGCTTTAAAATCACCCTTATAGTTTCAGCTTCTCCATTCGGGTTTGCCGTAAAATATACAATACGAGAGCCTGCATCGCCTTGGGTTACATCATATTCTTTATCGCGTGTTATACCCTTTACTGCAAAACGTTTTATATAATGAAGACCCGCTTTTCCATTACGATATACAACATTGTAAATTGTGCGATTGTCGTTGCGCTTAAACACATTAAGATATAATACGTTTTTACCAACAAACATTTTCTCCGACACTTTTACAATCTTATACTTACCATCCTTGAAAAAGAGGATAATATCGTCAATATCGGAACAGTTACAAACAAATTCATCTTTTTTGAGCGATGTCCCGATAAAGCCTTCTTCCCTATTGATATATAATTTTTCGTTAGCCTCTACCACTTTCGTAGCTTCAATTGTATCGAAACTACGGATTTCAGTCATTCGCTGATAATTTTTTCCGTATTTGTCTTTCAACATTACAAACCACGAAATAGTATAATCTACAATATTCTCTATATTATGCTCTATTTCTTCTATGTCGGCTTTATAGCGTGCTATTAAATCGTTTGCTTTATCGGAGTTAAATTTAAGGATGCGCCCCATTTTAATCTCCATCAGCCTCAGTATATCATCTTTTGTAACTTCGCGAAAAAAGAGCTTACTGAATGGTATTAAACGTTTATCGATGTGCTCAACAGCAGCATCCATATTTTCGGCATTCTCAAAACCTTTATCTTTATAAATGCGTTCTTCAATAAATATTTTTTCGAGTGAAGCAAAATGAAGACTTTCTTCTAATTCGTTTTTTTGTATTTCAAGCTCCTTACGCAGCAAAAGCAATGTATTATCGGTTGTATAGCGCAATACTTCGCTTACGGTTATGAAATGAGGTTTATTATCCTCGATAACACAGCAGTTTGGAGAAATACTTATTTCGCAATCGGTAAAAGCGTAAAGGGCATCGATTGTTTTATCGGACGACACTCCCGCTGCCAAATGTATTTGAATTTCAACATTCTGAGCCGTGATATCATCAACTTTTTTAATTTTTATCTTACCCTTATCGTTCGCTTTCAGTATAGATTCGACCAACGACGAAGTTGTTCGTCCAAAAGGCGTATCGGTTATTACAAGCGTTTTATTGTCAAGCTTGCTTATTTTGGCACGCACCTTAACGGCCCCTCCCCGTTCGCCATCGTTATAACGACTGACATCGATATAACCTCCCGTCTGAAAATCGGGGTATAACGTAAACTCTTCTCCTCTCAGATGAGATATTGAAGCATCGCAAACCTCATTAAAGTTATGTGGTAATATTTTTGACGACAACCCAACAGCAATACCCTCTACTCCCTGAGTAAGCAACAGAGGAAATTTAACAGGCAGCGTTATCGGTTCTTTATTACGTCCGTCATACGAAGGCTTCCATTCGGTTGTCTTAGGATTGAATAATACCTCAAGGGCAAACTTCGAAAGACGTGCCTCAATATAACGGGGAGCTGCTGCTCCGTCTCCCGTAAGAACATTACCCCAGTTACCCTGACAATCTACCAATAAATCTTTTTGTCCCAACTGCACCAATGCATCCCCGATAGATGCATCTCCGTGCGGATGGAACTGCATGGTATGCCCGATTACGTTAGCAACCTTATTATAACGCCCGTCATCCATCCGTTTCATTGAATGGAGAATACGGCGTTGCACAGGTTTCAGCCCGTCACTTATGTGCGGAACGGCACGTTCGAGTATAACATACGAAGCATAATCGAGAAACCAGTTTTGGTACATCCCCGACAGATGCAACTGGTTTTCCCCCTCTTTCAAAGGCACCTTGTAACCCGAATGATCTTTCGGGTTATCCGGATTTTCGTCTTCCGGCAACTGTGGTTCTTCTGTATTTTCAATATCGTCAATTATATCCTCAGGAAGCATACATTTATATGTTGTTTTTCTTTTCTATTGCTCTTTTGAACAAGCTTCAAAGATAACTTTTTTAGCCGAATTTTCAAAACGACCAAAACCGCCTTGAATAGATTTACACCAAACAAACTTATTAGCTATTTAAATCAATTGTCGGATTAAAAAATCTGCCCTCCCATTCTACAGTCACAAACAACATACTAAGACTCAGCAGATTGAATCTACCTTTATTTATTTAGGCGTAAAGTAATGATTGTCCTATCTTTTCTTTTGAATAAAAATATCCTAATTTTACGGTCAAATAATCTCTATCAATGAAAAATCAGGTAAGTATTATTATAGTAAATTATAACACAGAGAAGCTTTTATCTGATTGCTTGAAATCTATTTACTCGCACACAAAAGACATTGAATTTGAGATCATAGTTGTAGATAATAACTCAAAAAAAGGTTCTTTATTGTCTGTTATCGAATCGTTTCCAAAAGTAAATTTTAAACTATCCGACAAGAACCTCGGTTTTGGAGCGGCAAATAACATCGGAGCTTGCATTGCAAAAGGTGAATATTTATTCTTCTTAAACCCCGATACTATTTTACTGAATGATGCCGTTTCAATACTCTTCAAATACATGCACGAGCACCCCGGCGTTGGCGTTTGCGGAGGTAATTTGTACAAAGCAGACATGAGTCCTAACTCATCCTATTACACTACTGATTTTCTAACCTTGGAATACAATATTATATTCAACAGAAAGTGGCTTATAGGATTCAATCACACAGGTAACCCATTAGATGTAAACGTTATTGTAGGAGCCGATCTTTTTATAAGAAAATCTGTATTTGAACAGGTTAAAGGATTCGACAAAGACTTCTTCATGTATTTTGAGGAGGTTGAACTTTGCGACAGAGTAAGAAAAACGGGATATAAAATAACCTCTGTTCCCGATGCGCAAATAATTCACTTACAGGGTGCTTCAGCCGAAAACAAAGGCGAGGATTTGAACAAATGGTCGTATCAAGAGCACTGGTACAGCAAATTCATATATTTTTCAAAGAGAAAAGGCTCTTCAAAAACAAGACTGGTATACAATACTCATATGCTAAAAGTTAATTTTGCCACAATTATATATCTTATATTGAGGCGAAAGAGTAAACAGGAATACTGGAAGCTAAAAAAGCAGATAATAAAGAATGCTTTCGACAGATATAAAAATTACATAAACTCAAAAAGAAAGTAAATGTATTATTTAGGATATGCAACAACAACAAACTGTTGATACTTAACATCCTCGAATCGATTAAATGCCAGAACATTAATTATAGAAGTAAGACTGAAAGCTCCTACCGAATTAATTCCTTTTATAGATTTAACCTCATAACCACATTCGTCAAACATTCTCAGGATACTCTTTTTTGTAAAAAAACGCAAATGAGTTTTATCCATAACTCCCGAATTTTTATATTTCCAATCTTTTTTCAATAAAAGCCCTATTAACACTTCAATAAACCGAACATTAGGTATAGAAGCTATTACACAGCCTTCAGGTGCGATATTAGCCTTTATTCTCTTCAGGCAATCTTCGGGATATACCATATGCTCAAGTACATCGTTAAAAAACACACAATCGAAATAGCCGGCAGGAAGTTCCTCATTTACATCGTCGAACGCCCCCGTCAGAACCCTATCCAATTTTGTGCGGGCTATATCGGCAACTTCTGCAACCATCTCAATACCCCACGTCTCTACGTTTTTCTCCTTTTTCAGATTTTCAGAAAAAATACCACTTGCACACCCAATATCTAATGTCCTTTTGATATTTAGAGGTATAAACGGATATAGCTCTTCACGTTGAAACGAATAATAGTCTGAATTTTGCATGAACTTAAAATATAAAAAGTTGCGTAAAAATAGAAAATTTAATCCGTTTTCATCACAATAAGAACATTCTAATTTTCACGTTTCAGCCAATACTGAAAAAAAAATCACAGTATTGCCAACCACATATCTCAATACGCACGAAAAGAATAGCTTTTATCAAAATATACCTAAAAAACTTTACCAACCAAACAAATTATTTTACTTTTGTAGGGTTTTCCCGAAAGGATGCAAATGTATGATTAACAGCATAGATACATAAAAAGAACAACCAACTTTACCGTCCACAAAAAGAACGGATATAACCGTTTGATTCATAACGGAATAAAAAGACTTATAATTTAACTTTAAAATATAACTATTCATTCAACAATTATGGCTAATCAAAAAGAAAAGCTTTTCACGGAATTTCCTTCGGTAACCACCGAGGAATGGATGGCAAAAATCACTGCCGACCTGAAAGGTGCCGATTTTGAGAAGAAACTTGTTTGGAAAACAAACGAAGGTTTCAAAGTAAACCCTTTCTACAGAAGCGAGAATACCGAGGGGATGAAAACAACCGATTCTCTGCCCGGAGAATACCCTTATGTTCGTGGAACGAAGAAAGACAATGACTGGTATGTTCGTCAGGATATTAAAGTTGTTGACATCAAGGCTGCAAATGCAAAAGTCCTTGACATACTGAATAAAGGTGTTACTTCGGTAGGCTTTTGTATAAAAAGCGATGCTGTTACAGCCGAAAATATCGAAGCCTTGCTTAATGGTGTATGCCTGGAAGCTGTAGAATTGAATTTCAACACATGTAATAAAAAGTCGTTGGAATTAACAAAAATACTTGTTGATTACTATAAGGCGAAGAATGTTAACGTGATGAATTGTTTCGGTTCTGTAAATTTCGATCCTTTCAAATCAATCCTTAAAAAAGGAAAAGACAACAATGAATGGATTGCTCAGGCAGCAGAAATAGTTAAAGCTGCGGCAGAACTTCCCCGGTTCAGGGTATTAAGCGTAAACGCACACATGTTAAGCGACAGTGGTGCTTTTAGCTATCAGGAACTAGGATATGCTCTTGCCTGCGGAAACGAAATACTTAACAAACTTATCGAAGCCGGATTAGACGCTACACTTGTTGCTAAAAAAATCAAATTTAACTTTGGTATAGGCTCTAACTATTTCATGGAGATTGCAAAATTCCGTGCTGCACGCTGGTTGTGGGCCGAAATTGTAATGGCTTACAGTCCGAAATGTCCGAACGAATGTCCGAACAAAACAGGAGACGGATTATGCCGCTGTGCTGCTAAAATGTACACACATGCGCAAACTTCAACATATAACATGACTGTTTACGACGCACATGTAAATATGCTTCGCACTCAAACCGAAGCAATGTCTGCATCTATTGCTGGTGTAAACTCACTTACAGTTCTTCCTTTCGACGAGCCATTCAAATCGTCAGACGAATTCTCGGAAAGAATTGCCCGTAACCAACAATTGTTGTTGAAAGAAGAATGCCACTTCGATAAAATTACCGACCCATCTTCGGGATCATACTATATTGAAAACCTTACCAACTCGTTAGCCGAAGAAGCATGGAAACTATTCTTGGCAACAGACGAAAAAGGATTCTACGAGGCTTTGAAGGCAGGAAGTGTTCAAACAGCAATACAAGAGTCGTCAGACAATCGCTTCAAAGCATTGGCTACACGTCGTGAAGTACTTCTTGGAACAAACCAATTCCCTAATTTTACCGAAGTTGCAGCAAGTAAAATAGTTGAAAGCGGTTCTTGTGGATGTGGTTGTGGAAACAGCGAAGGTTCTGAATTTAAGGCTCTACCCAAAACACGTTTGGCTACCGAATTCGAAAAACTCCGCCTTGCGACCGAAAAACATGGTGCTCCAAAAGTATTCATGCTTACTATCGGTAATCTGGCTATGCGCTTGGCGCGTTCTCAGTTCTCGGCTAACTTCTTCGGCTGTGCAGGATATAAAGTGATAGATAACCTAGGTTTCGAAACAGTTGAGGCCGGAGTTAAAGCAGCCTTCGATGCTAAAGCTGATATTATTGTTCTTTGTTCGAGCGACGACGAATATGCAACTTATGCTCCCGAAGCACACAAATTAGTGCAAGGAAAAGCTCACTTTGTTGTTGCCGGTGCTCCTGCCTCTATGGATGAATTGAAAGCTCAGGGAATAGAGCACTTCATCAATGTTCGCAGCAATGTACTTGATACTCTTAGAACATTCAATGCTAAACTTGGAATCGAATAAATTAAAGCTAAAAAAAATGAAACCAAATTTCAAAAATATAGACATTAAAACTGCCGGTTTTGCTGCAACTGATGCTGCGAAATGGGCTGCTGACAACGAGATTAAAGCTGACTGGATGACTCCGGAGCTTATTCCCGTAAAATCAGTTTATACAAAAGAAGATTTGGAAGGAATGGAGCATCTCAATTATGCTTCGGGATTACCCCCTTTCCTTCGTGGTCCATATTCAGGCATGTACGCCATGCGCCCTTGGACAATTCGTCAGTATGCAGGATTCTCTACTGCTGCCGAATCAAATGCATTTTACCGCCGTAACCTTGCATCGGGACAAAAAGGTCTTTCTGTTGCATTCGACTTGGCGACTCACCGTGGATACGATGCCGACCACCCTCGTGTAGTAGGCGATGTAGGTAAAGCAGGTGTATCTATCTGTTCGGTTGAAGACATGAAAGTATTGTTCGATGGTATTCCTTTGAGCCAAATGTCTGTATCTATGACCATGAATGGTGCGGTTCTTCCTGTACTTGCTTTCTATATCAATGCAGGCTTAGAGCAAGGCGCTAAATTAGAAGAGATGGCAGGTACTATTCAAAATGATATCTTGAAAGAATTCATGGTGCGTAATACATATATTTATCCACCGGAATTTTCGATGAAGATTATCGCTGACATCTTCGAATATACATCTCAAAAGATGCCTAAGTTTAACTCTATCTCTATTTCGGGTTATCACATGCAAGAAGCAGGTGCAACTGCCGATATAGAGTTGGCTTATACGCTTGCCGATGGTATGGAATACCTGAAAGCAGGTATCGACGCTGGTATCGATGTAGATGCTTTCGCTCCACGTCTCTCTTTCTTCTGGGCAATCGGTATGAATCACTTCATGGAAATTGCTAAGATGCGTGCAGGTCGTCTTTTATGGGCGAAAATTGTGAAAAGCTTCGGAGCTAAAAATCCTAAATCATTAGCACTGCGTACTCACTCTCAAACTTCGGGATGGTCGTTGACTGAGCAAGATCCTTTTAATAACGTAGGACGTACTTGTATCGAAGCAATGGCTTCTGCACTTGGACATACACAATCACTTCACACCAATGCTTTGGACGAAGCAATTGCGCTTCCTACCGATTTCTCTGCTCGTATTGCACGTAATACTCAGATATATATTCAGGAGGAAACTCAAATTACGAAAGAAATCGACCCATGGGCGGGTTCTTATTATGTGGAAACACTAACAAACGAACTTGTTCATAAAGCATGGGAACACATTCAGGAAGTACAAAAGCTGGGCGGTATGGCAAAAGCTATCGAAACAGGTCTTCCAAAAATGCGTATCGAAGAAGCTGCTGCACGTACTCAGGCTAAAATCGACTCAGGGCAACAAACCATTATCGGTGTAAACAAATACCGTTTGGAAAAAGAAGATCCGATCGATATTCTGGATGTGGATAACACAGAAGTTCGTCGTCAGCAAATCGAACGTCTGAACGATTTGAAATCGAAACGCGACAATGCAGCCGTTAAAAAAGCATTGGATGCTATCACAGAATGTGTGAAAACGAAAAAAGGAAACTTGCTCGAACTTGCAGTAGAAGCTGCTCGCCTTCGTGCTACTCTTGGTGAAATATCAGATGCCTGCGAAGTAGTAGTAGGTCGTTATAAAGCAGTAATCAGAACAATATCAGGCGTGTACTCATCAGAAACTAAAAATGACTCTACATTCCAGAAAGCCAAAGAGCTTGTGGAAGAGTTTGCTAAGAAAGAAGGTCGTCAACCCCGTATCATGATCGCAAAAATGGGTCAGGACGGACACGACCGTGGTGCTAAAGTTGTTGCTACAGGTTACGCTGACTGCGGATTCGACGTAGATATGGGACCATTATTCCAAACTCCGGAAGAAGCTGCCCGTCAGGCAGTAGAAAACGACGTTAATGTTCTGGGTGTATCTTCATTGGCGGCAGGTCACAAAACTCTTGTACCTCAAGTAATGGAAGAGTTAAAGAAATTAGGTCGCGAAGATATCATCGTTATCGCCGGAGGGGTTATTCCTGCACAGGATTATGACTTCTTGTATAAAGCAGGCGTAGCTGCAATCTTCGGCCCCGGAACTTCGGTTACCAAAGCTGCCGTACAAATTATGGAAATATTGTTAGCTGAATAAGCCAATCAATAACATATGTATAAAAACAAAAGCCATGTCAATAGACATGGCTTTTTGTTTCTTACCATACTCTCTAATTATGTTTTCATAAAACAATGCAACAATATACCCTAATAAAAGAGACGCTTTATCCGTATTGGTATAGTCTATTTTAATTTCATTTGCGATAGATATCGTTAATATAGAAATCATATTAAACCAAACATTTATGAAAAAAAAATTATCTCTTTTAATTATGGCTGTATGTTTATTGTTTCCTGCAGTAAGCCATGCAGACACATGGACAGTTTTTAATAACAATCCGTTCGTTGAAGCAGGAACAGTGTCTCCTCTCTCCGATTTCACAACAAAAAACCCCAGCGAAGTTGAACCTTGGGCGTATAAAGGCTTTAATTCAGTATCAAAAACATACACTGATTTTAGCTATATAGCTAACGGAAAAGCCGGTTCCGAAGGTTCGTGGGCTTTTAAAGTTGGCGATTGGTATTATTTAAGCACTAAAGGACGTGTACACATGAAGAGTTCGGCTGAACGTCCTGCTGTTCAGTTTACAGCTCCCGCCGACGGATATTATGTAGCTGATGTTGAAGCGCGTAGGGAAAAATACAATAATGGTAATTGGCAAACAAGAAAGGCTCAGGTTTGGGCATATTTCAATTTCATTGCATCAGGCTCAACAATAGTATCTTCAATGGGCTTTGACTTGGAAGTAGCAACCGACGCTATTTATAATAATGAAGGAAACGAAGGTTATTTCGCAACAAAATCTCAGCAGATGTATTTTTATGCAAAACAAGGCGATGTAGTTTCGTTCGAAATTGGATCTGCTTCAAGCGATACCGGTAATGGCGGAAGCATTTGGGATAAGTTACAAATATCGGATACCGATGAAGAAACAGCTAAAGCTAATCCTCTGTTCTATAATCCTTATGGAAGTTCCAGCGCTGTCGATATAACCGCATATCAAACAGCATACGATGCTGCTGCATCTATGGTTACAATTATGCAGGCATACGATTCTGATTTAGACAATCTAAAAGCTGCCAATGATAAAGACTATGGTAAATTCGATGCTTCGAAAATCGATATTCTAAAAGCAGTAGGTACCACATATACCCGCGATCTGTACACCGAAGGCGATGATCGTGCAACAGTATTAGCCAGTACCGGACTATTGGAAAGCGTTGTCAAGCTAAATCGTGAATTTTATATAGGCGACGTTGTAAGCAATCTTTCGTATGGTTGGTACAAAGTGAAAATTGCGACAGGTGAGTATTTAACATATAGCAATGGAAACAAATTTTTAGAAAACGAAAATAGCGACAATCAGATTTGGTATTTATCGAGACCAAACGGAGTATCCGGAAGATATGGTCTTTTCAGCTACAGTCAGTCGAAAATAGGTATTGAGCATAAAATGGTAGGTAACGGAGCCGGATTTATGCAACTTAATCCGAGCGGAACAGTTGACTCCAAAACAGCTTATATTACTCAATATGGAGGCGGTACACCCCCAACAATAAGTGGCATAGCGGGCGATGGAAACATCTTATATGGATCACTTATTGATAACCGCGATTTAAATTATCGCATTATATTTGAACCTTTGGCAAATTTCGCTAAGGAAGTAACAGATATGACAGATGGCGAATATAACCTGAAATTCAACGGTGTTGATGCTGTTATAGATGAAGTAACTATAACTGACAACAAAGTAAGAATTTCGGATATCGATTATGCACTTACACGTTATGGTAGTACAGAACCTTATACCTATGCTATAGGTACTAACGATACGAATGGTTATCTGATCTCCGCTAGTCTAAATAAAGCAACCGGAGTAGACGCAGTACCTTATGCCGGATTCAGCCTTACTCTTCTTAATCCTACAGGTGTAGAAGTAATTGAGAGCAACGATGCCGTTGTAAAAGTTGAGTACTATAACATGCAAGGTGTGAAAGTTCAGCCCGAAGAACAAGGCATTTATATTGTGAAGAAAACATACGAATCGCAAAAAACAAAAACAGAGAAGGTAATTAAAAAATAGATAATCAGTTTTATTCAGAACTGTAACGCAGTAATATGTTTATCATATTGCTGCGTTACTTTTATCTATAGTCTATAACGGGTATGAAAATTACCCCCTCCGATATTCTAACAAAAAAAAGGATTGAACTTAATCGTAAAATTGTCAGGTATGTCAGGTTTTTATAAAATATACTTTTGGGACACTTTAGCACAGGCATTTATTCTATCAAGGCAGAATTAATCAAGCATCACAAAGTAATATAAAAAAAGGTATTGTATAAAAAAGCGATAGTATAGTTGGATATTTAAAATTAAAAGCTTTACTTTGTAATTCAAAGTACAATGTATGAGTAAAAATATTGAAGATTTAAGGCATATCCGCTCGATGATGGAGCGTTCGAGCAAATTTACATCGCTTAGCGGTTTTTCTGTTATAGTGGCAGGGGTATTTGCCTTACTTGGAGCGTTGCTGGCCTATTATGTATTATATTCCGATTTTAGTATAACAGGTAATGTGGTACAAGATTTGCTGATTGACGCAGTACTTGTTATTGCATTAGCAGGAGCTTCGGGGGTGTTCTTCTCTGTCAGAAAAGCCCGTAAAAATTCAATTCGTTTTTGGCTACCTGCTACCAGGCAGATTATTATAGACTCTACCATACCAATGATTGCCGGCGGCTTGTTCTGCTTTGTGCTTATCTACAACCATTACACCCATATGGTTGCAGCTACTATGCTGGTGTTTTATGGTTTGGCTCTGATAAATGCCGGATCTCGTACCTACTCGGAAACGAAGGTATTGGGGATTTGCGAAATAATATTGGGCTTTTTGGCCGGCATATTTATATATAACGGTTTACTTTTTTGGTCAATCGGGTTTGGTGTTTTGCACATCATATATGGTGTGGTTATGTACTTCAAACACGATCGGGTGTCGAATAAAACCGTAGCATTATGAAGGATATAATATCAGGACTGAATAAACTATTCGATAGTCGCATTCGTTTGGGTATTATGTCGATATTGGTAGTTAACGATAGTGTCGACTTTAATACGATGAAGGAATTACTGGATGTGACTGACGGAAATCTGGCCAGCCATCTTAAAGCCCTCGAAAAAGAGGAAATTATAGAAGTGAAAAAGCAGTTTATAGGACGTAAGCCCAATACATCGTATCAGGCAACAGACTTAGGGCAAAAGCTTTTCAAAGAACATATTGATGCGTTAGAAAAATTAATCAATCCTTTAACATAATTTTTTTTATCCACGAACTTTGAATTTCAAAGTTCTTTTAATTATCCATTATGAAAACAAATCTTTTAAAAATGACAGATTCGTCGGCAATAAAGGCAGTGCTTATTGCTGTACTTGTATTATTAATGCTTATACCTATAAGCATGGTTAAATCTCTCATAAACGAAAGGGAGACTGTAAAAAACTCTGTAAAAAAAGACATCAGCCTCAAGTGGGGTGGTTCGCAAAATTTGACAGGCCCAATATTGGTATTGCCATACAAAGACTCGAATAACAGTGCAAATGTACAGTATGCTTATTTTTTACCCGATGTACTAAATATTGATGGAGATATAAAAGTAGAGGATCAACAGGTAGGTATGTTTAATGTTCCTTGTTATCAATCGGATATAAAGTGTGACGGCAGGTTCACTTTTCCCGATTACGAGAAACTTAATCTAAGAATAGAGCAAATAAAGTGGGACGACGCTTATCTATTGCTCGAAATTCCATCGTTACAAGGGATAAAGAATAACCTCAATTTCGAATGGAACGGCAAATATCAGACAGCAGTATCTGCCAATCAAAACAATCCTGTAATTCAGACCGGCTTATCTGTCAAAGCACCTATAACAATAGATACACCCAAAGAATATTTTGATTTTCAATTTGATTTGGTTCTGAACGGAACAGATTCGATAAACTTTACACCTTTAGGAAAACAGACTCATATCAGGCTGAAATCGGACTGGAAACAAGCTGAATTTATCGGCGATTTTATGCCCACCAAAGAAACTCATAATAGTAACGGTGTTGAAGCAAGTTGGGATATTTTTGATTACAACAGAAGCTATCCTCAAATGTGGACAGGTGTGAACAATAGTTTTAAAGGATCGGACATAGGCGTAAACTTACAAAATCCGATTGACCAATATCGGAAAACTATGCGTTCGGTAAAATATGCAGTAATGTTTATTGCACTCACATTTCTTGTGTTCTTTATTGTAGAATTGCTGAGCCGTAAGCGTATACACCCTATTCAATACTTTTTGGTAAGTTTTGCCCTTGTTTTATTTTATTGTTTGTTGCTTGCATTATCAGAGCATCTGCGATTCGGGTTTGCTTTTCTTATTTCTGCGATAGCAATTATTGCACTTATAACAGCATACGCAAAATCGGTATTCAAAAACATTAAGCAAACGGTTATAATGGGGCTGTTTCTTACAGGATTATACGTTTTCCTTTACGTAATACTTCAACTCGAAGAAATGTCGTTACTGTTGGGTAGTATAGGGTTGTTTATTGCATTGGCCACAGTAATGTATGTGTCGCGAAAAATAGATTGGTACAAAAAAAGTGATAATTACGAAGACACAGAAGTGATGAACGAAGAAATTGAGAACTAATAACCAGCTGCTTTATGGATTATTTTCTGAAGTTTTTATCTATATATCGAGAAGTCGATCTTTGAATATTTACATGTGCAATCGGTATCTTCTTTTATCGAAATATAATTTAAATGAAGAAATAGTCTATTCAGTAAAAAGCAAAAGGTGTCTCTGGTTTTAGAGACACCTTTATTATTACTACTTTATGATAAAGAGTTTTTGTCCTCTTAATCGGCATCATTAATTAATGAGAATAATTCTTCAGCAGCTTCGCGAGGTCCATTCTTTGCTTTGCCGTCGATAGCCAGCGAGGTATGCATTTCTCCAATTTTTACCCCGTTGTTTTGCATATCCTGAAAGTATTGGCGTACAAGAACTTCGGTTTCGGCTCTCTCCTGTACTGGTCCGAATGGGTTTGCAAAATACGATTTAACCAATCCTGTTTCGGTAGTTGTACCTTTAGCTTTACGGGCTCCGTCTTCAAACACCTGTATGGCTTTGCCTAAATCGTCGTAAAACAATATCTTTTTATCAGTGTCTTCGTAGTTGTTAGCATATAGCATGATGTCAACTTCATAACCTTTCATTATCACTTCGTACGTAGAGATAGGAATAGTTACACGAGCATTAACCCTATCGGGGTTGGTATATATACCACGGTCTAACTGCTCGTATGCATACATAGGATCAAGATCATCAATACGCACAAAGGCTCCGATTTCGGTACCATATCCTTTTATTGTACCATCTTCTTCTTTTTGTAGGAATCCCATATCGTCGAATATTACACGCATATGACGTATGTAATTTTCGTTCAAAGTACGGAATGCTTCAAGACTTTCGGATTTTCCGGCACCGCTATCACCCATGATGATGATATTCGATTCTTTACCGTTTTTAAGTACAATGTTAACCATTGCACCGTGTATTGGTAAGCGGTTTTGTTCTATTTGCTTCACGTTATGAAGCGTAAGAAGCATTTTCTTCATATATCCGAAATAGTCTATATCGTCGCAGTAGTTAGCGTATCCGATAAGTATGTCGTTCTTTTTATCTTTATAATAGAATGTACGTTTTTCTTCCACGCCGTCAGGATAACCGAATACATATATAATATCGGGCTTTTTACCGATGTATTCGTTTTCTTTTGCTAATTCGAAAAGATTGGCTAAACCTACTCCATGAACCATAAAATCTTTATGGAAATAAACAAAAGTAAGCATACTTCCTACTTTTGCAGGGTACACAAACCAATCGTCCTCATTAAGGATTATGTTTGAAAGTGGGTTTTGGTTATGCTCATGAAAAATACCGTCACGGGTATTTTTCTTTGTGTACGAAACAAAAGGAGGCTGTATAACAACAGTACTGATAAATGGAATATTTGTTAAGCCTTTATACTCGATAGGGCAATTCCATTTTACGTCGTTAAGCGTTAAACTTGCATTAGCTCCTGCCGTTGCCTGTCTGTTTACTCGTTGTTCATATCCATTAACAGTTTCTTGAATGCGACGTCCGGTAGATAGGATTAACTCGTTAAACATATCGTTTGCCTGTATGAAACGAACGTTTTGTAAACCTTCTCCTAGTCTTTTATTGCGTACGATACTGTATCTTTCCAGTTTTTTCCAGAATTTAAACAACAATTCGGTTACTTCCAGAAATAGATCTTTGTCATCGAAAAATATAGCATACTTATTATCAACCGCAATAACCTCTTCAGTATTGAATACCGTGAGGAGTTTGAATGCTTCAATTAATGCTTCAACTAAATCTTCTTCGGTTTTAAACGCTTCAATATAATGGCTGTAAATGATGAAATCGTCAGTTTTTAATTTTCTGACAAAAGCTTCGACTACCTTTTTAAATCCGTAACTACTAAGGAGTTTTTGCTTCGTATCACAATATTTCATTGTGAAATTTATCATTGCCCTTCCTCGAGACAGAGTAAATTCATGTAGCATATAAATAAATTTTGATTATTACATTTCAAACTTAGACAGGCTGGCAAAGATAATAATATTTTTTGTCAAAAAAAGTGCTTAAAGTTGTCTGTTTGTAAATTTTTCATGTTAAATAATCTTTTATTGCTTTTAATTCCCTGCTTTCCTTAAACAAAAGCCTATTTAGAATGTTTAAAAATAATAATATGTAAATAAAAAATTAATAGTATGGCAACTAAAGAAATTATAGAATTATTAGGCGATAAGGCCGGTTATTTATTAGATTATACAAGTAAAACTATCGACAAATCGCTTATTCATCTGCCTTCGCCAACGACAATTGATGACGTTTGGATCGATTCGGATAGAAACTTGCAAACGCTTAATAGCTTGCAACGGTTGTTAGGACACGGACGTTTAGCAAACACCGGATATGTTTCGATATTACCTGTCGATCAGGATATAGAGCATACCGCAGGAGCTTCGTTTGCTCCTAATCCAATATATTTCGACCCCGAAAACATTGTGAAACTGGCCATTGAGGGAGGCTGTAATGCAGTAGCTTCTACTTATGGAATATTGGGCTCCGTGGCTCGTAAGTATGCGCATAAAATACCTTTCATTGTAAAGATAAATCATAATGAATTACTAACATATCCTAATTCTTACAATCAGATACTATTTGGTACTGTTAAGGAAGCATGGAATATGGGCGCTGTAGCTGTGGGAGCAACTATTTATTTTGGATCGGAAGAGAGTCGCCGACAAATTACTGAAATAGCCAAAGCCTTCGAATATGCCCACGAGTTAGGTATGGCTACAATATTGTGGTGTTACTTGCGGAATCCCGCATTTAAAAAAGATGGGGTAGACTATCACGAGGCGGCCGACCTTACTGCTCAGGCTAATCACTTGGGGGTGACTATAAAAGCAGATATTGTGAAACAAAAACTGCCGACAGTAAACGGTGGTTTTACTGCTATTAACTTTGCGAAAAGCAGCCCGAAAATGTATTCGGAATTGGCAACCGATCACCCAATCGATTTGTGCCGCTATCAGGTAGTTAATGGCTATATGGGGCGTGTAGGGCTAATAAATTCGGGTGGAGAATCTCATGGCACATCCGATTTGAGTGATGCCGTATACACAGCTGTGGTAAATAAACGTGCAGGAGGTATGGGATTAATAAGCGGACGTAAAGCTTTTCAGCGCCCGATGAAGGATGGAGTTGAATTGCTTCACACAATTCAGGATGTTTATCTAGACAATACCATAACAATAGCGTAGCTTTAGAAAAGACAGAAGCAAAATGGGCATATCTTGCAATAATGAGTATGCCTGTTTTTTAAACGTAAATAAAGATATTTTACAACATACTAAGTTGGCAATATATCTTTTTATAAATTTGTGAGATTTTTCGGCGTACATTGAATTTGATAAATATGGATTTTCTTGAAGTTTTTTTATTGCCAAGCGCGTGGATTGCTTTGTTAACGCTTGCTTTTCTGGAAATAGTGTTGGGTATCGACAATATCGTGTTTCTGTCGATAATGTCATCAAAACTTCCCGAACATCAACAACCTAAAGCCCGACGATTGGGTTTAGGTATTGCTATGCTATTCCGAATTTTATTGTTGTTCTGCATATCGTGGCTCATGAAATTGACACAGCCGATATTTTCTTTCGATACATCTTGGTTTGATGGGGCGGTTTCGGGGCAAAGTGTAATTATATTTTTAGGAGGCTTATTCCTACTATATAAAAGTGTGACAGAGATACATCATAAACTGGAAGGTGTAGAAGAATCGGGCGAAGGTCGAAAGGTTTCAAGCGGATTTGCTTCTGTTATTGTACAAATAGTTGCGCTGGATATTGTTTTTTCGTTCGATAGCGTACTTACGGCTGTAGGGTTAGTCAGTTTCAACGAATTTGGCTATGGAGGAGCAATGGCTATAATGGTAACAGCTGTAGTTGCTGCGGTAATGGTTATGATGCTATTTTCGGGGCCTGTAAGCCGCTTTGTAAACACACACCCTACCATACAAATTTTAGGTTTATCATTCCTTATACTTATAGGTGTAATGCTTCTTGTTGAGGCTGCTCACTTGTCGCATATTTCGATATTCGGGTCAACTGTGGGAGAGATACCTAAAGGGTATATTTATTTTGCAATTGCTTTTTCGCTGTTAGTCGAGTTTCTGAATATGAAGTTGAAGAAAAAATCGAATCCTGTAGAGTTGAGGGATACTAAGATTATAGATCCGAAGGATAAAAAATAGAAGAGGAAAAGGCTGCTAACAACCTCACCTCTTCTCAATGAAAAAATGGTTTATCCTATCTTATGAACCGCTAATAATCTGAATTTCGTTTATCGAATAAGCTGAAAATAAATCCACCAAACAAACTGCCTGCTGTACAGTTGAACCAACACTCGGACGACATTGGGTATACACCCCAGTAGCATCCGAAGAAGTACCAGTGCAGAAAGCCTAAAACTACCCCGACAACCAACCCAAGTAATACATACTTGTTTAAGTTTAGAAATAAAGCAAATTTACTCATAATCAGATAATTAAAGCTTCTTTTTCTTTCAGTGTTTGTCGGCTGTTTTTCTTTCTTGTTTCGGCAAGAAAGTTTTTGCGTATAGCTTTTACAAACACACTGTTAATTTTATGTCCGGGGCAAACGGCCACAATAGTACCTTTAATGAATCCGCCGGCTAAAGCTAAATCACCAATAAGATCTAATAATTTGTGACGGGCAGGCTCGTTAGGGTATAATAATGGTTTATTCATTATATATCCTATTTTTTTAGCATCCCGTTGTTTAGCACCTGTTAAATCAGCCAATTCATCAAAATCTTTCTGGTCGATTGGAGTATCATGTATAACAATTGCATTATCCAGATTTCCGCCTTTAATAAGACCTTTGTCTAATAATGGCTTTATATCTTTCATAAATACAAAGGTTCTTGATGCAGCAAATTCCCGTGCAAAATCGGATATATTGCTTAAAACGGCACTTTGTTTTCTTAAAAGAAAAGAGTTATATGTTATCTCCACTTTAATCTGTAAGCTATCGCCGGGAACAAGAATTAGCGATGCACCTGTGCCTTTGTCAATAACCCTTGTTTTCTTTTTGCTGATGTCTATATATTTTCGGGGCGCTTCCTGTTGCTGGACGCCTACTTCTTTTATTTTGCTCACATATAAGATAGAACTTCCGTCCAAAGCCGGAAATTCGGTGGCACTAACATCAATCAGGCAGTTATCTATTTCGCAGGCATACAAAGCGGCTATTGCATGCTCGATGCTACTAATCGACACTCCGTTTTCTTCGATTATTGTGCAGCGCGACGATTCTACAACATTTTCGGCAACAGCATTTATAACAGGCATATCCGGCAGGTCGATTCTTCTTATTTGATACCCGTGGTTTTCGGGGGCAGGATGAAATGTAACCTTTGATACCAGCCCCGTGTGCAAACCTTTTCCTTCGAGACAGAAACTTTGTTTCAGCGTTTTTTGATAAATCATACTCATACCTGTTTTTCTAATCGTTTTATTATCATTTTCAGATTTGTTTGAGACACTGTACCCATAATGCGACTAACTTCTACACCGTCTTTAAAAAGCAAAACAGAAGGTGTACCCGATATGTTAAGACCACAACATAACTCGGATGCTTCGTCACTTCGTATCTTGTAGTATTTTATAGGGGAATTTGGCGGATTGTTGAGCATGCTTAACTCCGATTCCATTTTTACATCGGATGTTTTTTCCGGATTGTAAAACAAAACACATGTATATTTATGCTTTATACTATCAGGGAAGCTTTTTTTATCGATTTCCTTTAAAGTGGCGATATAATCTTCCTGCGGAGACAGGTCTTTCCTTAACTCCCATATATTTGCAGCTATAATAAACACTACAAATAAGATAACCATATGTACTGTCTTGATCCTAAACATCGGAATTCATAATCTTTTCGATTACAAAGATGGAGTTTACTTACCGGATATTTACAGTCCATTTTTCGCCCAAAATGTCCTATTGTTCGCTTTCTGTGTGAAAATAATTTAAAAAGTGTATTATTTATGATGTTTTTTGCTTAATCATAGTTTATGTACAATTGTAAACTAAGCAGAGGCATACAATTACACTCTGATAGAATTAACATCTACTCTAAGATGCTTCAAAGGCACATTTTATAAAAACCTGACACATCTGACAGATTTATTGTTCGTTAAAATTATACTTATTAATTTACTGCCGCGCATCTTACCGATGCTTGCCTTCGTTCATTTTGCCTTGATGCAAAACGAACCAAAAAATCAAGACTGCGCCTGCTGTGCGACCCGCCATTTAGCTTGTTCACTGAACAAAAAATAACTCGCACAAAAGATTGTGCTGACTTTTAAGTCAGGCTATGCTCAAACAGCTTTTTGTTCCGGGCGTTCACTTCGCTAAGCGGGTACCCCGCACATACGGCGAGGTCGGTCCTTTTTGCGAAGCATTGTCTGAGAGCGGCCTTAGCTTCGACGGACAAAGCATGCAGGCGGCAAAGGCGTTAAAAATTAAGGTAACTATATATTAGTTTACGGTAAAACTTGAAAAATAAAAGGGATAGTTAGTTATCCCTTTTTGTTTTTGGATTATGTTTTGTTATTACTTTCAGTTCTTTGTCTATAACATCAGAAACATTTTCTTGAATATCATTATCGCTTGGTTTTTCCAAAAGTTTAGGTAGATAATCTAAAGCTACAGGATCTTTTTCTCTAAAATAAATAGGACCTCTTTTCGGCAACCATATATTAAAGACAAATCTTCTAAATTCGGGCAATAAGTCAAGAGGGTACATTTTTGCATCTACATCAATCCTCTCATCAACAAATGAGTGTTTATATTTCTTATATGAATTACGAAGAGGATGCTCTATTTTCTTTAGATAATCAGAAAACATTTTCCCGACTGAAATATCAGGATAAAATCCTTTACCATCAATTCCTTTGTCAGGGATATCATATCCATATTTTGAAAGTTCTTGTCCTAATGTAACAAACAGTTCGCTAATTACAGAAAAATATCCCCTGTCTATTTTATGGAAATTATCTTGATACCTTTTTATAAAGTTTGGAAGTTCTAATCTATCTATTTTTCCATAATATCCTCTTTCTCGAATAGAAGGTATAACTTCATCAAAAATCCAATCTGCAAATTTTTCAGCAGAAGGTAGTTCTGATTTAATTGTTAATCTATAAATCTGACCTTCTGGGATAAACTTCATAAAAACACCACCTATACCATTGGGGTGGGCAACATAGTGATTCTCTATGTTGGCTGGTTTACAATGAGTTGCAACAGCCTCATTTGGGTTTTTATACCCAAGTGCTTTTGCAACATCTGATGCACAAAATAAAATTCTACCATCTATCTCGATTGTTCTTATCTCATTAAATGGATTTTCGTCAGATTCAAATTTGAATATTTCATAATGCATAATAACAAACTTAATTTATCAGATCTTTGTATTTCAATCTCCTATTTTTCGTATTACACAAAAGTAAATTAAATCTTTGATATTGGGAATAATCTCGTGTATTATATCTGAAACAAAATTCATCCACATATCGTTGTAAATGTTTTCTTGATATGTAGTGATAAACACCAATATATCCACGTTTTAAGATACTCCAAAAACCCTCTATCGTGTTCGTATAAACATCGCCAACTGCGTAAACTTTAGCTACGTGAAACACTTGCTTATGGGTGTATTTTTCATGTAAATTACCATAAAACCATTCATCTGTATAAACTGTAGATTCTTCGACAATATGTTTATCAATAATAGGTCTTAAAGTTTGCGCTTTGGTATCAGAAACAACTTTAGCTATTACTTTTCCTCCACGTTGCAACATTCCGAAAACGGGAGTTTTGTCTTTAAAGGCTCTCCCTTGTGAGTTTTTTACCTTCTTATCCCAATGTCGGTTTTTGTTTTTGCCTCCGACAAAAGTTTCGTCAATTTCTACTTCTCCTTGTAATTGAGCATCTTCTTGTGGTTGTCCATAACACTTTCTTATTCGATGGAGCATGAACCAAGCTGTCTTTTGTGTAACATCTATATATTGGGATAATTGTAAAGATGAAATACCTTTTTTATGAGTGGCATTAAGATAGATCGCAACAAACCATTTTACTAATGGAACTTTTGTATTTTCAAATATAGTATTAGTCTTAGCATTGAAATACTTTCTTGTATTAACACACCAATAGCGATTATTTTTACACTTATAAACTTTCGATGTTTCATCAAATGGAGATACAATATTTCCATCCCATATAGTTTTTTCTAAATGTTCAATACAAGCCTGTTCCGTTGGAAAAGTTGTGAATATTTCGATGATGGATTTGAAGTCTTTACCTATCATAAACTCAAGATTAGCAGATGTTTAAAGATAGTGAAAAATAAGTTATTGCACAAATTTTAACGTCAAATCTTTTGGTTTTAACGATATGTTATTAGCTTTGTATTGACATATTAAACTAAAAAAAGCGTTAGCTTTTATTCTTGTCTTAGAAACTTAGGAACTTTCAACAAGGCACAAGGGTAAGTAGCCAATGCTCATGCTATATTTAATGGCGTGGGCTTACTTATTTGTGCCACAGGTATCCTAAGACCTCTAAGACGAATATAGTTAAGTTCCACGCTTTTTCTATTCTATAAACCCATGTCGGGACTGCATGGAACAAAACAAAATTCATTATGAAAATTGTATTAGTAATCATTGGAGTTCTAATAATATTAGGCTCATTTATGACATCAGCAGGAGGACAAGTATCTTTTGTTCCAGACTTCTTATTGCCCACGATTATTGGTGGAGCATTAATCTATTTTGGAAGTAAGCCAAGTAAAAAGAGAGAGTATTATATGAAAGCAAAATTACTTACACTAATACTCCTTTGTCCTATGTTTATGTGGGGGCAAAGTGAAGAAAATAAGAATAATATACAATACATTAAGACCTTATTCAGTCAATATGGATCAGGGAATGAATTTCGTAGTAAAATAGAACATGATGTAACATATAAACATTTCATAAAAGGTGACAAAAAAGGGAATGTACAACATGACCTTAAAAATGTAAATTCAAAAGTAACTGTATATACAGCAAATCAAGGAGGATATACCAAAATCGAAATAAAGACAGGCAATGACACTCAAACACTTTGGGTAGAAAATATAGGCATAATTGAAGAGAATGGAAGTATTGCCTTGTCTGCATCTGTTGTCAATTTCAAGGATGTTTATGTTGTATGGAATCTATATCTTTTTGGATATCAAGGAGCGTTAAATACATTTCTTCTTTACAACAAATAATGGAAGTCCTACAAGTTATGTTAGGAATAACACTAACTATAACATCATGTTCTGTATTATTCGCTATGATCATGACAACAGAGGAAGTTAAACCCCATCAAGTTATAATAACTTTACTAATCCTATTAGTTTCGATATTTTTAATTCACAATGGAGTAAAGAGAAATAGAAATAAATAACATAAAAAGCCACTTAATTGTGGCTTTCTTTTTTATACCTTTACCGTAAAGTTAGATATAGTTACC
>NZ_QVMM01000001.1:0-282942 GCF_010501065.1 Dysgonomonas sp. 216 | reverse complement strand
CGAAGCTTTTGGTTCGCAGTGTTTTTCGGTTACAATTATTTCTTTCAGTTCCATCTCTTCGGGGTCGAGTGGGGAAGGGATGTATTTCTTTTTCACTATTTTCTGGGTATAGCCTTCCATTTTTCGACGCATGGCATTTCGGGCTAGTCGGTACAAGCGTTCCTGACGCTCTTCGATTGCTTCTTCAACAGCCTGAGCAAATTCGGGTTTGTTTTTCTTCCATTCGTAAAACGTTTCGCGGCTTATTTCTGCTGCATCGCACACGTTAGCAATCGACAGGTAATCTTCGGAGATAAGGATGCAAATTTTTTCTACTGTTTCGGGGGTGTACTTTGCCATAATTCAAAAGTTTTAAATATTAGTTTTTACTTATAGATAAAACCCTCGAGTTTTCTTTGGATGTAGCACTGTATTAATAAGAAATGAAAAGCTTAAGGCTTTCAGAAACAGGTAATTTATAAAATCATAGATTCTGCTTTTTCAACCATGTGAATATTGTGTCGTATACCTGCTCTCTTATATTCTTTTTCGACAGTACTAAGTCGTGTATACCTCCCTCTATGGCTGTAACTTCTACATTGCCATTTATCTTATTTGCCATACGTGCTATGTCTCTCACGTTAAGAATGCTGTCCATTGTTTGCATTTGCTCCTTATCGGTATAATTGTTCGTACTTTGGCTCGAATGCAGAATAAGGACAGGATGCGTAATTGTAAATTGTTTTTGTAATAATTGCTGTGCCCTGTAAATTGCCCGCAGCCATCCTAAATTTATTCTGGGTGCAGTGTTTGGTTTCCATTCCAGATTATAGTTCCATTCGCCCGAATACTCTTTATGCAGGTTCATCCCATATTCCTTGCTGAAACCCCCGTTTATTTTAATGCCGGGGAATAATTTGCCCAATGCCGAGAAAATGGGGATAAGTCTCTTGATTATCGGTTTTTTGTTGAAGTCGAAGAACGGGCTGTTTAGCATTACCCCGTCGAATAGTGGCGAATCGGGGTGTTCTTTGGCAAACAGCGTAAGTATTAACCCTCCGGTAGAATGCCCGAATAATATAACTTCTTTGTTGTCTTCGCTGTGTATTATATCTAAAGCTTTTGCTATCTCCTCGTAATAGCTTCGCAGGTTTCTTATATCGTTCATTTTTTGATGGGGTAGGAGCGAACGCCCGTATTTTCGAAGGTCGAGGGCATAAAAGTTATAACCTTTATTGTTGAAGGCTATTGCTGTTTCCTGTTGGAAAAAGTAATCGTTAAAGCCATGTATGTACAATATGGCTTTTCCTTGGTATGACGAGGTGTTTCGCCGTATCAGCGTTGCTACGGCATGCCCTTCGTAGTCGTCTTTTAAATTTATAGTATACTGCTCAAAGCCATATCTTAAGATGTCTTCGCTATATGATAGTTCTTTCATCTTTGTTATAGTTTTACGTTATTTTTTATCCGAACTGCTATAATGTAAACTGTATTGGGCTTTAGTTTGTTTAGTTTTGCTCCCACATCGATTCGATTGTTGTACGGGCGGTGCGTGCAAATTTCATCATCTTATCGTAAGCTTCCTGCCCGATTTCTTCTATGTGGCTTTCGTGCTCGTATTTATTTACAGGGAGAAGCTGAAATTGTTGTTTTTCGTTAACCTCAGGTTTATACACCCATACCAGCGAGTAATGGCAAGTGTCGATGGTAACGGGTTTATTGTCTACTTTACTGATATTTATATTTACCATCATTCCTCCGTCGGTATTTTCGGCCTTCATTCCCGATATGAAATTGCCGAGCGAATATACTACAACTTGTTTTATCGAGTCGTTTTCTTTGCGTATATCAATAGGCTGCACCACATGCGGATGGCTACCTATTACCAGATTTACACCATTACCGATAAGCCAGTCGGCCATTGTTGTCTGCTCTTTATGCGGTTTCAGTTTGTATTCGTATCCCCAATGCATATTTGCTATTATAATATCGGGGTTCATAGCCTTTGCCGAGTCTATATCGTCTTTTATTTGTTTTTTATCTATGTAATTTACAATGTTGGGCGCTTCCACTTCAATGTCGTTAGTGCCGTAAGTGTAGTTGAGCAAGGCTATGCGAATGCCATTTTTAATCAGCATCAAAGGGTATCTCAGGCTTCGGTGCTTTGCATCGATGTAGCTTCCCAGATGTTTTACCTGCAGTGTGTCGAGAACTTTGTTCGTTCTTTCCAACCCTCGTTTTCGTTTGTCCAGAATATGGTTGTTCGCAGTAAGGAATACGTCGAACCCCGTATTTTTTAATTCAACGGCAAATTCATCGGGTGCGCTGAAACTTGGGTAGCCTGTATATGGTTTTCCGGCCAATGTTACTTCGAGATTTACAATGGCAATGTCGGCAGAGTCTACTTGTGATTTAATATGTTTGAAATATTTCGAATAATCGTATCCTGCTTTTGTGCGTGCACCATCTATTTGCGATTTGTGCTGCATGGCATCTCCCACAAAGAGAAGTTTTACAGTTCTCTTTTCTTTGTGTTTGTTTTGTGCGGTGCATAAACTTAAGCCGAAAAGGCATAAGATACCTAATAATAGACTCTTTTTCATTCTGTTTTTTCTAAATAAATGGAAAATAATAACGATAAAGATAATAAATTGGATGTTACGGCGATTAACTGTCGATAAATAGTTAATAAATTATTACCTGCAGCTAGGAAGATTGTTTTATATTTGAACTTCTTTTCACGAAAATTACGGGAAGCATGGAACTTATAAGCAGCTTGCAAAATGCGAGAATAAAAAATATTGTCAAACTATCGAAAAGTAAAGAGCGCCGCGAACAGCAATTGTTTGTAATTGAAGGAGCAAGAGAATTGTCGCTTGCTATATCGGGGGGCTACAATGTAAAATCGGTGTTTGTTTGTCCTGCGCTTTTTGCTTCGACCGACTACCCCGATGTGCTCGATACCATTGCTGATAGTATAAAGTATGAGGTTACCGATTCGGTTTTCAGTAAAATAGCTTATCGTGAGGGTTCGGACGGAATATTGGCGCTGGCAACACCAAAGAGCCATACTCTTGACGATATTAAGTTGTCCGACAATCCGTTTGTTATAATATTGGAGTCGATAGAGAAACCGGGCAATCTGGGTGCGATATTACGAACCGCCGATGCCGCTGCCGTTGATGCTGTAATTGTTTGCGATCCGCTTACCGATTTGTATAATCCGAATGCCATACGGTCGAGTGTGGGATGTTTATTTACGGTTCAGACTGCTGTTTGTACATCTGGCGAAGCGGTTGACTGGCTGAAAAGAAATAGTATTAAAAGTTATGCTGCCGAATTAAATGCTTCGGATTGGTATCAGGATGCCGATTTTCGCCAACCATCGGCCATTGTAATGGGTACGGAGGCAGACGGGCTTACAGGCTTCTGGCTTGAAAAAGCAAACGCACGGGTAAAAATACCCATGCGTGGCTATATTGATTCTCTGAATGTTTCGGTTTCTACAGCAGTTTTAACCTTCGAAGCGATGAGGCAACGTGGTTTTTAGCCTGCTTATTCTTATTTTTTGCCCGAAAGCAATGTCTTGTATTGCTGGTCGTCGTTAATTATTTCGACTCCTTTCTGATAAATCGGGCTTTCGTCGTTTATTATACGGGTGTATGCTTCCGAGTTGAAAAGAAATTGCGCCATCAACGCTTTTATTTGTAGCGCCATCAATTTTTTTGAAACATTATACTGACCTTCCTTGAACTCGATGTTTTCGCGTTTAGCCATTTCCAAAAGGCGCGACATAATATCGTCGCCAACAACGAAATTATTCTTGAACGATTCCACAGTAGGGTATTGCTTTTTCATCTCGTTACGCTTCCCTTCGATATTTGCCATGCTTATCTCGTTGAATAAGCCTTTGCCCCATACTTCGCGATGGAAGTCTGTAAGGGTATCGAGAGGAACAAAATAATCGGGCATAATGCCACCGCCTCCGTATACAATACGATCGTTTATCAGAGTACGGTATTTAAGCGAATCGGGGAAGTGTATACTGTCGGCCGACATCATTTCGCCATGATTGTATCTTGCTATCAAATCTTTGTCGTACGAGTCTTTATCGCCGTTTGTATACGGTTTTTGTATCGAACGTCCTGTTGGTGTGTAATAACGTGCAACGGTAAGACGCATTGCCGAGCCTCCGGGTAGGGGTAGTTGCCTTTGTACAAGCCCTTTACCGAAAGTGCGCCGCCCAACGATAACGCCTCTGTCCCAATCTTGTATCGCTCCTGATAATATTTCGCTGGCTGAAGCAGATGTTTCATTTACAAGAATAACTACTTTTCCGTTTTCGAACATTCCGTTCGATTTTGACTTTTCGCTAAATCGGGGCTGATTTGCTCCTTCTGTATATACTATTAGTTTGTCTTTGCCTAAAAACTCGTTAGTGAGGTCTATTGCGGCAGAAAGATACCCTCCTCCATTGCTCTGCAAATCGAGTATCAAGTTTTTCATGCCCTGATTTTGTAAACGGGCAAGAGCTTCTTTAAATTCCTGATAAGTTGTGGCTCCGAAACGAACAAGACTGATATACCCTGTTTGGTTGTCAATCATATATGAAGCGTTGAGGCTGTGAATTGGAATTTTATCGCGTACTATTCTGAAATTCAACAGGTCTTTGATCCCTCTTCTCTGAATTTTTACATTAACTGCTGTTCCTTTAGGTCCGCGTAAACGTTTCATAACATCGCGTGTCGGCATTTTTACACCGGCAATAAGCGTGTCGTTTACCAGAATTATTTTATCTCCCGGTAATATTCCTATTTTTTCGGAAGGTCCTCCGGCTATTGTTTCTATAATAAACAGTGTATCGGTAGCCATATTGAAAGTTACCCCGATTCCGTCGAAATTACCTTCCAATGGCTCGTTCATTTCTTTCAGTTCGCTTGCTTTTATGTAGCTTGAATGCGGATCGAGTTCGCTAAGTAGAGCTGTGATTGCGTCGTCCGATAGTTTATCGGCATCAATTTTATCGACATACATTTTGTCGATAAGCATAAAGGCGGTAGCTATTTTTCGTTCGGCTTCGCCCATGCTGAATTGTGCACGACAGTTTAATGTGAAAACGCTAAAAAAGAATACGACAATTAATAGTCTATTCAGGTTTGTGTTCAGTTTATTCATTGTTTATATAATTACATTTCCATATTGGGGGGTATGAAATCCGAAACATCGTGCCCAAAACGGATAAGTTCGCGTACAATTGTGGAACTTATGTGTGTAAGTTCCGGTTCGGTAAACAAAACCAGTGTTTCTATACCCGATATTTTTCTGTTCATGTCGGCTATTGTTTTTTCGTATTCGAAATCGTTAACCGAACGTATACCCCGTATTATACAATTGGCGCCTACTTCCTTTGCGAAATCGACAGTTAAATTACGGTACGATTCGACAGTTACACGCGGATCGTCCTTGAATACCGAACGGATCATGCCGATCCGTTTATCCAGAGGGAATAATGTTTTTTTAGCATCGTTTACCCCAATAGCTATAATAATCTCGTCAATAAAATGTAAACTTCTATTGACGAGAGAATAATGTCCTGTTGTGAAAGGGTCGAATGTCCCCGGAAAAATGGCTTTTTTCTTCATTTGAATATATTGTAAACAAATGACATTGGTTTTTAGTTTGCCATGTCGGATATAAATTTAACCCTTACCAGACGAATTTCGTCTTCCGAGTACATACCCAATTCTTTTATGGCATCTTCCAAGTCGTCCGATTCTGCTTCCTGAAAATAGTCGAATATGTCGGCAATATGGTCTTCGTCTATAACTTCTTCAAGAAAATAGTCGATGTTTATTTTTGTTCCCGAGTAAACTATGGCTTCTACTTCGTTCAGTAGTTCGGTAAAATCAATGCCTTTCGATTCGGCAAGGTCGTCTAACGCAACTTTACGGTCGATTGCCTGAACAATAGCAACTTTCAGTTTCGATTTATTAGCTACCGTTTTAACTCTCAGGTCTTCGGGGCGCTCTATTTCGTTTTCTTCAACGTGTTTCTTTATTATCTCAATAAACTCTGTACCGTACCGTTTAGCTTTACCTGCACCTACACCCGGAATATTTTGTAATTCGTCGAGGTTTATGGGGTAAATGGTAGCCATTGCTTCGAGCGATGGATCCTGAAATATAACGTAAGGAGGTACATTCAGTTTTTTCGACATCTTTTTTCTCAGGTCTTTCATTATCGAGAATAAGACCGGATCGACAGCCGATATTCCGCCACCGCCTTTAACTGCTATTTCTTCTGCATCGTCTTCGTCTTGTTCATCAGCTTTTGCTATTTTGAACGATATGGGCTTTTTCAAAAAGCTTTTGCCTTTTTTTGTAACTTTCAGCAGTCCGTAATTTTCAATATCTTTTTCGAGATAACCTTCGATCAGAGCCTGATGTATAACGGCATTCCATGTTTCTTCGTCGGTGTCGTCTCCCGAACCGAATGCTTCAATATCCTGATGTCCGTAGGTTTCTATTTCGGACGTTTCTTTGCCTCTCAGGATGTTGATAATATACTCTGTCTTAAATTTTTCTTTTAATGCTATTGTAGCCTCTATGGCTGTTAATAATAAATCTTGAGCTTCCACCTGTTTTTTAGGATTTAAACAATTGTCACAATTATTACAGTTATCTTGGGTATATTCTTCGCCGAAATAATGCAGTAGTACCTTTCTGCGGCATACAGCAGTTTCGGCATAGGAGGCAGTTTCTAAAAGAAGCTGTTTCCCTATTTCTTGCTCGGCAATAGGTTTGCCTTGCATAAATTTCTCCAGTTTCTGGAGGTCTTTGTACGAATAAAAAGCAATACATTGTCCTTCGCCTCCGTCACGACCGGCACGTCCGGTTTCCTGATAGTAGCCTTCGAGGCTTTTGGGTATGTCGTAATGTATAACATAGCGAACATCGGGTTTGTCTATACCCATCCCGAACGCTATTGTGGCCACAATTACATCAACCTTTTCCATCAAAAATGCATCCTGATTTTCGGCACGTGTAGTGCTGTCTAATCCGGCATGATAAGCAAGAGCGTTTATTTTATTTGCTCTTAAAACTTCGGCAAACTCTTCTACCTTCTTGCGGCTCAAACAATACACAATACCCGATTTACCTTCTTGGGTACGGATGTATTTTATAATGTCTCTGTCGATATTGGTAGTTTTGCGCTTTACCTGATAAAACAGATTGTCGCGGTTAAACGACAGCCTGAATACTTTGGCGTCGATCATTCCCAGATTTTTCTGAATATCGTGCTGGACTTTTGGAGTGGCAGTTGCCGTTAATGCTATAATGGGGCGTTTGCCTATCGCATTTACTATCGGACGTATGCGCCTGTATTCGGGGCGGAAATCGTGTCCCCATTCCGATATACAGTGAGCCTCGTCAATTGCATAAAACGATACATTAACATGGCGCAAAAATTCAACGTTTTCATCTTTGGTTAAAGATTCGGGAGCTACATATAAGAGCTTGGTTTTTTGTGCCATAACGTCAGCCTTAACTTGCTCTATTGCGCTTTTGTTTAAAGAGGAATTAAGGAAATGAGCCACTCCATCTTCCTCGCTAAAGTTGCGCATTGCATCCACTTGGTTTTTCATTAATGCTATCAGCGGAGATATGATAACCGCAGTGCCTTCCATAAGCAGGGCAGGCAACTGATAACATAACGACTTACCTCCACCTGTCGGCATCAGTACGAAAGTGTCGTTTCCTTCTAAAACATTTTTAATGATATCGCCCTGATTGCCTTTGAATCGGTCGAATCCGAAATGTTTTTTCAGTTCTTTGGCTAATGTTTCGTGTTGGTTTGGCATATACGCAATGGATTCCTATTCTTTAGATAAAAACATGTAAATCAAATTTTTTAGACAGTTAATTTAGTACTTTTTCTTTACATAAAAAGATATTGACACTAAAATAACATCTAATATTGTTTTTTTTTGCAAAAAAAGGATTTTATAATGCTTTTAATCTGTCAAGACTCGATTTCTCGAGTTTTTCAATTGCATATTCTTTTGTTATATGTATTTTTTGCTTTTTTGATGATGGGGCTTCGTACATACAATCTATCATGATTGTTTCGACGATAGACCGTAAGCCCCGTGCTCCCAGCTTGTATTCTATTGCTTTTTCAACAATATACTCAAATACATCTTCGTCGAACGTAAGAACAATACCATCCATCGCAAACAATTTGATGTATTGTTTTATTATCGAGTTCCGAGGCTCTGTAAGTATACGTCGGAGTGCATCTTTGTTCAGATTTGACAAATAGGCCAAAATCGGTAATCGGCCGATGATTTCGGGTATAAGCCCGAACGATTTCAAATCTTGCGGGGTTATGTACTGAAGCAGGTTGTCTTTGTCTATTTTTACGCTTTTCATAGCCGACGAGTAACCTACGGTTTGGGTATTCAACCTTTTGGCTATGTTGCGTTCTATCCCGTCGAATGCTCCGCCGCAGATAAATAATATATTGCGGGTGTCAACGGCAATCATTTTTTGTTCGGGGTGCTTACGCCCTCCCTGAGGGGGTACGTTTACAATTGCTCCTTCCAGAAGTTTAAGCAAGCCTTGTTGTACTCCTTCGCCGCTAACATCGCGGGTTATGGATGGGTTATCGCCTTTGCGGGCTATTTTGTCTATTTCGTCAATAAACACGATTCCTCGTTCTGCTGCTGCTACATCATAATCGGCAGCTTGCAACAAGCGGGTTAATATGCTTTCGATATCTTCCCCTACATATCCGGCTTCGGTCAGAACTGTGGCATCTACCATTGCGAACGGAACATGCAGCATTTTTGCTAATGTGCGGGCAAGTAAAGTTTTACCTGTACCTGTTGGCCCTACCATAATAATGTTGGACTTTTCTATTTCGATACCGTCGTCTTCCGTATCCTGCATTAACCGTTTGTAATGGTTGTATACCGAAACAGATAAATATCGTTTTGCAGCTTCCTGTCCGATAATGTAAGAATCGAGAAATTCTTTTATTTCCTGAGGCGCGGGTAATGGTATATTGCCGAGCGATTGCCCTTGGTGTTTTGTGTCGAGCGATTCTTTAACTATCTGGTATGCTTGTTCTACGCAGTCGTTGCATATATGAGCCGACATTCCTGCAATTAACAGGCTCACCTCATTGTCGCTTCGTCCGCAAAAACTACAATAATCGCTGGAGGTTTTTTTCGCCATAAAATATTATAGGGTTTCTGTATGAGTTGGTTTTAGTGTTGATCTAAAGATGATGATAGTATATAAAACCTCCCAAGCCAATCAGACTTGAGAGGTTGTTTATATATTATTGTTTTTTCTCGAATATTTCGTCTACCATTCCGTATTCTTTGGCTTCCAATGCTGTCATCCAATAGTCACGGTCGGAGTCTTTTTCAACTTTTTCGACCGATTGCCCCGAGTGGCTCGATATAATCTCGTAAAGTTCTTTCTTTACTTTAGCTATTTCGCGGGCTGTAATTTCTATATCGGAAGCTTGTCCTTGTGCGCCACCAAGTGGTTGGTGAATCATTACACGTGAGTGTTTCAGGGCAAAGCGTTTCTTGTCTTGTCCTGCAACAAGTAATACTGCCGCCATAGATGCTGCAATGCCTGTACAGATAGTAGAAACATCGCTGCTTATAAATTGCATTGTGTCGTAAATGCCATAACCGGCATACACTGATCCTCCGGGCGAGTTGATATAAATAGATATGTCTTTTCCCGGGTCTGCCGAGTCGAGGTATAGTAATTGAGCTTGTATAACATTGGCTGTGTAATCGTCAATCTGGGTGCCTAGAAAGATAATACGATCCATCATCAGACGTGAAAAAACATCTATCTGGGTTACATTTAATTGACGTTCCTCCATAATGGTTGGAGAAATATAGCTGCTGGTTATGTCAATATACTTATCCAGTCCCAAGCTATTCATTCCTAAATGCTTGGTTGCATATTTTTTGAAATCGTTCATAATTTGTAAATTTTTCTTGATAACCTTCCTGCTTCTCCGGTATGTAAATACACAAAGAAGAGGCTTTATCCCATTAAATATTATTCATATTAAACAAAGTTATAAATAAAAAGTTGAAACAAACAAATAACCGTCTTTTTATTCTAACTTTTCTTGGGGGACAGAACCTCTTCTTTTATTATTAAGCTATATCTTTCTTGTGCTTATTTTGCTTCGTTAGCAGTTTCTTCTTCAAAGAATTTCTTGAATTCATCAAGGCTGATTTCTTTTTCGGTAACGCCTAACGTTTTTTTCAAATAGTCCGAAACTTTTATTTCCATAGCACGGTCTACCATGTTGCGAACCGAATCTTTGTTTTTTAACATTTCGTTTGCATAGTTTTCAACAACATCATCGGGTAAATGCATCATTCCGTACTGAGCAAATTGTGCGCGTGCTGTGTTTTTAGCCATGCTTCTAAGGTCTTCTTCTTCCACTTTCAGTTCGTTATCTTTTACGATCTGTTCTTTAATAAGGTGGAATTTCAGATCTTCAATAATTTTCGGATATTCTTCTTCTATCGATTCGGCAGTTCTTTCTTTGCCTGTTGCCAATAACCAGCGTTTAAGAAATGCATCGGGGAATTCAAGGTCTCCGGCTTTCTTTTCGAGTAGCTTGCGGGCATCAAGCAGAAATTTATAATCGCTATCGGGAGCCATTTGCTCTGCAATGCCGTCTTTTACTTTTTGAATGAATTCGTCGGCTGTTTTTACTGTGCCTTCGCCAAATACTTTATCGAATAACTCTTGGTCGAGTTCAGCTTCTTTGTAGCGTGTTACTTCTTTTACCGTGAACGAAAATTCGGCAGCAATCGATTCTACCTGATCTTTTTCGATATGAAGGAAAGATGCTATTTCGGCTTCGTGTCCGTCGTATGCTTTTCCGGGATTAAAAACAATAACATCGTCTATTTTTACTCCTTTGAATTTTGCTTTTTCTTCGTCGTTTTTGAAGTAAGAAGTCATAAGTACTCCCGATTCTACGAAAATACCCCCTTCTTTTGGCTGACCATTTTCCAACTCGCGGATTTCTCCTCTTAGCAGGTCGGTGTCTTGTGCTTCGTCTATAACTTGTTCGTATTTGCCATAGTTCGATTTGAACGAAGCTATTTGTTTGTCCACCAATTCTTGATCGGCAGCTATTTTATAGTAAGTAACTTTATCTCTTTTTGTAAGCGACAACTTAATTTCGGGGGCAAGGGCAATGTCAAAGAAAAACTCATAGTCGCCTTCTACCTCAAAATTGATAGGTTGTTGTTTCTCTTCGTTTGGAAGAGGCTCGCCCAATACATTCAATTTGTTCTCTTGTATGTAGCTGTATAGCGACTCGCCAACCAATTTGTTTATTTCTTCGGCTAAAACCGATTTGCCATACATTTTTTTTACCATGCCCATTGGTACCATGCCTTTACGGAAACCCGGTACGCTGGCTTTTTGACGGAACGATTTTAACGATTTCTCAACCTTTTCCTGATAATCGTCTTTTGTTACATTTATTTGAATGATTGCGTTAACGCTGTCAACATTTGTAAGAGATGTATTCATCTTTAATTAAATTGTTAATGACTATTTGATTTTTGTTTACTTCTTTCCTATTCTGAGAATCAATACCTTTTAAATACAAAAGGGTATAATTTTACAGCCTGCAAAATTAATTTTATTATCTCAATATTCAAACATATTTATTCATTTTTGAAAAATAAACCCAATACACGTGAAAGATAAAATGATGATATTATTTTATGAAGATGCTTGTAAAACACTGTTAAAAAACAGATTTCTTGATGTATTTGCTTTTGTTTACAGTATTTTGTGATAACTTTGTGAGAATTAGTTAACGAAGCTTTCTCAGAGAAAACATGTATGGCTAAAGAAAAAAACACGAAAGATGTTGGCTCTATCGCATCGAGTATACCCGAGATTTGGAGCTTGTTAAGTGAAGAGGATAGGGAGGAGCTTGCTTCTGAAGCAAGGGTTATGGAGTTTAAAAAAAACGAAGTAATTTATTGCGAAGGAGAGGTGCCTAAAGATATGATGTGTCTTATAGAGGGAAAAGTTAAAATCTATAAGAGTGGAGTAGGTGGGCGCAGCCAAATAGTAAGAATGGTACGTCCTGTTCAGAATTTTGGTTACAGGGCTTTTTTTGCAAGAGAGCCTTATGTAACGGCAGCATCGGCTTTCGAGTATTCGGTCATTTGTTTTATACCTATGGATTTGGTCGAGAAGTTTGTACTTACCAATCCGCGTTTGGCGATGTTCTTTATTCGCGAATTATCTACTGATTTAGGTATTGCCGACGAAAGGGTTGTGAATCTTACTCAAAAGCATATTCGCGGACGTTTAGCCGAATCGCTTATATTCCTTGTCGATAATTACGGACTGGAAGAGGATGGCGCCACTATCAGCATATACCTTTCGCGCGAAGACCTAGCAAGCCTTTCGAACATGACAACATCGAACGCCATACGCACGCTTTCTACATTTGTTGATGAGCATATTATAGCTCTGGACGGACGCAAGATTAAGATAATAGACGAAGATAAATTGCGAAAAGTAAGTAAAATCGGATGATCGCCCGCATTTTCCATAAATACCTTGATTTTAAATACAGGGAAGTTGATGCTTTCCTGACAAAGCCTGTCGAAACTCAGGAAAAAACGCTGAAGTTTTTGCTCGATAGGGCAGCAGATACGTTTATAGGAAATGAATATGATTTTCGTTCGATAAAAAATAAGGACGATTTTCGGAGAAAGGTTCCGGTATTCAGCTACGAGACACTCAGGCCATACCTCGATAAAATTCTTATCGATAAGCAACAAAATGTATTATGGGATAAGCCTGTTAAATGGTTTGCAATGTCGTCGGGGACAACCGAAGATAAAAGCAAATACATTCCTGTTACTGCCGAATCGTTGACTAAAGGCCATTATAAGTGCGGAGAGCAAATGTTGGCTATATATGGGAAAGAAAACCCGAATGCAAGGTTTTTTCTAGGCAAGACTTTAGTTTTGGGTGGTAGCCAGCAGATAAATAGTATAGGCGATGGTATTTATACAGGCGATATATCTGCAATTTTAACCAAGAACCTGCTTTTGTGGGCAAGGCGTAGCCGTACACCACAGGATATAACTTTACTGCCCGATTGGGAGCAAAAACTACGAGCACTGACAGACTATTCGGTAAAGCACGATATAAGGGCTTTTATGGGTGTGCCTTCGTGGTTGCTTATTTTGCTGAAAAAGATAAAGGAAGAAACGGGAAAAGAGCTTCCCGATCTTTGGCCTAATCTCGAAGTGTTTTTTCATGGAGGTGTTAGTTTTACTCCGTTCGAAGACCAATACAAAAAAATTATACCTAAGCCCGATATGAATTATTGGGAAACATATAATGCCTCGGAAGGATTTTTTGGGGTGCAATATTCTTCGTCCTCGAAAGATATGCTGTTGATGCTCAATCATAATACTTATTATGAATTTATCCCGATGAGTGAGTGGGGAGCTGAAAATCCCCGGACTTTAACATTGGATGAGGTACAAACAGGACAAAATTATGCTATTGTAATAACTACAAACGGTGGTTTGTGGCGTTATATGATTGGCGACACAGTAGAGTTTACTTCAACATCTCCATATTTATTTAAAATAACAGGACGTACCAAAAGTTTTATCAATGCTTTTGGCGAAGAACTTATTATCGATAATGCCGAAAGGGCTTTGCTGGAGGCTTGTTTGCAAACAGGTGCGCAGATAGCGGAATATACTGCTGCTCCTGTGTACTTTGGCGATAATAATGCCGGTGCGCACGAATGGTTGATAGAGTTTGAGAAAGATCCTTCGGATTTGGAACTCTTTACCGATACGCTGGATAATGCGCTTAAAAAAGTAAATTCCGATTATGAGGCTAAACGCTCGTACAATCTGTCGCTGCAACGCCCAAAAGTCAGGGCATTGGTTAAAGGTACATTTTATAAATATCAGGAATCGGTGAATAGATTGGGAGGGCAGAATAAAGTGCCACGTTTATCGAATAACCGCGACTATGTAGAGCGTATACTTTCTTTTCTGGATAAACAGTAGTAAAACGCCAGCTTTTATTTCAAAAAGTTCAGCTTACTGAATACCTTCGAATTTTTTATATAAAAGTCTTTTAATATACAGCTTGGGTATATTGTCGAAATGTTGTCGACAACCGTCTTCTTTAAGTTTTCGTCTCGTATATCTTTGTATTCTTTTTTCAGTTTTTTGTAATCTTTTATTGCCTCTTTTATTGCTTTCGCATTCTTACTTTTAAAAGTTAACAGCATTTGCAGAATAGCTATATAATCGAGAACAGTGCGTGTTCTCATTGTTCTTTTTAACGCCTTATCGGGCAAATTCTTATAGAGCATCAGCAAATTGTTTCTGAAATTAAGGAATGTTTTGCGAGGGTTTTCTTCCGAAAGTGTTGCTGCTCCTACATGATAAACGGTTGATTGAGGCAGGCATATTAAATGCTTTCCGCGTGCGTTAAGCCGCCAACATAAATCTATCTCCTCCATATGGGCGAAAAATCGGGAATCTAATCCTCCAGCATCCTTATAATCTTTGGTTCGTATAAGTAAGCAGGCTCCCGATGCCCAAAATATATCAACAGGCGAGTTGTATTGTCCTTTGTCTTTTTCTATTGTCCCGAAAATACGCCCACGGCAAAACGGATAACCGTATTTGTCGATATAGCCTCCAGCAGCTCCTGCGTACTCAAAGTATTCTTTGTTGCGCTGTGCTAATATTTTGGGTTGTGCTGCGGCTATGCTTTTATGATTGTCCATGTAGGAAACCATAGGGGTAAGCCAATTGGGTGTCACTTCTACATCCGAATTAAGTAAGACTACATATTCGGTTGTAATTTCGGATAAAGCTCTGTTGTACCCTTCGGCAAAACCGTAATTCTTGTCTAATTGAATAACCTTTACTTCGGGATAATTATTTTTCAGGAAATCGACCGAATTGTCGTCGGAATTATTATCGGCAACAACAATGTCGGCTTCGGACTGAGGTGTGTTTGCAATAACCGAGGGCAAAAATTGTTCGAGCAATTTTTGTCCGTTCCAGTTAAGAATAACAACTGCTGTTTTTTTCATTTTACAAAATCCGATTTTTTATGTTTCCATCGGTTGTGCGACCAAAGCCAGTATGCAGGGTTACGGAGTATCGTGTTTTCGAACTTACGGATGTACATTTCTGTAATAGCATTTTCGGGTTCACTCTTTGGGGTTTCCGATAATAGTTCGAATGTTCCGGTATATTTTCCTCTCCCTGTTTTTTGTACATCCAGATAGTAGACTGCAAAACCGGTTTGTTTTGCTATGCGTTCGGCGCCTGTAAATACGGGGGTGTCCTGATTCAGAAATTTTGTCCAATAATGTATATTGGCCCACGATGGGGTTTGGTCCGAGATCATCCCGATAATGGAACGTTTTCCTTCGTTTCGGAAATTAATAATAGCCCTTAGTGTGTGGTTTTTCGGAATTCCAACCGACTTGAATCGTTTGCGAAGCTTCAGAAATATATCGTCAAAGGCTTTGCTCTTTAACGGACGGTATACTTGTGCTGCAACAATATCAGGGTCGTTTTTATCTAGTACTAGCGTTATAGATGTAATCCATTCCCAGTTTCCGTAATGCCCTAAATACAAAATTGCCGATTTGTCTTTCATTCGTTCCCTTATTATTTCGGGGTTGGTAAAAACGAAACGTTCCTGCATTTGTTTGTCTGAAATATGAAGTAGCTTCATTGTCTCAACAAAGTAATCGCAAAGGTGATGGTAAAAATTGCGTTCTATTTGTCTGAGCTCTTTATGCGCCTTATCGGGAAAGGAGTTTTTTAGGTTTTTTCTTACAACTTTAACCCTGTAGCCTACAACGTAATATACAAGCAGGTATAGAATATCGGATAATATATATAGCAGCCTGAATGGTAGCATGGCATGCAAATACATCCAAGCAAAAGTAAGATAATATGTTATTTTTGTAAACATAGAATGCAAGTATAACTTAAATAAAGGAGCAAATCAAGGCTGTTTGGTCGGAATTGAATTCTCCAAGCGAAATTTTTTCGATAATATTAATTTTCGATTCGTCATATTCGCATTCAACCTTCACATAGTTTTCGGTAAATCCGTGCATTAAGTTGCCTTCTTTCAGTAAATGCTCGAACAGAACCTTACGGTTGGTGTTTTGCTGCGATTTATAAAATTCCGCCAGCTTTTTATCCGATATGTCTAATAAAGTTTTGCATCGGGCATGCTTTGTTTTAGGATCAACGCTGTGCCCTATTTTTAAAGCCTGAGTATTCGGACGTTCGGAATAAGTGAAAACATGGAGTTGCGATATGTCGAGGCTGTCAATAAATGATTTTGCATTTTCGAAATACTCGTCTGTTTCGCCTCTTGTACCCACTATAACGTCTACACCAATGAAGGCATCGGGTATGCTTTGTTTTATTTTTTCTACTTTATGGCGAAACAGGGCGGTGTCGTATTTTCGTTTCATCAGTTTCAGCACGTCGTCCGACCCCGATTGCAGAGGAATATGAAAATGTGGCGCAAACCTTTTCGAGTTGGCAACAAATTCAATTATTTCGTCGGTCAACAGGTTCGGTTCAATACTCGATATTCGGTAACGGGCTATGCCTTCTACATTGTCGAGGGCTTTTATTAAATCGAAGAAGGTCTCTCCTGTCGATTTGCCGAAGTCTCCGATGTTTACACCTGTAAGCACAATTTCCTGTCCTCCGTTTGCTGCAACTTCCTCTGCTTGTTTTACAAGGCTTTCTATAGTTCCGTTACGGCTTTTGCCTCTGGCGAAAGGTATTGTACAATATGTGCAGAAATAGTCGCAACCATCCTGAACTTTTAAAAAGTAACGGGTGCGGTCGTCGGCCGAACAGGATGGAGTGAATACTTTGATATCCTTTGTTTGGGTAGTAAATATTGTGCCTTTTTCTTTTTTCTTCAGTTCGTCTAAATACGATGTTATGTCAAGCTTCTGATCGGCCCCCAGCACAAGGTCTACATCTTTTATGTCGGCTATTTCTTCGGGTTTTAGTTGGGCGTAACAACCCGTAACAACAACAAATGCTCCGGGATTTTCCTTTATCATTTTACGTATTGCTTGTCGGCATTTTTTGTCGGCGAGTTCTGTAACGGAGCAGGTGTTTATTACACAAATATCAGCTATTTCTCCTTTACGCGCTTTGCGGAAACCAATGGCAGAAAGCTGTTTGCCAATGGCTGAGGTTTCGGCAAAGTTAAGCTTGCATCCTAAGGTAAGGTAAGCTGCTTTTTTATATTCGAATATATTATGGTCTATCATTTTTTTGATTAAAACAAAACAGCAAGAACGGAAATTCCGGCTATACGGTCAGACTTTACAATTTGAAGCAACAAAAATATGTAAAATGCAGTAAAATCCATCTCGAAAATTTGGTTAATATATATATGTATGTCTATTTTTGCACAAAATCGCTAAAAATGCGCAATTATTTATGATAAAAGAAAATTTTGTAGAGCTTTATATCAAAAGCTTTAAGGCAAATTGGGATTTGCCGGCGTTAACCGATTACTCTGAACAGAAAACACTTTGCTACAAAGATTTGGCTACCGAAATAGCACGTCTGCATATATTCTTCAAAAAAGCAGGAGTAGAAAGAGGGGATAAGATAGCCCTGATAGGTAAAAATAACACCTTGTGGTGTTCGGTTTATTTGGCAACAGTAAGTTATGGGGCGGTAATAGTTCCTATCTTGCAGGATTTTCATCCCGATAATGTTCATCACATTGTTTTTCATTCCGAATCGAAACTTCTGTTTACGAGCGATGCCATTTGGGAAAATCTGGATGAGTGCCAGATGTCTCAGGTAAGGGGTGTGTTCTCGCTTACAAACTTCAGGTGCCTTCATCAGCAAAGTGGCGAAGACTTTGTCTCTATATTGAAGGGATTGGATAAGGAGATGGAGTCGAGATACCCGGGTGGTTACACTCCCGATGATGTTGAATATGCGAAAGTAGATAATTCGGAACTTGTTTTGCTTAATTATACTTCCGGTACAACAGGTTTCAGTAAAGGGGTTATGCTTACGGCAAATAATCTGGCAGGAAATGTTACTTATGCTCACGATTTAAACCTGCTTCGCAGGGGGCAACGTATGGTTTCGTTTCTGCCTTTGGCTCATGCCTATGGCTGTGCTTTCGATTTTCTGTATGCTATGACAGAAGGTGTGCATACCGTGTTGTTAGGAAAAACGCCTTCGCCCAAAATTCTTTCTCAGGCCTTTGCCGAATATAAGCCCAACCTTATAGTGACAGTTCCTTTGGTTATCGAAAAAATATATAAGAAAGTTATATTGCCCCAGTTAGAGAAGCCGACAATGAAAGTGGCATTGAGCGTTCCTATTATAAATCAGAAAATATATGCAAAGATTAATCAAAAGCTGAAAGAGGCTTTAGGCGGAGAACTTCATGAGGTAATAATCGGAGGGGCTGCGTTTAATCACGAAGTTGAGGCTTTTCTGCATAAAATAAAGTTTCCGTTTACTGTAGGATATGGCATGACCGAATGTGCCCCCCTTATTTCGTACGATCATAACTACGATTTTATCCCGACATCTTGCGGGCAGGTGCTGAAAGGGATAATGGAAGTTCGGGTCGATTCTCCCGATCCTCAAAATATATTAGGCGAGATTCAGGTTCGTGGCGAAAATGTGATGAAAGGATATTATAAAAATGAAGAAGCTACAAAACTTGCGTTTACCGAAGATGGTTGGTTGAGAACAGGAGATTTGGGTACGGTAGACGAAAACAACCGTATTTTCCTTAGGGGGCGTAGCAAAACAATGATATTAGGGCCAAGCGGACAAAATATTTTCCCGGAGGAGATAGAAGCCCGCCTGAATAACATGCCTTATGTTATGGAAAGCTTGATTGTTAATCGTGATAATAGATTAGTGGCTTTGGTTTACCCCGATTACGAAGCAATGGATAACGATGGATTGTCGTCGGGCGATTTGTCGGAGATAATGGAAACAAATAAGGTGAATTTGAATAAAATGATTTCGAGTTACGAAAATATATCAACTATTCATGTTTATCCCAATGAATTTGAAAAAACACCTAAAAAGAGTATTAAAAGATACTTATACGTGTAAAAATGATCGAAATCTTATCTGTTTTTAGAGGAAAATAGAGAGCTTTGAAAAAAAAAGTTCCTGATGTGCAACAAATTGAAAAAACTATGTATCTTTGCAGAATCTTAAAAATAAGATAATATTTGAACATTTACCGTTAAAATTTGAGAAGAAAATGAAAAAATTAGTATTATTTGCTGCTGTTGCTGTTGCAATCTCTTTTGCTTCATGCTCAAACAAAGCTAACACTGATGCTACTGCTCCAGAAGCTGATACTACAGCTGTAGTTGAAACTGTAGAAACAGTAGAAGAAGTTGCTGCTCCTGCAGATAGCGCTGCTGTTGAAGTTGTAGAAGAAACCGTAGCAGAATAATTTAAGCCGGTTTTTACTAAACTAAAGAAATTTCTGAGGCCTGTGTGAGTTCCATACAGGCTTTTTGTTTTTTGTACTTAACACATTCGTTTTCTAAGTTTCTTCGGTAGAAAATATTATCTTTGTACTTCCTTTTTTTCTTATAAAGAATTTAAATAACATAACATAGAACTAGATGAGTCATTCGAAAGAAGAACAATGGGATATTGTTATTAAGCCAGAAGGCCGGCGTTTTAGCTTAAATCTATCAGAGGTATGGCGTTACAGAGATTTGCTAATGATGTATATTCGCCGCGATATTGTTGTCGTATATAAACAAACTATATTGGGCCCGTTGTGGTTTATTATACAGCCCGTGTTTACAACGGTGATGTTTATGTTTGTTTTTGGCGGAATAGCAGGTATTTCTACCGACGGGCTTCCACAGCCATTGTTTTATATGGCAGGTATTTTATGTTGGAATTATTTTTCGGAATGTTTGACCCGAAGTTCCTCTACTTTTATGACTAATGCCGGGGTTTTTAGTAAAGTCTATTTTCCACGCTTGGTAGTTCCGTTTTCGGTGGCAGTGTCAAATCTTTTTAAATTTTTTATTCAGTTTTTCCTCTTTATATCGTTATACATATATTTTGTGGTCGACGGAGCAGCAGTGGGCGTGAATACTTACGCTTTATTGTTTCCCTTGCTGATACTTATGTTAGGAAGCTTGGGGCTTGGTTTTGGAATAATAATATCATCACTAACTAATAAATATAGGGATTTGGCTATACTGTTTACTTTTGCCGTGCAACTTTGGATGTATATTACACCTGTAATCTATCCATTGTCGGTAATGAAGGAAAGGTATGCCGAATGGATGTGGGTTGTACAGATGAATCCTCTGACATCTATTATCGAAGCCTTTAAGTATGGATTTTTAGGAACCGGTACTTTTACATGGTTTTCATTATTGTACAGTTTTGCTTTTTCTGTTATAATTTTAATCATAGGCTCTTGGGTGTTCAACAAAGTTGAGCGCAAGTTTGTAGATGTAGTGTGAAAATATTTTTGTTTAGCAAAGTATAAATATGTCAGATATAGCGATAAAGTTCGAAAACATTTCGAAACAATATAGATTAGGAACTATAGGAACCGGAACCATAAGCCACGACCTTAACCGTTGGTGGCATAAAATGAGAGGATTGGAAGATCCTTACTTGAAAATAGGTGAGGTTAACGACCGTGCGTCAAAAGCTACCAGCGAATATGTGTGGGCTTTGCGGGATATTTCTTTCGATGTAAAACAAGGCGAAGTACTTGGAATTATCGGAAAAAACGGAGCAGGAAAATCAACTTTGCTCAAAATATTGTCGCGTGTCACATCTCCAACTTTAGGTTCTATTAAGGCAAAAGGGCGTATAGCTTCGTTGTTGGAAGTAGGAACCGGGTTTCATCCCGAAATGACCGGACGTGAGAATATTTTTATGAACGGTGCTATAATGGGGATGACAAAACATGAGATAAAATCGAAACTTGACGAAATTATATCGTTTGCCGGTGTTGAAAAATACGTCGATACTCCGGTAAAACGTTATTCGTCGGGGATGACGGTTCGCTTAGGTTTTGCTATAGCAGCACACCTTGAACCGGAAATACTTGTTGTTGACGAGGTGCTTGCTGTAGGTGATGCCGAATTCCAAAAAAAAGCAATCGGAAAAATGCAGGATGTGTCGAGAAGTGAAGGACGCACTGTGTTGTTTGTGAGCCATAATATAGGAGCTGTTAAAAGTCTCTGCAATAGAGGTGTAATATTGCAAAATGGGATGGTGTCTTCAGTTGGAGATATTGATTTTATTATAGATAAGTATCTTCAAGGCGAAGGCGACAACTTTGTAGAGAGAAATGATGAATGGATTGAGTCGGCTTGTGAAAGACTGAAAGTAAAGGCTCCATATTTTGTTGACGAATGTGGAGATGTACAACAAATATTTTCTCAGGGAGAAAATGTTAAGGTTGTATTCGAATTTGAGTTTGTCGATTCGTTTAAGAATATAGTTGTAGGAGTTGCTCTTAATAATATGCTGGGAGAGCGAGTGTTGACTTCTCACTCTATTGATGATAACAATTTCCGTATAGAGAAAGAACTGAAAGGAAAAATGAAAATAGAGTGTCTTTTAGATACAAAATTATTGGCGCCCAAAAAGTATCAACTCTTTTTTGGAGTTAGGAACGAGGCGAATGTTAATATTATCAAAAATAATCAACCGTTGTTATTGTCAATTGATGCTTCGAGAAAACTAGATGGGGATGGAGGCGTATTGATAAATGCAGGTCATTGGAGTATTGTATGAAAAATATATTTTATTCATTTAAGAATAGTAGGAAAAGAGATCGTGTTTTACAAAAATTGCATCTTTCTTTTTTTTTAAAAATAAAGAACAACTACAAAACGTCGAAAAATATACGAAAAAATAAGACGAAGGATAAACGTTTTCTCGAAATAGGTCCGGGACTGGAACGGTTACCTGATTTTGAGACTCTGAATATTATAGATGGAGAAGATGTTGATTATATTCATAATATATTCAAGCCTTTTCCTTTCGAAGACAACTCGTTCGATCTTATTTATGCAAGCCATGTGCTCGAACATGTGCCGTGGTTTTTACAAGCAGATGTATTTAAAGAGTTATATCGGATTCTAAAGCCAGCGGGACAACTTGAGGTGTGGGTTCCTGATGGTTGGAAAGTAATATCTTCTGTCTATGAATTTGAAATTAATGGAATAAATAACATAGATAAAGACGGCTGGTACAGATTTAACGACGAGAAGGATGTTGTTACTTGGGCCAATGGCCGAATTTTTACCTATGGTGATGGTAGTGATGATATTTATCATCCTAATTGGCATCGGACACTATATACACCTAAGTTTTTGACAAATTTATTTAAGAAAGCAGGCTTTTTGGATGTCACTCTAATGGATGAATCGGAAGTTCGGGGATATAACCATGGATGGATAAATTTAGGAGTTAAGGGTAGAAAGAATGATAAATTATAAGAATATAACAGATCTGAATAATGCTATTTTACGTAATTTACATAAAATACCTCGTAATATAGATTTAGTGGTAGGGATACCCAGAAGCGGAATGCTACCCGCTAATTTGATAGCATTATACCTGAATCTGCCTTATACAGACATAGACTCTTTTATTGAGGGACGGGTTTATGAAGTTGGAAAGAGAAAAGATTTCACCCGTTTAGGAAATCAAACTTATAGCAATATATTGGTTGTTGACGACAGCGTTTTGGCAGGAGCAGCATTAGCTCGCGCAAAAGAGAAATTGGAAACGTTTAATGAAAAATACAACTTTCTATTTTGTACAGTATTTCAATATCCGCAGACACAATCGTTAGTTGATATATATATGGAATTGGTAGATGCCCCCCGAATATTTCAATGGAATATGTTTCATCATTTAACTTTATCTGAAGCATGTGTGGATATTGATGGTGTGCTGTGTGTGGATCCAACAGAAGAAGAAAATGACGATGGAGAGAGGTATATCCACTTTTTAAAAAATGCAGTTCCATTATATGTTCCTACAATAAAAATACACACATTAGTTTCGTGTCGTTTAGAAAAATACAGAAAATTGACCGAAGAATGGTTGAAGAAAAACAATATAGAATATGATAATCTGGTTTTGTTAGATCTTCCCGACAAGCAGGCTAGAACTGCATGGGGCAAGTATGGTGAATACAAAGCAAAAGTTTACGGTGAGAGTAATTGCTGTTTGTTTATCGAAAGCTCACTAACACAGGCACAGGTTATAGCTCAGGTTACACATAAGGATGTGTTTTGTATCGAAACATTTGATATGATAAATATTCCTCGCCCACATCTTCATACATTTTGGATGAGAGTCAAAGGTAAAATAAAAAGAACCATTAATTCTGTGAGGAGATAGTTTAATAAAAAGATGGAAAAATCAAATATTGAACCTTTATTTTCGGTATTGATAGCTCAATATAATAATGGTAGATACTTAGAAGAAGCCATATCCAGCGTATATAACCAAACATATAAAAACTGGGAAATAATTATTGTGGATGATTGTTCGGCCGATAACTCGAAAGAAATATATGCCAAATACTCTTCGGATGATAGAATAAAAATATTTTCGAACAGTATAAACTGTGGCTGTGGTTTTACCAAACGCAGGTGTGTAGAAGAGGCAAAGGGTGTAATCTGTGGATTTCTTGATTCAGATGATGCTTTGTTGCCTAATGCCTTGGAGAAGATGGTTCGTATTCATGTCGAAAAGCCTAATGTTGGACTTGTTTTTTCCCGTTTTTATTATTGTGACGAAAATCTTAATATCCAAACCGAAAGTCGCTTTTTGGTTATTGATGCAGGTAAATCGTATTTTACAAATAGAAATTATGGCCCGGAACATTTCGCATCGTTTAAAAAACAATATTACGATAAGACAACAGGTCTTTCGGCTAATTATCGATTAGGAGTAGATCAGGATCTTTATTTTAAACTAGAGGAGGTTGGTGATATTTGTGTTCTGAACGAATTTACATATAAATATCGTTTTCATAAAAATGGAATATCAAGTTCTAGCATAACTAGAGGCTTTTATTGGAATTTAATTGTTCGTCATGATACATGCCTAAGAAGGGGACTAAATCCGAATGATTATCCATTGCTCGATTTAAAAGATTACACAATTTTTATTAAGTCTGAAATTTATCAGTCCAGATCCTATCGGTTAGGAAATTTGATTTTAAAACCGATTAATAAAATACGAAAACTTATTTTTAAACAAAATTAAATTTGTAATTTTTCTTTCCTGACGAAAATGAATGCGAAAATAATTTGTGATGTTTAAACTATAAAAAAAATGAACGCTTTAGTTTCAGTAATAATACCTAACTATAACCATTCGTTATTTTTAAAACAACGAATAGAATCTGTATTGAATCAAAGCTTTCAGGATTTTGAGTTAATAATATTAGACGACTGCTCAACAGATGAAAGCCGGAATGTTATAGAACAATATCGAGGTAATGAAAAAGTTGCACATATTGTGTATAACGAAGTAAATTCGGGTTCTACGTTTAAGCAGTGGAAAAAAGGACTTGGCTTGGCTACAGGAAAGTATGTATGGGTTGCTGAAAGTGATGATTATGCAGATCAATTTTTTCTTGAATCGTCAATTACAGTTCTGGAAAATGATGATTCTATAGGATTAATTCAATCTCAATCGAAAGAAGTTAATGCCAATAACGAAGTTAAGGGTATTTGGGACAATGAACAAAAAGTGTATAATTGGAATACCGACTTTAAGGAAAATGGTGAGGTATTTATAAAAAAAGGGATGTTATTTAGCAATCCTATAGTAAATGCAAGCGCTGTTGTTTTCAGACACAGTCTTCTTTCCGAAGATATATTTGATGAGACTTTTAAGTTGAATGGCGACTGGTTGATCTATACAAAAATTTTAAAAAAATCAGATTTTTATAACTTAGGCACGCCTCTTAATTATTTTAGGCAACATGGAGGGAAAGGTAGTTCCGGAAATATAAAAAATTATAATAATATAAAGGAATATGCCCACATTATAGATTTTATTTTTCACAACCTTAACCTAGAAGCAAAGGATAAGGACACTGTGCGGTATGTTTTTCTTGTGAAATGGATTTCACAGGCAAACAATAAGCTAGGTTGTCTTCTGAAAAATAAATTTGCAGACATTGCTCCAATTGCTTTTAAAAATGATTATTTATTTTTATTTCGGTTATTAAAAATATATATAAGAAAGAGTTTATCTTGAATATAATAGTAATTCCCATATATAAAGCCGTTCCATCTCAAACAGAAGAAGTTTCTTTTTTGCAGAATGTCAAGGTGTTGTCGAAGCATTTGTTTTCGATCGTAACTCATTCCCAATTAGATATCTCTTATTATACAGATGTTTTAGAAAAAGAACGGGTGAGTTATCAAGTAGATTTTTTTGACAGAAGTTTTTTCGATAGCTTAAAATCTTATAACAGGCTGTTGCTTTCGTCCGAATTTTACAATTGTTACAAGCAATTTGATTATATGCTTATAACACAACTAGATGTATATGTGTTTAGGGATGAACTGGATATGTGGTGTAATAAAGCTTACGATTATATTGGTGCTCCGTGGTTTAGCAGGTTTCGCTCCAATCATAATGTGGCCAAATTAGAAGCTGTTGGTAACGGAGGCTTCTCGTTGAGAAAAATTCAAACATTTCTGGATGTTTTTAAATATGCGGAAAAACATAATAAAACAATATCTTTGACTAATTTTTGGAATGTTTACGATTTGGTCGAGTGTAATAAGCTGACAATAAAAAATATATGGCTTAGGTTGCGTGGGGTAAATAACAACCTGCAGTATTATTTGTCGTCCGATATTCAGGAAGACGTAGTATGGAGCCAGATAGTTCCCGAAGCTTATAGGCAGTTTAAAATAGCTACGATAGCCGAAGCCATAAGTTTTTCATTCGAATCGGATCCTTCATATCTGTTAGGGCTTAATAATAATATATTGCCCTTTGGCTGTCATGCATGGCAAAAAAATCAGTACGAAGAGTTCTGGAAAAATTATATAAAAATATAATTATGGCATATTATCCGAAAATAACAATAGTTACACCGAATTACAATCAGGCTGATTATCTTGAGCAGACCATACAGTCGGTTTTAGGGCAAAATTATCCGAATCTGGAATATATAATAATTGACGGTGCCAGTACAGACGGATCGGTTGAGATAATAAAAAAATATGCCGATAAATTAACCTATTGGGAAAGTGTCGCCGATAAAGGCATGTACCATGCTATACAAAAAGGATTTGAGAAATCGACCGGTGAAATAATGGCTTGGATTAATTCGGACGATATGTATATTTCTAAATCGTTGTTTTCGGTTGCCGAGATTTTCTCGAGCTTTAAGAATGTGAACTGGCTACTGGGTTTTCCTACATTTTACGATGCTCAGGGTCGTTTAGTACATTGTTCCCATACAATGCATCGGTGGTCGAAGTTCGATGTTTATACCGGTAATTATAGATGGATACAACAAGAATCGGTTTTTTGGCGCAGAACTCTTTGGGATAAAATTGGTGCAAGTATTGATATAAGCCTGAAATATGCCGGAGATTTCGACCTCTGGAATAAGTTTTTTAAACACGATAAACTTTATGTAACAACCGCCTTATTGAGTGGGTTTAGACAGAGGGATGGCGAGCAGTTATCGATGAGTCAGTCTGCAGCCTATGAAAAAGAAATACAGTTGATATTAGGAAAGAATGAATACTCCGAATCGGAAAAACGGGTAATACGCAATTATGAAAAAGTGTATAAACGCTCTGAATTTCTGGCTAAATTCCGAATATTTAATGCTGCGGCATATCTTGCAAAATTTAAACTTCAAAATTTTGAATATCCACCTCTGATAACCTTTAATAGGCAAACTCAGATGTTTGAAGCTACTTAATTTAGAGCCTTTATAATGAAACTATCTATTATAACAATAAACCTGAATGATAAACAAGGGCTGCAAAAGACAATTGAGAGTGTGATTGCTCAAACTTTTACAGACTATGAGTTTATTATTATTGATGGAAATTCGTCTGACGGAAGTGTTGATGTAATAAAAGAGAATGCCCATAAAATTGATTTTTGGCTGAGTGAACCCGATAGTGGAATTTACAATGCCATGAATAAAGGTATTATGCAGGCTAAAGGCGAATATTGCCACTTCCTGAATTCGGGGGATATATATCCTTCGAATGTGGTTCTGGAAAATGCATTCGAAGAAGATGTACATGATAGTTTTATATGCGGAAATTTTTTCACGGATAATAAAGGGAAGTTAGTGAAAAATGAGTCGTACAGAAACAGAGACTGGACATTTTCTCTGTACGATATATTTTCAGGCCATTTATGTCACCAAGCCTTCTTTATCAAAAAAGAAATGTTTGACAAATATGGCTATTATGATGAAAGTTTGCGAATAGTTTCCGATTTTAAACTGTTCTTTATTGCCATAGGTATACATTGCGAAGCTGTGAAATATGTGGATGCCGATATAGTAATATACAATACCGAAGGCCTTAGCAGTAATATTGGAGGAAAAGCTATTTTAAAAGAAAAACAGATAGTTGCGCAACAAGAACTTTCGGAACAGGTGTACAATAAAATCAACTATCTATATTTTCTGGAAAGAAATGAGTATATAACCCGATTTACCCTCTCTAAAAAATGGATTTACTTCTTGTTTAAAGTATTTAATAAGATTTGTGTGAGTCTGAAGCTTACATCTGTTAAGTCTGATTATTTTTCGTAAAACGGATGTTTTTACAAAACTACTTCGGGTGCCGAAAAACTAAAAATACATATATTTACCGCTAGCAGTACCTTTTGTTCTCGAGTTTTTCTTCGGGATATTTCTTTATCGTATACATTCTTGACTTAAGCCTAAATAACAGGTAGTGGCTTCGAAATGAATATATTCTCTGTTATATTTTTTTATCTTTGTAAAATAATAAGCGGGTAAGAAATGTAATCTCTGTTTGGGAGTATGTGTAGATTGTTCTTGATTGGATATATGGGAGCCGGAAAAACGACTATAGGGCGTATTTTGGCTAAAAGAAGAGGTTTGGATTTTATCGATTTGGATTTATTTATCGAATCTCGTTATCAGAAAACGATCGGGCAAATTTTTGAAGAATACGGAGAAGCCCGGTTTCGTGAAATAGAAAGTTCGGTGTTGAAAGAGGTTGCCGATTTTGAAAATGTTGTGATATCTACCGGAGGGGGTACTCCGTGCTTTCATAATAATATGGAGTTTATGAATAAGCAGGGGATTACAATTTATCTTAAAGCATCGCCTGTTATCTTGGCCGGACGTTTAGCCGAGGCTAAGGAAAAGCGTCCATTGATAAAAAATAAAACTATGGACGAATTGAGCAATTTTATATCAGAAAATCTGGACGTTCGGGAGCCTGTATATAATAAAGCCCATATAATATTTGAAACAAAAGACTACGCAAATAGAAAAGAAGTAGAAGATGATGCCGTTTATTTAACAGGGATTATCGATAATTATTTAGGTGTGATTTGATTATGAAAAAACTGTTGTTGTGCTTAATTATAATGTGGACTACTGTATATGTTGCAAAGTCCCAAGTAAGTTACGGAGGATTTCCTCCCAGTCAGAAAAAATCAAACAGTGTACGTTCGCAAGTTGTTAGCGTTCGTTTGTCAACAGACAATATTGATATAGAACAACTACAAAGAGAAGACTCTATTGCCGAAGAACACGGAAGCCCACACCGTATTGCAATATTATTACCTTTAGATATTGATATAAATAGTTCGGGGCAATGGAACGAAATAGACGGCTATCGGGTTTGGAGGCAGACGGTTTCGGCACCCGGAGCAAAAGGGCTGATTTTAGGATATAAGGATTTTTATATTCCACCGGGAGCGCAATTGTTTGTTTATAATAAAAACTGTAAGCAGCTTTTGGGAGCTTACACAAATGCAACAAATCCGGGTGGTGGTTATTTTTCGAACGAAGTTGTATATGGCGACGAGTTGGTTCTCGAATATGTTTCGTCGGACATATCGGACGAGCAGCCCCGTTTGGTTATCGAAGATGTAGGGTATGTTTATGCAAACTTATCGGACGGAGTGCGTTCTTATGCTGATCCGGGGAAGATTAACAATTCGGCCGACTGTATGGTAAACATAAATTGCGAAGAAGGCGACGACTGGCAAGATCAGAAAAGAGGTGTTGTGCGTATTGCAATGAAATATCCGAATAGTTGGTTAACTTGCTCCGGATCGTTGGTTAATAACACTAACAACGATGGAACTCCCTATATTCTAACCGCTAATCATTGTTTCTTCAGGGAAAACCAAGCAGGCATAAAAGACGTTTCTGATTGTCGCGTTGCGCAATTTTATTTCAATTATGAGTTTTCGTCATGCGACAACCAAACCAATATACCCTCTTATAATACTCTTGTAGGTGGCGATTTATTGGTGCATACATTGTTAAATGCAGGTTCGGACGGGCTATTGCTAAAACTGAAAAATGAAGTACCTAAAGAGTGGGACCCTTATTACAACGGTTGGGATTTAAGTTCCGATCCGGGTAATACAGGCGTGCTTATTCATCATCCTGAAGGTGATGTGAAAAAAATATCGACATTTAGCCAAAGACCAACAATTGCAACATGGAACGATGGCGCAATTAAAGGAATAAACTCGGGGTGCTGGAAGTTTTTTTATTCGGCAACAGCCAATGGCAAAAGTGTTAGCGAAGGAGGCTCTTCGGGTTCGCCATTGTTTAATTCTATTGGTCTGATTATAGGAACCCTGTCGGGTGGAGCTTCGTACTGCGAATCAGTCAGGCCCGGAGGTTCGTCGTACGCCGATTTTGCTGCGCGTATGTCGTATCATTGGGATCAATATCCCGATTCGGAAAAATGGATGAAACCATTTCTCAACCCATCGAATAAAGATGTTGTGCGTTGGAATGGATATTCGCCTAATAGTTCGGATATACCCGGAAACGAAGAGAGTCAAAAACTGAAAGTGACGAACCCTGTAAGGTATCTATTCGGAATAGAAGCACGCGATTCTATTAATAATATATATGTATACGATTCGTATGGGCGGATAATTCATATATCCAAAAAAGTAAACAGCAGATACAAAGATGTAAATCCGGAAGGATGGAGTAATGGTATTTACACAGTGGTGGTTGAAACGGTAAACGATATCTTTAACCGAAAAATTATAAAATACTAAGCATGGCAAAATCCAAGTCGGTTTATGTTTGTAGCAATTGTGGTAACGATTCTCCAAAATGGTTGGGCAAATGCCCTGTTTGCGGCGAGTGGAACACTTATGTTGAGGAACTTATTGCAAAAGATACTGCAAAGCGGGGTGTTCCTTCCGGATTTGAAACCCCTAAAAATAAGCCATTGCAGTTAAAAGATGTAACAACCGGCGAAGAACCTAGAATAGATCTTGTTGATTCGGAATTTAACAGGGTGCTTGGTGGAGGGCTTGTGCCCGGGTCGTTGGTGCTGATAGGGGGAGAACCGGGAATCGGGAAATCGACCTTGATTTTACAAACAATACTGAAACTAAATACTCTTAAAACCCTATATGTGTCGGGCGAAGAAAGTGCCCGCCAATTAAAGTTGAGGGCAGACAGAATAGACCCTCTATCGCAAAATTGTTATATAATATGTGAAACAAATCTCGAACAGATTTTTGTGCATATCAAAAACGTACAACCCGATTTCGTAATTGTCGATTCTATACAAACAATATTTACCGATACCGTAGAGTCTTCGCCGGGCAGTGTTTCGCAAGTGCGAGAGTGCTCTGCAGCTTTGCTTAAATTTGCGAAGGAAACTTCTACTCCGGTTATTCTTATTGGGCATATTAATAAAGAAGGAAGCATTGCCGGTCCTAAAGTGCTGGAGCATATTGTTGATACGGTGCTTCAGTTCGAAGGAGACCAACACTATATGTACCGTATACTGAGAAGTATAAAAAATCGTTTTGGAAGTACTGCCGAATTGGGTATTTACGAAATGAGACAGGATGGGTTAAGGCAAGTGAGTAACCCTTCGGAGTTGCTTTTAACTCAAAACCATGAGGGTTTGAGCGGCGTTTCTATTTCTGCAGCTATCGAGGGTGTTCGTCCTTTTCTTATCGAAACACAAGCTCTGGTAAGTACTGCCGCTTACGGAACACCTCAAAGGTCGGCTACGGGTTTCGATATACGCCGAATGAATATGTTGCTTGCTGTACTCGAAAAACGGGCGGGTTTTAAACTTGTGCAAAAAGATGTCTTTCTTAATATTGCAGGCGGGCTTAAAGTAAACGATCCGGCTATCGATTTGGCTGTTATAAGTGCAGTGCTTTCGTCCAGCCTCGATATAGCAATCGAAAGGCATGTTTGTATGTCGGGCGAAGTTGGTTTGTCGGGCGAGATACGCCCTGTTAACCGTATAGAACAACGTATATTAGAAGCAGAAAAATTAGGTTTTAAACGGATAATTATTCCGCATAATAATCTGAAAGGCTTTACATCGAAAGTAAAGATCGAAATTGTTCAGGTTCGTAAAGTTGAGGAAGCGTTCCGTCAGCTATTTGGATAACAGATTTTTTAATAAAAGAACTAGAAAATAAAGACTTACATTTTATAGAAGATAATTTGAAATTATGAAAAAGATATTAGTTTGCCTCTCGGCTTTGTTATTTATATTGTCATCTTGTCATCATACTCAAGCAAATAAAAATACTGAAAAAACAAATACTGCCGATTCGGTATCTGCTAAAGTCGATTCGGTAATGATAATAGAAGAGAAAACCCCTTCTGCCGAGGACTTAGAAACTTATTTTTCGAAGCAAAAAACAGGCTCGGGAGTTTTTATTCAACCCAATAATATAGCTTCGAACGGAGACGGTGTTTATTGTTATTTTCGTTTAAAGAATGACAAAGCAACAGCTTTGCGCTTGCATATTCAGTATTGGAACTATACAGAAGCCGATCAGTATGTTTTTAATGCCGATGGAAAATCTTTTACTTATATAGCGAACAAAAATCAATCGGGATCGGCCAATCAGCAAATTGTACAAAGTTCGGTGTTTTATTGGTTCGATAACGAGATGAAGAAAAATGATTTGGAGTTTGTTGAAGCATTAGCCGATGCCCAAAAAGCACAAATCAGCCTTGTTGACAGAGGCACGGGAGAAACATTGGCTACAATTGTTTTGTCCGAAAGCGTTAAACAAACATTGCGGCGGACAATCGATTATTATAACGCCTTAGATGGCGCTATAATTCCACGTAAAGGAATGGTGAATATAAGGGGATAAATTTTTCTTATTGTTTAGGTCATAGCAAAGGTAACCCATGCCAGAAATATAAAAACAGTTATTCCTACTAATATATAAATTATAATATCTTCGGCCTTTATGACTAAAGACGAATGGGTGTGTAATTTCTTATGTGGGGCGTTCGATACCTTTTTTTCTTTTATATCCTTAAGTACATTCTCGTTCAGCTTTTTATATTCGATAGCTGCCTGAAGATCGCCTAAGGTCAACTTGTTTTTTTTGCTTTTAAATATTCTAGTTATTTTGGCAAAAACTCTGTATACGGGAATGTCGCGCGAAAAATACTGGTTAAAACGAAATCCTTTTAAGTTTATTCCAAACTCGTCGGCATATTTTAGAATAAAGCTTCGAGCCTGATAACCGTATAAATGTAAATCTTCTTCCAATAAGGTTGCTTCGTTTATATCCTCTTTGTTTACGAAAAGAGGTAAAGTTGGAATCAGCTCTATTAGTCTTTTGTCTATTGCCATTATTCTAAGGTTTTAACCGTGAGTATTTTTATTTGCTACGGGTAATGTTAATGTCTCCTTGTTTATTATATCTTATTCCGTCCGATCCGCGGGCGCTTATTTTATAGAAGTAAACTCCGGGGTTCACATATTTTCCCTTGTATTTACCGTCCCATCCTTCGTTAGGGTCGCTGAACTCATACACTTTGTTTCCCCAACGGTTAAATATTACGCATTTAAATTCGACAATAGATTCATGTTTTACTTTGAATTCGTCGTTAATGCCGGGCGAGTCTCCCGGCGAGAACCAATTTGGTATTTCGAGCGACGATTCTGCAATTTGTAAAGTAATATCTTCTGTTGTGTAAGTACATCCTCCTATGCTTGATACCTCAAGGCGGATAAAAAAGCTTCCAAATTGATTGAATGTATAGGTCGTATTCTTGTCCGAAAAATTGGCAATATAATTAACCTTATCATTAGAGTTGTAAATGTACCAATTATATAAAGCGGCGGTAGGCTCGTTGGCATAACCGTACAGTTTAACTTTTAGCGGAGCGGAGATGCGTTCCGAAGTGTTCAGGGCTTCTTCTGTTCCGTCATCGTTTTCTTGTTTAGCTATTACATGTCCTTCAACGGCTACAGCCTTATATTCAAGCGTTGCTTTTTGCACCGTAAAACCAAGTTTCTCTGTCAGTACATCCCAAACCGAGAAATTGGTATCCTTTAATGGTAAATTAGATAAACCGCTTATGATGAAAGAGTCGTGTGTTTTTTCGATTTTTCCTATTAATTTTTCTTCGTAGCTAAGGTTACTTTCTTTCCATGCCAATGTCATGTATTCGAGTTTATAGCTTCTCGCTATTCCTATTGGCGCTGTATTACTCTTTTTAAACCGATAGTATTGCAAATTGTCTTCGGATTTATTAACCAGCAACTTAATAGCGATATTACATCGTTCTTCACTTGTTTCTTCAATACTAAGCGAGTTAATAGTGGGCAAATGTAGCCCGTAATCGATTATCCAAATGGCTTTCTGATCGTTATCGTCTGCAACATATCCTTTGCTGTCCTCGAGATTACTGATTGTGTAAGTTGTAGAACTGCCAGAGGATTGAACTGATATATCTCCCGAAGGGATTTCAACGCGATCAGTGTCGTAATTATGTGTGTATTTGTAAAACTTAACCGCAGCATTTGTACTTGTATATGAAATAGTTGTTGTGGTCAGGTTATTAAGGATGTATACATTATCTAAACCCGAATTAGCTTCGGGCGTTATGGCTTCCATTTTCCCTCCCGACGAAACCGAGAGTTGGGAGAATGCCGATAGGGGAAGAATCGAAAATATTATGGCAACCAATAGGTTCTTTATACTTTGCATAAGTATTATACTCTTTTGTTTTTATAATAAACGTCAAAAACGAAGCGTTATTTTATGGTTTAAACCTCAAAGATAATAAATTGCATAACAGAAGGCTATTCTCTTCGGCATAAAAAAAGAGGTTATTACTTAATTGTAATAGCCTCCTTTTCTATATACTTTTGGACTTATTTCGTGAGTAGGGAATATTAGCAATGCTTATATTGCTTTCTCCTTATTTCAACTTAACGATAATGTCTTCTTTTGTTTCTTCAAAATCAACTTTGTCTTCACGAGCTAACCAGCCTAAAGCAGCGTATAAATCTTTATCAGTAAGTTTACATGCTTTTTTTACAACTTTCAAGCTTTCAGCTCCGTTCTCATCTAGATAACTCCATACAGCACCTGCATTAAAACCAATCTTTTCTTTCATTTCAATGTAGTTTTTTTAATTTGACAAATTCTAAATATAGAATGAAATACTTGGGCACAAAGTTATGGATATTTTGTTGTAATTCGAAGTTAAACTGTTTCATTTTTCGTACATTAGCAATTCTTATTTGCGTATTTTGAAAACAAAACGCTGCTGTTTTTCAGAGCAAAACCCTCTTTCGGTCAGGTTTTACAGTTATAAGAAGAACGTATTGGGTTGTTTTTTTATCTTTGTAGATAAACATATTTAAATAAATAGAGCTATGATAATAGATAATTTAAAAAGTTCGGCTCGGTACGAGCACATGAATCCTTATTTTAAAAAGGCTTTCGATTATTTGAAATCTCTCGATTTTTCGAAGATAGAAGTTGGTAAAGTAATTCTTGACGGAGAAAATCTGATTTTTAATGTTAGCGACAGTACTTTAAAAACTGAAGAAAATGCCAAGTTGGAAGTACATGATAAATATATCGACATACAGATGCCCGTGTCGAAAGTCGAAGGCTTTGGTTGGTTGCACCGTTCCGATCTGAAACAAGAATCGGCTCCGTTTAATACCGAAAAAGATATACAGTTTTTCGAAGACAAAGCTCAAACTTATTTCGATTTACAGCCCGGTAGTTTTGCCATATTTTTTCCCGACGATGCTCATGCTCCTTGTATCGGCAATGGTACCATCCGAAAAATAGTAGTGAAAGTGAAAGTTGCTTAAATAGCAATAAAACAATGTTATTGAAGCGTTTGAGGAGCCGGGTGCTTCGGTTTGTTTTGATGGCTTGTATGTTGTATATTTGCACCCGAATTATAAACCAAAATTAAAAAGAAAGAATGGAAGAATATCCGATTTGCCCGCAGTGTGCACTTGAAAATACGTATTTTGACGGATCGGTTTTTGTGTGCCCCGATTGTGGTTTGGAGTGGACAGCGGAAGAACAGGAAGCCGGAGTAGCAGACAGTACGCCACGCGATAGTAATGGTACCGAACTGATGGACGGTGATGCGGTTACGGTAATAAAAGACCTGAAAGTGAAAGGTTCGTCGATGGTTATAAAACGCGGAACTAAAGTAAAAAGTATAAGATTAACCGAAAATCCTGAAGAAGTGGATTGCCGCATCGATGGTTCGGGTATTGTGCTTAAGACTTGTTTCCTGAAAAAAGGATAATATAAGATTTGTGAAATATATGTTAGAGAGTTGAAAGGTTTACCTTTCAACTCTTTTTGTTTTATCTTTGTATGTAAATAAGTTGAAACAATGAATAATAATATTAGTGAGTTTGAAATAATGTCGCCTGTTGGTTCTTACGATTCGCTTGCTGCGGCAATACAAGGAGGTGCCGATTCGGTGTATTTCGGGATCGAGGGTTTGAACATGAGGGCTAGGTCTTCTAATAATTTTACTACCGACGATTTATATAATATTGTCAGGATATGTAGGGAAAACAATATGAAGAGTTATCTGACGGTTAATACAATTATATATGACAACGATATTGAATTGATGAAAAAAATTGTCGATTCGGCAAAAGATGCCGGAGTGTCGGCAATTATAGCATCTGATGTGTCGGTTATGATGTATGCCCGTAGTGTTGATGTAGAGGTGCATCTTTCAACTCAATTGAACATAACCAATGCCGAGGCTTTAAAGTTTTATGCGCAATTTGCCGATGTTGTAGTATTGGCTCGCGAGTTAAATCTCGATCAGGTAGCGGCAATATATAAGGAAATTGTAGACCAACAAATAAAAGGGCCCGGAGGCGAACTTATTCGTATCGAGATGTTTGCTCACGGAGCTTTGTGTATGGCTGTTTCGGGCAAATGTTACCTTAGTCTGCACGAAAAAGATTTGTCGGCTAATAGGGGTGCTTGCAATCAAATATGCCGCAGAGGCTATATTGTAAAAGATAAAGACAGCGAAATAGAACTGGAAATAGATAACGAATACATAATGTCGCCCAAAGATTTGAAAACCATTCATTTTATGAATAAGATGATGGATGCAGGCGTGCGTGTATTTAAAATAGAAGGCAGGGCACGAGGCCCCGAATATGTGCGAATGGTTACCGAATGTTATAAGGAAGCCGTGAGGGCTTATTGTAATGACTCTTTCACAGAAGAAAAGGTTGCCGATTGGAATATTCGCCTAAAATCGGTATTCAACCGTGGCTTTTGGGATGGATATTATTTAGGCCAACGCTTGGGCGAGTGGTCGATGAATTATGGTTCGGAAGCAACAAAAAAGAAGGTGTACATTGGTAAAGGCATTAAATATTTTTCCAATCTGGGTGTTGCCGAATTTTTATTAGAAACACAATCGCTTGAAGTTGGCGACGAAATTCTGATAACTGGTCCTACAACCGGAGCCGTAACACAAATTGTAGATGAAATCAGGGTTGATTTGAAGGTTGTTGATAAAACAGTTAAAGGCGAGCGTTTCTCCATAAAAACCATTGACAAAATTCGCCCGTCCGATAAATTATTCAAACTTGTAAAAGTCAGTCCTGAGAAAAGATTCTTAGAAAGAAAATAAGTTTTTTTATCTCTATACAAGAAATATCGGGCAGTAAATATCGAACGATTTTGGTTTATCAGAAAAAATAGATTTTTTGTCAGGATTGTCAGGTTTTGAAATTATAGGCTTTGTGGCGCGTTTTGAGCGAGGTGTAATTCTGTTTTGATAGAATTATGATATTCTAAAAAGTAATTATCCTGTCAGATTTCATAATTATAATTTAAAATTATGAGGATTGTTTATAAATATGATTGTGAAAATGTTTTATGGAATAGTGTTCCCGAATTATTGAATAAGGTAAACATGGCTGCAACCGACGTGCAAACTCACCGATTATCTTTCGAGGCAAGTCAGGAGGTTGTTTTTGTGTATCATGAGGATAAATTAATCGGATTGGGGCGTGCTATATCCGACAGGGTGAGGCAAGCGGCAATTTACGACGTAGCCGTAGATCCCGAATATCAGGGATTAGGTATCGGGAAAGAAATTGTGATGCATATAATAAAGTGTTTGCCGGGTTGTAATATTATACTGTATGCATCGCCGGGTAAAGAAGATTTTTACAGAAAGCTGGGATTTAAAAAAATGAAAACAGGGATGGTTGTTTTTGCAAATCGGGAGAGGATGGACGATTACGATTTTGTGGAGCCATGAATGAAAGAGATAAAACAACTGTTTCGAGAATGATTGCGATTTACTGCCGTTCTAAACATCGAAGCACATCGGGCATATGCGAAGCATGTAAGTTGTTGGAAAACTATGCACGCCTTAAACTTGAAAAGTGCAGGTTTGGCGAAAGTAAACCTTCGTGCAAAATTTGTCCTATACATTGCTACAAACCTGATATGAAAGAGCAGATTAGAACTGTGATGAGATATGCAGGTCCCCGAATGATTTTTCACTATCCGTTTGCTGCTATAATGCATCTGTTTAACGGGAGAAAAAGTGGAAGAAGGTTTAAGTAAAACTTTTTGTGTAAACCAATTATTATTGCCAAATTTGCAAGCTATAAAGAATCATTCTAGATAAGGCGAGATTGGAAAATGCTTAACTCAAAAAAAATATTGGCGGTTGCCGAAACATCATATATCATCCGTAAAGGTTTGGTGTATGCGCTATCTCAGTTTCCGCTTGTAGCTAAGGTGGTTGAATTGCGTGAACACGAAGATCTTGCTTATCAGTTGAATCTGTTAAAACCCGATGCTCTTCTTATAAACCCAATGCTTTTGGGTAACGGACTGAAGCAGGATATTAAAACACAACTGAAACTAGATAAAGATGTTGCGGTTATAGCTTTGGTGTATAATTTGATTGATGAGCAATTTTACCGTTCGTACGATGGCATTATAAAGATTAATGATAGTGAATCGAAAATTGAGGAGATATTGTCGAATTGTCTTAACGAGCCAACGGCTAATTCCGAGCAAGAGGAGCTGAGCGATAGGGAGAAAGATATTCTTGTAAGTATAGTTAAGGGGATGAGTAATAAGGAAGTTGCCGATTTTCACAATATATCGATACATACTGTTATTACTCATCGCCGTAATATAGGTCGAAAGCTTGGTATACATAGCGTGTCGGGGCTTACTGTATATGCAATACTGAATAAGTTTGTTGATATTAAAGAAATAACGTTATGAAAAATGTGACTACTGTATTCAACAAATCGATGAAGATGTCGGATCTTATCGATGCCGATTGTAATTTGTTGTTGCTGTTGCTTCGACTTAATATTCCATTGGGTTTTGGCGATAAAAGTGTTGAGACTGTTTGTCAGCAAAATGGTTTTGATGTTAACTGTTTCCTTTTTCTGGCAAATTTTCAGTCCAGTAAGTCGATAATAAATGTAGAGGAAGAATTCGGGAAGCTTCGGGTAGAACCTTTTTTGTATTACCTGAGATCGTCGCACGATTATTTTTTGAAAGATAGGTTGCCTAATATCCGCCGTAAACTACAATTGGTATTTGCTCCGGAAGAGAAAGATTTGTCGGATGTGATAATGAACTTTTTCGATAATTATGTAAAGGAAGTATACGATCATATGACTTATGAAGACGAAGTTGTTTTTCCTTACATATATTCTTTATTAAAGAGGACTAATAACAATGGGTATAATATCGGTATATTTGAAGAAAGGCATAACAATATAGAGAACGAAGTGGAAGAGCTAAAGCGTATATTGATGAAGTATTTGCCGGGGATGAAAAACCAGAGGCTGATAACTAATATATTGCTTGAGTTATTTACTACGCAGGAAGAGTTGGGTGTACATACTTTTATCGAAGATAATCTTGTTGTGCCCCGAATCAGAGAAATAGAAAAAGAACAGTTGAAATAGAAGATTTATGATAACGAAAAAGTCCCGTTTCTGTAAAAGAAACGGGACTTTTTATCTGTATGCTAAAAGGATATCTTTAAACTGTTTGTTTTGAAAGAACTCCCATTTTTTTGAATATCTTTTCAATTTTGTCTAAAGCAAAATCCACTTGTTCTTTTGTATGCGTAGCCATTAGCGAGAAACGTATAAGTGTATCATTAGGTGCAACGGCAGGCGAAACAACAGGATTTACAAATACACCTTCTTCGAAAAGTGTTTTTGTGATAAGGAATGTTTTTTCGTTATCCCTGATAAACAAAGGTATAATTGGGGTTGCTGTATGTCCTATTTCACATCCTAAGGAACGGAATCCTTCGAGCGAGTAGTTTGTTATATCCCATAATGCTTTAATACGTTCGGGCTCCGACATAAGGATGTCTAAAGCTGTACTTGCCGCAGCTGTTGCACCGGGGGTAATACTTGCGCTAAATATGTAAGGACGGGAATTGTGACGAAGGTAATCGATTGCAGCTTCGTCTCCGGCAATAAAGCCTCCGATTGATGCAAGCGACTTACTGAATGTACCCATTATCAGGTCCATGTCGTCGGTAAGCCCAAAGTGATCGTGAACGCCTTTTCCACTATAGTTTCTACCAAGAACACCAAGCCCGTGAGCTTCGTCTATCATGATATTGGCGTTATACTTTTTGGACAACCTTACTACTTCGGGTAGGTTTATAACATCGCCTTCCATGCTGAATACGCCGTCGACAACAATAAGCTTAACCTTATCCGCATCGCACTTTTGAAGTTGCTTTTCGAGCGACTCCATGTCGTTGTGGCGGAATTTCAGTTTTGTAGACAACGAGGCTCTGTTCCCTTCAATAATAGAAGCATGATCCAGTTCGTCCCAAAGTATGTAGTCTTCTCGTCCGGTTATACAACCGACCACACCTTGGTTTACATTAAAACCTGTTGAATAAACAAGGGTGTCTTCTTTTCCAACAAATTTAGCCAGTTTTTTCTCTAATTCGACATGTATGTCGAGTGTTCCGTTTAAAAAGCGGGATCCAGCCATTCCTGTTCCGTACTTTTTTGTTGCTTCAATAGATGCTTCTTTTACTTTCGGGTGATTTGTTAACCCTAAATAAGCATTCGAACCAAACATCAGAACTTTCTTACCGTTAATAACTACTTCAGTATCCTGATCGCTTTGTATTTCGCGAAAGTAAGGATATATTCCCGCTGCTCTAGCATTGCGGGCTGCATCGTAACGGTATAGTTTATCTCTTAATAAGTTCATAATACTATGAAAAAAAATTAAACTATAATACTTTTTGGTGGTATTGTTACCGATATCTCACAAAAAAGCAGGCTGCAAAAGTAGCTAAAAAAAACGAGAACAAATCCTTTTATTTCAAATATTTTGCAAAAAAGATAGTTGCCGTGATAATAATTAATAAACAAGCCCTTTAAGGTGTTTTTTTATTGTTAAATTTTATCTATTGTTAAATTATTGATCATTGCATACGTGTAATGTTACGAATTAATAATTCGTAACAGATAATATCTGTTGCACTGCATCTTTCTCGGTAAATGAAGTTGATGTGTCTTTTGTGGCAGGAGATTTAAACCCGAAACAGAAGACTTTGATTTTGCCGGCGTTGTGTTAGTAGCTGAAGATTAATGACAGGTGAATTTAATATTCGGTTCTCCTTGTTTTTGCTTAAATAAGTTTCTTTATTTCAGCTTCAAGGTTATCGTTTTTCTGCATTCTTTTCACTATTTCACCGTTTTTGTTCAATAAATAAGTTGTTGGCAATTCTTGTATATTGAATTGAGAGATAAGGCTCGATTGTAGAGATTGTTTATCTCTTACACATATCCAAGGTAGGTTAGATGATGCGTTTTCCCAGAAGTGTATATCGGTATCAAACGAAACCTGAAAGACTTCGATATTGTTTTTGTATTTTTCGTATACTTTATTTATCTGTATATTATGTCCGGGCGAGTATTCTGTTTGATATGCAGTAAAGTCAAGGATAACAACTTTTCCTTGTAACGATGTTAGAGATATCTTTTTGCCCGATATATCGGGTAGTTCAACATTATATGCTTCGGCGGCGGTAACCTCTTTGATACTATGCGTTAATGTGTCCGATTTTTCTTTTGCTCTGCTTTGAGCCAGCATGTTGTAAGTAAACATTTTTAATTGCTCGGTGCGTGGGCTATTTTCGTAGTTTGTAATCCATGCGTTAGCTACAGCTGTGTAGTATCTGAGGTCTTCTTTCTTTTTGGGGTCGAATATCAAGTATCCGTCAAGTTTTTGAAAGATTGCGAAATAGGCCGAGGGGCTTTGTAAATTTTGTGCGATAATATTTATAAGTTGCGATTTTGTGTTGTTAAGAACATTATTCATCGCTTCGATATATATTTCAGCTGAAATGTTTTTACTATCGTATTCCTTTTTTAAGCTGTCTAATTTTAACGATAGGGCTGAATTAGCTAATACAATTTCTTTTATTCGCTGCGAGCTTTCCGATCCGCTTATGGTGTAATTGGTTGCGAAATTTTTCTTCGAAGATTTTACAGTGACAGTTTCAGTGGAATCGGCTGAAATATTTATAGTTTGGTTATCAAGTTTTAATATGTAAAACTCAGGGTAGCTTTGTGCCGGAGTTTCGAATTTAAAATTACCATTGTTATCCAGCTTGAGTGAGTCTATTATTGCCAACTCGTTAAGTCCTCGGCGTTCGAAGTAGATAGTCGATCCTTCAGCATTTTCAATAGAACCTTCTACCGTGAATACAGGTTTGTTGTTGCACGAAATGAAAAAGAGGCTGCCCGTAACAATGGCCAATGTAAGGAACTTAAATATACTCATAATGATGGGTGTGTAATGAAAAAATGCTTTAATAACAGGCGCAAATATAATAAATTTAATGTGTATAGCAGACGGCTTATTTTATAATGTTGAGGATAAAGTAAGTAAATGTTAGTTTCGAACTTTGACTCGTAAAATCGGTTTTAATATAAATTAGTTTGATATATTTGCATTAATAATCGCAAAATAGATGCTTAATGAGAATGTTTAGGTTATACACCTCGATCCTGTTTCTTTTGCTTTTGATTGTTTTAAACTCATGTAAAGAGAAGCAAGTGGATGTGACAGTAGATAACGTTATATCCTTTGATACCATAAACGTTTCACGGAGTTTTCATTTAGAAAACGATACAGCCCAGCCTTCATGTAATCTTGAAATATCTTACATATATCCGGTTTCGTGCTTTGATGAGGCTAAGTTGGATACTCTTCAACAAATATTTTTAGGCTTGTTTCTGGATAAAAATTATGAAGGTTTAATGCCCGATGAAGCGTTTGATGCGTATGCAAAGAATTACATCGACAATTATAAAGAAGACGCCCGTATTTTTTACAAAGAAAAAGTGTATGAAATAAGTGAAGATGCCAGTGTTGATACTTATTTCTCTTATTACGAGAGTCTTTCTAATAAAATATTGTTTAATAAGTCGGACTTGTTGTCCTTGCAAACAATTCAAACCAATAGCAAAGGAGGACAAAATTCTTATAAACAGGTTTATAGTTATGTCCTTAATTTGGAAACCGGTGAACTTTTGTCTGAAGACGATATCTTTCAACCCGGTTACGAAAGGGTGCTGAACCTGATATTTAAAGACCGCTTAATGAACAAGAACGGGGTTAAAACCATACACGATTTGGAAGACTTGGGCTATTTTGGAATTGATGAAATGATGCCTAATGGAAACTTCTATATCGACGATAAGGCTGTTACCTATGTGTTTAATAAAAACGAATATTCGGTTCTTCAGTTAGATGAGATTGTAATTCCTATATCTTATATTGATATTACGGATATCTTAAAAAAGAAATCTCCGATTTCCGTTTTTTTTGAAGAATAACCTTTAAATTTATTCATATAACAAGTCTTCAATAATTTATGGACGTTATATTAAAATACTTTCCTGATATTAACGAAAAGCAAAAGGAACAGTTTGCTGCACTGTATGATTTGTATGTCGATTGGAATGACAAAATAAATGTTATTTCACGCAAAGATATTCAGAATCTTTATACCCATCATGTTTTGCACTCGTTGGGTATAGCCAAGCTTATATCTTTCACAAAAGGAACGTCGATAATGGATGTTGGTACAGGCGGAGGATTTCCCGGTGTGCCTTTGGCTATTTTTTTTCCAGAATGTGAATTTCTGCTGGTTGATAGCATAGGAAAAAAGATTAGGGTAGCTACAGAGGTGTCTAATGCTATAGGTTTACAGAATATATCATTCAGGCATTGCAGGGCGGAAGACGAAAAAAAGAAATTCGATTTTGTTGTTAGCCGTGCAGTTATGCCTTTGGGCGATTTGTTTAAGATAGTACGGAAAAACATTTCGGAAAAACAAAAAAACTCGCTCCCGAACGGAATTATTTGTTTGAAAGGTGGCGAACTCGAATCGGAGTTACATCAGTTTCGTAATCTTGTTGATGTTGACGATTTAAGCAGCTTTTTCGAAGAAGATTTTTTCGAAACCAAAAAGGTTGTTTATTTGCCTGTGTGAGTTTAATATCTCAAAAATTACCCTCCCCTTATTTTATTGATAGATAAAAAGTCGAAATAATTTTATGATAGTTAAAACCTTTCAGTTTAATCCCATATATGTAAACACTTATGTTGTTTACGACGAAACAAACGAGTGTGTAATTATCGATGCCAGTTGTTTTTATCCTGATGAACGCGAAACTTTGCTGAATTTTATATTGGATAAAAAGCTTATCGTAAAACATTTGCTTAATACGCATCTTCATTTCGATCATGTTTTTGGTAACACCTTTGTGTACGAACAGTTTAATTTAAAAACCAAAGCACATAAAGACGATTTGTTTTTGCTTGAGGCTATACCTGCGCAAATGCGAATGTTTGGATTTGATGCTCCGGCAGAAATACCCGAAATTGAATCGTACCTGAACGAAGACGATATTATCGAGTTTGGCAACCAGCGCTTTCTGGTTTTGCATGTACCGGGGCATTCGCCCGGAAGTGTTGTTTTTTATAACGATAAAGAAAAAGCCTTGTTTGCAGGAGATGTGCTCTTCCGGTCGAGCATAGGGCGTACCGATTTGGCTGGTGGTAATCACGACCAATTGATAGATAATATACAAAAGAAACTTTTAACCCTTCCGCCCGAAACAAAAGTATATAGCGGACATGGACCAACAACTACAATTGGCGAAGAAATAAGAAATAATCCGTATCTTTAAAAAACGGTTGCAACATTTTCCGTATCCTTGTTGTTAACCGTAAAATAGGCATTCACCATAAAAAGCATTGTAATATGGAAGCAGAAAAATTCTATACGCGGCACATTGGTATCAATGAGGATGATGAGAAAATAATGTTGGAAAAAGTAGGGTTAAAGTCGCTTGACGATTTAATAGGTCAGACTTTGCCTGAAAATATCAGGTTGAAAGAAAGGCTGAACTTACCTAAGGCTTTAAGCGAATACGAATATGCCGAAGAAATAAGTCTGCTGGCTGCAAAAAACAGGGTACATGCGTCATACATAGGTATGGGATGGTACGATACTGTTGTTCCTGCGGCCATTTACCGTAATGTTTTCGAAAATCCCGTTTGGTATACTTCCTATACGCCTTATCAGGCCGAAATATCGCAAGGGCGATTAGAGGCTCTTATGAATTTTCAGACGGTAGTAAGTGAACTGACGGGCTTACCACTTTCAAACTGTTCGTTATTGGACGAAGCTACTGCCGGAGCCGAGGCTGTTTCGATGTTTTTTGCACTACGCAGTCGTGATAAAGTAACCAAGAATGCGAATAAATTGTTTCTTGATAATAAGATATTTCCTCAAACATTAGCTGTAATAAATACGAGATCGAAACCACATGGCATTGAAATAGTTCAGGGCGATTATAAGACTGTAACTCTTGACGACTCGTTTTTCGGAGCTGTTATACAATACCCGAATTCGGACGGAAGCATAGAAGATTACAGCGATTTTACAGAAAAAGCTAAGTCTTTAGATTGTAAAGTAGCTGTAGCTACCGATTTGATGGCTCTGACCCTGCTTGTACCTCCCGGAGAATGGGGTGCAGATGTGGCTTTTGGTAGTAGCCAACGCTTTGGCGTTCCAATGTTTTATGGAGGCCCTTCAGCCGGATTTTTTGCGACTAAAGAAGAATATAAACGCAATGTTCCCGGACGTATAATCGGTTTGTCTAAGGATGCTTATGGAAAGCCTGCATACCGTATGGCTTTGCAAACAAGGGAGCAACATATAAAAAGAGAGAAAGCAACATCTAATATCTGTACTGCTCAGGCTTTGTTGGCTACAATGAGTAGTTTTTATGCAGTATATCATGGACCCGAAGGTCTTAAGACTATTGCTGAACGTATACATTCAACAGCCGCTCTTATTGCAAACGAACTTACTGCATTGGGGTATAAAGTTGAGAACGATCAATACTTCGACACATTGAAAGTCTCTTTGCGAAAAGAGGTATCGCATGATGATATCAGGTTCAATTGCGAAATGAGGGAGATAAATCTTCGTTATTTCGAAACGGGAGAAATAGGTATAAGTATAGACGAAACAACAAACGACTATAAGGCACACGAATTGTTGGCCGTTTTTGCCGTATCGGCAGGACAAACAACGGTGTATATGATTGACGATTTGCCTGCGAAATGTAATATAAAGAGCAGTTTTTTGCGTACAAGTAAGTATTTGCAACACGATGCGTTCAACTCGTATCATACAGAAACCGAACTGATGCGTTATATAAAACGTCTCGAAAGGAAAGATATATCGTTGGCTCACTCAATGATCTCACTCGGTTCGTGTACAATGAAACTGAATGCTGCGTCGGAGTTATTACCTTTATACTTAGGAGGTTTTCAAAATATCCATCCTTATGCACCGGAAATGCAGACTATGGGCTATGCCGAGTTGATTTCGGAACTTGCGTCTTATCTGGGAGAAATAACAGGGCTCGCAGGTGTAAGCTTTCAACCAAATTCGGGTGCAGCCGGAGAGTATGCCGGTTTGATGACTATTCGGGCATATCAGGAGAGTATCGGACAATCGCATCGCGATATAGTATTGATTCCCGCTTCGGCTCATGGTACAAATCCCGCTTCGGCTGTGCAAGCCGGCTATAAGATTGTGATAGTAGCTACCGATGCCAAGGGAAATGTCGACATGGACGATTTTGTAGCTAAGGCTGACCAGAACAAGGATAACCTTGCTGCATTTATGATAACCTATCCGTCTACTCACGGAATTTTTGAAAAGGACGTGAAAGACATGTGTAAGATTATTCACGAAAGGGGAGGGCAGGTGTATATGGATGGTGCTAATATGAACGCTCAGGTAGGTTTAACTAATCCGGGAGTTATTGGTGCCGATGTATGTCATCTGAACTTACATAAGACATTTGCAATACCTCACGGAGGTGGTGGGCCGGGTGAAGGGCCTATATGTGTAGCCGAACATCTTGTTCGGTTTTTACCACACCATCCCGAACAAGATGGAAGCACTTTGAATACGGTAGCTTCGGCTCCGTATGGTAGTGCAGGTATACTGCCTATAACTTACGGTTATATTCGTATGATGGGAGCCGAAGGATTGACCCGTGCGACTAAAATAGCTATACTCAGTGCTAATTATATAGCCGAGTGTGTAAAAGATACTTATGGTGTTGTTTATACAGGCACATCGGGTAGGGTTGGACACGAACTTATTCTTGAATGCCGTAAGGTGAAAGAATTGTCGGGGATAACCGAAAGCGATATAGCTAAACGTTTGGTCGATTACGGGTATCATGCGCCAACATTATCATTCCCTGTTCATGGAACATTGATGATTGAGCCTACCGAGAGTGAAAGCCTTGCCGAACTGAATCGGTTTATAGCTGTGATGAATCAGATATGGGAAGAGATAAAAGAAGTGGAAAATGGTACTTATGCCAAAGATGATAATGTATTGGTTAATGCGCCTCACCCCGAATATGAGGTTTGTGCCGATGAATGGAAGCATAGCTATCCACGTTCGAAGGCGGCTTTTCCACTCGATTTTGTAAAGGAGAACAAGTTTTGGGTAAACGTTGCCCGCATTGATAATGCTTATGGCGATCGTAACCTTATATCTTGTCTTTGCGATACGGCAACATATAACGAAGAGTAACTTTGTTGCATACAGATATAGAAAGCTTATCTTCAGAAACGAGGATAGGCTTTTTTTTAATTCTATCTGTGTAGAATTACTGCCTTGTTTAGAGGGCTCAGATGCAGCATTTATTGAAAACCTGACAATCCTTACACTATTCCGCTAAATCCCATAAATGCCATAGCCAGTATTCCTGCTGTAATTAATGCAATAGGAACTCCCTCCATACTTTTAGGTATATGTGTTAATGACAATTGTTCCCTTATGCCCGAAAATATAATGAGAGCCAAGGCAAAACCAACAGCGCTGGATATTGCATAGATGATTGATGTAAGCAAATCGAAGTCTTTTTGTATAACAATTAGCGCAACACCCAGAATTGCACAGTTTGTAGTTATAAGAGGAAGAAATACCCCTAATGCCTGATATAGCGCAGGCGAAACCTTTTTCAGTATTATTTCCACCATTTGTACCAGCGATGCAACAATCAGAATAAAGCTTATTGTTTGCATAAACTCCAAACCGTTAGGATCGAGAACGAACTTTTGTATAAGGTAAGTAACAAGTGTGGCAATAGTCATTACAAAAGCTACTGCGGCACTCATTCCTATTGCAGTTTCAACTTTTTTCGAAACACCCAGAAATGGGCATACGCCTAAAAATTGCGATAGTATTATGTTGTTTACAAAAACAGCGCCTATAAATATTAATATATATTCCATTATTCGAAAAGACTATTTAGATTTAGTACTGAATTTATTGAAAATAGCGATAAGGTAACCTAATACAATAAAAGCACCCGGAGCAAAAACGAATATCAGCGAGCCGAAATCTTCGGGGTAAATGCTGAATCCGAATATTTTGCCTGTACCCAAAAATTCGCGGACACTACCCAATATCGTTAAAGCCAATGTAAAGCCTATCCCGATACCCAAACCATCAAAAAACGAAGGTATAACTTTGTTTTTTGCAGCAAAGGCTTCGGCACGTCCCAAAACTATACAGTTAACAACAATAAGAGGTATAAATAGCCCTAAACTATCGTATAGCGAAGGTAAGTAAGCTTCCATGCACATTTTAACAACTGTGACAAAAGTTGCAATAACGACAATAAATGCGGGTATCCTCACTTTGTCGGGTATAAGGTTTTTCAATAGCGATATAGCCATATTTGCGCATGTAAGAACAAATGCTGTGGCCAATCCCATTGCTAATCCGTTAATTGCTGTAGAAGTAGTTCCGAGAGTAGGGCACATTCCCAGCAAAAGGACAAATACGGGGTTATTTTTAATTATCCCACTTACTAATATTTGTATATTTTCTTTCATTATATCCAGAGAATGTTGTTTCCTATTTTGTTGCTCCGCTGTTTGCATCGGTATTTTCGGTTGAGGCTTCTGTTGCTCCACTGGTTGAATCTGTTACAGAGTCGGAGGTGTCTGTTGCTCCGCTTGTTGAGTCGGTAGCTTCGCCCGATGAGGTTGTTGCTCCGCTTGACGAATCCCACTCCTGATTGGTATAGGTCGCATACGCCCGATTTACAGCATCGAGGAACGCACGCGAGGTAATGGTTGCTGCTGTAATTGCATCTACATCTCCACCATCTTTATTCAGTTTTAGTGTGCTACCCGATAAATTACGTCCTATTATATTCTGATTTTTTTTGTCGGTTTTAAACCAAGTATCCATTTTGTCTCCAAGCCCCGGCGTTTCGGCATGCTGAAGTATTGCATAGTCTATTATCTCGCCTTCGGGTTTTAACCCCACTAATATTCTTATCTCTCCGCTGAAACCTTTCATAGTGAAGCTTTCGATTGCTACGCCCAACAATTCGGTTCCTTTTTTTGCCGGATAAACTTTAAGGGAGTCTCCTTTCGATGTCGCTATTGAGTACATATCTTCCAGAGGCGAATTGTCGAATCCGGGAATAACGTCCCTTATTGCATTTTCGAGCTTTTGTTTCTTGCCATTGGCTATCAGTGGAGCTGTTTCCTGATCTACATATGCCAGAATAGCGGCGGCAACTATACATATAATAGTTAACGACAGAAACATATTTAGTAGCGTGGATTTAAGTTTAGCCATTTTTTATTACCTCCCCAAATCTTTTAGGTTTAATATATGTGTTTATTAACGGAGTCAGAGCATTCATAATCAGTATTGCAAATGATATACCTTCGGGGTAAACTCCGAATATACGTATAACCGCTGTTATAAGCCCGATTCCTATGGCGTATACTATCATTCCGTTTTTACTCATCGGAGAGGTAGCATAGTCGGTTGCCATAAATATGGCACCTAACAATAACCCTCCCGACAGAAGATGCATGACGGGGTCGGCATAAACATGCGGATCTGCCAGGTGCAGTATTCCTGTGAAAACCATGACTGTGCCCACTGTAAATACCGGAATATGCCATGTGATAATTTTCTTCCAAAGCATGTACCCGAACCCGATAAGCAAAGCTATAGCACTAACTTCGCCAAGGCTTCCACCTTGTTCGCCAATAAGCATAGAAGCGAAAGAGAATACTTTGTCCGAACCATGCTTTATAAGCGACAGAGTAGTTGCTCCAGTGGTAGCATCGGTATATTCGAAAGGGAAAAACCCCGGCTGAGGCCATACAGTCATTTGTGCGGGAAACGATATAAGTAAAAATACCCTGCCTACCAATGCGGGGTTAAATATGTTATTACCCAGTCCTCCGAAAGTCATTTTACCTATGGCAATAGCGACAAAAGCACCGATAATAACAATCCAAACCGGAAGATTTGACGGTAGGTTGAATGCCAGTAAAATACCTGTGATTATGGCTGATCCGTCGCTTATTGACACCTTTGTTTTTAATAAATATTTTTGAATTAGAGCTTCGAACACGATACAGGATACAACAGATACTGTGGTTACAATTAAAGCTCCCAACCCAAAGAATACAAGAGATACCAGAAAAGCAGGTATCAGAGCAATCAATACTCCATACATGTTTTTCTCGATGGAATCTCCACTGTGTATATGAGGAGAGGGGGATACAATTAGTTTATTTGACATTACGTTTTTTTAGTGTTTATATAGTTCCTCGATGATTGATGTTAGTTCTATCTAAGTAGAATTAAATGCGGTTTTTGATGGGTTTTAGCATGTACTTTTTATAAAACCTGACAATTCTGACAGAAAAAACGGCTTTTGTTATAATTGTTTTTATTTGTTTGCTCGCTAGTAAGTTTATCGTTCGTAATATAGATAATATATTTGTTTTTATATACTTCAGTTATTGCGTGCCTTCTTTGCTTTCATCACATTATTTTTACCAAGGCGAATATAATCAAGTATCGGTCGGTTTGCAGGACAGACAAAACTACACGATCCGCATTCAACACAGTCGGTAATGTGTGCCGATTCGGCCTTGTCCCAGTCCGAAAATTCGCTGACATTCATTAGAAAATACGGGGTTAATCCCATACAGCATATATTCACACACTTTCCGCACCTTATGCAGTTTTTCATTTCGTTCCGCTGGGCTTCCAAAGTTGGAATGATGAGTAGCCCTGATAAACCTTTAGTTGCTCGCATGTCGATATTCGAAATAGCTTTGCCCATCATTGGTCCGCCGGCTATTATCTTTTTTGTGTTTTCGGGCAATCCGCCTGCTTGCTCAATTAGCTGACCAATAGGTACGCCTAGCCGTGTTCGGATATTACATGGTTTTTCTACATGTTTTCCTGTTACGGTTATAACCCTTTCTATCAGAGGCTTATTTTTTTGGATAGCTTCGTACGACGCAAAAACTGTGGCAACGTTAACCACTACAGCCCCTACTGATATAGGTAATGCCCCGCTTGGTATCTGTCGTCCGATGCATGCTTCTACCAGCTGTTTTTCGCCGCCTTGCGGATAACGAACCTTTAGCGGCACAATGTCTATGTTTTTATAGTTGTCGGATAGTTTTCCCAGTTTTTTTATGGCGTCGGGTTTATTGGCTTCGATACCTATCATTGCTTTTTCTACGTTCAAAGCTTTCATTAGGATAGAAGTTCCAACAAGAATTTCCTCACTTTTTTCGAGCATTAAAGCGTGATCGCAGGTTAGGTATGGTTCACACTCAACAGCATTTATCAGTAAATACTTTGCCTCGCTGTTGGGTGGAGGACTCAATTTAACGTGCAGCGGAAAGGTTGCGCCACCCATGCCCACTATACCTTTTTCGAGTATTTTGTCTTTTATTTCATCTGACGACAAATTGCAATCTTTTATTAAAGTATCGGTTGTGTCGATATCGTCTTCCCAAATGTCGCCATCAACTTCAATGTAAACAGCAGGATGTTTGAATCCGCTTATTGTCATCACTTCATCAATTTTCAAAACAGTTCCCGAAACAGATGAGTGTATGTTGGCAGAAATAAGACCGTCGGCTTTAGCCAATAATGTGCCTGTTTTCACAATGTCGCCTTTGTTAACAACAGGTATAGCCGGTTTACCGATGTGTTGAGATAGAGGTATAACAACCAGCGAAGGTATATTGCTTGTATCAATGGGTTTGTTTGCTGATATTTTATTTTCGGACGGATGTATTCCCCCTTTTCGAAATGTCCTTATTTTAGTGATCATTGTTTTTTCGTTGCTTTTAGGAATTATCCAATGGTTGTTGTTGTTGCCAGTTCTTTCGACTCTCTTCTTACAGGGAAGTTAAGCTCGGTAATAGCCGAAGTTGGACATTCTTTTACACATTTCCGGCATAAGCGGCATTTTTCGTCATCGATATATGCCAGATTGTTTTGTATGCTTATGGCATCGAAGGTACATGCTTTTTCGCATTTATTGCATCCTATACATGCAACTGTGCATGCTTTGCGCGCTACTCCTCCTTTGTCCTTATTCATACAGCTAACATATATGCGGCGCGAATTAGTTCCTTTTTTTCGTAATTCGATAAGCATTTTAGGACATGCTTTTGCACAGGCGCCACAAGCTGTACATTTTTCTTCATCTATTTCCGGTAAGCGGGTCGAAGGATTCATTTTAATAGCTCCAAACTGGCACACAGCTTTGCAGTCGCCTAATCCGAGACAGCCGTAGCTGCAGTCGGTATCGCCTCCGTATAATGCGGCGGCAATGGAACACGAAGATGCTCCATCGTAAAGCGAAGTTTGTTGACGATTATCGCACGAACCGTTGCAGCGGATAACTGCTATTTTGGGCTCGGTTTTTTCGACGGTCATGCCTAGTATTCCGGCTACTTTTTCCATTGTACTATTACCGCCTACAGGGCAATTTAAATTGCTGAGAGATGATGCATTTACACAAGCGGTTGCAAAACCTCCACATCCGGGAAAACCACATCCACCACAATTTGCGGCGGGTAATGCATCCTGTACCAATGCTATGCGAGGGTCTTCGTTTACTTTAAACTTTTTTGAGACTAAGAATAATATTATAGTACCAACAGCACCTATTACGCCTAATGATATAACCGACACTAATATTATGCTCATTTCAGATTTTTTTAGTCAGTGTAAATACAAATTTATTTTTCATTTTCTCCCGAAGAAGATACAGTATCAGGTAATATATAATAAGGGCTGCGATTGCTAGAATAACTGCCAAGGATTCGGATAGATGGAGTATTGTTGTAAATGACAGAGTGGCTATAATTATTATAAGGGGTATAACAAAAGCATACAGAACTGCTTTTAACCCTATGGAAGTAGCTCCTGTAATCAACACTCTTTCTCCGATCTGGTATTCTCCCGAAATATAGGAAATCTCTATTGTTTTTTCTTGTATGGACGAAACAGAACACATTGTTTTTGCATGGCACTCGGCACATGCTTCTACTTGTTTTATCTTGACAAGTGCACTTTTTTCAGATAGGCTGCAAATGACTCCTTCATGTTCTATTTTATTCATATTTTGCTATATGCGATTAGCATTATTGGCAAATATACGTGAATTTGTTGATATCTAAAATAGAAAAGGACGTTTTTGCTCTTAAAAAAACAATTATTGACAGTATTTAAAGACTGAAAAGCAATTTTTTAATATAGACCTTTTTTTAAGGTTAACACAAAAGGTTCGTGTTTTTGTAGTATAAAATCAAATACCATCTTTGCTTGTATGCAGGTATTTTACTTTTTTGTCGGGGGTTAGCTCTATATATAACTTTTCGGTAATGTTATCGTTTTTCTTGTGGGTCTTATAATATATTTTTTTGTCGACGGTTAAACTTAGAAGATAAATGCCATCGCCGTCTTTTTCTACGGTAAGCGTCTTGTATTGAGGATAGTATTCCATGCTTTTTATCTTGTTGCGTTGCATGTCGGCTTCTATCGACTTCACAATAATGGCTCCCGATCTGTTTTTAGCCCCGTAAAAATTGTCTACTTTGGGAATATTCAATATATCGGTCAGTTTACGAAACTGATTACCCGATAGCGAACGAAACAAAGAGCCTACATGCTGCATTATATCATTACGCTCGTCGCCTTCAACCGGCTTTATATTGAATAAATAATCGTGTCGGTTTTGCGCTATATCTTTATAAAAACCGGCTATGTTGCCAAGCTCGGCATTTTGTATATATACAAGATATCCTTCTGCGGTGTTATCAACTTGGGCTTCGTTCCAGCTTAACGAGTCCATTATTTTTTTCGCTTCAGTTTTAAACGGGGTAAGAGGATATACCTGAAGAAAATCGTAGAAATCGTTTATGTCGGACGAATTTTTAATGCCTAACCACGCTTTAGTTTCCAGATCGCGGAGTCTTCCTATTTTATCCTGAGCTTCGTTCTGAAACTTTCCGTTAGGGTATAATCGTAAATAGTTGGAGTATGTTTCGGGCGTATTGCGTTCGATACACATATACCAAAAACTGAGCTCGGCATTATCTCTGTCTTTTTTTTCCTTATTTACTAAATATATACCTATACCCATGCCAAGGCATAAAAGTAAACCTACTGACCAAAGAGCTATAATGCGTATCTTTTTTCCGATGTTTTTAGCCGGAGGTGTAGGGGGTATTTCTTTTTCGTTTTCACTATCTTCCGGTAGGATGTTTTTTTTGTCGGGGATAGTATTGTTTTTTGACCGATCGGGGGTATTCTTTTCTATTATAGGAGGAGTGTCTTCCGTCATGTCAGTATTAAAAGTGTCTTCATCTAATAAAAAATTGATAGAATCCCTCCTTCGTGCTATTTCGTTACACTCCGAACAGATTATTTCATTTTCATTAACTTGCTTTCCACACAAGGGACAAAGGTTATCTGACATATACGTATTCCTTGGTTTATTATACAAATATACAAATAGCGACTTTAAAATTTGTCATTCTCTGTATATAACAAATACTTTTTCCTTATTGTTTTATATTTTGTTAAATCATTTTCCCAGCTTTTACGAATTTCTTCTTCGGTTGCCCCTTTTTGAATTTGTAAACGGAGTTTGCTTGTTCCCGCCAGATTGTCCATAAATCTGGGTGATTTAAAGAAGGATGGGGCTGAACCTGATTTTTTGTAGAAGCTTATCAGGAATTTTAGCGATAATCCATCGTTAAATTTAAATTGCCTGAGGTCGACTCCATAGCATAACTTATCTTTTTGAAGAGGGTTTTTATCAAATCCGGGTAAAGATTTAGGTGTAAAGGTAAAATCGCCGAATTTAGGGTCGGGGTATCCTATTGCCTGAAACGGAAAGTAAGTGCCCCGCCCAACGCTTACGTTGGTTGCCTCGAAAAAGCAAAGCGAAGCATACAATTTTATCGACTGATCGTTTGGTAAATTAGGAGATGGTTTTATTGGCAAACTGTATGCTTGTCCGTGTTTCCACCCTTCAAGAGTTATAATTTTTAATTTACACTTAATTTTTTGATTCAACCAGCCTTCTCCGTTTATCATTTTAGCCAGCTCGCCTATCGTTAGTCCGTGCAGAACGGGTATAGGATGCATGCCGACGAAAGATTTGAGGGAACTCTCAAGTATGGGGCCGTCTATAAAGTCATGAGGATTGGGGCGGTCGAGAATTATGCAGGTTTTTTGTTGTTCGGCACAAGCTTCCATTACATAGTGCATTGTGCTGATATATGTGTAAAAACGCGCTCCTACGTCCTGAATGTCGAAGATGACAATGTCGATATTATTGAGCATTGCTCGGGTAGGTTTTTTATTTTTACCATAAAGCGATGTTATATTTATTCCTGTTTTCGGATCTTTTCCGTCAATAACTGTTTCTCCGGCATCGGCATTTCCCCGTATTCCATGTTCGGGTGCAAATATTTTTTTTACTTGTATATTTTCAGCCAGTAATGTGTCGAGCAAGTGTGTGCCGTTCGATAAGCAGCTTGTTTGATTAACTACAAGAGCAACTTTTTTTTCTTTTATAAGGGGTAGTAACACCTCTAATCTGTCGGCACCCAGCCTGAGCGATGCGTAGCTAACACTGCTTAAACAGAGAAAAAAGAGGATGAGTATACTGCTTTTTTTCATTTCTAACTTATTTGTTTACTTTGTATAAAGTAATAATTCACTTGTAAATTTACGAAGAAAATGAATGCGATAGAGATTATACATAAATATTATGCCCAAGATACTCAGCTTTATAATATTCTTATAACGCACAGTACATTGGTTACCAATAAGGCTTTGAATATTGCCCGTAATCATCCTGAATTAAATATTGATGAACAATTTGTAAGCGAAGCGGCGATGTTGCACGACATAGGTATTTTTATGACAAATGCTCCTGCTATTTTCTGCTTCGGAGATTTTCCTTATATCGCTCATGGTTATTTAGGACGGGAATTGCTCGATAAAGAAGGCTTTCATCGTCACGGCCTCGTGTGTGAACGCCATACCGGTGCAGGCTTAACAAAAGAGGAAATTATAGAGCAACAATTGCCAATTCCTCACCGCAATATGTTTCCTGTAAGTATCGAGGAGCAAGTTATCTGTTTTGCCGATTGTTTTTTCTCCAAAACCCATCTGGATACAGAAAAGGATGTAGATAAAATAATAAAAGGAATGAATAAATTTGGAGAACGGTCGGCTAACCAGTTTATTGATTGGTGTAATATGTTTTTATAGAGAAGTTTACTTTTTCGGTTCTGAAATAAACGCTTCGACTTTCGAGGTAAACGTTTTCCACGATAAGCGTTCTTTTTCGGATAAGATATTATCTATAAATTCGGCTTGTTTGTTACTCTCGAAAAATTCAATTATACCGTTTGCTATTTCTTCCGGATTGGGGTTTTCTACAACAATACCTGTATTTGCTTCGCGTACAGTCTCGCCCAAAGCTCCAACGTTTGTTGCTACCATAGGTGTTTCGAGCTGATAAGCTAAGGCTACAACTCCGCTTTGTGTTGCCGACCGATAAGGTAAAACCAGTACATCTGCAGCCGAAAACAGGGTTGTGACCATGTCGTCATTTATATATTGTTCGAAAACGATAATATTATCTTTCAGTTTCGATTTTTCGATAAGTTGTGCGTATTTGTCGAAACTGCCATAACTCTCTCCTGCAATAATCAGTTGGTATTCGTCGGTCAGATGGTTTGTTGCCTCGATAAGTAAATCTAATCCTTTATAGTCTCGTATGAAGCCAAAAAACAACAGGTTCTTTTTGTCAGGTTTTATGTCGAGTTGTTTACAAGCTTCTTCCCTGTCGAATGTTTCTTTATAATGATCGTAAATAGGGTGTGGCAGCTGCAGTATAGGTGTGTGGCTGCATAGTGTCTGTAAATCTTTTTTTACAGGTTCGCTCATCACTAAAAAGGCATCGCAGCGTTTAAGAAAATATTTTGCAAGTTGTTTTTCCATAAAAACACGTTCGTGCGATATGGCGTTGTGAACAAGCGATATAACTTTTGTTTTTTTATTGATAAAACGACAAACGGTTCCATAAGCCGGAGCAAAAAACGACATCCAATAAGGAATGATAAGTATATCGGGCGAATATTTATTTATGGCTTTAGCTGTTTTTATATACGTGAACGGATTGATACTACTCAGAATTCTGATACTGTCGATAACTGTAGCAGTGTCGTCTTCCGTTACAAATTGAGTTTTACCCGGAAACAGCAAATCTGGGTATAATGTTGTAAATGTAAATGCTTTCACCTCGTTATTCTTGCTTAATTCGGTATACAAACGGGCATTCAGTTGTGCCAATCCGCCACGGAAAGGATAAAAAGGTGAAAGTATCGCTATTTTCATTGTTTGTTTAATATTTGCTCTACTTTTTTTATAATTGTCGATTCGTCTATCATATTCATGCAAGCGTAATCTTTTCGGAAACAGGGTACGTCTCCGAATACTGAACATGGACGGCATGATAAATCGGCCTGAATAGCATTGTCAAAATCCTGATTATATCCATAAAATCCTAAATACGGGTGTGTCGCACCCCAAACAGAAACAACCGGAACTTCTACCAATGATGCGAGATGCATATTGGCCGAATCCATAGAGAGCATAACATCAAGGTATGATATTAATAAAAGTTCAAGATCGAGTGGCAGTTTTCCCGATACATTAATAGCTCTGGGATATTTTTCGACCCATTTGTCTAATATGGCACGTTCTGCTTTGCCGGCGCCAAACAGGAATAAGTTATTTTCGGGATTCGAAGACAGGAGTTTTATTATATTCTCCATCTTTTTTAAAGGATAAATTTTTTCATTGTGTTTCGAAAACGGTGCTATCCCAATCCATTTTCCCTGTTTTTCCGAAACAAGCGAGCGTAAAGGATATAACGACCTTTCTCTGAATTCGAAAAAATGAGTGAAAGACATCTCGAAGGGAAACCCTAATCGCTCGAAAACCTCGCTATAACGTTCTATTGTTGATTTTAGCGGATGGGTAAGCGTTTTGTTTTTTATCAGGTTGTTTTTGTCATGTTTCCCCTTATCTATGTGTGCAACTTTTTTCCCCTGAAGCCACATTGCCTTGCGAAGCACACTTGTTCTTAAAACATCGTGCATATCGGCAACATATGAAAAATGGTCGATCGAAACCGATCGGATTAAACGTAAAAGCCCGAAAAAGCTCCTGTGTTTTGACATATCGAAGCTTTTTGTGCTGATGTTAAAGCCTAGATTTTCGAATAAAGGAGCGAAAGACTTTCTGGTTAAAACAACAAATCTGTCGTGGGGATACATTGCGGCAACCGAGTATATTACCGGAACCAAAAGAGCAACATCTCCAAACGACGAAATTCGGGTTACTAATACTCTTGACATTTAACTGTAGTTTTTATTTGTGCTTATACTGAGTGTTTATTTTTTCGATTTGTCGTATAATATCGGGTTGAGAGTAGGATCGTTATACATTTTCATTTGTTTATACACTTTCATGTATTTATTGCCACTTTCTATATCGGAAAGCAACTCTTCGATGGCTGTTGATAAATCGGTACGTTGTTCTAATAAAATGTCAAGTTTCTTTTGTCTGTCTTTTTTCTGGTTATCGTCAATGTCTGTACGGATAACTTCTTGGTTCATGTGGTATATTTTAAGTGCAAGAATTGATAAACGGTCGATAGCCCAAGCCGGACTTTCGGTGTTTATATTAGCATTTTCCCGAACTTTTACTTCCTTATATTTATCAAGAAAGTAACTGTCTATCATTTCCACAAGATCGGTGCGGTCTTGGTTCGATTTGTCGATACGGCGTTTTATTTGCAATGCATTTACGGGATCAATATCCGGGTCCCGAATGATATCTTCGAGATGCCACTGAACTGTGTCGATCCAGTTTTTTAAATAGAGATAATATTCGATAGCCGGAATTGTATATGGATTGTTGATAGGAGTATCTACATTGTTGGCGATGTGATAATCTTTTATCACTTGATCGAATATTGAGTTGCTTAATTCTGTAAATTTCATAAGATGTATTTATTATTAATCGTGTTTTTTTATTTGCTAGCCCATGTTTCTCTGTCGAGATTTCTGTAATTTATTGCTTCGGCTAAGTGTCTTGATTCTACTTTTTCCGAGTTGTCAATATCAGCTATGGTTCGGGCTACTTTCAATATTCTGTCATAAGCTCTGGCCGACAGATTAAACCTGTTCATGGCCGTTTTCAGTAATTGAAGTCCTGCCTCGTCAGGAAGCGCGTATTTGTTTAATAATCTGGAGCTCATTTGGGCATTACAGTAAACTCCTTCTTCGTCTTTAAAACGTTCGGCTTGTATTTCGCGCGCTTTTATAACTCTTTCCCTTATTGCTTCGCTTTTTTCAGACATGTTTTTGTCTGATATTTTTTCGAAAGGTACAGGGATAATTTCGATATGTATATCGATACGATCGAGTAGTGGGCCCGATATTTTATTCAAATAGCGCTGTACTATGCCTTCGCTGCAGGTACAGGTCTTTTCTGGGTGATTGTAATAGCCACACGGACAGGGATTCATAGAGGCTACCAACATAAAACTGGCAGGATATTCTACTGTGAATTTCGACCGCGATATACTTATTTTTCTGTCTTCAAGTGGTTGCCTCATAACCTCTAATACACTTCGGTTAAACTCCGGTAGTTCGTCAAGAAAGAGTACCCCGTTGTGAGCAAGACTTATTTCTCCCGGTTGAGGATAAGTGCCTCCGCCAACCATTGCTGCATCCGAAATGGTATGGTGCGGACATCGGAAAGGGCGTTGTGTCATCAAAGATGTATCGGTTCCTGTTTTTCCGGCTACGCTGTGTATTTTGGTCGTTTCGAGGGCTTCGTGTAATGTAAATGGTGGAAGTATAGAAGGCATACGTTTTGCCATCATGGATTTTCCTGCCCCCGGAGGACCTATCATTATTATATTGTGTCCGCCGGCAGCGGCAACTTCCAATGCTCGTTTTACATTTTCTTGTCCTTTTACATCGGTAAAGTCAAAATCGAATATTTGATGTTGTCTGTAAAATTCGTTACGGGTGTCAATATTTGTTGTTTCCAGCTCTTTTTGGTTGTTAAAAAAATCAATTACTTCGCAAATGTTATTTACTCCGTATACATCCAAATTGTTAACAACTGCTGCTTCTTTTGCGTTTTTATGAGGCAGTATTATTCCTTTAAATCCGTCTTCCCTTGCTTTTATGGCTATTGGTAGCGCTCCCTTTATTGGCAAAATGCTTCCGTCGAGCGATAATTCTCCCATTATAATGTATTGCTCTATTTTTTCTGTTGTAATGCCGCCCGATGCAGCCATAATGCCTATGGCTAAAGGTAGGTCGTATGCCGATCCTTCTTTTTTTATGTCGGCAGGCGACATGTTTATAACAATTTGTTGGCGGGGAAACTTATATCCGTTTATCTGAAGTGCTGAAATAATTCTCTCGTGGCTTTCTTTAACCGATGCGTCGGGCAACCCGACAAGCATAAATTTTATACCTTTCGAGCAATTTACTTCAATAGTTATTAGAGTTGCATTAATTCCTTGAACTGCTGCTCCGAAAACCTTTACAAGCATCTTATTATTTCGGTTTTTTTTTGAGAATCGGACACTAAAGTATAAAGAAAAAGCGGGAAAATAAATTTTATTGCTTACTTTTTGTCTTTTTGTAAGTCCTGTATCTTTTCTGATAATTCTGGAGCTAATATTCCTCTTTCGAGAATCCATCCTTTCGGTGAAATTAAAATACCATAAGGTAATTCGGAGATATTGTATAGATTAACGGCCTGAGAAGCCCACCCTTTGTTGTCGTAAAAAACAGGCCATTTAATAGAATCGGGGGTGTTCTCATCCTTATAATCTATAACAATAGATATAAATTCGGTGTCTTTGTTTTTTAGCTTTTTGTAAGCGTCTATCATGTATGGTATACGCTCTTTATATACTTCGCCGTCTTGTGCCACAAAAGTCAGGTATATGTATTTTCCTTTGTATTTGCGAAGGTCGAATTCTTTTTCTCCGTTCTTCAAAGTGAAATCGGGTGCTATTGCTCCAACTTGCGATAATCTGGTTCTTGTGTTTTGTTTTTTCAGGTCTTGTGTCAGCGGAAAATCTACGGCAGCCCCTTCTAACGATCCTAATAATTTGTCAAGATCGCTAAGCGAAATGTTGCTTTTCAGAAAGTCTTGAATAAGAATAACACTGGCTACTTTATCCGGATTTTTTTCGACGTAAGATTTTGCTTTGTTTATTAAATCGAACTCTATATTTTTTAATTCGGCGTTATAATTTTGGAACATATCTACATTAGCGGCATCCTTTATTTTCAGAAGTAATTCGGTACGGATTTTGAGCAGCTGTTCGTTTTCTTTTTTGAAAGCTGTCAGGTCGTCATTTACATTTCCTCCGTTTACGGTTATCAGATCGGAATAATTGATGTTGCCATCGATATTAACATCCCATCCTTTATCCAAAAATACAGAGGTGGACCATGCTTTTTTGTCGAAGTATAACGAGGCAATAGTTAGTGTGTCAACTTTTCCTTCATGCGAAAAAACGCCGTGTTCGTCTATGCGGATTGTGTCAACTATTAAAGAGTCAGGCGATTCCATCACCAGAAAAAAGTATGGAGCATTGAGGTTCGATAACTTTCCTTCTATTTTAAATGTACTTTTATCCTCTTCCTTACAGCTAAATAGTAAGAAGATTGAAGCAAGCAAGATAACCCCTATGTTTTTTAAATTGAGCATGATTTTGGTATGAAAAATTGTTCCTCTCCAATTAATAACGACAAAAGTAATTATTTGTTTTGGTTTTATTCCCTTTTTTTTAGCTTTTGTTAATATATAACAAAAAATATTATAAATTGTTCGCTGGTGTATATCAATATTCTACAATTGCTCTGATAATAAACGGATAAGTTTGTTGTCTGTTTTAGATTGGGACGAAAAATAAAAGCTTATCTAATGGAGAAATATTATTAACTTTGATTTTCTTACTGACAGAAATTCTGAATTCCTTCATGTCGGATTTTCTGTATTTAAGACATCTGTTTTATAGTTAACGTGTTTTAAAAACAATAGGTTTAGTGCCTTAAATGGATAAAAGATGAATTATTCAGATATTATTGTAGCCATATCTACGGCTGCGGGCGTAGGGGGAATAGCGGTTGTTCGGGTGTCGGGAAAAGGGGCTATTGAACTTGTCGATACTGTGTTTAATCATACAACAGGCAAACTGTTAAAGGATCAAAAGGCCAATACTATCCACTTTGGGTATATTAAAAAAGAGGATGCTGTTCTGGATGAGGTTTTAGTTAGTATATTTCGGGCTCCGTATTCTTTTACGGGAGAAGATGTGGTTGAGATATCGTGCCATGGATCGATATATATACAACAGAATATCTTACAGTTGCTAATAACAAAAGGTGCTCGATTGGCTTCTGCCGGCGAATTTACTCAGCGGGCTTTTCTGAATGGGAAGATGGATTTATCGCAAGCCGAGTCGGTTGCCGATCTTATAGCTTCTACTTCTGCGGCTACGCATCGTTTGGCGATGAATCAAATGCGAGGTGGGTTCAGTGGTAAATTGGTAGAACTGCGTACCGATTTGCTGAATTTTACTTCTCTGATTGAGTTAGAACTGGATTTTTCGGAAGAAGATGTGGAGTTTGCTAACAGGGATAGTTTGAAGCAGGCGGCAAAACTTATCGAATCGCACATAAAGAAGTTGTCGGATTCGTTTTCGTTAGGAAATGCTATTAAAACAGGAATTCCTGTTGCTATAATAGGCGAAACCAACGCCGGAAAATCGACATTGCTGAACTTGCTTTTGCACGAGGATAAAGCTATTGTCTCTGATATTCATGGAACAACCCGCGATGTGGTGGAAGATACTATAAACATAAAGGGCGTATCGTTCCGTTTGATAGATACTGCTGGTATTCGAGATACGTACGACGAAATCGAAAATTTGGGGATAGGGCGTACTTTTAAAAAACTCGATCAGGCTAGTATCGTTCTTTGGGTTGTGGATATACAATCGTCGGACGATCATATACTCGATTTGTCGAAGAAAATATTGCCGAAGGCCGAAGGTAAAACCGTGATTCTTGTTTTTAATAAGGTCGATTCGGTTTCGCCGGAACGGCTTTTGTCGAAAGAAAAGCTTTTGCAGACAGAAGTGTCGAAGCGTGTGTTTATTTCAGCGAAGTATGAGGAAAATACCTCCGGATTTGAAGATGTTTTAGTTGAAGCCGCCAATATTCCTGAATTTAGCGAAAACGATGTTGTTGTTACCAATGTGCGACATTACGAGGCTTTGCAAAATGCCCTTTCTGCTATTAGACGGGTGATAGAAGGGCTTGATAATGGTATATCGGGCGATTTTCTTTCTCAGGATATCCGCGACTGTATGCACTATTTGGGCGAGATTACGGGGCAAATTTCAACCGATGAAATTTTAGGCAATATTTTCAGTAAATTCTGTATTGGCAAATAATTGCTAGTATTCAGTAATTATTAAAGACTGAGTAATAAAGGAAGAATCGCTGAGGTGTGCATAAGTTAAATGTTTTAACCATGAAAATTGTCTGTTTTCTGTTTGGTCGTTCAGCATTTATAAAAGATACGAATAATTTTAGTACTTGGAATGATAAATGCCCCTTGAAAGTGCGAAAAATAAAATAAAATGCACTATTGAAGTGCAAAAAATGACTATCTTTGCAAAAAAGGAAGAAGTATGGATAAGTTATTTGAATATTCCAATAGACTGATAAAAGAAACTGATACGAAGTTTCTTCGATATATGTACGATGAAATAAATTGGAAAAGCAGGATGATAGGCCTTATCGGACCTCGTGGTGTTGGTAAAACTACATTAGTGCTTCAATATATCAAGCAAAATCTTAACCCAACCGAAACGCTTTATGTAACGGCAGAAGACTTTTATTTTGTTGATAACAGATTTGTCGATTTGGCAGATACTTTTGTTAAGCATGGGGGTAAGTACCTTTTTATAGACGAAATTCATAAATACAAAGATTGGTCAAAGGAATTAAAGTTGATTTATGACTATCACAAAGATTTGAATGTGGTATTTACAGGTTCTTCGGTTCTGGATATAAAAAAGGGAGCTTCTGATTTAAGCCGTAGGGCTGTTATATACAACATGCAAGGCTTATCTTTCCGAGAGTATTTGCAACTGTTTCATGGCATTTCTGCAAGAACCTACTCGCTAGAGGAAATATTGCAGCACAAAGTTGAATTGCCTGTACAACACCCACTACCTCTTTTCTCTGACTATTTAAAAACAGGGTATTATCCATTTGCCTTGGAAGAAGATTTCGGTTTACGTTTGGGGCAAATTATCAATCAAACTTTAGAGAATGATATTCCGATGTATGCTGATATGAATGTGGCAACAGGACGGAAGTTAAAACAATTACTTGCAATTATATCTAAAAGTGCACCATTTAAACCTAATATGAGTAAGATAGCAGAAATGCTATCTGCAAGTCGGAACAATATCGCAGACTATTGTTTGTATATTGAGGAAGCGGGCATGATAGCCCAACTAAGAAATAATACAGGTGGTGTTCGAGGCTTAGGTAAAGTCGATAAAATATATTTGGACAATACCAATCTTATTTACAATCTTGCCGATGATACATCCAATATTGGAAATATTAGGGAAACATTCTTTATCAATCAAATGCGAGTAAAACATGATGTATTCGCATCGCCTATTGCTGACTTCTTGATAGATGATAAAACCTTTGAGGTTGGAGGTGAGAACAAGGGACAGAAGCAAATTAAGGAGGTTGAGAATGGATATATTGTAAAAGACGATATCGAGAGCGGATATTTAAATGTTATTCCGTTGTGGCAGTTGGGGTTGAGTTATTAAGTGTATTTTTCTCATGATAAAAAATAATTCAGGTCTATAATTTTTATAATATAATGTTATTATGAGTTTTTTTGAAATTATTCTTATACCTATATCTGCTTTTATAGGAGGTCTAATATCTGCCTTTGCAGTATCTTATTTTAAAGAAAAAGGAAAAAATTTAGCAACAAAAGAGGATGTAAAGCAAATAACAAGAGATATTGAACAAATAAAAAATGAAATAAGCTTTGAAAAATTAAGAGAAAACGACTATTTGCAAGAACGAAAAAATAAATTAATGTCGTTTATCCCTTCTGGAATTGCACACAAAAACTTAATAGTAAAAATGGTGTATGCATTCGATAGAGTAGATGATATACTCTACATTAGAAATTTATATAATTGCATTTATGAAGAAAGATTAAAAGCAGAAACAATATTTTATGAATGTTTGGCTTTTAACGAAGATAAAAGAATTGTTGAATCTTTAAACAAGTTCATTAATCAAATTAGTGATATTTCTGTCGTATTGATTAAAACAATTCATCAACTTGAACACTTGGCAAGTAAACGTAGTTTAATTCTTGAAAATGCAAAAAGCACCGATAAAAGTTTAAAAATGATTGAAGATATTAATCAAAATTTGCATTCAGAATTCGCTCTATATGATAAACAAAGAATAGGATTAGAAGATAAAATAACAAAAGGGATACAGGAATATTCTATTTTTATTCGTGTCCTTTACGAAATTAATTATCATCAGAAAGGTAAGATATAATTAAATTTATCTATTATTTTAGCGAAATTACAGGCGAAATAACCACGTATATCAATGATAGGGTTATCTCTCCTGATTCCAAAGAATATAGTACACCCATATACACCAATAACACTATAAACGATTGATTGTAAGCTGTATTTTACATAGTGTGTCGGAAAGTAGCTATTATGGAACATATCAAAACGATTTATACAAACGAACAGAGTTAATTAAATAGTGGATTTTAAGGCTAAATTATCGGGGCGTATAGGGATGGCTGATATAGAAGAGTTGCTTCGTCTGACACAGCAAAGCGATGAACAAAAAGAAGAGCTTTATCGTTTGCTGCAGGATGAAGATGAGACTGTTGGGTATCAGGCAGCTTGGGTTTTCTCTCATTTTTCTCGACAAGAAAACAAATGGTTATACTGTAAACAAGACGATCTGATTAACGAAGTTATGATATGTAAGCATGGAGGGAAACGAAGGGTTATGCTGAATCTGCTTTATAAACAACCGTTAGGTGATCCGCTTCGTGTCGATTTTCTGGACTTTTGCATGGAACGGATGTTGTCGGCGCAGGAGCTACCGGGCGTGCAATCGCTTTGCATGAAAATAGCTTATGAACTTTGTCTTCCCATTCCCGAATTGGTACAAGAGCTAAAGACTATTCTCGAAATGATGGATGGACGACTCTGTCCGGCTATACGTACAGTTCGGCGAAACATACTGAAAGCAATGCAAAAAAGGAAAAGTTTACAAAAATATGCTTAGCTTTCAATGTCTTGATTTGTGCTTTTTTATATGTAAAACGAAAGAGACATTTACAGACAATAGGATTTGATTTAAAGAACAAAATCAGGAAAAATTGTCAGGCTTTTTCTAAACAAGTGTTTAAAGATACTGACGGGGCTATGCAATCCTGAGCTAATAGAATAATTGTTGGTAAAACTTTAACAATAAAAGCCCCTTTTCTCCTTATCGCATTTTTAATATAAAATCATAGGAAAAGTAGCTTTTGTTTCTTAATTTTGCTGTCTTGTTTGTGCTTATTGCACATCCCTATTTTAGCGAAATTATGTCAGAAAACAATAATACACCGACTTTGTTGCAAAACATCAACTATCCGTCGGACCTGAAGGGATTAGCACCGGATCAACTGGAAACTCTTTGTACTGAATTAAGACAATTTATTATCGATCAGCTAAGTTGCAATCCGGGACATTTTGGTTCAAGTTTGGGTACGGTAGAATTGACTGTGGCTTTACATTATGTTTACAATACTCCTTACGACCGCATTGTATGGGACGTAGGGCATCAGGCATACAGTCATAAAATACTCACTGGGCGAAAAGACCGTTTTTCGACAAACCGTAAATTTGGAGGATTGGCGGGTTTCCCCAATCCTGACGAAAGCGAATACGATTCTTTTATCGCAGGACATGCTTCTAACTCTATCTCGGCAGCTCTAGGTATGGCTGTAGCTTCGAGTCTGAAAAATGAAGACCGTCAGGTGGTGGCTGTTATCGGCGATGGAGCAATGACAGGCGGATTAGCCTTCGAAGGCTTAAATAACGCCAGTTCTCAGCCCAATAATCTACTTATTATACTGAACGATAACGATATGGCTATCGATAATAATGTGGGCGGAATACAAGACTATCTTGTAAAGATGACTACATCGCAGACTTATAATAAGTTCAGAAACGATGTTTACCAGAAGTTTAAACGCAGAAATCTTATATCAGAAAAAGGCAAGAATTTTATACTTAGGTTTAATAATAGTCTTAAATCGCTGATAACTAAACAACAAAATATATTTGAAGGATTTAATATCCGTTATTTCGGGCCCGTCGACGGTCACGATCTGAAAGGTTTAGTACGTATTCTTGAGAACATCAAGAATATGACAGGTCCTAAAATATTACATATACATACGGTTAAGGGTAAAGGCTTTAAACCCGCCGAAGTTTCGGCTATCGAGTGGCACGCTCCCGGAAAATTCAATAAAGAAACCGGCGAACGTGTTATTGTTCGATCAAAAGACCAACCTCAACTATATCAGGATGTTTTTGGACATACGCTTGTCGATTTGGCCAAGAAAGACGAACGGGTTGTGGGTATAACTCCGGCCATGCCTACAGGTTGTTCCATGACATACATGATGAAGGAATTTCCGGATAGGGCTTTCGATGTTGGTATTGCCGAAGGTCATGCCGTTACGTACTCAGCCGGATTGGCAAAAGAAGGATTGATACCGTTTTGCAACGTATATTCATCATTCTTTCAACGGGCCTACGACAATGTTATTCACGATGTAGCCATACAAAAACTGCATATGGTTATGTGCTTAGACCGAGCCGGTCTTGTGGGAGAAGATGGCCCGACGCATCATGGCGCATTCGATTTGGCAAGTTTGCGTTGCGTTCCTAACCTTATTATATCATCGCCATATAATGAACATTTCCTTCGCGATTTAATGTATACAGGAATATACGGAAACAGCGGGCCATTTGTAATACGTTATCCCAGAGGACAGGGCGAGTTGAAGGACTGGCAAAACGAAATGAAAGTTTTGGAAATAGGGAAAGGACGGAAAATACGTGACGGAAAAGATGCCGTGATTTTATCTATAGGACCTATAGGTAATGCAGCAAATGATGCTATCGATAATCTCGAAAAAGAGGGATACAGTATAGCTCATTACGATATGATCTTCCTGAAACCAATAGATACTGATATTCTGGACGAAATATCCACGAAATTCGATAAAATTATTACTGTCGAAAACGGGGTGGTAACAGGAGGTCTTGGTTCTGCAGTGCTTGAATATTATTCGGACAAGAACGTGAAAAACATAGAACTCACGCGTATAGGTTTACCCGATAGCTTTATTACACACGGATCTATAAAAGACCTTAACAGGCTTTGTGAAATAGATACCGAGGGTATAACCAAGCGTGTTGCAGAAGTCTTAAAAAAGCGTTAGTTTTGTTGAATAACGGCCAACAGGCATAAAAAAAGTAAGATGAGAATTGTTATTGCCGGTGCAGGTGCTGTAGGTACGCACTTAGCGAAACTTCTATCGCAGGAGAATCAGGATGTTATCCTTATGGATACCGACAGAGAAAGGCTTAATTTCTCAAGCAATCTGGAAATGATAACAATGGTGGGATCGTCGACATCGTTAAAAGACCTGAACGAAATCGATATTAAAAACACCGACCTTTTTATAGGGGTAACCCCCGACGAATCGGTAAACATTACTTCTTGTATGCTTGCTGCCAATATGGGTGCGAAAAAAACTTTTGCCCGTATCGATAACTTCGAATACCTGTTGCCAAAAAACAAAGACTTCTTTGATAAATTGGGTATAAACGCCATGGTATACCCCGAAATGCTTGCTGCAAAAGAAATTGTATCGGCAGTAAAGCGACCTTGGGCAAGGCTATGGGTCGAGCTTTTTGGCGGAGCTATAATTCTTGTAGGTGTTAAGATCCGCGAGAATGCTACACTTGCAAACAAGTACCTTTACGACCTGAATCAGGATAAAAAGAGGTTCCATATAGTTGCCATTAAGCGAAATAATACAACCATTATACCCAAAGGTAATCATCAGATTTTACCAAACGATATATTGTTTTTCTGTACAACTCAGGAATTTGTTAAAGAGATACCCGATATAACAGGAAAACAGAACTTTGATGTTAAAAACATCATGATTATGGGGGGTAGCCGTATTGCAATACGTACCAGCCAATATCTACCTGATGATGTGCACATAAAGCTTTTGGAGTCGGACAAAGAAAAATGTCACAAACTACTGGAAAAGGTTCCTAAGAATGTGACAATATTTAACGACGACGGAAGAAATACTGACTTTCTGTTGCAAGAAGGAATAACGGATATGGATGCCTTTATAGCTGTTACAGGAAATTCCGAGGCTAATATTCTGGCATGTATGGCGGCAAAGCAATTTGGCGTAAAGAAAACTGTTGCCGAAGTAGAAAATATGGACTATATTGCCATGGCCGAAAGCCTTGATATAGGAACTGTGATAAACAAGCGATTGATTACGGTTAACAATATATACCGATTTCTGCTAAATGCAGACGTTTCGAATATAAAATCCCTGACATTTGCAAATGCCGATGTTGCGGAAATTACAGCACGTCCCAATTCCTTAATAACGAAGAAAGAGATAAAGAACCTTACTTTGCCTAAAAACACAAGTTTGGGCGGACTCATCCGCAATGGAGAACCCATGTTGATTGATGGTAATACTCAGGTCGAAGCTTATGACAATGTTGTAGTATTTTGCCTCAACGACGCAATCAGAGATATAGAGAAGCTATTCAATTAACCCCCAATAAGGTAAATAGAATGAATAAATTTAATTTCAGGTTTGTAATCAAAACTCTGGGCTTTTTATTACTGATAGAGTCGCTGTTTATGATGGTGGCTACTGTTATATCATTCTATTATCAAGAGTATAGCGGCGATGCTATGCTTATATCAAGCACAATAACTTTAATATCGGGCGTGTTTTTTCGGCTGATAGGGATGGAAGAATATGAAAAGCCTATCGGCAAACGCGAAAGTTTTCTGGTTGTGGCTTTGGCTTGGGTTGTATTGTCGGCTTTCGGCATGCTTCCTTACTTTATCAGTGGGTCCATACCAAATATAAGCAATGCTTATTTCGAAACCATGTCGGGTTTTACAACTACCGGTTCTAGTATTTTGCTCGATATAGAAGCAATGCCTAAAGGACTGCTGTTTTGGCGATGCCTTACCCAATGGATTGGTGGAATTGGTATTATAGTCTTTGCACTGGCTCTTTTACCCATGCTTGGAGGTAATGCTTCGTTTCTGTACGATGCCGAAACTACGGGAATTGTACACGAACGTTTTCGCCCCCGTGTAACTCAAATTGCAAAGCGGCTTTGGGGTACATACATTTTAGTAACAGTTATTCTCTGCGGTTTGTTGTGGGTCGGGCCGATGAACTTTTTCGATTCGGTTTGCCATGCCATGAGCACTATGTCGACGGGCGGATACTCTACTAAGCAAGCAAGCATTGCGCACTGGAATTCTCCTTATATCGAATATGTTGTCAGTCTGTTCATGTTTATTGGTGGAGTCAATTTCGCTCTCATTTACTTTTTGGTAAAAGGAGTACCCAAAAGGTTAATAAAGGATGAAGAATTCCGTTGGTATTTTACAATTTGTGTTTTGTTTATAGCAATAGTTGCATCCAGCCTATTTATGTCGGGAAAAATTAATGATATTGAGCAGGCATTCCGCTCTTCATTGTTTCAGGTTATCTCAGTAATAACCACTACCGGATTTGCAACGGCCGATTACATCGAATGGGGAGCCTTTTATACATTGGTAATATGTCTTTTAATGCTATTCTGTGCCTGTGCCGGATCAACTTCGGGTGGTATAAAAATTGTACGCATTATTGTACTGTGTAAGAATGCGATCAACGAATTCAAACGTCAGGTACATCCTAACGCTATTTATCCGGTACGCTTGAATGGGCATGTTATTCCTATCGATATTGTAACCAAGATATTGGCTTTCATGTTTCTGTATTTGGCTATTCTTATTATAAGTTTCCTTATCCTGTCTTTTTCGGGAATGGGTTTCGAAGAGTCGGTCGGGTCGGCTATATCTTGTATGGGCAACGTAGGTCCCGGTCTTGGAACTGTTGGCCCTAGCGGGCATTTTGCCGATATACCAACATTCTCAAAGTGGTATCTATGCTTTCTTATGCTGACAGGGCGTCTTGAATTGTTTACTGTTCTTTCGTTATTTATACCTGCTTTCTGGAAAAGATAAAAAAAGAAAAACACCCCTGCCGAAAAAGATTCGAACAGAGGTGTCTGAGTCTCCAACTTTACTCAAGATTTATTTTTTAGTTTGCCCTATTCCAAACGAGAATCTTAGTTTTATTCCTGCAGTCATAACATTAACTTTATCAATAAAGCTCACTGTTTTGCCATCTTCAGCAGCAAATTGAGATACAAGAATACTGCTGGAGGTGAAATTGCGTGGGTTTTCGGAGTTATATGCTATAAACCTTTGGTTACGTTTGCCTTTTCCTATATCGTTCACTCCATAATCAATAAATAAGCCTGAATATAAGGATAGGTTATCTCCCAGACGCCACTTTGTACCAACCTCAGCCGAAAGCGTAAACGATATTTTGAAATCGACCTTTTCGTTCATGTTCTTATCGGTAAACACCCCGAATCCCATAAACTTCTGGGTTGTATACTCTACATCATCGAACATGTAATATCCTGAATTCTCGATAGTAGCCCCCGATGTTTTATATTTGGTTCGTAATGGTATACCAATCTTACCTCCTGCCATAGCATAAAAACGATGCTTGTCGCCGGGAGTTTGGTATTGCATCATCACCGGAATATTAAGGAATATCGAATGATGTTTTTCTTTATAATTGCTAACCTTGCTTCTGAACTCAAAATTTTCGCCGTCTACATCTTTGGTTACATATTTATCGGAAAGATAATCAAAAGTCATTCTTGCTTTATATAAGGATACTTCAGCGCCGGTTACAATGCCCCATTTCTCCGAAAAGAAATAGCTATAACCAAAACCGCCCAATCCGCCATTACCATCGGTTTGTTTTCCTACCCTTGTGTCGTAGTTTAAAGTAGACAGTCCTCCGCCCAGATAGACCGACAACTCGTGAGCAGACTGTCCGTCCTGCCCCGAAAGTGCCGCACTACACATTAGTCCGGAAATAAAAACTGCTATATATTTTGAGATTTTCATATAATAAATCTGTGATTTAGCTTAAATTTACTTTACCATTATCCTCAATTCATTTCCTTTTTCCTCTTTTGTTTTGAGTCGAAGGATATGTGTCCCAGATACATTTAAGGGCGAAATTAAGGTTTGCTTTTCTGCTACTTTCTGAACTCTGATTAGCATACCATTGACATTATAGATTTCAATTTCGGCATCTTTTAATTGTTCATCTTCCAAGTCAATTTCTACTTTCAGATCCTGATCTCTGGACACTGGTATCGGATAAGCTTTTATTGATGAGTTTCCCGACTGTATAGCCGGCGAATTTTCGCATGTTCGTAAAATATCGTCAAATTCTTTTCCTGTTATCTCAACATAAAATACATCGTCAGGCTGTATAATCTCACCATTTTCTCCAACCGAATAGTATTGTTCTTCTGATACAACTTCAAAGTCTTCGCTTGCAGCGGTTTTTCTGTACCATTTAAATGAAGTAAAATTATACCCTCCATTATTCTCCGGATTGTTTATAACCGATAAAGTATTGTTCCATCTGATATTTATAATATCCTCAAATTTGAATCGCTTTTCAATAATAAGCGTATATATTTTGCTGGTTGTCTGGTCTTGTGATGTTACAGTAAATACAACCTTGCGTTTCTCAGGTTTTTCTATAATCTCTGTAAATACATGTCCTTTATCTATGGTTGCATTACATTCTGTATCAATTGCTATGTCAAGTTGAGTAATTTCGGCACAATACATATCGTAGTACATTTGTGTTCCTAACGATATAGATTCTCCATTTATCCTCAAATCATATATATCGGTGTCGCTGCTGGTTACAAAAATAGATTGAGTTTTAGTTGCCGGTAAATAATTACGGGTTTCTTCTACATTTACAGTGAAAGTTACATTGCCCGAACAATTTATCGCGACAGTTCCATCGTCAGCAACCTCGGCAACCTGATTGTTGCTGCCTTCATAAATAATGGGAAATCCGGTGTCGACAGTTACATTCAAATTGAACGGATTGTCTTTCCATTTTTTGGGAGAGATGTCGGGGAATGTAATAACTTGTTCTGCCTTTTCTATTATTAAAACAGCCGTAACAAAATTAGGATCAAAATTCCTGTCGTCGGGAGTACTTGCCTTTACAATATAAGTGCCCGAATTGGTAGGAGGATACTCCGACTCGGGATAATCATCAGCTTTATAAGTGTATGTTACAGGTAGATAGGATGCGAAAACGGGCAAAACAATAGCGTTGTCAACACCCTGAGGGTTTTTGTTGTAAATCACTGTTTTGTTTTGTAGTGTCAACTCGGGCTTACCATATTTATCGATAATCAGACTAGATGATATTGTTTTAGATGTATAGTTAGGAGTTTCTTTAAGTGTTGCCGTAACCTTATACTCTCCTGCATCTTTAGGCGCAATATCTGTTTCTTCATACTCAGTAGATCCGACACCTGTATAAGTTATCAATATTTCCGCATCTGCAGGTCGATCTACTATTTCGGGACTAACAGGCACCACGACGCCCGAATATTTTACACGTTTGTCCTGTATATTAAATATCGGCTCCTTTCGTTCGATAACCAGTTTTGAATACACTGTTTTCTTTTCAAAGTTGTTGCTTTCTTCATATACAGCTGATACTTTATATATTCCTGCATCGACAGGGCTATCTGTTGTGTTTTCAAAAACAGTTTCTTCAATACCTTCGTAATAAATAATAACATTGTTTTCCAGTTCTTCCTGTATGTCAGCTTCAACCGAAACGGTTTGACCCGAATAAACAACAGTTTTATCTTTTATGCCGAAGGCAGGCTCTTTTTTCTCTATAATAAGTTTGGCGGTAACTAACGATGCTTCGTACTGTGCAGTCTCGTTAGTATAAGCAGTAACCTCATACTCGCCTGCAGTAGTTGGGGGGGTATCGGATGGTTCGTTATCCTGACCAATTGTTTTATAAAGATAAAATACAGTAAGCGTATCTGCGTATGCAGGTTCAATTGTTACCTTGTCAACCGATTGAGGGTAACCGTTGTAAGTGGTGATTTTGTCATCCAGTGCTAATGTAATCTTTTCCAGTCTTGTAATCTCACCATTTTCGTAGTCTGTATTGTCGTTTCCATTATCAGCCACAGCTCCAATTGTACCACAAGAAAGTACAATAAGCAGTAATGCCGACTGTAAAAAAAACTTCTTCATAGTTGTGTTATGTTTGTTTGTTGTTTTCGCATGCAAAATATGTAAAACATATTAGATTAATTTGCAAATTTAAACACTTTTCACAAATCGGAGCATTATTATTCCTAAAAAAGTCTCATTAATATTGTTAATTAGCTTTTTAAGAGTGAAAAAAAGCTTTGTTATTACATTTCATTCTCAGAATTTATTTTTTTACCAATCATTTTTTAGTAGGCAAAATTCTTCAAAAGTCTTTACAATTGCGAACTTCGAGAATACAAGTGTCGGTTTATTAATTCCTTTTAGCTTCAACCCCAAAAACAAAAAGCACATAGGCTTGTTCTATATCTAAGAAAAGATTTAATACACATTAGGTTATAGAAGTTAAAAAACAAAAAGCTTTATGGAATGGATAATAAAAACCATGCAAGCCTCGCCCGAGCTTGCTATCTTTTTAACATTAGCCTTAGGTTTTGCTATAGGTAAAGTAAAGATAAAAGGGTTTAGTCTGGGATCGGTCACCGGAGTGCTATTGATGGGCGTAATAATCGGGCAATTGCACATAAGTGTTTCTCCCACAGTAAAATCAACTTTCTTTCTGATATTCCTTTTTGCTGTAGGTTATAGTGTAGGGCCTCAGTTTGTTCATAGCTTGAAGAAAGAAGGATTGCCTCAAATTGCATTTGCTGCGATAGTATGTGTTGCCTGTTTGGCTATGGCTTGGGTTTGCTCAATAATTGCCGGATTCGATTTAGGTAACTCGGCAGGTCTGTTGGCCGGAGCAAATACTATTTCGGCTGTAATTGGTGTAGCCTCCGACACTATAAATCAACTGAGTATAAGTGAAGAACAGAAGCACTCTTTCATAAACCAAATACCGGTGGCGTATGCCGTAACTTACATTTTTGGGACAGCAGGTACAGCTTGGTTTTTATCGTCTGTAGGTCCTAAGCTCTTAGGCAAAAATGTTATGCAACAAATAAGGGATTATGAACAATCGTTAGGAGGATCAATCGAAGATAGTGACACATCGCTAGAAGAAGCTTATGACGGTACGACATTCAGGGTTATTGAAGCTTCGAGCGGTTATTTCGATCAGCCCAGAACGGTACAGGATGTAGAGAATTTGTTAATTCAGCAAGGCTGGCCTGTATACATTGAGCGTATACGCCCGTCGAAAGGCGATATAATACAAGAACCTCAAGCCGACTCTCCGATAGGTAAGGGAGATCGCCTTGTTTTAAACGGACCAATTGATTCGTTATTGGCTGACGAAAATATAATAGGAACCGAAGTTGCCGATATAGAATTGTTAAACTTTAAGGCGGAGGCTCTCAGGGTTATAATTTCGAAGAAGGATATAACAACAAAAACATTGAAAGAATTAAAAACCTGTAAAGAGCGACATGGTGTTATTATACGTAAAATACATAGAGGAAAAGCCTCTATTCCGCTGCTGAACAATATTAAATTGCAGCGAGGCGATATTGTGGAAATTGAAGGGCGGAAAGCCGATGTTGATCGCTTTGCCTCTTACATTGGTTATGCCGAACGTCCCACTACAATTACCGACCTGTTGTATGTCGGACTTGGAATATTTATTGGCGGCATATTGGGATCGTTAACATTACGTACAGGAAACATTCCGTTAAGCCTGAGTGCCAGTGGTGGTGTATTAATTATGGGTATTATATTCGGGTGGATACGTTCTCTTCGCCCCACATTCGGAGCAATTCCCCAGCCATCAATATGGTTAATGAACAACTTGGGGCTTAATATCTTTATTGCAATTGTAGGTATTAATGCAGGCCCCGATTTTATAGCCGGGCTTAAAACTGCTGGAGTAAGTTTGTTTATTGCCGGAATTTTCGTCAGTCTGGTTCCAATGCTTATCGGGATACTATTAGGACGTTTTGTTTTCAAATTCAATCCGGCTATAACATTAGGCGCTTGTGCCGGCGCACGTACAACAACAGCGGCATTAGGTGCAATTCAGGACAGTTTAAACAGTAAAGTTCCTGCCCTGTCGTACACCACTACTTATGCAATAGGTAATACGTTGCTTATCATCTGGGGTGTTGTCATCGTGCTGTTAATGAGTTAAATATAAAAATGACGTATCATCAAATAAATATTGAATTATGGATATAGATAAATTAAGGACTTCGCGCAAACGCGAACAACAATTGGAACAATTAAGTCCGTTCGAACTGAAAGACAATCTGATAACTTTGGCTTCCGATCAGCAGAAAAAGCCTGTGAAAACAATGCTGAATGCAGGACGCGGAAATCCAAACTGGACTGCAACCGTACCTCGCGAGGCATTCTTTATACTTGGTATGTTTGGTGTTGAAGAAAGTAAACTTGCAATGCAAAAACCGTCAGGGATAGCAGGTATTCCTCAAAAATCGGGTATCGCAAAACGATTCGAAGCTTTTCTTAAAAAAGAAAAGCAGACTCCGGGTATTGAATTGCTAAACGGATTGTACAAATACGGAATAGATAAGCATGGATTCGACCTTGACTCGTGGGTATTTGAATTAGCCGAAGGTGTTGTTGGCGACCAATACCCCAGCCCCGTAAGGATGCTAAAACAAACCGAGAAAGTTGTACACGATTATTTAATTCAGGAAATGTGCGGAGATAAGCCTTCGAGAGCAGGAAAATTTGATCTTTTTGCCGTAGAAGGAGGAACAGCCGCCATGTGTTATATATTCGATTCGCTGATAGAAAACTGTTTGTTGAAGAAAGGCGACCGTATAGCGTTAGGCGTTCCTGTGTTTACACCTTACCTCGAAATACCCGAACTTGCACGTTATGATTTTAAAGTAACATTCATACATGGTTCGGGAAAAGATAAAGATGGCAACTCTACCTTCCAATATCCGGACGAAGAATTGGATAAACTGGGCGATAAATCAATCAAAGCATTTTTTATTGTAAACCCCAGTAACCCAACATCGGTCGAAATATCGGATCACAGCCGCAAGTATCTGGTAAAGGTTGTGAAAAACCTGAACCCGAATCTGATGATATTAACCGATGATGTTTACGGCACGTTTGTTCCCGGTTTTGTTTCACTGATGAACGAACTTCCACAGAATACGTTGTGCGTATATTCATTCTCGAAATACTTTGGGGCTACAGGCTGGCGCTTGGGTGTAATTGCCTTGTACGAAGATAATATTTACGACGATATGTTATCGGCTATACCCGAAAAGGACAAAGAAAGGCTCGCCAAACTTTACGAAAGCCTTACATTGCATCCCGAAAAGCTGAAATTTATAGACAGGCTTGTAGCCGATAGCCGTCAGGTTGCTTTGAACCATACAGCCGGACTGTCTACGCCTCAACAAATACAGATGCTATTATTTGCCACCTTTGCCCTGTTAGACAAAGAGAACAAATACAAAACCGATTGTATAAATCTGTTACAACACCGTTACACATTGTTATGGGAAGGAATTAATATTCCGGTAATACCCGACCCCGAACGGGCGGCATATTACTGCGAGATAGATATTCACGAGTGGGCGATGAAGAACTACGGAAAAGAATTCGTTACTTTCCTCGAAAAGAATTTCGAGCCGGTTGACATTGTTTTCCGTCTTGCCGAAAAATCGTCTATCGTGCTGCTTAACGGTGGAGGCTTTGCCGGACCCGAATGGTCGGTAAGGGTCTCGTTGGCGAATCTTGAAGATAAAGATTACAGTGTTATAGGTAAAGAACTTTCCGAAACTATGCAAGATTATGTAGAGGCATGGGAAAGCACAAAATAACAATATCCTTTTCATGTGAATAGAGTTCTAAAATAATAGAGTGTAGGGAGCATTATGCTTCCTGCACTTTATATATAAATACGTATGACGATGAAAAAACTATTTGCCATAATATGCATAATCTCTGTTAATTTTCAGCTACAAGCCCAACATCATGAAAGTGAGAATATTCTGGAGAAACTAATATGGGGCGATAAAATGCTGAATATCATGCTCGATACCCGTGTCGATCTTCAGTCCGAAATCAGTAATGGCGATGTCGATAATGCAGGATTCAGAGGGCAGACGTTCAGGGTATGGTTTGCCGGAGAAGTAATACCGGGAATACGGTACAGGGTACGTCACCGCTTCAACAAGCCGCAAACACCTTTGGTGCGCGACAACTATTCGAGTGCCACAGATCAGGCATGGCTGGCTTTCGACATAGGTAATAAATGGACAATAACGGCAGGTAAACAATCGATGCAGTTGGGAACTTTCGAATACGATTATAATGGTGCCGACATTTACCAATCGACAATGGTAAACGGAGACATAGATATGTATAAAACAGGGGTAAATGTTGCTTACAAATTTGCAGCGCAAACCCTAAACTTACAAGTAGTGAACTCCGATTCGCCGCAATTTGCCAGCGAAGAATACAAAAATAAGGCTTTTTCGCTGAATGTTTTGTGGCAAGGTAATTTGCTCGATAAAAAACTAAGAACACGCTGGGGCTATGGAGCTTTTCAACACGAAAAAACAAAATTTTATAACTGGCTAACACTTGGAACACAACTCAATCTGGGTAAATTCACTACCGAATTAGACTACTTTTTGGGTAGTCGGAATATGGATTACAGCGCTATTGTAAACAATACCGAACTTGGTAGTCGTTATGTACGCGACCAGTCGACTGCGCTCAATATTAAATATAATTTCGGCAAATGGAAACCTTTAGTTAAAACAACATGGAATCAACGTTACGACAAAGATTATGATAGTAATGCATACGAAAGTATAGGTATACAAGCGGCAATAGAGTTTTACCCATTTACCCAATCGGTTGTCAAAGATTTGCGTTTTCATGCTGCTTATGCTTATAGCAATACCAACTTTCAAGGAGAATTTAATAACTTGAATAATAAAGATACTCATTTGGTTCTGATAGGTACCCGATGGCTGTTTAAGGCAAAATAAGTAATCCGCAATAATTTATTATATATATTAGAATACCTGCATGCCGAAAAGTATGTGGGTATTTTAGTTTGAACCAATTTCTTTTCTACATATATTGGTTTTTTGTTTTATCTATACTTGGGGCAGTATTCTTTACAATCGGTAGTATACGATAATCGAAGTAAGAAAACGATGAAAAAGTGTCAGCATTGTCAGGTTTTGTGGTAAACAGATATCAGAGAATACCTAAGTAAAGGCGAAATTCTATGTAGGTAGAATAATCGGGGGTTCATTTTTACATTTTTTTGTCTCCTTCCGGGTTTAATAGTGAAGAAAATCTAAAGGATTAAAGAGCATATATTGTATATTTGCGCCCAATCAAAAAAAAGCAGGAGCATGAAACACTTACTACTTCTATTGTTAATTCCGGTTTTCTTTCAGTCGTGCGAAATGATTGAATATCATCCTTATGATGGGCGTATAAAGGGCGAAACAGGCGTTAACGCTAAAAATATAGCGAGGATAGAAAAAGCTTGCGAAGGTAAAACAACCATTCGTTTTGCGATGATTGGAGATACACAACGCTGGTACGACGATACCGAAGACTTTGTAAAAGTACTGAATAAAAGAGATGATATAGATTTTGTTATACATGGGGGCGATATTGCCGATTTCGGGATGACAAAAGAATTTATCTGGATAAGAGATATTATGAATGGACTGAAAGTCCCTTATGTTGCCCTGTTAGGCAACCACGATTGTCTTGCCAACGGAGAAGAGATTTTCAGAAAAATATTCGGCCCCGAAAACTTTTCTTTTCTGGCAGGAGATACAAAGTTCATATGTCTGAATACAAATGCCCTCGAGTTCGATTACTCGCATCCTGTTCCCGATTTTCAATTCATCGAAAGTGAGTACAGCGACGAACGCGAAGCATACAAAAAAACCGTATTTGCCATGCACGTACGCCCGTTCGACGACCAGTTTAATAACAACATAGCTAATGTGTTTCAGCGGTATCTGAAAGAATTCCGTAATCTGCAATTTTGCCTGAATGCACACAACCATCGTGTTGCAACCGACGATCTTTTTGACGATGGAGTTATATATTACGGCGTATCTAATATAAAGAAACGTAAATACCTTGTTTTTACACTAAAACCTGATAATTTATACGAATATGAAGTGGTTGAATTTTAATGTAAGGTTTTGGGTAATTGTATTTATTGCATTTCCTTTTGCCGTTTCGGCTCGGAATGGCTATGAAAAGCGTGTTGAAAATTATCAGACAGCATGGCAAAAACTAATTCCCACTCACTATAAATTGCAATTTGCGGGAGGTATGGGGCTGGTATCTGCCGGAATAGGCTGGGATTATGGAAAGAACGACCAATGGGAGACCGATGTCCTTTTAGGATATTTACCTAAATATTCGACAAACCATTCGAAAGTGACGCTTACCGTTAAACAGAATTTTATACCATGGCAGAAAAGAGTTAACGAATGGCTCTCGATAGATCCGTTAACCTGCGGAATGTATGTTAATACAATATTCGACGGAGAATTCTGGGTGTCGGAACCCGATAAATATCCTAGCGATTATTATTCTTTTTCGACGAAAATGAGATTCTGGGCTTTTGCCGGACAACGGTTCACTATGCATATCCCTGAGGAAAAACGTTTTTTTGCCAAATCGCTTACGCTTTTCTACGAGATAAGCAGCTGCGATTTATATATAGTAAGCGCTTTTACAAATAGCTACCTGAAACCAACCGACTATTTAAGGCTATCGTTCGGCTTAAAAATTCAGTTGTTTTAAAAGAGGAATAATTTAACGGCTTCCCAAGTCGAGATACATGGTTTGGAAAAAAGCTTTAGCCTTTTTCTCCATGCATAGGCTATCGTCAGCTTGCTTTATGATATGCTCGCTATCGTTGTCGTAAATAAAAGTATCGGATGTGTTTATCATTCCGAATCCATTGCTGTAAGAAAAAAAAGCGAATTTTTCGAGTTCAGAACTAAACATATCCTTACTAAACCTGAATGCCGAATAATCTACATCCAATTGAGAAAGTAGTGTTGCCGCCAAGTCGTTCTGCGAGCCATAGTCCGAAACAACCATAGGCTCTTTTACTGCACCGCCAATCCAAATCATCGGAATATGGAAACGCCTTTTGTCGTACACCTCCATTCCATATGGATAGGCTTGTGTTGCATGGTCGGCGACAAAAATAATAAGTGTATTGTCCCACAATTCGGAGTCTTTTAAACGTTCTACAAAATTGCCCAAACACTTGTCGGCATAATTTATTGAGTTTAAAAAAGGTTCGTCAAATTTATTGATGGGCACATCAAACGGTTCGTGGCTACTGAGTGTAAGCACCATTTTAAAGAACGGTTGTTGGTGTTTTTGTTCCATCAAATCGTTATACAATCTGTCCAAAACAATGCCGTCAGGAACTCCCCATTTTGTTAAGCGGTCTTTTAGCGGATAATCGTCGTCGGCAATTATGTTATTTATTCCGCACGACCCAACAAAATACGACCTCATATTTGCAAAATCTACATCGCCCCCGTAATATATCGATTGCTCGTTATATCCGGCTTTTCGCAACGATTTAGGAATTGCAGGCAATGTCCCCGATTTTTTAGGGTATTTCATTATAGCGGCAGTAGGCTGTGCGGGATACCCGCTCAACACCGAAACAAGTCCCCTGTCGGTACGGAAACTGTTTGCATAAAAATTCTCAAAAAACACGCCTTCCAATGCATACCTACTCATATTAGGTGCAATAACAGAATCTAATGCCGGAGCAAACGAGAAACTTTCGAGTATAAACAAAATTACATTCGGGCGCTCATTATTCAGCACTTGTTTCACGGCTGTGTCTTTCGGAATCCTGTTCATTTCGTCGAACAGTTTTTGCGCTTCTTCTTTGTCGAAGAATTGATATTGTGATGCAAAATCGTCGGACTTTGTCAGCGAATAAAACAAATTGAATGACGGGTTTATAGCTGCATGGTTAAGAAACATCCTTTCGCTAAAATAAACCTGTCCCACATTCATTGTCGAAACCGTGACCCCGCCTCTTATCGGAATAAATAAGGCTACAGTAAACAAAAGCAAGCAAACAAACGGTTTTAGTTTGTTTTTAGGATTATCTAATTGCTGAAGTTGTTTCTTTATAATGAAAACGTAACCTATATATGTAATGGCCGAAAATACAACCACGGCTAATGTTCCTCCAATTATTTCGAGGAAAGAAACACTGGCAAAAGCTTCTTCGGGTTCTTTAAGGTAAAGGAAAACCGACGAGTCGAGGTGAAATCCCCAATAAGAATATAATACAATATCGACAACCGTAATTATGGCAATTAATACAGATATAATAAGGTAGTATATATTAAAAAAACGGATTATAAACGGGCGTGCAATCCAGATAGAAGAAATAATGACTAAAGCAGGAATAACGGTCAGGTAGCCACTCGTAGATGAGTCGAGAAGGGAACCATGATACAAAACTCCAAGCAAATCGGTAAACGACAATCCTTCGATAAGCGAGGAGTGAATAAGAAAGAACAATATTTTTCCGAACAAAAATATTATTACAAAATAGACGAATATACTTAAAAACAGTAGTATTCTTTGCTTCATTGGGGCTAGTTGGTCGGTTTAGCTTAATACTCTAATTTAGTCAGTTTGCAAAAATAGTACTATTTCTTATACATACTGTTTAAATGCAATTCTTTAACGTAGCTTCTTAAACAAATATTTTTTTATTTAAGAATTAGAAGGCTGATAAGATTAATTATCGGGCGAAAAATTATACTTTTATTGTTGTGAATATTCTGAAAATATATAGAGGAAGAGTGCCCGCTTGTGGAGCTTTTTGCGGAGGATGTCCTGTATATACCCGGGAAAAAAATCCATGTCCGGGTGCTGAAATAAATTCGCAACGTTGTAATAAATGTAAAACTTTTCATCTTTGTTGTATAGAACGGGAAATTACTCATTGTTACCAATGTAAGACTTTTCCTTGTAGTAAGTTTAAAGGTTTTGCTAAACGATGGCTGAAATATGGTCAGAATTTTATTGAAAATCAAAAACTACTAAAAGATATAGGAGAAATTTGTTTTCTTGAGCATTACAATAAAAAGGTTGATGAATAATTGAGTGAAATATTTACAAAAAACTGTCAGAAATATTGTTGAAAATATGTTTAAACGGATATTAAAAGCTTTAAAACGAATATCGATTGGTATAATAGTATTTATAGTGCTTTATTTTGTAGTGGGATTTTGTTGTTCATATATCGTTGTATCTGAAGAAGAAGGTACTCTGAAGGAAATTGCTATTTTTATAAAAACCAATGGCAAACATACCGATATAGTTGTTCCGGTGTGTAACGAAGTTATGGACTGGAGTAAACAAATACCGTTTCGGAATAATATTTCGCAAGACACAGTATATAGTTTTTTAGCACTTGGTTGGGGAGATAAAGGATTTTTTCTTGATATGCCCACTTGGGACGACCTTACCTTCGGACTTGCCTTTAGAGCAGCGTTTTGGCTCAATTCGACGGCAATGCATGCTACATATTATAAAGAAATGGCTGAAGATGAAGATTGTCGGAAGATAATGATTAGCAAACAACAGTACCAGCGTTTGATAGTTTTTATCACGGGCAGATTCGAGAAAGACGCTAATGGCGATTTTGTTAATATTAAAACAAATGCTGTTTATGGCGTTTCCGATGCTTTTTACGAAGCTAAAGGACGTTACAGTTTATTTTACTCCTGCAATACATGGGCAAACGACGCCCTTGCCGCCTGTGGTCAGAAACATTGCTTGTGGACATTTTTCCAAGAGCCTATATTCTCGATTTATAAGTGATTTTGATAATATCAGCTAGATCTGGTTGGCTTTTTATCTGAAATACGATTCTATTGTACAGAATACGATAGTGTCGGTTATAGATGTCATTTCATCAAGGCTATCGAAGTCGTAAGATACTTCTATTGCATCGTTAATGTTTATAGTTTCTAGCTCTTCGTAGTAGTCAAAATGGAGAAAAGTAAGTGTGTAGACGTTTTCTTTTGTTTGATATTGATATCCATAATGCGTTAACCTTTTAAAACCATCAGGGTGTCCAAATGCGTAAAAAGCCCAGTATGTTTCCCCATATTTATTTTGTTCAAGAATATAAATTTTGTTGTCTGTTATTTTGTATTTGGCCGATGAATACAGATCTCCAAAATTGTCTGTTATTTTATTTCCTGAAAAAGAGCAGCTAGCATCTTTTAGCCGTTCATCTATAGAATTGAGTTCATATCTGAAATACCTTTTAGGGTCGATGTTTGCAGTGTTTACTTCAACTCCACCGTTTTCGGAACCTACATACATCTTGAAGTTTGCAATCTTAGTTTCTTTGTAAGATAACCAAACGGTATCGTCATTGTCGCTACATGAGGCAAGGCTTAAAAGCACAATGCTTAATATTAGGGATAAGCATTTTTTCATAGTTCGTTTTTTTTGTAAATATAAATGTTTTTAGGGTATGGCACCGAATGTTCGAAGAAATTTTCTCTTTTTTATCTATAAACTGGCTAGCCATTAAGAGTTTGTTAATTGGGCTAAAAAAAGAAGAGGACCTTTAAAACTAAGTCTAAATACAAATCTTATCGGTTCAAAAATATACGATACAGGAACTATGACTTTCACAATTCTGCCTTTAGAAAAACGCTAAATATGTATTAATAAATAACACAAAAGGAATCCATTAAGATTCCTTTTGTTATTTATATGTAAAGATAATTTATCTGAAATACGATTCAATTGTACAGAATACGATAGTATCTTGTATTGATCTCATATCATCAAGGCTACCCAAATAATAATTAGATTCCATAACATCGTTTATATCTATAGTTTCCTGATCGTTTAAATCTTCAAGGTCAATATCGTTGAAATTGTAGCTGTATTGAGTCCTGTAGTATCCATAATGCTCTGATACTTTAAAACCACCAGTTCCTCCAAATCCAGCAAACCACCAATAGTTTTCTTCTCCAAAATATAGTTTGCCATTTTCTACTTTATAGCTTATTGTTCCTTTTTCTCCACTATAACTTACAGTAGCTTTATTTCCTGAAAAAGTAATGCTGACGCCTTCATTATCGTCGATTTCTTCTTCAAGATCTTCTTTGAAATATTTTTTAGGGTCGATGTTTGCAGTGTTTACTTCTACACCGCCGTTTTCGGAACCTACATACATCTTGAAGTTTACAATTTTAGTTTCCTTGTAGGACACTGAATCGTCATCGTCGTCGCTACATGAAGCGAACCCTAAAGTTACCACACCTAGTACCAGAGGTAATAATTTTCTTAGTTTCATTTTTTTTTCTGTTTTCTAAAAGTTTGTAATAAAGTTTATTAACGGCGACAAAGATAGTACGTTTTTTATGTATTGCAAATATTTGTTGATAAGATGAAATTTTCTTTAAAAATAAAAGCGAATCAAGTAAATCCCAATCCGCTTAGTTATTATTATATAGTCTTTATTTTCTTCTATTTGAGTAATAATTGTCCGGCAACTTCGTCGCTTTTTGCTTTACCTCTGAGTATTTCCAAAAGTTTCAGTGCAAAATCCATAGTGAAACCGGGACCACGTCCTGTTGTTATGTTTCCGTCAACCACTACGGGCGTTTTAATAAATTCGGCTCCATCAAGGTATTGTTCGAAACCGGGGTAAGCAGTGGCTTTCTTCCCTTTCAACAAACCCAATCCACCAAGAACCATTGGCGCAGCGCAAATTGCAGCAACCTTTTCGCCTTTTTGTGCAAATGCCAATACCGCCTTTTTCAATCCTTCATGATCGTTGAACTTAGGGGTTCCACCCGGAATAACCAGCATTTCGGCTTTTGCGAAGTCTACCTCGTTGAACATCATGTCAGCAATCACAGGTATTCCGTGACTACCGTTCACTTGTTTACCGTCGACAATAGAGACCGATTTTACGTCTACACCTCCACGTCGTAATATATCGATTGTTCCCAGTGCTTCGATTTCTTCGAAACCATTAGTCAAAAATAAATATACTTCTTTCATGCCAATATAATTTATGGGGGTTAATACTTATCTGTTATTGTTTCAGCCCAAAAGAAAAGACCTTAGTTCAAATTGAACATATAAGTAATTGTGCCTTTTTGGTTTCCTGTTTTACTTACAGCTATAAATTTAGTGCGTCTTGCCGCAGCAAGCGATTCGTTTTTCAATGTTGTGCTTGTGGTATTTGTTCCTCTGCCTAATGTTGCATTCACAACATTTCCCTGAGGGTCTACAATTATATCGACAACAACAGTTCCGTAATCATTCCCAACGTAAGTCGGCTTAATCAGTCCGCCTCGTCCTACACCTCGTCCACCTAAATCGTAACTTCCCCAGCCGCCTACGCCTGTTGTTTTACCATAGCTGGCATTACCTGTGGGTACGCCTTGTGTGCCTGTGCCTTCGGTGTTCCCACGGCTGCCTTCGCCCGATCCGTTTCCGAATAAACCGGCCATTTGCTTGCTTATTTCTTCTTTCTGTTTAGCTTCGAGGGAGGCTTTTTGTTCGGCTGCTATTTTTTCTTGTCTTACCCGTTCGGCTTCTATTGCTGCCTGACGCTTTTTTTCTTCTTCGGCTTTGTTTGTCGCCTTTACTTCTACTGCCTCTTCAATGTCTTGTGTATACACAGGGCTTTCGTTAACAGCCGGAGCTGCCGATTGTTGAGGTTGTGGAGGAGTAGGGGTTACGGGCTCGGGTTTGGGTTCGAAAACTTCAACATCGTTTGCCGGTTTGTTGTCGCTCCCCCGACCGAAAGGTTCATCGTCGCCAAAAGCATCGGCTGCATTACCAAACATAACAGGAACGCCTTCGAGGTCTTCGCTGTACGAATCGAATGATGGTTTTATGTAGTAGATTACAAGGAATAACACGAGCAGCAGGTGAAAACCAACTGTCCCTCCAATACTTATAAACCTATCCTTTGTCGATTCCATAGTGTCTTACATTTTAGTCGTTTCTTAAGCAGCTTTTGTATGCCTCTATTGTTTTTTCTAATCCCATGTACAAAGCATCGCATATAAGTGCATGTCCTATCGATACTTCGTCTATCCACGGAATATTGGTGTAAAGATAATTCAAGTTTTCGAGATTCAGATCGTGCCCGGCGTTCACTCCTAATCCCAGTTTTTTCGCAGCCATTGCCGCTTCAATAAAGGGTGCTATCGCTTCCTCCCTGTTTTTAGAGTAATTTGCAGCATAAGGCTCGGTATATAATTCTATACGGTCGGTTCCTGTTCGTGCTGCGTATTCTATAATTTCGGTATTTGTGCCTGTAAAAATAGAGGTGCGTATACCTGCCGATTTAAACTCATCAACTATGTCGGTAAGGAACTCAAGGTTCATAACCGTATCCCATCCTGCATTTGAGGTAATAGCGTCGGGTGCATCGGGTACTAGTGTTACCTGATTGGGGCGTACTGCTTTTACCAGCTTTATAAATTCGGGAGATGGGTATCCTTCAATATTAAATTCCGTCTTTACTTTCGGGCGCAAGTCGTACACGTCCTTCATCTTCACATGCCTTTCGTCGGGGCGTGGATGAACGGTTATACCTTCGGCTCCGAAAGCTTCGCAATCTATTGCGACTTTCAATAAATTGGGCATATCGCCTCCACGCGCGTTGCGTAGGGTTGCCACTTTATTGATGTTTACACTTAACTTAGTCATATACAATTAACAATCAAATCTATTTAAAAATATTGTAGCTGCTTTCTTTAACTAAAGTTTTTTTAGCACCTTTGTGATATATTAAGAAAACGAGCCATGTGGAAAGTATTTCTTATGTACACTTATACAGGCTTATTATTTTAATGAAAGAAGATACCCGTACAATATTTTCGTGGCAAAGTTACTACGATTTATGCAATATGGTATTAATCTGATAGTCTTTTTTTGAAAAACAAATAAACAATGGTTGCTTCCTTACTTTTTAAACCGAAGTATAGCAACAGATACTAACAAGACGCTCAAAGAATAAAAATGAAAATAGCAATATTCGGTAGCCAACATCAAAAAAAAGGACAGATAAAAAGAATTCTCGACATTCTTTCGGAGAATAATGTGGAAATATCAATGCACAAAAAGTTCTACGATTATCTTCATCTTAGTTTCGGGGTAAATTATCAGATAGCTGAATTTATTGATTGTGAAAATTTTTCTGCCGATATGGCTTTTAGCATAGGAGGCGATGGAACTTTTCTCCGTACGGCTTCTATTGTAGGAGGTAAAGATATTCCTATTCTGGGTGTGAATGCGGGACGGCTAGGCTTTTTGGCCGATATATCGGATAAAGATTTGGATGCTACTCTTGAAGAGTTGATGCTTGGACAATACAGGATTGAAGAGCGTTCACAATTGATGCTTACTACTAAGGATAAAAGCTTTAAGGAATATAATTATGCTTTGAACGAAGTTGCAATAATGAAGCAGGATACTGCCTCGATGTTGACCTTGCATGCTAATATTAATGATGAATATCTTACTTCGTATCAGGCTGACGGGCTGATTGTTGCTACTCCTACTGGATCGACGGCTTATTCGTTAAGTGTTGGCGGACCGATTATGACACCCAATTCCTCGAATTTTATTCTTGCACCTATCGCTCCGCATAGTTTGACTACCCGTCCGCTTGTGGTTGAGGATGACAGTGTTCTTACTTTCGATGTGGAAAGCCGCAACCGAAGTTTCCTCGTTTCGCTCGATGGACGGTCGGATGTGTTAACAACAGGAACAAGGCTTGAGGTAAAGAAAGGCGATTACCCATTGAAAGTAGTTAAACGTATAGGGCATACATTTTACGAGACTTTACGCGATAAACTGAAATGGGGAGCCGACTCGCGATTTGAGTGAAATATACATGCTGTTATTTAATAGTAATGCCAAGGCTTAGGCTAATAACATGCATAGTTTTTCCTTCCTGCTGATATTGTTTGATTAAACTGTCAGTATAATAATTTGTTACACTGTATTCAAAAGTAGATCTAGGAAAGTATAATTTATAAGCAGCAGTAAATCTTAAATCTATTTTTTTTGATAGAGTTTTTGATATAGCTAGTTCTGTATCATAAAAGAATGTTTCGATAGCAGTTCTTCTTGAATCGAACCATGTGTAACTTATATTATAAGCAACGTTTGTACCTTCTTCTTTAAGCGTGTAGCTTAGTTTAGGAGCTCGCATATATTCTATGCCAATTCCCATTCCGCCTCTTATCGAATATTTATTTGAGGATATTAACAATGCCGATGTGCCGAGAGAAAACTGGTTGGTTAGATGATTAATTGAACTTCGACTGTTTCTTACTTGCAGATCAAATATGTGTCCATCGAAATTAAATTCATTGTATTTGTTGAAAAATCTGTTAACATCGGTACCACTTTTACTTACACCTAAACCTATTTTACCATATATCTCTAATAATTCTGTTACTTGAAGGTTTAATCTGCCTGCTAAGAATGTTGTAGACATGCTGCGTAGTGTGTTGTTGATGTCTTTATCTTTATATTGGTTGTTTAACGGAATGTTTTGTTCGATCATTATATTCCCCGAAAATTTAAAGTCTTGTGCCTGTGTAGGTAAAATATGTACCAAGAAAAAGATGATGGAATAAACTATAATTTTCTTCATGAGTATTATTGAGGTGTGTTTAGTATAATTCTATTTCAGCAGTGTTGTTTTCTATAACCTTGTTATTGTGACAATCAAAAACAACTTTAAATGAATGAATACCTTTTTGGGGCGCTTTTTTTAGAATGAGTAGTAGATTTTGATTTAATATGTCTTTTGTCGAAAACCAAAATAAGTGGCTAATGTCGCTACCAGCAGGATAATCTTCGTCGAAATCGTTATTGCAATATATTCGGGGTTCAGGGTAAGCATTTGCAAAATAAATGAAATTAGAATGCTTGACGTAAAAACTATTACCTATAGAATCCTTATCCACAGCTTCTGATGCTATATATTTTATTCCTATTACATATGCTTCTTTCTTTATCGGGTCGTCAGAAATCAACATTTCTTTTCCTTCGTTGTTGATGTTAACTAACTCAACCCCGATTAGTAATAAAGATGGGTTGTCGTCAAAATATTCACAGGTTGTAGAACTGGATAAAAAGAATATAAATGATAAAAATAGATATATGTATAGTGTTTTCATGTTATAAAGTTTGTGTTTCGAAGAAAAGAATATTTGTCTGTTTTTGCAAGTCTTAGTTATTATTTTTTTGAGTATGGATTGAAATAAGGCTTTTTTCTCACTTTTAAATATTGGGTTGTCTTCCTAATCTGTTAATATCATGTGTTTTGTGTCAATCACTTGACATTTCGTATATCCATCATTCGGTACTTTTGCTAGTATGGCTGTGTTTGCTCTATATCGCATTGTCGGTAGGAAACACATCCTGTGCTTGTGCCTTGTTTGTTGCGCAGGTAAGTAAAGGGGGGAGCTTAAATGTCCTCATAGCTGGTTGGTTTTCAGTAGTTATTTGCGGTTATTCAATAATAATTTTATTGCTTTGGTATTAGTCGAATATGTCTTCAAATAAAGCTTTTGTTTGAATTTTGATTTTTTCCATGCTTATTATAGAGTTTGTCTCTTTTTGTAGGGAAGTCACTCCTTTGTCTACAAATCCGCATGGATTTATTAGTGAAAAGTACGACATGTCGGTATTTACATTCAGAGCGAATCCATGCATAGTTATAAAACGGCTGCTTCGGACGCCTATTGCTCCTATCTTTCGGGTAAGAGATGGTTTGTTGCAGTCTTCAATCCATACACCTGTTGCTTTTTCAATCCTGCTTGTCTTTATGCCGTACAAAGCTGATAACAGTATCATTATCTCTTCCAGATTATGTACATATTGTTTCAACCCTATACCGAAATGTTCGAGATCGAATATTGGATAGGCTACTAACTGCCCCGGTCCGTGATAAGTAATATCGCCTCCCCGGTCGATATGAAAAAGCGAAACTCCTCTTGAATTTAAAAACTCTTGCGGATAAAGCAGATTGGCTGAGTTGCCATTTTTGCCAATAGTTATAACATGCGGATGTTCGCAAAAAAGTAAATGGTTTCGGGTTGGCAGTCCCTTTGCTTTAGCTTGTATATTGTTGTTAAATAATTTCTCCTGAAACTCCCACGCTTTGCTGTATTCTATTAAACCTAAGTCTGTGAACTCCATAATCAACCTTTCCAATTACGTTTGTTAATGGTTTTAAGAGGACGAGGCTCTTTTTCGTCTATCGGGGTTTTACCGAGTTTGATGTGCATGATAAACCCCATGCGCAAAAGTATTTCTTTTTGTTTAGTCAGTATCTCTTCCGAAGGGTTGTTTATATCAATGTATACGGGGTTTTCTAAAGTGGAAGCAATGAATGCCGCTTCGTTGAGAGTAAGGTTGCCTGCTCCTTTCCCAAAATAAATTTGAGATGCCGCTTCGACCCCGAAAATACCATCACCTGTTAATACAGTATTCAGATAGATTTCGAGTATGCGGTCTTTGCCCCATAAATATTCTTCGAGAGTAGTGAAGTATGGTTCGAGGATGTTTTTTACCCACGAATCGTCTTTTGTCAAGAATACTGTATGTGCCGTGCGCTGCGATATTGTTTCGTGGTGGTTGGGTATACGTGATATAATAGAGTCTTCCCCGCTAATCAAGGAAAATCCGTCGTGAATATAGAAGTCTTTATCTTGAGCAGCCAATATTGCTACTATCATGTTTCTCGATATAGAATCGATTGGTACCCACTGATGCTCTACCTTAAAGTTGAGGCTGTCGCCTTTGGCATCGAATTTATAAAATGCCATTTGGGGTGTTTTTGTGACGTCAAACACACTGAAATATGCTACCCATGCCATGCTGAGCAATAACAAGGCTACACATAACAAACCGATGATGCGAAGAATAGTACCCCACGGAATAATTTTCAAAATATTTTTCATATAACCCTATCCTTTTACCTTTCCCGGATTTTTATTGATGAAATCCTTCCAGCTTGTAAATTTTTTGTCTGTCGATGGGTTGTTGGTCTGAAAATAATGACAAACGGCGGCAGCTAACCCGTCGGTGGCGTCCAGTTGCGGAAGCATGTTTTCGTCGGGTATTTTCAGATAGTTTTGAAGCATGTAAGCTACTTGCTCTTTTGCTGCTTTTCCGTTACCGGTAATAGACATCTTTATTTTTAAAGGAGCATATTCGAATATAGGAATATCGCGCGACAGGGCGGCTGCCATTGCAACGCCTTGTGCTCGTCCCAATTTCAGCATACTTTGTACATTTTTGCCGAAGAAAGGAGCTTCGATAGCCAGTTCGTCGGGTAAAAACTCGTCAATCAAACCTATTACCCGTTCAAAAATACGTCTTAACTTAAGGTAGTGGTCGTCGTATTTATTGAGTTGCAGAACGCCCATAGCCATTAGTTGCGGTTTGTTGTTTACCACCCGTAGTATTCCATATCCCATAACTTGTGTTCCGGGGTCGATGCCTAATATTATGCGTTCCTTCTCTACCATTTTTTTACAGACTTATTTCGTCCATCAGAGTAACAAAACCAACAACTTTCTCCCCAAATTTGTTTACAATTTCGTTGTGTAATTGTTCTCCTTCTGTTGATAACCAATGATTCAGAGTGTCGGTGTTTTTTACTTTCAGTTGTAGTGAATAGCTTTTTCCGCTTTGTTCGTGTTGTGGACGTATACAGGAAAAGCACGGGCTGTGTAAAAAGCCGCTCGAAACCGCTTTCGGGATATAAATCAGTGTCAGATGCTTGAAGAATTCGTCGTGGGCATTATCTTCCACATGATAAGTTGTATTGAATATGAGCATTTAGTTTATAGGTTTAAGTTTGAAGGCTTTTCTGTTCTTAATATATTTCGCCATAATTTTCCTGATAGTCCTCAATCGAACGTCGTATGACTTCGTAGGCAACTTCTACATCGTAAACATGTGTAAGCAGGCATTTGCGCTCGTTGTCGCCCGGTATGTCTTTGTAGGTGGTGAAATAGTGCTTCAGTCGTTCTATTACCTGAAAGGGAACATCGCATATGTCGCGGTAATTGCCATATATCGCATCGTTATGCAAAACTGCTATTAATTTGTCGTCGGCCTGACCGTGGTCTATCAATCTGAATCCACCTATGGGACGTGCTTTTACTATGACATCGCCGTGGGTTATGTCTTTTTCGGTAAGTACGCATATGTCAATAGGGTCGCTGTCGCCAACAATGTCGTGTCTGTCGAGTCGGGCGTTGCTTAGTTCGGCAACACGTTTTCCACTATAGGTTTGCGGTATAAATCCATATAATGCAGGAATTATGTTCGAATATTTTTGAGGGCGGTCAATGCACAGGTATCCCGAATCTTTATCAACTTCATATTTAACAGTGTCGGTTGGTACGATTTCTATAAAAGTTCTTACGATTTCGGGAGCTTCGTCTCCGATGTTAATGCCATGCCAAGGATGCGCTTTATGTTTGCTTACCATAAAAGTATTTGTGTTTTTAATTATGTTTTATGTTCTTTTGTCTTTACAAAAATCTAAGTTATGAAATTATGAGACGTGCTCAAAATCCGTTAATTTTCTTTTAGTTATTGTAGCAATAGTTCGCGCAATTCTTTTACCCCTTCCGATGCTCCCTTTTTTATATATATTACACCTGCCCTTTGCGCTTTTACCTCATTCGGGTCGATAAGATATACCGGAATTCCCGAAGGAGCATAGTTTATCAACCCTGCGGCAGGATATACGTTTAGCGATGTGCCTATAACAACCAATATGTCTGCTGTTTGTACTGTTTTTATAGCGTTTTCCATCATCGGTACGGCCTCCCCAAACCATACTATGTATGGGCGTAGTTGTGCACCTCTTTCGCAGGTGTCGCCAATGTTTATTTCTATATTATCGGCGTTCAGTTCATATATAAGGTCGAGGTACTTTGTAGACTGCACTTTCATCAATTCTCCATGCAGATGAAGTACCTTTTTACTTCCCGCTTTTTCGTGCAAGTTGTCAACATTCTGTGTTATAATGCTGATGTCGTAGTCGTTTTGCATTTCGGCCAGTTCAATATGTCCCAAGTTGGGTTTGGCTGCAAGAGTTTCTTTTCTTCTCATGTTATAAAAATCGAGTACCAGCTGCGGATTTTTAACAAAGCCTTCGGGGGTTGCTACATCTTCAATTTTATATTGGTTCCATAATCCGCCTGAATCCCTAAATGTTGCAATTCCACTTTCGGCACTCATACCTGCTCCTGTCAAAACCACTATTTTTTTCATCTTTAAAATCTATTTTTTTATAACATTTAACAGTCTGATATGCAAATATACCCTTTTTAGTAGTTGAAAAACATTAAATGTAAACTTAAAACAATTAATTTTGCGCAGCATAATATTATGCTATCATGTTTTAACCCTGTAATGTAAAGGGGGGATTATACTAATTAATTATTTATGGATAAAATAAGTTACGCTTTAGGTTTAAGTATAGGAAACAATTTTCTTAGCTCGGGTATCAAAAAAATAGATGTGGCTACATTCAGTAAAGCTGTAGAAGATGTGCTGAACAATGCTAATCCGGCTATGAGCTATGACGAAGCCAAACAAGTGATAAATGATTATTTCACTAAATTGCAAGACGAGAGATTTTCTGTAAACCTTGAGGCAGGAGAAGAGTTTTTGGCGATAAACAAAAACCGAGAAGGGGTAGTTGTGTTGCCTAGCGGGTTACAGTACGAAATATTAAAAAAGGGAGAAGGAAAAATTCCTGTAGCTACAGATGAGGTTAAAGTTCATTATCACGGAACGCTTATCGATGGAAAAGTATTTGATAGCAGTGTCGAACGTGGAACTCCTGCAACATTTGGTGTAACACAGGTTATAAAAGGATGGGTTGAAGCTCTCCAATTAATGCCTGTGGGTTCGAAATGGAAATTGTTCATTCCTTCCGACTTAGCTTATGGTAAATCGGGTGCAGGTCAGGCTATTGAGCCTAACTCGGCTCTTGTTTTCGAAGTTGAACTTTTGGATATAATTTAATTAGATAAACCTAAAAATAATCAGACTAATGAAAAAAATTCAATTATTTGTAATGAGCGCTATCGCAATTTTTGCGGTTTCGTGCGACGGAGGAAGTTCTGTAACAACTAACGTTCCTTTAAAGTCGGATGCCGATACGTTGGCTTACACTTATGGGGTAAATGTTGCATCTCAGGGCTTACCTCAGTATTTGTCTCAAATCGGAGTGTTGACAGACACAGTTCAACTTAGATTTGAATATGCCGATAGAATAAAGGCAGAGGAAAATGCTGATAAAAAACTTCAGCTAGAAAAAGAATTAATAGCGAAAATAGATTCGGTTCAGAAAACGAATGCTAAAAATATGAGCGACTTTATTTCCGGGCTTAAAGCCGGAATGAGCGTTGGTAAAGATAAAGCTGCATACCAAAGAGGTGTGGAGATTGGCGGACAGTTGAAAATGATGGCTGGTAACCTTTCGAAACAAGCTTTTGACGGTGATGAAAACCAATTGGATGCAGATCTTCTTTTAGCAGGAGCAGTTAGTGTTCTTAAAAAAGAAAAGCCGCTTGTTGAAAATCCTCAAGTGGTTTACGAAAACAAAATGCGAATGGTACAAGAGCTGGATAGAAAGAAAAAAGAAGAAGAAATGGAAAAAGAATATGCTCCTAAAATAGCAGAAGATAAAAAATGGCTTGCCGACAATGCTGCGAAAGAAGGAGTTGTTTCATTACCTAGCGGTCTTCAGTATAAAATTCTAAAAGAAGGAAAAGGAGACAAGCCTGTAAGAAGTGACAGGGTTAAAGTTCATTATCACGGAACTCTTGTTGACGGGACTGTTTTTGATAGTAGCATAGAAAGAAAAGAACCAACAACTTTTGGTGTTGGGCAAGTTATTCCGGGATGGACAGAGGCGTTGATGTTGATGCCTGTAGGTTCTAAATGGGTGGTTTATGTTCCTTACGAACTCGGTTACGGTTCGAGAGAAGCCGGAAAAATACCTCCATTCTCTACTCTTATCTTCGAAGTTGAACTTTTGGAGATAGTAAAGGCTGACAAGTAAAATAACATTTTGATATTAAAAAGCGAAAGAGGGGGATGTTTTCTTCCTCTTTTTTATTGGTATTGTAAGATTTTTCTTGAAAAATATAGCATATTAAAAAGAAATGTATATATTTGGTACAAAATAAAAGAAAAATAACAGTATTATGGATAAAATTGATAAGCTGGATAAGAAAATTCTGGAAATTATCTCGCAGAATGCCAGAATTCCGTTCAAAGATGTAGCTTTGGAATGTGGAGTGTCTCGGGCAGCCATTCATCAAAGGGTACAGCGCATGATCGAGATGAAAGTAATTGTAGGTTCGGGATACATTATCAATCCTAAAGTTTTAGGATATAATACCTGCACCTATATTGGGGTAAAACTCGAAAAAGGATCGATGTATAAAACTGTAATTCCCGAACTAGATAAAATACCCGAAGTAGTGGAGTCTCATTTCACTACAGGACCTTATACTATACTTATAAAGCTTTATGCGCGAGATAATGAGCATTTGATGGATTTGTTGAATAATAAGATTCAGGAAATACCGGGTGTTTCGGCTACCGAAACTATGATTTCGCTTAGTCAGGGAGTGAAAAGACAGATACCTATATCTAAGCCGGAGTGATTGTACATCAGTGTTTTATATATAGTAACCAGCCTAATGATAAGGCTGGTTATTCATTTTTAAGTAAAACATGGAGGGTAATTAACTGCTATTGTTAGTATTTTTAATACTTTTGCAGTTTGAACGTGTATAAAAATGGGATTTGTAAAAAAAATAATAGGAAACATATATGTGAAAAATCTGTTGATAATGGTAATATTATTGACAGTTATTATAGCAGGAGTATTGATTTGGCTTAATGCCTATACCAAACACAATGAAAGCGTAACTGTGCCTGTGCTGAAAGGTTTGCAGGTTGAAGAGGTTGCGGCAATCCTTAATTCTTCAAATCTGAACTATGAGGTGGTTGATTCTATATACGAAAAACGAGGCGTTCCCGGTTCGGTATTAGAACAAGTTCCTAAGGAAAATTCGAAAGTGAAAGAAGATCGTACAATTTACCTTATTGTACAAGCAAAATCGGAACAACTAGTGAAAATGCCAAATCTTGAAGATTTGTCGCAGCGGCAAGCTGTAGCTCTTTTAAATGCGCTTGGATTTACAAAGATACATATAAAGGAAGTTCCGTCAGAATATAGAGATCTGGTTATGGGTGCCGAATTTAAAGGACGGCCATTAGTTGCTGGACAGGAAATCCCGAAAGGGTCGGTGCTCAATTTAAAAGTAGGAGCCGGAGGCCTTGAGTCTTCCGATGAAAATGACTCCGATAGTATACATGTTGATTCAGAATAAGCTGCATATTCGATTTATATAATGATAGATCCGTTTGATGATATAGAAGATGTTACAGATGATGGCGATGAACTCGACAATCAGTCCGAAAAATTTGAACATTATCGTTTTGTAGCTGATAAAGGGCAAGGTTTGATGCGTATTGACAAATTTCTGTCGGTACGTATCGAGGGCATATCGCGTACGCGCATACAAGATGCTGCCGATGCAAATTGTATATTGGTTAACGAAATTCCTGTAAAATCTAACTACAAAGTAAAACCTTGCGATATTATATCCATTGTTATGGATCGCCCTCGCAGGGAAATCGAAATAATTCCTGAAGATATTCCGCTTGATGTCGTTTATGAAGATAGTGATCTGATGGTTATAAATAAACCGGCGGGATTGGTTGTCCACCCCGGGCATGGAAATTATACAGGAACAATGGTTAACGCCATTGCTTTTCGTTTAAAGGATTCGCCCGAATACGATGCTAAAGATCCTCGCCTGGGTTTAGTGCACCGTATCGATAAAGATACATCGGGGCTGCTTGTTGTTGCAAAAAATGCATCGGCAAAAGCACATCTGTCGGCTCAATTTTTCAATAAAACTACAAAACGTCAATATCTGGCAGTTGTTTGGGGGCAGATTGAAAGTGATTCGGGACGAATAGAAGGGAATATAGGAAGAAGCGTGAAGAACAGACTACAAATGACTGTCTTTGATGGCGACCAAGGTAAGCCTGCAGTTACTAATTATAAGGTGTTGGAGCGTTTAGGATATGTAACTCTTGTTCAGTGCGAATTAGAAACGGGGCGTACGCACCAGATACGCGTGCATATGAAACACATCGGTCATACACTTTTTAACGATGAACGTTATGGTGGCGATCATATACTGAAAGGTACTACTTTTACAAAATATAAACAATTTGTACAGAATTGTTTTCAGGTGTGTCCGCGTCAAGCTTTACATGCCCGTATGTTGGGCTTTGTACATCCTCGTACCGGTGAGAAGATGATTTTTGAGACTCCTATGCCTGACGATATGGAGCAATTGCTGGATAAATGGAGAAAGTATACATCGAACCGAGAATCTTGATTTTATGGGTAAGAAAAATATAGCTGTTGTTTGGGGAGGATACTCGTCCGAAATAGTAGTTTCGGAAAAGAGCATGCAAGGTATATACTCCTTTATTGATAAAAACAAGTATAATGTTTATAAGGTAAAAATCGACCATAATGGTTGGTTTGTCGATGTAGATGGAGAAGAGTTATCAGTCGACAAAAATTATTTTGGTTTTGAAATAGATAATGCTAAAGTAAATTTCGACTTTGCATATATTACAATACATGGTACGCCCGGCGAGGATGGCAAATTGCAGGGATATCTCGATATGCTTAATATTCCTTATTCGGCATGTGGAGTTATGGCTGCATCCCTAACGATGAATAAATATGTGTGCAACAAATATCTCAAAAATTTTGGAGTACATGTTGCCGAATCGATTATATTAAAACCGGGGGATGTATATGATATTAACGAGATAGCCGAAACCTTAAAGTTTCCGATGTTTGTGAAGCCGAATACCGGAGGTTCTAGTTTCGCCACATTTAAGGTGAAAAAGATTGAAGATTTACAAACGGCTATAGAAGAAGCTTTTAACGAAACATCGGAAGTTATAATAGAAAGTTTTATTGCGGGGAGAGAAGTTACCTGTGGTTGCTTTAAAGTTGGCAATCAGATAACAGTTTTGCCATTAACGGAGGTTGTTACCTCTAACGATTTTTTTGACTACAATGCCAAATATAATGGACAGGTTGAAGAAATAACACCAGCTCGTATTAGTGACGAATTAACGGCACGAATACAGCAACAGACAATAAAACTGTATGGACTGGTAGAAGCAAAAGGTATTATCAGAGCCGATTATATAATAAAAGATGATATCTATTACTTGCTAGAAGTTAATACAACACCGGGTATGACAGTAACTAGCTTTATACCGCAACAAATAAAAGCTGCGGGAATTGATATTACGTCAATTTTTACTGATTTGATAGAGAACGAACTAAATAAAAAAGCCTGAAGTTATGAACTCTAAGTTTGATGATATAGCTCCGGTATTAGACGATGAAGTAGCTGATACAATACAGGAATTACTTGTTGACGAAGGTTTTATGCATGCCGCTAAATATATTTTACCGGCGGGTATGAGTTGGGACGATTTTACCGCTGAAATTTCGAAATACAGAACGAAATTCGAATTTCAAGCCAATATGATATCTCCATTTATTTGGGCAGTGGCGATGAAAACAGCGTCGTCTATCGACTGCGGGGGCTTAGAAAAAGTAGATAAAGATAAACAATACCTTTTTTTATCGAACCACAGGGATATAATACTCGATGCCGGATTGTTAAATATATTGTTGCATCAGCATGGGTATAATACTACCGAAATTGCCATTGGAGACAACCTGTTTGTTTATCCGTGGATAAAAAAACTAGTACGTCTTAACAAAAGTTTTGTAGTTCAGCGAGGAGTTTCGGTAAGGCAGATGCTCGAAGTATCGAAACATTTATCGGAGTATATCCATTATGCACAGTCGTACAAAAAAGAATCGATATGGCTTGCTCAACGAGAGGGTAGGGCAAAGGACTCGAATGACAGGACTCAAGAGAGTTTGTTGAAAATGCTTGCATTAGCACCCGAGGGGGGAGCGTTTATCGATAATATAAAGGAACTGAATATACTTCCGCTTTCTATTTCGTACGAATACGACCCTTGTGATTTCCTGAAAGCTCAAGAATTTCAGTTGAAACGGGATAATCCGGAGTATAAAAAAACGCAAAAAGACGATCTTGTTAATATGGAGACCGGTTTGCTTGGATTCAAAGGAAATATCTTCTTCCAATTCGGTGACCCTATTGGCGATAGACTTGATCCTATTAAAGATATTGAGCGCAAAGCGCAGGTTGGAGCTGTTGCCCGTTGTGTGGATAAAGAAATACATTCGAATTATAAAATATTTCCATGTAATTATATTGCTTTTGATTTACTGGAAAGTGCGACTCGTTTTACCGATAAATATACTACACAACAGGTCGAAGATTTTAAAGCATACCTAAATAAGCAAATCGATAAGGTAAGAATACCAAACAAAGATTGTGATTTTTTATGGACGAAAATGCTTGAAATGTATTCAAATACGTTAAAAAATAAGCTTGTAGCTCTAGAAGAAGCCTGAAAAAAGTGGCAAAAAGGAAACATTTTTGTAGTTTTGTGAAATAGCATAATTATTACTTTCTGTTAAATTTACCATTTGATACCTTAGAAGTTATGATGAAAAATATTTTCGTAGCATTACTAGTTTTGTTTCCCGCATTATCGTTTGCGCAGATAACAAAAACAGACGAGGCCTTTACTGATGTTTTTAAAGTGAATAATAAGGTTGTTTTTATTAAAGAAATCAATATTAAAAACAAAACACAAGAGGAGGCATATAAGCAACTTAAAAAATGGACTAAAGTAAATTTTGCGAAAGATCTTTTTAACGCTAGTATGCATAGCGATGATGCTAAAAAGTTGATAAACGCAAAGTCGAGAATAGAGCTTGTTTTACCCGAAAACAGTCATGGCATAAAAGAAAGAATGGTAATGAGATATCGTTTAGAAGCATATTTCTTGGAGAATTTGTGCATCGTTGAGGTTACAAGCATATTATACCAAAACCAACAGAAGCGAAATACTAACTCGTTGGGGAAAAATATTGATGCCGAATCCTTGATAACTAACGAAGCTCTTGCTTTAAGTGACGAAAACAGCGAAACCCGTCTGAATACAAAAAAGAGTACCTTGTATTTCCTCAACGATTTAATCGATAGTTTGCAAAAAACATTGGAACAAAATTAATACTAAATACTATAGAGATAGTTATTGTAGTATTTGTTATTTTTAGAGTATGGGGATGGCTAATGATATGATAGGGGCGTAGTTAAGGTAAACTAGATAAGAAGATAAATAGACGGATTTTCGTCTAGTATAAAAAGAGGCTAAATTCTAAGTCTCTTTTTTTTTTGTCCTCCCTCCCCCAAAAATAAGTCTATCTTTTTTATAAACAGAAAATATGCTTCATGCTTACTTCGTGTAAATATTAAGAAGTACATGTTAAAACAATAAGCAAAGCGTATAATGTTGATTCTATTCTATTTCTTCAAACTCAACATATTCGCCTTCATCCTTGCCGAAAACCTTTTTCTTGTTTGCTGCAGAATTTGTATTTGTAGTATTTTGTCGAGACGATTGTTTACTGTTCGAAGTATTAAACATGTTTCCTCCTTTTCCGTAGCGTGCCTTCAAATATAAGCGTATCAACGGTAATCCTAATAAAAGCACAGGGATAAGGACAATTGCTAATATGAATAAAACTAAATATATTAGAAAAGACATATCAAAACCTTATATTTAATAAATAACCTACTATTTATCTGTTTTAATAACAGACGAAAATATTGATATTGCAATATAAAACAATACCCCCAAGGTAATACCCAAAATACCTAAAAGTATAGTCGCTGCTACAATAAAAACAATTAAAAGATATCTTAGTTCATTTCCCTTTATGCCAAAGCCTTTTGTCTTAAGCGAGAACATTGGTATTTCAGCAATCATCAGGAACGAGAAAACAAATATTAAAGCTATAATAAGATATCCCATAATTGTAGGGGATAACACCTCTGAGCCTTGTATTCCATATATAAAACTAATCCAGAACAGAGCATTGGAAGGGGTATTCAGGCCGATGAAAGAAGTCGTCTGCCTCTCGTCGACATTGAATTTAGCTAACCGAAGAGCCGAAAAAACCGCAAGGATAAACGCAATATAAGGAATGTATGGATTGATGACTGTCAATGGTGTTAAATCGGCTGCGTAGCGCGATAAATAATTAAATACCATAAGGCTGGGAGCTACTCCGAAACTTACCATATCGGCCAAAGAATCGAGTTCTTTACCTATTGGCGAATAAGCTTTTAGCCAACGAGCTGCAAATCCATCGAAAAAATCGAATATAGCCGAAAGTATAATAAAAAACACTACCCAAAAATATTCGCCCTGAAAAGCCATAACACAAGCTATACAGCCCGAATACAGATTGAGCGAAGTTAATAAATTGGGAATATGCTTTTTCATCTTTTTTAAGCTTTATCTATTGGTAATTCGGCAATTAACGTTTGATTGCCTGTTACTTTTTGATCCATCTCGACCAATATTTTAGTACCTATGGGCAAATATACATCTACACGAGAACCAAATTTTATAAAACCGAAATGCTCATCAATATGTGCTTCATCTCCTATCTCGGGGTAAGTTACTATACGTCGAGCCATAGCTCCTGCTATTTGTCTTACCAACACCTCTGTTCCATTGACCCGCTCTATAACGACAGTAGATCGTTCATTTTCGGTACTCGATTTAGGCAACCATGCAGCAACAAAGCGTCCATTGTGATGTTTATTCATTTTCACAACACCGCTTACGGGATACCAATTGGCATGGACATTAAATACCGACATAAATACCGAAACCAACAAGCGTTTTTCTTTAAAATACTCGGGTTCGAATACTTCTTCTATAGCTACAATTTTACCATCGGCCGGGGCTACAACCGAATCTTCGTGATTTCCATTAAACCGACGATGCGGACTACGGAAGAAATTTAATACCAATAAAAAAAGTATTGAAGATACGACCAGTACAACATAAGTTAGGGTGCATTTCTTGAACGAAAAAAACAACCCTGCATTTATCGCAGCTAAGGCCAGAAATAGTGTTATTAAAATTCCACGTCCTTCGTGATGAACTTTCATTTTACGTATTGACACAGCTTATTTAAGTTACATTAGCCTACAAAAGTATTCTTATTTGGCGAATATTCAAAACGCCAAGTTGTTTTTTTATGTATACTGATAATAAAAACGAGAAGTTACAGAAGCAACCTCTCGTTTTATATATTTATGTTATGAACAATTGTCTATTTAAAGTACATAAAGAGAGCTTATTGATTCGTTCAGGCAAACTCGTTTGATTGCATCGGCAAATACTCCGGCAACAGAAAGAATTGTAACCTTTTCGCATTTTTTTGTGTACGGAATACTATCTGTAAACAAAATTTCAGCTAAACTCGATTGATCGACACGTGCCGAAGCCGGATCAGACATCACTGCATGGCTGGCTATAGCGCGCACCGAGCGTGCACCATGGCTTGTCATTAAATCGGCAGCCTTTGTTATAGTTCCTGCAGTATCAACAATATCGTCAACCAAAAGCACGTCCATGCCTTCAACGTCTCCAATTATTTGCATTTCGGATATCTCGTTTGCTTTTTTACGCAGTTTATAACAAATAACCATCGGTATACCGAAATATTTAGCGTAAGAGCTTGCTCTTTTAGTACCACCAACGTCTGGTGTCGCAATAACCAGATTATCTCTGTCCAGATTCTTAATATAATCAGTGAAAATTGCCGAAGCATAAAGGTGATCTACCGGAACATCGAAGAAGCCTTGAATTTGATCGGCATGCAAATCCATAGTTATTAATCGGTTTATCCCTGCCGCTGATAACATGTCGGCTATAAGTTTTGCTCCTATCGAAACCCTTGGCTTATCTTTGCGGTCTTGTCTTGCCCATCCAAAATAAGGAATAACAGCTACAATGGAACGTGCCGATGCTCTTTTGGCGGCATCAATCATTAATAGAAGTTCCAGTAAATTGTCGGAACTGGGAAACGTAGACTGAACCAAAAATACTTGGCATCCACGTATCGATTCCTCGTACGATACTGAAAATTCTCCGTCAGCAAAACGTTCTATTATCATATTCCCGAGTGTACAACCCAGGTTGTCACAAATTTTCTCGGCCAAATATCGCGATTTGGTTCCCGAAAAAATTTTGAAGGGTACTTGTTCCATTGTCTTCCTTTTTTTATAAATGTTGTTGTTAGATTATCCGCAAAATTACAAACAATTATTCAAAAGATTCTATTTTGTCGAAAATTTAATAATCTTGCCCGAAAAAGCACTCAATTTTGCATCAAATTTACTTCCCAGTCCCTTCTTTAATGAAATACTCCTTCCTCCAAGCAGATCCTTTGCCGAAACATAATCGCCTCCTTTTATTTTTAGGTAATCGAAAGCTAGATCCGGAATATTAATCGTAACATCTGCATCCTTGTCGCCAAAGTTTACCACAATTAATATAAGTTCCTTCTTGTAGGCTCTTAGGTAAGTAAACTGTTTTGTTGGGTCGAATCGTGGATTTTCATAATTCGCATACATCAAATCGAAAAAGTTTCCCTTATAAATGGCACTTTCATCATTCGACAGAGTAAGTAGCTTTATATAAAATTTTCGAAGTTCTATCTGTTCGGGTGAAAGTTGTTCGTTCCCGAAATTTCCATTGTTGTACCATTTGCGGAGCGAATCAACCGACCAGTAATCGTAAATAGAAGTTCGTCCGTCTACACCGCTAAAGCCTTCTTTATCCATTCCTCGTTCGCCTAACTCCTGTCCCGAATAAATGAGTACCGGATTAGTATTCATTGTAACCGATACAATCATTCCCGGTATAGCCTTAAAGGCATTCCCGGCAAAAAAATCGGAAGCAATGCGTTGCTCATCATGGTTCTCCATAAAATTGAGCATACGTGGTTGTAGTTCTTCCAGCTTTTGCCAGCAAAATGTAATATCCGATGCTGGGCGTTCGCCACATGTAATACTTTTTATGGCATCATAAAGGCCTACTTTGTCGTACAGGTAGTCAAATTTACCGGTATAAGTATAGCTTCCGTACTCGGCCGGATTATAAACTTCGGCAACAAATACTATCGATTTATACTTGCTCTTAACTTCGTTAATAACCCAGTTCCAGAACTCAACAGGAACCATCTCTGCCATATCGCACCTGAACCCATCAACCCCTTTCGATGCCCAATACAAAAGAATTTCTTTCATTTTGTGCCATGTGTCGGGTTCTGCCGTGAAAAACTTAGCACGGTTATCCCAATAATTAACGCCATAATTCAACTTAACGGTTTCGTACCAGTCGTCAAGTGTTGGTTTGTTATCAAATTTGTCGTTTCCGGTTACTTTTGCAGGATATTCGATATATGCATTTTCTCCCTGCGATGTTTCGAATTGCAATTCAAGATTTTGTCCCGGTAAATAATAAAAATTATTGTCGGGAGCAAACCCTTGTGTGTTATCATCTTCACATCCCAAATCTTTTATCTTTCGGGGTTTAGCGTCGGAGTGATACTGACGGGCAACATGATTAGGCACAAAATCGATAATTACTTTCATTCCCGCTCTATGCGTGCGTGCTATTAGTTCTTCAAACTCAAACATCCTGTTCGCCACATCATCAGCAAGATCGGGGCATACGTCATAATAATCGCGTATAGCGTAGGGCGAACCTGCATTGCCTTTCACAACTTCGGGATTATCTTTTTGTATGCCATACCTGGTGTAATCTGTTTTCGATGCATGCTCAATAATGCCTGTAAACCAAATATGGGTAAATCCCATTTTTTTTATTTCAGATAAAGCTTTGCTCGATATAGATGAAAATTTACCAACACCGTTTTCCTCAAGACTTCCATTTTCCTTATTCACACTTTTTGTATTACCAAAAAGGCGGGGAAAAATTTGATAAATAAACAATTTTGATTTCATACTCATACAGATTTTTTAATTTTTGTTTCTTGAATAACTTGTGATGGTTGGGATATATTAGTAAGCTTTTCTATAAAATCTTTATTTTTTTCAAACGTACTCATTGCAGCCTCATAACCCAATTGATAAATTTCGGACGAATGATCCAAACTAAACATTGGATATTTTGATATACTTGGAGCTTCTATCAACAAATCGCAAAGTTTGCGATCTATCAATGCATTTGCTCCCGAAATATAATGAAACGATCGCTCGGCAATATAAAATAACGAATTCTTATATTTTTGTGTAGTGATAGGCGAAACATTAACCCCTATTATTTTTTCGCATTGTTTGCGGATTAACGACACAGGAAAATTTTTGAACAATCCTCCGTCTACATAGTGTACTCCATCAATTTCGATAGGTGTAAATACAATTGGAAACGAACATGACGCAACAACAGCAGGAATAAGCGATCCGCTATCGAAGTTTTTGGACACTCCGTTTTCGATGTCGGTTGCTGCAACCCTTAAAGGTATTTGTAATTCTTCGAATGTGTGGGCACGAAGATGTTTTTTCAGAAAAGACTTGAACCTGTCGGTCTTAAACAGCCCCGATTGTGGAAGCGTGAATTCGGCAAATTCTTTAAATGCTTTTTTCTGGAAAAAGGATAAAATATCTTTTGGAGAATGTCCGTCAGCATATAACACACCGGCAAATGCTCCGGCACTGGTTCCGGCAATAATATTGGGTTTAAGCCCAATTTCGTCAAGAGCCGCAAGAACTCCCAGATGAGCAAACCCTTTCGATCCCCCACCGCTTAATGCCAATCCTAACGGGTGTTTCTGTTTTTCATCCATATAACAACCTTTATAACAATTAATGCAAAGATAAGGTTTTTGCAAACTAATATTAATGTTTTACCCGAAATAAAGCACAGAATAATAAAACATTAATTCCAATTTTTTATTATATTTGGGATAGCATGGCGTTGTTATCTGAATTTAATAGGAACAGTTATATAAAACTATATATATGTGATTATTGTTCTATTATTATAACCTTCTAAATCTTGAGCATATGAAAGAGAGAAAGCACGTTTACTTTTTCGGCGGTAAAATCACCGAAGGTAATGCTACAATGAAAGAATTATTAGGTGGGAAAGGAGCTAATTTAGCTGAGATGAGCTTGCTGGAAATTCCGGTTCCGCCGGGATTTACAATTACTACAGAAGTTTGTAACGACTTTTACAAACAAGGAAAAGAAAATACAATAAAATTGCTTGAAAAGGAGGTTAAAGAAGCAATAGAGAAAACAGAAAACATTGTTGGTGATTCTAAATTTGGAGACAATACTAATCCCCTGTTAGTTTCGGTTCGATCGGGTGCAAGGGCGTCTATGCCGGGGATGATGGATACTATTCTTAATTTGGGAATGAACGAAGATACCGTAAAGGCTATTATTAACCGCAGCGGAAATGCCCGTTTGGCTTGGGACTCGTATCGCAGATTTATTCAAATGTATGGAGATGTAGTTATGGGGCTAAACCCCATCGAAAAAGATGACGAAGATATCTTCGAAGAAATAATTGGGCAACTAAAAGAGGAAAAAGGCATAAAGATGGACTCGGAATTTACAACTGACGACTTGAAAGAGCTAACCGTAAGATTCAAAAAAACGATAAAAGATAAAACAGGGCAGGATTTTCCTTCTGATCCATGGACTCAGCTCTGGAATGCCATAATGGCGGTGTTCGAAAGTTGGATGAACGACAGGGCAATATTCTATCGCAAACTTAACAACATCCCCGAAGAATGGGGTACAGCCGTAAACGTGCAAGCTATGGTTTTTGGTAACATGAACGATAATTCGGGTTCGGGTGTTGCTTTTACCCGCGATTCTGCTACCGGCGAAAACGTATTCAACGGCGAATACTTGATTAATGCACAAGGCGAAGACGTTGTAGCGGGCATCAGAACCCCTCAACAAATAACCAAAAAGGGATCGCAAGATTGGGCAGCACTGCAAGGCATATCGGAAGAAGACCGAAAAACGAATGGCCCTTCGCTCGAAGAGTTAATGCCCGAAGTATTTCGGCAATTAAACGCATTTCAGAAGAAATTAGAATTGCATTACAAGGATATGCAAGACCTTGAGTTCACTATTCAGGATGGTAAATTATGGCTTTTACAAACCCGTAACGGAAAACGTACAGGAACCGCAGCGGTTAAAATTGCTGTAGATATGCTGAAAGAAGGGCTTATTACAGAAAAAGAAGCGATGTTAAGGGTTGAACCACAGCGTATTGATGAATTATTGCATCCGGTGTTCAATCCACAGGCACTAAAAAAAGCTAAGGTTATAGCAAAAGGTCTTCCCGCATCTCCGGGAGCATCATCGGGTCAAATTATATTTTTTGCCGACGATGCCGAGCATATAGTAAAAGAGCATGCAGGTCGAAAACTCATATTGGTAAGAATCGAAACATCGGCCGAAGACTTAAAAGGTATGGCTGTTGCCGAAGGTATACTTACCGCTCGGGGAGGTATGACCTCTCATGCAGCAGTTGTTGCCCGTGGTATGGGTAAATGTTGTGTGTCGGGTGTTGCCGATCTGCGTATTAATTATAAAATGCGCACTGTTACTGCAAATGGAAAAACTTATCGCGAAGGCGATTGGATATCACTAAACGGATCGACAGGAGAGGTGTACGAAGGTCAGGTAGAGACTAAACCTGCCGAAATGAGCAAAGATTTTGCCTCTTTGATGGAATTGACCAATAAATATGCTCGTCTTGATGTTCGTGCAAATGCCGATACGCCACACGATGCGAAAGTTGCACGCGACTTTGGGGCTGTTGGTATAGGGCTTTGTCGTACTGAGCATATGTTTTTCGAAGGCGATAAAATTATTGCTATGCGCGAAATGATATTGGCCGAAAATACCGAAGAACGTAAAAAAGCGTTAGCAAAGCTTCTTCCATTGCAGCAAAAAGATTTTGAAGGCATATTTACTGTTATGAACGGGCTTCCGGTAACTATTCGCCTGCTTGATCCTCCATTGCACGAATTCTTGCCGCGCGATATTAAAGGCATCGAGGAAATGGTAGAAGCTATGCATATATCCGAAAGCCGTATCAAACAAAAAATCAATGCTCTGCATGAAATGAATCCTATGTTAGGGCATAGGGGATGCCGTTTAGCAAATACGTATCCCGAAATAGCCGAAATGCAAACGCGTGCCATACTTCAGGCTGCTATTAAGCTGAAAAAAGAAGGTATTGATACGCATCCCGAAATAATGGTACCTCTTACTAGTAGCATTATGGAGATGAAGTATCAGGAAAATGTGATAAGAAGTACTGCTCAAAAGGTGTTTACCGAAATGGGCGATACGATAAAGTATGAAATAGGTTCGATGATAGAGGTTCCGCGTGCCGCTATTACAGCCGATAAAATAGCCGAGTCGGCCGAATTTTTCTCGGTAGGAACAAATGACCTTACCCAGATGACCTACGGGTTCTCTCGTGACGATATTGGTAAATTCCTTCCTATTTATCTCGATAGTGGAATATTGGGGGTCGACCCATTTCAGGTTATTGATAGGGAAGGTGTTGGCGAGCTGATTAAAATGGCTGTTAGTAAAGGGCGTTTAACCCGTCCGTCGCTTAGTGTTGGTATTTGTGGCGAACATGGTGGTGAACCATCTTCAATAGAGTTCTGCCACATTATCGGGCTCAACTATGTAAGTTGTTCGCCATACCGCGTTCCAATTGCACGGTTGGCAGCAGCGCAAGCCGCTATAAGGTTCGAAAATTAACGAGCTAAGATTGAAAGAGCAGAGGCTGTCCGAATACGGGACAGCCTCTACTTTTTATTGTAAATTCAGGAGTAATTACTTGTTTACTCTAAATCTGTCGTTTCCATTTTTAATGAAATCTACAATTTGTTTTGCTGCCGCTATACCTGCGTTGGTATTGGCTTCGGCTGTTTGAGCTCCCATTTTTTTAGGAGTAGAGAAATATCTTCCTTCAAATTTTTCAGCCATCTCAGCATGGTTGCCGGGCATAATGTCGGTAACATATTTCATGTCGGTGCGTTCAGCTAAAACTTTTACCATTTCGGCTTCGTTGATAACCTCTTTGCGAGCAGTGTTTATAATAACAGCTTTTTGAGGCATTTTGCTCAACAATGCGTAATTGATAGAGTTTTTAGTTTCGGCAGTTGCCGGTATATTTACCGATACAAACTGGCAAGTAGAATATAATTCTTCAACCGATCCTACAGCTTTTACTCCTTCCTTTTCGATAGCTTCGGCCGAAAGGAATGGGTCGAATGCATAAACATCCATGTTGAATCCTTTTGCTATGCGGGCAACATTGCGTCCTACATTACCATAAGCATGAATACCGAGTTTTTTGCCTGCAAGTTCAGTCCCCGATGTTCCGTTATAGAAGTTACGGATTGCATAAACTGCTAAACCGAATGCAAGTTCGGCAACAGCATTTGCGTTTTGTCCGGGAGTATTCATTGCACATATGTTGTTTGCTGTAGCAGCAGCAAGATCTATGTTGTCGTAACCAGCACCGGCACGAACAACTATTTTTAATTGTTTTCCGGCATCGAGTACTTCTTTGTCAAAAATGTCGCTACGTAATATTGCAGCATCGGCAGTTGCAACAGCGTCGAGCAGCTGTTGTTTGTCGGTATATTTTTCGAGCAATACAGTTTCAAAACCAGCTTGGTCAAGTACTTCTTTTATTCCTGCAACCGCTTCTTTTGCAAACGGTTTTTCTGTTGCTATTAATACTTTCATTGTTGTTTATTAATTATTTAGCATGTTGTTTTTCGAATTCTTGCATGCAATCTATCAATGCTTGTACACTTTCTTTTGGCATAGCGTTGTAAATAGATGCACGGAAACCTCCAACCGAACGGTGACCTTTAATTCCGTCCATTCCTTTTTCTATTGCGAATTTAAGGAAATCGGCTTCAAGGTCCTTGTATTCGTCTGTCATAACAAAGCAAACATTCATTAACGAACGGTCTTCAACAGCACATGTGCCACGGAACAATGGATTGCGGTCTATTTCGTTATACAGAATAGTCGCTTTTTCTTTGTTCAGTTTTTCCATTGCAGGAACCCCGCCCATTGCTTTTAACCATCTTAAGGTTTCAACAGCTGCATAAATAGGTACTACAGGAGGTGTATTGAACATAGAACCATTTTCGATATGTGTACGGTAGTCCAACATGGTTGGTATCGGGCGGCTAACTTTACCAAGCAATTCGTCTTTTACAATAACGAAAGTAACGCCGGCGGGAGCAAGATTTTTTTGCGCTCCTCCGTAGATAAGACCATATTTCGATACATCGATAACTCGAGCAAAAATGTCGGACGACATGTCGGCTACCAAAGGTACAGGCGAGTCAATGTCTGTATGTAGTTCTGTTCCAAATATGGTATTGTTAGTTGTTATATGGAAATAATCTGCATCGGCAGGTATTTCGTAGTTTTTAGGTATGTAAGTGTAATTATCAGGTTTCGATGTTGCTACTTCAACAACTTCGCCAAATAATTTAGCTTCTTTCATTGCTTTGTTAGCCCATGTTCCGGTGTTCAGATAAGCAGCTTTCTTTTCTAACAAGTTGAAAGGTGCCATGCAGAACTGAAGGCTTGCTCCTCCCCCAAGGAATATAACCGAATAACCTTCGGGTATGTTAAGTAGTTCCTTAAATAGTTCTATGGCTTCGTCCATTACGGCCTGAAAACCTTTACTTCTGTGGCTTATCTCCATTAACGACAAACCAGAATTGTTGAAGTCGAGAATAGCTTCGGCTGTTCCCTTAATTGTTTGTTGAGGTAGGATTGATGGTCCCGCACTAAAATTATGCTTTTTCATACATTATATAAAATTAGAGTTGTTGTTCGATTGACGAACCCCAAAATTAATAATTTATTATTTGAATCATTACATATAGCAAGTAAAAACCGAATAAAAATATCAAAATTTATTTTGTCCGGCTTTTTTCTGTGATAAAATAGCAAGTCTACTTGTCAATCAATGATATTGTCGAATGGTATTACCGATCCATCAGCCTGATAAATGTACAGTCCGTCTCTTTTAGTTTTTTCAATAAGACTGTCGGTTATTGAGTAACCCATAATTTCGCCCAATATGTAAGGCGTTGCGTTTGTATTTATTCTACTCCTGCTGTCGTAATATTTGCAGATAATGCTGTTGGTGTCTAAAAATGGCTTGTTTTGTATTATAATTAAAGGTACTTGGTACTGAGATTTCCATTTGTTAGGTATGGAGTGTCCTACGTTTACCTGCTCCCCATGGTCGGAAAAGTAATATATCAGCGCTTTTTGATGCGCTTTATTTATGGTTGAAAACGCTTCACGCAAAACTCTATCGGTGTGATGTACCGACTTATCGTATTCTATAGTCTTTCCGTCCGATCCTAATGCTTTAGTGTCTGTTTCATCGTAGCGTTCGTCATACATCATGTGGCTGCCCGACAGATGAAGGGTAATGAATTGCTTTTTGTCGTTTTCTAAGGCTTGTTTTAGGACAGGGATGAGTTCCAGATCATCGCGTCGGAGTTTTTTTTCGTAATACGAGTTTTGTGCCGTAGCCGAAATTATGCCAACAAAAGAATCTACTGGCCCATATTTCGACTGGTTCGAAATCCAGTATGTTTCATATCCTGCATCTTCGGCAAGGTGTACAATGTTTTTTTTGTCAAGAAATGCTTGACCATTTTGCGGCGAAGCAAACGATAGGCTTATTCGTAAGGCGTCGCGGGTGTAGTTGGCCGAACTTATAGCATTGTTGTAAAAGTTCAGCAGATTGCTGTTGTTGTTTAAACTGTCTAAAAACGGAGTGGTATTTAAATTATATCCGTAAAGTGAATAGTGAGCGTTGTACGAACTTTCGCCTATAATAAATATTATTTTCTCAGGAACGTTGCTTTCTGTTTTTACCGATATGCCTTGAGGTAATTGTTTTGGGATATTAACAGATGAGGTAATTGTTTTCATATCGGTTTTATAGGCAGCGTACAAGAAGAAATCGCTAACGATAAGCGGGTATTTTATCGGTATAATTCTGGCGAAAAAATAACTGATCGATGACTTTGCTTTTTCTTTGGCAACGTTTATGTTGTCTCCGCCTGATTTTATTTCCAAAAAAAGAGGTATGCAAAAGATGCTCAAAATAAGAAAGAGGGCAGTGAAGTATATGTTGATTTTCGACGATTTTTTTAGTTCGTTTGAGGTCTTGATTAAAATAAAACTTAAAAGGATAAATGTAATTGCACCCATAGGTAAATACAGACCCGACATACTGTAGGCTTCTTCTGTGTTAGTCTCTAATATAGATGCCAATATGCCGTAATTCAGAGCCTCGCCACATGTGTACAAAACGGTTATATCAATAGCAATGAGTAGTGCTATAATAATTGATAGAGGGATTCTTATTATTGTTTTTGAAAAACAGGCTATAACAATATAAATGAATGCTGTGTTGAGTAAAGAGAAAAAAATACTGCTGAAGGATATCTCTTTTATGCTGAGCCTTAATAGTAGCGCAAACGCAAATAACAAACAAAAGCAGATTGTTGTGTATTTATTTTCTTTTATAATATTTTTTAGTTCACTGTTATTCATTTGCTTCTGTTTAATCAACAATGTTATCGAATAGGATAACCGAGCCGTCGGCCTGATAAATGTATAGCCCGTCTCTTTTTGTTTTTTCAACAAGACTATCTGTTATAGAGTAGCCCATAATTTCGCCCAATATATAAGGTGTTGCATTTGTATTTATTCTGTTTCTGCTGTCGTAATATTTTCTGATAATGTTGTCGGTGTCTAAAAACGGCTTGTTTTGTATTAGTACTAGGGGGACCTGATACTGGCATTTCCATTTGTTGAGAATTGCATGCCCGGTATTAATGACCTCGCCATGATCGGAAAAATAATAGATGACAGACTTAAAGCAACTATCGTTCGTTAATTCAACTATTTTTTTTAAGACCCTATCGGTGTGATGTATCGACTTATCATAATCTATTGTTTTGCCTTCCGAGCCTAGCATCTGGGTGTCTTGCTTGTCAAATTTATCGCTATAAGACTTGTGGCTTCCTCTTAAGTGAACAGTGATAAATTGTTGCTTATTGCTGTCTTTTAGTTGTTGTTGCAGCAGTGGAATCAAATCGAGGTCGTTGTTCGTGTCTTCGTAATATTTATAATCGGCGTGGGATGCAACCATGCCTAAAAAAGTGTTGTGCAGACCATACTTTCCATGGTTCGATATCCACGAAGTTTCATATCCTGCGTCTTTTGCAAGATTCAGTATGTTTTTTTGATTAATAAAAGGCTGTTCTTCGTGTGGGGTGGCAAACGATAAAGCTATACGTAGAGCATCGCGCGTATAACTTGCCGATGATATAATGTTTTTGTAAAAAGAAAGAAGGTTTGTGTTGTTGTAGAGGCTGTCGAGCGATGGTGTTGTCTTTATACTGTACCCATACAGCGAGTAGTGGGCTGAATATGAGCTTTCGCCAATAACAAATATTATTTTATCGGGCTTGTTAGTGTTGTTTTTATCAAGCGAAATACCTTCGGGTAAAACTTTGTCGCTTAGTATTTCATTTTTGTATTTTTTCATCTCGTCGAAATACGAAATAGTTACAAATATATCGTTTATAACAAGCGGATACTTTACGTATATTATATTGGAATATAATAATAATGGGTCTTTCCAAAAGGTTTTGGTATACGATTTTAGGTTTGATGAATTTATCGAACCTTGATAATCAAGGATGGGAGGGACGATGAATAAGAGAATTAAGAATGTTGGTATTGTTAAATATAATTTTAGTTGTTTCCGTCTTTTAAATTCTGCCGTTGTTTTAATAATCAGGTACGAAATTAAGATTAATACAGTAATGCCTATGGGGAAAATAAATTTACCCATACTTAATGTTTCGGAAATGTTCGTCTCAAATATTGATGCGATGACTCCATAATTTAAAGGATTGTTATAAACAAGCATCAATGTCGTGTCGACGGTAATTAAGGACGAAAGAAAAACGATTAACGGAATCCGTAAAAATGTACGTGCGATTGTATCTGTAAAAAGGTATAGAATGAGGACATTGGTAATGCTGAATATAATGCTGGCTAACGAAAACTCCTTTATGCTTAATCGTAAGGTGAAAGCAATGATAAATAATAAAAGGAAGGTTATTATCGTAAATTTATTATCCTTTACTCGCAAAATGTCTGAAATTTTCATCGCGAAGGGTTCTGAATTTCCTTGTTAATGCTGTCAATATAGTTAAGTACTTCGTCACGCCCGATTTTGTATTCTGACGAGGTAAGGAATATAGGGGGAAGTTCTTCCCATGTTTCTCTAAGCTTTTCAATGTATAAATCGATATTGGATTTCGATTTAGACTTACTTAGTTTATCCGTTTTTGTGAAAATTATCGAGAATGGAATGCCGTTTTCGCCAAGCCATTCAATAAACTCAAGATCGATTTTCTGAGGTTCATGTCGGCAGTCTAATAAAACAAATAGGTTGGTAAGGGCTTCTCTGTTTTGTATATACGAGTCGATAATGATTCGTATGCGCTCTCGTCCATCTTTGCCTCGCTGGGCGTAACCATATCCGGGAAGATCCACAAGATACCAATCGTCGTTTATGATAAAATGGTTTATAAGTTGTGTCTTGCCGGGTTTCGACGAAGTCATAGCAAGCCCCTTGCGGTTAGTTAGCATGTTGATTAATGACGATTTGCCGACATTCGATCGTCCGATGAAAGCGTATTCGGGTTTTCCATCCTGAGGGCATTTGTTGTAATCGGTGTTACTTATGACAAATTTTGCATCTTTTATAATCATTCTTCTTTGTATCTTTGTTTTATTCGATACAAATATACAATTTTAAAGCTATGGATAAAGAACTTGCCCATCTTATAAAAAAAGAGGTTGATAAGCTTCATCCCGAAACGGTGGAGCATTATAGATATTTGCACCGCCGTCCCGAACTGTCGTTTCATGAAAAAAATACTTCGGAATACGTGGTTTCTGTTTTGAAAAACATGGGGGTAGGCTTTCGTGATAAAATAGGAGGTTTTGGGGTGTTGGCATGGATAAAGGGGCGGAATCCCGAAGGCAAAACAATAGCTCTTCGAGCCGATATGGACGCTTTACCTATAACTGAGGCGAATGATGTTGAGTATAAATCGGAAAACGATGGGGTGATGCATGCTTGTGGGCACGATTCGCATACGGCTAGTTTGTTGTCTGTTGTAAAGATAATAAATGGGATGAAAGATAGATTGGATGGTACTGTGTTGTTTGTTTTTCAACCGGGGGAAGAGAAACATCCCGGTGGTGCCCGTCTTATGCTCGAAGATGGGGTCTTTGACGAATTAAAACCTGATGTAATGGTAGGGCAACATGTTTATGTCGATTATCCGGTTGGTACTGTTGGCTTTCAGGATGGGGTGATAATGGCTTCTGCCGATGAAGTACATCTTAAAATAAAAGGCAAAGGCGGACATGGTGCATTGCCTCATTTATTAAATGATACGGTTTTGGCTGCATCTCAGGTTGTAGTGGCAATGCAACAAGTGGTGAGTCGTCGCTCAAACCCATTTAAGCCAATGGTGCTTTCGTTCGGGAAATTTATTGCTGACGGGGCAACAAATGTAATACCCGACGAAGTTGTTCTTGCCGGAACATTGAGGTGTATGGACGAAGACGAAAGGATGAAGGCGAAAAATATAATAGTGGAAATTGCAAAAAATACGGCTTTGGCTTATGGCTGCGAATGCGAAATAGACGTTTACGATGGGTATCCATGTACTTACAACGACGAGGGGGTTACGGCGTTAATGAAACAGTTTGCTATTGAGTTTTTAGGAGACGAAAAGGTGGCCGGATTGCCTAAGCGTATGACTTCGGAAGATTTTGGTTTTTTCTCTCAGGTGTATCCTTCTACATTTTATCGATTTGGGGTTGTTGGTGCACAAAACTGTACGGGTTTGCATACTTCTACATTTCTGATTGATGAAGATTCTTTAAAAACATCGGTTGGAACAATGGTTTATCTGGCTTTAAAATATTGTAGCTGATAAAGAAAATCGTTTATACGTATTTGATATATAGTCATGAGATAAAAACAATCTTATGGCTATTTTTTTTAGTAAATATTTGTATATCTTATTGATAATGTGTAATTTTGCGACTCGTTTGTGTGAAATTCACCGGATAATCTTGGCTATTTAATTGATAGTCATGTGGTTATTGGTGGCTTTTGTCGCATAAGTTATTTAATGCAAATAATTGAAAATAAATTTAATTTTAAGTTTTAAAGTAAAAAAAGATGCCTACAATTCAACAATTAGTAAGAAAAGGACGGGCTGTTTTGGTTGACAAGAGTAAATCTCCAGCATTAGATTCATGTCCTCAAAGACGTGGTGTTTGTGTAAGAGTTTATACTACTACGCCAAAGAAACCTAACTCGGCGATGCGTAAAGTAGCGCGTGTGCGTTTAACAAACTCAAAAGAGGTGAATGCTTATATTCCTGGAGAAGGACATAACTTGCAAGAGCACTCTATTGTGTTGGTTAGAGGTGGTCGTGTGAAAGATCTTCCGGGGGTACGCTATCACATCGTTCGTGGTACATTGGATACTGCTGGTGTGAATGGTCGTACGCAAAGACGCTCTAAGTATGGGGCAAAACGTCCAAAACCAGGAGCAGCAGCTGCTACAGCAAAGAAAAAATAATCGGTAAATAAGATTATTTTATCAAAAAAATTAAATTATTATTTTTTAGGTAGGCTAAAAGAAAAGGTTGAGTAAATAATTCGGAGGAATTATTGAAGATACAAAGATTAGCAGCCAAACAATTTAAATTGAAGAAAAACAATGAGAAAAGCAAAACCAAAGAAAAGACAGATATTACCTGATCCTGTCTTCGGTGATGTAAAGGTTACAAAATTTGTTAACCATTTAATGTACGACGGTAAAAAAAGTATCGCGTTCACAATTTTTTATTCAGCGTTAGATGTTGTGAAAACAAAATTACCTAACGAAGAAAAATCTCCATTAGAAATTTGGAAAGCAGCTTTGGATAATATTACACCTCAGGTCGAAGTTAAATCTCGTCGTGTTGGTGGTGCTACATTCCAAGTGCCAACAGAAATTCGTCCTGACCGTAAAGAGTCTATTTGTATGAAAAACCTTATTCTTTTCTCTCGTAAAAGAGGAGGTAAATCAATGGCAGATAAATTGGCAGCCGAAATTGTTGATGCATTCAACAGTCAAGGTGGTGCTTATAAAAAGAAAGAGGACATGCATCGTATGGCCGAAGCTAACCGTGCGTTCGCTCATTTCAGATTTTAATTAAGGGAGTAAAAAACAATGGCAAAAAGTACAGATAATTTAAAAAATACCAGAAATATAGGCATCATGGCTCACATTGATGCCGGTAAAACGACTACTTCGGAACGTATTCTTTTCTATACAGGTCTGACTCACAAAATTGGTGAGGTGCACGATGGTGCCGCTACTATGGACTGGATGGAACAAGAACAGGAACGTGGTATCACAATTACTTCTGCTGCTACAACTACCCAATGGAAGTACAATAACGAGATGTTTAAAATCAACCTTATTGATACTCCGGGGCACGTTGACTTTACAGTGGAAGTAGAGCGTTCGCTACGTATTTTGGACGGTGCAATTGCTGCATTCGATGCGGTGTCGGGTGTTGAGCCTCAGTCTGAAACTGTTTGGCGTCAGGCTGATAAATACAATGTACCCCGTATTTGTTATGTGAACAAAATGGACCGTTCGGGAGCGAACTTCCTTGAAGTTTCTCGTCAGATAAAAGAAATGTTGGGCGCAGTTGCTTGCCCTATACAGATACCTGTTGGTGCAGAAGAAAAGTTCAGAGGAATTGTTGACTTGGTAACAATGAAAGCAATGTTCTGGCACGATGAAGCAATGGGTGCTGATTATACTGTAGAAGAAATTCCTGCCGAATTTGTTGATGAAGCAAATGAGTGGAGAGATAACTTACTTGAAACTATCGCAGAGTGTGATGATACAGTTATGGAGAAATACTTTGACGATCCATCGACTATAACAGAAGATGAAATCAGAGTAGCTATTCGTAAAGGAACTCTTGCAATGCAGATCATGCCAATGTTGTGTGGATCTTCATTCAAAAATAAAGGAGTTCAGCCTTTGCTGGATGCGGTTTGTTTATATCTACCTAGTCCTGCCGATACTCCGGCTATCGAAGGTACAGATCCTCGCGATCCTGATAAAGTTTTAGTTCGTAAGCCAAATCCGGAAGAGCCTCTATGTGCGTTGGCGTTTAAAATTGCGACCGACCCATTTGTAGGACGTTTGTGTTTCTTCCGTGTATATTCGGGTGAATTGAATGCGGGTTCTTACGTATATAATACACGTTCGGAAAAGAAAGAGCGTATTTCGCGCTTATTCCAAATGCACTCAAATAAACAAAATCCGAAGGAAGTTATCGGAACTGGTGATATAGGTGCAGGAGTTGGGTTTAAAGATATTCGTACAGGAGATACTCTTTGCGACGAGGCACATCCTATTGTGTTAGAAGCTATAGACTTCCCCGATCCGGTTATTGGTATTTCGATAGAGCCTAAAACTCAAAAAGATATTGATAAACTTTCTAACGGTTTAGCTAAGCTGTCGGAAGAAGATCCAACATTCCGTGTTCATACTGACGAAGATAGTGGTCAAACTATTATTGAGGGTATGGGTGAGCTTCACTTGGAAATTATTATCGACCGTTTGAAACGTGAGTTTAAAGTTGAATGTAACCAAGGACGTCCTCAGGTTGCTTACCGTGAGGCATTGACCGAAACAGTAGAGCTTCGTGAAGTTTACAAAAAACAAACAGGGGGTCGTGGTAAATTTGCCGATATCATTGTTAAAGTTGGTCCTGCTGATGCAGATTTCGAAGGAAGCCTTCAGTTTGTAGATGAGGTGAAAGGTGGTAATATTCCTAAAGAATTTATTCCATCTGTACAAAAGGGATTTGCTCGTGCTATGACTACAGGGGTTCTTGCCGGTTTTGCGGTAGAAAAACTGAAAGTTGTGCTTGTTGATGGTTCTTATCACCCAGTTGACTCTGACCAGTTGTCATACGAACTTTGTGCTATGCAGGCATACAGAGCTGCTTCAGAAAAAGCTCGTCCTGTTCTTCTTGAACCTATTATGAAAGTAGAAGTTGTTACTCCTGAAGAAAGTATGGGTGACGTGATTTCTGACTTGAATAAGCGTCGTGGTCAAGTTGAAGGTATGGAATCTAACCGTTCTGGTGCGCGTATCGTTAAAGCTAAAGTTCCTTTGGCCGAAATGTTCGGATATGTTACAGCATTAAGAACTATTACTTCGGGTCGTGCAACGTCTTCAATGACATTCTCGCACTACGAAGAGGTTTCTTCTTCTATTGCTAAACAAGTATTGACAGAAGCTCAAGGGCGTGTCGATCTTATAAAATAGAAAATCGAGGTGTGCAAACCGTAGTTAGTAAATGACTCTTAATTATGGTTTGCATGCTTAATTATGAATTATAAATAATAAAAAAAGACATGAGTCAAAAAATCAGAATCAAACTGAAATCTTACGATTACAACCTGGTTGACAAGTCGGCAGAGAAAATCGTTAAAACAGTAAAAGCTACAGGTGCAGTGGTTAGTGGCCCAATTCCATTACCAACACACAAACGTATTTTTACAGTAAACCGTTCGACTTTCGTTAACAAGAAGTCTCGTGAGCAATTCGAATTGTCTTCGTATAAAAGACTTATCGACATCTATAGCTCAACAGCTAAAACAGTAGATGCGCTTATGAAACTTGAGTTGCCAAGTGGTGTAGAAGTAGAAATTAAAGTTTGATCAGAGAGTATTAATAGTAAAATAAAAAAGAAATGCCAGGATTATTAGGAAAGAAAATCGGAATGACATCCGTATTCAGTGCCGATGGAAAAAACGTTCCATGCACTGTTATCGAAGTAGGTCCTTGTGTTGTTACTCAAGTAAAAACTGCTGATACAGATGGTTACGAAGCGGTTCAGTTGGGGTTTGCCGATAAAAAGGATAAACACACATCTAAACCTCTTATGGGACATTTTAAGAAAGCAGGAGTAACTCCAAAAAGGCACTTGGCTGAGTTCAAAGGATTTACTGATTGCAAACTTGGAGATGTGCTGACTGTAGATCAGGTTTTTGACGAAAACGTAGTTTTTGTTGATGTTGTAGGTACATCGAAAGGTAAGGGATTTCAGGGGGTTGTTAAACGTCACGGATTCCGTGGGGTAGGAGAAGCTACTTTAGGGCAGCACAACCGCTTGCGTGCACCGGGTTCGATCGGAGCATGTTCTTATCCAGCTAAAGTTTTTAAGGGAACAAGAATGGGTGGACAAATGGGTAACGTACGTGTTACTGTTCAAAACCTAGAGATTATCAAAGTTATTGCAGAGCATAATCTGTTATTGATTAAAGGTTCTGTTCCGGGAAGCAAAGGTTCAATCGTATTAATTGAGAAATAATGGAACTTAGTGTATTTAATATAAGCGGTAAAGAAACCGGAAAGAAAGTTACTTTGAATGATGCTATTTATGGCATCGAGCCAAATGACCATGTTATTTGGTTAGATGTTAAACAATATATGGCTAATCAGCGTCAAGGTACACACAAATCGAAAGAGAGAAGCGAAATGTCGGGAAGTACTCGTAAGCTTATCCGTCAAAAAGGTAGTGGTGGTGCACGTCGTGGTGATATCAACTCTCCTGTACTTGTAGGTGGTGCTCGTGTATTTGGTCCACGTCCTCGTAACTATAGTTTCAAACTGAACAAAAAAGTAAAAGCGTTAGCTCGTAAATCGGCTTTAGCTTACAAAGCAAAAGAAAATCAGATAATGGTAGTTGAGGACTTATCGTTCGATGCTCCAAAAACAAAAGATTTCGTTGCTATGGCTAACAGCTTGCAAGTTGCTGATAAAAAGCTACTTTTGGTTTTGCCAGATCAAAATAAAAACGTATATTTGTCGGCTCGAAATTTGCAAAGAGTTAAAGTTATAACTGCTTCTGAGTTAAACACTTACTCGATTTTGGATTGCACATGTTTATTGTTGGCCGAATCGTCAGTAGCAGCAATTGATAACCTTTTTAAAGCATAAGGAGAATAAAAAATGGGAATTTTGATAAAACCAATATTAACAGAAAAGCAAACAGCGATTACTGAAAAGTATCCAAATCGTTATGCTTTTCGTGTTGTTCCTACTGCTAATAAAGTGGATATCAAAAATGCAGTAGAGCAGCTATATAACGTGAGTGTAGTTAGAGTAAACACAATGAATTATGCCGGAAAACGCAAAAGCCGTTATACAAAATCGGGTGTAATATCGGGTAAAACTCCTGCATTCAAGAAAGCAATCGTTACCTTGAAAGAGGGCGAAATTATAGACTTTTTTAGTAATATCTAAATAAAAAATGGCAGTACGTAAATTAAAGCCCACAACACCGGGGCAAAGACACAAAGTTATTGGTACTTTTGAAAGCATCACAACAAATGTACCAGAGAAATCGCTTGTAGTCGGAAAGAATACTTCAGGTGGCCGTAACAATACCGGTAAGATGACAATGCGTTATCTTGGAGGTGGTCATAAAAGGAAATACAGAATTATCGACTTCAAGAGAACAAAAGACGGAGTTCCAGCCATTGTAAAAACAATAGAATACGATCCGAACCGTTCGGCTCGTATCGCATTGTTGTTTTATGCCGACGGAGAAAAAGCATATATGCTTGCTCCTAACGGTTTGGAAGTTGGTCAGACAGTGATGTCGGGAGCAGATGCTGCTCCTGAAGTAGGAAATGCATTACCATTAGCGAAAATTCCTATCGGTACAGTAATTCACAATATAGAATTACGTCCCGGTCAAGGAGCTAAAATGGTTCGCTCGGCAGGTACATTTGCACAGTTAACTTCTCGCGAAGGAAGCTATGCAATTATCAAAATGCCTTCGGGTGAAACTCGCAAGATTCTTCTATCTTGTAAAGCAACAATCGGTAGTGTAGGAAACTCAGATCATGCGCTTGAAAAATCAGGTAAAGCCGGACGCTCTAGATGGCTTGGACGTCGCCCACACAACCGTGGTGTTGTGATGAACCCTGTCGATCACCCAATGGGTGGTGGTGAAGGTCGCTCTTCGGGAGGACACCCAAGATCACGTAAAGGATTGTACGCTAAGGGGCTTAAAACAAGAGCACCGAAGAAACATTCTTCTAAGTACATAATTGAAAGAAGAAAGAAATAATCTGATTTAATTAAAAACAACTATGAGTCGTTCGTTAAAAAAAGGCCCTTATATTAATGTAAAGCTTGAAAAGAAAGTCTTGGCTATGAATGAGTCGGGCAAAAAAGCTGTAGTTAAAACATGGGCAAGAGCATCAATGATATCGCCGGATTTTGTAGGACATACTATAGCTGTGCATAACGGAAATAAATTTATTCCTGTTTACATCACAGAAAACATGGTAGGTCATAAGTTAGGAGAGTTTTCTCTTACACGTACATTCCGCGGACATGGTGGTAATAAGAAAAAATAATAGGAAACCCTGATAAAATAAAAAGAAACAGTAAAAATGGGTAAGAGAAAAGAAAGAGCAGCAACAGCGATAAAAGAAGCCAAAAAGAGCGTTTCTTTCGCTAAGTTGAACAATGTGCCGACTTCTCCTCGTAAAATGCGTTTAGTAGCAGATATGGTTCGTGGAATGGAAGTATTCAAAGCTCTTGGAACTTTGAAATTCTCGAATAAAGAAGCTTCTATACGTGTTGAAAAACTTCTGAAGTCAGCCATAGCTAACTGGGAAGCTAAAAATGAGCGTAAAGCCGAAGCCGGAGAACTATTTATCTCTTCGATCACAGTAGACGGAGGAACAATGCTTAAACGCTTGCGTCCTGCTCCACAAGGAAGAGGTTACAGAATTCGTAAACGTTCTAATCACGTTACTTTGTACGTGGATACACTTAACAATAATCAAAATTAAATAGCAGATGGGACAAAAAACAAATCCGATATCTAATCGTTTAGGAATCATCAGGGGATGGGATTCTAACTGGTATGGCGGTAAAAAGTATGGCGATACATTGCTTGAAGATACTAAAATCCGTAAATATCTGAATGCCCGTCTTGCTAAAGCAAGTGTATCTCGTATTATTATTGAAAGAACTTTGAAACTCGTTACAATCACAGTTTGTACTGCACGCCCCGGTATCATAATCGGTAAAGGTGGTCAGGAAGTAGACAAACTGAAAGAAGAGTTGAAAAAGATTACAGACAAAGATATTCAAATCAACATCTTTGAAATCAAAAAACCTGAACTTGATGCTGTTATTGTAGCAAACAATATTGCTCGTCAGGTTGAAGGTAAAATCGCTTATCGTCGTGCCGTTAAAATGGCTATCGCCGCTACTATGAGAATGGGTGCCGAAGGTATCAAAGTTCAGGTGTCGGGTCGTTTGAACGGAGCTGAGATGGCTCGTTCGGAAATGTATAAAGAAGGACGTACTCCGCTTCATACATTCCGTGCCGATATCGACTATGCACACGCCGAAGCGTTGACCAAAGTTGGTTTGATTGGTATAAAAGTATGGATTTGCCGTGGAGAAGTTTACGGTAAGAAAGACCTTGCTCCATCATTCACTCAAAGCAAAGAAAACGGATCTCAAGGAAGTAACCGTGGCAACAGAGATGGTGGAAGAGGTTTCAAGAAAGGAAAGAGAAAATAAGTATTAAACGTTTGAAACAGAGTTAAAATGTTACAACCGAAAAAAACAAAATTCAGAAGACAGCAAAAAGGTCGTATGAAAGGAAATGCCCAAAGAGGGCATGAATTGGCTTTCGGTTCATTTGGAATCAAAACATTAGATTCGAAATGGATTACAGGACGTCAAATTGAAGCGGCTCGTATTGCTGTAACTCGTTACATGCAACGTCAAGGGCAAGTGTGGGTAAGAATATTCCCTGATAAACCAATTACCAAAAAACCAGCCGAAGTGCGTATGGGTAAGGGTAAAGGTTCGCCCGAAGGTTTTGTTGCTCCAGTTACTCCAGGAAGAATACTTTTCGAAATCGAAGGTGTATCTTATGATGTGGCAAAAGAAGCATTGCGCTTAGCAGCACAAAAGCTTCCCGTGACTACAAAATTTGTAGTACGTAGAGATTATGATTTAACTCAAAATTCGTAAGCTATGAAAATTGCAGAAGTAAGAGAACTATCGGATAAAGAATTACTGGAGAGAATAGATGCTGAAAAAATAGCTCTAGATCAAATGGTACTCAGTCACAGTGTTACTCCATTGGATAACCCTGTAGAAATTAAGAAAAAGCGTAGAACAGTTGCTCGTATGCTTACTGAATTGCGCCAAAGAGAACTAAAAAAATAACTGAGAGTTAATGGAAACGAGAAATTTAAGAAAAGAAAGAATCGGGGTCGTTTTCAGTAATAAAATGGATAAAACCATTACTGTTGCTGTAAAATGGAAAGAGAAACACCCTATCTATGGAAAGTTCGTTAACAAAACGAAGAAATATCATGCTCATGACGAGAAGAACGAGTGTAGCATTGGCGATACAGTACGTATAATGGAAACCCGTCCTTTAAGTAAACTGAAAAGATGGAGATTAGTAGAAATAATTGAAAGGGCTAAGTAATTATGATACAACAAGAATCGAGACTAGTAGTAACTGATAACAGTGGCGCAAGAGAATGTTTGTGTATCCGTGTATTAGGCGGAACAAGAAGACGCTATGCATCAGTAGGGGATGTAATCGTGGTTGCTATCAAAAACGTAATCCCTTCAAGTGATATTAAAAAAGGTGCTGTAACTAAGGCGATAGTAGTACGTACGAAAAAAGAAATTCGTCGTCCCGACGGATCATATATCCGTTTCGACGACAATGCTTGTGTACTGTTAAATGCCGGAGGCGATATCAGAGGAAGTCGTATTTTCGGACCTGTTGCCCGTGAACTTCGTGCAACAAATATGAAAATTGTTTCTCTTGCACCAGAGGTACTATAACTAATAAAACCATAGGTAATGAGCAAATTACATATAAAGAAAGGCGATATTGTTTTCGTTAACACAGGAAAAGACAAAGGACGTACAGGACGTGTATTAAAAGTTCTTGTTGAAAAGCAACGTGCTATTGTTGAAGGCCTGAATATGGTAACGAAACATGCTAAGCCTAATGCTAAAAATCCTCAAGGAGGAATTGAGAAAGTAGAAGCTTCTATACATATTTCGAACCTAAACGTGGTTGATCCTAAAACAGGTAAAGCTACACGTGTAGGCCGTAAAGTTGGAGCTAATGGAAAACTAGTACGTTACGCTAAAAAGTCAGGGGAGGAGATTAAATAATGAGTAGCAATACAGCAAATCTTAAGAAAGAATATAAAGACCGTATTGTTTCTTCTTTGATGAAAGAATTCGGTTACAAGTCGAACATGCAAGTTCCGGTGTTGAAAAAAATAGTAGTGAACCAAGGTTTAGGTATTGCAGTTGCCGATAAAAAGATTATCGAAACAGCAATAAACGAAATAACTGCTATTACAGGACAAAAAGCTGTAGCGACTGTGTCAAAGAAAGATATTTCGAACTTTAAACTTCGTAAAAAAATGCCTATCGGAGTAATGGTAACATTGCGTAACGATAACATGTACGAATTTTTAGAAAGACTTATCAGAGTAGCACTTCCCCGTATCCGCGACTTTAAAGGTATCGAAAGTAAACTTGACGGACGTGGAAACTATACGTTAGGTATCGAAGAGCAAATAATCTTCCCTGAAATTAATATCGATAATATTAGTAAAATATTGGGAATGAATATTACCTTTGTGACCTCTGCAAAAACAGACGAAGAAGGTTACGCTCTGTTAAGAGAATTTGGTTTACCGTTTAAGAATGCAAAAAAAGCTTGATATATGGCAAAAGAATCAATGAAAGCCCGCGAGGTGAAAAGAGCAAAATTAGTTGCTAAATATGCTGCTAAAAGAGCTCAACTCAAAGCTGAAGGCGACTACGAGGCACTTCAGGCACTACCTAAAAATGCATCGCCTGTGCGTTTGCACAACCGTTGTAGCTTAACAGGTCGTCCTAAAGGTTATATCCGTCAATTCGGAATTTCTCGTATTCAGTTTAGAGAAATGGCCTCTAAGGGGTTGATACCGGGAGTTAAGAAAGCAAGCTGGTAAAACTGACTAATTTTTTTAGTGTTAATTAAATATTGTCCCGGGTTACGGGATTAATTTAAAAACATTTTTTATGACAACAGATCCAATAGCGGACTATTTGACGCGAATCAGGAATGCCATCAGTGCAAACCACCGTGTGGTAGAAATACCTGCGTCTAACTTGAAAAAAGAGATCACAAAGATCTTAATGGAGAAAGGCTACATCCTTAATTACAAGTTTGTAGAAGAAGGACCTCAAGGCTCAATCAAAATTGCCTTGAAGTACGATCCGGTGAATAAAGTAAATGCAATCAAAAAACTGATTCGTATTTCAACACCAGGTCTACGTAAATATGTAGGGTATAAAGACATGCCTCGTGTTCTTAACGGACTAGGTATAGCTGTATTATCTACCTCTAAAGGTGTTATGACAGATAAAGAAGCTCGCGATGCAAAAGTGGGTGGAGAAGTATTATGTTATGTTTATTAATTAAGAGGGAGGATAATATATGTCTAGAATAGGAAAATTACCCATTAACATCCCTGCAGGTGTAACTGTTAGTGTTGCTGATGATAACACTATTACAGTGAAAGGCCCTAAAGGAGAGTTAACGCAAAGCGTAAACCCGGAAATAAAAGTAACTGTAGACGGAACTGTTTTAACAGTAAGCCGTCCTTCTGACGAAAAACAAACACGTGCAAACCATGGATTATTCAGATCGTTGATAAACAATATGGTTGTTGGTGTGTCGGAAGGTTATCGTAAAGAACTCGAACTTGTAGGGGTTGGTTACAGAGCTACTAATAACGGACAACTTCTTGAATTGGCATTAGGGTATACTCACCCTATTGTTATGTTGTTGCCAAACGAAGTTAAGCTCGAAACTAAAGCTGAAAAGAATAAAAACCCTTTAATTATTCTGGAATCGTGCGATAAACAACTTATCGGTCAGGTATGTTCAAAAATCCGTTCGTTCCGTAAACCTGAGCCTTATAAAGGAAAAGGTATACGTTTCGTTGGCGAACAAATCCGTCGTAAGTCTGGTAAATCGGCATCTAAATAATTGAAATTTTGATGAATTATGATAACAAAGACAGAAAGAAGATATAAAATAAAATTACGCGTTCGTGGTCAGATCCAAGGAACAACTGAGCGTCCTCGTTTGACTGTTTTCAGAAGCAACAAACAAATCTACGCTCAAGTAATTGATGATTTAACAGGAAAAACTTTAGCATCGGCTTCATCTTTGAAGATTACAGAAAAAGCTCCAAAGAAAGAATTAGCTGCTAAAGTAGGAGAAATGGTTGCTAAAGCTGCTCAGGAAGCTGGTGTTACAACTGTTGTTTTCGATCGTAACGGTTACTTGTACCACGGAAGAATTAAAGAATTGGCAGACGCAGCCCGTAAAGGCGGACTTAAATTTTAATAGAAATGGCAAGAGTTAGTAATAGAGTTAAAACAACCAACGATATAGAATTAAAAGACAGATTAGTTGCTATTAACCGTGTAACAAAAGTAACAAAAGGAGGTCGTACCTTCAGTTTTGCTGCTATTGTAGTGGTTGGTAACGAAGATGGCGTAGTTGGTTGGGGCTTAGGTAAAGCCGGCGAGGTAACAGCTGCCATTGCTAAAGGAGTTGAAGCTGCAAAGAAGAACCTTATAAAGGTTCCTGTTCTTAAAGGTACAATTCCTCACGAACAAGTTGCGCGCTTTGGAGGTTCGGAAGTATTTCTTAAGCCAGCTGCTCCCGGTACAGGGGTTAAAGCAGGGGGTGCGATGCGTGCCGTTCTTGAAAGTGTTGGTGTAACTGATGTACTTGCAAAATCTAAAGGATCGTCAAACCCTCATAACTTGGTGAAAGCTACTATCGAGGCATTAGGCGAATTGAGAGATGCTTACACTGTTGCTCAAAACAGAGGTGTATCTATGGAGAAAGTGTTTAAAGGTTAAATTTGCAAGAAGAAAAAGTTATGGCAAAAATAAAAATTAAACAAGTAAGAAGCAGAATCAATTGTCCTATAGATCAAAAAAGAACATTAGATGCTCTTGGTCTTAGAAAATTGAACAGAGTGGTTGAGCACGAAGAAAATCCTGCAATATTAGGGATGATCGAAAAAGTTAAGCACCTTGTATCTGTAGAGAGATAATTTAGTAACAGAACGAAAGATAAAATAACGAATATGAATTTATCAAGTTTAAAACCTGCTGTAGGTGCTACTAAAACTAGAAAAAGAATCGGTCGTGGAACAGGTTCGGGTTTAGGCGGTACTTCTACAAGAGGTCATAAAGGAGCTAAATCGAGATCCGGATATTCAAAGAAGATCGGATTCGAAGGAGGTCAGATGCCGATTCAACGTCGTCTTCCAAAGTTCGGTTTCAAAAACATTAACCGTGTTGAGTACAAGCCTATCAATTTGGATGTTTTGCAGCGTTTAGCTGACGAACAAAAACTGACTAAAATCGATGTTCAGGCTTTAATTAACGCCGGATTTATATCTGCTAACCATTTGGTTAAGATTTTAGGAAACGGAGCTTTAACTGCTAAATTAGAAGTAGAAGCTCATGCATTCTCAAAATCGGCAGAAGCTGCTATTCAGGCTGTAGGTGGAACTGTATCTAAAATGAAATAACAATGGGGATTGTAAGACATCTTAGTGATTTGCGGTTAGTAAAGACTATAGTAAATATATGGAAGATTGAGGAGTTAAGAAAAAGACTCCTCATAACCTTCATTTTCGTAGTGATATATCGCTTCGGAACGTTTATTATATTGCCGGGGGTAGATCCACTGCCTTTGTCTCAACGTACAGGTTCGTCGGAGGGGCTTTTAGGTCTTTTGGATATGTTTTCGGGAGGTGCGTTTGCTAATGCGTCTATATTTGCATTAGGAATCATGCCTTACATTTCCGCATCTATTGTTATTCAGCTTTTGGGTATAGCTTTACCTTACTTTCAGAAGCTGCAACGTGAAGGTGAAAGTGGACGATCTAAACTTAATCAATATACCCGTTACCTGACAGTGTTAATCCTGATGTTCCAAGCTCCGGCTTATTTATTAGGAACACTTCGTGGCGGAGCTGTAGTTGAAGGTATGGAAATGGCAATAGTACCGGGAGGCATGGCTTTCTGGACATTCTTATTACCATCGACAATAATCTTAGCTGCAGGTAGTATGTTTGTATTATGGTTAGGTGAGCGTATTACCGATAAAGGGGTAGGAAACGGAATTTCGTTTATAATCTTGGTTGGTATTATTGCACGTCTGCCTCATGCATTGCTAGGTGAGTTTGCGTCTCGTTTGAGCGATCAGGCCGGAGGTTTGGTTATGTTCCTTATCGAGATAGTAGCCTTGTTATTAATTATTGCTGCTGCAATATTGTTAGTACAAGGAACACGCAAAGTGCCATTGCAATATGCAAAACGTGTTGTTGGAAACAAACAATACGGAGGTGCACGCAACTATCTTCCGTTGAAAGTGAATGCTGCTAATGTGATGCCTATCATTTTTGCTCAGGCAATAATGTTTATACCTATCACGTTTGCCAGCTATACTGAGAAAACAGGCGGATTTTGGGCGTCATTAACCGATTTCACTAGCGTACCTTATTGTGTTTTACAAGCATTATTGATTATAGCCTTTACTTATTTCTATACAGCTGTTACTGTGAATCCACAACAAATAGCTGAAGATTTGAAAAGAAATAACGGTTTTATTCCGGGAGTTAAACCTGGTAAGAAAACTGCCGACTATATCGACGAAATAATGTCTCGTATTACACTTCCGGGATCAATATTCCTGGCATTGGTTGCTATAATGCCTGCATTTGCAAGTATTTTTGGTGTAAGTCGCGAGTTTACCCAATTCTTTGGAGGAACATCGTTGCTTATCCTTGTAGGGGTTGTACTTGATACACTTCAACAAATAGAAAGCCACTTGCTGAACAGACATTATGACGGCTTATTGAAATCGGGAAGAATAAAAGGTCGTTCAGGTTCGATAGCTGCTTATTAAGAAAAAGAAAGGCACATAAATGATATTTCTAAAGACAGACGAAGAAATTGAGTTGATGCGTGAAAGCAACCGATTGGTTGGGATGACATTGGGCGAGCTTGCTAAGCATATAAAGCCCGGCATAACTACTCGCCAATTGGATAAGATAGCAGAAGAGTTTATAAGAAGCCATGGAGCTATACCTTCGTTCTTGGGTTATAATGGGTTCGAAGGTTCCATTTGTGCTTCGGTAAACGAAAACGTCGTTCACGGTATTCCCGGAGATTATATACTAAAAGATGGAGATGTAATTTCTGTCGATTGTGGAACCGAGAAAAATGGTTTTTGTGGAGATTCGGCCTATACATTTTGTGTAGGAGAAGTTTCGGAAGATATTAAACAATTGCTTCGTACAACAAAAGAGTCCTTATATAAAGGAATTGAGAAAGCTGTAGAAGGAAGTAGGGTTGGAGATATTGGAGAAGCCATTCAAACGTATTGTGAAAAACGAGGTTATTCTGTAGTCCGCGAACTAGTCGGGCACGGTATTGGGCGTAAAATGCACGAGGCTCCAGAAGTACCTAATTATGGTAGAAGAGGAACCGGGCCTTTGTTAAAGAAGGGGATGTGTATCGCCATTGAACCTATGATTAATATGGGAAGCAAAAATGTAGTATTTGAAAGTGATGGCTGGACAGTTCGGACAAAAGACCGTAAGCCTTCGGCTCATTTTGAACATACAGTTGCAATCCGTGAAGGTCATGCCGATATATTATCAACATTCGAATTTATAGAATCTGTATTAGGAAGTAACGCAATTTAATTTTTATAGTTAAGTAATTTATGGCTAAACAAGCAGCAATAGAACAAGACGGCGTAATAGTTGAAGCATTATCGAACGCAATGTTTCGTGTAGAGTTGGAAAACGGACACGAAATAACAGCTCATATTTCGGGAAAGATGCGTATGCATTATATAAAAATATTACCCGGAGACAAAGTTCGCGTCGAAATGTCGCCATACGATCTGTCAAAAGGTCGTATATCATTCAGATACAAATAAAAAATAAAAATATGAAAGTAAGAGCGTCATTAAAAAAGCGTACAGCCGACTGCAAAATCGTAAGAAGAAAAGGTCGCCTGTATGTAATTAACAAAAAAAATCCTAAGTATAAACAACGTCAGGGATAATTTATTAATTTTGCAAACTAATTTAGTGATATGGCAATAAGAATAGTTGGTGTTGATTTACCACAAAATAAAAGAGGCGAAATAGCCCTGACATATATCTATGGAATAGGTCGTAGCGCTTCTAATGCGATTTTAGAAGAGGCAGGTGTCGATAGAGACATCAAAGTGAAAGATTGGACCGACGATCAGGCAGGTGCAATCCGTGAGATTATTTCTACAAAATATAAAGTAGAAGGAGATTTACGTTCTGAAGTACAATTAAATATCAAACGTTTGATGGATATTGGTTGCTACAGAGGCATACGTCACCGTATTGGTTTACCTGTAAGAGGTCAAAGTACTAAAAATAACGCCCGTACACGTAAGGGTAGAAAGAAAACTGTTGCAAACAAGAAAAAAGCTACAAAATAATAGTTTGATATGGCAAAAAAAACAGTCGCAGCGAAAAAGAGAAACGTTAAGGTTGATGCAGTGGGGCAAGCTCATATCCATTCTTCATTTAACAATATCATTATTTCTCTTACAAACAGTGAAGGACAAGTAATCAGTTGGTCATCAGCTGGTAAAATGGGCTTCCGTAGTTCTAAGAAAAATACACCTTATGCAGCTCAGCTAGCAGCTCAGGATTGTGCAAAGGTTGCATTTGATCTTGGATTGAGAAAAGTTAAAGTATTTGTTAAAGGACCGGGTAATGGACGTGAGTCGGCAATCCGTACAATTCATGGCGCAGGAATCGAAGTTATGGAAATAGTTGATGTAACTCCACTTCCTCACAACGGATGTCGTCCTCCAAAACAAAGACGAGTTTAATTCTAACGTAATTTAAGAGAGATTGAAACTTGAATTGTGAATTTGATTGCAAAAACCCTCTCTGTGATCGCGGCTGCACAATTCCAGATTCATTTGAATTTAATTGAAAATTAATTAAAAGAAAATGGCAAGATATACTGGACCAAAAACTAAAATTGCCCGTAAATTCGGAGAACCGATATTCGGCCCCGACAAAGTTCTTTCTAAAAAGAACTATCCTCCGGGACAACATGGAAACGGAAGGAAGAAAAAATCGTCGGAGTACGGAATTCAGTTACGTGAAAAACAAAAAGCTAAATATACTTACGGAGTTCTTGAGAAACAATTCCGTAACCTGTTCGAAAAAGCCGCACGTACACGTGGTATTACAGGTGAAGTATTACTTCAGCTTCTTGAGTCGAGATTAGATAACGTTGTTTATCGTTTAGGTTTAGCTCCAACAAGAGCTGCTGCTCGCCAGTTGGTTTCGCACCGTCATATTGTTGTTGACGGAAAAGTAGTGAATATTCCTTCATATACTTTGAAACCAGGTCAGCAAGTAGGTGTTCGCGAGAAATCTAAATCGCTAGAAGTTATCGATAACTCATTATCAGGGTTTAACCACAGTAAATATCCTTGGATTGAATGGGACTCATCGTCAATGACAGGTAAATACTTACATTTGCCTGAAAGAGCAGATATCCCAGAGAACATTAAAGAACAGTTGATCGTAGAATTGTATTCGAAATAATAATTATGGCTATATTAGCATTTCAAAAACCCGATAAAGTATTGATGTTAGAAGCGGACGATTTCTACGGAAAGTTCGAATTTCGTCCCTTGGAACCCGGCTATGGTATTACCGTAGGTAATGCTCTGCGCCGTATCCTCCTTTCTTCTCTCGAAGGCTTCGCTATAACTTCAATCAAAATAGACGGGGTTGAGCATGAATTTGCTTCAGTACCCGGAGTTATGGAGGATGTTACCAACATCATTTTGAACCTTAAAAAAGTAAGGTTTAAACAGATTGTTGAGGAAATCGAGAATGAAAAGGTTATGATAACTGTTTCGGGTTCGGAAGTGTTCAAAGCTGGAGATATTGGTAAACACTTGTCCGGATTTGAGGTTCTGAATCCTGATTTGGTAATCTGTAATTTAGATACAAGCGCGAACTTTCAGATTGAACTGAACATTAACAAAGGACGTGGTTATGTGCCTGCCGACGAGAACCGTGGTTTGTCGGACGACGTTAATGTTATCGCAATTGACTCTATCTATACTCCAATCCGCAATGTGAAATATGCGGTAGAAAATTACCGTGTTGAACAGAAAACAGACTACGAGAAATTAGTAATAGAAATATCAACCGATGGTTCTATTCATCCGAAAGATGCTTTGAAAGAAGCAGCTAAAATATTGATACACCATTTCATGTTGTTCTCGGATGAAAAGATATTGCTTGAGCAAAACGAATCGGAAGGAAATGACGAGTTCGATGAAGAAGTTCTTCATATGCGTCAGTTATTGAAAACAAAACTATCGGACATGAATCTATCTGTTCGTGCGTTAAATTGTTTGAAATCGGCTGAAGTAGAAACATTAGGCGAACTTGTTCAATTCAATAAGAATGACCTTCTTAAATTCCGTAACTTCGGTAAAAAATCATTAACCGAATTAGATGAATTGCTTGATAGCCTGAATCTTTCGTTCGGATTGGATATTTCAAAATATAAATTAGATAAAGATTAGTTAAGCGATGAGACATAATAAAAAATTCAATCACTTAGGCCGTACTAAGACTCACAGAGAAGCCATGTTATCTAACATGTGTGTATCTTTGATTATTAGTCCTAATAAAAGAATCTTTACGACTGTGGCTAAGGCTAAAGCATTGAAAAAAGTTATCGAGCCTATTATCACTAAGTCGAAAGAAGATACTACACATTCAAGGCGTGTAGTTTTCCAAACTCTTCAAAGTAAAACAGCTGTTACTGAGTTGTTCCAAAACATCTCACAAAAAGTAGGAGACCGTCCCGGAGGTTATACCCGTATTATCAAAACAGGTAACCGTTTAGGAGACAACGCTTCTATGTGTTTTATCGAGTTGGTTGACTATAACGAAAACATGTTGAAAGAGAAAAAAGCTGCTTCTAAAGGTAGAACTCGCCGTTCTGCTGCTGCAAAGAAAAAAGAAGCTGCTCCTGTTGAAGAACCAAAAGCTGAACAAGCTGAAACTCCGGCAACAGAAGAGCCTAAAAGCGAAGCTGCAGAATAAGCTACTTTTTCTGAAAGATAAGGAAGCCCAACTATTTCGGTTAAACGATTTAGTTGGGTTTCGTTTTTTATTTATATAGCTGTTTAAAAAAATCCCAGATAATAATACCTGTTGTTACCGACACATTGAGCGAATGTTTTGTTCCGTATTGAGAAATTTCTATCGAATTGTCGCACATATTCACTACACTTTGCTGTACACCCTTAACTTCGTTACCTAAAACTACTGCGTATTTGTTGGCAGGATTCAATTTTACCTCTTCGAGAGGTATACTATTCTCTACTTGTTCAATAGCGAAAACAGTGTAGTTTTTATCCTTTAATTGTTTAATGGCATCGGTTGTTTCCTCAAAATATAGCCAGCTTACCGAATCTTCTGCTCCCAGAGCTGTTTTGTGTATCTCGTTATTTGGCGGGGTTGCGGTTATACCACATAAATATATAGCTTCGATAAGAAACGCATCGGATGTGCGAAAAACCGAACCTATGTTATTTAAACTGCGAATATTATCGAGAACGATAATAAGAGGTATCTTTTCTACATCTTTAAACTCATCTACAGATATTCTGTTTAGCTCTGTTATCTTTAATTTTCGCATGGTTTAATCTATTAAAATAATACTTGCATATTCAACTTGTCCCCCTACAGGAGGATTTTGTTTTGATATTTTCAGTTCAATACTGTCTATTTGCTGCGAGTACGATTTAAGCCGCTTTATAATACGTCCTCCAACATGTTCCATTAATTTCGACGCAACTTTCATCTCTTCGTCTATGATGTTATAAACTTCGGCATAATTCAGTGTCTCATTCAAATCGTCACTGCTATATGCATTATTACTTAAAGTCTTTATTTTTAAGTTTATGATAAATGTGTTGCCTACTGTATTTTCTTGTGGGAAGACTCCATGATTAGCATGGAAGGTTATATTTTCGAGTAAAATAAAAGTTTCCATATAAGGGTATTAATGTATGTAATAGTGTTACAAAGCTAAGTTTTTTTTTTACATTTGCTTTTGTATTGAAACTTTAAATTCACATGTTAAATCGAAAAGAAGTAGTAACAAGTTCCGGCATACATAATGTGCTTTCTTCGGGTACGGTTTTGACCGGTAATTTGGTGACGGATGATGATATCCGCATTGATGGCGTAATTGAGGGAAATATAATAAGTAAGGGAAAGATTATTGTTGGCGCTAACGGATCGGTAACAGGAGATATTGAATGTTATAATCTTGATTTGTTAGGTAAAGTAACAGGGAATGTTCAATGTAACGAGATAGTTATATTGCGTTCGGCATCCATGTTGATGGGCGATATTCTTACTCGTGTAATCGAAATAGAACCGGGAGCCCAGTTTACAGGCTCTTGTAAAATGAACACTTAAGGGTGTACGACGGTTATAAGAGTATTCCAAGGATAAAATAATAAGTTATGTCGAATAAAATACATCAACGCTTGGTTGCGTTGAGAAAATTTATGGAAGATAAAGGTATGCATGCTTTTATCGTTCCAAGCACTGATGCTCATCTGAGCGAGTATCCTGCGTTGCATTGGGCTTCGCGCGAATGGATAAGTGGTTTTACCGGGTCGGCCGGTACGGCAGTTATAACCAGAGAAAAAGCGAGTTTGTGGACGGACTCCCGCTATTTTTTGCAGGCGGCAAACGAGCTCGAAGGTTCGGGGTTTGAGCTTCAACGTGAGGGATTGCCTCACACTCCTTCAATAGAACAATGGTTGGTCTCGGAGTTGGGTGAAGGCGAATATGTTGGTATTGACGGAAGTGTATATGCGGCTAAAGACGCATTTAACCTTACTCATAAACTAAATCAACATAATATTCATCTGATAAGCGATTACGATCCTTTTGATGCTATTTGGCACGATCGTCCTCAAATACCACAGAACCCTATATTTATACACCCTGAGGAGCATTCGGGGCTATCAGTGAGTAAGAAAATTAAAGCCGTATGCGAAAAACTGGAAGAAAATTATGCCGATTCGCTACTTGTTGCGTCGCTTGATACAATTGCATGGATTTTCAATATAAGAGGAAATGATGTTGAGTATAATCCCGTAGCAGTGAGTTTTGCATACATATCGAAAGCTGAAACAATATTATTTATCGATCCGAAGAAAATGACGGACGAAGCAAGTAAATATTTGCAAGGCGAAGGAGTTATTCTTGCAGAATATAATAAAGTATACGATTTTGTATCAGGACTGCAGAATAAGACTATCTGTGTTACAGGAAATAAAATAACTTTTGCTTTATATAATAAAATATCTTCTTCGTGCCGGATACTAGATATTACTCCATCGCCTGCCGATTTGATGAAAAGTATAAAGAATGAAACCGAAATTAAAGGTTTTCGCAATGCTTTAACAAGGGATGGGGTAGCCTTGGTTAAATTTTTTATGTGGCTCGAAAAAGCTGTGCCAAAAGGCGAAGTTTCGGAGTTGGGTATAGTGAATAAATTGATAGAATACCGAAGCCAGCAAGCTATGTTTGTGGGCGAAAGTTTTGGCGCTATTGTTGGTTATCTGGCTAATGGTGCTATTGTTCACTATCATGTTACACCCGAAACATCGGCACAGGTAAAACCCGAAGGTGTTTTATTGATAGACTCGGGAGCTCAGTATTTTGATGGAACAACTGACATTACACGTACAGTAGCTGTTGGAAAACTAACCGAAGATATGAAGCGTGATTATACTATGGTGCTGAAAGGGCATATAGGTATTGCTTCGTGCCGTTATCCTCAGGGAACACGAGGAAGCCAGATTGATGTGTTGGCACGTAAGGCTTTATGGAACGAGGGCATGAATTATCTTCACGGAACGGGGCATGGCATAGGACATTTTTTGAATGTACACGAGGGCCCGCAAAGTATACGTATGGATGAAAATCCTGTGACGTTGCAGCCGGGAATGGTTACGTCTAACGAGCCGGGTATTTATAAAGCCGGTCAATATGGTATTAGGATAGAGAACCTGATATTGACGAAGGAAGATATAACAACCGAGTTTGGTAATTTCTATGCTTTTGAAACTTTAACTCTTTGTCCTATAGATACAACTCCTGTTGTGAAAAGTATGTTGAGCAAAGATGAAATAAAGTGGTTGAACGACTATCACGAAATGGTTTATGATAGGCTGGAGTCGTTCTTGGATGTGGAAGAAAAGGTTTGGTTAAAAGAAAAGACCAAAGCTATATAATAACCGGATAATAATCTGTTTTTTATCTTTATAATGCAGGAGGTTGCAGATTAATAATAGTGAACAGCATAAAACGAAAAAGCCTGCCAAGTGTGTAAACTTTGTCAGGTTTTTTTATGTATTGGGTTTACAAGTAAAAGAGGTTTGCAATAAACAAATATTATAAAAAGTGTAAGATTTGTCAGGTTTTGAAATAATAGATGTTTTAAAGTATTACAATAAAGTAGTTATTATAGGTAGCTAGAATTAGTTAAAATAAAGAAGTATTAAGAATATGGCACTGATAAAAGAGGTTAGGGGATTTGTTCCCAAAATAGGAAAAAACGCATATTTAGCGGATAATGCAACCATTATAGGCGATGTGATTATGGGCGACGACTGTAGTGTGTGGTTTAATGCCGTTTTACGTGGCGATGTAAATTCGATTCGCATAGGTAACCGGGTGAATATACAAGATGGTACAGTATTACATACATTATATCAAAAATCGACTGTTGAGATTGGAGACGATGTTTCTATTGGTCACAATGTGGTAATACATGGCGCAAAAATAGAGAATGGTGCACTGATAGGTATGGGCGCAATAGTTCTCGATCATGCTGTTATTGGCGAGGGTGCTATTGTTGCGGCAGGATCGGTAATTCTGAGTGGTACTCAGGTTGAACCCGGTAGTATATATGCCGGTGTACCTGCCAAATTTGTAAAGAAGGTTGACCCCGACCAAGCGAAGGAAATAAATCAGAAAATAGCTAAGAATTATCTGATGTATTCGGGTTGGTTTAAAGAAGATTGAACTGAAGCTTAAATAAGAAACGGCTTAAACATTTATTTAAGCCGTTTCTATGTAAGGGAATATCTATTATCCCTTATTGTCTATATTCTCTTTCGGAGCTAATGGAATGGTGTTGCTTTCTTTCTCAGTAGGATCACCTTTCAGATATGAAGGAAGATTCATTCCCGCCATATTAAACAGGTCATTCAACGGAGGTACAGACTTCATAAGCCCCGATACAAAATTAGCAGTAGAAGTATTACCGTTTGCTCCGCCATTTGCCGAGTCCCAAACAGTTATTTTATCAATCTTGATATTTTTGATAGCCTCAACCTGTGTTTTAACCAGCTCAGGAAGTTTCTCAACAAGTAATAATTGATATGCGGCAGTGGTATCGCCTCCCGCAGCTTTTACTATCTCTTTGTAACCTTCGGCCTGCTTGGTCAATATCTCATATAATCCACGTGCTTCGGCATCCATTTTAGCGAATATTGCATCCGCTTCTCCTTTTGCTCTTTCTCTCAACTGTTCGGCAGATGCCTGTGCATCAATAATGATCTTTTGTTTCTCTATTTCGGCAGGAACTACAACATTTGCCTTTTGTGTCGAACGTTCTCTTTCGGCACGGGCATTTTCTGCTTTTTGTTCAGCTAAATATGCTTCTTCCAAGGCTTTGGCCTGTTGCACTTTTTCGGCAGCAACTGCTACACGTGCGGCTTCGGCTTCTTTTTCACGACGAAGAGCGTCCGATCCGGCAATTTCTATTTTTGCAGTGTTCTCCCCTTTTACAGCAATGGCATTTGCTTCGGCTGTTTTTACACGGGTGTCTCTTGTTGCTTCTGCTTTACCAATCGATTCGTCTCTTGCTGCGCCTGCAATGCTTATTTCTCTGTCTTTTTGAGCAAATGCAATCTGCACATCCCTGTCTCGGTGTGTTTCCGCTATTTTTACATCACGTTCTCTGTCGGCTACAGCCTTACCTGTTTCCCCGATTTTTTCCTGCTCGGCAACGCTTATTTTAGCCTCATTAATGGCTTTTGCAGCAGCTTCTTTTCCTAGGGCATCAATATACCCCGATTCGTCATTAATGTCGGTAACGTTTACGTTTATAAGCTTTAGGCCTATTTTGCGAAGCTCGGTGTCGACGTTCTTCGATATATTATCAAGAAATTTATCGCGGTCGGAATTGATTTCTTCAATCATCATTGTTGCAATAACAAGACGTAGCTGCCCGAATAAGATGTCTTTAGCCAATTCCTGTATTTGCGAAGTGGTTAAGCCTAATAACCTTTCGGCTGCATTATTCATATTCTCCTTTTCGGTAGAAATGGCGATTGTAAAACGACAAGGAACATCTACCCTGATGTTTTGCTTACTTAAAGCACTGGTTAGGTTAGCTTCGATGGATATAGGCTTCAGGTCGAGATATGCATAATCCTGAATAACGGGAATGATAAATGCACCACCACCATGTATACATTTAGCCGAGGCTCCGCCTGTTTTTCCATATACTACGAGAATTTTATCCGACGGACATCGCTTATACCTCGATACCATTGCCGAGATAAAGACAAATAAAGCTATTGCTGCTATAACAATGAGCAATATACTGTTGGGTATTCCTTCAAAAATCATAATGTGTGTTTAAATTTATTTGAGTTTTTGTTATTTGAGTTTTTTCAGCTCGGTTATAAAGGTGAAACAACAAGTACATCGCCTTCCAATTCTGTGATTTTTACCAAGGTTCCCGCTTTCAGATCTTCTTTGGCTGTTGTGATGGCAGGCAATTCGCGGGTAGATCCTTTGACGCTGACAAATATTTTACCTTTACCTTTTTTGTCGGCAGGTATTGTTAAATATACATCTGCCGTTTTACCGATAGTATTTTCTATTTTAAAGCTATTGTCTTCCGATAGTTTAAGCAAGGCTCTCATAACTACAAAGAACATTGCAATGAATGCTGCTCCAATAAGGAAAGATACAACACCTAGCCAAAACTGACTTTCTATACTGTTGTATAAGGTAACTCCTGCCCATCCGAATCCTAGTAGGAAATTGACAAGGTTACGTAACGAAAACAATTGGAACGGAGAGCCGGCACCATCCAGATTCCCGTCGAAGTCGGCATCGATTCCCGTATCAGTATCGGCACCCACAAAAGTCATTATGGTTTGTATAATAAAAACAACAGATGCAGCAAGAGCAATATACCAATATACCTGTTGCGAGCTATCCATACTTAAAAAAAAGTCTTTCATGCAAACATCATTAAATAGTTAAACGTAATATACAAAAATAAGAAAATTTTTGAGTGGGCCAAGTGTTTTGGTCTGTAAATGACTTGAGGATTCTGTGTTAAATACAAACAGCCTGAGAATATCAGGCTGTTTGTATTATAATTTATCTTTCAAAAATTTTCCGGTATACGATTCTTTGCATTTGACCAGATCTTCAGGTGTTCCGGCAAAAACAATATTACCACCTTCTTTTCCTCCTTCGGGGCCAATATCGATTATATGATCAGCACTTTTAATTACATCCATATTATGCTCGATGATAAGAATTGTGTGTCCTCTGTCTATTAACGAATTAAATGCTTTAAGCAAAGTCTTTATATCGTGAAAGTGAAGCCCTGTTGTTGGTTCGTCAAATATGAATAGGGTAGGTTCGGCTTTTTCTTCTCCAAGGTAAAAGGCTAGTTTAACACGCTGATTTTCTCCACCTGATAGAGTAGATGACGATTGTCCCAGCTTTATGTATCCAAGTCCTACGTCCTGTAAGGGTTTTAATCGTTTTACTATTTTCTTCTCGGTGCTTCCTTTGCCTTCGCTGAAGAAGTCGATTGCCTGATCGATAGTCATCTCCAGAATATCGAATATTGAGCTGCCTCTGTATTCTACATCCAGAACATCTTGTTTAAAGCGTTTACCTTTGCATGTTTCGCATTCAAGAGTTATATCGGCCATAAACTGCATCTCTACGGTTATGGTGCCTTCTCCTTTACATTCTTCGCAACGCCCGCCATCGACATTGAACGAGAAAAATGCAGGCGTGAAATGCATTTGTTTAGCCAAAGCTTGTTCTGCAAATAGTTTGCGTATTTCGTCGTAAGCCTTAATGTAAGTGACAGGATTTGAACGCGATGATTTGCCTATCGGATTTTGGTCGACCATTTCGACATGCTTAATAAGATTCAGGTCGCCGATTAATTTGCTGTATTGAACTATCTGATCACTGTTTCCTTTATAATGTCGTTGCAGGGCATTGTAAAGAACGTCCGAAACGAGCGACGATTTTCCAGAACCGCTGACGCCTGTAACAACGGTCATCACATTTAGCGGAAACTTGACATTTACATTTTTAAGGTTATTTTGTCTGGCTCCTGTTAATTCAATATAGTTATTCCATTTACGTCTTAAAAGGGGAACTTCAATAGTTTCTTCTCCGTTCAGATAACGTACGGTATAGCTCTCGGTGTTCTTTTCGAGTCCGGCGAGATTACCTTGATAAACAATCTCACCCCCTAATCGTCCTGCTTTCGGGCCCACGTCGATAATATAGTCGGCTGCACGGATTATTTCTTCATCGTGTTCGACTACTATAACCGTATTTCCCAAGTTTTGGAGATTGCGCAAAACTTTTATGAGCAGGTCGGTATCGCGCGAGTGTAATCCGATACTAGGTTCATCCAAAATATAAAGCGAACCTACAAGACTACTACCTAAGGATGTTGCCAGATTTATACGCTGGCTTTCTCCTCCGGATAATGAGTTCGAAAGTCGATTTAAAGTAAGGTAACCTAAACCAACATTGGTAAGAAAACGTATACGGTTATTTATTTCGGTAAGTAATCGCTTGGCTATTTTGGCATCAGTTTCGTCGAGTTCTAATGTTTCAAAGAAATCCTTTAACTCGGTAACGGGCATTAATACCAAATCGGCAATTGTTTTCCCTGCTATTTTTACATATAGTGCCTGCGGTTTTAATCGTGCTCCTTTACAATCGGGGCAAGTGGTTTTCCCTCTGTATCGGGCAAGCATAACACGATATTGTATCTTGTATTGATTTTCTTCCAACATACGGAAGAAATCGTCTATTCCGTGTACTCCTGTTGCCCCTTTCCATAGCAGATCAAGTTCTTTTTCGCTTAACTCAAAGTATGGGCGGTGGATGGGGAAATCGTATTCAGCCGACGATTGAATAAACTCGCGCTTCCATTCGTTCATTTTATCGCCTCGCCAACAAACGACGGCGTCTTCATATATCGAAAGACTTTTATCGGGAACAACAAGGTTTTCGTCTATTCCTATAACCTTGCCGAACCCTTCGCATCGGGGACATGCTCCTATCGGGCTGTTGAAGCTGAACTTCAGATCGGTAGGCTCGTTGAATTGAATTCCGTCGGCTTCAAATTTATTGGAAAAAGTGAAACTTTCGATTCCACTCTCCGGGTAGAATCTGACAGTACATTCGCCTTCGCCTTCAAAAAATGCGGTTTCGACAGACTGTGAGAAACGACTAATAGTTGCATGATCATTCTCGCAGGATAAACGGTCTATTATTAAATAGATTTCGTTGTTATCTGTTTTGTTTTTGGCTGATAAAAAATCGTCAATTCTTATGGTTTCTCCATTTACGTCAATTCTGGAAAATCCTTCTTTAAATAATATATCAAGTTGCTCGGTCAGGCTTCGGTTATCGCGTTTTATTATTCGGGTCAGAATCATTAAACGTGTGCCTTCGGGGTACGAAAGCATTTTTTCAACAATATCTTTTACCTGATGTTTTTTTACCTCTTCGCCCGATACAGGTGAAATTGTTTTACCTATACGGGCAAACAACAAACGCAGATATTCATATATTTCGGTAGATGTTCCTACGGTTGAACGCGGATTGCGTGAACTAACTTTTTGTTCGATAGCAATAGCCGGTGGGATGCCTTTTATATAGTCGGCTTCGGGTTTATGCATACGCCCTAAAAACTGACGTGCATACGAAGACAAACTTTCGACATAGCGCCGCTGTCCTTCGGCATAAAGAGTGTCGAAGGCAAGAGAAGACTTTCCTGACCCTGATAAACCGGTGATTACAATAAATTTATTTCGGGGTATCTCTACATCAATATTCTTTAAATTGTTTACCCGAGCTCCTTTTATGAGTATATTTTTTTCTTCCGACATTAGTTCCAATTTTTCGAGGTGCAAAGTTACGAATTAAGTTTCGCTTTTATCTCTTGAGAGGGTTGTTGACTTACTTAAAAATAGCAAAAGAAAATACGGCGGAAAAATGTATCTTTGTTTATGTTTTATCTTTAATAATAGATTTATGAAAAAACTTTCATTTTTGTTAATCTTGCCTTTTTTTGTACAATTGTCCTGTCAAGATGCAAAAAAGCAAGCAGGTAATGACTTTACGTTGACTGTAAAAATCTCCAACGAGCTTTTTAATGGACATTACGCTTATCTAACGAAGATGAATGATGACTTGGAGAGTTTCGTAAGTCTGGACTCAATAATAATAAAAAATAACGAATTTGTTTTTAAAGGAAAAGCTATAAACGATTCATTAGTGGCACGATACATATTTTTAGGAAACATACAAAATACCCGATCTTTTGACCCTGATCTTATGTTTATTCCCGAAAGCGGTAATATTGAAATGATTGTCGATTCAAATGGTTATCCTACTCTTTCGGGGTCACCTGAAAATGACCGTTTGAATGAATTACAGAAAATCAAAAAAGAGGTAGTATTAACCATTAAGAAGAGGAAGGGAGAAAGTAAAGATAACGGCAACTCCGTTCAGCTCGAAGAAATGGCAGCTTTGGCAGAAAAGATAAATGACACACTCTGTCCTTATCTAAAAAGCATAGTGGGAAGCCCGCTTTTCGATGAGATTTATGTAAAAAATTACATATTTTTGAATGTCTCACAAAAGAAAGAACTATATGTCGTATCTGGTAAACGATTGTTAGAGAAAGCAAAAAATGATTCGATAAAACAAGAAGAAGAAAAAAAGAAAAGAGGATATGCAATAATAGGCAAACCATTTTACGAACTAACTTGTACCGATTTGACGGGGAGAGATGTAAAGCTTTCGCAATATGTAGGTAAAGGAAGGATTGTGTTACTGGATTTTTGGGCATCGGCCTGCAGACCATGTAGACAAGAGTTTCCATTAATGAAGGAGTTTTATACAAAATACAATGGAGACGGATTTGAGATTATAAATATATCCACTGACAGCAATGAAAGTGCATGGAAAAAAGCTGTTGATCAGGATCAGTTAGTCTGGACGCAATTACTTTCGAAAAAAGGAAAAGATTCGGCAAGATCAATATATGGTATAAATTCAATTCCTCATACTGTACTTATCGATAGGGAGGGTATTGTTGTTGCTAAAAATATACGGGGAGAAGAGATAGAAGAAGAAATAAAGAAATTGATTAATAATGAAAAAAAATAATAACGACTGGAAAGACCGTTTGAATGTTGTTTACTCAACTAATCCCGACTTCAAATACGAATCGGAAGATGAAGAAGAATCGGATACTTTACCTAAGGAAAAACAATTGTTGCGGGTTTCGCTTGATAAGCGTAACCGTAAAGGAAAAGCTGTAACCTTGATAGCAGGTTTTGTAGGTACAGATGACGATTTGCAGGATTTAGGGAAGTTTCTTAAAGTGAAGTGTGGGGTAGGCGGATCGGCTAAGGACGGAGAAATAATAGTTCAGGGCGATTTGCGGAATAAAGTATTAGAACTTCTAAAAAAAGAAGGATATGCCAAAGCACGAATCATCTGATAGTGCAAATTTATTAGTTTATAGGGCGTCGGCAGGATCGGGTAAAACTCATCAGTTGACGTACGAGTATCTACGCCTGCTTTTTGCTTCTCCTTTTGCTTACAGGCATATTTTGGCGGTAACATTTACCAATAAGGCTACCGACGAGATGAAGAGCCGCATTGTAGAAGAACTGTCGAAACTTGCGTCGGGGCAAAAGTCTGATTATATAAGCGAATTGGTGTATGAGTATGCCGAAACAGAAGAACGAATAAGGGAAAAGGCCAAACGTACTCTTATAAATATACTTCACGATTATTCTGCATTTTCGGTAAGTACTATCGACCGCTTTTTTCAACAAACAATGCGTGCATTTACCCGCGAAATAGGTTTGGGAGGTGGTTATAATGTAGAGCTTGATACAACTAAAGTGTTGAGGGAGGCTATTGACAGCATGCTTTCCGACCTTGAGAAATCGGAGAATAAAAGGTTGTTGGATTGGCTATTGAGGTTTTCGGAAGAAAAAATAGAAAATGGCGAAACATGGAATGTTAAAAATGACATTCAATCGCTCTCGTCCGAGATATTTAAGGAAAGTTACAAAGCTTTCAGCGATCAACTACAAAAAGATATTGAAGATAAAACCGCATTGGACGAATATAAATCGATGCTGGTTTCGTATATTCGCGAGTACGAAAAACGTTCGCAACAGTTAGGGGAGAAGGGGCTGAATATTATGGATAGGTTCGGGCTGCTACCTGCCGATTTCAAAAATGGAAGCAGGTCGCCTTTTACGAATTTTGTGACTTGGGCAAATGGCGAAATAAAAATGCCAAACGCAACGTTTACTAACTTATATGATAATATAGGAAACTGGTATACTGCGAAAACCGATACAGCAACAAAGGGTAAAATTGAAGAGGCTTATGCAAGCGGGTTGAACGATTGTGTGAAAGAAGTTATAAGCCATTATGAAAACTCGTTTTTTTACCAAACAGCATACGAAATAAATCGTTACTATTTTGCATTAGGTATTTTGAGCGATGTAGACTCTAAGATAAGGGAATATACTGCCGAGAACAACCTGATGCTTATCTCGGATACAACAGAGCTGCTCAGCAAAATAGTTCAGGGAACGGACAGTCCTTTCATATATGAGAAAACAGGAACTTATGTAAATCATTATATGATTGACGAGTTTCAGGATACATCGGGTATGCAGTGGGCTAATTTTCGCCCCTTACTCAATGATAGTTTGGCGACCGGAAACCGTAATCTGATTGTGGGTGATGTTAAGCAAAGTATATACCGTTGGCGCAACTCGGATTGGAAATTGCTGGATACGCAGCTAGATGTTGATTTTGGTTCTCGGAATATAGATCATCGTTTGTTAGGTACAAATTGGCGAAGCGAAAAAAATATAGTTGATTTCAATAATGCAGTGTTCGGCATGGCTGCACAGTTGTTACAGTCGGAGTTTAACGATTCGCTCGAAGACGTAAGGGATAATGCAACAGAAGAATTTTTTTCGAAAATAGTTCAGGCCTATTCGGGTTTGTATCAGCACTATGCACCCCACAAAAAAGATAATGGCGGACATGTAAAGGTCGAGTTTATAGATACGGCTGATAATTCGGATTGGCAGGCTACCGTTTTGGAACAATTACCTCATACCATAGAGGATTTACAGGACAGAGGGTATGCCCTGAAAGATATTGCAATATTGGTACGTACAAAAAAAGAAGGTGCTGATGTTGCTGATTGCTTACTTCGTTATAAAGGGGAGCACCCCGATTCGAAATATAAGTATGATATAATATCGGATGAGGCATTGTTTGTCAGAAATTCGAAGAGTATAAAACTCATTATCTCGCTGCTTAAATATTTAAGCAATCCGTTAGATATGGCTTTGAGGAGCTTAGCGATTTATGAGTATTACAAATTCAAAGACGGTTTGACCTCCGAAATGGCTTTGCAGAAACATTTTGCCAAAGGCGATTTTCCCGAAGATATTCGGGCAGAGTTGGAACAGATACGCGAAATGCCTTTATATGAAATGGTAGAAGGCGTTTTCGAAATGTTTCATGAGGCTATGGAAGAGAATGAGAATGTATATATTCAAACTTTTCTGGATATGGTTCTCGATTATGCGGTTAGGCAATCATCCGATTTGGATAGTTTTCTGCAATGGTGGGACGATTCGGGTTCTACTAAAACAATATTTACCCCCGATGGGCAGGATGCTATCCGTATAATGACAATACATAAATCGAAGGGGTTGGGTTTCGAAGCTGTGCTGATACCTTTTTGCAATTGGGAAATCGATCATAAACTAACTACTATTTTATGGTGTAGGCCACAAACAGAGCCTTTCGATAAATTGCATCTTGTTCCTGTAAAGTATTCGCAGAAACTAAAGAATACAATATTTGCATACGATTATTTCAACGAAAAATTGCATGCTCATATCGATAACCTGAATGTGCTATATGTGGCATTTACCCGTGCAAAGAAAGATCTTATTGCATTCTCGCCCCGACCAACGAAGGATAAAATTAATAATATCTCATCGTTGTTGTGGGGTACTTTAAATGGTATAGGTAATACCTTGAAAAGCGTCGAGTACATACCGCTTCAGGAGAATTTGGATGAAGAATCGGGAGTATTTGAGTTGGGGGTTAGCTACGAACCTTATTTGAAAAGCGAGGAAGATGGTTCGGGAGAAATAAAAATAGGGACATTGTCGAGTGTTGCGTTTGACGAACGCTTGAGGTTAAAGCTGAATAATAAATACTTCTTCTCCGATAAAGGGCAACGGGAATACGGAACCCTGATGCACGAGATTATAAGTAAGGTAAAATCGTTGGATGAGGTTACTGATATTGTTGAACAATATAGTATATCGGGCGACATAACACAGGATGAAAAAACGAAAGTAATTGATATGATTGTGAACTTTCTGATAAGAGAGGAAGTTGCAGAATGGTATTCCGGAAAGTACAGAGTTTTGAATGAAGTAGAGATATTACAGCCAAACGGCGTTTTTATTCGTCCTGACAGAGTAATGATAAATAACGATGAAGTTATTGTTGTTGATTATAAATTTGGGGGGAAAGAAAGCAAAAAGTACCATAAACAAGTTAAATATTATATGGCTCAGATACTGAAAATGGGCTACGAAAAAGTGTCAGGTTTTATTTGTTATGTAACGCTTGATAAAATTGTTCCGGTGGAATAAAACAACTATCTTTTTATCTATACCAAGGGGATTAAGTTATCGAACCTTAGTAGGTAGAAGGGTTAAATTATAAATATCGTTTTTTTGTCAGGTATGTCAGGTTTTTCAAAAATGAAAGCAAAAAGGTTTTAAAACGAGGCTGTAATTCTATATTGATAGAATTAGTAATTATGAAAAAAGCATTTAAGCCCATAGTAGATGATAATTCCACAGTGTTGATATTAGGTACAATGCCGGGAGAAGAATCGTTGAGGAAACAAGAGTACTATGGGCATAAAAGTAACCAGTTTTGGCAAATAATATGTTCGGTATTAGGTGTGCCCTTCCTCACGGACTATGGGGCTAAAAAGCAATTGTTACTTGACAATCGCATAGCTTTATGGGATGTTTTGGCGGCATGCGAACGGGAGGGTAGTGCCGACACTGCTATTCAAAAAGAAATACCGAACGACTTCTCGGTGTTGTTTGCTGCGTACCCCAATATAAAGTTCGTATGTTTTGCCAGTAAAAAGGCTGAAGAATACTATATAAAGTATGTGGGTAAGTTTGGCAATAAAGAATACTTCACATTGCCTTCGCCAAGTAGTGCAAATGCCCGAATGGGTATAGACTCCAAAATTAAAGATTGGCGTATAATTATAGATTTATTGTATAATTAAGATTGAATTGAGTATTTTTGCCACGAGAAAAAATACTTTTGCGAGAAATATTGGTAAAATGAAACTCTTTTCAGGCGTAAAGGGCAAATTAAAGTATGGCTTTTTACTTTATTTATGCACCCTGTTCATATTCTTTGTCGATTTTGTAGTGTCTGTATTCACGAGTAATGTCTCGGCACATATGGATGTTTTGTCTTGGGGCTACTTTGTGATAGCATCTTTGGGACATGCAGCTTTATTTGCACTTCTTCTGCAAATTGTGTTTTATATACCATTTGCTTTGTTGCTTCGAAGGCGTTTTGTTGCTACCATTATTTATGCAACAATGACGCTGAGTACGCAAATAGTACTTATACTCGATATGTACGTTTTCGACCTTTACAAATTCCATATAAATGGCTTTGTTCTCGAACTTTTATTCGGAGGTGCTGCTACCGAGATATTTGTATTTGATTGGACTCTTTATCTGAGCTTTATTGTTATTGTCCTCTTTTTTGCATATCTGCCTATTCAGCTATCTGTTATTATATCGAAGCGTTATTACGAAAAACTGAAACCTTCGAAAATCAGAAAGATTTGTATATTGTTGGTATTTTGTATTGTTGCTTCACATTTGGTTTATATGGTGGCTCATGCCCAAAAACAATATAGTATACAGAAATCGGCTACGGTATTACCTTTGTTTTTTCCTCTGACATCGAATACTCTTTTGTCGAAATGGGGCTTGGTTAAGACTGACGAGTTGGATAAGGTTTCGTATCGAAAAACCTCGTCCGATATTCAATATCCGGTCAATCCTTTGGTGCTATCCGATTCTATACCCCAATATAATGTTGTGTATTTGGTAATAGATTCGTGGAATCCTACTACCCTCGATTCAATTGTAGCTCCGAACATTGTGTCTTTTGCTAAAAGGGGGCATACTTTTATGAATCATATGAGTTCGCACTGCGGAACAAGAGGGGGAATATTCGGGTTGTTTTTTGGAGTTTCGCTAACATACGAACAGGAGTTTTATATGGAGCAGAAGTCTCCTGTGCTTGTCGATCGGTTATTACAGTTAGGATATCATTTCGAGATGTTTCCCAGTGCAAATTTTGCAAGCCCTCCTCTCGATAAAATTGTATTCAAAGCAGTGCCTGATGTAAGAACAAAGGCAAAAGGAGATAGCCCGATGGAAAGAGATAAGGATATAACAAATGGTTTTATCGACTTTATAGATAACAGAACCGACGATAAACCATTCTTTTCGTTTGTGTTTTACGATTTACCACATGCTATGGTTATGCCAAAAGACTCGCTTACAGAGTTCTTGCCGTCGTGGGATGCACCATATTATATAAAGCTGCATAATGGGATGGATAGAACTCCGTTCTTCAATTTGTATAAGAATTGTGTGCATCAGACTGATATATTGGTTGGTAAAGTGTTAGATGCGCTAGAGAAAAAAGGCTTATTGGAGAATACTATTATTGTTGTTACCGGAGATCATGGTCAGGAGTTCAACGAAAATCAGAAGAATTATTGGGGACATGGTTCAAATTACTCAAAATGGCAGTTGCAGGTACCTTTTATTGTATATTATCCGGGAATAGACGAAGGAAAGGTATTTAATCATACTACAACACATTACGATATAAGCCCAAGTATTATGTCCCATTTCTTTGGGATTAAAAACCCATCGTCCGATTATTCAATGGGATATGATTTGTGGGATGATACCGACCGTTATCCTCATGTTGTGGGTAATAATGTAGAGTATGGATTTGTGTTGCACGACCTGATATTAACAACAGGACATTCGGGGAGAATGGATATTTTCGATCTGGATATGAATGAGGTTCCCAGAAGCAGAATTAATGTGCAGGAACTGAATGAAGCTATCGCAAAAAAGAACATGTTTTATAAAAAATAGACTGTTTATATAAAAAGCATTTGATATATTTGTTAGCCCGGTAAGATTATCTTCCGGGTTTTATTATTATTGGGTTATTGAAAATTCGTATAGATGAAGATATATTTTAATATTGACTATCGTGCGTCGTGGGGACAGAATATATATGTTTGTGGTTCTGTGCCCGAATTGGGCGATATGGACGAAAGCAAGGCTTTATTGCTTACATGTACTGATGCTTCGGAATGGAATGGATATATCGAGATTGAAGATTGGCATCTGGAACTCGATTATTACTATATATTGAAAGAAGGACAGGTTTCGGTTAGGCACGAATGGGGAAGTGTTAGGAAAATAGGACTGGAATCAGGCAAAACTTTTTATCTATACGATAGCTGGATAATTAAACCTTCTCAGAACTTTTTATCGACATCTGCTTTTACCGAAAGTTTTTTTTCTCATAGGGTAGTAATGCCGAAGAAAAAAGTTTTAAAAAATTCTATTCGTTTACAAGTGTTTTGTCCTTATGTTGACATAAATCAGGTGCTTATATTATGTGGGGAATCGGATTTTCTGGGAAATTGGAATGTTGAAAAAGCCTCCCGATTATCGCCGGTAGGGCAACAAGGAATGTGGGAGCTATTGATAGATGCTGATAACGTAAAAGAGCGACTGCAATACAAGTTTGCAATATATGATAAGAAAAAGAAACAGATTGCTCATTGGGAGGAAGGCGAAAACCGTTATTTACTTCCATTACCGGAAAAAGGCGAGCAGAATGTTTGTATTGTATCGTCGTTTATTTATCGTCACGATTCGATACGCTGGCGGGCTTCGGGTATTGCTATTCCTGTATTTTCTTTAAGATCGGAAGATAGCTTTGGAATAGGAGAATTCTCCGATCTGATTAAACTGATAGACTGGGCTGTGAAAACCGGTCAAAAGGTTATTCAGATTTTGCCTGTAAACGATACGACCATAACTTACAAATGGACCGATTCTTATCCTTACAATGCTATCTCTATTTATGCTTTACATCCTGTATATCTGGGGTTGAAAGAGTTTCCTTTAAAAGATACACGTGTGTTTAACAAGTATCTGAAACAGGCAGAGAAACTGAATGACCTGGAATTTCTTGACTACGAACGTGTAGTAAGAATGAAACAGGACTACATAAACCTTTTATTTGACGATGTTGGAGAAGAAGTTCAGGCAAGCGATGCTTATAAAGCATTTTTGGAGGATAGTGAAGGCTGGATTTTCTCTTATGCTTGTTTTTCTTATTTAAGAGACCATTATCAGACAGCCGACTATAATTGTTGGGGAAGGTTTGCTAAATATGATAAGAGAGCTTTAGAGATGTATTTGGAAGAGAATGTGGAGGCTCAAAAAGCCGTAAACCGTGTATTCTTTGTTCAATTTTTATTGCATCGGCAGTTGCAGGCTGTTCGTAGTTATGCTTATAGTAAAGGAGTTGTGTTGAAAGGAGATATTCCTATCGGGATAAGTGGTAAAAGTGCAGATTCATGGGCCGAACCACATTTATTTAATCTTGATACACAAACCGGGGCACCACCTGATGATTTTTCTATAAATGGGCAAAATTGGGGCTTTCCTACATATAATTGGACGGAAATGGCTAAGGATGGTTACCAATGGTGGATAGGGCGATTCAGGAAAATGTCAGATTATTTCGATGCTTACCGAATCGACCATATTTTGGGCTTTTTCCGTATTTGGGAAATTCCGAAGCATTCGGTACAAGGTTTGTTAGGTTATTTTAATCCGGCGCTACCTTATACCGATACCGAGATAAATAGTTTTGGTGTTGTTTTTGATAAAAACAGAATGATAAATGCTTCTGTAAAAGAAGAGTATTTGTCCGAACTATTTGGCGATAATACAGATGAGGCTAAAAATATTTATCTGAATCAGGTAACATCCGATCGTTTTGAACTGAAAGAGTTTTGTAATACTCAGCAAAAGATATGTGCTTTATTCGAGACGAAAGATAATGAGCGGAGTATCCGGCTTCGGGATAGCCTTTACAGCCTGTGCAACGAGGTGCTGTTTATTAAGGATAAAAGAGAACCGGACAAGTATCACCCACGTATAACGGCACAATATACATTTGCTTACAGGGAACTAGATGATTCGCAGAAAGATGCTTTTAACCGATTGTATGATAACTTTTTTTATTATCGTCATAACGATTTTTGGCATGCTGAGGCAATGAAGAAGCTACCTGTTCTTATTTCATCGAATGGTATGTTGGTTTGTGGCGAGGATTTAGGGATGATTCCGGCCTGTGTTCCTCAGGTTATGGCAGATTTGCAAATACTTAGTCTTGAGATAGAACGTATGCCTAAGGCTTATGGGGCAAAATTCGAGGATTTGAGTTCTATCCCTTATATGTCGGTTTGCTCAACATCAACTCACGATATGCCTCCTGTCAGGTTGTGGTGGAACGAAAACAGAGACGATGCGCAGTATTATTATAATCGGGTATTGCATGAGCAAGGAGAAGCCCCCGTGGAGTGTACTCCCGATATATGCAATAAAATATTGACGAATCATTTAAATTCGCCTGCAATGTTTACTGTTATTCCGTTGCAAGATTGGATGTCGGTTGATGCGAAGGTAAGAAATGCCGATGCCGCAGCAGAACGAATAAATATACCAGCCGATCCCCGACATTACTGGCGGTATCGTATGCATATAACTCTTGAAGAATTGCTGAAGTTGAATTCTTTTAATAAGAAAGTACGTATGATGGTGGAAAGTGCCGGGAGAGACTGATCTTTGACTTTATGATAAAGTAAAAAGGTCACAAAATTTGTGACCTTTTATTATATGATTTCGATGAATGATATTAAAATTCAGCATTATTAGGTGTGCGGGGGAATGGTATAACATCTCTGATGTTTGCCATGCCCGTAACAAATAACATTAGACGCTCAAATCCTAACCCGAAGCCGGCATGAGGTGCGGTTCCGAATCGGCGAGTGTCGAGATACCACCAAAGGGTATTTATGTCCATGCCCAGACTTTCCATGTGCTTGGTAAGTTTGTCATAATCTGCTTCACGTTCCGAACCTCCGATGATTTCTCCAATTTTCGGAAATAGCACATCCATTCCACGAACCGTTTTTCCATCCTCGTTTTGTTTCATATAGAACGACTTGATTTCTTTTGGATAATCAGTCAGTATAACAGGACGTTTAAAATGGTTTTCAACTAAATAGCGTTCATGTTCCGATTGAAGGTCTGCTCCCCAGTATACGGGAAATTCGAATTTGGCTCCACTTTCTTCCAGTATCTTAACTCCTTCTGTGTATGTCAGACGAACAAAATCGTTTGCAACAACAAAGTTCAATCTTTCAACCAGTTCTTTGTCGAACATATCATTAAGGAATTGAATGTCGTCTTTACAGTTGTCTAATGCATATCGGATAAGATACTTAAGGAAATCTTCAGCCAAATCCATGTTATCATGGATGTCGTAAAATGCAACCTCCGGTTCAATCATCCAGAATTCAGCAAGGTGACGAGGGGTGTTTGAGTTTTCGGCACGGAAAGTAGGCCCAAAAGTATACACTCCGCCTAATGCCATTGCACCAAGTTCACCTTCTAACTGCCCCGATACAGTTAAATTTGTTTGTCGTCCGAAAAAATCCTCTGTATAGTTGATCTTACCTTCTTCGGTGCGAGGTATATTGTTTAAATTTAGGGTCGTAGCCTGAAACATAGCTCCTGCACCTTCTGCATCCGAAGCAGTGATTATAGGTGTATGTAAATAATAGAACCCTTTATCGTTAAAATACTTATGAATAGCAAAAGACATATGGTGACGCATACGGAAAATTGCTCCGAAAGTATTTGTCCGTGGACGTAAGTGTGCTATTTCCCGCAAGAATTCAAGCGAATGTCCCTTCTTCTGTAAAGGATATGTTGCAGGGTCGGCAGTGCCATATATCTCGATTTCTTTGGCCTGAATTTCGCCCTTTTGTCCTTGACCTTGCGATTCGACTAGAGTTCCGATTACATGTATGCATGAACCTGTTGTAATGACTTTCAGATGGTCTTCGCTGAAAGAAGCTAGATCCACAACTATCTGTATATTATTTATAGTAGAACCATCGTTAAGATTAATGAAGTTTACATTTTTGTTACCCCGGCGAGTTCTTACCCATCCCTTAACGCTTATTGTGGCTCCAAAATCTTCACGTTGGAGCAAATCTGAAATTTTAGTTCTACGAATTGTTTCCATTATAAATTTTATTATATCAACAAGTTAATAATCAGTAATTATAGATGCTTACCCTTTGGCTATTATACTATTAGAGTTTTACTCGTAAGCTCCCATCCGAAGCATGTTTACTTCCGATTCGGTAAGATATCTCCATCTTCCTCTGGGCAGGTTCTTTTTTGTTAGACCTGCAAAATATACTCGGTCTAGTTTCATTACCTGATAGCCAAGCTTTTCGAAAATACGGCGTACAACGCGGTTCCGACCCGAGTGTATTTCTATACCAACCTCGTCAAGAACATCTTCGGCTACATAGGCGATAGAATCGGCATGTATTTCTCCGTCATCAAGATCTACACCATCGGCAATTGTTTGCATATCCTCTATTGCTACATCGCGGTCTAGTTTTACCTGATATATTTTCTTCTTTTTAAATTTGGGGTGCATTAGTTTCGAAGCCAGATCTCCGTCATTTGTCAATAATAGAACCCCGGTAGTATTTCTGTCGAGTCTGCCGACAGGATAAATGCGTTCGGAACAAGCATTCTTTACCAGATCCATTACTGTTTTACGGTTCTGAGGATCGTCGGAAGTTGTTACCGTATTTTTGGGCTTGTTAAGAAGCACGTATATTTTACTTTCCAATGTAACAGGTTGATCGTGGAATGTAACGATATCGCCGCGTGTAACTTTTGCCCCTAACTCAGAAACAACTACACCGTTTACTTTTACAACTCCCGATGAAATGTATGTGTCAGCCTCACGACGAGAACAAACACCTGCATTTGCCAGATATTTATTTAGACGAAGAGGCGTATTTGGATCAATATTCTCTTTGTACTTAACAGGTTTAACCAACGACTTTTGTCTGTTGAACACTTTACGAGGTGTTCCGTCTGCGTTTACTGACGGTTGGCGGCGGTTATTGTTATAGCCTCCCCCCTGTTGACGATTGCTATTTCCATATCCCCCTCCTTGACGGTTGTTACTGTTTCCTCGTCTGTTGTAAGATGAATTGCCGGAATTGCTTCTTCTTTCTCCGTTATTATCTCTATATCCTCCAGAGCTATTACCATCTCTGTAACCCGAGTTGTTGTTGCTGCGGTATTCTCTGGTGTCTGAATTGCCACTGTTACTGCTGCGTCTCGAATCGTTGTTACTTGACCCAACTCTTCCAGTGGATATGCGTGTGTCGCCTACTCTTGGGCGTTTTTTTCTTGCTCCATCTTGTGTTTTTCCTGTACCTGACGATGAATTACCATCCCGGCTTTCACTTCCTCTTTGAGAGCGAAAATCATCTCTGTTTGTAATCATTTTTTCTTGTGTCGATTAAAATATTAATATTATTGAACCTAAATAACTATAATACCAACTGTTTATTATAGTACAAAGTCATATGTATTTAGCCCTCACGGCTAATGTCGTGTTTAGACTCCTGTATACGAATGAGGAGTAATTTTCTTTAATTCGGCTTTTACTGCATCGTTAACATCAAGTGTGTCGATAAAATCGGCAATAGATTTTTCTGTTATAGCTTCATTTGTTCTTGTCAGATTCTTTAAAGCTTCGTAGGGTTTTGGATAACCTTCGCGGCGAAGGATTGTTTGAATGCCTTCGGCCACAACAGCCCAACAGTCGTCCAGATCTTTCTCTAATGCTTTTTTGTTTAGTAACAATTTGCTTAATCCTTTTAATGTGCTTTGCAATGCTATAGCTATGTGTCCCATTGGAACACCAACATTTCTCAATACTGTAGAGTCAGTCAAATCTCGTTGCAAACGCGAAATGGGAAGCTTCGATGACAAATGTTCTAATATAGCATTTGCTATACCTAAGTTTCCTTCTGCATTTTCAAAGTCGATAGGATTTACTTTGTGTGGCATAGCCGACGACCCAATTTCTCCTTCTTTGATTTTCTGTTTAAAGTACTCCATCGAGATGTATTGCCAGAAATCGCGATTGAGGTCTATCATAATGGTATTGATACGTTTCAACCCATCAAACACAGCAGCCAGATTATCGTAATTTGAGATTTGAGTAGTCCATTCTTCTCTAACCAATCCTAGTTTTTCACTAACGAATTTATTACCGAACGATTTCCAATCGTATTCGGGGTATGCTATATTATGAGCATTATAGTTACCTGTGGCACCTCCGAATTTAGCTGAATGAGGTGCTTGCTTTAATAGCTCTAATTGATTCTCTAATCGGCTGACAAACACCATGATCTCTTTACCTAAACGTGTGGGAGACGCTGGTTGTCCATGCGTTTTTGCCAACATAGAAACATCTTTCCATTCATAGGCTTTATCTCTTAAGTTGGAGATAAGAGATTCGAGCATTGGATAATATTGCTCGTTTAACGCATCCTTTATAGATAAAGGAATTGATGTGTTGTTTATATCTTGTGATGTAAGTCCAAAATGGATGAACTCCTTATATGGCTCAAGGTTAAGGGCATCAAACTTTTCCTTGATAAAGTATTCGACAGCCTTAACGTCGTGATTAGTAATGCTTTCTATTTCTTTTATGTGTTGAGCATCGGCTTCCGAGAAGTTGGTCACAATGTTTTGTAACTCCGGGAATATTTTACTGTCAATGCTTTTAAGTTGGGGTAAGGGCAACTCACATAAAGCGATGAAATATTCAATCTCAACTTTTACCCGATACTTGATTAATGCATATTCTGAAAAATACTCTGCAAACACTGCAGTCTTGCTATGGTAGCGTCCGTCTATAGGTGAAACGGCGGTCAGGGCATTTAATTTCATAGTTATAAAGAAACTCTATGAGTGTAATTATTATGATTTTCCTTTTATTTTGTGTTAGGACTATTTGTTTAACCAACAACCAGATGGCAAAGGTAAGGTAAAATCCGTATAACAGCATAAAAAACAGGTTCTAAATTTAGCTTTTTTTGTTAAAAATCAATGCTTAATTGGTTATCTTTCAAATTAAAACTTTTTCTGTGATATGAACAAATGTCGAATTTTGCAATTGCATTTCGATGTTTTAGGGTTGGGTATCCTTTGTTTTTGTTCCAATCATACATTGGATATTCTTTATGTATTGCCAGCATATAATCGTCTCTGTACGTTTTAGCTAACACAGATGCTGCGGCTATTGGAAGAAGTTTCCCGTCTCCTTTTACAATGCAGGTATGGGGTATATCTTCAAATTTTTTAAACCTGTTACCGTCTATGAGTAAATGCTGGGGGCGTATTTTCAGAGCTTCTACAGCCCTGTGCATAGCCAAAAAAGAAGCATTCAGAATGTTTATTTTGTCAATCTCTTCGTGTGTTACAATGCCAACAGCCCAAGCTAATGCTTTTTCTTCTATGTAAGGGCGGAGTTCGTATCGCTTTTTTTCCGACAATTGCTTCGAATCGTTTAGTGCTTCGCAAATAAAATCGGAAGGGAGTATTACTGCCGCGGCAAAAACCGGTCCGGCAAGACAGCCCCGTCCGGCTTCGTCGCATCCGGCCTCAATTAAATCGGGATATAAAGAGAGTTCCAGCATTATTTTTTGCTAATGTCTACTTTTTTAGTTGGTTCAAGTTCTGCGTTTCGTTTATCAACAGAGGTTATGAAATTATCTACTAATGTATCGAAAGCCATACCCGTTATAGAATTTTCGTTAAGGGCAACAGGTTTGCCTTCGTCGCCTCCTTCGCGAATGCTTTGTACTATGGGTATTTGTCCCAATAAGGGAACATTCATTTCTTCGGCTAACTTTTTTGCTCCGTCTTTCCCGAAAATGTAATATTTGTTTTCAGGTAATTCGGCAGGTGTAAACCACGACATGTTTTCAACAAGTCCGAGTATAGGTATGTTAACCTTTTCGTTTGTAAACATGTTTATCCCTTTTCTGGCATCGGCTAAAGCTACGTCTTGCGGAGTACTTACTACAACGGCTCCTGTTATGCCTAGCGTTTGTACTAATGTGAGATGAATGTCGCTGGTTCCCGGCGGAAAATCGATCAGAAAATAATCGAGTTCGCCCCAGTTTCCTTCTCCGATCAGTTGTTTAAGAGCATTTCCGGCCATTGCGCCACGCCACACAATTGCGTCGTCTTTGTTGACGAAAAAACCGATGGAAAGCATTTTTACGCCATATTTATTTACGGGTGTAATAAGCTCTTTTCCGTTAACTGCTTCCAGCATGGGGCGTGCATCTTCCTCCCCAAACATTTTAGGTAATGATGGGCCGAATATATCAGCATCAAGTAAACCTACTTTATATCCTTTACGGGCTAAAGTAACGGCGATGTTTACAGCAACGGTGCTTTTTCCTACACCTCCTTTTCCTGACGAAATTGCGATTATATTTTTTACGTCGGGCAGCATGCGCGGAGGTTCAGCCTTAACTTGTTCTTTTGTTAATATTTCAATGTTATCTTTTATCAGAACGTCAGGGCTTACGTATGTTAATATAGCTGTTTCGGCAGCTTTTACAACCGATTTTATAAACGGATCGTTGGGTTTGTCGAATAGCATCGAAAATGAAACTTTCATTCCGTCAATTCGAATGTCGTCCGATACAATACCCATTTCTACAATGTCTTTGCCTGTTCCCGGGTAGCGAACGTTGCGTAATGCATCAAGAATTAAATTAGGATATAATTTTATCATTTCTATTCTTCGTTTTATTGTTTTTTATTCATTTCGGCTCTTTTTTTATCCAGTGTCTGGAAGTTTTCCCGCCCGTAGCTACGATAAGAATCCTGTTCAATTTCTATATCAGGTTCTATCCACTCCTTTTTGTTCTCGAACCCGAATTTTATGTATTTTATATTCAAACCTCGCGCTAACCATTGTTGTTCGTAAAACGTTTGTATTTTAAGGATGTCATCAATATATCCAGAGTGGTAAAGATCGTCTGTTTCGAATAAAATGGGCAGGTTGTTTTCTTTAACCATTGCCATTGTATAGATAAACATAAAGTTGCTATCCGACTTGAGATGGATTATACCTTGAGGTTTTAACAGATTGGCATATAATTTCATGAAACGTGTTGATGTCATACGTTTGTTAACGCGTGTCATTTGAGGATCGGGGAACGTTATCCATATTTCATCAACCTCGCCGGCTGCAAAAAAATGGGAAATCAGTTCGATATGGGTTCGTAAAAAGGCGACATTTCTTAATCCTTCGTTTAACGATTGGGTTGCACCTGTAAACATTCGGGCTCCTTTTATGTCTATTCCTATAAAGTTTTTATCAGGATATAAGCGAGCCAGCCCTACAGTATATTCTCCTTTTCCGCATCCTAATTCGAGAACTATAGGATTATTGTTTTTGAAGAAGAGCTCGTTCCAACGTCCCTTCATTTCAAATCCTTTTTCTTGTAGTGCCGAAAATGGATATTGGAATACATGAGGGTATTGCTCCATGCTTGCAAACTTCATCAATTTGTTTTTTCCCATCTTTTTAATAATTATTAGGCTACAAATATAGTGAGAAACTCATTTATATTTCATATCTTAACACCATTAAACTTTAAAAGCTGAGTATGGTGTGAATTATACCTTTTAAATGTTAGGTTTCTAAAAAAGTTCGAACAAAGTTATTGTTGTTTTGTTTAGGTTTAAGAATAATCAATTTAATTGATTCACACATTATGAATTATTTAGTAGAACACAACGAAGTTAAAAGTAGATTTGAAGCTATCATTAACAACGAGGTTTCAATTGTGAATTACACGCAAGACGAGAATGGTGAGATTTTGGTGACACACACGCGGGTTCCAAGGGAATTGGAGGGGCGTGGAATTGCCGCTGCACTTACAAAAGCGGTATTTGAATATGCACAAAAGCGGTCGGTAAAGGTGCGGCCATTATGTTCATATACAAAAGCTTATGTTAAGCGACATCCCGAATATAATCATCTCATCGCTAGTTAAATCTTTTGTTTTAGGTTTAAACTTATTTTATTTTTAGAAGAAGGAAGAAGAACTTTACTGCCGTATACGGCTGTAATATTCTTTTTCTTTTTTTTGAACTGAATTCTTTATGCGTTGTAATTTTTCAGAACCTCGTATAAGGCTTCGTCCGAAAGGTTGTCTCCTCCTGCCTGTTCGAAAGTCAGGCGAAACTGGCATCCTGTTTTCCAATTGGAACAACCGTAGGCTGTTTTCCCTTTTATGATGTTACCTGTTTTACAAACGGGGCATATAAGTTTCTTCTCTTTCTTTTTACGAGGAGAGGATGGCTTTTTTTCGCTCTTCTCTTTCTTTTTGGTTTCTTTCTTTTCAGCTTTCGGGGCTTCCTTGTCTTCTATGGTTATAGCCTTGTAATTCCAGTCGTTTTTAACATTGTGAACTACTGTCGAAACCATTTCTTTGAGCTCGTTTATAAACAGCTTGGGCTCGTATTCTTTTTTTTCTATCTGGCGCAGTTTTTTTTCCCACAATCCTGTTAATTCAGCCGATTTGAGAAGCTCTTCCTGAATTGTAGTAATCAATTGTATTCCGGTAATGGTTGCTGTCAGGTTTTTTCGCTCTTTCCGTATATAGTTGCGTTTAAACAACGTTTCGATAATAGCGGCACGGGTCGATGGCCTGCCTATGCCGTTTTCTTTTAGCGCATCCCGAAGTTCGTCGTTATCTACCAGTTTTCCTGCTGTTTCCATTGCTCTCAGCAGAGTAGCTTCTGTATATAGTTTAGGTGGTTGAGTCCATTTTTCGGCTAAAGATGGTTCGTGAGGACCTTGTTCTCCTTTTACAAATTCGGGTAGTATATTTTCCTTATCGTTCTCTTCTTTTTCTTCCTGTTGGTTGGTTTGCTTCTCGAAAACAACACGCCATCCGGCATCTAATATCTGTTTTCCTGTTGCTTTAAATTCAACTTTGTTTGCTTCGCCCAATACTGTGGTTGTCGAAAATATGCAGTTCGGATAAAATACAGCTATAAATCGGCGTGCAATAAGATCGTATACAAGCCTTTCGTTTCCTGCCAGATTATTGGCTCTTACGCCCGTAGGGATTATGGCGTGGTGATCTGTAACCTTACTGTTGTCAAATACTTTTTTCGATTTTTTTATTTTGCTTGCCAGTATAGGAGTTACAAGATTTTCGTATCCGGCTAGTCCCCTTAAAGTGTTGGGCACTTTGGGATAAATGTCGTCGCTAAGATAAGTGGTGTCTACACGAGGGTAGGTAGTTAGCTTTTTTTCGTATAGTGTTTGAATAAGCTTTAATGTGTCTTCTGCCGAAAAACCGAATTTCTTGTTACATTCAACCTGTAGTGCTGTCAGGTCGAATAGGCGAGGAGGAGCTTCTTCTCCTTTTTTAGTAGTTATGTCGGTAATTTCAAAGTTCGATTCTTTGATTTTTTCAAGAAATTCCAAACCTTCTTCCTGTGTGGTGAATTTACCTTTTGTTACAGAAAAGATTACATCGCGATAAGTTGTTTTTAGCTCCCAGTATGGTTCGGGCTTGAAGTTTTCTATTTCGAGCTGTCGGTTTACTATTAACGCCAGAGTTGGGGTTTGTACTCGCCCGATGGATAACACCGATTTGTTTTGCCCATATTTTATAGTATAAAGGCGCGTCGCATTCATTCCTAATAACCAATCTCCAATAGCACGAGCCAGCCCGGCTTCGTACAGGCTGTTGAACTCGTCTTGCTCCCTGAGTTTTTCAAATCCTTCTCTTATCGCATCTTCGGTAAGTGAAGATATCCATAGCCGTTTTACCGGAACGTTACATGCAGCCTTTTGCATAACCCAACGTTGAATTAGTTCTCCTTCTTGACCCGCATCACCGCAATTTATGACTTCTTCGGCTTTCGATATCAACTCTTCTATCACTGCAAATTGTTTTGCAACGCCACTGTCGTCTATTAATTTTATGCCAAAACGAGGAGGTATCATTGGTAAATAAGCCAACGACCATTGTTTCCATTCGGTGTAATATTCGTGAGGTTCTTTTAGGGTACAAAAATGTCCGAAAGTCCATGTTACCTGATAGCCGTTACCTTCGAAATACCCATCCTTCCGGGTTTTAGCACCCAAAATATTGGCAATTTCGCGAGCAACACTTGGCTTTTCGGCTATGCAAACTTTCATTAATTCAATCTTTTTTTTGAGTTATTCTATCTGACTATAATTGCATATTCTTCCTGATGTACTGTAATGAATGATTTTGGAAAAACCTGACACACCTGACAGATTATTGCATTCTTTTAGTTAATCCATATTTTAGCTTTGGCTGGCAATCTGTAGTTTTATATAAAACAACAAAATTTGAGACAATGTTTTATGTCGTTAATTCTATTAATGTAGAATTTTGCCTTGCTGAAATATAATACAGAGTGCTATTTTTTCAAAACCTGACACATCTGACAAAAAATAATATTTTTTATTATTGCTTTATTGTTCTTATAAAGGGACAGATGTTATCTCTCCCTTTATAGATAAAACCAAGTTGTTAATAGCTTTCTTTTTCGTTAGGAAAATCGTTCGATTTTACGTCTTTTACATACGTTTGTATGGCGTCGGTCATAACTGTATGTAAATCGGCGTATTTGCGTAGAAATTTAGGAGAGAAACCTTTGTTCATACCCAGCATGTCGTGTATAACCAATACTTGTCCGTCGGTTGCGGGGCCGGCTCCAATACCTATGGTTGCCATTGTTGTAGACTTGGTTGCCTCTTCGGCAAGTTTTGCCGGTATTTTTTCTAAAACAACACTAAAGCATCCGGCTTCTTCTAACAGGCGGATATCCGATAATAGTTTTTTAGATTCTTTGTCGTCTTTAGCTCTGATTGCGTATGAGCCGTATTTATTTATCGATTGAGGCATTAATCCCAAATGTCCCATAACAGGAATGCCGGCATTTACTATTTTACGAATGTCTTCTATTATTTCTTCTCCACCTTCTATTTTAAGGGCATCGGCTCCGGTTTCTTTCATCATGCGGATTGCCGCTTCCAGCGATTTTTCGGGATTGCCCGAACAAGAACCAAAAGGCATATCGATAACAACCATTGCTCGTTTAACGCCATTAACAACAGAGCGTCCCATGAAAATCATCTGGTCGAGTGTCATCGGAAGGGTAGTCGAGTTTCCAACCATAACGTTGGATGCCGAATCTCCTATAAGTACAGCATCTAAACCGGCTTGATCGGCAATGCTTGCCATTGTGAAATCGTACGATGTAAGCATCGAAATTTTTTCGCCTTTTTGTTTCATCTCTGAAAAACGCAAGGTTGTTACTTTGCGGTTGTCTTCGGTATAAGTTGACATGATATTTCGTTTTATATAAGTTTTCGGGGGCAAAGTTACATAAAAATGAAGAACCGTCTTACCTCGGGCGAGATAAAACGGCTCTGATATTGTTTAATATTTATGAATAATTAGAATTTGAACCCAAAGGTAAGCAGCCCGCTAAATTCGTTTAGCTTGTAAGTTCCGGACTGAGAGGCCACTAGTAAATTGTCTGTGTTGGGCTCGTAGAATTTAGGGAACATGTATAAATCGTTCTTTTGGTTTTTAACAACAAACGCAACATCTACATAAAAATTAGGGGTGAAACGGTATCCTAATCCCCAAGTGAGGTGATTTATGTCTCCTTCTACCATATAGTGAGGTATTGTACCCGAAATTATAGCCGGTTGAATGTTATCTTTCAGATTGTCGTCAAATGCACTTTGTGTCCATGCATACCCTATACGTCCGGAGAATTGAGGTGTGATACGTACTTCGGCTCCAACTCTTACTGCCGATGCATTTTTAAAGTCTTGTTTTATAGCATTGTTTGAGCTTTCTAAAAAATAATCGCGTTTAGCATCCCGGTAATTCATATTATCCTTGTAATTTGTAAGCTCGTAATCGAAGCTTAATATTGCGCGGTTTGCAATTATTCCGGCCAAGCTTAATGTCCATTTATCGGGTGTTTTAAAGTCATATTCGGTGCGTCCTTCAGGTGTTAATATTGTTTTTGAAGCTTTCGACGATTCTAAATCTGCAAAATAGTAGTCTGTGAAGTTATACCAAGTAGGAGAATGATAAGAAACACCCACACGTATTTCTTCTATCGGTTTGAAAATAACACCTGCTTTTAGTTGTATTCCCGTACCGTCTGTTTTTAGGTTATTCATAAGGTCAAAACCTCCGCCATGTTCAAAATCTTCTTGGTAGCTCGAAAATAAACGATATTTCAAATCTGTAACAGAGAGGCTGGCACCTACACTTAAGATGTTCATAAAAGTTGTTCCCGCATTAAAGTCGTAAGAGCTTATTTCGCCACGTTCTTTTACGTATAAATCGCTATTAATTTTTTCGTCTTCGCGTAGTGCCGATCCTAGCCAATTGTCGGCACCTATTGCTGTAAGTTTTTCTTCATATCCTAATGTGCCCAGCCAATCGCCATCGTTGAAATTAGAGTTGTTAGCAACATCTCCTTCCGAATAATTTCCACGTTCGGCCATATAATCTGTCATAGAGATAGGTTTATTGCGGCCTCTCATTTGGTATTTTGTTTCGTAGCTTTTAAGCTTGTTATACGAAAAACCGAAGTTGATGAAAGGAATATCATCGTTGTTGACGGGGAATGCCCCCACGATACCTAAATTATCAAAGCTAACTTTAAATTTGCTTGTGCTGAGATTGCCAGGGCCAAAGTTAGTTTTAGATTCTCTGTTGGTAAAGTTTAATGTACCAACTACTTCGGACGATTTGTAAACACCAATACCTGCGGGGTTTATGCTTATTGCAGATATGTCGCCGCCTAATGCCCCAAAAGCTCCACCCATGGCTACGGAACGAGCTGTTCCTGTCAGGTCGTTGCGCGAATATCGCAAGGCATCGATTTCTCCCTGTGCAAAAATGGGAGCTCCTGCTAATAACGAGGCAAATACGCTGAGAAAAATTCGTTTCATGACGTTTGTATTTTTAGATTTCACACTCTTTTTACTTATGAGTCTTTTCTTAAAGAGCTGTCTTATGCTTTATAAAACAGCTCTTTATTAATTTATATTTTGGCCTTTTTTTTATCTGCCACGTCCGCCGCTACTGCCGCGTCCACTGCTGCTTCCGCCGGAGGATGATCTGCCAGACGATCCGCTGCTATAAGAACCACTGCTGCTCGATCTGCTTGACGACCCGCTACTGTAAGAGCCACTGCTACTGTTTGATCTGCTTGAAGAACTATTTCCGTATGAGCTATTGCTGTTACGCGAACTCGAACCTGAAACAGAACCTCTACTGTAATTTCCGGAAGATGAAGGGCGTGTTGTAACAGTTGCGCTACCTCTGCCCGAACTGGAAGATGGCCTTGTTGTTACGGAAGAACTGCTGCCTCTTGAATTTGTAGAAGATGGCCTTGTTGTCACACTCGAGTTATTACCTCTTCCTGATGAAGATGATGTTCCTGAGTTATAAGATGGTCTTGTAGTTCGACCGCTATTTACAGTTGAACTGTTATTTCTTCCTGAATTTGTAGACGATCTTGGGTTTACAGCCTCCCCTCTGCTGCTGGATGTTCCTCTGCCTGTCGAATAAGTGCCGCTTGTGCCTCTACCGTTGGATGTTCCTCTGCCTGAAGAATAAGTACCACTTGTTCCTCTACCGCTGGACGTTCCTCTGCCTGTAGAATATGTTCCGGAGTTGTTGCGTCCTGCGTATGAACTGCCCCGTCCGCTTGATGATACCGAACTGCCTCGTCCTGCGTAATTTCTTGGTCTGCTATTGCCGTACCAGCCGCCTCCGCCATGCCAGCCACTATTGCCCCAATGATGGTGTCCGTGATAGTGCCAATCGTTATGATAGTATGGGTAATTCCATCCCCAACCCCATCCCCATCCGTAATGTGGGCCGTACCATGAGTAATGCCAAGGATCGTACCAAGAGTAATAGTTGTGATACCATGGGTCGTACCAACGGTCGTACCAACGGTCGTACCATGAATAATATCCCATACCCCATAAGCCAAGTCTCCATCCCCGATGAGAATAATAATCGTCGTAGGTGCGATTGTTGACATATATGTTGATGTCGTTATCACTTGATATAGTAATACTATTAGCTGGTTTGTGGAATTTTATAATTCTGTCGGTGTACTGGTAATCTCCGAATTCGTCTGTATATAAAGTGTCGGTTTCAGTGTAATACAATTCGGTATTATCATTTCTACGGTTGTAGTCGTCAATGTTTATATTAACATTTCCTTCTGTTTCCATATAAATTTCACCATTATCTTTAACTACCATGACTCTTTGTGCCGATGGTACTGATGTTACAGTTGAATTGGTTGATGTTGATTGGGTTTGTTTTTTCTCTTTCTTAGGAGAACCTCCATAAATGTCATCCCAGTATTCTTGGGTCATTCCCATTAGAGGAAACAAAACTGCCAATATGATAAGTTTTGTTGTTTTCATTGTTTAAATCTCCTTTTTGCTTTAGTTTATAATTAATCGCAATCGATCTTTTATCTATTAGATTGCTTTTTTTCGAAAAGGTTTAATTGCTATTTGATTTTTGTTACACAGCAATTGCCCTCTTTTACAAAAATACAAATTAAATGCAATCTTTGTATTATATGACTCGAAAAAAGGTGCAATGTTGCTTGATCTTTGGTTAAAAAAAATAAATATAGTTTGCATTTTGTTGCTGCTTTGGTGGTTAGTTACTTGCCTTGATGTGCGGGAGATGAAAAATATTAAAGAAAATATTGGGATGCAATAAAATAAATGCTAATTTTGCAGTCCGAAAAATGAGAGGAGGTTGAGAGACTTATAGATTAAATATCTGTTGTGCAATAAAGATTGCTCGTCGCATTTGAAACATGTTTTTGTTGCAGATGCGGTTGGGTTTATTTTAATCTCCCGAGCCAAAGGAGTGTTTTTTGGCTGATATAATTAGAATAAAAAGAAATTAAAAATATTACAGTTATGATTATTGTACCGTTAAAAGAAGGCGAAAATATAGAAAAAGCCTTGAAAAAATTTAAAAGAAAATACGAAAAAACAGGTGTCGTAAAAGAGTTGAGACGTCGTCAAGCTTTTGAAAAGCCATCAGTTAGAAACAGAAAACAAAAAATCCATGCTGTTTATGTTCAGCAACTGAGAAGAATGGAGGAGTAATAGTCCTTGTTTTTGACAAAATAAATCCTTAACTTCGTTATCGGGATTTGAAGCTAAATCATAGATGACGACGTTGGTGCAAAAATATTTAAGTTATCTCCGTTATGAAAAGAATTATTCTTTACATACGGAGATTTCTTATTCAAAAGACCTTGCTCAGTTTGAAGAGTTTTTGTCCGAAAATTTAGAGGGAGTGTCGCTTGTTGATGTTGATTTGGATGTCGTTCGTCGGTGGATGGCGTATCTGATAGAGGAGGGGGTTAAGCCTCGTTCGGTAAATAGAAAGTTGAGCGCATTAAAGTCTTTTTATCGGTATCTTGTCAAACTTGGAGAAGTAAAAGTTAATCCGTTAAAGAGGTTAGTTGGTCCAAAAGTGGCAAAGCCTATTCCTTCGTTTGTTTCGGATGGCGATTTGGAGGGGGTGTTGGTTGATAGGACTGATGATGATGAATTTGAGAAATTGAGGGATCGGCTAATTGTTGAAGTTTTGTATCTTACAGGAATGAGGCGGGCCGAGCTTATTGGTTTAAAAGATGTGGATGTCGATTTCTCGATGAATCAGATACGTGTGACCGGTAAGCGGAATAAACAACGATTGATTCCCTTTGGCGAAGGTTTTGCTAATGTGTTGAAGGAGTATGTTTTAATGCGAGATGAAAATGTTAGAGATAGAACCGGCTACTTTTTTGTCAGACAAAATGGGAACCCTTTGTATCCAATGCTTGTTTATCGTATAGTGACTGATGTGTTAGGAACGATTCCTACTCTAGCGAAGACTAGTCCTCACGTGCTGAGGCATTCTTTTGCAACTGAGATGTTGAATGATGGAGCGGAATTGAATGCGGTAAAAGAGTTGTTGGGGCACTCAAGCTTGGCTTCAACCGAAGTTTATACCCATACATCGTTCGAAGAATTAAAAAAAAATTATAAAAAGGCTCATCCGAGAGCCTGAAACAGAAAAATAAAGGAGGTAAATATGGAAATTAGAATTCAAGCCCTTCATTTTGATGCGGCAGAAAGATTGAGAAGTTTTATCGAGAAGAAAGTGTCGAAATTGGAAAAATACTCTGATGGTATTACCGATGCAGAGGTTATCCTGAAAGTGATAAAGCCGGAAGTGGCTAATAATAAAGAGGCTTCGGTAAGGCTAAATGTGAAAAATGGCGAGTTTTTCGCAAACAAGGTTGCGGATAGTTTTGAGGAGGCTGTAGACTTAAGTGTGGAGGCTTTGGAAAAACAGTTGGTAAAGTTTAAAGAAAAATCGCAGGCTAAATAAAAATAAAGTAAATAAAGTTTTGGAATTAAGAAAATAATTTCTAATTTTGTCGCCGTTTCACAGAAAATGTGAGCGGCGACAAATGCCTATAAGCCTCTTTAGCTCAGTTGGCCAGAGCACGTGATTTGTAATCTCGGGGTCGTTGGTTCGAATCCGACAAGAGGCTCAAAAACAAGAGTGTTTGATAGAGGAGTCAAAATGTTTGAAGCAAAAGTGAAACCTCTGTTTTACAAACAATGCGGGAGTAGCTCAGTTGATAGAGCATTAGCCTTCCAAGCTGAGGGTCGCGGGTTTGAGCCCCGTCTCCCGCTCTTTTTGCTAATGCCAATGTAGCTCAGTGGTAGAGCACTTCCTTGGTAAGGAAGAGGTCACGGGTTCAAGTCCCGTCATGGGCTCTATTTTTTGGTTTTACTGTTTCCTTTATTTAAATAAACAGTTTTTTTATTGAAAAGTTTTGAAAACAATACAAAAAGCAATCATTAATTAAATAACTACTTTTTATTATGGCAAAAGAACATTTTAACCGGTCGAAAGCGCACGTTAACATCGGTACAATTGGTCACGTTGACCATGGTAAGACTACTCTTACTGCTGCTATCACTACTGTGTTGGCAAAAAACGGTCTTTCAGAAATGAAGTCATTCGACCAAATTGATAATGCTCCTGAAGAAAAAGAACGCGGTATTACAATCAATACTTCACACGTTGAATATGAAACTGCTACCCGTCACTATGCTCACGTAGACTGTCCAGGACACGCCGACTACGTAAAAAACATGGTAACAGGTGCTGCTCAGATGGACGGTGCTATCATCGTAGTTGCTGCTACTGATGGACCTATGCCTCAAACTCGTGAGCACATCCTTTTGGCTCGCCAGGTAAACGTTCCTCGTCTTGTTGTATTCATGAATAAATGTGATATCGTTGATGACGAAGAAATGTTAGAACTAGTTGAAATGGAAATGAGAGAACTTCTTTCATTCTACAGTTTCGACGGAGATAATACTCCTGTTATCCGTGGATCAGCTCTTGGAGCATTAAACGGAGTTGCTCAATGGGAAGAGCAAGTAATGGAGCTTATGAACAATGTTGATACTTGGATTCCACTTCCTCCACGTGATGTTGATAAACCATTCCTTATGCCAGTTGAAGACGTATTCTCGATCACAGGTCGTGGTACTGTAGCAACAGGTCGTATCGAAACTGGTATCATCAAATCTGGTGAAGAGGTTCAAATTATTGGTCTTGGATCAGAAAACAAAAAATCAGTTGTTACAGGAGTAGAAATGTTCCGTAAAATCCTTGACGAAGGTCAGGCTGGTGACAACGTTGGTCTTTTGCTTCGTGGTATCGATAAAGAAGAAATCAAACGTGGTATGGTTATTACTCACCCCGGAAAAGTTACTCCTCACACTAAATTCAAAGCAGAGGTGTATATCTTGAAAAAAGAAGAAGGTGGTCGTCATACTCCATTCCATAACAAATATCGTCCTCAGTTCTATTTACGTACATTAGACGTAACAGGTGAAATTTCTTTACCAGAAGGAACAGACATGGTTATGCCAGGCGATAACTTGACTATTACTGTAGAATTGATCTATCCAGTAGCATGTAGCGTAGGTCTTCGTTTCGCTATTCGCGAAGGTGGACGTACAGTAGGTGCAGGTCAGATTACTGAAATCGTTGAATAATTAGATATTCTTGATCCGTTAAAGCCGGACGAAATAAGCCGGCTTTAATTTTTACGGGTTTAGCTCAGTTGGTAGAGCACTGGTCTCCAAAACCAGGTGTCGGGAGTTCGAGTCTCTCAACCCGTGCAAAACTTGCATTATGATGAAAAAAATAATTAATTCGATAAAGGATTCTTATAACGAGCTTGTTTATAAAGTTTCTTGGCCAACCAGGGCCGAAGTATCGAGCAGTGCCGTTGTTGTTATGATTGCTTCCCTCATAATGGCATTGGTGGTTTTTGGCGTAGATTCCGTATTCCAAGGAGTTATGGATTTTATCTACGGAGTTTCTAAAATTAAGGATGGCAACGCTTGAATTACTCTAACTTGAGAATGTAAAAATGACTGAAATTGAAAAAAAATGGTATGTTTTACGTGCTGTTAGTGGAAAAGAAGCAAAAGTCAAAGAATATCTTGAGACAGAGATGAAAAAAACAGATCTTGGGAAATACGTTTCTCAGGTTCTGATTCCAACTGAAAAAACTTATATCATTCGTAACGGAAAGAAAGTTTTACGTGAGAAAGCTTATCTTCCCGGATATATTTTGATAGAAGCAGCTTTGGTTGGTGAAGTAGTTCATCAGCTGCGCAATATTAATTATGTTGCAGGTTTTTTACCCGATGCTGCAAACCCACAGCCTCTTAAACAATCGGAAGTAAACCGTATACTCGGTACTATGGACGAATTGGAAGAGCAAAATGGGGAAATGGATGTACAATACTTTGTTGGCGAAAATGTGAAAGTGACTAATGGTCCTTTCAGTGGTTTTTCTGGCATTGTAGAAGAGGTAAATGTCGAAAAGAAGAAACTCAAAGTTATGGTTAAAATTTTCGGACGTAAAACTCCGTTAGAACTAACCTACATGCAAGTTGAAAAAGAACAATAAAATTGGTTACGCAATTTAGTTCTGATTCAGACCAAGTTGATTTAAAATCAAAATTTAATTAAAAAGAACGGAAATGGCTAAAGAAATTGCTGGGCAATTAAAATTACAGATTAAAGGCGGTGCAGCAAATCCATCTCCTCCTGTAGGACCTGCATTGGGTTCGAAGGGGATTAATATTATGGATTTTTGCAAGCAATTTAACGCCCGAACTCAGGACAAAGCCGGCAAAGTATTACCAGTGGTAATAACATATTATGCCGACAAGTCTTTTGATTTTATCGTTAAAAATCCACCTGTAGCAGTACAATTGCTTGAAGCTTCTAAATTGAAAAGCGGATCAGCTGAACCAAACCGTAAAAAAGTTTCGGAAATTACCTGGGATCAGGTTAAGGCTATCGCTGAAGACAAAATGTCTGACTTGAATTGCTTTACAGTTGAAGCAGCTATGAAAATGGTTGCAGGTACGGCTCGCAGTATGGGGATTACAGTAAAAGGGGCCTTCCCTGATGTTCAATAACTAAACTTCAATTGAGAGAAATGGGTAAACTTACAAAAAATCAAAAGTTAGCTTTCAGTAAAATTGAAGCAGGGAAATCTTATTCACTCAAAGAAGCATCGGCTTTAGTTAAAGAAATAACAGTGACTAAGTTTGATGCATCGGTTGATATCGATGTTCGTTTGGGTGTTGATCCTCGTAAAGCTAACCAAATGGTAAGAGGTGTTGTATCTCTACCTCACGGTACAGGCAAACAAGTACGAGTTCTAGTGTTATGTTCTCCTGATGCAGAGGCTGCTGCTAAAGAAGCCGGTGCGGATTACGTAGGATTAGACGAGTATATCGAGAAAATCAAAGGAGGTTGGACAGATATTGATGTGATCATTACACAACCTGCTATAATGGGAAAAATAGGTGCTTTAGGTCGTGTTTTAGGGCCTAGGGGTTTAATGCCTAACCCAAAGAGTGGTACAGTAACAATGGATGTAGCAAAGGCTGTAACTGAGGTTAAAGCTGGTAAAATCGACTTTAAAGTTGATAAAGCGGGTATCATCCATGCTTCTATAGGAAAAGTATCTTTCTCTCCGGATAAAATCAGGGATAATGCGAAAGAATTTATTGCTACGCTTATCAAATTGAAACCGGCTGCAGCAAAAGGTACTTATGTTAAGAGTGTATTTCTTTCAAGTACTATGAGCCCGGGTATTAAAATAGACCCTAAGACTGTAGAGGAAATCTAAAAAATGATTTGAATTATGAGAAAGGAAGATAAAAACACTATTATAAGTACAATTGCGGCTACCGTAAAAGAATATGGTAACTTTTACTTGACTAATATCGAATCTTTAAATGCAGATAAGACTAGTCAGTTAAGACGTGAGTGTTTTAAACAAGACATCAAATTGGTGGTTGTGAAAAATACTTTGCTGCAAAAAGCATTAGAATCGCTTGATACAGATTTTTCTGAATTAACACCTGTTTTGAAGGGAAATACAGCTATCATGTTTTCTGATGTTGCTAATGCGCCTGCTAAGCTTATAGAGAAGTTCGCAGATAAAAAGACAGGTATTCCTGCTTTTAAAGCTGCTTATGTTCAAGAAAGTTTCTATATAGGAGCTAACAATCTTAAAGCACTAGTAAACATCAAGAGCAAAAACGAACTTATCGGGGATGTTATTGCAGCATTGCAAGCTCCAGCGAAAAACGTTATTTCAGCTCTACAATCGGGAGGATCCACTATTCATGGAGTATTGGAAACCCTTTCAAAAAGATAAATTTATACATTAAACAAAACGAAGTAATAACAACTTTAAAACATTATAAAAATGGCAGATTTGAAAGCTTTTGCTGAACAATTAGTAAATTTGACTGTAAAAGAAGTTAGCGAACTTGCTGAGATTCTTAAAACTGAATACGGAATCGAGCCTGCTGCTGCAGCTGTTGCTGTTGCTGCTCCTGCTGCGGGTGGAGACGCTGCTGCAGAAGAGAAAACTTCTTTCGACGTAATCCTTAAATCGGCTGGTGCAAACAAATTAGCAGTGGTAAAAGCTGTTAAAGAATTAGCTGGTATCGGATTGAAAGAGGCTAAAGATATAGTTGACGCTGCTCCTAGCGAATTGAAAAAAGATGTAAGTAAAGATGAAGCAGATTCATTGAAAAAACAACTAGAAGAAGCTGGAGCTGAAGTTGAACTTAAGTAAACACAACCTGTAACCAGGATATTTGGTTAGGAACCCTGATTAAAAAGGGTTCTTAACCTTTTTGCGTCAAAAATAATAAGTTCATAAAATAGAGTATTCCATGTCTTCAACAATAAATCAAAAAAGAGTAAATTTTGCTTCAATTAAGAATCCACTTCACTATCCGGATTTTCTTGAAGTACAATTAAAGTCGTTTCAAGACTTTTTACAACTTGACACCCCACCCGAAAAAAGAAAAAAAGAAGGCCTGTACAAAGTTTTCGCTGAAAATTTTCCGATAACCGATACTCGTAACAACTTTGTTTTAGAGTTTTTGGATTATTTTATTGATCCCCCACGTTACACTATTGATGAGTGTGTTGAGCGAGGATTGACATATAGCGTACCTTTGAAAGCTAAATTAAAGCTTTATTGTACAGACCCTGATCATGAAGATTTTGATACTGTAATTCAGGATGTATATCTTGGATTAATTCCATATATGACAGAAAAAGGAACTTTTGTTATCAATGGAGCAGAACGTGTTGTTGTTTCTCAATTACACCGTTCTCCAGGCGTGTTTTTTGGTCAAAGCCAGCATGCTAATGGTACAAAACTTTATTCTGCACGTATCATACCTTTTAAAGGTTCATGGATCGAATTTGCAACAGACATTAATAATGTGATGTATGCATATATTGATCGTAAAAAGAAATTACCGGTTACAACTTTATTGAGAGCCATCGGTTTCGAAAGTGATAGGAATATCCTTGAAATTTTCGACTTGGCTGAAGAAGTGAAAGTAACTAAGCAAAATCTGAAAAAAGTTATAGGCCGTAAATTGGCTGCCCGTATCTTGAAAACATGGATGGAGGATTTTGTTGATGAAGATACCGGTGAGGTAACATCTATTGAACGTAATGAAGTTATTATTGAGCGTGAGACTATAATAGAAGCAGATCATCTTGACGCAATATTGGAGTCGGGAGTTTCTTCAATTCTTTTACATAAAGAAAGTCAGAACAGCTCTGATTATACTATTATATATAATACATTACAAAAAGACCCTAGTAACTCGGAAATCGATGCCGTTCGTCATATATACCGTCAGCTGAGAAGTGCTGAGCCGGCTGATGATACAAGTGCACGCGAGGTTATAAATAACTTGTTTTTCTCTGAAAAACGTTATGATTTGGGTGAAGTTGGACGTTACAGATTAAATAAAAAATTAAATCTGTCGACCGATGTAGATATTCGTGTCTTGACAAAAGAAGACATGATTGAGATCATCAAATATCTGATCGAACTTATAAATTCGAAAGCAATAGTTGATGATATCGACCACTTGAGTAATCGTCGTGTACGTACAGTTGGAGAACAGCTTTATAACCAATTTGGTGTTGGGCTTAACCGTATGGCACGTATTATTCGCGAACGTATGAATGTTCGTGATAACGAGGTGTTTACTCCGGTCGATCTTATTAATGCTAAAACAATATCTTCGGTTGTTAATACGTTCTTTGGTACTAACGCTTTGTCGCAGTTTATGGATCAAACCAATCCGTTGGCTGAGATAACTCATAAACGTCGTATGTCGGCATTAGGACCTGGTGGTCTTTCTCGCGAAAGAGCAGGGTTTGAGGTGCGTGACGTGCACTATACGCATTATGGGCGTTTGTGTCCTATCGAAACTCCTGAAGGGCCTAATATTGGTTTGATATCATCTCTTTGTGTTTACGCAAAAATTAACGACTTAGGATTTATTGAAACTCCTTATCGTAAAATAGAAAACCACAAGGTTGATTTGTCGGAGAACGGTATCGTATATTTGGCTGCAGAAGAGGAGGAAGAAAAAATCATAGCACAAGGCAATGCTCCTTTGTCGGAAGATGGTTCTTTTATACGTAACCGTGTAAAAGCCCGCCAGGATGCAGACTATCCATTGGTTGCGCCCGAAGAGGTTGAGTTAATGGACGTATCGCCTACGCAAATTGCATCAATAGCTGCATCTTTGATTCCTTTCCTTGAGCATGATGATGCTAACCGTGCATTGATGGGTTCTAATATGATGCGCCAGGCAGTACCATTGTTGCGCACCGAGTCTCCTATTGTAGGTACAGGTATCGAAGGTCAATTGATCCGCGATTCTCGTACACAGATTGTAGCAGAAGGAACAGGTGAAGTTATATATGTAGATGCAAATACTATAAAAATTAAATATGACAGAACTGCGGATGAAGATTTTGTAAATTTTGACGATGCTGTTAAAACTTACAACATTCCTAAATTCCGTAAGACTAACCAAAATACGACAATCGACCTTCGTCCTATATGTAGGAAGGGCGATAGAGTTGTAGTAGACCAGATATTAACAGAAGGTTATTCTACCGAAGACGGTGAATTGGCTTTAGGTAAAAACCTAAAAGTGGCATTCATGCCTTGGAAGGGATATAACTTCGAGGATGCGATTGTATTGAACGAGCGGATTGTACGTGAGGATATCTTTACATCTATCCATGTTGAAGAATTTGCATTAGAGGTACGTGATACTAAACGTGGGGTTGAAGAGTTAACTTCTGATATACCGAACGTGAGCGAAGATGCAACAAAAGATCTGGATGAAAGAGGTATTGTACGAATTGGAGCACGTATCGGCCCCGGAGACATTCTTATAGGTAAGATAACACCTAAAGGAGAATCGGATCCTTCGCCCGAAGAAAAACTTCTTCGTGCTATATTCGGAGATAAAGCCGGAGACGTGAAAGATGCTTCGTTAAAAGCTTCTCCTTCGTTAAACGGTGTTGTTATCGGTACAAATCTATTTTCTAAAGCTGCGAAGAAAGGTAAAACAAAACTTTCGAGCAAAGCTTTATTACCTAAACTTGACGAAGAATACGAAGTTAAGATGTCGGAATTAAAGTCAATCTTGGTTGATAAGATTTTGGCACTGACTGATGGTAAGGTTTCGGAAGGCGTTAAGGATTATCTTAATGTCGAAATTATAGCTAAGGGTGCTAAATTTACAAAAAGTGCGCTTGATAATATTGATTACGAGACTATACAAGTTAGCAGTTGGACATCGGATGAGCACAAGAATGGACTTATCAGAGATGTTATTGTAAACTATCTGCGTAAGTATAAAGAATTGGATGCCGAGCTTAAACGTAAACGTTTTGATTTGATTATCGGGGACGAATTACCTTCGGGTATTGTTCAGATAGCAAAAGTTTATGTTGCTAAAAAGCGTAAAATACAGGTTGGAGATAAGATGGCGGGTCGCCACGGAAATAAAGGTATCGTATCGCGTATTGTGCGCGAAGAGGATATGCCTTTCTTACCGGATGGTTCTCCTGTTGATATCGTGTTGAATCCTCTAGGGGTGCCTTCACGTATGAACCTTGGACAGATTTTCGAAACTGTGCTAGGTTGGGCAGGTAAAGAATTAGGTGTTAAATTTGCTACTCCTATTTTTGACGGTGCAAGTCTTGACGATTTGAACGAATGGACGGATAAAGCAGGTGTGCCCCGTTATGGTAAAGCATATTTATGCGATGGAGGAACAGGCGATCGTTTTGACCAGCCGGCAACAGTGGGTATCATTTACATGCTGAAACTGGGTCACATGGTTGAAGACAAAATGCACGCCCGTTCAATTGGTCCTTATTCACTTATTACGCAACAGCCACTTGGAGGTAAGGCTCAGTTCGGGGGACAACGTTTTGGAGAGATGGAGGTTTGGGCACTTGAAGCATTTGGTGCAGCCCATATCTTGCAAGAAATCCTGACAATTAAGTCCGACGACGTAATGGGACGTTCTAAGGCTTACGAAGCTATTGTTAAAGGCGATCCTATGCCACAAGCTGGCATCCCCGAATCGTTGAACGTATTGCTTCACGAAATGAAAGGTCTTGGACTAAGCGTAACGCTTGATTAAACTTAATAGCCGTGGCCAACAGCATGGTTGTGCTGTTGGCCGGCGGTTTCTAGATACTCTAATAAAAATAGCTATTGGCATAGCTTATAGCTAACAGCTTTTAAAGACAAAAAGTAATATGGCTTTTAGGAAAGAGAATACTAAAGTAAAGAGTAGTTTTTCAAAAATTACCGTCAGTCTTGCTTCACCAGAGGAAATACTCGAAGCATCGAGCGGAGAAGTTTTGAAACCCGAAACAATAAATTATCGTACCTACAAACCCGAGCGTGACGGTCTTTTCTGCGAACGTATATTCGGGCCTGTAAAGGACTACGAGTGTCATTGTGGAAAATATAAGAGAATACGTTACAAGGGTATCGTTTGCGACCGTTGTGGTGTAGAAGTTACAGAAAAGAAGGTGCGTCGCGAACGTACCGGACACATTCATTTAGTTGTGCCTGTAGCTCATATCTGGTATTTCCGTTCATTACCTAATAAAATAGGTTATTTGCTTGGAATACAGACTAAAAAACTTGATTCAATAATTTATTACGAGCGTTATGTTGTAATACAGGCTGGTATTAAAGCTGAAGATGGTGTAGCTGAAAAAGATCTTCTTACAGAAGAAGAATACTTGAATATATTGGATACGCTTCCGAAAGAAAACCAAATGTTAGACGATACAGACCCTAATAAGTTTATCGCTAAAATGGGTGCGGAAGCTATTTATGACTTGTTGGCTCGGATTAATTTAGATTCGCAAGCTAACTATTTGCGTCATAAAGCAAATACCGATACTTCGCAACAACGTAAAAACGAAGCGTTGAAACAACTTCAGATTGTTGAAGCTTTCCGTGGTTCTAAAGGAAAGAACCGTCCTGAATGGATGATTGTTAAAATTGTTCCGGTTATTCCACCAGAATTACGTCCGCTTGTTCCTCTTGATGGAGGACGTTTTGCAACATCGGATTTAAACGACCTTTATCGTCGTGTTATTATCAGAAATAATCGTCTGAAAAGACTAATTGATATTAAAGCTCCGGATGTGATTTTGCGTAACGAAAAACGTATGCTTCAAGAAGCTGTCGATTCGTTATTTGATAACTCACGTAAATCCAGTGCTGTTAAGACTGATGCTAACCGTCCGTTGAAATCTCTTTCGGATAGTTTGAAAGGTAAACAAGGACGTTTTCGTCAGAATCTGTTAGGTAAGCGTGTCGATTATTCTGCTCGTTCGGTTATTGTTGTTGGTCCCGAATTGAAAATGCATGAGTGTGGTTTGCCTAAAAATATGGCAGCCGAACTATATAAACCATTTGTTATTCGTAAGCTTATTGAGCGTGGAATAGTTAAAACAGTTAAATCTGCAAAGAAAATTGTAGATAGAAAGGAACCTGTTGTTTGGGATATTCTTGAACACGTAATGAAAGGTCACCCTGTTCTGCTTAACCGTGCCCCAACGCTTCACCGTTTAGGTATACAGGCCTTCCAGCCAAAAATGATTGAAGGTAAAGCTATTCAGTTGCACCCTCTTGCTTGTACGGCGTTCAATGCCGACTTCGATGGTGACCAGATGGCGGTGCACTTACCTTTAGGTAATGAGGCTGTGCTTGAAGCACAAATGTTGATGCTTGCTTCGCATAATATTTTGAACCCTGCTAATGGAGCACCTATTACAGTGCCTTCGCAGGACATGGTTTTGGGATTGTATTATATAACAAAAATACGTCCCGGAGCAATAGGCGAAGGGTTAACTTTCTATGGTGCTGAAGAAGCAATCATTGCATATAATGAGAAGAAAGTTGATATTCACTCTTTAGTAAAAGTATATGTAAGAGACTTGGACGAAAACGGAAAAGAAGCTCTTATTATGCGTGAAACTACAGTTGGCCGTATTTTAGTTAATCAGTTTACGCCTTCGGAAGTTGGATTTATTAATGAGGTACTTTCTAAAAAATCACTAAGGGATATTATCGGAAATATTATTAAGTTAGCAGGAGTTGCTAAAACTGCTGATTTTCTTGATAATATTAAAGATTTAGGATATACTATGGCATTCAAAGGTGGACTATCGTTTAACCTTGAAGATGTGATTATTCCTGAAGAAAAAGAAGAACTTGTTCAGAAAGGATACGACGAAGTTGAACAGATAATGAATAACTATAACATGGGATTCATTACTTACAACGAACGTTACAATCAGATTATTGATACTTGGACACATATAAACTCCCGTTTATCTAACATTTTGATGAAACAGTTATCTGAGGATAATCAAGGTTTCAATTCGGTATATATGATGTTGGATTCCGGAGCTCGTGGATCGAAAGAACAGATTCGCCAGCTTTCGGGTATGAGGGGGCTGATGGCTAAACCACAAAAGAGTGGGGCAGAAGGTGGTCAGATTATTGAAAACCCAATCCTTTCTAACTTTAAAGAAGGTTTGTCTGTGTTAGAGTACTTTATCTCTACCCACGGTGCGCGTAAAGGTCTTGCCGATACAGCATTGAAGACAGCCGATGCGGGATATTTAACACGTCGTCTAGTTGACGTATCGCAAGATGTAATTATCAACGAAGAAGACTGTGGTACATTGCGCGGACTTGTTTGTACAGAGTTGAAAAACAACGAAGAGGTTGTTGCTTCACTATACGAACGTATTCTGGGTCGTGTATCGGTTCATGATATACAACATCCTCAAACAGGAGAGGTTATTGTGAAATCGGGCGAAGAAATTAAAGAAGACGCAGCTCAATTTATTCAAAATTCACCAATCGAACGTGTTGAGATTCGTTCGGTACTTACTTGTGAATCTAAACGTGGTGTTTGTGCTAAATGTTACGGACGTAATCTTGCCACAAGTAATATGGTACAGAAGGGTGAAGCTGTTGGTGTTATTGCTGCACAGTCTATTGGAGAGCCGGGTACACAGCTTACACTTCGTACGTTCCACGTAGGGGGTATTGCCTCGAATATTGCAACAGAAAGTAACATAACAACCAAATACGACGGTATACTGGAGATAGATGATCTTCGTGTTGTAGATGTGACCGGTGAAGATGGTAAAAAACATCAGGTTGTTGTAAGCCGTTTGGTTGAACTTCGTGTTGTAGATCCAAATACAAATATTGTATTACTTACTCACAACATACCTTATGGTGCTAAGCTATACTTTAAAAACGGCGCCACAGTTAAAAAAGGTGATGTGATTTGTGAATGGGACCCGTTCAATGCGGTAATTATTTCGGAGGTAACCGGACGTATCAAGTTCGAAAACCTTATCGAGAATGTTACTTACAAAGTTGAATCGGATGAACAAACAGGTTTAAGAGAAAAAATCATTATAGAATCGCGTGATAAGACAAAAGCTCCTGAAGCTCAAATCTTGGACGAGAAAGGTAATGTTCTTAAAACATACAGTTTACCATTAAGTGCCCACGTAATAAAAGAAGAAGGCGATACAATGATTGCAGGGGATGTTCTTGTTAAGATGCCTCGTGCAGTAGGTAAAGCCGGGGATATTACCGGAGGTCTTCCTCGTGTTACCGAATTGTTCGAAGCTCGTAATCCTTCTAATCCTGCCGTAGTGTCGGAAATTGATGGAGAGGTATCGTTCGGTAAAATTAAGCGTGGTAACCGCGAGGTTATTGTAACTTCGAAACTTGGTGAGGTTAAGAAATATCTTGTGCCTCTATCGAAACAAATACTTGTTCAGGAAAATGACTTTGTTAGAGCCGGAATGCCTCTATCAGACGGAGCAACTACTCCATCAGACATTCTCGCTATTATGGGGCCAACAGCCGTTCAGGAATACATTGTAAATGAAGTTCAGGACGTATATCGCTTGCAAGGTGTGAAGATCAATGATAAACACTTTGAAGTAATCGTACGTCAGATGATGCGCAAGGTTGAAATTGTAGATCCGGGAGATACTCGATTCCTTGAACAACAGGTTGTTGACAAGAACGATGTGATGGAAGAAAACGACCGTATATGGGGTAAGAAAGTGATTGTTGATGCAGGAGATTCTACAACTTTCGAGCAAGGACAGATTGTAACTGCCCGTAAACTAAGGGATGAGAATTCGATGTTGAAACGTCGTGACTTACGTTTGGTTGAAGTTCGTGATGCAATACCTGCTACAGCTAATCAAATTCTGCAAGGTATTACTCGCGCGGCTCTGCAAACAACCAGCTTTATGTCGGCTGCGTCGTTCCAGGAAACTACTAAGGTATTGAACGATGCTGCAATTAATGCTAAAGTTGACCGTTTAGATGGTTTGAAAGAGAACGTTATTTGTGGACGTTTAATTCCTGCCGGTACAGGACAACGAGAGTTTGAAAAACTTGTTGTCGGAGCAAAAGAAGATTTCGACAGGGTTTCGGCTAATCGCAGAACTGTAGTTGATATCGATACTGTAGAGTAATTTATTAGTATATTTTAATCTTTTAGATAATAAAAGAGAAGCATATTAAACCTATGCTTCTCTTTTTGAAACACAGTTTCGAAATAAACTATAAATTGAATGTTTTTTTTTCGATAAACAAAAGGCTTTCTTTACATTTGCGCATAAATAAACAACTCAAAGCACGATGAAGAAAATTCTTTATATTTTTATTTTTTCTCTATTATTAGCTTCTTGTGGCGAATATAATAAGATACTGAAAAGTTCAGATTATGAGTTAAAATACACTTATGCTAAGAAGTATTATGAAGAGAAGAGATATGGACGAACTATCACTTTACTTGAAGAATTAGTTCCCATATTTAAAGGAACATCAAAAGCTGAAGAGTCGTTATTCCTTTTAGCGCAGGCCTTTTATTACGATAAAAATTACGAGACGGCAACTCAGTACTATAAAACCTATTATACTACTTATCCGAAAGGAGAATATACCGAAAATGCAAGGTTTTCAGCTGCATATAGCATGTTCTTGGATTCGCCTGATCCTCGTTTAGATCAGTCGAGTACATACAAGGCTATTCAGGAATTTCAAAACTTTCTTGAATATTATCCACAGAGCGATAAAGTTCAGTTAGCTCAGGAATATATGTTCGAATTACAGGATAAGTTAGCATATAAGGATTATATGGCAGCCCGACTATACTATAATTTGGGAAACTACATGGGTAATAATTACGAAGCTTGTGTTATAACAGCACGTGAGTCGTTACGGGTTTATCCGTTTTCGAAATTAGCAGAAGAGTTTCAGATACTTGTAGTAAGATCTCGTTACGAGTTGGCAGCTAACAGTATTGATGCGCGTAAATCAGTACGATTTAGAGATGTTATTGATGAATATTATAACTATCTGAATATGTTTCCGGAAGGTAAATATAAAGATGAAGTAACTAAATACTATAAAGCATCGTTACAGGAACTGGGCGAGCAAATAGAATTAGGTACGGGAGCAGATGCTTCTTCATCTAAAGAATAAAAAGCGTTTTAAGAGTTAATGCATTTTAATCTTTACTATGCAGGCTCGTGTAAAGCGGATTGAAAATTAACATAAAGATTATATAATAAATATATTATGGATTATAAAAAATCGAATGCTCCTGCTACTACTGTAACTCGTGATATGATGGCAGTAAGCGCAGATACTCAAAATGTATACGAGTCGGTTAGGATAATGGGAAAAAGAGCAAATCAGATTGCTGTTGAAATGAAACAAGATCTTGACCGTAAATTACAAGAATTTGCATCGTATAGCGATAATCTTGAGGAAGTATTTGAAAACAGAGAGCAAATCGAGATTTCTCGTTATTACGAAAAATTGCCTAAACCAACATTATTGGCTGCACAAGAGTATATTGAAGGAAAATTGTACTACCGTAATCCGAATAAAGACAAAGATAATTTCTAAATTATGTTGCAACGTATACAATCTGTATATCTTTTATTAGTTTCGGTATTGATGGCAGTTGCAGCTATTTCTCCATTGGCAATATTTAAGGATGCTCAGGGAAATCTTCTTGAAATGAGAAGTCTTGGAGTTTTTTTGGAGTCTCAAAAGGTGCTTGCAACATGGGGAGTAGTTTCTATAATGGGTTTGATAACGTTATTGGCTTTTATCTGTATCTTTTTGTATAAAAACAGGAAGAAACAAATAGTGATATGTTCAGTTAATACTGTTTTAATCCTGTTTTTATATGTAACTATAGCTGTTTATTCATGTTCGGGGCAGGGTTCAGCAAATATCGATTTTCAGACAGTTCAATACGGTGTAGTACTTCCGTTTATATCATTAATATTTAATGTGTTGGCACAATTGAAGATCAAATCAGATGAAAAACTTGTTCGTTCGCTAGATCGAATCAGATAAAAATCTTTTGTGTGGATTAAAATATAGAGCTCCGGTTGAAAAGTATCATCCGGGCTTTTTTATTTAGTATTGCAAATTTATTAGTGTATTAAAAAACGCATTTTTGCCTTAAATAATTATATTTGTAAATTTAAGGTTTTTGCTTGTATCAAATCTATTATCTTTTAGTGCTATGAAATTACTTTTGCTTAGTAATTCTACAAATCCGGGAGAAGAGTATTTAGATTACCCGAAACATGAAATTGCTTCTTTCTTAGGAAAGGATTCATTAAAAATAGTCTTTATTCCTTATGCTGCAATAACTATCTCTTATGATGAATATGAAGAACGGGTAAATGCCCGATTTCGGGAGTTGGGTCAGGAAGTAAAAGGTATACATCGCTATGATAATCCTCGTGAAGCCATTCAGGAAGCAGATGCTATAGTTGTGGGTGGAGGAAATACATGGAAATTAGTTAGAATGCTTCATGATGAAAATTTGATGTCTGTAATAAAGTCGAAAGTAGAGGGTGGTACTCCATATATTGGCTGGAGCGCAGGATCGAATGTTGCATGCCCAACATTACGCACGACAAATGATATGCCTATAATAGATCCGAAAGGATTCGATACAATAGGACTTATACCTTTTCAGATTAATCCACACTATTTAGATACGAACCCTGTGGGGCATGGAGGAGAAACCCGAGAAATGCGCATAATGGAGTTTGTTGCCGAAAATAAAGATATATATGTTGTGGGTTTGAGGGAAGGTACAATGTTACACTTTGATCAGGGGGTGCTTAGATTGAAAGGCGAAAAAACAGCTCGAATATTTAAGTACGGCAAACAAACAGAGGAATTAAGTAGTGGTGACGATTTTAGCTTTTTATTGAAATAATCTAACTTATATAATATTATAAATCATGAAAAAAACATTTTTAGCATTATTTGCAGCGTCTGTTTTGGCGTTTAGTTGTACAGAGAAAAAAGCAGCTCCAGAATTAACTTTATCGGGCTTGGATAAGAAAAACTTTGAAACAGAAACAAACGGAAAGGGTACAGATTTGTATGTGTTGAAGAATTCGGCAGGCATGGAAGTTTGTATAACAAATTTTGGGGCACGTATAGTATCGATAATGATTCCGGATAAGGATGGACAAATGAAAGATGTGGTTCTTGGTTTCGATTCAATTCAAGACTATTTGAATATACCATCTGATTTTGGTGCTGCTATTGGTCGTTATGCAAATCGTATAAATAAGGGACATTTCGAATTGGATGGGGAGCATTTTCAGTTGCCTATCAATAACTTCGGGCATTCGCTACACGGCGGACCAAAAGGTTTTCAGTATGCAGTGTATAATGCAACGCAAATAGATGATAAAACTATAGAATTAAGCTATTTAGCAAAAGATGGAGAACAGGGCTATCCCGGTAATCTAGATTGTAAAGTTACTTATACATTGACAGAAGATAATGCAATTGATATTAAATACGCAGCAGAAACAGATAAAGCTACGATTATAAATATGACTAATCACTCTTACTTCAATTTAGATGGAGATGCTACAGTTAGTAGCAAAGATTGGTTACTGACCTTAAATGCTGATAGTTATACTCCTGTTGATACCACGTTCATGACTACAGGTGAAATTCTTACGGTTGAAGGTACTGATATGGATTTTCGTGTACCAACAGCTATTGGTAGTCGTATTGATAATTTCGAATTCGATCAGTTGAAAAATGGAAATGGATATGATCATAATTGGGTATTAAATACTAATGGTGATATAGCAAAAGTGGCGGCAACACTGGAATCTCTTAAAAGCGGTATTGTATTAGATGTTTATACTACAGAGCCGGGTATTCAGTTTTATGCAGGAAACTTTTTAGATGGTACAGTTAAAGGAAAACAAGGTGTTACATATCAACAAAGGGTAGGTGTTTGCCTCGAGACTCAAAAATATCCGGATGCTCCTAATAAGAAGGATTGGCCATCGGCAACGCTTCGTCCCGGAGAAAAGTATGAGAGCCATACTATCTTTAAATTCTCTGTGAAAAAATAATTGGGATTTTAGTTTCAATTCTATTATAGATTATGAACAAGTCAAAGTTGCTAAGCCTATTTTTAATAGGCTTAGCAAGCATAATAGTATTACATGCGCAAAAGCAAAAGAGTTTTTATCCGGGCAAACTTTGGTTCGATACCGATGGTAAGATAATAAATGCTCATGGAGGAGGAATTCTTTATCATAAAGGAACTTACTATTGGTTTGGGGAGCATAAAGGAGAACACTCAAATGATGCGTTGGTGGGAGTGACATGTTATTCATCTACTAATTTATATGATTGGACATTTGAGCAGATTGCATTACCTGTTTCTGACGATAAGAATAGTTCTATAACAAAGGGATGTATTATTGAAAGACCTAAGGTTATTTTTAATGAGAAGACAGGTAAGTTTGTAATGTATTTTCATCTCGAACTTAAAGGTCAAGGATATAACGCTGCTCATGTTGGTGTAGCTATTAGTGATAATGCTGCGGGGCCCTATGTTTTAGTTAAAAACGGACGAGTAAATGCCGGAATATGGCCCATTAACATACCGGATTCTCAAAAGAAGTTGAACAAAAAGGAATCTGACTTTAAGTCTTGGACTCCTGAATGGCTTCGGGCAATGGAGAATGGAATGTTTCTTCGACGCGATTTTAAAGGAGGACAAATGTCTCGTGATATGACTTTGTTTGTAGATGATGATAGTAAAGCATATCACATATATTCGTCCGAAGATAATGCTACATTACAGATAGCAGAATTAACTGATGATTATTTGGGCTATACAGGTAAATATATTCGAATATTTCCGGCAAAATACAATGAAGCTCCGGCAATTTTTAAGAAAGATGGGGTTTATTGGATGATAACTTCGGGTTGTACAGGTTGGAAACCAAATGAGGCACGTATGTTTTCGGCTTCTTCTATTTTTGGAACATGGTCTCAACATCCTAACCCGTGTAGAGGTGAAGATTCAGAGCTAACATTTCATTCGCAGAGCACTTATATTCTGCATGTGCAAGGGAAGGAAAATTTATTTGTATATATGGGCGATCGCTGGATTCCATCTAATCCTATTGATGGTAGATATGTGTGGTTGCCAATATTATTTGAGGATAACAAGCCTGTTTTAAAATGGATGGATAGATGGTCGTTGAATGATTTTGACTAAAAGACGATTGATGATTATTATATCTGTAAAACAATAAATGCTTCTCTGTGAGAAGCATTTATTGTTTTGTCTTTTTATTTAGTATATAACCAGGCGTCTTTTAAATACGGATTTTTTGTTCGAAATTCATTCAGATATCTGTTGGCTTCATCTTTGTTAAAGAAAGAAGCTACGTATATTCGATAACGATTTGACGAGTTCACAATGTTAGCATTGCTAAAGCCTTTATTTTTGAATTTAGCTAACAATCTGTTTGCTTGTGGTTTTTGTGTGTCACTACCTACTATGATATAATATTGCTTATTTCTTTCGATTTTAACAGGTTCAATAGTTTCTATTTTTGCTTCTGTTGTAGTATTGCCATTGACTACTATCTCGTCTTTTTGAGAATTAGTAATGATGAATTGATTTCTGTTTTCAAATAAATTTTCGCTGTTAAAATCTTTGTTCGAGTGATAGTTCGGTATTGTTTCTCCGTGTTTTATTGATAAGTTGGAAATAAATCCCGATTGTTGTACTTTGTTTAATACTCCATCGCTAAATGATATTGTAGAAAAAAGAAGTATAGCAACGGCAGCGGCACCAGCAATAGCCGAAATTTTAGTAAGGTTTAATTTTCTAATGGCCTTTTTATTTGCTGAAATTTCTGCATGTCCAGAGGATAGTTCAGATAGCCGTTTTAATGCAATTGGAGAGTAACCCCATACGCGTGGATGGTTGTTGAAAACTTTTGAAATGGGAGTAAATAAAATCCTATTTTCGTCAGATAAATTAAGTGTTCCTAAGCTTCCGAAATCAAAAGAGCCTTTACTGTTTAATACAACTTTCAGTTCGTTAACTGCATAGTTTATTTTATTTAGTGCAGAATCGTACGAAATAGAGTATTGTTGCATGTATGATTCTACCAATAAACCATCATTGAAACGGAGTTCGGCATTAAAACCCAAGCTGAATGAGGGAGGCATTATTTGTCCGTTAAAGCCAACATATGCCGACTCTTTGTTCAATATAAAGCCACCTAAATCAGGTATTATTACATATTCATGTTCAAGGATTAAAAATTCGATATGAGATACTAAATCTTTCATTTTACAAATATAATTAGAAAGTAATGTATCGGGTTCTTTTTCTACATTTTTTTATTAACAGTATGTTGATAACTCGATTTTAGAAGTTATCTTTGTTCTTTTTTGAAAAAGGCTTTGGTGTTGGTTTTCACTAGTAATAAATATTAATTAAAAGTTCGCCAATTACAATAAAACTGTTTTATTCACGTTTGTTTTCTAATAACCATAGGATATTGTATTATATAAATTATGAAAAAAATTCTACTGTTTAGCCTTATTCTAGCTTGGATAGGATTTGCGTGTTCTACGCCTAAGGGTATAAGCTATTTTGAAGATATTGATAAGAATAATCAGGGATTCTTTGACAAGCCTGAAAATTTTAGCCCTGTTAAAATAAAAGTAGATGATGAATTATCAATTGTCGTCTCGGCGAGAGATCCACAGGCTGTTGCTGGGTTTAATCTGCCAATGGTGTCGTCTACGTCTTCTTCAATGCCGGATGTAAAAATAGGGCGTACTGTAGGGCAAAGCCAAACTTTACAGACATACATAGTAGATGCTGATGGAAGTATTAATATGCCGGGGTTAGGACGTGTGTATGTTGAGGGGAAAACAACCGAAGAAATTACGGCTTATGTAACTTTAAAGCTCGAAGAATATGTGAAAGATCCGATAGTGACTGTTCGGCTAATGAACTTTTCTGTGTCGGTGCTTGGACAAGTTAACTCTCCTGGAAAATATGAGTTTAAAAGTCAATATGTAACGGTTTTAGACGCAATAACTGCAGCTCGAGATTTAACAACCCATGGGGTGCGGGAAAATGTATTAGTGATCAGACGAGATAATAAAGGAGATACTCAGTACTATAGAGTAGATTTAACTTCGTCGGAAATGTTTTCTTCTTCACATTTTTACCTTCAGCAAGGAGATGTGGTATATGTTACACCTAATAAAGAAAAACAACGAGATTCGGGTTCAGGAACACAAAAATCTTTCAACTTAACTGTAATAACAACAGCTGTAAGTTACATCTTCAGTATTATTGTTATTGTACTTAATACTAATTAATAGGAAAAGAAATAGAAGAAATGGGGCAGAATAAGAAAGCATCGAATGATTATAATGATTTATCAGAAATATTTTCCAGGTATATAGCTTATTGGAAGTGGTTTGCTGTTTCTATTATCTTATGTACAGGGTTAGCATTTGTCTTATATAAAGTACAGTCTCCCGTATTTAAAACTAATGCTAATATTTTAGTTAAACCAGATGACTCGAAAAATACAATGGGAGCTATGGCATTGCAAAGCCTTGGCGTTGGAGGATTAGCTGGTTCGGAAAAGGCTGAAGATGAGGTGTATGTAATTTCTTCTTATTCATCGATAAGGAAGATGATTGTGGAACTGGGAATATATAAAACTTATACCGAAGTAAAGTTCCCTCTAAATAAAACATATTATAAAAACTCTCCTATCACAGTTGATATTCCATTGAAGACAATAGATACTCTGTCTCAGAGTTTTAAATTGGATATAAAGATTAAGAACAACAAGGCAGAAGTGGAGATGGTTTATGGAAGTGATAAGCTTGAACAAAATTTCACGATCGATAAATTTCCAGAAACAGTTAAGACTATAGCCGGAGATTTAACTTTTAAAACTAATGGCGCATTGAAAGCGGATAAAAGCTATCGTTTTAAAGTTGGATTTTCTTCGTTAAACGGATTGGCAGAGTCTTATAAAAAAATAATAAAGATTGCTCCTCCGACACGGCGTTCCAATATAATCAATATGTCTATATTAGACAAAAGCCCTCAAAAAGGACGTGATATTTTAAATACGCTAGTCCGATTATATAATGATGATGCTTTAGAGGATAAAAATCAAGCTGCGAGGTTTTCCATCCAATTTATTCAGGAGCGTATTGATACGATATCAGCAGTATTGAAGGATATCGAATATGATATTGAAGATTATAAAACTCAGAATAATGTATATGACTTACGCACTGAAGCTGAGTACTTTTTGAAAAATGTAGGGGAAAGTCAAGGGAAAGCATTGGAATACAGAATTCAGCTAAGTCTTGCTGAGATGATTGAAGATTATTTGAAAGATTCGAAAAATAAATATTCTCTCATTCCGATGAGTGGTGTCATGTCGGAAAGTTTAGCTTTATCAGTTAAAGAGTATAATAACACAATGATGGAGCGTACCCGTATGCTACAGAGTTCGAGCGAGAACAATCCCATTATATTGTCTATGAATGAGCATATAGATATACTGCGAGCTGCTGTTGTGACGAGTATTTCTAATGTAAAGAAAGAATTAGCGGTATCATTGAAAGACTGGGACTCGCAGGAACAAGAACTGAGGAATAGGATAAATCGTATGCCGAAGCAGGAACGGGAGTATATTGAAAGACGCAGGCAGCAGGAGTTACAATCGGCTTTGTATATGTTACTTTTACAAAAATTGCAGGAAGCTGAATTAACGCTGGCATCGGCTACTTCTAAAGCTAAGATAGTGGATGCTGCATACACTCAAGCGTTGCCGGTTTCTCCGAAAAAAATGCAATTACTTGGGCTTGGTTTTGTTCTCGGATTCCTTATCCCTTTCTGTATCGTGTATTATAAAACATCATTAAGGCCCAAATTGTCTGATGTCCGATCGCTGAAAAGGGTTACAGATATACCTGTGTTAGGTGAGATTTGTGAAGAAAAATCGGCCGAATCAATCGTTGTTTCGGCAACAACAACAACGGCTATTTCCGAGTTGTTCCGATTGTTAAGAACAAATATTCAGTTTCTGTTACCTAAAAAAGAGGAGAAAGTTATATTGGTAACATCTAGCGTGAGTGGTGAGGGTAAATCTTTCTTTGTTATTAATTTTGCTCTTTCTTTATCTCTTATAAAAGATAAAAAAGTAGTAATAGTGGGTCTTGATATTCGGAATCCGAAGTTGGCGGAATATTTATCATTGAAGTCTCAATCGGGAATTACAACATATTTGTCTTCAGAGGAGTATAAACCGGAGGATGTTATTGTAAGTTTATCTCATATGCATCCTAATTTAGCTATAGTTCCGGCAGGACCAGTACCTCCGAATCCATCCGAATTGCTTTTAAGTGAGCGTTTAGACTTGTTTTTTGACTATTTAAGAGCTAATTATGACTATGTAGTTGTTGATACTGCTCCTGTTGGAATGGTGTCCGATACATTCTCTTTAGCAAGAGTTTCTGATGCGACATTGTATTTGTTTAGAGCAGATTATACTAATAAATCTTACTTGAAATTAGCTGAATCTATTGTCGAAGAAGATAAGCTGAAGAAGTTGTATCTAGTCATGAATGGAACAAGAACAAAGACTGGGTATGGGTATGGATATGGAGAAAAAAAATAAAGGGAAGAAACTTTTTGTTTTTAACTCTTTTACAGGATTAGTACAGTTGATTATTTCGGCTGTACTAATCATTGTTTGTCTCCCTGTATTTTTAAAAATATTAGGAAAAGATTTGTATGGCGTTTTTAGTATAGTTTCGGTGATAGGTAATTTGGCTATTTATGCTAACCTGTCGTTGGACGCCGCACTGATTAAGTTTATATCGGAACAAGGAAAATGTAAAGAGTCGGACAACGATATTGTTGTCATGTTTTTGCTAATGCTTTCTTTTTTACTTCCATTGTCAGTTCTTATTTTTCTATTCAATGATTTTATTCTTTTATCAATATTAAGTGTTCCTACTGAATATCTATCGGAAGGGAAAGCTTTATTGTTTTGGCTTATATTGGCTAATCTATTATTGTTATTAGGAAAAGTATTTACATCCATAGTGGAGGCAAAGCAAAAAATTTATCTTACCAATTTTGCATCATTTATTTATAGCTTAATATATTGGGGTGGGTCTGCATTTGTTTTGTTAGCCGGAAAAGGTTTGAAAGGGGTTGGCGTGACAATTTTTGTCGCAGCTGTTATTTGGTTTTTTTTGGTGATGTTTGCAGCTTGCAAAAACTGGGGGCGTTTAGATCTGGGAGGTTTGAGGTTTCAATTTAAAGCATCGGCTAAAAAGCAATTAAAATATAGTACAAAAATATATACTGGAAGCTTATTGAGCTTTTTATATGAACCCTTAACCCGTATTTTAATATCTAACTTTATAGGTATTGCAGATGTTGGTTTTTATGATATAGCTTTGAGAATAAAGAGTCAGGTTCTAACCTTATTTTACCGTTTATTGCAACCTTTATATCCTACAATTGCTATAATGAAGGATATAGCAAAAATAAGAACCTTAGCTGAAAAACTAACTAATGGGCTTTTATTTGTAGTTATACCTGTTGTTGTTCTCTTGATTTTTTGTACTGAGCCTATAATAACTTTGTGGCTGAAGGAAGGTAATATCTCATTAATATCACAAACAACAATTATTCTAATTGTTGTGAATTTACTATTCAGTATTCCTTTTACTCCTGTCTATTGTTTTCTTCGGGCAAAGAATCATCCCGAAAAAGAAGTATATATTCAGTCTGTAAATTCAATAGTAAATGCTTCAGTATTATTAATCTTTTACACAGTATTAGGATATTATTCTGTGCTATTAGGTAATGGATTGTCTATTGTATGTTCAGGAATAATGTGTATGTATTTTCAATATAAATATTTGGGTGTGTTACCTCTTGATACATTTAAGGTTAAGCTAAAATATATTTTATGTTTTTGTGTTGTATTCGGAGCCGCGGCTCTATATTCATATTATGGTTACAGTATTAGTTTACAATATATTATTTTGCAGATGATTTTGGTGGGAGGAGTTTCGCTTCTTGCTTTTTATCTATTTAAAGTGTTCGATAAAAAAGATTTAAGCCTAAAATAGTTCGCATATGTTGTTTATCCCTTTATTGTTATTTGGAATATATTTATATCTGGCAGAAAAGCGCGTTCTGTCAGGATTGATATTCTTTTTCTTTCTGGCGGACGGCTTTCAAGTAATTCCATTACGTTTTTTTGATTTAGGTTTTATAGATAAACCTCTTGATTTTGGCGTTTTATATATTGTTGCAACATTTATATTGGGTTGTTTAAGATATAACGGTTTTTTACGGAAGGATAAACTGGCAATAGTAATATGGATTTTCCTTTTATATGTTTTTTGTAGTTGCTTGGTAAGTTATTATTGCTACGAAGTAGAGTTTATCGATATCGTAAAAACATCCCGATATTATCTTCTTGTTTTAAGTTACTTTGTTTTTTGTAGGTTTACAAAAGATGAATTGATGAGATTGTTGGAAATTTTATTCTATATAACATTATTTGGTTCAGTATTATATATTGTTCAAGGAATTACTGGGGTTAAAACTTTGTCGGGATTAGTTCAGAAACTGCATTCTGGTCCGCTTAAAATTAGAGGGTATAATATTCCTCGATTGCATTTTTTCTTTGTTTTTTATGCTCTGTTTGCAAATCCTTTTAAAAGAAGCTTGCGTTATATTTCTATTGGTGTTTATGCTTTTGTCCCGATAATTTCTATGCACCGAAATTTAATATTAACATTAATACTTCTGTCTTTTGTTGGTTTATACTATGTGCAAGGAGGAGCCAGAGGTGTGGTTAAATATTTATTTATAGGAGTAATGGCTTTAATCCCGTTGTCGGATGTAGTTATGTCTCGATTCGAAGGAGATGATTTTTCGAATGATATTAATAGTGTTATAGAAGGAGCTTTCTTAGACTATATGTCGGAAGATGCAGATCAAAAAAGTACATTTTTATTTCGGATCGCTCTTCTGTATGAACGGGTTGAATATATGGCTAAAGACCCAATGAATTTGTTTTGGGGAGTTGGGTTTATGCATGAGGATTCTGCCCTTTCAGAACAGAAATTTGACTTTGTGATTGGAGTATATGATAGAAATAATTATAAAGTAATTCAGCTCGATAGCTCTGATATTTCATGGGTGCCTTTTTTACTCAGATTAGGTATAGCTGGTACTGTTATCTATCTATCTATTTATTTAGTAATGACATTGGCGTTCTTTCGAAAGAAAGAAGATATATATATGCTTGTAGCCTTGTTATATATTTTATATATTGTAACAACTTCTATAGCTTCGAGTATGCTATATGAATCACAGACTATAATTCCGGCAATTTTATGTTATATTATTCTTCAAAAGAAGAATGAAAAAGGCGAATTGTATAATGAATAAAAATATAAAAGTAACCGTACTAACATCTTTATATAACTGTATTTCCTTTCTTGATAGCTATTTTAGTTATCTTGATGAAATAGATAATAAAAATGAAGTTGAAGTTTTATTGTTGCATAATTCGCCTACTGCAGAAGAATTAGCGGTTATTGATAGGAGGTTACCCGATTTTCCCTTTGTAAGGCATATTGTGATAAAAGATAGAGAGGGACTGTATGAAACATGGAACAGAGGTTGTGATTTAGCTAAAGGCGATTATATATGTGTTTGGAATGTTGATGATATACGATTGCCAGATTCAATTTCAAATCAAAAAAGGGCGTTAGACGATAATCAGGATGCAATGTTGGCATATGGTGATTTTTTATATATGTTTGAGTATGGGATGTTTACGGATGAGCTTAAAGTAGAACCTGATTTCAATACTCATAAAGGAGATTTTCTGGAGAAACATTATATAGGTTGTTTTCCTATGTGGAGAAAGTCTGTAATTAAAGAATTTGGGTATTTTGATGAACAGTTTAAACTGGTTGCAGATCTTGATTTTCAAATGAGAATTGCTTATTCTGGAAAATTAGTAAAGGCTTCAGGGATTCTGGGGTATTATTTGGAAGGAGACCCAAGAAAGTTGAGTATGAATTACGATTTGCAAGACAGGGAACGTACTGCAGTGTATTTGAGGTTTGGTGTTTTTAGATATCTGAATCTTGCATATTTACTAAGTGCATGTATGCGTTATAATACAAAAGGCTATAAACATAAAGGTATTTATCACACAATAAAAATCCCATTGTCTTATAAATTAAAAAAACTTCCGTTATTGTTTTTTGCCTTCTTACATTTACCGTATTATTCGGCTCAATATATGAAGCGTCGCATTGTTAAAAGATAATAAGTAAATTTATATGATTAGAGGAAAGAGGTGTCGCTTAATAAGAATCTGAGTCGAATATCATGAAAATAGTACATGTAATATTTTCCTTGAAGACAGGAGGAAGTGAAACAATGCTTGTTGATATAATTAATGAGCAGGTTAATTCAGATAATGATCTTGAGTTGATAATTATAAATGATGAATATGAAAATGCACTTGTTGATAAAATAGACAAGAGGGTTAAAATATCGTATATGAGGCGCGTTAGAGGGCGTAATACGATATTTGTAGCATTGAAGCTAAATATGTATGCTGTACTTTATCGCCCAGATGTTGTGCATTTTCATGATCATACAGGTATTGGAATGTTTTTTTACCAATCGTTTAAGAAGGTTTTGACTGTTCATGCTATTGGTTTTAATTCAAAATATTGGAGGAGATATGATGCCATCTGTTCAATATCTAATGCAGTGAAGGAAGATTTAAAAAATAGAATAGGAATTGATTCGTCTTTAGTCTATAATGGTATTTCTTTTAAAACAATAAAACAAAAACAAATTTCATCGAAGAATAAGGCAGAGCTTAGACTGTTACAAATAAGTAGGCTCGATCATCAGACTAAGGGGCAAGATATACTTATTGACGCAATAAAATTGGTTGCAGGAAAATATTTTGGCAAAATATCCGTTGATTTCATAGGAGAGGGAGATTCCCGTTCTTATCTGGAGGCAAAAGTGCTAGAGAGTGGACTAAGTGATTCGATTCGTTTCCTTGGGTTAAAAAGTAGAGACTATATTTATGAACATTTGAATGAATATGATTTGCTGGTTCAACCTTCGGTTTATGAGGGGTTTGGATTGGCTATTGCAGAAGGCATTGCCGCTAAAATACCAGTTCTTATTTCAGATAATAAAGGACCGATGGAAGTAATTGCAGAAGGAAAATATGGCTTTGTTTTTAAAAATGGAGATTCTATAGACTGTGCAGAGAAAATTATTCAGATAGCAATGATGTCGGACGATAAGATAAGAATGTTAACTCAGGATGCATTTTTGTATGCTGAAAAAATGTTTAATATCGAAAATACAGCTCAAAATTACTTGAATTTGTATAAAGATTGAGTTTTTCAAAAGAGATTGAAAGCCTAGAATCTATATCGTGTTTTATAATGAAGATATTACAAATAAATAAATATTTTTACCCTAAAGGAGGTGCCGAAACAGTATTTTTTAATACAATTGATTTATTAAAAGATAATGGGCATACGGTTATACCGTTTTCAGTGAAGAGCGAAAAGAATAGAAAATCAGAATATGAGTCTTATTTTGTGAACTTTTCGGAACTATCGGAATCAGGGCTTTTAACTAAAATCACAGAGGGAGCTAAATTCTTATATAATAAAAATGCAGCTACACAATTAGATCGGTTGTTATCGGTCGAAAAACCGGATATAGCCCATATTCATTTGATGTTTAATAGCTTTTCGGTGTCTATATTGCCGGTTTTAAGAAAGCATAGAATTCCGGTAATTATGACTGCGCACGATTATAGACTGGTGTGTCCCTCTTATACGATAACCAATGGTAAAGGAGATATTTGCGAAAGATGCCTCGAAACAAAGAGTTATTACCATTGTGTGATAAAAAAGTGTTCGAATAATAGCTTTGTCAACAGCCTGTTTCTAACTTTAGATAGCTATTTTCGAAAATACTGTTATCGCCCGATAGATTATATAGACCGTTTTATTTTTGTTAGTCACTTTTCGAGGAATAAACACATTCAGGGCGAACCATTGTTTAAGGATCGAAGTACTAAGTTATACAACTTTACTCTGATAGAAGAGGATAAAAATATAGAAAAAGAGGACTATATACTGTATTTTGGAAGAATTTCGGAAGAGAAAGGTATTGCTACTTTAATAAAGGCAATGAAGAATCTGCCCATTGTTAACCTGAAAGTGCTGGGCGAAGGTCCGTTGCTGAATTCTTTTAAACAACAAGAGTTACCTTCAAATATAGAATTCCTTGGGTTTAAAACAGGAAATGAACTCCGAGACTATGTTCAGAAAGCAAAATATGTTGTTTTACCCTCAGAATGCTATGAAAATAATCCTATGACTATTATCGAAGCAATGACATTAGGAACTCCGGTTATAGGTAGTAATTTGGGAGGAATACCTGAACTTATAACAGATTCGGAAACCGGATTCTTGTTTCAACCTAAATCGGCAGATGATTTAAGTGCTGTTATTGAAAGGGCTATGAGCAAAACACAAGAAGAATATGAAAGATTATCAGCTTCGGCAAAGGAGTTTGCCGTGAATCAATTTTCCGCAAAAGCACACTTTAGGGATTTGATGAATATTTATAAAGAAACGATTGAAAATTATAAATATTAAATTTCTTCTAAAAACAGGCAAAAATATCAATAAACATTTATTATATTTGATAATGCTAAAGCACTCTCCGATTAATTGCTATCAGAGGGTGTTTTGTAGAGTTTAGAAAATAGAAAAGTTAAGAGGAAGCGTGATATCTTACTAAATATTATATTTACAAATCATCTCTAATACCTATTGTGAAAATATTTGTTTTGTGAAAATATGCAACCAACCATTTACTATATATATAGCATTATATACTTGAATGCCTCTTACAACAAAGAATAAAAGTGTCATGAAAATTATTGTAATAGGTACACGAGGCATTCCTGATATACAAGGGGGAATTGAAACCCATTGTGAGAAATTATACCCTATACTTGTATCGTTAGGTTATGATGTTACAGTTGTAAGAAGACCAAACTATCTTGAAAAAGAAAAAAGAATATCCTTGTTTAAGGGGGTGAAAATTAAAGATATATGGGCTCCTCGACGAAAGAATATAGAGGCGATAATACATACCTTTTTTGCCGTTTTTTATGCAAAAACTCAAAAGCCGGATATATTACACATTCATGCTATCGGGCCATCTATTTTAGCTCCCCTTGCCAGACTTTTGGGGATGAAAGTGATTGTAACACATCATGGTCCGGATTATAACAGGGATAAATGGGGCATGTTTGCCAAGCTAATGTTGAGAATAGGGGAAAAAAATGCAGCCCGATATTCTAACCACATAATTGCTATATCGAATGTTATAAAGAAAGACCTGACCGAGAAATATAAACGAACTAAAAATGTTTCGTTGATACCCAATGGGGTAAATATTCCGGATATAGCCCAGTCTACAGATTATATTGAATCATTAGGCGTTGAAAAGCATAAATATATTTTCGCACTTGGACGTTTTGTTAAGGAAAAAGGCTTTGATAACTTGGTAGAGGCGTATGCCGGAATTGCAGATAAAAAAGGTATAAAACTAGTTATTGCCGGAGATGCAGACCATGAAACGGAATATTCATTATCGTTAAAGAAATATGCCAAAGAACAAGGAGTTATTCTCACCGGATTTATTAAAGGTGAGTATTTGAACGAGTTGTTTTCGAACGCGGCTTTTTTTGTATTGCCTTCGTTTCATGAGGGATTGCCTATTTCATTGTTAGAGGCTATGAGCTATAATCTTGATGTGGTGTTGAGCGATATTTTAGCAAACAGGGGAATACTAAACGATGATAATCTGTTTTTCGAGCCCGGAAATGTCGAACAATTAAGATCTAAAATAGAACAAAAGCTCGAACAGCCTATTATGAGAATCACTTACGATTTATCTCCTTATAATTGGGATCATATTGCCGAACAAACAAGAGCCGTATACGATAATTTTAAAAAGAAAGATAAAATCTAGAAAAATATAATTGCTTATTTTTCGCTAAAAGCTATTTTATTCCAATTAAGAGTCTTTTCTGATTCAATTAAAAATGGTTCTAAGTTTTTGTAATCATCTTCCGATAAATAGCCCTTTATATCGGCTGTCAGTTTAAGATTGGCATTCTCTCCGTTCAACTCCATTTTTACAGGTAGCATATCTAATGCAGATATTGCATTTTTGAAGTTGTCCGACAAGCGGTCGGCATCGCTCTTTATAATCCAGTCTTTTGCCAGTTTCGGAAATAACATGCCATTATCAGGGAGCAGTTGCCATTGTGTAGTGTAAAACCTGATGTAACTGTCGCATACTTTTCCGCACACAGTGTTTATTACACATATAATTTTAGAGTCGTTTACTAAAGATAATAGTTTGATTTGTATTGATCCTTTTTTAGATGTTTGCAGCGAAATGTAGTCGTCCGAAATAGCTAGTCTTTTCATAGTTCCTTCCAAATCGCTTAATACTTCAACATTTGTGGTGTCGGTTGGGCTGGCAATCAGCTTATCTTTTCTTTCGGCATCTATTCCATATAATATATTTTTGGGAGCAGATAAGAAAACCGATGTAATGTCTTGAGCTTTTGTAATAGAAAAAACACAAAGGAAAAATATGGCGAATAACAATCTTTTCATCTTATAGATAATTTCGGAAAATATATTTACTAATAGCTTTATTTTGAACCCAAATATAGGAAAAACATTCCTATTATAATGAGCATCAGATCGAGGACTTTCCCTTTTAAGTTTTTTTCATGGAAGAACATAACCCCTCCGGCAAAGGACACAACTACCGAGCCCCGGCGTATCATCGAAATAACCGAGATCATGGCATCGGGGTCGGTTAAAGCGTAGAAGTAAACAAAGTCGGCTATGGTAAGGAATAACGAGACTAAAATGATATTCCAACGCCATGTAAATGGAGTGTTGTTTTTTCGTTTAGGATACCACAAAACAATTAATACAACCAGCATCATGAGGCATTGATACGAATTGTACCAAAACTGTACGGCGGTCGAACTTATTCGTTGCATCAGGTATTTGTCGTACAAGCCACTGGCTGCACCTAGCACCGAGGCTAGGAATATGAAAAGTATCCATTTATCGCGGCGAAAATTTATTCCTTCCTTTTTGCCTGTGGCCGATAAGAGGAATACCGAAACTATTGTGAGCAGAACACCTATCCATTGGTACAAATTCAATCGTTCGCCAAATATGAGTAATGCACCTACCAAAACCATTACGGGGCGGGTTGCGTTAATTGGTCCGGTAATAGTTAAGGGCAAGTGCTTGGTGGCAAAATACCCGAATATCCAAGACGATAAAACCAGCGCCGATTTTACGATAATATATAAATGCTGTTCTATTTCGATAACGGGAACATAAAAAACGGAACTGTCTGCCGAAAAACCTCCAAAGCGGGATATTAAGAATAATGGCAGAAAGAAAAGTGTACAAAAAAGCGTGTTGAAAAATAATACAGGTATAACGGCATTGTTATTAACCGATAATTTTTTATTAATATCGTAACACCCAAGAAAAAAAGCCGAAATAAAGGCGAGTAATAACCACATGTTGTAATTTTATTTTTGAATATCTTTTATATCTGCATTATAACCAACTTCTTCGAGGTATAATGCGTGACCGGGAACAGATATTCCTGCCGAGCATCTGTTCTGTTCTTCAATTATTTGCCTGAAATCGGTTTCGTTTAATTTGCCTTTACCAACGTCGATAAGTGTTCCGACAATGGCTCTGACCATGTTTCGTAAAAATCGGTCGGCTTTTATTGTGAAAATATATTCGCTTCCGTTTTTTAACCAAGAGGCTTGCATTATCTTGCAATTATTGGTTTTTACATCGGTGTGCAATTTGCTGAAACTTGTGAAGTCGGTGTAATCGAATAATGCGTTTGCACATTTATTCATTGCTTCCAGATCGAGCTCTCCTCTCATCCTGAAATGGGAGTCTTGTCTGAACGGGTCTTTTTCAGTAACAACATAATATCGGTAAAGCCGATAAGTTGCATCGAAACGGGCATGAGCATCGTTTTTTACCTGTTCTATTTTTTTAATGGCAATATCGTTCGGTAGGTAACCGTTCAGCCTGTCGGTTAAATTATGAACATCGAGTTCCTTTATTTCAGAGTCGAAGTGGGCAACCATCGTTCGTGCATGTACTTTTGCATCGGTACGCCCTGCTCCCACAATGGGTGTGGAAACTCTCAAAATAACAGAAAGGGCATCTTCTATTGTTTGTTGAATTGTTGTCCCGTTAGGCTGTGTTTGCCAGCCATTATAATTAGTGCCGTTATACGACAAATACATGAAATATCTTTTCATACGACGATTTTATCTGACTGTAATATGGAAACAGGCCTGCTTCTTTTCATGTTTTATATAACACTTGTTGCGCTCGCGCAGGTTATGCAGAACTTGTCCGAGTACAAGTTTTAGTTGTTCGTTGCTTATCCGGCTCTCGTTGTAAGGATTTATTTTTTCGAATCGTTTCCACGATATATCAAATGTTGTTCCATAGCAATGTGCCGAATTATCACTGGCGTTGTAATTTCGCTTTGTCAGTTTTTTTATGTCTTCGTCGGTGCGTGTTACACTCGTTAAAATCAGCTTATGAAGTGGAATGTTTTTGCTGATAAGAGAATCTCTAAAATCGGAGCATATTTCAATAAACAGGTCGGCGGCTTTGGGTACAAGGTAGGGTACCGAATGTGTCAGGTTATCTGTTTTATATAAAGGGAGCTCACTTGGTATTCTGACTAGTTTTTCTCCTCTCTTTATTGTGTCGCTTCTTAATGCCATTGGGATAATCCCGTTTTTCTTTGCAGCATCGGTATGTAAATCGTGTAAATCGTTAAATGTTTTATTGTAATTTCCCGAAAAACGGGTTGTTTTTACATTCTCTTTTTGAGAAGCAGTTGAGGGCTTTTCTTCATGCTTTGTACATGCACAAAATGCTATTTGTACAAATAGTACAAATGTGGTTATATATATAATTTGTTTTTTTATCATTAAGCTTATTAATATTTATTCTATTTGTATAGAATTACTCCTCGTTTAAAGTGTTCTCAAAGGCCTTTAATTTCAAAACCTGACAGTTCTGACAGGTTTAGCCCCTCTGTATCTCCCCATTGGGGAGACTTTTGTTCTTTAATTATGTTGCAACTGTGCGGAATCACAGATTCCTTGCATTTCTTTTGCCTCATGCCGCAAAATGAACGAAGGCAAGCATCAATAAGATGCGCGGCAGTAAACAACTGAATAATTTAAAAGAACACTTATTCTGTCAATATAGAATTATGCATGGCGTAAACCCCACTATAAAACCTGTTATTTCAAAAACCTGACATACCTTACAGTATTTACTGTTTTGTTTACCTCTGATAAATAACAGAAAACTGATAAAACCTGACAGATTTGGACTGAATTTTGCATTTTTGAAAATAACTAGCTGTTTTGGTAAATAACTATGCTCATATATAGATAAATAGCCAGAGAAAAGATATTTTCTTTATGCCGAATTTCAATTTGGATGCAAAGGTACAAAAAAAGAGGGTTAGCTTAAAAGTAACCCTCTTTTTTACGTTTTATCTTTTTTAGAATTTCATACCTATTCCTGCCATAAAATTAAAACCCAGATGAGTGTAACCTACCCAAGTCTCATATTTTTGGTTCAATACATTGTTTAATTCAGCATTTAATGAAATCCAGTCGACAATTTGGAAACTTCCCCGAAGGTTAACTTCATTAATGTTTTTCATTTTTTTAAATTCGTTTCCGATTAATGTTTTACGCCCGTTTGTTAGGTGGTAATTAGCCGAGATTGTTAATGCCTCTATCGGTTTTATATCGGCATTAAAATCTAATGTTAGTTCGGGTAAATTCCCGATTTTCTCTTTTCCAACCGCATATCCCTGATAATCGGCGTATTCTATTTTATGTCCATCATAAAAATATTTTATCACTTTGGCCGATAAATCTGTGTGAGGAATAAGGCTGGTTTTTATTTGCCCACCTATATGACTTGTCGATAAATCATAATATCCGGGAGTAGATACATTTCCCCACGATCCGGTCTGCCCTATAATATATACAATACTCTCTCCATATATCATATGTCCTCCATTCACGTAAAAATGCTCGTCCTTAGTTTTTTTGTATCCGCCAAATATATCAAGTTCAAAACCACTGATAACAGCTGATGCTATCCCCGCTTTCAAATCAAATGGAGTTCTCGAATAAGCTACTCTTGATCTCATATCTACATACCTATTCTCTCGCATTATCTGCAAATAAGTGTTTTCGTTTATGCCCCCTGTTACATTTGCGTAAAATTTAGTTTTGTCGGCAAATATCCAGTCTAATTTAAGGTCGGGAGCAACCACAAGTTTGTTTTTATTGTCGATCGCATAATCGGTTTTTACTCCTAACTTCAAAAAGTAACTATCTCCTTTGAAACTGATGTAAGGGTTAAGACTGGCTTTTGTTAGACTGTGAAAATAGTCGTCCTTATCTAAACCTGCGTTTTCTATAAATTTGACTTTACTGAAACTTTGGTTCATGATATTCATGTTTATACCTACAACCTTGTCGGCTCCAAAAGGAGCAGCAACGTCAAATTTTCCTTCTATAATATTACCTTTCGGTCCATCGTCTTCGATATTTGGTCCGTATTTTGTTGAGAATATATTGAATTTAATGGCTGCATCGTATATAAACTCATTGCTATCGGTCGATTTTAGTCCTGTGCCAATACTGAAGTTGTTTAAACTTTGTTTTTTATTAATATTGAAATTATCCGGATTACGCATGAAAGGGCTTCCGTAATAGTTGAATCCTGTGTTTTCATATCCGGCTAATAATCGCCATGCTATAAGCTCGAAATTATGTTGATACTTGGCGTTAATAAGCAGATCAGAATATTTCGCTTTAACCTTTTCGTCTGAATTTTCGAGATTAATTTTTCCGCTGAGGTTATTGAAACGGGCAAAAACATCGAGCTCGTCAGTGTTTGTATCCAATATTCTATAGCCAAAGTCTGTATTTATTTGGGCGTGGCTTCCTGCTCCGAAATTGAAATAGCCTCGCTTTTTGCTGAAATCTATATCCGTCATAATATCGCCTGCTCCTGTGTCTTTTATCCTGTATTGAGTGAAATTAATAGCAGGGCGGCTGGTCTCGTATTGTAAATTAACGGGTTTCACAACAGGCTCGTGAACAGCCGGCAGGGTGTTTATTTTGCTTGCATCCTGTAGGGTAGGGGCAAACTCTTTTTCGAGCAAAATCTGACGGTTGAGCGTCGTATCTTTGGCTGCTGTTTGTTGTGCACTTGCAGTGATGGAAAGTGGCAGTACTATTGCAGCTAATATAGTCGATTTATATATTGTTTTCATCATTATATATCTTTTTGGGAGTATATCTTAGTTATTTAAACGTTCCTTTAATGCTTCTTTTATATCTGCTTCGCTTCCTTTATAATTTGCATTCAGGTTTTCGAGATATTGATTGGCTTGGAAATCTTCGCCTTTAGCCCTGTAACTGTCTGCTAAAACTATAATAGCTTTTGCCATCCAATATTCGTGTGGGGTACCTTGTTTTACAAATCCCATAACCTGTTCAATAGTTTTATCGTATTGTTTATTGCTGTAATATGAGTTTGCTAACAGGTATTGAGCTTCTGCGCCGAATACATTACGGGTGTCGCGAGCGAGTAACTGCAAATCGCTTAAGGCGGCTTCGGTTTGGCTTGTATTTATTCTCGATTTAGCCCTGTAATACAGCGCTTCAATAGCAATGTCGGGCGATGTTTTCTGATTGTTTAATAACTCCGAGGCGGCACTAATAACTTCGTTGTCTCTGTTCATTTGCGAAGCACTTCGCAACATACCAAGTTGAGCTACATTTTTGTTGTCGGCATTAGATGCAACCTTTCCGAGGTGGCTATATGCTTCGTAGGCTGCGGTATAGTTTTTTCTGTCGAACTCAATTCCCGATACGTATATAAGCGCGTCGTCGAGGTATTTGCGGTTGTTCGATCGTATTACGTAATTGAAATCTTCGAGAGCCGATTCTTTATTCCCTCCTTCAAAGGCTATAACACCCAGATAATAGTGAGCATCGCTTGAGAATGTTCCGTTCGGATACGATTGTAAATAATTTGCCATTGCAGTCCGTGCCTTCGGTTTACTGTCTTTCATGTAAATGCTTTCGGCAGCAAGAAACGATAAGGAATCCTGACGCGAGGCGGTAATAACTATTCCTGTACCTAAAGAGTTTACGTATGAGGCGTAACCTGGAATATCGTTTATGTCACGGTAAACACTTTCGAGACTTTTTATCGAAATACGGGATTCTTCCGAATTCGGGAAGTTCGAAATTACGCGCTTGTAAGCTTCTATCGATTTGTTCGGATTGTTTGCGTTAAAGTATAGTTGTCCGAGCTGAACTCCTGCCTCGGCAACAAATGGCGATTGAGGGTATTCGGCTGTAAGTTTTTCAATAGCCCTGATGGCTTCGCCCTCTCTTCTCATCATAACCAAAGCCTTACTTTTTTCGAATAAAGCATCATCTTGATATTGCGAATTAGGATATTTGGTCATCATGCGGTCGAGTGCCGATATTTTCCCCGCATAATTGCGTTGCAATCCCATAACAAAAGCATTCTGAAAATCGGCATAATCTGCATCTTTCGGATTAGCTGTTGCAGCTTGTGCATAATATTTTTCGGCCGAAGAAAAGTTTCTGTTGTACAGGTAACAGTCGCCTATACGGTTAAGTGCGTCGGCATATGTTGCATTGCTGCGCATCGTTTCGTTTCCTACATATTTGAGGAAACTATTAAGTGCACCGGTATATTGTTTCATTTGGAAATGTGAATATCCAAGGTTGTAATATGCTATGGCATAATTTACATCGGTTGAATGTGCATTAGATACATACGTTTGATAATCTCGTGCGGCAGCTTGGAAATTACCTTGACGATATGCAATTTCGGCACGCCAAAAGTGTGATTCGTTGCGAGCCTTGGGGCTGTAATTGCCCATATTTATCGAGGCGTTGAAGTTATTGTTCGCAGCCTGATAGTTGTTATTGATGAAGTCCTGAGTACCCAAACGGAATAGTATGAGCTGTTTTGCTTCGAGTATCTGTTGTCCCGGAGACTGTATTTCGTTGATAGCGTTTAATGCTGCGGTGTAGTCTTTTGTTGATAAGAAAGACGATGCAAGAATGTCGTATATCTGGTTGCGGTATTTTGATTGCGGATACTCTTTTAAGAAGCGTTGAAATACGGTAATCGATTCGCCAAAAATAGATACGGATGTTTGATGTGTAAGTAAAGCATAATTAAACAGAGCAGCTTCGCGCGTTGCCGGATCGAAGTTGACCCGTGATGCCGCTTCGAAAGCCATTAGCGCATTTTGGTTGTCAGTCAATTTCAGATAGGCTTGTCCTAACTCCATATAAGCAGCCTGTCCAAGTAAATCGTTTGTTGAGGCTACGAGTTTCAGCGCATCAACCGATTTCTGATAGTTTCCAATTTGATAGTACGAAGATCCGAGCAAATACATGTCTTCGCGCATGGGCGAAGATTCGAGCGACATGTACCTTTCGTATTTTTGAATAGAGCTGTTGAGATCGTATTTGCGGTTGTAACTGTTTCCTAACATACGGTATACTTCGCCTGTGTTTTTGTTTCGCGGATAGTTGCTGATGTATGTTTCGCCTTCTTCTATCGTTTTATTTAAATCGTTGCGCAAAAAATGTGCTTGTGTTAACAAAAACGAAGCTTCTTCCCTGTACTCGGAACGATTCTTTAATTTTTCGAGAACCGGAAGAGCCTTGTCGTATTCTCCGTCCTGAAAATCAATGTAAGCAAGATAATAGTTCGCAGGATCGGCGTATTTTTTACTGTTATGGGTCAAAGCTTTGAACAGATGTTTTGAATTGTCTCTTCTGTTGCTTTGAAGCCCTGTATATGCCATACGGTAAGCATAGTCTTCTTGTTCGCCCGGAGAGAGATAATTTACATCGGTTTGATCGAGCCAGTATAATGCTTGTTGCCAGTCTTTTTTGTCGAAGCATATCGATCCGATGTAAAAATTAATCTGGTTGGCATGATAAGTTTCGGGATGAGCTTCGGCAAATTCCCGTAACTTGGTTTCGGCTTTTGGGCTACCTTGCAGGTATAGGCAACTAACAAGCATATAGTCGGCTTCGACGTTTAATTTTTCGTCAGTCGAATATTTTTTGAATTCGTTTAGCGAATGTATACTACCAGTGTAGTTTTTATCGATAAACATTTCTTTTCCCTCGGTGAAGTATTTCAGGGGATTTTCGTTTTTTACTGTTTTTTGAGCATAGCCCGATAGGGTTCCGGCAGATATGCACAATGCTAAAAGCAGTTTTTTCATACTTTATATTTATTTGTTTCTTAGAATTGACAATTTTTTATTTAATATGTCGGAGGATAGAATTTTTTCTATACCTAATTTAACCGACTTTAGTCCGAAAAGTTCAGGTTTAATCTCCGAAAGTTTCATGAACTCGAGTTTTGCTACATCGTCGTCTGCTTTTAAAGAGTAAGCCCCCGATAAAAGGCAAACAAAAAACATGTCGATGGTATGTACCTCAAATCCAGAATAAACGTATATGTTTGGTAGCGAGAAAAGATATTTCGGATTGGTTATATCCAGCCCTGTTTCTTCTTTAACTTCACGAATAACGGCTTGTTCTGCTGTTTCGTCCATGTCGACAAAACCACCGGGCATATCTAACGTGCCTTTTGCCGGTTCGTGAGCACGGGTTGCAACTAATAATTCGTTGTTATCGTTGACGATTAAAGCAACAGTGGCGCCACATGAGTTAAAATAGTAGACAAATTTGCAGTCTTCGCATTTTTTCGATTTGAAGTTGTTCTCGATGAAGCGGACTGAGCCGCATTTGGGACAGTATTTAAACTGTGAGAGTGGATGCATCCTACTTTTGTTATTATTAAGGTTTTGACCGTTGTTTACGGTGGATTCTTAAAATAGCAAAATTAACTTTTTATTTTGAATATTATTTGTCGTCTTCGAAGTCAAATCCTAAAAAAGGTATAAAAAAGAGGCTTATTTCTTTAACAGGTCTAAAAGTGATGGAATTTTCCTGTACATCTTGTTTTATAAGTTGTTGGTTTTTGTCGAAGGCGATGGTTATATTCAATAATATGCTGACAATAACCAGCCATTTTGCAACCGAAAAAATGCTTCCTCCCAAGCGGTTGATGAAGTTGATTTTTATAACCTTGAAAAATCCGTCTATTAATTTGCCCATTATCGCAAAAACAATGATGATGAGGATAAAGGCTATGGCAAATGACAATGGTGCAGCTAGTTTGTCGGGTATATCGACAAGCTGTTCGAGAAAGGGATATACATATACTGCAACTTTTCCGGCAAAGAATGCTCCAGCAATAAGACCTACTAAAGATGCCAGTTGCATGATAAATCCCGACACGAATCCGCTAATAGCCGATGCGATGACAATAAAGAATATTAGGAAATCGAACCATGTCATGTCTTTCAGATGTTTTGTTGTGTATATATAAACAACAAAAGTAAGAATTATTTTTAATCCTTACTTTAGCTATTGCCTAAGCAATAATATCTTTACAGGCTATTATTTGCTGTACTCGTCAGAAACCGAAAGTTTAGCTCTTCCTTTTGCTCTGCGCGAAGCAAGCACTCTGCGTCCGTTAGCGGTAGCCATTCTAGAGCGAAAACCATGTTTGTTTTTTCTCTTTCTGTTCGATGGTTGGAACGTTCTTTTCATTGCTTTATATTATTATCGTTATTATTTTCTGTTTCGAATCGGGTTGCAAAAGTAGGTAGATTATTTTATAATTCCAAAAATATTACGATTAAGTTCTTAAATTTTAGAAGGGTTCTTTTAATTTTTTTTCTATAATGCCTTTTAGGGATAGTGTACAATTTGAAAAATGACGTAATAAGATGTGTAGGGTCTGAAAAAAACTTCTTACTTTTGGTATTTAATTCATTTATTGAATCTTGACCAAAACTAGATATGGAGTATTCTATAAAAAAAATAGAAACGGATGAGGACTCGTTGATTGAGATTACCCGTTTTTTGAAAGAGACTTTTCCGAAGAACGAAAAATTTACACTCGATTTTATACGGTGGCAGTATGCCGAAAATCCTTTAGGTGCAATGGAAGGCTTTAATGCTTGGGACAACGGACGTATAGTGTCGCACTTTGCGGCTCTGCCCATCGAGTTAAACCTGTTCGGAGCGAAACGTAAAGGGTTGTTGTGCATAAATGTGTCGACAAACATAAATTATCGGGGTAAGAAGTTGTTTACCGTCTTAGGAGAAAAAACTGCTGAATACGCTGCTGAAAACGGATTCGATTTTATGATTGCGGTTCCTAATGCAAACAGTTCTCATGGCTTTCTTAAGTATTTTGGGTTTTATTTAATATCTCCATTAACAGTAAAGCTTGGTTTCGGGAAAAATATTTATAAAAAAACTGACTTTAATTGTTATAAAACATGGGATGAGGCTCAATGGAATTGGCGCTTGAAAAACCCAGCAAATAAGTATTGTTACGATGCGGCAGGAATAGTAAAAACTCCAATATCCTTTTTTGCACAAACATTATCGAAGGCTCAATTATCTGATGTAATATCAAAATCGGTGTCGGAAAGTATTGGCTTACGTCCGTTAAATCTCTATATAGGTTTAGGCGCCGATACTTCGGGTGGTTTTTATTTTAATATGCCTTCGTTTGTGAAGCGTCCGCCGTTTAATTTGGTGTTTAAGGATTTAACAGGTAATATACCTCAAATAAATAAAGATGATATTTTTATTCAATTGATAGATTTAGATACTGTATGAAAAAAGCAGGACAAATAAATATACTAACTTTCGATATAGAGGAGTGGTATCACTTCGATATTTTTTCGACCGAAGATACGTGGCTCAATTATCCGTCGAGGGTCGATTTATATTTACCGCGTGTATTGGATAAGTTGGACGAGTTGAATACTAAAGCTACATTTTTCTGTTTGGGTTGGATTGCCCGTACATATCCCGATGTGTTGAAACGAATACGCCAGAGAGGGCACGAAATTGCTTGCCATAGCGACAAACATTTTTTTGTGAGGGAAATGACGCCCGAGTCGTTTAACGATGACTTACGAATGGCATTAGACAGTATAGAAAATGTGACGGGCGAGAAGGCTGTGTCGTTCAGGGCTCCGGCATTTACTATTTCGGAAGATGCGACATGGGCTTTTGAAGTGTTGGCGCAAAATGGAATTGAAAGCGATTGTTCGATATTTCCCACAACCCGAAGTTTTGGAGGGTTCCCTTCTTTTGGAGAGGCTGTTCCAACACTGGTGAAATATAAAGATTATACGTTAAAAGAGTTTCCCATTAACACGGGCGAAGTGCTCGGAAAACAGTTTGTGTTTGGTGGTGGCGGATATTTCAGGCTGTTTCCGTACCGGCTTATTAAGCGGTTGATGAATAAGTCGGATTATAACATGACTTATTTGCATATGCGTGATTTCGATTACGAACAACCTCGGTTTAAGCACTTGTCGGGAATGCGCTATTTTAAGTCGTACTACGGAATAAAGGGGGCTTACCCTAAGTTCGAAAAAATGCTGACCGACTATAAATGGATAAATGTGGAACAGGCTGTGCAGCAAATAAACTTTGAAGAGGTTAAGCAAATAACTTTAACCTGAAGAAGATAAAAAATAACAACCGGAAAATGTCTGATGTTTTCCGGTTGCCAAAGTCCACATTTGAGAATAAAGAATACACCTTAAGTATTGTGAGTTTTGGAACTTAGCTATTTGTGTTTTTAGCTTCGTTCAATATCTTTTTTTTGTCTTCTTTGTACCTGTTGTTTAGATCTTTTAGTTTTTTCAACGATTCGTCATCAAGCTTTCTTTCCATTTTAGGGTTTCTTTTGCCTGCAAAGGGTTTATCGCCTTTTATATTTTGAGGTCTTTGCTTTCTAAATTCTTCACGCTTTGCTTTTTGCTCAGGGGTAAGAATCTGATCTATCTTTATTTGTCTTTCCGAAGCTAAAGCTTTGCGTTTAATTTTATATTCTTCTCTTAATTCCTTAATCGAGTTTTTTTGTGTTTCGGTTAGGTTTAAATCCATGCGAGGTTTTGAAGCCCTGTGTTGAGCCTGCATTTTTCCTTTACCTCTATTCATTCTTTGTCCTGATTCTTTGTTCTTTTTAGCGTCTCCGTCTCGCATTTTGCGATTGCTGGGGCGATCTTTGCGCATTTTCTCCCATTTTTCTTGTTGTTCGGGAGTAAGCACTTCTTTTATTGCTTTTTGGTGCTCTTCTCTGATGGCATTTCTTTTTGTTTTTCTATCGCTATCATTGAGCTTTTTGTCGTCGTTTATTTTTTTTGCTTTGTCTCTGAAGTCAGTTCTTAAAGCATCAATCTTTTTTTGTTGCTCTTCGGTTAAATTCAGTTCTTTAGTCATGTTGTCGTTTCTCTGGCGTTGCTTTCTTTCTTGTTGAGAAACACCGGCAAAAGAAGCAGATGAAATTCCTGCAAGAATAAATATTAACAATAATAACTTTTTCATAACTTGTTTTTTATCTGGTTTATATTCGGTTAGATAGAATATTTTATAAAAGGTTTAATCGGAAATATTTTTTAACTAAAAACTTTTGTTTAGATAGATTTGTGTTTGGTTTGCTGTTAAATATTTTGTTGAACATGAAAAAAAAATTAAATTTGAAAAGTGTGTGATAATATTCAACAAAACATAGATGGACAAATTATATTATATTGAACTGGACGAACAACAGTACGGGCCTTATACATTAGGGCAGGTGAGGAGTTTCGGTTTATTGCCCGATGTGTTGGTTTGTGTGCCATCGGTTGGTGATGAATGGAAGCAAGCTGTTGAGTATGACGAATTGAAAGATTTATTTTAACTGTTTAATAACAAACTAGGATAGGTTTAATATTTTAAGACATGAATAACAAGATATATATTCCGGTGGGGCGTTTTGCCGATGATGAGGCTTTGAAAAAGAAGCGCGAGGAGTTAAAGAAAAAATTGCTTGAAGGACAGAAAATCCCAATCGGGACAGACGGAAATGTGACAGATGATAGCGGACAGAAGGGTATTGTGATTCCTCCCGGAAAGCTGGCTGATGATGAGGCTTTGAAGAAAAAACGTGAGGAATTAAAGAAAAAATTGCTCGAAGGACAGAAAATTCCAATCGGGACAGACGGGAATGTAACGGATGATAATGGTCAGAAAGGCATTGTAATTCCTCCCGGAAAATTGGCTGTTAGTCAGTGGTACGATCGCGATCCCGGATTGTTGGAAGCCGAGAAGGCTGCAATGCAACAGGCTTTCCCTGGATTTGAACTCGATAAACTGGACGATGGACGTTTCGCGTGGGTAGGCAGTTTGAATATTGGTTGCTTGGGCGATAACAAGTGGCATATAATGGCTATTTATAACAACAACCATCCGCAACAGGTAATGGGTAGTTCGGTTAGGGTATATTTGGTTGAACCCGATATTGACGAACTGATAGGCGATTTAGGGTGGCAACCAACCCATCTGCTACGCGATAGTAATAATCAACTATATTTGTGTACGGCTGAGGCCGACAACGTTAAGGCAGGTAAGCAGGTGTCGTCAGCGGCATCGGTTATAGCATGGGCGGTAAAATGGCTAATGGCTTTCGAGTTGGTGTTGTCGGGCGACCTGTCTAAAGAAGCATTTAACCAACATCGTGGCATATAATAAAATAATAAGCAAATGAATAATAGTTGCCACACTGTTGTTTTCTCCGATAAAGCATATAATGCAATCGTAAACGAAAGTTTTAGAAAAGAACCACTCGAAACGGGTGGTATTTTATTGGGGCATATTCTTGATAATGGAATATGGATTGTAATGGAGGTTTTGCCTCCCGGATGGAATTCTGTTTTCCAATTCGCATATTTTGAGTACGATGAAAAGTTTGTAAATTATCTGGCCCAGTCTGTGGCTTCGGAATACAAACACGAACTGAGTTTATTGGGCTTGTGGCATCGTCATCCGGGGAGCATGGACTCTTTTTCGGGTACGGACGATGAAACAAATGCTGTTTTTGCAGGGCTGAATGAAAAAGGTGCAATATCGGGGCTTGTAAATATCGATCCTCGCTTCAGATTGACAATGTATCATGTATCGTCTCCGTTAAAATACGATAGGGTAGAGGTTGCTGTTGGTAATGACCTTATTCCCGAAGAGTATTTTGAGTGGAAACATTTCCCGGAAAAGGGCTTAAGCCCTGAGTGTGAGATGCAAAAAAATCCGATCAAAAAAACTTTGTCGAACGATTATAAAGCAGAGAGAGTGACAATAAAAACACAATCAGGTGTTTCGGAGTCGGGGTTGAAGACGTTTGTGCATCCTAAAGCTTTGTTTGCTCTAGTTGCATTTTTGTGTTTGCTACTTACTTTTTTCTTAGGTTATTCCGATTATAAGCTGAAAGATAAAGTATCGGAATTTAAAGTTGCCTATAAACTCTTAGGATTTGGGGATATTGATATTACTTCTGCCGAAAAAGACTCGTTGATTGAATTGTATACAATTTCTTTTGATAAGGAATATAAGTTACCCACTCTGGATGATTTAATTGTAACCAAACGCGATTCGGTGCTGTACGATAGATATATTGATATTAATATGAGAGGGTTTATAATAGACTCGATTAAAGCCCGCGACTCACTTAATGTTCTGTATCTGGAAAAATTATCGGTCGATCATAAAGATAAAGCGAGAAAAGAAAGTATTGCAAAACAATTGCAAGCCGAAAAAGATAATATTAGTGTTACGAAGAATAATGACTACAAAAGAGTTGTGAAATATTCTATTTTGGGTGTATTTGTATTGTTCTTATTGTCTATTCTAAATGTGTTGTTCCCAACCCGATGGGTATATGAGCGGATGTGGTTGTTTACCTTGATGGCGCTGTTCTTGTCTGCCGGAGCTTGTGCTTTTATTCCCGAATTATCGTATAATGGTATCGTGTTTTTCAGTTCGTTCTATTGGGGCGTGTTTATATTCTTATTGTTATCCTTAATAGCTTTGCAGGTTGTTCCGGCTGTAATCGATTGGATGGAAAAGAAGAAACAGGAAGCTAAGGATAAAGAATTGGCCGGGCAACAGGTTAAATACTGGTTTCAGGCGAATCCCGATTTGTATAAGAAAGAAGTTCAGGCTATAGCATATCATTTTCCCGATGCCGAGCAGTCGGTTGACGATGGGGTGTTGTCCTTTGTTGTTAAATATCAGACTAATATATTGTGGCATATACAATTGGCTTATGATCGTCATTATAATAGTAAACATGGAGGGTTGAGAGCATATATAATATCGCCCGACCTGAAGGATATAGTGTTTAAAAATCGGATAGACTTGCCATATATCAATATTGATGAAGTTGGGGAACCTTACATTGATGTAACGCGCGAAATGCAGGAGGAACTTATCAGTGGGGTTTCGGCCTTGGAAGGAGCTTTAACATGGATAAATAGCTTTGAAAAGTGGAATGCCGGGCTAATTGGGTTGATAGAGTTCAAATTGAGATAGTATGGTGCAATATATATATCTTTTATTTGTCTCTTTGTTGCCGGTAGTTCTTATACTCGTATTTGTGTATAAGAAAGATAAATACGAGCAGGAACCTTTACCTCTCTTGTTAACGGCCTTTGGTCTGGGGGCGTTAACTGCGCCTGTATTACTTATAGTTTACAAGGGGCTCGAAGCTGTTGGTCTTGGTATAACAGTAGACGACCCAGTTTTAAGCTCGTTTTATACAGCTTTTGTGCAAGCCGCTATTCCTGAGGAATTTGTAAAATTTGCTGTTCTTTATTTATTGATATGGAATAGTGCAGAATTTAATGAACGTTTTGACGGAATAATTTACTCCGTATTTGTGTCGTTGGGATTTGCCGCAGTCGAAAATGTCTTGTATGTTCTGAATGGAGGCGTTGGCGTGGGTATCGGCCGTGCTCTGCTGTCTGTACCCGGGCATGCTTTGTTTGGTGTTGCAATGGGGTATTATTTCTCTTATGCACGCTTTGTGCCCGAACATAAGAATAAATATCTTTGGCTATCGTTTGGCGTTGCTGTGCTTTTGCATGGTGTTTACGATGTAATTTTGTTTTTAATGAGTAATCTGTCAGATACTCATTTGGAAGCTATACCTCTGTTGTTCTTAATGTTTGCCGGATTTGTGGTATTCCTTTGGTTTCAAGGCTTTAAGAAAATAAAAAAATTGTCTTCCGATTTTTATTTTTCGGGTATACCCGAATCGGAAGTAAAAGAGTATAGGAGAAAAACTCGTAGCATTATTCGTATTATGCCTGCACAAAGGGTACACAATTTTGCTGTTAATTGGTACGATGTAACACCACAACTGCTCGAAGCCGAAAAGGCTGTCATAGAGGAGGTTTTTCCCGATGCTGTATATATGAAAGAGAACGGGATTGTTAGCTTTGTGGTAAATATAAACAGTGCAACACCTTGGACTATACAGCTTGTTTATGCCCGTAATTACAGGGTAATGCCTGAAATGCTGAGGGTATATGTTTTATTTCCGGATCTTAACGATCTGATTAAAATATCAGGCAGTCTACCTTATACAATGGTCGATTCGGCAGGCTGTTATTTTCTGAATGTTTCGTGGAAAGGTAAAACATCAGGAGCCCAAACTTTGCAGAATGCAGTGCGGTGGATATCTCTATTCGAAAAGTGGGTGAATGGTGAAATTGATATAGAAGAATTTAAAATCTAAATATACATAATGGCAAAGCTATTGATGCGTAAGCGTAAACCTACTGTTAGTTTTCCGGCCGAATTAGAGTCGGAAAAGATTCTAGGTAAGTTTTATGGCATATATATTGATACTACAAACTATTATAATATAATATCTTATCTTCATCCTGATAATAATTTTCCTGAAGTTAAATGTATAGGCGAGATATTTGGGGCGAAACCAGAAGAACTGCCAACGGAAGGTCAATTATATGGTTACTTTGAAGCAAATGAACTTTGTTTTATAGATGCAGATGGAAAAAAATGCAAGAAAGAACCATATTCATTGAAATTAGATATATTTTCGAGAAACACGGGGATTCTTGAGTCTGATATTATGTTGAAAAAAGGAGCAATGTTTATCGGATGCGGTTCGGTAGGCAGCCTTTTTGCCCTAGAGTTAGCGAGAGCAGGAGTCGGCCGTTTTTTGCTTATAGATAACGATATATTTGCATACCATAATATAAGCAGGCATCAGTGTGGTATTTTAGACGTCGGGAAACTTAAAGTCGATGCCCTGAAAGAACGCATATTACAAATTAATCCGAAGGCCGAAATTGTTACTCAGGCATGTACGGTGCAGGAGGTGCCGTTGAGTGTATTTGATTCGTTTTGCGATAAGAACACAATAGTAGTTGGAGGTGCCGATAATCGGGAGGGAGATTTGTATGCCAATCAGATTGCGAAGGAAGTAGGTATGCCGTTAATGTCGGTTGGTTGTTGGGAAAGGGCCTTTGCCGGAGAGATATTTTATTGCTTGCCAACCGGAATGCCAGATTATTCCGACCTGATGTATGCAATCGGAGGCTTATCGGGGAGGGTAAACCAGAATAAAAAGTTTTATACCAATGAGGAAGATTTGGAAAAGGCTATATTTGAACCGGGAATCTCTGTCGATATAAACTTTGTAACAACAATAGCAGTTAAGTTGGCTTTAGATATACTGAACATAGACAACGATCGGTATACGCCACGTTTAATAAATAATTTGTCACAATTTACACTAGTGTGTAATACTAATAACCCGAAAATAGGAGGCGATAATGCCGAGATATTTTCTTATCCACTACAAGTAACAACAAGTATTGAGGTGCCTCGTGCTCCAGTAATTAACGACAGCGAAGAATAATTGAGGATGGTAAAAATAAACGAATACGGTGAAATAATAAGAGATAAAGACCCAAATGAAATAAACAGGGAAAATCTCGAACTTTCTGCTGCCGATATATTGTGGATTATATTGGGCAATATTTTTTCGTTCTTTACGGTAGGTATCTTTTTATTCTTCCTGTATAAATTAAGAGGATATAAAGAACGTGCGAAACAATCGGGGGCAACTACTCTTATTTGTATACTGATTGTTGTTACTATAATAGTAATTACAAAATTGTGAAAAAGAATATCGGATAATTTTTTTTCGTGTAAAAAATACATTTTATAAAATCGAATATTATCTTTGCGTAGTCCTGACGCTTTATTGTTGATAAAGAAGAAGTGGAATAATGCCAGAAAAACTCAAATTTGTTTTTTGTCATCGGATGCCCGAACGCTCATTTTTTTTTAGAGGGAAACAATTTCCGGTTTGTGCAAGATGTACGGGTGTCTATATGGGGTATTTGTCAATAATACCTTTTGCTTTTAGCTTGATATCCATTAATTTTTGGTTTTCATGTTTATTATTATTGCCAACTGTTGTTGACGGATTGACTCAGGCATATTGTAAAAGAGAAAGTAATAATTTTATACGCGTAACGACTGGTTTTTGTGCCGGTATAGGGGCAATGTCCATAATGTCGATAATCGGTGAAAGTATTGGTTTCTTTGTTCTGGAGATAATTAGATAGAAAATATAAAATAGTAATATTTGTTTTATGGAGTGTTTGGATGGTCAGGAAGAGGTGAAAGTTGCAGAAATAGCAGCGGTGGTCGAAGGATCTCATTATTATAATGTTCGTCATAAAGCTCGCAGAATGAGCTCGAAACGCTTGCCGGAACATCTTATTTTGATATCATTTTTTATACCCGTTTTTGGCTTGTTTCTTTTTTTCCTATACCTGAACAGAGCTCCACGAAAGGCGAAAACGGCTCTTAAGTCATTCTTTTATGGCTCCTTTTTTATATTATTGGTTTTTATAATCAATGTAACTCTTTCAAGCTCTGATGTTGCATAATTTCTCTATCTTTGTGGAGAATATTGAAGATGTATGGATAATTACGAAGAGGAAGATAAACGTGATGATATAGATGCGGGCTTAGCAGTATTATCTTATTGCTTGCCTATAGTTGGTGCTGTACTTTATTATATAAATAAAGACGATTATCCCGAAAAGTCGAAAATGGCATGTATATCGGCTATAGGTGGAGCCGTGTTTATTATAGCTCTCTTTGTAATTATAACTGTAATCAGGCGTGTTTGATAGTTGTTATTGATCTTCACAAAGTTTATCCGTGTAAAGGATGCCTTGAAGATGATCGAACTCGTGCTGGAAAATAACTGCAACAAAGTTGTCTTGCCTGCTGTGTCCGTATAATTTTTCTCGAATTAACTCCCCTTTTTCATTTATGTATTCTACTTCGATCCAAGGATAGCGCATCGAGTCGCCGCTTTGTCCCGGTACTGATAAACAGCCGTCTCCGTCGAAACATATAAGTTTATCTGCATGGTTTAGTATACGTGGATTTATAGCAACAGCAACAGGTTCATCCGGTAAATCTATTCGAACAAATAGGAAAATATTTTTCATTATTCCTACTTGTGGAGCGGCTAACCCAACTCCCATTTCTTCATCCAGCGTAACTTTCATTCGCTCGATAAGTGTATTTAAAAGAATGGAATCTACATCTATATCAATATCTTCCGATTTTGTTCGAAGTTGTATCTCCTCTTCCTCATTATAAACGCTCAAAACCTTGAATGGCGTATTTAGGGTGTTGCTGTTTATTATAATTTTTTCTTTTTCTGTAAATTGTGCCATTGCTTTGTTCGTATACATGGCTGATATAGCCATTATTAATAAAACGATTTTAAAATATATGTGCATCATAAAATAACAACAAGGAGTCAAAGATAGTTTATTTATTATCAGAAATAATGCTTGTAAGGGCTATAGCTTTTGTTTTTTACAGAAAAGATGTATCTTTATGCTTTAAATTAACCCAAAACCTGATTAAATTATGAAGTATTTATTAACTGTATTTGCCGCTTTTTGCCTGATTACTTTTTCGTTTTCAAGCTGTGGATCTAAGTCTGATAAAGATAAAAATGGCACAGATCAAGACAGTACAAGAAGAGTAACACCCGGAACTTATTGCAACGAAGAGTATAAATTCTGCATCAAATATCCGGCTGATATGATGATTCCTCAAGGCGAATTTGATGGAAAAGGACAAGAGTTTTTGTCGACAGACAGCCTTTGTACATTGAGAGTTGCCGTTGGAAATCTTGACGGAACAATAACAAGAGATAATGCAACTATAAAAGATGCATACGAAAAGGATATTGCTAACGAAAACTTCGATATAAGTTACAAAGCATTCAATACAACCAATTATATAATAATGGGGGTTGTTATTGGTAGCAAGACTGTTTTTTATCAAAAAACTATTTTGAGTAATGGCGAGATTGTAACCGGTATTCTTAAATATGAAAGCTCGGTTAAAGATATTTACTATCCAATGATTGAGCCAACTTTCAAATCATTCAAATAAGAGATTAAACTATAGCAATAGTGTAAAAGCTATTTCCTAAAAAGGGAATAGCTTTTTTTTGTTTATATAAGTGATGCTGAACCACAAAATAACCTTATTGAACGATTTATCCCCCTTTGTCTAATATTCAAATTATTTTCTTTGTATTAAAATGGATTAAAAGAGAATTTGATAACCATGAATAAATAAAGACATTTAACCTATGAAGAAATTATTTACATTCTTAGCTATTTATTTATGCTCTGTTAGTTTTATTGGGGCATACACTTTTAGCGATTCGGATACTTACGAAGGTGCAGTAGTTACAACAAAGGGGGCTTGGTGTTGGTTTGCCGATCCCAGAGCCACTCATTACGAGAATGAAGAGGGAACCATAAATAAAACATATATTGGTTATATAGATGTTCACGGAAATATAAAAGCTATGCAATACGATTTTCTGACAGGAATAACCAGCGAGGTTTTAATAAGGTCGTATTTTCAACCAGACGATCATAACAATCCAACATTTTTGGTATTGCCTGACGAAAGAGTTATGATATTTTATTCGAGACATACCGATGAGGCTTGCTTTTATTATCGTATTTCGCAAAAACCGGGAGATATAACAACTCTTGGTGCAGAGAAAAAACTTATAACTTCGCACAATACCACTTATCCGTCTCCCTTTATATTATCGGACGATCCCAATCATATATACTTGTGCTGGAGGGGTATAAACTGGCATCCTACAATTGCACAGCTTAATATTCCTGACGAAGATGATAATGTTGATTTTACATGGGGACCTTACCAGATAGTACAGTCGACAGGTGCTCGGCCTTATGCAAAATACGCGTCTAACGGAACGGATAAAATATTGATGACCTATACAACGGCTCACCCTGATAATCAGAATCCGAATTATGTTTATTACAATTATATTGATGTAAATACTTTAGAATTAAAGGATGTAAAAGGAAAAGTGTTATCAACTATTGCTAATGGAACACATAGTGTTAGTGCTACAAGTACCTATGCTAATGCAAATCCTGAAGCAGTTGTTGACAATGCGTCGTATCGCGACTGGGTATGGGAAGTTATGGAAGGCTACAACGGTGCTCCTGTTGTAGCAATGGTGCGTATAAATAGTGGCAAAACTTCGCACGATTATTATTATGCTAAATGGACAGGTACTGAATGGAAAAAAACATTCTTAGCAAACGGAGGCGGACATTTCCATCAATCAGCAGGCCTCGAAATGTGTTACAGTGGGGGAATGGCTATTGATAAGAATAATGCCAATGTTATGTACTGTTCTGTGCCCGTTACAGGTGATAACGGAAAAGTATATGAAATAGTAAAGTACACGGTAAATGCAAATGGCGAGCTTGAAAATACTGAGCAAATTACTAAAAATTCGACCAAGAATAATATAAGACCTTACGTTATTCCGAACTCTAAAAATTCGGATTTGAAATTGACTTGGATGCATGGAGATTATTATGACTGGATTGTTAGTTCGACCAGACCATTGGGCTATCCTACAGCTATACATTGCGATTATGAGCATCCTTTAGGCTCCATAGATTTAGACGGAGGACTTTTGGTTAACGAACAGTTTGACGGAGAGGTGCAAGGTACTGCAGAAACAGATAAAGGGGTATTGTTGTCAACCACTACTACAAATGCTGTTCTATCGGCACAAAGCACAGGCGCATTTTCTATAGTTCTTTCTCCTTATATTTATAAAGGAGCATATAAAGGGAACATCCTTGCATTTGGAGATATAACATATTCGCTGGATGAGAATACGGTAAAACCTGTAATTACTGTTGGTAATGTAAAATATAATAGTTCTAACTTGTTGGGAAATTCCGATGTGTGGAAAACTGCTAATAGGGGTACAGGCGGCGAATGGTATACTCCAACTAAATTCGAATTTTTCAATCTTGCAATCACTTACGATAACGGAGTGCTTCGGACTTATATAAACGGACTTATAGACCAATATGTAGAGATCGAAAATCTTTCCTTAAATGATGTTTCTGTCGGTGGATTTATCGGTTGGGTTGAAGATTGTCGTGTATACGACAGGGCTTTGAATCAGAATGAAATAAAATCGTTGTCGGAAATTACGACTACTTATGTTTTAGATTCCAGCCTTCCGGCAAAAGCTGATATAGAAGCTTTGGAAGTTCCTCGGTATGTGTACAGCGATATTGTTCTGAAAGCTAAAACGGTTGCAGGTTCAGCTGTAAGTTGGACTTCAAATAATACAAATGTTGTGTCGAACACAGGACTTGTTACACTTCCGGTTTCAGCCACAGCGGTTCGGTTAATAGCAAAGATTGGAGACCTTGAAAAAACGTTTGATGTAACAGTGATGCCCCGAAATATAGAAAACAATAAGGTGTTGTTTTACGAATTTGAGACCGACGATTTGTATACAAAAGATGGAGTGAATTATGTAGCTGATAAATCGGGAAACGGAAATGATGCAACTGTTTACGGTAGCGCTCAAATTGACGGGACTCTTAATATGACGGCAAATACGGCTTCGGGGTTTTTTACAAATGGTTATGCTATGGCTCCGAATGGGATTATTGACGATATAAGAAGTTATACTTTTATACTAACCGTACATCCTGTTCACTTAAATAAACAACCTCGTTTGTACGATTTCGGCTCGGCCTCTTCCAACAGTCTTTTGGGCAGAGGAAGTGCTCTTACTGCAGGATATAAGTATAACGGAGGATCAACAGTGCTTATTAATTCGAACAAACAGTTAGAGTCGGGAAAAGAATCGAAGGTGGCTTTTACGTTTGATGCGAAAACAAAAACCACAAAAATATATGTGAACGGCACAATGACTGCATCTTCTACTGCAATTACCCGCGAACCGTATGAGCTTTGTGGTGTTGCAGCAACAAAGCGGAACTATATAGGACGTACGCAATGGTGGGATTCGGGTGTAGCAGGCGATAATATCGATTATTGCGGAACTATTGATGATTTTAAATTATATAATATAGCTTTAACCGAAGAGGAAATTAATAAATCGGAGGTTGCTATAACACCCGATATAGTTTCTTCGTCATTCTCGTTATATCCTAACCCTGTTAAGGTTAATGGAAGTGTGGAGATAAACTGTAATCTGAACGAAGTGCAAAAAAACAACTTACAGGTAGAGCTTGTAAATGCGTTAGGCGAAGTTGTTCGGTCTATAAAACCTTCAACGTATCCTGTGGTTATTGATAACCTGACTCAAAAAGGTGTTTATCTGGTAAAGATAACAGATGGTATACAAAATGTGATAACAAATAAACTTGTAGTAAATTAATATATCCTACTAGTCTTAAAATAAAATATCCCGTTTGAAATTTCAAGCGGGATATTTTTATGTTAGAAAGGCTGTTTCCTATTTGTTTATTAGAGTAAATAACTCCTCTGCGGCCTTGCGTGGACCATCTTTAGTTTGTCCTTCAATAGCTAACGAAGTATATATTTCTCCGATTCTTGTTCCGGCTTGTTCCATATTCGAAAAATATTGACGAACTAGTTTCTCGGCCTTATCGCGTTCTTGTACAGGTCCGAATGGATTAGCGAAGTACGATTTAACCAATCCTTTTTCAGTAGTTGTTCCTTTAGCTTTACGGGCTCCGTCTTCAAATACTTTTATTGCTTTAGCCAGATCGTCAAAGAAACATACTTTCTGTTCGCTATCTGTATAATTATTAGCATAAAGCATATAGTCTACTTTGTAGCCTTTCATTATTATTTCGTAAGTCGAAACAGGAATAGTTATACGTGCATTTACTTTGTCCGGATTAGAATATATTCCGCGGTCTAGTTGTTCGTAAGCGTAAGCAGGATCAAGGTCGTCTATGCGAACAAAGGCTCCGATTTCTGTACCATAACCCTTAATAGTGCCATCTTCTTCTATTTTCAGGTAGCCCATATCGTCAAAAATTGTACGCATATGGCGGATATAGCTTTCGTTCAGGCTACGGAATGCTTCAAGACTTTCCGATTTTCCTGCGCCGCTATCTCCCATTATTATAACATTTGCTTCTTTTCCGTTGGTTAATAATACGTTAACCATAGCCCCGTGTATTGGTAAGCAATTGTTTTCCATTTGCTTAACATTGTGAAGGGTTAGAAGCATCTTTTTCATGTAGCCAAAATAATCTATATCGTCGCAATAGTTTGCGTAACCGATAAGGATGTCGTTTTTCTTGTCTTTATAATAAAAAGTTCTTTTTTCTTCGTGTCCGTCGGGATATCCGAATACATAAATGATATCGGGTTTTTTGCCTATATATTGGCTTTCTTTAGCCAACTCAAACAAATTGCATAGACCTAGTCCCTGATCGATAAAGTCTTTGTGGAAATAAACAAATGTAAGCATGTTACCAACCATAACAGGAAATACTAACCAGTCGTCGTCGCTTAATGCTAGGTTTTCGATAGGGTTTGTTTGATGTTCTTCAAAAATGCCATCTCTTGTATTACGTTTGGTGTAAGTAATTAATGGGGGATGGAATATTACCGAACTAATGAAAGGTATTGACGTTAATCCGTTATATTCAATCGGGCAATTCCATGATACATCGTTCAGCGTAAGGCCTGCGTTTGCACCTAAAATACGTTGACGGTAAACACGATATTGGTGTCCGGCTACTGTTTCTCCTACACGACGGTAAAGAGATAGTAACAACTCGTTAAACAAACCGTTTGCCTGTGTGAAGCGAACATTTTGAAGCCCTTCTCCCAAACGCTCGTTACGCACAATGGATATGCGTTCTATTCTACGCCAAAATTTATATAAAAGTTCGATAAGTTCTATGAATAAGTCCTTGTCGTCAAAAAATATCGAGAAAGTAGAGTCTGCTTTCAACACTTCTTCGGTTTCGCAAACCGAAAGAAATTTGAATACATTGATAAGCGAATTAACGAAGTCTTCCTCTTTTTTGAACGACTTCATATAGTGGTCATATACGATAACGTCGCTCTTTTTCAGGTTCTGAACAAAAACTTCCATCGTTTTTCTGAAACCATAACTATTTAGTATTTTCTGTCGGGTATCGCAAAATTTAAGCGAAAAATTTATCATAGCCTTGCCACGGCTAAGGGTGAATTCTTGTTGCATACTATTGTATTGGTTTGATTATTACTAATTTTTTCCTATAGTTTAAGCTTTCAAAAATAATCAATCTTTATCAAAAATGAATAATGGAAAGATCAAATTATTCACAAAAAGCTGATATTATTAGACATTTATCTAAACGATTATTGTATTGAATGATATTTATGTACTCTAACAATCGTAAGGTAATAGCTAAATGTTAATTTGTTTTATAAGGGTTTTAATCGAAGAAATCCAACCTTGCAAGTATCTGCAAGGTTGGATTTCTATTTTAATAATTCGTATTACGGTTTCTGTTTCAGTAATTTAGTTATTGTTTTACAATCTTCGTGCTGTAATATTTGCCTTCGGCGTTTACTTTTAATAAATATATACCTGTAGGTAACATGTTGATGTCAACCTTATTTTCTCCTGCATGCAAGTTGTAAAGTTGATGAACAGTAACTCCTGCCATATTATAAATTATTCCCGAAGCTTTTGCCTTGCTTTCGTCCGGTATTACAATTGTTAGTTCTGTTGAAGCAACGCTGGGATGTACATAAATTGAATTATTGTTATTCTGAATTTCTTCGTTTATGCTTAGAGGCATTTGTGATGCTCTGGCTGCAATGGTTCCTGTATCGTACGAATCGTCTCCCATATGTAGAAATGCATTGTCCTGAATTTTAGCAGCCGAACGAATTACTTTTTCGATAGTTGGGTTTTCGATTGGTCGATAAATGAAATATTGAGCATAAAATCCTCGTATATACCCATTTGGTAATTCTACATATCCTGTAGGAGGTGTTGCGTTTGGATCGTCAATTTTAACGATGCTGAAATCTGATGGAGAATATTGTCTGCTGCCAGCAACAGCCCATCTTACCTTTTTAAGCAAATCAATATCACTTGGGTTGTTTATGTCTGTAAGTTGACGCCACTCTCGGCTCAAGGTATCAATATTCTCAACCTTGATGAAGAGTTTGTAGCCTAATTCATTGTCTGTCAGACGACGGCAATAGCGTAATACCTTCCAGTCGGGGCTTCCGTATCCGTAATAGTTATTTATTAAATTTTTTCCGTCAGCAATCCGGTTCTCACGTTCTGTTTCAGTGGCTGTTTCTATCCAGTCGTGAATACAAATATGATTTTCTCTTGTCATGTAATAAACGGTGTAATCTTTTAAGGCAAAACCTCCGCGAGGGCCAATCCATCTATCCATTAAAGGGGTTCCGTTGTCGCGGTATATGGTTACTCGCTCGGTCATATGTTCCCATGGGGTGCCGGACAGATAGTTTTCTCCACCAACTAATCCGTTGCTCCAGAAGCTATAATTTATTGCTAACCTATAGCCATTTGGCATTTGTCCCCCAGCGCTCACGGTATATGGCTTGTAAATTCTCGCTTGTCCACTCATATTCTCCAATGCCAATTGTTTTATAAGTACCTTGAAAGCCTGTGTTTATACTTCTCTCGGTGTTTGTGTCAAAATCCCAGGCCTGAAACAATGGTCCGTCAGATCCTCCATATTCACTTATGTGAATGTGGATAGTACCTTCTTCCCCTTTCGTGAATGGATCGGGGCATAATTCTGAATTACTAGCTTGTAATTGCATTGTTAGGCAATACAATGCGCTAAAAATGAAGTACGTCGATAATTTTTTCATAATGTGTTAATTTAGATTATAGAAATCTCGCAATCGGGTGTAACCCCAAAGTGAGTTGTTTGCCTGTTTTTTAATGTGGGTAATGGGGTATTAAAACACAGAAAACTCTATTTGCTGAAAGCCTGAACTTGCAACTAATCAAAAATTTAGATAGTATAACTGATTAACCTAATAGTATTCACAAATGTAAACGTTTTTTTTATAAAAACAAATAATTATTAAAAATTAAGTAATTAAAATAAAAAAAATAACATTGACAAATTATAATGAAAACTAAATAATATCAGAAATAGCAGGGTTTACAGGATAAAGATTAAAATGGAAATTTACATCTGAGTAATATCTTGTATAAATAAAGGCAAATGAATTAAAAAGAATTTCGTAAAAGAAAAAAAAGACGTATTTTTGCAGCGCTAAAGATTGTATTAACAATTCGCATATAAGTAAATTATAAAAACAATTAACATGAGAATCGAACGTATTTTCGCACGTGAAATTTTGGATTCGAGAGGTAATCCTACAATTGAAGTTGACGTAACTCTTGAGAGTGGTGCTTTTGGCCGTGCTGCTGTTCCATCAGGAGCATCTACAGGTGAGCACGAAGCTCTTGAACTTCGTGATGGTGACAAAAAACGCTATCTTGGTAAAGGTGTTCAAAAAGCTGTAGAAAATGTAAACAAAGTTATTGCTCCTGCTCTTGAAGGAGATTGTGCTTTGAATCAGGTTGACATCGACAACAAAATGATCGAACTTGATGGTACTTCTACTAAATCTAAATTAGGTGCAAACGCTGTTCTTGGTGTTTCTCTTGCAGTAGCAAAAGCTGCGGCTAACTATCTTGATATTCCTTTGTATCGCTATATTGGTGGAACTAATACTTACGTTCTTCCTGTTCCTATGATGAATATCATCAACGGAGGTTCTCACTCTGATGCTCCTATCGCATTCCAAGAGTTTATGATCCGTCCTGTTGGTGCTCCTTCATTCAAAGAAGGTTTGAGAATGGGTGCTGAAGTATTCCACGCATTAGCAAAAGAATTTAAAGGAAGAGGTCTTAGTACTGCTGTTGGTGACGAAGGTGGTTTTGCTCCAACATTGGCAGGTACAGAAGATGCTCTTGACTCTATCATCAAAGCTATCAAAGCTGCAGGATATGAGCCGGGAAAAGATGTTACTATTGCTCTTGACTGTGCTGCTTCTGAGTTCTATGATAAATCGGCTAAAGTTTACGACTACAGCAAATTTGAAGGAGCTAACGGTGCAAAACGTTCGTCTAAAGAACAAGCTGAATTCTTGAAATCGTTGACAGAAAAATATCCTATCGATTCTATCGAAGACGGTATGGACGAAAACGACTGGGATGGATGGAAAGCTCTTACCGACATGATTGGTGATAAATGCCAATTGGTTGGAGATGACTTGTTCGTAACTAACGTTGATTTCTTGAAAAAAGGTATCGAAATGGGTTGTGCTAACTCAATCCTTATCAAAGTTAACCAAATCGGTTCGTTGACTGAAACTTTGAATGCTATCGAAATGGCTCACCGTGCAGGTTATACTTCTGTAACTTCTCACCGTTCGGGCGAAACTGAAGATTCTACAATTGCAGACATCGCAGTTGCTACAAATTCAGGACAAATCAAAACAGGTTCGTTGAGCCGTTCTGACCGTATGGCTAAATACAACCAACTACTTCGTATCGAAGAAGAATTGGGCAACCGTGCCGTTTATGGTTACAAACGTGTACAACGTGTGAAATAAGAAAACCGACTTCTTATATATACAGAGAAGACCGCATCCGAAAGGATGACGGTCTTTTTTTTGTTTTAGACGTACGCGAACGGCATTTAGGTTTTTATGGTAACTAATTAAAAAAAGCCGTTATTCGGGACGGGAGACACGATAAAAAAAATAGGTTACTGTTTAAGTAACCTATTTTTTATTCATATCGATTTATAATTAATCGTTGTACGTAGGTAATGATGAAAATTCTTTAGCGTATCTCATCATCTGATCCGTATAATTTTCAGTGTAAGTAACCTTGATGTCTGTAATTTTTCCATTTCCGTCTGTTATAGCCTCAAGAACAGGGTTTATAAAGCCTTTATATGGTTTTAATTCCAGTTTCTGGTAGCGTGCTATTATTTCGTTATGCAGAGTCTGATCTACCTTAACTGCATAGTCTTCTACTATTTGTTTAGCTGCATTGTAATCTCCTTCCGATTTTATGCGTTGTATTTCAGCTAAAAGTTCGCCAAACAGATTGCGCAGTTTAGTGTAGTCGTTAATTACAACAAATGTTTTACCATCGCGTTGTTTCATTTCTACAACATTATCAGGTTTGCCTTTTTCGAATACCCATTTAGCTATGAGTTGTCGGTTACGCATATGCGATTCTTCAATATTCTTGCCGGCTTCTATGCGGGTAAGCTGCGTCATTAACCCATTCATCATGAATTTGTAGTATTCGGCTTTATAAGCGTCGGCATCGGAAAGAATGCCTAACTCTATGAGTTTAGGGTCGGCTACATAATATAGTCCGAATAAATCGGCGCGGGTTTCTTCAATAGTCGAACCATGCTCTTTCATTGCATCGGCGCTAACACCGGCAAGGAGCTGTCCCGATCCGTGACCAAGTATTTCGTGCAAGTCGGTGTGTAATATATCGGTTTGGAATCCGAAATTATGTAACAGGTCTAATTCTGCTTGCGACCAAACAAACTCTTCGTTAAATCCGCTATGTTCAGCAGCTTTATCGTAAGCATCCATAATGTTTTCGATAGTTACCGATTTCGAGCCATAGTCTTTGCGAATCCAGTCGGCATTAGGCAAGTTTATACCGATAGGGGTTGCAGGATAGCAATCGCCGCCAAGTTGAGCAACAGTGATAACTTTTGCTGTTACACCTTTTACTTTCTCTTTTCTGAAACGTGGGTCGATAGGCGAATGGTCTTCGAACCATTGAGCATTGCTGCTTATCATTTCGGTACGTTTGGTTGCCTTCATATCTTTGAAGTTCACAACCGACTCCCAGCTTGCTTTCATGCCTAATGGATCTCCATAAGTTTCGGTAAATCCGTTCACAAAGTCTATTCTCGATAACGAATCTTGTACCCATGCAATGGCATATTGGTCGTAAGTTTTTAAGTCACCGGTTTTATAGAAAGAGATAAGTTCTTCAATCACTTTTACCTGAGCGTCGTTTTCGGCAACTGCTTTAGCTTTTTCCAGCCAGTTTACAATACGTTCGATAGCAGGAGAGTATAAGCCCCCTACTTTCCATGTCTTTTCTGAAACAATGCCGTTCTCTTTAACCAGACGACTATTAAGTCCGTAAGATATAGGTGTGTGGTCGTTCGGGTCTTTCATTTTACCATAAAATGCTTCAACATCGGCTTGTGTTACACCTTCGCCGTAGTAGTTGTTTGCAGATGTTACGATAAGGTCTACTCCCGACTCCTGATTTACCTTTTTAGGCATTACGGCAGGGTCAAACATAATGGGTTCTATCATCGCTAAGAAATCGTCAATAGATTGTCCTTCTTTTACCGGAACTTTGTCAGCAGGTAGTGCGCGCACTTGTTTTTCAAAAAACTCGTTTGAGAATCCGGGAAGGAATTTTTCTTCGCCATAATGATGATGTATTCCATTCGAAAACCAAACTCTTTTTAAGTAGGTTTCAAACTCCTTGTACTCTTTGTTTGTTTTATCGCCGTCGAAGTTTTCATAAATGGCTTCGAGCGTCCGTCTTATAGCAAGATTGTATCTTCCGTTTTGATCGAAAAGAATATCCCGCCCTTCTGTTGCTGCTTGCGACAGGTAGTAAAGCATTTCTTTCTGTTGCAGGTTTAATGATTCGAAGCCGGGTACCTTGTACCGTAAAATCTGGAGGTCGGCAAATGCATCAACCTCGTACTTGAAATCGTCCTGCGAAGTTTGTTCTTTATCTTTACAACTCCCCAGCATCATAGACATTCCAGCCATAGCCATTATTGCAAATTTTTTCATTTGAGAATTATTGATTTAAAAATTTATTTATGCTTTCATTTATATCTTTCAATGTTAGTAGCACTGCTTCTTCTTGAAGTAGTTTTCTCTTTTCGTCGTTGTTGAATGCCTTTTTGTCTTTTTCCTCTTTGACCCCTAAAAATTCTTTTGTCGAAATGTCGGTATGTGGTATTAAACCTGTCCTAACATCCATAATCATTGCCTGAGTAGTAGCAAAGGCTTTATGATTGCTGGAGAATACTTTGTGTTTAGTATATATATTCCCTTCCGAAATAGAATAAACTAGCACTATATCGGCTTGCATTCTCACAGCAGCTTCACGAATAGTAGAGAAACTTGGGTTTGCTCCGGTCATCATGTTTGGTATCCATAATGTGGCTTTTATTCGTGTGTTATTGTCTAAGTTTTCTTTCAGGCAATCTATGTATTTTTGACGCGAAGTAAGGTAGTCGTTTTGATTATAATAATAGTATCTGTTTGCTTTTGTATTTTCTATGCTGATAATAGCAACTCTTAATTCTTTAGGTAAACTATAATGTCCGTCAAGTAATCGTTTTATATTATCTTCTGTTATTTTTGCTGATTCGTCTTTAAATAGCGATTCGGTTATTTCATTATCGGCATATTCTGTAGTGTAAGCATTTTCTCTATTAACAGAGCATGAAACTAGAACTGCAGATGTTATTATAAGTAATATCAGTTTTTTCATTTTGTGATTTTTTGTATAACTACAAAGTTAATTTTATTTATTAACAACAAAAAAAAGACTATTCGTTATTTCTAACGAATAGCCTTGATATAACTAAAATATAGTTGAATTTGAGAAAATTTAACCTCGTAAAACCAATAGTGGTGTATCGGAATGGAAGAGCATTTTTCGTGAAACACTAGGGCTGAACATACGTGCAAATATGTTTCGCTTGGCTGTTGTCAGGGCTATAATGTCTATTTCCGATTTGGTAACAAACGAATCAAGGCTTTTCAGCATATCATCGCTATCTATCAGTACGTAATCGGTTTCAATATCGGGGTATTGTTTCTTGAAATAGGCTCTGATGCCTTCCATTTTTATCTCATCCCACTTGTCGCGTTTTTTGTTAGCTATGTGAGTGATAAATACTTTGATTTTATAATTTTTCAAGAATTTCATCATTAAATCGAATGAAACCAAATCGCGCTGACTAAAATTAGTAAGGAATGTTACATTCTTTACTTCGTGTATATCACTAAAATGTGTGTTTTCGGGAATGGCTAGTAACGGTATCCGTGTCATTTCAATAACTTCTGCTGTAACACTACCTATCAAATCGGCATCTTTTTGATCCTTGCCTCTGGTTCCCATAATAATTAGCGCAGGTTTGTATTCCTTTGTAAACGACACTATTTCTTCTTCGGGCAAACCTTCCTTCAATACATACGAGTAGTTGATTGGAGGAAAATCGCCGGATGCAATTTTTTCGTCAATTACATTACATAATTTTTTTATGTCGGCTCTAACCTTGTCTATTATATTCTGGAAACTTCCGTCTTCTTTGGCTTGGTAGGCAAATACTTCTGCCATAGGTAAAGCTGTAGGGTAGTAGGGATTGAAATAAACGTGTAGAATTTTAACTTTGGCATTAATTTCTTTTGCCAGATTAAAGGCTATGCGACATGCTTTTAACGAATAGTCCGAGAAATCAACCGGGACTAAAATCCTTCTGCGTCCGTCGTCGGTTCTGTAAGTCTCAGGTTCGTCGTAACTGAATAGGTGTCTGTTTTCTACAACATTCAGTGCTTTAGGCAAGTCTGTTTCTTTTATTCTTACACGAACACCGGGCGAGGAATTAGAATGATCGTTATCGATCTGCTCGATGGATACAAATATTCCTTCGCTTTCTAAAACTGATTTCAGAATGCGTGCTTTTTCCGGAGTATGAATAGCCAACGTTACTAATTTCCCTTCCATAATGTTTTTATTTTTTTGATTCGTCAATTAATTCCATTGCAATATCCAGAATGGTTGTGTCGTCTAGCGATACTAAACCACCGGATGGCCCCGATTCTATATGGATGCCGCAACTTTCTCCTTCTTTAAAATTTTGACCTCCAAAATAGTTTCGGATTGTTTCTGCCGAAACATTCAACCTGTCTGCAATTCTTTGCATACTTCCATCAGGCAAACTATCTTTAATTTTGCGAAGCTCTGAAAACGTTATAGTTTTTGTCATGATGATAAATTTTTATTAGGTTAATAATGTTATGTCTCTAAAGTTAATAAAAAACTTTTGATACATACAACATTTATTCCTAAAAATAAGTTATCACCAAACTGTATAATATTATACCCAGTACAGTTATTCCAAGGGTAATCATTATTATGTTGGCGTGAGTCTTGTTGTAGAAAGAGGTTTTAAGCTCAGCTGCTGATAATTTAAATATTTTTGCTTTGCAATATTGATAGAGTAGATATATGAGGTAGCCGAGTATCGATCCGAGCATAATGCCTCCTATTATGTCGGAGACAAAATGTACACCCAGATATATACGCGAATAGCAGGTAATCAAAGCCCATGCAAACAGGCAGACGGTGAGCCAGCGTACTCTGAATACTAATGATGTAAACATGGCTACTCCAAATCCGTTTGCGGCGTGTGCCGATATAAAACCAAATCGCCCACCCTTATATCCATCAACAATAAGAACTTCGTTCATGAAATCGGGGTGATGTGTTGGTCTGTAACGGGTAAATAAGGGTTTTATAACTCCTGCTGATATTTGGTCGCACAGTGTTGCCAATAAAGCAAAGCATAGCAGAAATAAAACGGCATATTGCCATTTTGTTTTGTAAAATATAGTAAACAGCAGTGTTGCAGCTAACGGAACCCAAATAAGTTTTCCTGAGTAAATCATCATAAATGAATCCCAGAAATCGTTATGATGATTATTTAACCATAAAAAAAGATCACGTTCGTAAGGTAGGGTTTCTTCAACAATACTGGTTCCTGGCTCCATGCTTTATTTTTTATATAATCTCAAGTTGGTCGCGTGTCATCCATCCCACATTCCCATTTTCTATTTCTATTTCCAGCCACCTTCCGTCGTCTTTCGTAATTCTTACTTTTGTGCCTGCATGGATGATAAACAACTCTTTACTGTTAATGTCGGGCGAATTTTTAACCGAAACCGAGCCAGCCATAATAATTGCGGTGTTTCGGTCGGTTAATTTATTCTTTTGTCTGACAGAAAATACATTGCTTAAAATTAAGAACGCAAAAATAATAATACCAGTATAAAATGCAGTTTTTTTAACTGTGATTTTTTTAGTGAATAAAAAGAAGCTAAGTGTAATGATAAATAATAAGAATAGCATTATTGCTAATTGTGCCCAAGCATTTGAACCCTGAAGGTTTTGTACAGCCTCGAACCACGATTGCAGAAAAAATGTGTCTACTCCTTCTATTTTGTCCTCTATCCGGGTGCGTGCATATGCGATATTATGACGTATATCTCTGTCGCCCGGATCTAATAGTAAGGCTTTTTCGTAGTAAAGCAAAGCCTTTGCTACTTCGTTGTCGCGAAAATAGGCATTCCCCAAATTGTAAAATAAGTCGGACGATTCGAAATCTATTTCTTTTAGTTTTTCTATCTCTTTTTCGAATAGTTCGATAGCTTTTGCATAGTTTTCAGCCTGATATGCCTGTATAGCCTCTTTAACGTTTTTTTCAACGTTGTCGGGGATCTCAATTTCTTTTTGTTCTCTTATTGCTTTTTGCTCTTGTATCGAATCCTGTGCTGTTACAGAAACCGGAATGAGAAGCAATATTAAATGTAAAATTATATTGTCGATTATATTATTTCCTTTCATAATTCTAAACTGTTTTTCCGACTGTGTTTAGTTATTATTTTTTCTTTTTCTTTATTGCATTGTCCATTTCGCTGATGGCATTTACTGTTTGCTCGTACAGCTTGTCCATTGCATTTTCCGATTCGGCCGGTGCGTATCTGGCAAATTCGCCGGTGTCGAGTATTGATATGAATGTTGCTGCAAGCGATTCTGATATACCATATTTCGAAAGTTCTTGTTCTATATTATCGCGATTGAGGTTTGCTGCCGGAATAGATAGTTTGTCGCTGAGATATCCCCATGTTGCCCGAAGTATCTCTTCGTAGAATTTTTCTTTATTATGTTCTTTCAAATATATTCCTGCGGTTTTCAATCGTTTGGCTGCCATTTTATTTGCTTTACGGGTTTTCATTAAAGCAATGTTTGCATTTTGTTGTATCTGTTTTCGGCGAACTATAAATACAATAATGAAAATTAAAAAAGGAATAGCATACCAAAGTATATAGGCTGTTGTGCCAAAGAAGTAAAAGTTGAGCTCCTGATAGTTCCGCATATCGGTTTTCAGGAAGCGAATATCCTGAATTGCCTGCACCTCGTTTTGTTGGGTGTAGGTTATGGCAGTGTTACTTCCTGCATTCGGGTCTTTTGCTACGCTTAACTTGTATGCTTTTGTCGATAATGTTTTATATGTTTTCGACTTTGTGTCGAAATATGAGAACTGGATGGGCGGAATAGTATATTCGCCCTGATGACGGGGGATAAACAGGTATTCGATACTTTTCTTTCCGGTCAGCCCGTTGTCTACTATCTTAAAATTGTTGGTTATTTTGGGGTCGTATGATTCAAAATCGGTAGGAAGCTTTATTTCAGGGGTACGAAGAAGCTTCATGTTTCCTGTTCCTGTTATATCAAGTGCAATGGTAATAGCATCATTTGCTTTTACATTGGTAGCCGATATTTTATCGGTAATATTGAATGAGCCTACGGCATTCGAAAAACTTACAGGTTTTCCTACCGGTAGAGGCGATACATCAATGGTTACAGGGCTTGTTGTTAGAGTTTTCTTTACATCAACCGGTACTTCCTCCGGTCCGAAAAATGTCATTACCCTACGTCCGGAAGGCACTGAGAATATCATCTCCATTTTTCCCGTCGGAATAGTAATCTTACCTGATCGTTGAGGAAATAACAGGCTCTTTTTTATGTCGATAGCAAAATAATTCCGCCCGTTATAATGTTCAAGATTCAACTTACGGTTGCTTGGTAGTTCAAATTCTTCGACCATAAAGCCCTCAAATTCGGGGAACTCTATCTTACCTATGTTTTTTACATCATATATTGTGTAAAACTTGAATGTTACAACAAAGGCTTCTTGTTCGTTAACTTTTGTTTTGGATACAATTGCCCTGATGAAGGCATCGTCGGCATTCACAGTTCCACCTCCTCTTGTTCCTGTGCCTGCTCCGGAAGTTCCTCCTGCTTGCGAGTTACCTTGGTTTTGGTTTTGCCTTGTCTGATCGGGAGGCAGTACTTTAATTGTCAGCTGATTTGTGTTATAGGTTTTCCCGTTTGCTGTAATTGATGCAGCGGGAATAGTGTATGTCCCTTCAGTTGTTCCCATCAGGACATAGGAGTACGATTCGGTTGTTTCAGAGGTTGTTTTGCCATTGATGCTACTGAAATTGCTGCCCCGCGATACGGTGGGTCCGAAAAGAATATCGAATCCTTTTATCTCGGTCGGAAATTTCGCATTGCTGCCCTCTGCATTGCGAAGAATAAAAGTGAGTCTGAATTGTTCTCCTTTGATGACTGCAGTTGGGGCATTTGCTTGAAAACTAACTTCCTGAGATTGAATAATCCCAATGTTTACAAAAATAGCTAATAATAAAAACAGTTGTTTTCGCATTGTTTTTATATGGTTTAGAATATACATTTACCAGTCTTTATTTTGTCTTCTGTTTTCTTCGTTTTGTTTCTGAAGCTCAGCGGCTTTCATTTGACGAACTTTCTCCTGAGTTTCTTTTTCATCCTGTTCTATGGCTTGCAACATTTGACGTGCGTTGTCTTGCGATAACTGCTCTTCTTGTTGCTGCTCCTCAGGTTTTTTATCTTTTTTCTGATCCTGATCCTTCTGATCTTGTTTATCGTCTTTCTTATCGTCTTTTTGGTCTTGTTGATCCTGTTTCTGATCTTGTTTGTCGTCTTGTTGCTGATCGTCGTTCTGATTTTCCTGATCTTGTTTCATTTTTTTTACAACAGCCAGATTATATCGTGCATCTTCGTCTTTCGGATTGGCTCGCAAAGCATTTTTATAAGCTTCTTCTGCTTTTTGCAAATCCTTTTTCTTTAAAAACGAATTGCCCATGTTGAAGTATGCAGCACCAATGTCTTCGTTCTTTTCATGTTCAAGAGTCAGATAATGCCCATATTCGGCTATTGCTTCGTCAAACCTGTTTTGCTTGTAGTATGTATTTGCCAAATTATAAGAGGCCTCTTTTGCTGTAGGATCTTTAACTATTGCCGATTTAAAATTACTTTCGGCAACGTTGTAGCGTTGCTCCAAAAAAGCTTTGTTTCCGGTTCTTATTGAGTCGCGAACTTCTTTTTGTGCCGAAACTCCTAAAACGGAAAATAATAGTATAATTGTAAATAGTCCTTTTTTCATACTTGTGTCACAATCACAGTTTTAAATAAATAAAAATTCCTGAAACTGCATTATTTAAATATTCTAACATTTCTGAATATTCTGTTCTTCTTATCAAAAATACATATTTCGAGGAGTAACAGAACGAGTATTACCCATGCAAAAAGATGGAATTTCTCATCATACTCCGAGTAGGCGAAGCCTTCGTATTCTTTTTTCTGTAGTTTTTCGAGATGTGCCTGTAAGCTTTTAAGGGCATTGTTTGTGTTGTCGGCACGTACATATAAACCTTTTCCGGCTTCTGCTATCTCTTTACACATTTGTTCGTTTAGCTTTGTAACCACAATGTTCCCCTCGTTATCCTTTTTGTTCTCATTACTGTACTGAGACATAGGGATGGGTACACCTTCCAGCGATCCGATACCGACAACATTGACCATAACATTGTGTTCGGCAGCGCGGGCAGCCATTTCAACAGCATTACCGTCGTGATTTTCGCCATCGGTTATTATAATCATCGCTTTATCTATATCTTTTTCGCTGGTAAAACTGTTCATCCCGATATTGATTGCATTACCTATAACCGTGCCTTGTACCGGTACTAATGAAGGGGTTATGCTTTCGAGGAATATCTTTGCCGATTGGTTGTCCGATGTCATTGGTAATTGTACATAGGCTTCGCCAGCAAAAACAACAATGGCAACTTTATCGTCTTTCCGCTCATCAATAATACGAGTAAGCATTTGCTTGGCTTTAGAGAGCCTGTCGGGGCTAATATCTCTGGCAAGCATCGAGTTTGATACGTCGATAGCGATAACTAACTCAATACCCTTGCGCTCAACTTTGTCTTTTTTTGTTCCAAACTGAGGTCGGGCAACCATAAATATACCTAGAGTAATGGCTGCAAAAATAAGCCAGAATTTAAGATACGATCTTTTTAAAGACATTTCGGGCATCATCAGCTTTACTGTAGCCAATTTGCCAATTTTTTGTACATCCTTTTTTTTGCGGATGTTCATGTATAAGAAACCCGCAATAATGAAGGGTAGCAGTACCAATAAGTATAAAAATTCCGGATTATGAAATCGAAACATAATTCAAATAATTTTTTATTAGTTTACGGAATACTTCTGAACAATGTACGGCGAAGTACAAGTTCAACAAAAATTAAACCGAGTGCAAACAGTGCGAAAGGAAGGTATAATTCCTGTCGTTTTGTTATATTATTTACCTTGATAAGATATTTTTCCATTTCGTCTATCTGGTTGTATATTTCCCGAAGGCTGGTATTATCCGTAGCCCGGTAATATTCGCCGCCTGTTATACTTGCAATTTCGGTAAGCACACGCTCATCGATGTCAACAGGTATATTCTGTATTCGTTCTCCGTACGGAGTTTGAACAGGTGCGGGAGCTGTGCCTTGCGAGCCGACTCCAATGGTATATACCCTGATTCCGAACGATTTTGCAAGTTCGGCTGCTGTAAGAGGGGCTATTTGTCCACGGTTATTCGAACCGTCGGTCAGCAAGATTACAACGCGCGAAGACGATTTGCTGTCTTTGAGCCTGTTTACTGCATTTGCAAGTCCTAAACCTATTGCTGTACCGTCTTCAATCATTCCGTACTTAACTTCATTCAGCAGGCTAAGTAAAACGCCATGATCGGTGGTTAGGGGACATTGTGTAAAACTTTCTCCGGCAAATATAACGAGCCCGATATTGTCTCTTTCTCTATCGGTAACAAATTCGGAGGCCACTTTTTTGGCGGCTTCTAAACGGTTGGGCTTAAAATCCTGAGCGAGCATCGTTCCCGATACGTCAAGCGCCATAATTATATCTATACCTTCCGATTCTGATTCGTCCCAACTGGTAACCATTTGAGGGCGTGCTAATACCACTATTATTAGTGCGATTGCAGCCAACCTAAATAAAAACAGAACATGACGAAGCGGTACTTTTATCGATGAAGTTTTCCCTCTGAATGCCGATATGGACGATAATTTGAATGTCGCCTGCATTTTTCGCAGTTTTACAACATACCAAGCAATAAGCGGGATTAGTAGTAATAGCAAATATAAATATCCGGGATTTACAAATTCCATTTTTTCGATCGTTTATTTTCTATTAGCTTTATTAAAATCAATGTCTTGGCTTTGGTTATCTTCATTATCCGAAGTTTCGTTGTTTTGCCAGTGTTCCTCTTCGTTGTTTGATTCTTCCGGAGTGGGTGGCTCAATTTTTGTTTGATTTACAAACAAGAATGAATTAACCAAACTCAGGTCGTTTTCGTTAGGCAGAGGTGTATATTTTGCAAACTTAACCAAATCGGCAAGTTTTAATACTTGAACAAGGCTTTCGGTCGACGAATCGGCCTGTTCGAATATTTTTATGGTTTGAAGAATTTCATCCGAGGTTTTCTCAAATGCTCTTATTCCAAAACGTTTTTCTATATATTCTCTTAATATATCAGTCAGATCGGTATAAAATTGTTTTTCTTTTCCTTGTTGCCATATTTTCTCTGCTTTTATTTTGTCAAGAGCCTGCAAGGCAATAACATGCGGAGGTAAAATAGATTTGGGCTTGAAGTAATATCCTTTCTCTTTTTTTCGGAATGCCATATACAACCCTGCGCCTATCAGCGCTAAAAGAGCCAGTATTGCCAACACCACCCATATGTATTGAAGATAATCCTGCCAAACAAAAGGAGGCTCCATGTTATCTTTAATGTCGGGTAAAGCCATTTTCTCGAAATCGATGGAGTCGGTTTGCTGAGCCTGCATTTGAGCAAGATAAGCCAGTGTAGAGTCTTTTAATACAGGAGAAATAACTTTAATACCGAAGCTATTGGTTTTTATGGTGTCGGTTCCGTCTATGACTTCCAATCCCGGAACAAAATACAATAACGAATCGAAAGAGGTTATGATATATTGTTGTTTTATAGTCATAACTTCTTCTGCAATTATTGTATCGGGCGATAGTGCTCGTAACACTTCTATTCCGGCAATTAAAGTGTCGGCGTAAGACGGAAGTATAATGCTTCTGCCTTTAGGTGCTATTATCTCAAGGTTTACGGCGGCTTGTTCCCCAATTTGTATTTCCGACGGACTTACAGTTACCCTTGCCGAGGTTCGTTGGGCATAGGCTGTAATACTCGTTATAAGCGAGCAACAAATAATACTTAGTACAATATAATTTTTTATTCCTTTCATAAAGTTATAAAAAGTTTAAGTCCTAACCTCTTTGTCTAAACAAAGAAAGCATGGCTTTAACGTAATCTTCATCAGTACGGATCGATATGTTATCCACACGGCTTCTGGTAAAAGCTTTTTGCCTGTAATGTTCATTTCTGTCATCAAACCATCTTTTGTATTCGTTTCGGGTTGCCTTCGACGATGTGTCTATCCATACTTCTTCACTTGTCTCGGCATCAATTAGCTTCATTAACCCTACCGATGGTAATTCAGTTTCTCTTGGGTCGTAAACCTGCATTGCTATTATATCGTGCTTTCTGTTAGCGATAGTCAATGCGTTTTCGTAATCGTAAGTATCGATAAAGTCAGAAATGAGAAATGCAGTACAGCGTTTTTTTATAGCATTGGTCAGATATTGCAAAGCTATATTTAAGTCGGTGTTGTTGTTTTCGGGTTCAAAATTTATCAATTCACGTATAATGTATAATATATGCTTTTTCCCTTTTTTAGGAGGAATGAATTTTTCAATTTTATCCGAAAAAAATATTACACCTATTTTGTCGTTGTTTTGTATTGCCGAAAATGCCAGAGTGGCTGCAATTTCTGTTACAATATCACGTTTCATCGAATTTGTTGTTCCGAAGTTTAAACTTCCCGAAACATCAACCAGAAGAACAACTGTCATTTCGCGTTCTTCTTCAAATATTTTGATGTAAGGGCGGTTGTAGCGTGCCGTAACATTCCAGTCAATATCGCGTATATCGTCGCCATACTGATACTCCCGAACCTCAGAGAATGCCATACCCCGCCCTTTGAAGGCCGAGTGGTATTCGCCCGCAAAAATATTTTGCGATAATCCGCGGGTTTTTATTTCTATCTGACGTACTTTTTTTAATAATTCGCTTGTTTCCATAATCTTTTTTTAGCTATTAGCTATCAGTTATTAGCTTTTGGTATGGCTAATAAGTATAAAAAGCGAAGCCGACAGAATTGTATTTAACAAGTCGGCTATCAACCCAAATTATGGTACCTCTATTTTGTTCAGTATTTCGCTTACTATTTCGTCGGCAGTAACATTGTTGGCTTCGGCTTCGTATGTTAACCCTATACGGTGGCGCATAACATCGTGACATACGGCGCGCACGTCTTCAGGTATTACATATCCTCTGCGTTTAATAAATGCATATGCACGGGCAGCTAAAGCCAAATTGATAGATGCACGGGGCGAAGCTCCGAATCCGATCATGCTTTTTAGCGAGTTCAGCCCATTTTCGGCAGGGAAACGGGTTGCGAAAACTATATCGATAATATATTTCTCGATTTTTTCGTCCAGATACACATCTTTTACTACCTTTCTCGATTCTATTATTTCGTCGGCTTTTAATACCGGGCTAAGCGGAGGGTATCCTCCCGAAATATTTTGGCGAAGAATTAATTTTTCTTCTTCTTTTTGAGGGTAGTTTATAATTACTTTTAGCATAAAACGGTCTACCTGTGCTTCGGGTAACGGATAAGTTCCTTCTTGTTCTATCGGGTTTTGTGTAGCCATTACAAGGAATGGATGAGGCAGCTTATATGTTTTTTCGCCAATAGTAACCTGACGTTCCTGCATGGCTTCGAGCAAAGCACTCTGAACTTTAGCCGGAGCACGGTTTATCTCGTCGGCAAGAACGAAATTCGAAAATACCGGACCATGTTTTACCAAAAATTCTTCATCTTTCTGGCTGTAAATCATTGTACCTACAACATCGGCGGGCAATAAGTCGGGGGTAAACTGAATACGGTTATATTTGGCGTCGATAAGTGAAGCCAGAGTTTTTATTGCTAGTGTTTTAGCCAAACCGGGTACTCCTTCCAGCAGAATGTGCCCATCGGATAATAACCCGATAAGGAGTGATTCTACAAGATGTTTTTGCCCTACAATGACTTTGTCCATTCCCATTGTAAGCATTTCAACAAAAGCACTTTTACTTTCGATACGCTCGTTTAATTCCCTAATATCAACTTGAGCCATAGCTTTAGATGTTTTATATGTGTTTATGTTTAATATTTGATTATTTTTTTCACTTTGACAAAAATAGAAACGTTAAATTTGAAAATGCCTATTTTGGCGTTAAAAATAATTAAGGTATTAGCATAAGTGCTGCTATTAAATACTTATTTGTTTTATAAATGCTAAAGAATGGATGAAACAGCGTTAAAAGTACAATAAAACAAGTTTTTTATAAAAAAGGCAAAAGTGCGGTCAAACACTCTTCAAATGTTTTAAATATTCAAATGATGTTATATATTTACTCAGGTTTCGAAACAATATTTATATTTGCGATGGATAAGAATTGAAGAAATGATACGAAATGCAAAACTGTTTGGTTTATTCGCGATGATATTTGTAGTGTCGGCTTGTTCCGAGCATACAGAAATATCGTTTATTTGCGAAAAAGATGCCGAAAATAATTATGTGCTGAAATGGGAAGTTTTTCCCGAAAAAGATAGTGCGAGAATTGAAATATTCGAGTCCGATAACGATTCTGTGTTTTCCGGCGATCCCGTGAAAGTAACTTATGTGAATGATTATATTGCTGTACTGCCTTCGCAGAAAAATAAGGTTCGCGAATTTTTTAAATTAAAGATAGGACGAACTACATCCTCTATAATCTCTAATCGTTTTTTTGATTTGGATGGAGTGCAAAATTTTAGGGATGTTGGCGGTTATGTTACCCGTGCCAATAAACAAATGCGTTGGGGTAAAATTTTCAGATCGGGGTACTTGACAAATATGTCTGAAGCGGATAAGGATGTCTTAAAGGGATTAGGTGTTAAAACAGTGGTGGATTTGAGAAGCAACAAGCATTCTTCGCAAAAACCAAAAACCGGAGTTTTTACAAATTATATAACATTACCAATAAGTGTAAATAATTTTAATGAGGAAGTAAAGGATCAAATTCTTGAGGGCCGTTTTCTTAAAGGCGACGCACATATTTATACTCAGGATTGTTATCGGATACTGATTGATGATTATACTGCTCAACTAAGTGCGTTTTTTGATATTCTGCTGGATGAAAATAATTATCCGCTGGTATATCATTGCGGATATGGAAAAGACCGTACAGGGATTGTTACATACTTGTTGTTGAAAGCTTTGGACGTACCAACCGGTGTTGCCGAAGATGATTATTTGTTATCGAATAATTATATTGATCGCTCGCTGATTATTAGCGATAAAAACAGACCGGATATGCCGGGGTCGATGAAGGATGCAGTTATGATGCTTGTAACGGCCGATTTGTCGCAGTTGCGATATGCGGTGTCCTGCATGAAAAAGAAAAGCGGATCGGTTGACGATTATATGTTGAAGGAACTGAAACTGACCCACGAAAAAAGAGAAAAATTGAAACAAATATTACTCTATAACTAGTCTGCAATGTTGCTTCGGTAACATTGTTAGAGGCGGGAATGTCTGCCTCGGAAATAAAAAGAGGTATAGTCGTATAATATTGGACTGTACCTCTTTTGTTTAAAAATACGTTGAGAAAATATTTGCGGTTCTGAAAAACAATTACCTTTGTTATATGATGGAATTACGTACAGTAAATGTAATACGATATATAACTCCTTTGCGGGAGGGTGGGTCTTTGCCTGCTTTGGCCGAAGCCGATGATGGTTTTAAATATGTTGTAAAATTCAGAGGATCGGGGCATGGAACAAAGATGCTTGTCAGCGAATTGATTGGTGGGGCTATTGCGCATACACTAGGGTTCAGGCTTCCCGAGATGGTTTTTATTAATCTGGACGAGGCTTTTGGGCGAACGGAAGGAGACGAAGAAATTCAGGATTTATTACAAGCCAGCAGAGGGCTGAATATGGGACTTCATTTTTTGTCGGGAGCATTAACTTTCGATCCGTTAGTTACAGTGCCCGATGCAAAAACGGCTTCGCAAATACTGTGGATGGATGCTCTGTTGACTAATGTAGACAGAACAGCAAAAAATACAAATATGCTGATGTGGCATAAAGAATTATGGCTGATCGATCACGGTGCATCACTTTATTTTCATCATTCGTGGGTTAATTGGGAGAAATATGCATTAAGCCCTTTCCCTCAGGTAAAAGACCATGTGATGTTGCCTTATGCTACGGAATTGGAGATTGTGGATAAAGAATTTAAAAATATACTTACCCCCGAAAAGATAGAAGAAATAGTAAACTTGTTACCTGACGATTGGTTACATTGGGGTGGGGTAGACGAATCGCCTGATGATATACGGAGGGTGTACGTCGGCTTTTTGAACGAAAGATTAAAGCATTCGGAAGTATTTATAAAAGAAGCGCAACATGCAAGGAAAGCACTTATATGAGTATGCTGTTATTCGTGTTGTGCCAAGGGTGGAACGCGAGGAGTTTATAAATGTCGGGATCATTATGTTTTCGAAAGCAACAAAGTATCTGAAAGCCCAATATCAGGTTGATGAAAATAAATTACGTTTATTCTCGTCGGAATTAGATATTGATACATTGTATGCAAATCTGAATGTGTTTGATTTTATATGTTCGGGTAATGCTGAAGGAGGTTATATTGCAACGCTGGATATACCCGAACGTTTTCGTTGGCTTACGGCAGTTCGGAGTACATCCATACAAACTTCGCGTCCCCATAGTGGCTTTTCGGGTGATCTGGATGCTACTTTTGAGAAATTGTTTCGGGAGATGGTGTTGCCTTGAATTTTATTTTTTTTGATTGTATAGTATGCAATATATTTTGACTCAACAAAATATTGCATATCTTTGTGTTATGACTACAACATTTAAATCGGATTTGGTTTAGTAAACAGTCTGCGTGTTTTATGCAGATTGTCCTTTCGTTTACTCTCGGATAACTCTTTTCGGGAAGAATTCTTATATTATTATAATTTAAATTTTTAAACTGTGTGCAACGATGAAGGCGTTGTTATGCTTTCTGTGCATGCAAAATACATTAATACAATGAGTAACGAAAATAAAACAATTCACGAATTCGATTTTAGCTTAATCTGCGAATTTTTTTCCAATATGGAACGACAGGGACCCGGAAGTCCGGAAGTGACACAAAAAGCACTGGGCTTTGTTGATAATCTGACCGAGAAATCCCTTATTGCCGATATTGGTTGCGGTACGGGCGGGCAGACAATGGTATTGGCGCAGCATGCACCAGGACGGATTACTGGTCTTGACTTGTTTCCCGATTTTATCGATATCTTCAATCGTAATGCCGAGCAGTTAGGCTTGCACGATCGGGTAAAAGGTGTTGTGGGGTCGATGGATAATCTTCCTTTTCAGACAGGGGAACTAGACCTGATTTGGTCGGAAGGGGCTATTTATAACATCGGCTTTGAACGGGGGCTGAACGAATGGCGTAAATACTTGAAAACAGGAGGTTATATTGCAGTTTCAGAGAGTTCGTGGTTTACAGACGAACGCCCAGCGGAAATCAATGATTTTTGGATGGAGGCATATCCTGAAATAGACACTATTCCCAATCAGGTAGTCAAAATTCATAGGGCAGGATATCTTCCTATTGCTACTTTTATTCTGCCTGAAAATTGCTGGATAGAGCATTACTTTGCAAAAAAGATAAAAGCCCGGGAGATTTTTCTTGATAAATATGCGGGAAATAAAGCTGCTGAAGAATTCATGGAACTTCAGCCTCGCGAAGAAGAATTATACCGCAAGTATAAGGAATTTTATGGCTATACGTTTTTCATCGCAAAAAAGATAGGATAACAAGCTGAAAAAGAAAGAGGGTGAATTTTGATTCACCCTCTTGTCTATTGTAGTTGCTTATACAAAAGCTTGCTTTATTGAAATTTTGCGGCGATAGTTTTCTTTTGCCTGATACATGATAGGTAAAACTGAAATATTGAGTATTTTCGTCAGACGAAAACGTAATAAATGAATAATAAACCATATAAAGAATTCGGAAGCTTTTTGTCAGAGTATTTTCCCCATAAGGTTCAGAAAATATCTGTAAATGCGGGTTTTACATGCCCCAATAGGGACGGAGTAAAAGGTGTTGGTGGGTGTACCTATTGCAATAATCAGAGTTTCAGCCCCGGTTATGGACGCGATGTTCGTACTGTAACTGAACAGCTGAAGGATGGCATTGACTTCTTTTCGCATAAGTATCCCGATATGAAGTATCTGGCCTATTTTCAATCGTACACAAATACGTATGATAGTCTGGAATCTTTGATCGCGAAATACGAAGAGGCTTTGAGTTATCCTGGTGTTGTAGGGCTGATAATAGGAACTCGTCCCGACTGCATGCCCGATGATTTGCTGAAATATTTTGAGGAACTCAAAAACAGAACTTTTCTGATGATAGAGTACGGCATTGAGTCTACACTCGATTCTACACTTAAATTTATAAACAGAGGACATTTTTTTAACGATAGCAGATTGGCTATCGAAAAAACAGCTCAGGCGGGAATATTTACCGGTGCGCATATGATATTAGGTTTGCCCGGCGAATCGCATGAACAGATACTGGAGCATGCCCGTGTTTTATCGAGGCTGCCACTGACTACAATTAAATTGCATCAGCTTCAATTGATAAAAGGAACGGTTATGGCGAAGCAGTATGCCGAAAATCCTTCGTTATTTAATTTATTTACAGTAGATAAGTATATTGATCTGTGTATTGACTTTGCCGAATTGTTAAACCCTTCGTTTGTTATAGAGCGCTTTGTGTCGCAGTCGCCAAAGTCGTTGTTAATAGCGCCCGATTGGGGGGTGAAAAATTTTGAATTCACAGCAAAGGTATTGAAGCGGTTCGAGGAACGGAATACGTGGCAGGGGAAATTATACAAAGAGTAGAAATAAAACTATGGTTGAAATATATTATGAAGATGAGTGCTTCGAAAGCCGGACTTTCGAAGTGAAAGAAGTATCGGGTGCAGTGTTCGACAATTGCACGTTCAAGAAGTGCGATTTGTCAGAAATGAAACTGTTTGGAACTCGTTTTGTCGATTGCTCCTTTGTCGATTGCAATTTAGCAATGATTACATTAAATGAAGTGCAGTTGGCAAACGCAGAGTTCGATAATTGCAAAATACTGGGAGTGGATTTTAGTTTGTGTTCTACTTTTTTGTTTAGCGTGAAGTTTAATAAGAGTGTTGTGGATTATTCTCTGCTTAAAGGACTTAAAATATCGGGGACTTCTTTTATTGATTGCAGTCTGAAATATACCGATTTTGCTGATGCCGACCTGAGTAAATCTCAGTTTATCCGTTCTAATCTCGAAGGTGCTATGTTTGAGAATACAAATTTGCGCGAAGTTGATTTTACTACGGCTTATGGTTATTCTATCGATCTGGACAGAAATGTTATGAAAAAGGCACGTTTCTCGTTGCAGGGAGTTATGGGATTATTAGGGAAATATGATATCAGAATAGAGTAGTTGCGGGCGCGAGTGTCGGAAAACAATATTGTTATGTACTCTTGTTTCTTTTTATGGAAATGTTTTAACAAAAATAAAATTCAGGTTGTATAAGTCTTTATTTATGACTAGATTTACGACAAACAAAAAGAGACAAAATCTTCAAATCTCGATATTATGCTCAATCTGATAAAGAATGATAAATGGTTAGAGCCTTACGAACAGGCAATAGTAGGCAGATACGAAAAAGTTCGGAGTAAGATTAAAGAACTTACTCAGGATGGGAACTGTAAATTATCGGAATTTGCTTCCGGATATTTATATTTCGGGTTGCATAAAACCGAAAAGTCATGGATATTCAGAGAGTGGGCACCTAACGCCACAGATATTTATATTATCGGGACATTCAATAATTGGCAAAAAGACGAAAGATATAAATTAAATAGAATTGATAATGGTAATTGGGAAGTAGAGCTTCCTCTTGAAGCTATAAATCACGGCGATTTATTCAAGTTGCTGATGATCTGGGATTCGGGTTCGGCCGAACGCATTCCGGCATGGGCTACAAGGGTTGTTCAGGACTCCGATACAAAAATATTCAGTGCTCAGGTGTGGGCTCCCGATAAACCATACACTTTCAAGAAAAAGAAATTTAAACCCGATACTTCTCCTTTGTTAATATACGAATGCCATATAGGTATGGCAGCCGAAGAAGAAAAAGTTGGCACTTACGAAGAATTTAGGACTAACATTTTGCCTCGTATAAAAGCCGATGGTTATAATGCTATTCAGGTAATGGCTATTCAGGAACACCCGTACTATGGTTCTTTTGGATATCATGTCTCCAGTTTTTTTGCGGCTTCGTCCCGTTTCGGGACTCCTGACGAATTAAAACATTTAATAGACGATGCGCATGATATGGGTATTGCCGTTATTATGGATTTGGTTCATTCGCATGCAGTGAAAAACGAAGTTGAGGGGCTGGGCCGATTCGATGGGTCTTACTTTCAGTATTTTCACGAAGGAGACAGGCGGGAGCATAAATTGTGGGATTCGCTGACATTCGACTACGGAAAAAATGAGGTTATTCACTTCTTACTGTCGAATTGTAAATTCTGGTTGGAGGAATATAATTTTGATGGGTTCCGTTTCGATGGGGTAACATCTATGTTATATTATAGTCACGGGATGGGCGAAGATTTTACAAATTATGGCGATTATTATAACGGGCATCAGGATGATGAAGCGATAACTTACCTTACTTTAGCAAACGAAGTAATTCATGAGGTAAATGCTAATGCGATAACTATTGCCGAAGAAGTAAGCGGTATGCCGGGTCTGGCGTTGAAGTTTAAAGATGGCGGCTATGGGTTCGATTATCGCTTGGCTATGAATATCCCCGATTATTGGATTAAAATGATTAAGGAGAAAAAGGATGAAGACTGGCGTCCTACATCTGTATTCTGGGAATTAACTAACCGACGGTCGGAAGAAAAAACAATATCTTATGCCGAAAGTCATGATCAGGCATTGGTTGGAGATAAAACAATTGTATTCCGATTGATAGACTCGGATATGTATTGGCATATGTCGAAACTATACGGAAGTTCGTTTGCGACTGACAGGGGAATTGCCTTGCATAAAATAATACGCCTTGTTACAGCAACTACAATAAATGGAGGGTATCTGAACTTTATGGGAAATGAGTTCGGCCATCCCGAATGGATCGATTTTCCGCGTGAAGGAAATGGATGGTCGTATAAATATGCACGTCGCCAGTGGAAACTGGTTGATGACCACGATTTGAAATATCATTATTTAGGCGATTTTGATAAGGCAATGATTGATGTGATAAAAAGTGAAAAGCACTTTGAAAGAACTCCAATTGTTAAATTGTGGGACAAGGACGAAGATCAGGTACTTGCTTATATGCGCGACGATTTGATTTTTGTATTTAATTTTAGTCCGGCTAAATCATATTCCGATTATGGATTTCTTGCGCCCGAAGGAAAATATCAGGTAGTATTGAATTCCGATAGTGTTGATTATGGGGGTAATGGACTGACAGACGATTCTGTTGCTCATTATACTCAATCCGATCCATTATATAGCAAAGAGAAAAAGGGGTGGCTTAAACTATATATTCCTGCTCGTGTAGGTATGGTGCTTAAGCGAATAGGCTGATTTTATCTATATATTGAAGCTAAAAACTGCTTGGGTAAACAAACATAAAAAGCTGAGGGAAACTGTCCGGTTTTTAGCTTTACGGTTTTAATATGCAGCAAACAAAAAAGTTTTAAATTCTGTCAGGTGTGTCAGGTTTTTGATATTATCGGCTTTTAAGGGCACTTTAAACGAGGTGTAATTCTGTACAGATAGAATTTTTGAATATCAGGCTTATGGAATCCTTATTTTATAAAAATTCGTTTTACAAAACTTTTAAGACAGATAGCGAATAATTATGCTTAAGATACTCGATAATTGCCTAAAAAAGTGTATTTTTGCTCGCATTGTGTTTTAATCCATGGACAATAATAAATTAAAAGACCAAGTAAAGGAAGAATTTATTACTTACCTTAATATTAAAAAACACCGGAGAACTCCGGAGCGTTTCGCTATATTGGATCATATATACTCGGCAAAAGGACATTTTGACATGGAGTCGCTCTATAAAGAAATGAGCGAAAGTAGTTTACGTGTAAGTCGGGCTACACTTTACAATACAATCGATTTGCTGCTCGAATGCGGTTTGGTAATCAAGCACCAGTTTGGCGCAAATGTGTCGCAATACGAGCGTGCTTACGGCAACGAAAATCACGATCACCTTATATGTACAAGTTGTGGAGAGGTAAAAGAATACAAAAACAGTAATCTTTTTACTCCTTCGCAGCAAAAGCGCTTGCAACGTTTTAAAATAAGTTACTACAGTATGTATATTTATGGTATATGTAGCAAGTGCCAAAAAAAGAATCAAGTACAAGAAAAGAAAAATAAAACCAATTCACTCACAACAAAAAAATGAAAGTAGACGTTTTACTTGGCCTGCAATGGGGAGACGAAGGTAAAGGGAAAATTGTAGATGTTTTGACCCCCGAATACTCTATTGTTGCTCGTTTTCAGGGAGGACCTAATGCAGGGCACACTCTTGAGTTTGAAGGAAAAAAGTATGTTCTTCGCTCGGTTCCGTCAGGAATATTCCAAGGAAATAATATAAATATCATAGGAAATGGCGTTGTTCTCGATCCTGCATTATTCAAAGTCGAAATAGAGGCTTTGGAAGCATCGGGGCATAGTTTGACAAAACGATTGCTCATTTCTAAAAAAGCACATCTTATTCTTCCTACGCATCGTTTGTTGGATGCCTGCTATGAAGCTCAAAAGGGAGATGCAAAAATTGGAACTACAGGAAAAGGTATAGGTCCTACTTATACCGAAAAAGTAGGTCGGGGCGGTTTGCGTATAGGCGATATACTTTGTGGTTTCGAAGAAAAGTATCAGGCTGTAAAAGCTCGTCACTTGAAAACCCTTGAGCAATTTAAATTCGATACCAGCAGTTTAGCCGATATCGAAAAAGAGTGGTTCGACGGTTTGGAGAAACTAAAAGAGTTCGCTTTTATCGATAGTGAACACTATATAAATAAAGAACTGGTAAATAAAAAAGTATTGGCCGAAGGAGCACAAGGCACGATGTTAGATATCGATTTTGGGTCTTATCCTTTTGTTACATCATCAAATACTATCACGGCGGGAGCTTGCATTGGTTTAGGACTTGCCCCTCAAAAAATAGGAGAGGTTTTTGGTATTTTCAAAGCATATTGCACGCGTGTTGGTAGTGGTCCGTTTCCCACCGAACTGTTCGACGAAGACGGCGATAATATGCGTAATATAGGTTTCGAATTTGGTTCTGTAACAGGGCGTCCCCGTCGTTGCGGATGGGTCGATCTAGTGGCATTACGCTATGCAATAATGATAAATGGGGTTACACGCCTTATAATGACAAAAAGTGATGTTCTTGATACTTTTAAAACTATCAAGGCTTGTATTGCATATAAAATAAATGGAGTTGAGGTTACCGAGTTCCCATTCGAATTGGCAGGCAGTGTAGAACCTGTTTATGTTGAAATGGAAGGTTGGCAGACTGACATGTCAAAAATGCAGAAAGAGGACGAATTTCCGGCTCAGTTCAAGAAGTATTTAAGCTTTTTAGAAGAAAATTTGGGGGTTCCAATTACAATAGTGTCACTTGGACCTGACAGGGAACAGACTATAATCAGATAAAATAGGGTTGTAAAATCTGCAATTTGTTAAAATAAGCTATAAATATTAAGTGTTTTGTGTAAAATGCATAACACTTAATGTTTTTTAGGGTGTTGCGTTGGTTATGAACAGGATATGTTCGTAATTTTGGTATACAATTTGATTTACTATTTTCTGTATTAATTTATAACTAAAGAACTATGTCTATATTACCTATACAGTGGATCTTATTTCTAGGAGTTGCTCTTGTTAGTTGGTTGGTTTCATCCATGCTACAGAGCAAATTTAAGAAGTACTCGAAAATTCCGTTAACTAATGGAATGACAGGGCGCGATGTTGCCCTGAAAATGTTGCACGATAATGGAATATATGATGTTACGGTAACTTCTACTTCGGGTACGCTAACAGACCACTATAATCCGACTAATAAAACAGTGAATTTAAGTGACGCTGTTTATCAAAGCAATAGTGTTGCGGCTGCGGCAGTTGCTGCACATGAATGTGGACATGCAGTTCAGCATGCTTTTGGCTATGGCCCATTAAAAATGCGTTCGGCGCTTGTTCCGGTCGTTAGCTTTGCCTCAAAATGGGTTATATGGATACTATTAGCAGGTATTTTTACTTTAAATGTATTCCCTCAACTTCTATGGATAGGTATCGGGCTGTTTGCAATGACTACATTGTTTAGTTTTGTTACCCTTCCAGTCGAGATTAATGCGAGTTCGAGAGCTTTGGTTTGGTTGAACAGCGCAGGCATTACAAATGTAAGTAACTACGATATGGCAAAAGATGCATTGAAGTGGGCTGCGTATACATATGTTGTGGCTGCATTAGGTTCGTTGGCTACATTAGTGTATTATATAATGATAGCTTTAAGCCGAAGAAACTAACTTGAAAATTTAACAAAAAAGGGTAGCTTTGCGAAGAGTTACTCTTTTTTTGTCCTTATAAATAACCAGACTACATATGAAATTTATCTTTATTTTTATACTTGTAATATTTTTATTAGCTAACTTTTATGTGTTTCAGCGGATATGGGTGCTTATTCCTCCCTCTAAAATAGGCTATGGCATACTGATCGCTTTTGCCATTTTGGTTAATATTTCGCTCTTTATATTCTTCATATTTGGAAACCAGTTAAGCATGGGCATAGCCTCATTCTTTTACACGGTAGGTACATCGTGGATATTCATATTCTTATATTTGTTTATTCTTACTTTAATAAAGGATCTCATTCGTCTTACCAGATTGGTTCCATCCGATTTGTTTACTCACTATACACGCGAAAATTGGGTAGGTCTGTGTTTTGCTATAGTCTTTGTATTTCTGCTGATGTTCTGTGGATATCTTAAATATAGATGGAAGGTTAAAGTAGAATTACCCGTGTCGGTTGAGAAGGTAATGGAAAAACGAGATTCGTTACGTATTGTGGCTATAAGCGACTTGCATTTAGGGTACTCCATTGGAGTGCCGGAGTTGCAAGAGTGGATAGAATTTATCAACGCAGAGGAGCCGGATATTGTACTTATTGCCGGCGATATAATAGATAACAGCATACGTCCGCTTAAGGAGCAAAATATGGCTCAGTACTTTAAACATATTAAAGCTCCGCTGGGTGTTTATGCCTGTGTTGGAAACCACGAGTATATAAGTGGATACAAAGAGAGTGCCGAGTTTATGAATGCGGCAGGTATTCGTCTTTTGCAGGATGAAGTTGCGTTGGTCGACAGTTCTTTTTATGTAATTGGACGAGACGACAGGATGAATCCGGATCGCAAACCTATATCCGAACTTGTGGCCGGTATCGATCGGTCGAAACCTATAATATTGCTCGATCATCAACCTTATCATTTGGAAGAAGCGGAAGCAAACAAAATAGACCTTCAAATATCGGGGCATACCCATAAAGGGCAAGTTTGGCCAATATCGCTTATAACCAATATGTTGTATGAGAAATCGCACGGCTATCTGAAAAAAGGTGACACAAATATATATGTAAGTTCGGGTATCGGTATTTGGGGTGGGAAATTTCGTATAGGCACCCAATCGGAATATGTTGTAATAAATATGAAACAAGAGTGAAAGTTTTTTTAAACGCCATAATAGTACATACTTTACTTAATACTTATGTTTTTGTAAGGGGGTGGCAGCTGTTGCCTAAAAAAAATATTGTCCGTACGCCCTATGTTCTTGCTTTTTCGATAGAATTGAGCATATATCTTGTCGGCTTTTTTGCCGCCGAAAGCCTTCCTCTGAATATTTTGCATCCTATAATGATATTGGGAACATCGTGGATGGTGCTGATTATGTATCTTGCAGGTTTGCTCATGCTGTTCGATTTGGTTAAGATTGTCAGTCGTTATGTAAAAGCCATACGATCAAAGATAAATCTTGGTTCTGTAACTCTTCGGCGTGCATATTTCATTTTTTCGTTAGTGGTTGTTATCGGTTTAATGTTACATGGAAATTACCGCTTTTGGAATCCTGTTGTAACAGAGGTTGATATATCTATAGATAAAAAAGCCAGCAAAAATCAGCTTAAAGTTGTGGTGGTCTCAGATATTCATGTAGGTTATCTAATAAACAAGGATGTTTTGAAAATGTATGTAGACCGCATAATGGCGCAAAACGCAGACCTTATACTTATTGTTGGCGATATAATCGACTACGATCTTCGTCCGTTAATAGAGGAGCGACACGAAGAAGAGTTTCGGCGGTTAAAAGCTCCATATGGGGTGTATGCTGTAACCGGAAATCATGAATACAGGCTCAACTCCGAAGAAAAGATAAAATGGCTGAGCGAAAAGGCTGATCTTACTGTTTTACGAGATCAGGCAATATGTGTAGATAGCTTACTGTGCATTGTCGGAAGGGAAGATTATAAGGCTCCAGACCGAAGATTCCTTTACGAGTTGATGGCAGATGTAAACAAAGATTTACCTGTTATAGTGATAAATCACGAGCCTCATGACTTGGACGAAGAGGTGGAGAACGGAGTCGATCTAGCTGTTTATGGTCATACCCACAACGGACAACTTTTCCCTAATAATCTGCTTATTAAATTTTTATATGAACTTGGGTTTGGCTACAAAAAAAAGGAAGATACCAATATTTATGTAACATCAGGATTGGGCTTGTCGGGTCCTCAGTACCGAATTGGCACAATATCCGAAATTGTAGTATTTAATTTGAAGTTCAAAAACTAACCTTAGAAAAACAGTATCAGAATTATCTGAACTGTTATCAGCCTTATAAACATAGAAGCCGGATAGACTGTGGCATATGCTGCCGAAGGTTCATCGCCGTCTACTGTGGAGTTCGCATAACTTAAAGCCATAGGGTTTGCCATGCTGCCACAAAGCATGCCGGCACATTCGGCATAGTCTATTTTCATAATTTTAGCTGCAAGCCAACCAACGAGCGTTACGGGCACGATGGTTAGTATAAAGCCCAGTCCAATCCATAAAAAACCGTCAGAACCCAAAACCGTTTCAAAAAAATGCTCTCCAGCATCTAACCCAAGGCATGCCAGATAAACGGTAATACCAAATTGGCGTAGCATAAGGTTTGCACTTTGTGTAGTATAAGTTGTTATATGAAAGCGATGCCCAAAGGCTCCCATTAATATTCCTACAATTATAGGGCCACCTGCAATACCAAGCTTTACGGGTACCGTCAAGTTCAGAAAAGGTATAGGAATAGCGCCCAATATAACTCCTAATATAACCCCAAGGAATATAGCGATAAGGTTCGGATTCTTCAGTCGTTTAACTTCGTTTCCCAGTGTTTTAGCAACATTGTCAATCGAAGCCAATTCGCCTACAACCGTAATCCTATCTCCTATTTGTAACGATAGGTTTGGAGATGGAAGCAGATCTATTCCGGCACGGTTAATCCTCGTAATATTTATTCCGTACAGGTTTCTTAATTTCAAAGCTCCCAGTTTTACTCCGTTTACTTTGCTGTGGGTAACAAGTATCCGGCGCGATACAAGGTGGCTATTATCGATATGATTCCAGTCTATATCTTCTTTGTTCCAATCTACATTCTCTTGTTCGCCAAATAATACTTTAATATGTTCAATATCGGATTTCTTTGAAATAATTAATAAGTGATCGTTTAATGAGAGTTCGGTTTCCGATGTTGGTATTGTAACTTTTCCGTCTTTCCACACCCGCGATATAACAAATTTTTTGGGAGAAAGAGGCATTATATCCTTTATGGTTTTGCCAGCTACAGCCGGATTGATGATTTGGTATTCGCCGATGTAGGTCGACGAGTCTTTTTTGTTTTTTCTTGCGCCGTTTTTGTTTTCATCTCTTTGCCCCGACATATAATACATAACAGCAATGGCTATTATAACACCTATTACCCCAAAAGGATAGGCTACTGCACAAGCCGACGCCATTTCGGTTACTATTTTTGAATCGTTGGGAACTATTTGCCGTAAAGTTTCCTGAGCGGCTCCCAACATTGGTGTGTTTGTTACGGCTCCCGATAGTATTCCTATCATGTTGGGTAACGATATGTCGCATATAAAGTGAAAAAGTAAAGCAAGAATCAGCCCTGCTATAATAACCATCAATGACAACATATTGAGCTGCAATCCTCCTTTTTTGAAAGACGAAAAAAAACCGGGTCCAACCTGAAGCCCTAATGCATAAACGAAAATTATAAGCCCGAAATTCTGACAAAAATGGAGTATATCTTTATTTATGTCAAGGCCAAAGTGTCCGACAACTATACCGGCAAAAAAAACAAACGTTATACCTAAGGAGATATTCAGAATTTTAATTTTTCCAAATAAAAGGCCAACAAAAGCTACCGTCAATATGATGACAATAGGTTGGATAATAGACGGTAACGAAATATAATCTAAAAAAGAAAACATATTAAATTTTTCACCGATGCAAAGTTATATAAATAGAGATAAATTACATGTAGAAAATTCTCAAAGAAATAATATATTGTTAATAAAACGAAGTTAAGTTAAAATATGAAGCATGTCCGAAAACATTTCGGGTTTTGATTTGTTTAAATTATAAGTTAACGGGACTCGCAAGGGAGTTTGTTGAGTAACCCCTTAGCTTTTTAATTATTATATAGTTAAACAGATTGAGGGAGAAAGTGGTTCATCAGAACTGCTTTCTCTTTTCTAATATATTATTTCTTGATACCTTTGGAGTCAAAAATAATAAGTATGCCCCAAATAGAAAAAATACCATCTCCCTGCTATGTCATGGAGGAAACCTTACTTAGAAAAAACTTGTCTCTCATAAAATCGGTAAAAGACAGAGCACAGGTAAATATTATTTTGGCATTCAAAGCATATGCTTTATGGAAGTCATTCCCTATTATTCGCGAATATATACCTCATTCAACGGCAAGTTCGGTGTACGAAGCTCGTTTGGCTTTTGAAGAGATGGGCAGTCTTGCTCATACTTTCTCCCCGGCATATACAATGGAAAACTTTCCTGTGTTTTTGCAATATAGTAGTCATATAACTTTTAATTCGCTGAGCCAGTTCCAACGTTTCTATCCTCTGGTTGTAAAAGATGGAAATAAGGTTTCGTGTGGGTTAAGGATCAACCCTGAGTATTCGGTCGTAGAAACAGATTTGTATAATCCTGCAACTCCCGGATCACGTTTGGGTATTTTATCGGAAGATTTGGGAGATAAATTACCCGATGGTGTCGACGGTTTGCATTTTCACACACTGTGTGAATCTTCGTCTTTCGATCTGGAGAAAACACTTGAGCATGTCGAAGCTAAATTCGGGAGATTTCTGTCTCAAATAAAATGGATTAATTTTGGTGGAGGTCATTTAATAACCCGTAAAGATTATGATGTAGAACATCTTATCGGACTATTGAAGAACTTTAAAACAAAATATCCCAATCTTGAGATAATAATGGAACCCGGAAGTGCATTTGCTTGGCAAACAGGCTTTTTATTGTCGACAGTTACCGATATTGTTGAAAATAAAGGAATAAAGACAGCAATTTTAGATGTTTCTTTTGCTTGCCATATGCCCGATTGTCTTGAAATGCCTTATAAGCCTTATATTAGGGGAGCTTATCACGATTCGGTGGAGGGAAAACCCACGTACAGAATGGGAGGGAATAGTTGTCTTAGTGGCGATTTTATAGGAGATTGGTCGTTTGACGAACCTTTAAGCATAGGCGATAAAATTATTTTCGAAGATATGATTCACTATACAATTGTGAAAACAACAATGTTTAACGGAATATCTCACCCAGCTATTGCTTTATGGACTAAGGATGAAAAGCTTGAAATTTATCGTGAATTCGAATATGATGACTATAAGAATCGCATGAGCTAATATCCATTCCTGAAAAAGAACATGTCTTTAATATCATGTTTTATGAGTATTGAGGACTCTTTTTAATAAAAAAACATTATTTTTGAATATAATATCAGTTTAAAGATTGATTTATTGTGGACAAGAAGGTTAAATTATCGGTATTAGGTTTCTCTTTTAATCAATCCCAATCGGGGACTTATGGTTTAGTATTGGCCGAAGAAACAGGCGTGCGCCGTTTAATGATTCTAGTTGGTTCGCCCGAAGCACAATCAATAGCCTTTAAATTGCATAAAACCGAACCTCCGCGTCCGTTAACGCATGACCTTATAAAATCTATCCTTTTTGATTTCGACATACTTCTCGAAGAGGTTGTTATATACAAATATGAAGATGGCATATTCTATTCGCGCCTATACTTAAATGGGGCTGGCAATAAGGTTGAAGTTATTGAATCGCGAACTTCGGATGCAATAGCAACGGCATTGCGTACAAATTCTCCGATTTATACAACCGAAGATATCATGCGAGAGCAAGGTGTAGTTGTTTCGGACGAAGACGATATAAAGAACGAAGGAGAAGGCGATGCGAGCGACGATGTGCAGGATTTTACAAACTATTCGGATTTTAATAGAACAGAGCTCGAAAATATGCTCGAAGAAGCTATAAAAAATGAAGACTATGAGCTGGCATCGGTTTTGAGAGACGAGATATCGAAAAGAACCGGCCACCCGATTTAATTTTTCCGGCATATAAAACGTTGTTGTAATTTCGTACATGGATAAAACTATATTTTTTGCTCCTGATATTTTAATAAACCCTCAGTTACCTCACGAGGAAGCTTTACATTGTGTTAAAGTATTAAGAAAAAAAGAAGGGGATGAGATTCTTATAACCGATGGAAAAGGTCGTTTTTTTGAAGCTTCGATAATACAGGCCCATCCTAAACATTGTGTTGTAAATATAGATAAAACTATAAACGAAATTAGTGCATGGCCTTTTAATTTGCACATTGCTTTTGCCCCAACCAAGAATCTCGATCGCATAGAATGGTTTGCCGAAAAGGCTACCGAAATAGGTATAAACAGGTTTACACCCTTATTGTGCAGGCACTCGGAACGAAAGGAAATAAAATTGCCCCGGATAGAAAAAATACTGGTATCGGCAATGAAACAGTCGCAAAAGGCATCTTTACCCGTTCTGGACGAGATGATTCCTTTCTCGAAGTTTGTGAAACAACCATTCGACGGGAAAAAATATATAGCCCATTGTCAGGATGGCAATAAAAACCTGTTGAAAGATATTTATGCTAAAGGGCAAGATGCGCTAATCCTTATCGGCCCCGAAGGAGATTTCAGTCCGCAGGAAGTAGAAGAGGCTTTACTCAATGGATTCGAGGCTGTAAGCCTTGGAACCAGTAGGCTAAGAACCGAAACGGCAGCCTTAGTTGGCTGCCATACTATACATGTGCTGAATCAGTAGCTTTTAATTTCTACATCATTGTAAGTACTACCTGATTTTCTTCTGCCATTTTTCTGATATTCAAAACAGCATATCTCATTCTTCCTAATGCGGTGTTTATGCTGACTCCTGTGATATCGGCTATCTCTTTAAAACTCAAATCTTGATAGTAGCGCATTTTCAGAACTTCTTTCTGATTATCGGGCAAATATTCTATCAGTTTGCGTATGTCGGAAAAAATCTGATCTTTTACAATAACATCTTCTATTGTATCATCGCTATATGCCTGATTGTTTAATATATCCAGAGGCATCTCGTCGTTAGAGAAGGTGTTTTCGTTCTTTTCCTGTCTGAAATGGTCTATAATCAGGTTGTGTGCTATGCGGGTAATCCAAGCCCTGAATTTTCCCGTTTCCACATACCTTCCCTGTTTGATGGTTACAATAGCTTTAATAAATGTTTCCTGAAAAATGTCTTCTGCCAGCTCCCTGTTTTTTACAATAAAAAATATATAATTGTAAACATTGGTTTTGTGGCGAGTCAATAGCTGATCGAAAGCCGAGTTATTGCCATTCGAATAAGAAACGACCAAATCTTCGTCAGTCATAACTTTTAATATATCCATTACTTTCTCTTTTTACAGTTTGTTGAGTAATGTATAGGCAATAGGCAATTTGTTTTTTTACTGATTAATAGATAAATTGTACTTTACAAATAAAGGGATTTTCTGAGACATTTGCAAAACTTTAACATTAAAATATCATTTGTTACTGATCGCATGATGACTTCTACTTAGCATAAATATGCCAGAATAAACATTTTGAGCTTTTTGGGTTAGCCTGAATTTTAATTACTAAAGTCCCACGATATACCCATTTTGAAAACCATAGGGTTTACGGGATAGTAAGGAAGCGTGAAATATTCCGAATCGCCTAACGATTCTGCTATATTGTACATCATAGCAAAGAAACGTGTCTTTTTAAGGTGTACGTTTAAATAAGCTGTAGCGATAGGAAATCCCCCGATTTTTACGTCCTTTTGGTTATGAAATTGTAGTGTTACGGGTTCGTAACGGGGAACGTAATATTTAGTGTGTATATGTGCATCAACACCTAGTTGGATGGTTAATACTGGGCCAACTTTTGTCAGTAAGTAGAGGTTAGTGTAAGCACTAAGTTTAGGCAAAGGTATAATTCCCTCTTCGGTTGATGTTTGATATGCAATTTGGTTGTCCCAATGTAAAATTCCGGCGTTTAATTTCTGATCGAGACGTAAGGCTACTACCTGAATGTTTTTCGACGATTGCAAAAGCGAGTCGCTTCCGTAATAAATGTGGTTCTGAATATTTTCCACGCCTCCGCTCAGGCGGGTATTGGTTTGCGGTATAATAATCTCGCCGCCTATATATACTTTCTGAGTGTTTTTAAGCTCTTCTATCCATCGGATGTATTTTGTTTGAAAGCGTTCCTGATAGAAAGTCGGAGTGAGGTTTTTCAGATGGGCATTAACTCTCACCACTGCGTCTTTTCCTGCTATTCGGATAGAAGTGCTGGCGTTTCCTTCGAGTTTAAGTTCTCCCAAATTTGCCCCGATAACGCCTAAACGTGCATCAAGGTTATAACGAAGCAGGCGTCCTCTTTCTTTGGTTAGCTGTCCTCCAATAAAAGTAGAATTCTGGCTATGTACAGTTGTTACCAATGGTGTCGGGTTTTCGACACTGGGTAGCGAAAATTTACGAATGTCATGTTCTACGTATGCTGTAAGTCCAAATTTTACCCAATCTTTAAAGCCTTCGTTTAAGCTTATTGCGAACGAGTTTTTCAAAGACCAATATGCCATTTGATCGGCGGCGGGAGTATTGGACATAATGCCAAATTTATTCCCCGATTGGTAATAATTGTGATTGTAAAGTGTATCTGTTGCGGTTTGTCCTGTAGATGGTTTTACAACAGATTGGTCTTTTGAAGCGAAACGACGTTGCTGGTCGGTATAATTTGTTGTAAGTATAAAACTTGCCACAGGGATAAATTCGTTGCTGTCTCCCATTTCGTAACCTACATTATAACGATGGTTCATAAACAGTTGCCGTCCTTTAAGCCTGTTCCACATACTGTTTACACGAACGGGAATAGATTTGGAGTTGGTATTGTTTTTTAGAGCCTGAACATCGGGATTGGTTGGGTCGGTTATGTACCGCATATCGGTTATTCCCTCGTTCTCTGAATTGTTATAATAGTTATTTGCAACATAGGCATGCATTTGATAGCGGTCGCTAACATAACTGCCATACAAATTATAGGTCATCTGTTTGTTGGAGAGGTTGGAGTAGAATCCTCGCGAATAGATGTAATCGATATCGAATCCGAGATTAAGTTTTTTGCCGAAGTTAGAAGATAAAGATGCTTTAAACCGTTCTTCGCTATTTTGCTTGCTTCCTGCCTTTTGATAATAAATATTAGAATACGGAACTTTTGTATTCAGAAACATATGTTCCTCAGGTGTTTTGTAATAGTAGTCGAATGCATCGAGAAAGGGAAATATTGATTGATCTTTGCGTTCGAAAAACAACTTGGATTGCATAGGGGAGCCCATATTACCCAAATACCCCACAGCGATGCCTTGCCCGTCTATTAACGAAGTCTGATGAAAATCGACTAATGTACTGTCAACATTTACTATTGTTCTGTCGCCCGAATAAGGGTTTAAATACCAGCCATACATTTTGTAACTCATGGCTATAGAATCTCTTTCGGATATAGGTTTTTTTAGTTTGGCTTTGAGCGAATCAGGGAAAACGATCAGGCTATCGTTTAAAGCACCACTGATATCTCCTCTTATACTGTCGCCAACTATCAGGTATGGAGTTGTTTGAGCCTCTGCCCTATGTAGAGAAAAGCCTAAAAACAAAAGTATCAAACAGATATATTTCTTCATTGCCGCAAACTTACAAAAAAACACAATATCAAGAGGGCTCTTAATCTTTTTTAATGACTATATCGGAGTAAAATAGGTAAACTGTCAGCGTTTTTCGTATACAACAAAAGTATGTGCATATTTATTCTTTTCGTCAGCCGATTGTTCTTTAGCTGATACTTGTTTCCATATCGAGGGATCGATAGATGGGAAAAAGGTATCGGTGTTTTCAAATTTATGATGAATGTAGGTTACATATAGTTTATCGGCCGATTGTAAGGCCTGTTCGTAAATGCTTCCTCCTCCTATAATAAATACTTCGTTTTCGTTCGTGCATGTGGCGAAAGCATCGTTTAGCGAGGTAAATACTTCTGTGCGTTCTTTTTTATAGCTGGTGTTTCGGGATATAACAATATTGCGTCGATAGGGTAGAGCCCCGTTGGGCAACGATTCAAATGTTTTTCGACCCATTATAACAGTGTGACCTTGAGTTACTGTTTTAAAATATTTCAGGTCGTTTGGCAAATGACACAACAGCTGATTGTCTTTTCCAATCGCATTATTTTCGTCCATTGCTACTATTACAGATTTTGTAACCATCGTTTTTTTCTTTATTCGATTAATTCTATATTGATAGAGTTAGTGTGCGTTTTTATTATCTTATAATATATCTTTTTTCAAAAACCTGACACACCTGACAGAATTTAAAACTTTTTTGTTTGCTGCATATTAAAACCGCAAAGCTAAAAACCTGACAGTTTTCCTCGGCTTTTTATGTTTGTTTACTCAAATAGCTTTTAGCTTCAGTGTATAGATAAATTACAGTCCTTTAGCTTTGGCTTCGTCCCAAAATGCATCCATTTCGGCAAGAGTCATATCTTTCAGTTTTTTGCCACTGTTTGCAGCTTGTTGTTCTACATAATTAAACCGGCGAATAAACTTCTGATTGGTGCGTTCCAAAGCATTGTCGGGATTTACCTTATATAAACGTGCTGCGTTTACTATCGAAAAAAGCAAATCGCCAAACTCGGCTTCTGTTTGCTCGGTGTCCATCTTTTTTATTTCGGAACGTAACTCTTGCAATTCTTCTTCAACTTTTAACCAAACATCCTCTTTCTGTTCCCAGTCGAATCCGGCGTTACGGGCTTTATCTTGTATTCGGTGAGCTTTGGGTAATGCCGGCAATGTAGCAGGTACCCCTTCGAGTACGGTTTTATTGCCTCCTTTTTCTTTCAGTTTTATCTGTTCCCACGATTGTTCTACTTCTCCGGCTGTTTTTGCTGCACTATCGCCAAAAACATGTGGATGACGGAATGTTAATTTGTCACAGAGGCTATTGCAAACATCAGCAATATCGAATTCGTTTTTTTCTTCTCCTATTTTCGAATAAAATACGATATGAAGCAAAACGTCGCCCAATTCTTTCTTTATTTCCCGATTGTCGTTCTTTATTATAGCTTCGCATAGCTCGTAAACTTCTTCTATTGTATTGGTGCGCAGGCTTTCGTTTGTTTGCTTTGCATCCCATGGGCATTTAATACGTAATTCGTCCATTATATCTAATAGACGCCCGAATGCCTGCAGCTTATCTTCCTTACTATTCATTTCCCTATCTATTATTTTTATTTGAACTTCCGTTTATTATTCCCTTTGGGCTGTATCAGCCGGTAGTTGGGGTAGTTCTTTCAAATCTCTTATATTTACTGCAAATAAGAATCGTTTTTCGAAATAAGCTCAACTTGTTTCGTAATTATTTCTTAAAGTTCTCTAAACCTGTATTAAGAAAAAGTAGATATTTTTCAATATCCTTGTCGTAAGCATAAGATGGACCGATAGGTTTACCATCCAAATCGAGTGTTACATAATATGGTTGCGAATTTGTGCCAAATTTACGGCGCTGCAAATAACTCCATTTATCGCCTATTGTTTTCAATTTGGTTGTTTTGCCATTTTCTTCAATCTCGATTGTTTGTGGGAGTTTTTCTTTGTCGTCTACCATCAACGTAATAAGCACATAATCGTTCTCTAATATGTGTTTTACGCGCGAATCTATCCAAACAGAAGTTTCCATGTCGCGGCAATTAACACAGCCGTATCCCGAAAAATCGACTATAACCGGCTTATTGTTTTTACGTGCATATTCCATACCTGCGTCATAATCGTCGAATTTGGCATGTACCCCTCCCTCATATAAGTTAAAATCTTGAGTGTTAGGAAGCGGAGCAAATGCACTGATAGCCCTTAATGGCGCTCCCCACAGTCCGGGAACCATATAAACGGCAAAGCTTAACGAAACTATTGCCATAAACAGACGGAAAACACTGATATGGGAACTCTCGCTGTCGTGAGCAAAGCGTAGCTTACCAAGTAAGTACATACCTAATAGAGCAAAAATAACAATCCACAAAACAAGGAATACTTCACGATCTAATATTCCCCATTTATTCGTCATATCGGCAACCGATAAGAATTTGAAAGCTAAAGCCAATTCAAGGAAACCTAATACAACTTTTACCGAGTTGAGCCATCCCCCCGATTTAGGCATGCTGTTTAGCCACGATGGGAATATTGCAAATAATGTGAAAGGTATTGCTAAAGCTAAGGCAAATCCAAACATGCCGACAGCAGGTCCAAGAATGGCGCCCGATGTAGCAGTTTCAACTAATAAGGTTCCGATAATGGGGCCCGTGCACGAAAATGAAACCAAAGCTAAAGTGAAAGCCATAAAAAATATGCTTACAAATCCGGTTGTAGAATCGGCTTTACTGTCCATCTTGTTAGTCCACGAAGAGGGCAGAACGATTTCGAATGCACCCAAAAAAGACGCTGCAAATACAATAAGCAACCCAAATAAAAATAAGTTGAATATCATATTGGTCGATAGCTCGTTAAGTGCGCTCGCTCCAAACAGGAATGTTATAAGCAAACCTAAGGTTAGGTATATTAGTATTATTGCCAGCCCATACGTAACAGCATCTTTGATGGCTTTTGCCTTACTCTTTTTATTTCTTTTCAGAAAGAAACTCACAGTCATTGGTATAATAGGCCATACACAAGGTGTAAGCAAAGCGATAAGCCCTCCGATAAATCCCCAGAAAAATGTACCGAAGAGAGACTCTTTGGATAAATCGCCGGCAGCACCGTGCGATTTAAGCTCGTCGATAACAGGAGCCCACAAATCAGAGTCTTCGTTGTATTTAGCAACAGATATAGTCTGAGCCAGAACAGTGTCGGCTGTTGCAGCCGATATTACTATTTTGTCTGTTTCAGGAGCTTTAGGCTCATTGTCTTTCGGTTTTTCGGTTGAAGCACCTACAAATCCGGCAGGTAAATCCTTTGCCGTAAAACTGAAATCGTTAGGTAGGGGAGGGGTACATTCCTTGTCGTTACAGGCTTGTGCTCTTACATCGCCTTTCACTGTGAATGCTTTTTTATCTGTAACCTTAAAACGTTGGGCAAAAGTTGCTTTAGTCTCGTAGTAACCAATCTCCATTTCGAATATATTGTCATACTCTTTGTGGAGTTTCGATCCGATTGCCTTGAAAGTTCCAACAGCGGTGGCTCCTTTTACTTCGTCTATTGTGATATTTGTTGCCACAGGTCCACCTTGGGGAATTTCGGTGTCGTACAGGTGCCAGCCTTGTTGAATGGTTGCTTCGCATAACAATTCGACCTCGCCGTTATCTTTATCTACAAGTTTAAAGTTCCACGATACAGGGTCTGCCCACATATTGAGGCTTAGTAGCATCGATGCAAAAACAAAAAATATTTTTTTCATAAACATTCCGAGATTCTTGTAAAATTATTGTTTTTAGAGAAAAACAAAGGTACAAAAAAAGTGAATCTGTAAAGTGATTACACGAAGATAGATTTATTAAGTACTGTTAAGACCTTACATTTTGTAAAGTTTATTATTATTCCTCTCGTTTTTATGCCTATATTCAAACACAAGCCGCTAAAATATAATGACATGGGTGGTGGAAGCTTCCGAAACGCAGGGCATAAACTCCGAATAAGTAAATATTAATATAATAAATCGGAAAGAAGTGATAGTTTTCGGCTATTGCTCTTTTTTTGTTCGTAACTTTGATTTATATAATATATTTATTAAATACTGAAATGGTTATGAAAAAAGTTGCATTATTAGGCATCGACCTTCAAAACGATTTTACAGACCCTAAGGGGGCCTTATATGTGGATGGATCGGAAAATGACATAAAACATATTGCAGAGTTTATACAAAAAAATGGAAAATTGATTAGTTATATTGCTCTCTCCTTCGATTCGCATCAGCCCATTCATATAGCGAGCCAGTGTTACTGGAAAGATGAAAACGGAAAACAACCCGATTTGTATTCGACGATAAAAGCCGAAGATGTGGCCGGCGGAAAATGGATAGCTCAATATAATAAGCATAAAGCATTAACTTACCTTCAGCTGTTGGAGGCAAAAGGTCAGACGTGTACTATTTGGCCGCCTCATTGTATAATCGGGGGCTGGGGTTGGGCTATAAATCAGCAGTTGGTAAATGTTTTGTACGATTGGAGTTTGGAAAACGGACGCTATTACGAGCCTTTTTATAAAGGTTATAATCAATCGACCGAGCATTACAGTATATTCAAAGCTGCGGTAAGTTACGAAAACTCTCCCGAAACCAAACTGAATAAAAAGCTGCTAAGCAAGCTGAACCTGTTCGATGAGGTTATTATTGTAGGAGAAGCAGCCGATTATTGTGTGGCAAACTCGCTTGACGATCTTATTGAGCATGCTCCTAAATTAACATCAAAGATAGTGATGTTTAACGATTGCATGTCGTGGATTAATAGTGATAATGCCGAGGCAAAGGCCATTTTCGATAAGGCTGTAAAAGCCGGAGTTAGATTCGAAAAATCGATAGATTATAAGATATAGAGAGTAAAAAGGAGAAGAGGGCTACATGTAGTCTTCTTCTTTAAATTATTTTAGGCTTAAACTACATTGTTGCATTTTTCTTTGTGTAGAGATCAATAGCAGTTCTCCATATTTTAATTGTATTAGGTCGGTTAATGCCGTGGCAGCCAAAGGGTACTTCCTTATTGTTCAATTTGAAGGCTAAAGCCGGACGACGGTCTATGGAAAAGGATAAAGCTTCGGTATAGTCGGGTATCTTGAAATTGTTGTCTAATTCAGGAGCATTAAACGACCAAAAAACATCTTCATTTGGATGTTTAATGCCCGAACCTTCGGTTTTAAAAGAGTTAATCAGATCTTTATGAACTTCGCAAATATTATGGAATAAACGTACCTTTCGGAGCGAAAAACCTCCGTTGCCGACTTTAAACATACGTATGTCTTCCTTTTCTTTTACACCAAATAAAGCCTTTATTTTTCGGCATATTTTCTTAAATGTATTATCTCTCGATCCCACCCATGGGGCTCCGATGTAATCGTATCCTTTATTACACCAGAATAGTAATTTGTCATAAAAAACAAAAGCATCGGTTTGGCAAATAAGAATGTATTCGACATCCAGAAAACGACTGTAAAATTCGGAGGACAACATGAGCTGATTATATCCGGCTATTCCGTCGAAATAATAACCAGCGAATCGTTCTACTTGCAGGCTTTTATATAAATCGGTAAAATACGAAACATCTAGGCTTTCGGGGCAAACCAAGACATTTGTGAAGCCTGATAAAACCGTCAGATTATTTTTTAAGGCTGTGTTTTCAATATCAGACAGATTGGTCTTATATACAGGTATAATGACTTTTACGGAAGTTTTCATTTTATTTTGTTAATTTCACTAACAGAAGATTGCTGTTTTCGCAATAGTTTGAATTGTTCAGATCCGTACTTGAGAAAAGCTTTAAACGCTTCCTGTAATTATATTCTGCAAATATACAAAACTTTATAAATGGCTTTCAATGTAATTTGTCAAAACTTTCTATTTATGTTATTATATCTGTAAATATGAAGTAAGTTGTGTCGTAATCAATCTCATTATAGATTATAAAATAAGCATACATTATATTTTTATTAATTTACGATTTATTTTCTGCCTTATTTATTAACTTTGCACCCAGTGAGTTAGAAGGCTTGAAAGAAAACTGGATTTATCTCCTCCTTAACGAAGGAAAACAAGAATGGCAAATACCCTTATTTTACGTTACTCCCGGATAGGCGACGCTATTATACCTATCCCTCTGATTTATGCTTTGGCAATAAAATATCCTGAAGATAACTTTACAATATTATCACATTCGTTACTTGAACCTTTGTTTAAGGCAATGCCTGAGAATGTAACTTTCGTACCTATGATAAGCAAGGGTGAAGGCTTTCTTCGCGGACCGAGATTTATATTAAAAAGACTTTTGTTTTATAGAAAATTAAGGCAACTAGCTTTTGATAAGATTGCTGTTCTTCAATATGACACTTTCTCGAAAAAACTTTTGAAGAATGTTGGGAGCGGCACTCAGGTTGCAATATCCGACGAGTTGGAGTTCCGGGATATTAACAGGTTAAAGAAAGCGAACTTTGGCAATCTTAGCATGACAAGAATATATAAAGGTATATTTAATGAGCTGGGATACGATAATCTCGACCCTGAATTCGATTCTCTAAGATTTAAAAATGAGAGTATATCGGATATATATTCAATGTTGGATATAGCGGAAGACGATAAGGTTATAGCTATAGCACCTTTTTCGAAGGAGAAGCAAAAAATATATCCATTGGATAGAATGAAAGAAGTTGCAGGATATTTTGCAGGCAAGAAAAAATGCAAAGTGCTTATATTGGGCGGAGGACAGAAAGAAGAAAATGTAGTGGAAGAATGGAGGCAAGAATATCCTCAAATTATATCTGTTATCAATAAGTTTTCTTTCGCCGATGAATTAAGATTAATAGCTCATGCCAATATTGTTTTGTCGATGGATTCGGCAAACCTGCATATAGCATCTTTGCTTAAGGCTCCTACTGTTTCAATATGGGGGGCAACACACCCTTTGGCCGGATATTATACTCCTCAAAAAAATACTATTTACAAAACTGTGATTAAAAATTGCGATTGTCAGCCTTGTTCAATTGTAGGATCTGCTCCTTGTACTCAGGCTCAGCAAATGAAATGTATGGATATTGCTCCTTCGTTAGTTATTAATGCTATAACAGAGCTGTTGGAATATCAGTATCGTTTAGAGGCTGTAGAAAAAGAAGTTGTTCATAATTAGTATTATTATTTTTAGATAAATTTTATTATTTTTGTTTTATTAAACATTAATAATCTAATTTATGATGAAGCAAGTTTATACTTTACTCTTGTTGGTTTTACCTATTCTTATATCAGCTCAATCTAATTACAAGGAAGCTTATTATATAACAAATAACAATGATACTGTATACGGGCTCATAAATTTTGCTTCGGACAAAACTAATAACAGGGAATGTAAATATAAGCCCGAGAAGGATGCAAAGGTGCAGGTTTTTCATCCGGGCGATATTTTAGGTTACAGATTTGTAAACGAAGGTTTGTTCTATAAAACAAAAGAGTTCACTTTGCACGATGTCCACCAGAATTTATTTCTTCAATACATGGTGGATGGTATTGTAAGCCTATACTATTTTTCCGATTCCGATAATCTTTCTTATTTTTTGTTCGAAGATGAAAAAGGTGAAAATATTCTTATTACAAAAAAAAGGGATAAATTAACCGACGATGGTTATGTGCCGGATATTGAATATAGGAATATTCTGAAGAATAGTTTTATGAGTAATGTTTCGGATACTTCCCTTATTGACGATCTGAAATTTTCTCAACAAAGCATGATTGATTTTACTAAAAAATATCATGAGGAAGTTTGTACAACAGGCGAGTTGTGTATAACATACGAAGAGAAGAATACAGATAGAAGCTATGCAAAATTCAAAATATCGGCTTATACGGGGCTGTCCTTCAATAAATATAAATTGAAGGTGTTAGATAAAAATATAGAGCAAACGTCGCCGGTGTTGGGTGCAATATTGGAAGTTTCAGAACCTCGGTTATCTCAAAGCTTTAGTGTGCTTCTCGACCTGTCGGTAACCCGTATTGAGGGGAATGTGAAAAAATCGAATTATAGCGATAATATAAACTATAAAAGTACGATAGGCTCTTTCAGAATGGGGGTAAGATATCGTTATCCTAAATTTAAATTGCAACCTACAGCCGAGTTGGGTTTTATATACAGTAAGATGTTTGAGGGTAAGATAAAAGGCTTGTCGGCCCATTATGGGGTAATCGAGTATCCTGATTATGAAATACGAACCGGTTTTGTCGGTATATACGGGGGAATAGGTGTAGATTACAATATTAATAAAGATTCGTTCTTGTTTTTGCGGTTTACCGCAGAATCGTATGGTAAACGCGACTCGAACGAGCTTAATGAAGAAGATATGCTCAATATGCCCCAGCTGAAATTAGGATATACTTTTTAAACTTCTTTCAAAAAGCCTTTAAACTCATGTCTTTTATCGATGCTGAATATATTGTAGCCCCTGACGATATGTAATCGACTCCTGTTTCGGCAACTGCCCTTATTGTTTTGTGATTGATGTTACCCGATGCTTCGGTTAATGCACTGTTGCCTATCAGTGCTACAGCTTCTTTCATTTCGTCAATGCTCATGTTGTCGAGCATAATAATATCAACGGCATTTGTCGATAACGCTTCTTTAACTTCGTCGATATTGCGGGTTTCAACTTCTATTTTAAGTTGTTTGTTTTGGTTTTTCAAATACTCAACGGTCGATTGTACGGCCTTGGTTATTCCGCCGGCATAATCGTTATGATTGTCTTTGAGCATTATCATATCGAAAAGGCCGAATCGGTGATTTGTTGCGCCTCCTATATATACAGCCCATTTTTCGCACATCCTGAAATTAGGGCTGGTTTTACGGGTGTCTAATATTTTCGTTTTTGTCCCGTCCAGCAACTTTACCATTTCGTTGGTGTAGGTTGCGATACCGCTCATGCGTTGCATGCAGTTTAGTACAAGTCGTTCGGTTGTCAGTATCGATTGAGCCGATCCCGAAACAACAAATGCAATATCTCCTTTTTTTACTAAGTCCCCATCTTTTTTGCGAACTTCTACTTTGAGGTTTTTATCGTAAAAGCGAAAAATTTCGATTGCTAAATCAACACCGGCAAGTATGCAGTCGTCTTTTATCAATAATTTTGCTTTATGCTGCAAGTCGGCAGGAACACTGGCAAGTGTCGAGTGGTCTCCATCTCCTACATCTTCGGTTATTGCTTCCCGAATAAAGTGGTACAAGCTGTCGTCTGTTACGTATGAAGGTCTATGCATTTTTGTCTAAATCTTTATTGTAAAAAGCACCTCTGTTTTCAGTTTCTTCAATACTTTGCGATATAATAAGGTATGCAACACTTGCAATATTTCGCAATTCCGACAACTGAGGCGATAGTATCGAAAATTTGTATATATCTTTTACGGCACGGTATATCTCATCCTCTTTGCGCAGTGCCATTTTTAAACGTTCGTTGCTGCGTACAATTCCAACCAAATCGCTCATTAAGCTTTGAAGCTGTTTTCTTAAATAGCTAAGTAAAACCATTTCGTCGTTAACCGTTAAACCTTCTGCATCCCATTCCGGTATTCTATGCAGGTTGTTGTAGTGAAAATCGTCCTCGGTTAAACGCTCTACCGTTTTTATAGCAGCCCTGTGGGCGAAAACCAATGCTTCGAGCAACGAGTTGGATGCAAGTCTGTTTGCTCCATGAAGCCCGGTATTTGTACATTCGCCTACAGCAAACATGTTTTTTATAGAACTTTGCCCATATAAATCAACGTCAATTCCTCCACACAAATAATGGCTTGCGGGAACAACGGGGATAAGGTCGGTAAACATATCGAAACCTGCATCTTTACACTGCTGATATATATTAGGAAAATGTTCTAAAAAAGCTTCTTTATCAAGGTGTCGACAGTCGAGGCAAACATAATCGTCGCCCAGAAGTTTCATCTCGCTGTCAATTGCACGTGCTACTATATCGCGCGAAGCCAGTTCTTCACGCTCGTCGTACTTGTGCATAAAAGGTTCGCCGGAAGCAGTTCGCAATTTTGCACCGAAACCTCTTACGGCTTCCGATATTAACGATAATTGCCCCGAACGGTTACTATAAAATGCAGTAGGATGAAATTGAATAAACTGCATGTGGCTTATCTTGGCTTTTGCTCTGTGGGCAAGTCCTATGCCATCGCCGGTTGCTATAATAGGGTTTGTTGTGTTTTTATAAACATGCCCGCATCCGCCTGTAGCCATCAGGGTTATTTTTGCCGACATTTTTTTTATCTCCTGAGTTTTTATGTCAAGCACATATGCTCCGTAGCAATTCAGGTTGTATTTGTCGAACGATTCTCCCGGAATATGGTGTTCTGTTATCAGGTCGATAACATAGTGATGATTGAGTAGCTCTGTGTTTTCGAGGCTGGAAAGAGCTTCCAGTAATGCTCTTTCTATTTCGGCTCCTGTAACGTCTTTATGATGCACTACTCTGTTTTCGGTGTGTCCGCCTTCGCGGCCGAGATCGTAAGATTGAGAGTCGTTTTTGTCGAAATTTGCCCCCCAATTAACTATTTCCTGAATACGTTCGGGGCCTTCTTTTACAACAATTTCAACAACCTCCCGTTTGCAAAGCCCGTCTCCGGCTCTAAGGGTGTCTTCAATATGTTTGTCGAAGCTGTCTTTTTTGAAGTCGGTTACTACGGCAACTCCGCCTTGGGCATATTTTGTATTCGATTCCTCATTGTCGGCTTTAGTCACTATGGTTATCTTGGCTTCAGGGCGCTGTTGTGCAACCTTTAAAGCATACGACAACCCCGATATGCCCGACCCAATAACTAATACATCAGTATATATCATTTTTTTATCTGAGAATGATAACAGGCTTAAACCTTAAAATCTGTTTTAAGGACGTAAAATTACGAAATAGTTTAATACTTTTGACGAAAATTCGCATGAACATTGCAAATGAATTTAATTAGAATATTAATTCATATTATAAGTAAATATATCGGAAAGATAGCAATTGCATTATTGCTTGTTTATTTTGCTACTCCGGTTTATGGGCAATATAAATTTCGTTACGATAATCATTATCCGGCATCGTTGTCTTTTGCTCCCGATAAAAGCAATGGGTTTAAAGCTTCGGTGTCTTTAGTAATGATGTTTACCGCAGGTGCAACCGACCGTAACGGACTTAGGTTTGGGGCGGGAATAACTCTGTCGCATACTATCGATAATTGGACTTTTACCGCAGGTATTGATGCGTATAAAGCTACTCAGCATTTTGGTATAGGTACAAGTTTTGCAGGTGTCAATTTCGATACGGGCAAATACGGAGCATCGTATTATGTAAACAAATACTATCAGGGAGGGAAACAGGTTTCGGGAATACTTGGCGTACATCTCGATGATTTCGAGATTGCTTTTGAAGACGATATTCTGGCTTATCCTTTTTCCGGCTTCAAGGTTTACGACCGTTATCGTTCTGCTGCTCTTGAAATACGATACAAAGGGTTTATGGTTGGGACAAATGTTTATACTACCGATATGGACGGACGAACCGATGTGTGGGCGAATAATAGCAAGGGAATATACATGGACGGGAAACAGGTTTCCAGTCCTGTGTATGTGGGATATACAACTCATAATGTTTTGTTTCGTTATGGGTTGAATAATGGTATTGGCGGATTCTTCGGGCAAAATGCATGGCATCGTTATTTGTTTGATACTCCCGATTTTAAGACCGGAAATTATAATAATCAATTCTTTCAGATAGGACTGGATAAACCTTATACCTTATATTGAAATGAAGAATATAATAACATGTTTAATATGGGTGTGTTTGCTGTATGCTTGTGGTGCTCCGGTTAATTTTACGGCACATTATAATGAAGTGCCCACGGGATTGGATAAACGGATAAATATCGAAGGTTGTTATATATCTCAATTCGGGTGCGATTCGGCTTTTTTTTCTGTATACATGTTTTACCCCGACGGGCTTTTTACTATTGCTACGGCAAGTAATTTTGATTCGGAATTGATAACGTGTTTTGAAAAAGGAGGAGATTCCAGAGCCTGTAAATATCCGCTATGGGGAACTTATCGTCTGGATGGCGATTTAATCAGAACCCAAACGATACGGACGGAAGGAAATGGATGTGTTGTTTTTCGCGATTACCGTATCTTACCCGATGGGAGTATTGTTAATGTAAGCGACTATGTTGATCCGGATAAAACAAACCTTGGGTATATGCAGAATTATCCGTCGTACAAAACGAACGAATGTGAGGTGGTGGCAACTTTTCGGCCGCTACAGACAAAGAGAGACAGAACGGATTGTCCCTTTCTTAAGAAAAAATGGTTTAAAAAAGACTGATTATTTACTTAATAGCTTTTGATAAATCGAGCATGTTGTTTATCGAACGCAGAGCTTTTATTCTCAACTCTTCGTTGAGAGTAATTTCCGGCAACTCGTATTTCATACACAGATAGAGCTTCTGCATTGTGTTCAGTTTCATAAAGTGACATTCGCTGCAATTGCATGTGTCGTCAATGGTAAGTGCAGGAATCAGCTTTTTATGAGGAGCCCGCTTTTTCATTTCGTGCAAAATGCCTTCTTCTGTGGCTACAATAAACTCCTGAGCTTCGTTTTTCTCGACATAACTAAGCATGTTAGCCGTCGATCCGACATAATGTGCCATTTGTAAAACTGGTTTCTGTGCTTCGGGGTGGGCTATAAGCTTTGCTTGCGGGTTGTCAAGCATTTGCTGGGCTATGCGTTCCAACGAAAATGCTTCGTGCACAATGCAGGCGCCGTCCCATAAAATCATATTGCGTCCGGTTACCTGATTTATATATCGTCCTAAGTTTCTGTCGGGTGCAAATATTATTTCCTGATCTTGGGGAAGCGAACGGATAATATGTTCGGCATTAGATGAGGTTACAATAATATCACTTTCGGCTTTTACTGTAATGTCGCAATTAATATAGCTTACTACTATCGCATTCGGGTGTTTTTCTTTTAAAGCTCTTAATCCTTCTCCCGAACAAGAGTCGGCAAGCGAACATCCGGCCAAGGTATCGGGTAAAACAACTTTTTTTGTAGGGTTAAGTATTTTCGCTGTTTCGGCCATAAAATGCACTCCGCAAAAAACAATCATTTCGGCGTCGGTTTTTTCTGCGGCACGAGCCAGCTGAAGGCTGTCGCCCAGAAAATCGGCAATATCTTGTATGTCTCCCGTCTGATAATAGTGGGCAAGTATTATTGCGTTCTTTTCCTTACGCATTCTGTTTATTTCATTTACCAGATTCAGGCCTTCGGGAATATCCATGTTAAGAAAACCTTTTTGAGGCAGATTTGCGATAGCTTTTTCTAATGTCGACATCTTGTTGTATAAAGTAAGAATATTTTAAGGCAACGAAATTAATGAATTATGTAACAACTTCGAAAATATCTGTACTTTTTCTTGTTGTTTTATCTCGATGAGTGATGGTGGTAAAAAAATAACAGAAAGAGAATGGTTCCCTTTCTGTTATAGCTGATTGTTTATGTGATAGAGTTTAAAATCGGAAATCTACACCGGCTCCAAATACTTTGTTTGTTCTTGAAAATACATCTTTTTCTGTAACAACCGAGCCTATACCACCTCCCGGCTCCTTTGTGTAGTCCGAATATGTTGTCCAAAAATATCCAATATTTATTTTTACTGTTGGCGATACGTTTACAGCTCCACCAAACCCGATAGAATACGAATCGCAAGAGAAGCTTAAGTCTTTTTGGTATTCGTCTTTTACTCCATAGCGGGTAATCTGTCCTCCGGCACTAACCATAAACATGCGGTCGATCTGAAACTCTAAACCTGCAAGGTATTCGTTAGATGCACCTGCGTGTTTTTCTTTTCCGTCGGCCATTCCTGCATCCGAGTCGAAGAAGTGATGGTAGCCAATATTTGCTGTTAACTGAGGTATTATTTTGTATGATGCCCCAATAGTTAATAACGCGGGTATGTCGTGAGGTGTATTTACACCGTCTTTAAACATGCCTGTGTCGTCTTTCTTTGTATTGTTTTCGACATCAAGCGAGGTTTTAAATTCGTATTTAGCACCTATGTTAAGGTTACCATAGCTGAAATTGAATCCGACGATAGGAGAAACACCCCATCCCGATTGGTCGCAGTCGAGTTGTACCCCTTCGCTGGTCGAAGCTTTTTTCAACAAGCCTAACATCGCTTTTTCGTCGTCGTTTGCTTGAGAGATAGCTATGTCGATTATTGGAGACGTGTCTATCATGCTTCCGTCGTAGCCAAAAGCCGGAGAAGTAGGATTTGATTTTAGGTTTCTTAAATAACCTTCGTATCCGTTATTCACAATATTCAGGCGGAATCCTCCATATACCGAGAACATTTCGTTTATTTCGTACGATCCACCCAATTGGGCTCCATATATAAACGAAGAGCCTTTCATGTATGCATCTACCGAATATTTGTTGGCAGTCATTCCTCCCGGAACGTTAGGCCCAACCTTGGTTGCTATTATTACCGGCAGCATTGACATTCCTGCTTCGAACGATGGTAGCCCGTTGTTGAAGGTTGCTTTTCCACCACCACCCGATACTGCGATAGCACCGGATAATACCCACTTGCCTTTTTTGTAGGCACCTTGTAAGCTTGGAATTATGGGAGCCGAAGCTTTTCCTTCGAACTCTTTGGTAGTGTTACCTCCCGAATAATAGTAAGGAGAAAAAGTACTTGTTATTGTACGTGTTTGGAATGCACTTTGATTGTTAAACGAAAAGTGAAAGCCATCGTGTTTTAATTTTGTTAATCCGGCAGGATTGGTGTATGCGGCATCAATTTCGGTAGATGCATCACGAGCCGGGTTTCTTAAAAAATGTACGCTTTGATTAGTATTAGTGAGGATTCCTCCGGCCATAGCCACAGAGGCATTCAATAATAAGGCAATAAATGCCAACCTATTCTTTTTCATTCAATAGATGTTTATATGTTGGCTGGCAAAGATACCATAATTATTTTAGTTTCAAAAGAAACTAAAATAATTATTTGTCTGATAATCAACCGTTTGTTGTCTATGCAACTATCTGAGGTCTTCTATTTGTTTGAGCCACAGCGATGCCGACGCGTCGCTGGACATTCGCCAATCGCCACGAGGAGAAAGGTTTATCGATCCCACTTTTGGTCCGTCGGGCATACATGAGCGTTTAAACTGTTGGCTAAAGAAACGACGATAGAACGTTTTGAGCCACATTAATATTGTAGCATCCTGATATTTTTCGGCAAAAGCCTGTTGTGCCAGAAAGTATATTTTTGCAGGCGCAAACCCGAAGCGCATCATATTGTAAAGGAAAAAATCGTGCAACTCGTAGGGGCCTACCGTATCTTCGGTTTTTTGTTTTATGTTTCCGTTTTCGTCGGCAGGTAATAATTCGGGGCTGACCGGAGTATCTGCAATGTCGAGTAAGATAGATTGTGTTTGCTCATCCATCTGGCTATCGGCAACCCATACAACCAAAGTTCTGACAAGGGTTTTGGGTATTCCCGAATTGACAGCATACATCGACATGTGATCGCCGTTATAAGTGCACCAACCTAATGCCAATTCCGAAAGGTCGCCTGTGCCAATTACTAATCCGTTCACTTTATTAGCATAATCCATCAATATTTGGGTACGCTCGCGTGCTTGCGAATTTTCGTATGTGATGTCGTGTGTGTTAATATCGTGGGCAATGTCTTTAAAGTGCTGTGTAACTGCATCTTTTATCGATATTTCTTTGATGGTAACACCTAACGATTTCATTAATTGAACAGCGTTGTTATATGTTCTGTCAGTTGTCCCGAATCCGGGCATTGTGATGCCATATATGTTTTGGCGGGGAATGTTTAGCTTGTCGAATGTTTTAACTGTAACCAGTAGCGCCAAAGTGGAGTCGAGCCCCCCCGAAACCCCAATTACAACGTTTTTTATATTGGTATGCAATAACCTTTTTGCCAAGCCTCCTGTTTGTATCGAGAATATTTCGGAGCACCTTTCGTCTAATAATCCGGCAGGAGGAACAAATGGGGTAGGAGATATTTTCCTATTGAAATGAAACACAAGTTTGTCGTTTGGTTGTTGGTCTATCTCAAGCGTTCTGTATTCCGATTTGTTAAGGATGGAGTATCCTGCTAAAGAGAATGATTTGTTCTTTATGCGATCGTTTCTCAAACGTTCTATGTCAATATCGCTAACAATTAGCTGGTTGTCGAACTCGAATCGTTTTGCTTCGGCTAAAATGCTGCCGTTTTCGGCAATCATGCTGCAACCCGAAAAAACGACATCGGTAGTCGATTCTCCGTTTCCAGCTGCCGCATATACATATCCGGCCATGCACCGTGCCGATTGTTGTTCTATCAGGCTTTTCCTGTAAGAGTGTTTGCCGGCGTTTTCGTCGCTGGCCGATAGGTTGAATATAACATCGGCGCCATGTAAAACATGTAAACCCGATGGAGGAATGGGTGTCCACAAGTCTTCGCATATTTCAATCGCAAATTTCATTTCGGAAGTCTCAAATATAAGATTTGCTCCTACGGGAATGTTTTCGCCATCGATGTTTATAGAGTTAAGCGTAAGATTGGTTGCGGGCGAAAACCACCGTTTTTCGTAAAATTCGCTATAGTTGGGTAAAAATGTTTTTGGAACAAGTCCTAATATTTTTCCTTTACGTACAACAGCGGCTACATTGTATAGGCTGTTGTTTATCTCGAGGGGTAACCCAAGTATGGATATGATATTGTACGCAGATGTTTTTTCGCAAATTCTTTTCAGCGAGATGAGGCTTTCTTTCAATAAAGCCCTCTGTAAAAAAAGATCTTGTGAGGTATATGATGATATTCCTAATTCGGGGAATACGATAACCGATACGTTTTTTTTCTCAGCTTCATCTATCAGTTTTATCGTTTCGATGGTGTTAAACTCGCAATCGGCAACTTTTACACTAGGGGTTGCTGCGGCAACTCTTACAAAACCAAAATTTTTCATTGTCGCTTTTTTAGTTGATACACAAAAGTAATGATTTTTGGTAACTATATATTAGTTTACGGTAAAACTTGAAAAATAAAAGGGATAGTTAGTTATCCCTTTTTGTTTTT